>JAGVLO010000007.1 GCA_020049775.1 Alphaproteobacteria bacterium | reverse complement strand
GGAATCGCTAGTAATCGTAGATCAGCACGCTACGGTGAATACGTTCCCGGGTCTTGTACACACCGCCCGTCACACCATGGGAGTTGGTTCTACCTTAAGCCGGTGCGCTAATCTGGCAGCCGTCCACGGTAGGGTCAATGACTGGGGTGAAGTCGTAACAAGGTAGCCGTAGGGGAACCTGCGGCTGGATTACCTCCTTTCTAAGGATTTTGTTTATTACGCATGTTTGGAATTATTCTGAACCTCTGACGTTAAACAAATCATCTTACATGACACCTCGTCACCTGTGCATAGATGCTCACACACAACCGAACATTAAAAAAGCCTCCGCAATGCGGGGGCTTTTTTGTTTGTTTAGCTTAATTAAATTTTAGCGTTAGCCATGTACGATGCGTTTCTTCAAAGGGACAATTATGAGCTATGACTACAACGACGATCGGCCGGCCGGCATTGTCTATTTCGACGGCAAAAAAATCTATCTGCGGCCTGCGGTGTTTGACAAGCCGACACAGGAAATGACCGAAAGCCTGTTCCATGACTATGGTGCGCGGCCAATGCTGCTCTTTCCATCCAAGGGCGCAACCATTCCTGCAAAATTGATGGACGGTTTCCCGATGCAGAATCCAGATGCATTTATATATGAGTTCGATCCCAAGCCGCTGAAAATTGAAAGCGGCCCGAAAGGGGAACTGGACCCCCGCAAGTTGAAGGATAATTTTATTAAGCTGAATAACCGGCTGGTAAGTATGCGTGAGTTGGCCATGGCTGTTATTATGAGCCGTGTTCTGATGAATAGGGACCTATCCCGTAAATAACAATCAACTGATTGATATGGTGTTTTTTGTCTTTGACTACGTGCCTTGTCATTTTAACTCATTTTTGCTATAGTGCGCCTCCCTAAACACTAGAGAGTCCAAAAGGAGCTAGTTATGCGTTCAAGCGCAGTAAAAAAGCAAGCCAGCCACGGCAGTGTGCAGGCATGGTTTGAAAAGAAACACCCGCAGCGTATGCTCAAAATCGTTGAGCGTACCAATACGCCGCGCCAGCAGAAACAACCGGCGCGGGATGAGATGAGCAGTCCGGACTTTGAAGCCTTCATGTCGCAGTATGGCCGCTGGTCGGATTTTGCTTAAAAGCGTTTCAATATAGTCTATTGTATTATGTTAAAAATTCGCATTTTAAGTAAATACAGCTGATAGTTAACCCAAAGGTAAATCTTTGCGCGCATAATGACCTTGTAAGCCAGCTTAGACTGGCGGGAGGGGTTATGATAACCGAGAACTCACCGGTAGGAAAAGTCGCAGTAGAAAGCGGGATGATATACATCCGCCCTGCGGGAGAAGATAAAGAAGTGCGTCAAGCAACCGAGCGTCTGCTTCAGTCTTTTGGCGTGATGACAGAATTTCATATGCCGTCACATGGCGCATATTTACCAGAAAAACTCGCGGATGGTTTCCCAAAAGGCGACAAGCAAGCATTTCTGTATGCCTTCACACCTTCCCCATGGGCAGGGCTGCAAGGCAGCGCAGGCACATTGGATGCACGCAAGGCCAAGGATACATTCTCTAAACTTGATGGCAAAGATATTACATTGCGCGATCTCGCTACGGCGCTGATGCAAAGCATCAAATTTGAAGCCAAGGAAATGCCTGCTGCTGCACGCTGGTAAAATTTCTGTTTACTAGATTAAATTCATATTCCGCAGAATGTGGCATTTGTAATTGCCCAATCTGATTTGCGTGTTATCAATTATAGTTGGTAAGCAATCATTGATTGAGGAAAATGCGCAAACTTTCTGACGCCAAAATTATTATTCGTAATGCAAGTTTGATGGACGCTGCGGCTGTCGCAGGGCTTAGCCAGCGCGTGTATGGCGAGCATAGTTTTCAGCAGGAACATATCCGTGGCCATATCAATACATTTCCCGAAGGGCAATTTATTGCTGAATATGAAGGGAAGGTTATTGGTTATTGTGCGACATTCATTATTGGGGATACGGCACTTAGGCCTCATACTTGGCGTGAAATTACCGGGCATGGTTATGCCTCGCGTCATGATGAAAATGGCAGCCATCTATATGGCATGGAAGTGTGCGTGGATCCGGAGCATCGTTCCCTGCGTATCGGGCAGCGCCTATACAGCGTCAGGAAAAAGCTTTGCCAGAGCCTGAAGCTTAAAGGCATTATCTTTGGCGGCAGGCTTCCGGGGTTTGCCAAGCGCCGAAAGAAAGTCCAAACAATCGAACAATATGTAGATCTGGTAAAATCCAAGAAATTACGTGACCCCGTACTTACCTTCCAGCTTGCCAATGGATTTGAACTGATAGGTATATTGCCGGACTATCTGAGGCATGACAAGGAGTCTGCGGGGTATGCCGCACACTTGCTTTGGCGCAATCCGCTTATAGCAGATAGTAAAGGAACACTAGCGTTAAAGAATATATCCCGACTTCCGAAAACCGTGCGCATTGCGTCCGTACAGTTTCAGGTTCGTAAAGTAAAATCTGAGGATGAGTTTGAGCAACAATTGTCTTACTTCATAGAGGTGGCATCTGATTACAAGTCGGATTTTGTATTGTTTCCAGAAATGCTTACAGTGCCTTTGCTTTCCGCGCACAAAGAAAAATTAAATCCTGCACAATCTATTGAGTGGCTGACCTCTTATACAGACCGTTTCATCGCCTTCATGGAGCAGCAGGCAATACGCCGCAATGTAAACATCATTGCCGGCTCACACCCCACTCGTCGTGGTGACGATATTTATAATATTTCTTATATTTTCCTTCGTGACGGTTCGGTCTATTCACAGACCAAGATACATCCGACTCCTAATGAGCGTTTCTGGTGGAACATCAAAGGAGGAAAGCAGCTGGATGTTATCCCCACAGATTGCGGTCCTATAGGTGTGCTGATTTGTTATGATGCCGAGTTCCCAGAGCTTGCACGGCATCTGGCAGATCAGGGCGCGCTATTCCTTTTCGTTCCATTCTGTACTGACGAACGGCAAGGCTATATGCGCGTTCGCTATTGCTGTCAGGCGCGTGCGGTTGAAAACCAGATGTTTGTCGTGATGTCGGGTGTGGTAGGTAACCTTCCTGACGTTGAGAACATGGATATTCATTACGCGCAGAGTGGCATACTTACCCCGTGTGACTTTAACTTCACGCGCGATGGAATTGCGACGATGGCAGATCCTAATGTAGAAATGGTTTGTTTTGCAGACCTGCGCCCTGAAAACCTTATGCTTTCGCGTAATGAGGGTACTGTACGAAATATGAAGGATCGGCGCTTTGACCTTTATAAGGTGCAATGGATAGGCGATTGAATTTGTCTGGATATTTTATTTTCTGTGTTTTTCATTAAAACTTAACAATGGTTAATGTTCGCGCGTGATATTGTAGCGGATGACAGATAAGCTACTGCCATCCCAAATAAGCGCTATTCTCCGCCATATAAGCGATGCGGAGAAAAGGCCCGTTTCATTGGCAGGCGAACCTGAAAAGCTTTCAGGCGGGGCGCGGCGTTCTACCCATAAAATTTCCACCGACCATGGCGCATATGTTGTTTCAATCAGTACGGCGCATGCCTCTGCTTCAGAAGATATGCATAAGCTTCATCATTATTTTTATGAAAACGGTGCGCCAGTGGCGCGGCCAGTGGGTGGCATTGGTGAGTTGCCATCAGGCGATAAATTTGTCGTAAGTGAATTTGTGAAGGGAAAAAGCAATTCGTTCATAGACCTTACGGAAGCGGATATGGAAGCGTTTGGGAAGGCGCTGGCCAAGACACATACATTGAGTGAGCAATTTTTCCACGATCATCACATAGATCCAAACCATGAATCAGCAAGCTGGCGCGCTGGCGCAGAACTGTTGCGCATGGCAGATGCTGCTGAAAAAAACGAAGTGAAAAATTGGCTGCGTGACGACAAGCCGATGCTTGGAAGCATCATGCAATCGGCAAAAGATCTGCGCGAAGTGGCGTATGACATGCCAACAAAACGATTGAAATCTGGCCTTGTGCATCGTGATGCACACCCTGGTAACATGATTGTTGGCGAAAACGGGCAGGTGACACTGATAGATATAGAATCAGCGGGGCGTGGTATTCCCTTTCAGGATGTCGCGGTGGCCATGACCTGGGGCAGCACCACTCCATGGAAAGAAGATGGTGTAAATGCAAAGATATTTTATGAGAAAGCGGAAGCTTTTCTGAAAGGCTATGACAGCGTCAAGCCATTATCGGCGGAAGACAGGGAAACGATTTTTACGTTGATAAAAAATCAGGCCAAGGCCACGGCCACACTTTCGAATATGAACAAATTTAACCCTGCGTTCAAGCCGGATGATTACTTTAAATGGAGCAAAGACGTCGGCTCATGGGCGGATCGCGTTATGCAATCTGGCGGGCAGGCCAAAGATAAAGAAACCATTAGATAGCTAACAGTTCAGCGTGCGCGTCTTTCCGGCGTCTTGACCCTGTGTAGGTCGGTGCCGAAATATTCCCTGATAACTGCCTCTGCTTCCGGCCCGATGAACATGGTGCCGTGGGTCAGGCCTGAGTAGTCGGCATCCAGAGGTGGCCAGCCCACGTCATCCTGCCTGCGCTTTACCTCTGCTTTGTACATGGTTTCATTCACGGCCACGCCGTCAATTTTATACAGGGGTACTATTTTCTTTTCCATGCCGGGAAGCTTGCGCAGGCCAGCCGCCACGCATGCGTGCATGTTGGTATAGTCAAAATGTTTCCCCTCTACGCAAAAGGCAGGTTGCAATATGCCACGAACCTTGGTGTTCACGCGCTGCCATGGTGCGGGATCTGCCAGTTCGCCGGCCACGGTCACTTCCATGATGTCGAGCAGCCGTGATAACTCGAAGCCTTTTTCAGAGCCGGTGCCGGAGGGGAACATCTGCCATTTGTTATCATCAGAATCTGTCATGAGCATGGATATGGGTGTAGATTTTCCTGGGTACTGGCTTTCGAGAATATCGGTGACGCGTCTGATGACCGCTTCTATAGAATTCACTAAGCCTGCCTGCTTATGCATATCACTAATTGGCGCTGTTACGGATGAATGCAGCGTGCGCAGGATTTTTTCGGTGCTGCCTGCATTTTCCATACCTTTAAACACCAGTTTGACAACGCGGTTAGTTTTGCGGTTATCAAACATCTTGAGGATTTTTGCTTCTTTCTCGCATTGCTCATCGGTGAGTGAATTTTCGTATGCACGTTTTGCCTCAATAATGTCCGGCTCGTCGAACATTTCGGGCGATGCTTCCAGCTTCTTCCATTTGCGGCGCAGGCGGCGCGATTTATCGGAAAGCGAATGCTTGAATTCATCCAGCGCGCGTTCGAGCGCAACATCATCAGCAATTTTTTGTGATTTAAAAGTTTCAAATTTTTCGGACGGGTCGTAGTCCGGATCATTGAGCGCGTACCAGCTGCCCAAATGTTTTGCCTTACGCTGTGCTGCGCCTATCAGTGTCTTTAGCACTTCAGTGCTTGCTTCTACGAGCTTTGCCATATCACTCCTCCCAGAGCTGCAAAACTATAGCAGGCGTAAATTGGTTAACACAAGACAACAAACCCCTTTTGGCCCCTTTTAGCATGAAAAAACCCCGCTCTTTAGGATTTAAGAGCGGGGCCAATTGAATTTAAATGGAGATTTACTTGCTGCTACACATTATGAGTGCTTCAGCAATGTAGTATAATTATCCAGCAGCATATAGACACCGGATAAGCCGATCAACGCGCTGACAGCGGTGCTTAAATCACCAAAAACGGTGCTAAGAATATTCACCCCTGACCAACTGGCTACGCCCATATTTACGGCGCCAATGATGACCAGAAACAATGTTACTTTGTTAAACATACACTTCATTTCCTCACATAATGGCTAAAAGCTAACCTTTTAACCTAGCATTATAATATCAAAAAATGCTGCAATGCACAATAAATAAATTACTGAAATATATGTATATTTTAAAATCATTCACAACGTCTAAATATTGTTTTCTAAATACAGTGGGTTATGACTGAAGACGAATTGCACAAGTCGTTGTTAATTTGGCAGAAATGTGTAAAATACGCGCTCTTTGAAAACAGCCCGTAGTTAGTGGTTCACAATATGGCAATGCAGAGCAGGCGCGGTTTTATGAAAGCGGTTATCGGCGCAGTAATTGGCGGCGGGATTGGCGCTGCGACCGGCGAGGACGAAAAGCCAAAACACCAGCAGTTGTTCGATTTTCAGGGTCGCCAGCGGCAGGTTGCGAAGGACAGCTCTAAAGGTGGGCGTATGCTTAAGGGTGCTGTTGCAGGGTTTGTGGTAGGTGCGGGTATTGATTTGGTTGCTAATGTAAATACCAAGGAAAACGCTGAGTTGGGCGCTTTCCAAAATGCAGACGAAGATGAAAAAAGACGTGAATGGCTTCTTCGCATTCAGGAAGAGCGTGATGAGCGTGAGCGTCAGGCGCGTGAGCGCGAAGAGAGTGACCGCGAACGTGACGGTAGGGGCTGGTAGAGTTATCTGAGATGTCCCTTCCTTTTGTAAAAATGCATGGTGCAGGAAATGATTTCGTCGTGTTTGACGTGCGCGCAGACATGGTGCGGTTTACGCCGGAACAGCTGGAAGTCATTGCACACCGTCGCACAGGAGTGGGCTGTGACCAGATAATTATTATCGAGCCTTCTAAAAAAGCTGATGTATTCATGCGCATTTATAATGCCGACGGCACACAGGTGGATGCGTGCGGCAACGCAACGCGCTGTGTGGCATGGCTGGTAATGGAAGAATCCAAGCAGGATGATGTGATAGTGGAAACCAACGCGGGAATGTTGCATTGCAGCCGTGCAGGTAACAAAAAAGTGCGCGTGAATATGGGCGAACCGAAATTTGCTTGGCAGGAAATACCGCTGAGCGAAGAATGCGACACCCTGCATTTGGATATCAAAGACAGGGGGCTTTCTGACCCGCTGGCTGTGAGCATGGGAAACCCACATCTTGTATTCACCGTGGATGACGTGGAAGACGCGCCGGTGCATGATTTGGGGCCGAGGCTCGAACATCACGAATTATTCCCCAAGCGCACGAATGTAAGCTTCGCGCAGGTTATAGATGATACACATGTTAAATTGCGCGTATGGGAACGCGGGGCAGGAGAGACGCTTGCTTGTGGCACGGCGGCATGTGCCACCCTTGTTGGGCTGACGCAGCGCGGACTGCTTTCCGGTAAGGCGGCGGTTCAACTGCCTGGCGGTGTGCTTGAGATCGAATGGGATCAGAAAGCCAACCGCGTATTCAAAACTGGCCCCGTGGCCGCAAGTTTTATCGGGGTACTCGATGTCGGGTAAAGACTGCAATCATAAACATGAACATGAAGAGGGCGGGCAGCAGCAAACTGTGCGCAGCGGTAGCATTGATGTCGTCAATTTCGGTTGCCGCCTGAACAGCTATGAGGGCGAAGTTATTCGTCAACAGGCGACGGCGGCTGGGCTGGAGAACGCCATTATCTTCAATAGTTGTGCGGTGACCTCGGAAGCGGAACGGCAGGTGCGACAGGCCATTCGCCGCGCGCGTAAAGAAAACCCGAATGCAAAAATTATTGTCACCGGTTGCTCGGCACAGGTGCATCCCGACATGTACGCGCAGATGGACGAGGTGGATAAAGTAATCGGCAACCAGGAAAAGCTGGAAAAAAGCGGCTACCAGTTTGTGCTGGAAAATACAGAAAAAGCACTGGTCAACGACATCATGTCACTTAAGGAAACTGCGGCGCATATGGTGACGTCGTTCGAGGGCAGGGCGCGCGCATTCGTGCAGGTGCAGAACGGCTGCGACCACCGCTGCACGTTTTGCATTATCCCTTATGGCCGAGGCAACAGCCGCTCGGTGCCGATGGGCGATATCGTGGCACAAGTGCGTAAGCTGGTGGAATCCGGTTACAGCGAAGTGGTGGTTACCGGCGTGGACATAAGCGATTACGGCAAGGATTTACCGGGCAAGCCGACGCTGGGGCAAATGATGAAACGCCTGCTGGCGCTTGTGCCGGATTTAAAACGCCTGCGACTTTCTTCCATCGATGCGGTGGAAGTAGATGATGATTTATACCGCCTGATTGCGGAAGAACCGCGCCTGATGCCACACCTGCATGTCAGTTTGCAGGCAGGTGACGATATGATTCTCAAGCGCATAAAGCGCCGTCATTTGCGCAAGGATGCTATCGATTTCTGCAACCGCGTGCGTGACTTGCGGCCTGATGTTGTGTTTGGCGCAGACATCATCGCGGGTTTCCCGACAGAAACGGAAGAGATGTTTAAAAACACGCTCGACATCGTGGATGAGGCGGGAATTATTTATTTACATGTGTTTCCGTTCTCGCCGCGTCCTGGCACGCCTGCCGCTAAAATGCCGCAAGTGGCGGGTAATTTGCGCAAGGAACGCGCTAGCCGCCTGCGTGAAGCGGGCGAGCGCCAGCTGCAAAAATATCTTGGTTCGCAAGTGGGCAAGACAGCCAGCGTAGTCGTTGAAAAAGAGCGGTTGGGCCGCACCGAGCATTTTGCACTCATGGAGCTTAGCCATCCGTGCGAGCCGGGGCGTGTGATAACGGCGGCGGTAAATGCCGCAGATGCCAGCAAGCTTTACGGGATGGTGGCATGAGTTCTGTAGCGCCTAAAACAGGCTGGCTTTCACGACTTAAACAGGGGCTGGGCAAAACGTCCGGCAAACTGGCGGGCGGCATTACGGGCATTTTCACCAAGGCAAAACTGGATAATGATTCGATTGAGTCGTTGGAAGAACTGCTGATTGAATCCGACCTTGGCGCATCGGTTGCCAGCGAATTGTCGGCAGCGTTGGCAAAGCAGCGTTTTGACAAACAGATTGCGCCCGATGAGGTGCGCCAGTTTCTTGCTGCGCAGATTGCTGCAATCCTTGAACCATATGCAAAGCCGCTGGTGCTTGACGCGTCGCGCAAGCCATCGGTGATTATGATGGTGGGCGTGAACGGCAATGGCAAAACCACGACCATCGGCAAGCTGGCCAGCCAGTACCGCCAGCAGGGGCTGAAAGTGATGCTTGCAGCCGCCGACACCTTCCGTGCGGCGGCGGTGGAGCAGTTGCAGGTCTGGGGGCAGCGGGCGAATATACCGGTCATTACCGGCGAGTTTGAGGCCGACCCTGCCAGCGTTGCCTTCCGTGCCTATGAGCAGGCCAAGGCGGCCGGTGCAGACGTACTCCTGATTGATACGGCGGGCAGGTTGCAGAACAAGGCGAACCTGATGGCAGAACTCCAGAAAATATCTAAAGTTCTCAAGAAAATAGACCCTGAAGCCCCTCACCACACACTTCAGGTACTCGATGCCACCACCGGGCAGAACGCCCTGTCTCAGGTACAGGCTTTTAAGGAGCTGGCACAAATCAATGGGTTAGTCATTACCAAACTGGACGGCACAGCCAAGGGCGGCATTGTGGTGGCGCTGGCCAAGCAGGAGAAAATACCAATACATTACATTGGGATAGGTGAGGGCATCGAAGACATAAGTGATTTTTCTGCAACGGATTTTGCCCAAAACCTGCTTGGACTACAGGAAGCCATTGATTAATCGTTAATTAAAGCCTATACTCGTAGTAGAATAATTTTATAGTTACGTCATCGTAATGCTAGAGCCATGTAGTGCTCGACCGGTGTGAAACAATTCACATTGGTACATTCAGGAGGAATATATGACGAGTATTTCATCACTTCCCAGTGTTGCAAGTACCCAGCTACAGGCAACGAAAAACATAAATTCACGTGTTCAGGCCGCGATCGCAAGGCTTGTCGGGTTGCCCGGACTTTTTCCAAGCACTGATTCAATTGCAAGCCTGTCTGCTGTAGCCCAACTGCAGGCGCAGAACGCAGAAATTCGTCAGGCATCAGGTAATATCGTACAGGCACTCAGCCTGTCGCAGGTTGCGGATAGCGGCGTTTCACAGTTACAGTCCACCATTGGCCAGCTTCAGTCATTGGCACAGCAGGCCAGCTCCGGCGTGCTTAACGATGATAACCGTGCGCAGCTGAACGCGCAGTTCCAGCAACTGGTGCAGCAGATTGATTCGTTGGCGCGTGGTTCTAATTTCAATGGCCGCTCGCTGCTTGATGGATCGCTGAGCGGTGAAGGTGCTATTTCGCTCGAGCAGGTGATTGCAGGTGAGGGGGATACCTCCGCCGCTGATCTTTCGATTGCGGATCTGACCAGCAATGGTCTTTTCAATGGCCAAAACCTGGATATTCTGTCGTCCGGCAGTGCTGCCAGCGCCCTTAGCGCAATAAATAGTGCGGCTGAACAAATTGCAGGTGTACGCGCAACGATTGGTTCTTTCCAGCAGGTGCTGGATGTTGCGGCCGCAAACGTGGATTCCGTGCTGGCAAACCAGCTGGCTTCCCAGTCTGTGCTTGAATCGGCTGATTTCACCAGCCCGTCGGCGGATGTGCAACAGAACGCACTGAACGCGGTTGTCGCACAGACAAACCAGCTCTCCCCAGTATTGTTGCAGCTCGTCGGGTAAATTTCCTCGTAGGATAATTCGGGTTATATTTGCCGTGGCCTTGAGGGCTGCGTTTTCCTATTCAGGATATCTCCAAGGAAGCCGCCTTTTTGTTCAGCGGAGATAACGACATCATCAAACGGTCCATTGTTCAGGAAATCGTCGTTGCGGTCTGAGGCAGACACACGCTTTCCTTCTTTTCGCCCCCTGCTGCTGTGGAAATAGGCGCTTTCTGCGATGGGTTTATCGCCTTTTATTTCGTCACCTGATTTAACCCCTGCTTTTTGCCATGCCGTCTCAATTTCGCTTAGCATCTTACTCCACATGTCAGGGTTTAGGTGATCATGCGGTCCGTAGTAAATGGTCAAGGTTTTCTTGCTTTGTTCCGGGTCGGGATTCCTTGCTTCGTTCTTAAATCCGGCCACGGCATGATCCGCATCAATAAACTTGGCCTGATTCACACCATATTTCATTAATATCGGTACGGCAGCGTCCCATGCCTTTTCAATATTTCCTGTTACCTGCGATGCATCGGCCATATCAGGAACGGCAGCAACTCTTGCCAGCGAGGCATGGATTTTCCATTCATCATCTATCCATCCCTGAGCTTGTTTGGATGCGCTGTCATCCAGGAAGGTTGCTGTGTTTTGCAGTACATAAAAACCTGCAGATTTATTGTGGCTGATCATGTAGTTTTTACCATCGAAATCAACAGATTTCATGGTGCCGGCGATTTTTGTATATGCATCAGCGTCAGGCAACGTTGCAAAGTCTGCGCGCCCGGACATCTCCTGATAGGATGGAATAACGGCTGGCATAAGCTTTGGTTAGAGTTAGTCTTTCTTGTGGCCGATTTTATCGTTCATATGCGGTGCGTGCATCAGCTTCATGCCCAGATAGGTACAGAACCAGCAGGCTACTATGAAAACAAGTATCTGTACCGCGCCATGGGTAAAGCTCAGGGTAGCCACGATTGCACCAAACGCAGGTACGGCAAGGACAGCGACAATAAGGGTCATCCACCACATAAGGGTTTGGCAGCTTTTCATACCACAGCCAGACGAGGGTTTATTTTCCATACAAAGCTCCCTTAATAATATTTTGGACAAGCAACATTATATCACGTCCGGAATAAATTACAGCTTATTTATGAAGGGGATAGCTAGCTCCCTCATATTCTAGCGTTTTTCCAGAGGGATAAAACTGCGCTGCTGTGCGCCCAGGTAGAGCTGGCGTGGACGTCCAATCTTGTTTTTCGGATCTTCCATCATTTCTTTCCATTGTGCTATCCAGCCGGCGGTACGGGCAACGGCGAACAGTACGGTGAACATTTTAGAAGGTATGCCCATAGCGCGGTAAATGATGCCCGAGTAAAAATCGACGTTCGGGTACAGCTTGCGCTCTACGAAATACTCGTCCGACAGCGCGATGCGCTCCAGCTCAATGGCAATTTTGAGCAATGGCTCATCAATCTTGCCGAGTTCACCCAGCACCTCTTCAAGCGTTTGGCGAAGCACTTTAGCGCGTGGGTCGTAGTTCTTGTAAACGCGGTGTCCAAAGCCCATCAGCTTTATGCCGGAGCTTTTGTCTTTTACTTTCTTGATGAAGTCAGGAATCTTGCTGACATCGCCGATTTCGCGCAGCATGTTGATAACCGCTTCGTTGGCACCGCCATGTGCTGGACCCCAGAGAGAGGCAATACCAGCGCTCATGCACGCAAATGGATTAGCACCTGATGAACCGGCGAGGCGAACGGTCGATGTCGATGCGTTCTGCTCATGGTCAGCGTGGAGCGTCAGAATCCTGTCCATCGCGCGTGCGAGTACGGGATTGACGGTGTATTTTTCGCATGGGGTGGCGAACATCATATGCAGGAAGTTTTCTGAAAAGTTCATTTCATTCTGCGGATAGATAAATGGCATGCCGATTGAATATTTAAATGCCATGGCTGCCAGTGTCGGCATCTTGGCAATCAGGCGGTATGCCGATAACTCGCGCTGTGCCGGATCGTTTACGTCCAGTGAGTCATGATAAAACGCGGCCAGCGATGCTGCTGCGCCTGCCATAACGGCCATCGGGTGTGATGCGCGTGGGAAACCACGATAAAGGAAGTGCAACTGTTCATGCACCATGGTGTGATTTTTAATTTTGCGGATATGTTCCTTGCTCTCTTGAGCGTTCGGCAGTTCGCCATTCAGCAGCAAGTAGGATACCTCAAGGAAGTCGCTCTTTTCAGCCAGTACGTCGATATCGTAACCGCGGTAACGCAGGATACCCTTGTCACCATCGATAAAGGTGATCTTTGATTCACAGCTGGCGGTGGACATAAATCCAGGATCAAAGGTGAAATAGCCGGTGTCGCTGTACAGCTTGCTGATGTCGATAACGCTTGGGCCTTCCGTACCGTCATACATAGGAAATTCAACGGTTTTGCTATCAACGCTCAAGGTGGCGTTACGCTTTGAAGCGGGGGCTGCAGACTTTTTCTCAGTGGCGGCCATAATATCTCCCTAGGGTCGTGTTAGTGTTTATAAAACGCAAGTAACTATGGCAGGCAATAGTAAATAAATCATTGAAGTTTTTAATAGTAAGTTTGGTATTCCTTGAGTAAAGCAGGTGTGCTAAAAGGTTAAGGATGTGATAACCGTTGCCGGTGTAAGTATCTAGAATTGAAAACTATTATGAAGTCTAACCCGATTATAAGCATAGCGCTGCTTGTAACTATCGTGGCCTGCTCCGGTAACAGGAACAGCCAATGGGACAATCTTGACTATGCGGCTATAGCACGTGCGCACCAGTCGCGCGAAAATGACTCTGGTTACCGCCAGCCGTCGATTATTAGCTGCGTGGATGATGACTTATACAATTGCCGCTAATTGCTAACGAATTAAATCTTCACCGATGAGCAGTTTTGGCGGATTTCCGTTTGCTTCGATATAGCGGTAAACCTGAAGGTTTTCCAACACACGCTGCACATAGTTGCGGGTTTCTGCAAACGGGATGCTTTCAATCCAGTTGATAGCGCGGTCAACATTATGGCCGGGCGTTCCGAATTTACCGGTCCAGCTACGCACATTACCCGGGCCGGCATTGTAGGCGGCAATCGCCATAACGTACGAGCCATCGTAATTATCAATCATGCTGTCCAGATACATGCCGCCTAAGGTCATATTGTAGCTTGGGTCGTACAGCTTATCCTTGGAGAAGCTCATTTTATTTTTACGCGCGACTTCTTTTGCAGTTGAGCTGAGCAGCTGCATCAGACCCATTGCGTTTGCCGGGCTGCGCGCACGTGGATCATATTCACTTTCCTGCCGCGTGATGGCCAAAACCAGCGGGCGTTCAATCTTTATGTCTGAAGGAGTTTTGGGATTAGGATAACCTGCATTCAGCAATACAATGTTTTGCTGCAGTGCCTTCTTCGCGCCGCGCACACCGGTATAGGCATAGCTCTTTTTGCCCATTTCAGCGGCTATTAGCGCCTGATGCTCTTTTCCTTCTACTGCGGTTTCTGCAACGTGGTTAATGAGCTTGCTGGCAATTTCCGGCTTGTCATATTCGAGGCTGAGTTTGATGGCCTGACCGATGTGGCTGCGTTCAAACGTGCGGCGTTCACTATCGCTTACATTGCGCGGGGCTGGAATATGAAGCGGTGCGGTGCCAAATTTCTTGAAGGCCGCGACCTGTCCATAAAAAGTGGTGGGGTAGGCGCTGGCGGTGTTGTACCAGCTGCTGGCTGTGGATTTGTCACCGGCTTTTTCAGATGCGTGGGCTGCCCAGTATGCCGCGCGAGCCTTGCTGACCGGAAAACGCACCAGCTTGAACATGTCATAAAACGTATTATACGCTTCTTTAGGTTTTTTCAGGAATTCGCATTGCAGCCAGCCCAGCAACCATTTGGCATCCGCCAACTCCGGCCCGTCCACTTGGCCATGATTTTTTAACAGCTTGTGTGCAGTGTCGTAATCGCCGTCGTTAATAGCCTTGTGTACCTGATATTCACGTGGTTTCCACCATTTTTGCGGGTAGGGGGGATATTCGGGCGCCAGCAGTAGCATTTCACGTACGCCTTGGGTGTCATCACGTTTAATACGGTAGCGCATGCGGTCATAGATTAGGCCCGCGTCATGCTTCAGTGATGATGGCACCTGTGCGACACTGAGCGTTGCGCTTTTGTTGTCAATCAGGTCTATTCTGGCTTTGAAAAGCTTTTGATGATTGCCGGGTACTTTACTCATGATACGTTTGGCAGCGCTGGTTTTTTCTTCCCACAGCAGGCGGTCGATGCGGCCAATGTAATCGTCTTCGCGCAGTAATTTTCCGTATTCTGATTGTATTTTGCGCTCCTGATCTTCATCAAAATCGCCGTTCCTCCATGCATCACGCACGAGGTAGCCAATCTTATCATCAGAACCCATTTTGCTTTCTTTATAGGCTTCAACAAGCGCCATTTTACCAACGCCGGTGATTGGTGTTTCATCGTCAAACCATGCGATAAGGTCGTGATCCCTGACATGTCCGTCTTTTAATGACATCTCAGCGCGGATGCGCAGCTTTTTCTGGTCTGGCCAGTCGGGGTAAGACTCGATGAATTTAATGATTTCGCTGAAGCTTGCGCCAGCGTCGTTATCCAGCAGGTATTGATGGGTTGCCAGCGTGACAAGGCCAGATTCGCCGCTTTTCTTTGCATGTGCAATTGCGTTGTTCCAATCTTTGCGTTCTATGTAGCGGAATGTGCTACGGATATTTTCCGAAGCATTTGCCGCGCTCGCAGAAATGAGCTGAAATGGCAGGAAAAAAGCGCCAATCAGTATAATAATTGTAAGAAACAGGCTAAAAGAGCGCAACACCACTTGATTCCATGATGGATAGGGAGTTATCTTTGTGTCAGGATCTTCAATAAAGTCAATAGACCTCTGCTATGTTCTCACCTGATGTTGTCACACTGCGGCAGTTTTATACCACCAAGTTCGGTGAGTCCGCACGTCGTGTGGCGATGCACGCTATTCTAAAGCTTTGGCCGGAGTTGAAGGGAGACTCACTGCTTGGGATAGGCTACACTAGCCCGTATCTCGATTATTACCTGGCGCAAGGCGGACAGGTTATGGTGTGCATGCCCGCTTATCAGGGAGCGGCATACTGGCCGCCAGGCAGTGCAAACCGCGTATGCATCACCGATGAAGTGGCATTGCCGTTTCAGGAGAACAGCGTAAACCGTGTTCTTATGGTGCATAGTGTCGAAAACAGCGAACAGCTCGCGCTGATGATGTCGGAAATTTGGCGTGTGCTGACGCCCGGCGGGCGGATACTGATGGTGGTTCCCAACCGTCTTGGCTTGTGGTCGCATTTCTCCAATAACCCTTTTGGTTCCGGCAGGCCGTTCAGCATGACACAGATGCGCGAGCTGATGTCCGAACATGATTTTTCCGTGATGCGTTCTGATACCGCGCTGTTTATGCCTCCGCTGGCCTACTCCACTGTGTATGGGCTAGCGCGCTGGTTTGAAAAGTCGGGAAGCTTTTTATTCCCGATATTGGGAGGGCTATTGCTGGTAGAGGCTGAGAAACAGATTTATGCCCCCGTACATCAACCCGTTGCATTGCGCAAAAGCCAACGATCGCGCGTGGCGGCTGTGAAGCCTGCCATGGGACTTAAAAAGCAATCATCTTAATTGTCTGGTACCAGCGGATACTTGACTGGACAACCATAGGGCATAGTGGCAGAGGGACTTGCCGGCATTCCAAGTAACAGGCTGTTGAGGGCCTGTTGAACATAATTTCGTGCGATAGGTACATCATCCGGATTGCTTGATGCCCTATCATCTATTGCGCCGTAATAGGCAACATTACCGCCCGAATCGATAATAACAACACTAGGAGTTGTCAGCGCATTATAAGCCATGCCTATGCCACCATTAGGGTCTATGACATAGTGATTCGCACGTGAATTTGTGTTGGATATATAATCCCACGCATCTCTTGCTTCAATATAACCGGTTTTATGGGGTGAGCTGGAATTAATCGTGATCCACACAACTTTCTCGCTACGGGCAAAGGTTTGCAATTTTTGCATGTTGTTTGTGCTGTAGTGTTTTTGTACATAAGGGCATTCTGGATTATGCCACTCAAGCACCACAGTTTTACCTGCAAAATCGGCAAGATTTACAGTCAAACCTTCAGCGGTCTGAGCATTTGTAAACAAATGGGCCGGTTTTCCGACAGGATTATACTCAAACTGCTTTTTGATGTGGTTGATCTGTGAAGCTGCGCTCTGGCTGATGTTTTGCGCACCGCTTTGAACGGCGGATGACACACCTTGCACAGCAGAGGCCTCATCCAATTTTAGAAAGAGTGATATGCAAACACTAATGCTGAGAATGAGATACTGTGCCGGTTTCATGTAATTAGCCCTAGGCTATGGATTTATTTATTAATAACATTGCCAATTATATCCTCACTTAGCAGTTGTGGCAATATTACGGGCTGAGCGTTCCGCGGTGGGTAATAAATATAGAGCGGTACGCCTTTATAACCAAAACTGCTCAGTAATTCAGTGATATCCGGGTTGCGGCGCGTCCAGTCGGCTATCATCAGCGTTATGCCCTTGTCACGAAAAAGTTGCATGGTTCTATCGGTATGGATGGCTACTTTGGCGTTAACCTGACAGGTGATGCACCATGCGGCGGTGGCATCCACAAATACGGGTTTACCTGCAGAGCGCAGCGCGGCAAGCTTTTCTTTTGAATATGCCACTTCCTCTGGCCCGTTTGACATGTGTGATGCTGGCATCATCCTTGCCGTCTCTATACGTTCAAGCGCGAAAAGCGTGCTGGCAAATACTAATGCATAGGAAAGCAGTGCTATTACAGTGCTGACACGGCTTTCACGGTTGAAACACGAACGTAGCCAGATAATCACCACGATGCACAGCATGCCGCTAAGGGCGATGGCCATGCCGCCGGCGCTGGTTTGCAGCGTCAGTACCCAGAGCAGCCAGATAACTGATGCGTACATGGGGAAGGCAAGGAATTGTTTCAATCCTTCCATCCATGCGCCGGGTTTGGGAAGCATTTTCAGCATTGAGGGGAAGAAGCTGATAAGCAGGAATGGCAGCGCAAGCCCGAGGCCGAGGCTTTCAAATATCAGCAGAGCATGCAATGTTGGCATGGTCAGTGCCGCACCTACGGCAGAAGCCATGAAGGGTGCAGTGCAAGGCGTGGCTACAGCAGTTGCTAGCACGCCGGTAAAGAAGCTTCCGCTGGCGGTAGCGTCGTTTGCGCGCATGGAAGTATTTCCAAACAACACCGGCATTTCAAACAGGCCGGAAAGATTCAAACCTACAAAGAACAGCAGGTAAATCAGGAAGCCGACAAAGGCGGGCGACTGCATCTGGTAACCCCAGCCGATGGCCTCGCCGCTGTTGCGAAGCGCAATCAGCAAAAGTGCTATTACCGCGAATGAATAAAGGACACCTGCTGTGTAGGCCAGACCCAATTTTCGCACCGCCGCAGGAGACTCTCCTGCCTTTTTTGCAATCGCCAGTGCTTTCAGGGAAAGAACGGGCAGCACGCAGGGCATAAGGTTTAGTATCAGCCCCCCCATGATTGCCAAACCGATATACACCAGCAGGCTGCCGGAGTTGTTGTTTGTACTGCTGTCGCGAGTGACTGCTCCGGTAGCACCGATCTTGGAAACTGCTGGAGTAAGCCTGACATCAAAATGTTTATCCTGTCCGCTCAAAGCAGTAATGGTGAGGATGCCAGACAACTCTTTTGTAGGGGCTTTGTCCTTAAGCCCCATGGTGATATTCAGGCTTTCCCCGTCAAGTTTGAAGGATGAAGGGGCAGTGTAGTTTATAATGTCGGATTCCCTTGGAAAGAACGTGGCGGAGCGGATACTGTTACTGCCAAGTGCTGACAGGGTAATGAATAGGTCTATCTCGGTGTTGCGCGTGCTGTAACTTGCTGTGGTTGCCAATGGGGTTACGGCGTTGGCGCGGTGCTGAATAAATAATGGAGCTGCAGGGGTGGGAGTTACCGGGCCATTCGCAACCGGCAGCGTGATTTCCACCTGAGCGGATTCCGGTATGCATATGTCTTTGCAGACAAGCCATGTAGCCAGCACGCGGAGTGTGTGGTTGCTGTTGCTATCCAGAGTAGCGGGTACATTAATAGTGGCCGGAAGGAATATATTTCCCGTGTAGGAAAATGTTACCAGCGGGCCTTCCATGACGCGGTGTGGAGCTGGCCAATCAATTTTGCTTGCAGTGAATCCTTGTGGAAGCGCCCATGCAAGATCGCTTGCCATACCTGCGTCACCTGGGTTTTCCCAGTATGTGTGCCAGCCTTCGCGCGGCTCAAGCAATACACCCACATGCAGCGGCTGCCCGGGTGTAATTGCACTATGCTCGCTGACAAGTGTTGCTTTGGTGATTTCCTGTTCAGAAGATGCAAATGAAGTATCCGCTTTTAGCGGATTGCTGACAAATAACGAACAGGCGGCTACGACTGCAGCAAATAAACGCACAGAAAAACCCTTTCTCTATTTAGCGATTTCTTCAGCTTTTTTTCGGTCAAGGTTGATACCTTCCAATTCAAACTCCAGCTTCACTTCGTCGGAGACGTTAGGTATGCCGTAAGCCATGCCAAAGTCGGAACGCTTGAAACTGGTGCTGCCGGAAAATCCTGCCACATAGGACTTAGTGTAGGGGTGGTAATCACCTTTATTGAAGGTGACCTTTAACGTTACGGGCTTGGTTACGCCAAGCAGTGTCATGTCGCCTGTAACTTCGCCGGTATTTTCCCCGGTTACTTTTACCGCAGTGCTGGTGAAGGTGATTTTAGGAAATTTTTCTGTATTGAAGAAATCGGCGTTTTGCAGATGCTTGTCCAATGCCTCGCTGCTGGTGCGGATACCTGTGGGATCGAGGGACAGGGTCACACTGCTTTTTGATGGGTCTTTTTCATCGAACGTGAAAGAACCGTCATATTTTGTCATGTCGCCAATGGTATCGGAAAAGCCAAGGTGGTTTACATAAAACAGGATACGCGTGTGCGATTTGTCTAATTCGTAATTATCGGCTGCAAAAGCAGGGCTTGCCATGCAGAGGGCGAGTGGCGCGAGCAAAAGACGGGTAAAACGCATAATTATTCCTTTCAATGCTTGTGTAGAAAATTCATAAATTTTGCAAACGCGCGTGAGCGGTGGCTTATCTTATTCTTTTCATTCGGGTCAAATTCGCCGAAGGTTACTTTATGGCCTTCCGGAATAAATATAGGGTCATAGCCAAATCCATTCACGCCACGTGGCGGGAACACCAGAGTGCCGTTAATGCGTCCTTCAAAAGTCTTTGTAGTGCCATCCGGTAGGCAGAGCGCCAGTACGCAAATAAAATAAGCGTTGGCGGGCTTGCTGCCCAGCTCATTACGGATGCGATCAAAAGCTACATCAAAATTTTTATTGGGCCCGGCCCAGCGTGCGGAATATATGCCCGGTGCGCCGCCGATGGCAGGAACTACAAGGCCGGAATCATCAGCCAGTGAAGCAAGACCGGTTACGTTCATGCAATGCTTGGCTTTTAGAATGGCATTTTCTTCGAATGTGATGCCGGTTTCTTCCGGTTCAATGACATTGGCATCACTGGCAGAAATGGCATGGATGTGCAGTGGTGCAATCATTTCCGCGATTTCAGCAACCTTGCCTGAGTTATGGCTGGCTATAACGAGTTTCTGGCCAGATAGCAATGATGCACTGGTTTTTTGCATGGATACACTCACGCGTCTAAGGCTTTCTTTTGTGCTGCAGCAAGCTTTTTAATACCCTTGCGTGCAAGTGCCAAAAGCTCATTAAACTCTTTTTCCTCTACAGGAGCTTCCTCGGCAGTACACTGGATTTCAATGATTCGTCCGTCGTTGGTCATGACAAAATTAGCATCCATGCTGGCGTTGCTGTCTTCGTCATAGTCGAGGTCGAGTACAGGTGTACCCTTAAATACACCGCAGGAAATCGCCGCGACCTGACCCGTCAGCGGTGATTTGGCAATAGTTTTTTCCTTGAGGAGTTTTTGAATTGCGAGTGCAAGCGCTACATAACTTCCGGTAATAGATGCCGTGCGGGTGCCGCCGTCTGCCTCAATCACATCGCAATCAATAACAATCTGGCGTTCGCCCAATATACTCATGTCCATCACGGCGCGCAGTGATCGGCCAATCAGTCGCTGTATTTCCTGTGTGCGGCCGGACTGCTTGCCCTTGGCGGCCTCACGCGGCATACGGCTGTTGGTGGAGCGCGGAAGCATGCCATACTCAGCGGTCACCCAACCCTTACCTGTATTACGCAGGAAAGGGGGTACGCCTGTTTCCACCGAGGCCGTGCATAGTACTTTAGTGTTTCCGCATTCAATTAGGCACGAGCCTTCTGCATGGCGGCTGATACCCGGGGTTAGTATTAATTTGCGTAGTTCGTCGGCTTTGCGCTTGGAGGGGCGTTTGGACATCGTGTTCCTGTTATCAGTGGGAAAAGAATTCAAGCATTGTCGCTATACGTAGTTTCTATACAAAAATAGAAAAAATTCAAGAAAAATTCGCTGGTTACAGACGTTATTGGCAAATTTTGCGCCACGGTGAGGTCGTCCATGTTTGTACGCGCTTATTGTCGTCATTTGGGCATTTTGTAGAGGATAAAAGCCGTATTCTGCTGCTTATGTCGTTATAATATTCAACCCGTTTATGCGCAGGGCGTACCAGTGGCAACAGTCGCTGAAAGTTATAGGGCATATCATAAGGTAAGAATGAAGGCGCCCTTCTTGTTTTCGATTTATATTTATTTTCTGGCTGGACAGCCATGCCCGCACGACCATCTGTGATAATTGGGAAATTTTCAGGGTCTGGGTCAACACTGGTCCAGACCTCCCAGGGAGCATGAGTATCAGCCATAAATACACGCCTCATGAGTGGTATTGCCAGCGCGTCACTAGGAAGGGGAAATCCTCCTGCAATACAACATTGTATATAGGTCACTCCTCTGCCCATTTTATTAGCTGCTCGTAATATTACCCAGGCTCTGTGTTCAGCAAGATCCAATTGTCCATTGGAAACGTTCAATGATGAAAGGTAATAGGTTCCCCATGTGAGATTATTAACTACAGTACGTTCTGACAATTCATAATCTCTAATGAATTTAAGTGCATCTAATCGTTCCCATGCGTGTATGTGAATAGCCTTTGGTTTCATTGCGGTGTAATAAGCGCAGGCAACCTGAGATGACAGGAGTATGGCTACAATTGCAATAAATTGGCGTTTGCTGTGATTACTTGCTGTTTGCAGCATTAATGCCATTGCCCCAAGCAAGAAATAAAATGGAGGCAGTACGTGGTGGGGCATCCATGTACTCGTACTGTTTGCAATTGCAATCAAGCCAAGTATTGCAGACAGAAAAAGCCCAATCAGTATGTTTTTCTGTTGGGGGCAGACTATTCTTTTAGAATAATATATGTGCAGCACAATTAGCCATAGCAGGCATCCCCAGAACGGTAACGTAAGCTTAAAGCCAAACCAGTCAACATCCCCTGTAGAAAAATTCATTTGGGTGAAACCATTAATGTAGCCGGATGAATTGCAGAAATTAAGCCATGTCTGCGCAACCAGCTTCCATAAATGATTTAGTTTTTCTGAAACCGTGGTAGGCTTCACGTCCATTGTAATAAGGGCTTCATAGTATGATATGTAGCGGTCAATGGTGAAATCATCGTCTTTCCATCCGTAAACAGCGATGCTGGCAGTTAAGAATACGAGCATTAATGCGGCGGAAAGCAATATCGCAGGGTACAGCCGCTTAATAAGAAAATAAAAAATGCTCTTAATTCCGGGCTGCAAATGCCAGCATGCAAACAATGTTAGGACAGAGATTGACGGCACATAATATAAAAGCACAGGCTTTGATTCTATACTCATGGCCAGCACAAAACCGGTAAGTATATTAAAGCGCAACCAGAGTTTCTTATCCGTAATTTGCACTGTTTTATATGCAAGTAGCGGCACTAGATAGAGTGCGGATAGCTGAATAGATAAAGCACCGTAATTGTGAATGGTGAAGAAAAATATCGGGAAGATTGCCCATAAACATAGTAGCGATATGCTCATCCGGATTTTAAGCAGTCGCGCCGCCGCGACGACACCTACCAACGTAATTAACGAGTCTAGAACTCTGGTACTTAGCCAATGGGGCCAGAGTGAATAAATAGGGTAATAGAGGAGGGAGTAAGTAGCGCCTATGTAATTGTAAGCCCTTTGCCAGGGTATAAACCCGAGCAGATACATGTCATAAAAACCGCATACATTTGGATTTACTTCGAGCCATTCTTTTGGATATAGCCAGCATACCAATGCATGGTACTGAATAAATTCATCATTATCTGGTGGAATCCAGTATGTCAGCAACCCAGCCATAAATAGCAATGACATGCTTACAAGGATTGTGATGCGTTCTGTTCTCAAGAGTTTTCTACCAAGCGCGAGGAGGGCATTGGTAAAATTGAAAGCATTCTGTTGATGAGAAAGTGTCATAGATTATTTATTGCAAACCTTAATTCTCGGTGACCTATCCCATGTGCGCACATTTTTGTATTTATCTTGCGGGCATGTATTGCTAACCAAAAGCCTAATACGGCTAGTAATAGCGTTGTAGTAACCAATTCTTTGCGTTGCAGGCGTCACTAAAGGAAGCAGCCGCTGTGAATTGTATGGAATATCAAAAGGCAAGAAAGAGGGGGGCCTTGCCTTTTTGTTTTTATTGTATTCATTGTGTGGCGACATGCCAACTCTGCCGTCTGTTATGACCTTAACATTCTCCGGGTCTATATCAGCATTTGTCCAGATCTGCCATTCAGCATACCCACTGCCCACATATACCAGTCGCATATTGTAGGTAGATCTAGCTGTCTCTGATAAAAGTGGCAAATTTCCAGAGCAACATATAACATACACTATATTTTTATTATATTCTTTGGATAATTTAACGGTATCCGCAATGGGTGCTTGAAAAAGAATTATTTGGTTTTTCGGCCCGTATAATGAGGAGATATAGTAAGTACCCCAGCTTAAATGATTGATAATTGCCCTGGATGCGAGATCATGATTCTTGATGTATGAAAGCGCTTCCATCCTTTGCCAGTCGTGGTGAATGATAGGGCGCTTACTAGTCACGTAGATTGTGCAGGCAACCTGAGATACTATCAGTACAGTTGCGGTGGCGTAAAAGATACGGCGGTGATTTTGCCACGCAAATTGCAAAAGCATTGCCATTGCACCCAAAAACACAAAGAATGGCTGCAGTATGTGGTGTCCCCATTTTGCGTTGCTACTATAACTTATGGCAAGCAAAGATGCTGCTGTTGCAACTAATACCGATATCAATATGTGTAATTGAATGGGGTTTTCCACCCTCTTTCTGCATCGTATATAATAAATAAATAGAAATATTAGGCATAACCAGAATGGCAGACTTAGCAGGAAGCCATACCAGTCCCAATTTCCTGTAAAAAAGAGATCCATAGGCTTAAGGCCGTAGTAGTAACCAGCAGCATTGTAGAAATTAAGCCAGAAGTTAGATATGAGCGTGTAAAGCAGATATAGATTAGAAACTTTATGGCCTCTGTTAATATCAAAATTAATAAGTGCTTGGTAATATGGGACGGTGCCTTTAATTATCCATTCCGTGCCGTTCCAAACGAGGCGAGGGCTATCAGCCGTGAATAACGCATACATCAGGAATGCAAAGAGCAAAAAGCTTGGCCATAACCGTATGACCAAAAAATATATGAGTGAAAATATATTAGGCCTAATGTGCCAGCATGCGCCTAATGTCAAAACTATGATAGATGGCACGAAATAAACAAAAACAATTTTCGATTCAATGCCAGCAGCCAATAAAACTGCAACCAGCACATTTAGTTTTATCCACTTGCTTCGTGAATCGGCTAAAAGTGTCTTGTATATTAGCCATGGAATTACATACAGAAGTGAAAACTGTAGAGCAAGTTGTCCATAATTATGGAAAGTATAGAACAATATTGGGAAAGTGCAGCACATTGCAAGAATAGCAATTGAAAGCCTCACATTGAGCAGTTTTATCGCTGCATATATACCCGGCATCATTAATAGAAGATCCAGCACCTTTGTGCTGATCCAGTGTGGCCATATAAGAAATAATGGATAGTACAAAATTGAATATGTGATGCCGACATATCCGTACGAGCGTTGCCATGGAATTATCCCAAATAAAGATAATCCGAGCCTTTCGTCACAGCTTTCGGTGTATTTGTGCAGCCATGAGTTAGGGTAATTTATACAAGCCAAAGCGTGATAGTGATTAAATTCGTCCATGTTCGGCGGTGTAAACAACAATAGAAGTGCCGCCATGAAAACAAAACTTAACAAAATTGCTATTTCAAAGCGTTTATCCGTTGTCATTGGCGATTAGCCTCTTCCAGGAGTTTTTTGGAGGCAGCCTCAATCATTTCTTGCAGTTTTTTTATGAACTCTTCCTTGGGAAGCCCGGGAGGAATGGGGGGGAGGAACTCAATGATAATTTTGCCGGGTTGTTTGATAAATGCGTCCTTCGCCCAGTAAAAACCGGAATTAAGCGCAACCGGAACCACTGGAATTTTCAATTGGCTGTAGAGCGCAATAATACCTGGATGATATTGTGATGGCGCACCAATTGCAGTACGCGTGCCTTCCGGAAAAATCACTATGGAGCGTGGTTCTTTAATAATTTCCTTGGCCTGCTTTAGCATGTGCTTCATGCTGCTTGCCTTGGCCGCGCGGTTGATGGCTATCATTTTCATGCGCCACAGATACCAGCCCCAGAGCGGCAGCAAGAGTAATTCGCGCTTTAGCACATAGGCAGGGCAGCGGCTGGTTATATGGAAAATAATGGTGTCCCATGCCGACTGGTGTTTTGACGCATAAATGACGGGGTCATTAGCGATGTACTGGCTGCCGCGTATTTCATAGGTTATGCCGCAGGTAACGTGTGCCAGAAACAGTGACACCTGCGCCCAGGGCCTGCCAATGCTTTGGGCGGCGCGCATAGATACAATAAAATAGGGCATAAACAGCACAGCAGAAAGCAATGCCCAGCCAAAGAACAAGATATTGAACAACAGTGAACGCAGGTAAAGCATGGCTAGAGTTGTGTGCTGTGCATGATGGTTACAAACAAGTGGCGGAACTTGCCTGCAATGAATTTGTGGTATTCGGATAAAATCATGCTGCGGCTGAAGCCGTTGCGCCACCATTCATACAAAACGAATTCCTCTGGAAACACGGGGGCAGGGATAAAGGTAACGCCCGGTGTAGCGATACGTATTTCTTCAAGGCTTCTGGGCATATGATAGCTTGAGGTAACAAGGCGTACGGTTTTGTATCCTTCCTTGTTTAGCCATTCGGAAATTTCGCGGGCGTTGCCAATAGTGTTTTCTGCCTCATATCCGAGCAGGATAGGTTTACGCAGGGCCTTATCGCGCAGGTTAGCAGGTATATTTTGCAGCAGTGCGCCCAGTGTGGCAGCTTTACCCACGCCGCTTATGAATAGCACATTGCCTTTGCCTTCCACCAGCAGTTCTAGGCCATGCTCTAGCCTGCTGCTGCCACCTGTTAGCACAACAATGGCGTCAGCGGGGGCAGCGTACTCAACGGCCTGTGAGGGAATCTGGCGTGTAAACCATGACAGGCCGCCTAGCCATACACACAAGCATAGCACAAACCAGACAATCATTTTGTAAATAAAACGGGTCACAACTTGTGCTGTAGTTGTTGTAATACTGAGTAGCGTGCGGTTATCCAGGCAATAGCGGCACATGCTAGCGGCAATGCCAGCAGAAGTACAAAATGCGGCAGGTGCATGGCTAATGACGGCAGCATGGAAGATCCGAGGGATTTCATGTAAAGACCAGTTGCCCAATAAATAAGGCCGGCGGCAATACACCCGGGTACTGTGCCATATAATGTCAGGCGGCAGGCATCGCGCTGGAACTGTCTGGAGATATATCTGTCTTCAGCACCGATGGAGTGTAGCAGGTTGATGGTGCGCGCGTGTAACTTTAGTGCTGCACGCGAGGTGAAGGCAATAGTAAGCGATAGCCCACTGATAATCAGCACAGCCAGAATAATCACAAGATAGCTAAGTGTGGCGGAGAAATCAGAAAAATTGGCCACCCACTGTTCGTGAGAGTCTATTTCGATGCCACTTATAACAATGGCCAGTTTTGTTTGCAGTTCACCGAGATTGACAATGGCGTTATTGTCCATGGTTACGTCAAGCACGGTAGGTAAGGGCAGGTTTTCGAGTGAGCTGTTGCGGCCAATCCATGGCTTGAGCATGTCCTGCAATTTATCCTTGCCGACCTGTGAAACGGAGCTGATCCCCTTGGTTGCTTGAAGCACCTCGGTTACCACCTTCATTTTTTTGTCTAGATCGTCCAAGCCGGCAGGAATATTTACCGTAAAGCGTTTTTCATAATTCTGGTGGCGTTCGACCATCCAGCCATCAACTGTAAGGCCAAGGCAAAGCAATAATCCGGCCAGCCCGACCATGATACCGATAACCCATGGCAGGAAAGCATGGGAGTCATCGGTAGAGAAGGGGATGTCGGTTTTTTTCATGATGCTCTATGCTGTGGTGTCTATTTTACCTGTCGTTTCCCCCCGCTTTGACACGGCAACCATAGCTGGCCTAAGCAAACGGTCTTGAATGATATAGCCTGCCTGCACAACTTGTACAACCGTGCCGGGCGGAACGTCGTTATTATCAATCTGTACAACAGCCTGATGAAGGTTGTGGTCGAATTTCTGGTTTAGCGGGTCTATGCGCATGATGCCATATTTTTGGAATATGCCAAGCAACTCCTGCAAAGTGAGATCCACCCCTTCACCGAGAGTCCTGAGTACGTCGTTGGTCTGTCTTACTCCTGCGGGAATGCTGTCGGAAGCCCGCCTAAGGTTTTCGATAACGTCGATCATATCACGTGCGAAATTGGTAACGGCATATTTCGAGGATTCCTCAATATCGCGTTGCGCACGTTTGCGCACGTTATCGGTTTCTGCCGCGGCGCGTATCCACTGGTCGCGCAGTTTGGCAATTTCGGCTTCCAGTTCCTGAACCTTATCTTCCAATGATTTTTCGCCGGTAAACTGGGCAGCGGCGGCGGCAAGGTCGGCGTCCAACCCTTGTTGCGGCGCAGCATTGACTTGGTCGTCATTGGCCTTCTTGTCGGAGGTATGTCCGTTATTCGTGTCGCTGGGCTGATTATGTGCGGGTGTCATAAATTTATTGTTCCTTAGGTATCCTTAAATAGAAAGATTTATATGTAATTTCCAGACAATACATATGTAAATTGGGTACAAAACAAGAAGTTTCAATAGAATTGTCTTGCAAAAAAAAATGTAATCACTAATCACTACCCCACGTTTCAACATTGACATCACAATTAATTCAGGCAGAGAAGTAGCATAAGCCTGTTATAAAAAACTTAGTGGAGATTGGCCAGTGACAAAAATGAATTGGGGTTTAAAGCGTCAGTGCGTGGGCTGTAGCTCGCGTTTTTACGATTTGGGAAAGAATCCGGCTCCATGCCCCAAATGCAAAACAGCAAATGATATCAATGCCCCTGTTAAAACCCGCCGTGGCCGTGCCAAGGCAACGGTAGAGGTGGCGGCAGATGATCCGCTACTCAAGGAAAAGGCAAGGGTAGAAGCCAAACAAAAGGTAAAGAAACCTGTTGTTAAAGAAATTGATGATGTGGATCTTGAGGAATTTGAGGACATTGAAACTATCGATGCCGAAGAGGAAATCGAAGAGATCGACGATGTAGAAGATATTGAATCGCTCGAAGAGCTTGAAGACATTGAAGCGACCGGCACCGACGACGAGGAAATTGAAATCGAAGACGAAGCAGGTGATGGCGCCATTATCGATGGTATCGAGGATGACGTAGAAGTCGATGATGACGAGGAAGATGAGGGTAAATCGTCCAAGCGTGGCGCTAAGGCTGCTGCGAAGGCCAAAAAACCAGTGGCCGTAAAAGCTAAAAAGAAAGCAAAGAAGTAACCTTCGTTGCTTTCAAGGATAAAAAAAGCCCCGCATTTCGCGGGGCTTTTTTATTTAGCAATTACGCCAGCTGATTAAGCAGCCAGTGCCTTGCTGAATTGTTCGGTTGCCTGTGCAACGCGCTCGTTCAGGGGCTCCAGAGCTTCGGAGGTGGCTTCAAACACCATACCGGACAGCTTTACGGATTCGTTGAAGAAGTTATCAACGGCGCTCTTGAACAGCCTGTTCTGCAGTTCAAACATGTCGTTGATGGTACGGCATGCGAAGAATTCCTTCGACATTTCCATCTGTTCGGTCATTGCCTTGTTGGCGAATTCGAACATTTCGCTGCTGAGGTCCTTAGCGAGGGCAGCGGTGGTGTTTCCGCATTCCAGGCAGGTTTCAAGGTTGTCACGCGAAATGGAAACCGCTTCATACATTGCCTTGGTGACAACGTCAGCGGACTTAGCGAACTGCTCAGCGCCTTCACGGCCCATTGCAAACGCCTTTTCCTGTGCTTTCTGGGCTTCACCTGCGCTGCTGGCGATGAATTCCTGAACTGCCTTGCCGCCGATTTTCACGACGTTTTCAGCAGAGTGACGGCCGGTTTCAACAGCGGCAAAAGTGTTTTTTGCAGCTTTGTTCGCAACATTCGACGCAAGTTTGGTCGATGCAAGTTTGGCAGATGGCTGGCCAGACATTTTTTTGTTAGTTGTGGTCATGGTTAATGCTCCCTTAGGGTGATTCAGTAGTGCAATAATGTGTATCCGCTAGGTTACAAGCATATACCGCACTGCAACATTGCGTAGGCTGCATATAGTGTGCCGCGTGTAAATTGTCAAGGTTTCTTGTACCTTTTACTCGTCCTAAAACGGGTCACAGGCAGCCATTTGCTTAACAAACCGGTTAATTCTGCATGTCTGTGCGACAAGAGGCGCTTGATTTGGTTTGCGTATTCGGATGCGATTTTTCTACATCATATTGACAGAAAGTGTTGATTAACCACTATTGATAGTATATTGGTAAAGTATAAGTTAACCAAAAACTTCAAAACAGGTGAGATTGTTCCTTACATGTTACGTGGACGCTTTTTTATTGTTTTTCTATCAGTTGCGGCTTTATTCATTGCGTCGCTACCTTCAACCGATAGTTTTGCGACTACCTCTGGTACTACGTCTTCAAAGACTAGCAAAACCACAACTACTTCTTCGAAGCCTTCCACAACAACTTCGTCTAAATCCACATCCACCAAAACTTCTAGCTCATCGAGTGCGAGCAAGTCATCTTCTTCAAAGATCGCCTCTACTTCCAAATCAACCAGTTCTTCCTCAAAATCCACCAGTTCTTCCTCAAAATCCACCTCCAGCAGAACTAAAAAGACTACAACTCCTGTGCCGCAATATGCGGCCCTAGTAGTGAATGCGGACACAGGGCAGGTATTGTATGAGAAGAGTGCAGGAGCCAGCCGTTACCCGGCATCGCTTACTAAAATGATGACCCTGTACCTGACATTTGATTCCTTGAAAAAGGGTAAGCTAAAGCTTCAGGACAAGATGCATGTTTCCAAAAAAGCCGCTTCTCAGCCACAGACAAATATCTCGTTAGATGAGGGAGATCGCCTGCCTGTGGAGGCGGCAATTAAGAGCCTCGTGGTGCGTTCTGCCAATGATGCGGCCATGGTACTGGCCGAGCATCTGGGTGAAACAGAGTGGAATTTTGCCATGATTATGACGAAAAAGGCACATGAACTTGGCATGGAAGATACCGTATTCCGCAATCCATCAGGCCTGCCGGACGATAAACAGCGCACCACCGCTTATGACATGGCAAGGCTTGCGATTGCGCTTCGTAGAGACTTTCCTGAATATTACCACTATTTCAAATATACCAGCTTCACCTGGAACGGCATTACTTACCCCAGCCACAACCGCGTAATGGAAAAATACCCGGGCGTTGACGGCATCAAAACCGGTTATATACGCGCTTCCGGCTTTAACCTTGTGACCTCTGCAAATAAGGACGGAGTTCGCCTAGTTGCAGTAGTAATGGGAGGCACGTCTGGAGCAAGCCGTGATAGCCAAATGATGACGCTTTTAGACCAGACTTTCAGTTCGCTGGCGGGGTCAAAAAAGAGCCTTGTTGAAAGGCCGATGTCGCTCAAAGACAGCAATATTGTGAATGCATCTCCAGCATATCCGCAGCATGCAGCGGCGGCCTTCAAATAATAGCATTTTTCTAATACATTGAAATACATCAATTATTTGCTATATTCGTCATAAATAATTCATGCATAAGCGCTTCTAATATGTTTAATTATCCGCTATTTCTGGTTAAAATTAATAATGCAGTATATCAAGCCTGTGTAGAGCATTACTCGGGCTGAAAAGGATAAGGTATGAGTGAAGGCGCACAGGGCATAGGCAATTACCTGATGGATGCTGCCCAGACAATGGGCGATAACCTGACCAAAATATTTGACCGTATCGGAGAGCTGACCGTAGGCGCGGTTGGTGCGGTTACTGGCGCTTTTGGTGGTGCCAGCACGACTACAGCCGTTGCTGCTGCCGCTGTATCCAGTTCGGCCGGCACATCTGCTGCTGTTTCAGCGCCGTCGCAAAATGCCCCCTCGGCACCTGAGGCAGGTATGGGAATGGGGCAAGCGGTAACCAGTATTATTACGCTTCCTGCCGCCGCTTTTGCAGCTTTGCAGACGGAAAAGGACAATCCCATTTCCTTGGCATGGGCATCACCTGACCGAGGTGACGTGCTTAGTAAGCTTGCCAGCCCGAATACCCCGAGCATGGGCGTCGATCGTTCTACCGGAATGGTAATGGCCTAACAGGTCAATTAGAACGCGCCAGCTAGAACGGCGACAATATATCCACTACCTGACCACCCCAACGCTGCTGCTGAGCATTCTGCAACTGGCCGCGGCCGCTGTAGGTGATGCGCGCTTCCGCAATCTGGGTTGAATCAATCGTATTATCCGAGTTGATGTCCTGCGGACGGATTACACCGCGCACAGCTACTTCGCGCAGGTCATTATTCATGGTCAGTTCCTGTTTGCCTTCGATCACCATATTACCGTTTGCCAGCATCTGCGTAACCATTGCTGCCACCTGTGTTTTCACAATGTCCTGACGCTGTATAGTGCCGGTGCCTTTGGTATTGCTGTCGGAAGTAATATCAAGCAGGCTGGCCGGATTCGGCGCACCACCTGGCAGGAAAGGAATAATCTTCAGTTTACGCTCCAAGCCAAGGGCATCGTTAGCGGCAGATGTTTCTTCGCTTTCGCGCTTCATTTCCGTCTTGTTGTTGAACTGCAGCTTATCGTTGATTGTTATATTCACCTTCAGGATATCGCCCACACGCGCGGCACGGCCATCACGGAAGAAAGCGCGTGCGCCGGGCTGCCACAGCGAATTGGCATATTGCTTGGCTGGCGGCGGTGTTTCCGGGAGTGGCCATGACATGGGCTTGTATTCCGGTTTTTCCTGTGGGTTTACTATAGCGGCCATTGGTGGCGGCTTATTGATATGGTCCATCCGGTCGAGCATGTTCTGGCAGCCGGAAAGCAGTGTGGATGCAAGCAATAACAGGAGTGAGCGTTTAGTTGGTTGCATGTTCATCTCCTGTCGGCGGTACAAGTGCATTGTTCAGTGCAGATGCTGATGGCGACGGCACTTCGTTATTAAGTGTTACGATTTTCACATTGGCTTCGTCTTCGATAATCGCGCGCACGATACGTTTGCTGTTAACATTACGCACGCTGATGATATCACCCAGTGCCCCATCTTCTATAGCTTGTCCTGCGGTGATAATCTGCAGGCCGGGGGTAGAGTAGTTTATCTGCACGACAGCATTTTTCTTTATGAGGGTCGGGCTTTCGATTTCGTTGGCGCGCACCGGACGGCGTGCGGAAATGGAATGCACCGGCGATTTTCCAACCAGCATACGCATGTCGGTGATGGTGTTGCTGCTAACGCGCGATACGGCGAAGGGAACAAGTTCAATGTCGCTCACGCTGATGGCGTCGCCGTTGCGGATGTTGCGCTTTAGCACCGGAATGCTCATTATTTCTTCAAAGCGTCCGCTGGAAGGAATCGCGGAGACAACATCCTTATCGGCGATAAATAATATGTTGGCGCTCCACTGGTGGTCGCGCTTGTCAAACTGCAGGTTGCGTATTTCTGCAATCACCGGCTGGCCATGGGTAAACAGCACATCACTCTTGCGGCTTACGATAGTTGCGGCGAGGTTGTCACCTGCTCCGGCTTCGGTCAATGCTTTGGCGATAGCGGTTTCCGCATCTTTAACCGAAAGCTGGAACATCGGCTTTTCATAATGCGAAGGCGAGCTGCCATCTGTATAGGCATTTGCCGTTCCTGCCAACGGCAGCACTAAAAGGCTAAGGGCAAATATCAATAATTGCTTCATCATATTACACGCTCTGGTTCAATGCTTGCAGCATTTCGTCGCTCTTGGACACGACTTTGCTGTTCATTTCATATACGCGCTGGGCCTTAATGAGGTTGGTAAGTTCGCTCACAGGGTTGACGTTCGAATTTTCAAGGAAGCCTTGCAGAATTGTGCCAAGACCGTCCTGTCCGGGGGTGCCGGTTACAGGTGCGCCGGACGCTGCTGTTTCAAGGTAGTTGTTGTTACCAATCAGCTTAAGGCCTGCTTCGTTGATGAAGTTCACTGTTTGCAGTTGGCCGAGGTTCTGCGGTGCTACCTGATTGGGGATGGTGGCGAACACCTGACCCGTCTGGTCGATGCTGATAGCGGTCGCGTTGGCAGGGATGGTGATGGTCGGAGATACAAGGAACCCGTCGATAGTTTCAATGTTGCCGTCCGGACTTATCTGGAAGCTGCCAGCGCGTGAATAGGCGGTTTCACCGGTGGGCAGCGTAATCTGGAAGAAGCCGCGCCCCTGTACGGCAAGGTCAAGTGATCCCGAGGTGGATTGCAGCGTGCCCTGCGAGGTGTTCCGGCCGATACCGCCGGCTTTCACACCAAGACCAATCTGGATACCTGTGGGGACGATGGTGCCGCTGTCGGACGAGTTGCTGCCAACGGTGCGTAAATCCTGATACAGCAAATCCTGAAATTCAGGGCGCTGCAATTTGTATGCGGTCGTATTGATGTTGGCAAGGTTCTGCGAGGTAACGTCAACATACAGCTGTTGCGCCTGCATCCCGGTTGCTGCGATATCTAATGAACGCATGGTTGTTCTCCTTCGCTACTAACTTTGTTTCGCCCATATGTTGGAGGTCTTGCGCTCCAAATCATAGACGGCCTCAATAAATTTTGCGGTTCCCTCGACACTACGCGCCACATCCATCATGTGCGTTAGCTCAAGTACTGGTTTTACGTTTGCACCTTCAAGCATGCCCTGCAGCACGCGCACACCTTCAGCTGGCTGCGAAGGAGCGTCGGTTCTGTATAACCTGTTTCCTGCGCGTTCGAGTAATTGGGAATTAGCGAATTGCGCTATACCAAGCGAACCAAAATCTTCATCATTGACTTTAAGGTTGCCATTTTCACCCACCTCTACTTTTGTGACGTCTTCAGGGAAGTTGATAGTCTGGCCGCCAGTATCGAGAACGGGATAACCCTCGTCTGTTATAAGTGTTCCTGTTGGCGACACCTTGAAATTTCCGGCGCGGGTGTAGCGAACGCCCAACGGTGTATCCACGGTGAAATAGGCATCGCCCTGAATAGCCATATCCAGCTCGTTACCTGTAATTTGCATACTGCCTGTTTCGGTGTTGCGGTAAGACGCGATGTCATTGGCGAACGACATCTTGTTACGCACTCCTTTATTAATGTCGTGCGTCAGGTAAGAATCGAACAGCAGATGCTCGGTTTGATAACCTGTGGTGTTAGTGTTGGCGATATTATTCGCCGTGATATGCATGTCACGGAATTCCGCAAGCTGACGGGACAAGGCTATGTAAATACTGTTATCCATGGGCCGTAGTTCCTGAAAATCCATTGTTTTGGTTAGCGACGCTTTGATACATGCATGAATCGTGCCAAATGGTTATTTTATGATAATCAGAATGTTGCCATGTTTTTAGGGTTGCCAAAACAAGTCCGGTAAGCTGCTGGCGGCAGGCTATGTCACAAGAGTGCAAATGGCATTTCCGAGACTGCCAAATGTTGATTTCCTGCATTGCCTAAAAGCAACACATCCTCACCTATGGTTGCAATATTGTGCTAAGTCGATACATTCGCTTGAAAAATGAAGAATAAAACCCTATAAGCGATAGTCATTAACTGTTGTCATCCGTTATTGCTTAGTGTGCTTGTTAAGCAAAGGGCAAATAGCGGAAAGACAGCCAGATAACAGGGAAAAATCATGGCTAAAGCACCGCCGCTTGAAAAAGAAAAAGATGCTGATGATGCAGCAGAAGATAAGTTGAAAGAAGCTGGTGAAGATGGAGAAGGCGAATCGGAAGCTGGTGCTGAAGGTGTCGATGCACCTAAAAAATCTAAAAAGAAATTGTTGATGATTGGCGCTTTCGTAGTGCTGCTGATAGTGGGTGGCCTTGCGGGCGCTTATTTTGGCGGATTTCTTGGTGGTGGCGAGTCCGAAAACGCCGAGGTTGGCGAGGATGGAAAGCCGCTAGAAAAACCGGTTTTCCTTACCATGCCGGATTTCTTGATTAACCTTAGCTCCACCAATAAACAAACCAGCTTCCTCAAGGCGACCATTGTACTCGAACTGGGTAAGTCTGATGACGCTAACCACATCGAAGCTAACATGCCGCGCCTGCTTGACACTTATAACACTTACATGAGGGAGTTGCGTCCCAGCGATCTCGTAGGCTCTGCCGGCATACAAAGGCTGCGTGAGGAACTGCTCCTGCGTGCCAATAAGGTGCTGGTTCCGGTGAAGGTAAAAGACGTGCTGTTTAAGGAAATTATCGTACAGTAGTGTTGTAGTTGTTAATGTTGTTTTAGCGTCACGCTCTCAGACAGTTGGCACGGCTTTTGCCCTTATCTATATGGTTACGATTGTAGCGACTATGTTAATGTGCTATAAGCTATTGAACGGATAAGAAGGAATCATGGCTGATACCGAAACAACAACCCCGGATGACACCGCTGCTGCTGACGAGTGGGCAAAAATGCTCGAGGCAGAAGAGCAGAAGGCTGCTGACCCCGCTGCAGCTGCTGAAGGCGCCGCTGCCGGCGGAGAAGAACCCCAACGCGTTTTGAATCAGGACGAAATCGACACATTGCTCGGTTTTGACGTTAAAAAAGACGACCCGAAGAATTCTGGCGAAGGCATTTTCGCCATTCTCGACAAATCGACTACTGCCTATGAAAAACTGCCGATGCTGGAGGTGGTGTTTGACCGCCTTGTGCGCCAGCTTTCCACTTCGTTACGCAATTTTACCTCGGAAAACGTGGATGTAAGCCTTGAGTCAATGGTGAGCATTCGCTTTGACGACTATCTCAACTCCATCCCGTTGCCTGCGTTGCTTGTTGTTTTTCGCGCTGTGGAATGGGAAAACCTGGGCATGGTGACGGTGGACAGCTCACAGATATACTCGATGGTGGATATCCTGCTCGGTGGTCGTAAAACCCACAAGACCGTACGCGTTGAGGGCAGGCCCTACACCACGATTGAGCAGGAAATCGTAAAACGCATGATTAACGTATTGCTGGCGGATATGGGAACGGCCTTTGAGCCGCTGTCGCCCGCGACCTTCCTGTTTGACCGGCTGGAAACCAACCCGCGCTTCGCTACCATTACCCGCCCGGGCAATCCGGCGCTTCTGGTGCGCCTGCGCGTTGACATGATGGATGACCGTGGTGGTATGGTGGAAATATTGCTGCCGCACACCACACTCGAGCCTATCCGTGAACTGCTGCTGCAAATGTTCATGGGGGAAAATTTTGGTCAGGACACGGTGTGGGAAAAGCATTTGGGCAAGGAACTCAAGAACACCAACATCGAACTAGAGATTACTCTTCCTGAAAAAACCATGACACTTAAGGATGTTATGTCGTTTCAGGTGGGTAAAACCGTATTGCTGGACTGTTCACCTGAAGATGATGTAACCTTACGCTGCGGTGGCATTGACCTGACCAAGGGTACGCTTGGCAAAGTGGGCGATACCATAGCTGTATCACTGAATGATTCGATAAAGCGTAAAGCGAAAGACTAAACATGACGGCTGCAATTGCAAACCTGATACTGAACATCGTGATTGTTGGGTTGCTGGGCGCTACGGTTGTGTATTGCTGGATTCTCAACAAACGTATTAAAATATTGCAGGACAGCAAGGGCGAGCTGGCGCAACTGCTGCACCATTTCGACGAGTCCACCCGCCGCGCGTCCGACAGCATCATTGCCCTGCAGACAGCCAGCAAGAAAATCGGCGAGAATATCCAGCACCGTATTGATAAGGCCAACTTTCTGCTTGATGACCTTGCGTTCATGATTGAAAAGGGCAACAAGCTGGCCAACCAGATGGAAGCAAGTTTTGCGGTGAACCGCGCGCGCAGCAAGGTGATAGCTGAACAAACTTCTCCTGCTGCCGAAGAAGATACATGGGAAACCGAGGCCGAGCTTCCGGAATCGCTGCAACGTGTGGCACGTCCGGTAGCAGCGGCACCAAAAAAGCCGCCGGAACCGCAACAGCTGGTCGGCATACGTGAAAAAACCACGGCTTCGCTAGGCGCAGTGCTTGAGCGCATTAGCGGGCGCGCGCAGCGCTATGAGATGGACGTTGAAGACGAACGCAAGCCAGTGATGAGCAAACCGTCACGCTCCGCTGCTCCGGTGAGTGCCGCCAATGACAGCAAACCACAGGGCGACCGCCCGCGTTCACGCGTGGAGCAGGAATTGCTTGAGCTGATTCGTGCCGGTGTCAAAAGATAATGTGCCAAAGGATTATGTGAAAGGTAACATGTTCCGTTTCAGGTTAATCCCAACCACCATTGCGGCTGCCATGTTTTTTATGGTGGTGAAGGTTATTGACGTAGTGCGTGGCACTGAAGCCATTTCCCAAAAATTACTGATTGCCAGCGTGCAGGCAGGTCCGACGACGCCACCGCCTAAGGAAATACCCAAGCCAGCTGAGGAAACCAAGAAGGACGAGGCCAAAGGCGCGGCTAAGGAAACGCCAAAAAATAGCCCAAAAGACAGCAAGGATGAAAAATCCGAGGCTAAAGACGCTATGCCAAAACAAGCCGCAGAGCCAACGTCTTCTCCCACCAATAAAGACATTAAAATATCCGATACTCCTGGTGATACAGTAGATGACAGTTTTTCTGAAGTGCAGCTTGAGCTGCTGCAGCGTTTATCAGAGCGCAGGCAGGAACTAGAGCGTTGGGAAGCAAATATCGAGATTAAGGAAAACACGCTTGATGCTACGGAAAAACGCATCGATACCAAAATAAAGCAGATTGAAGCCATGAAGGACGAAGTGGCGGCGCTGCTGAAGCAATATAACGAAAAAGAAGACACCAAAATCACCAGCCTCGTGAAGATATACGAAAATATGAGACCGGAAGATGCAGCGCGCATTTTCGACGAAGTGGAAATGCCGATTTTGCTGCTGGTGATTGACAAGATGTCGGAAAAGAAAGTCGCCCCCATCCTTGCGGGTATGGACGCGCAAAAAGCCAAGGCGCTTACCGTGCAGCTGGCTGAACAGCGCAGGGTGAATTCAGCGCGCCTGACCGGTTTTAACAACCCCTAACACCTGATATTTTTTCCTATGTACAAAGACTCGATGCAGAAAGCGGCCGCATGGCCATGTGACCCCACTATTTTCCGTGAATACGACATTCGCGGCGTAATGGGAAAAACGCTGCATGAAGAGGATGCTTACTTTATCGCACGTGCGTTTGCTGCGCGCGCTGCCGATGTGCAGGTAGCGCCAAGGGTATGCGTGGGGCGTGACGGCCGCTTAAGCTCGCCTATTATGGCTGAAGCCGTGTGCCAGGGGCTGATGGATTCCGGCGTTGATGTCATGGATATCGGCCTCGGGCCTACTCCGATGTTGTATTACACCGCCTATACGCAAAAATGTGCAGGCGGCATCATGATAACCGGATCGCACAACCCGTCGGACCATAACGGTTTCAAATTTGTGCTGAACAACAAGGCATTTTACGGCGCGGATATACAGGCGCTGCGCATAGCGGTCGCCAATGCTGCTTTCATTCATGGCAGGGGCAGCCACAATGTCCACGACATCACCCGCGAATACACACAGCGTTTGCTGTCGGCCTATGACGGTGAGCGCAAGCTGAAAGTGGCGTGGGACGCGGGCAACGGCGCTACGGGCGAAATCATGTCGGCGCTTTGCAAGCTGCTTCCCGGCGATCACTTGCCGATGAACTCCAAGATTGACGGCACGTTCCCTGTGCATCATCCGGATCCCACCGTACCTAAAAACCTCGAGCAGCTGATTGATACGGTGCTTATCAAAAAATACGATTTGGGCATTGCATTTGACGGCGACGGCGACCGCATCGGCGTGGTGGACGACGAGGGGGAGATACTTTGGGGCGACCAGTTGCTGATGATTTATGCTGCGGACGTGCTGCACGAAAACCCGGGGGCGACTATTATCGCCGACGTGAAGGCAAGCGGTGCGTTGTTCGAGGAAATCGCGCGCCTCGGTGGTAATCCGCTGATGTGGAAAACAGGCCATTCGCTGATTAAATCAAAAATGGCGGAAACCGGCGCGCCGTTGGCGGGCGAAATGAGCGGCCACCTGTTTTTTGCCGATAAATATTACGGGTTTGACGATGCGCTTTATGCGGCGGTGCGGCTTATGGGGCTGCTGTCGCGCTCCGGCGTCAAGCTTTCCGACCTGCGCAAGGCGCTGCCAATCAGGGTGAACACCCCTGAAATGCGCTTCCACTGCGACGATATGCGTAAATTCACGGTCATTGACGAGGTAAAGGCCCGACTTCAGCAGGATGGGGCTGATTTCAGCGATGTGGACGGTATGCGCGTAAACACGCCGGATGGCTGGTGGCTGCTGCGGGCGTCTAACACCCAACCCATGCTGGTGGCGCGCTGCGAAGCCATGGATATGCAAGGGCTGGAACGGCTGAAAGTCTCGCTCCGCGAGCAGCTGGACATCAGCGGCGTGGATTTACCCTAAACTTTGCTTGCCTTAGGCCCAAAATCTCATTAAACGGAAGCCTTGTTTTTACTTGTCGGGGCGTAGCGCAGCCCGGTTAGCGCACCAGTCTGGGGGACTGGGGGTCGGAGGTTCAAATCCTCTCGCCCCGACCATTTATTTCAATAGGTTATGTGTTTTTGTCACAGTAGCAAAAATACTATAGGTCGCAAATAGGTCGCAATAAGATGACAATCAGGGGTAGTTAATGGAAGGCATTCTCAAATCCATTGCTGAAGCCCTGCACCTTAAAAGTGCTTATCTCTTTGCAATTGTTGTTGGGTGCTGCGTAGAATCAGGCTTGCCGCAGCAAGCGAAGCACCATATCTGAAAGGGGTGAATTATAATGCAGAATAACCCAGAAGTTCCGCTCTCCGAACGGATCAAGGCCTTGATGGCCAAACAGCAACAGCGGGGGAATCCACTTCCTTCGTGTTCGAATCCCCAGGACGGCGTGACTGAGGGAGAGCTGATTGCCATCATCACGGATGAGGCTGGCCGCGAGACGATCAAAAAAGTCGAAGCGCATCTGGGTGCGTGCCCTTGCTGCAAGGATTTCCTCGACGAGGGGAAGCAAAAGCAGCAACGCGGCAACAGGAGGTAAGCCAGCAGGCGAGCATCAAATCCTCTCGCCTCCACCATTTATTTGAATTTTTGGTAGCCTTAGGTAAATTTTGTTGATAACCAGAAGTATTAAAATTTTAACCGCTGGGGCGATAATGACTGAAAATCTTAATAATTGGGTATCCCGCGTTAGAGCCATCCCTAATCCTTCCGTTCAATATTTTATTGCCGGACCATACACCGATACGGATGACGCTGTTAAAAATTTTCGATACGAAGCGCTGACGCGTGCCTATGCCCAATATATTGCGCATCAACATACGGCGGTGTGCTGTATTACGCTAACGCATCCGCCAGATAAAATTATCTCGCGACAGAAAGGCATCGCTACGCTGGGTAGCGCTTATTGGACAGATGCGGATGTTCCCTTCATGAATATTTCTCAAACACTGGTCGTGGTTCAACTGCCCGGGTGGGAAAAAAGCACCGGCACTCAAAAAGAAATTGCCTATTTTCGGGCGCAGGGTAAACCCATTTTATATATCGAGCCCAACGACTTTATTCTTGGAAAGTCGAATGAAATGCCCGCAGAACTTCCTAAGATTACGCATCAGGAAAGCCCCGCGCCTTCATTGGAAATCGTATCTTCACGGAAAATCTGATTTTAGGGTAGTGGTCTTTCACCCGCCCCGACCATTTATTATGTTATCGTTACATAAAAAATAAACGCTATATATCAATATATTAGGCGTGTTTTTTCGCCGCGCCAATCCTTAATTAAAATTTACTTTCGGGGGCTTGCTTGGTAAAATAAAGGCGTCTTAGATCGTCTGTACCATATCCTGCTGTCGCGGGATTCAGACGCTCTTGACACCTAAATCCCGCAAGGGAAGGGTGATTTATGAGTGACGCCATCGTGCGTCTGGTGCGCTTCTTCCTCCGCCTGCTCGGTTTCATCCCGAGCTTGAAGGAGGAGCAGGTGCTGTTCGTCGCCCGCTCGCTGTCCGTGCTGCAGAACGCCGGCGCGCCCGTCCTCCGCTCGCTGCGCATCGTCGCCAGCGACCTGAAGCCGGGCAAGGTCAAGTCCGCCATGCTCGCCGTCGTCAACGACGTCGAGTCCGGGGACAGCCTCAGCGAGGCCCTCGGGAAACACCCGGAGGTCTTCAACAAGGTGTTCACGGGCATGGTTCAGGCCGGCGAAGCTGGTGGTGCGCTGGAGGTCATTCTCCCGCGGATCGCTGCGGCGCTGGAAAACCCGAAGGCGGGTGAACTGGCTCGTACGCTGCGTGCGCTGGGGTTCATGACCTCGTCCGGTGTGCCCATCCTCGCGGCGCTCTCCATCGTCAAGGGGATGTGCCGTACGGAGAAGTACACGAACCTGTGGCAGGACGTGTTCAACTCCATCCGCGAGGGTGACACCATCGCGGAGCCGCTGCGGAAGTGTGGGTTCGTTCCGAACACCGTCATCGCCCTGATCGATATCGGGGAGGAGACGGGGGACTTGGACACCACGCTTATCAACGCGGCCGACTGGTGCGAGGAGAACGGGCTGACGAAGTAATAGACGAGAGTGGGGGCAACCTCACTTGAGTCGAGGATGGGGGAGGGCGCAAGCCGCCCCCATTCTTTTTGTGGCCCATTTTTGCAGCTTGTGCATTCCTGCAGGATGGGGTGAAATGTTGTTCTTATGCCAAATCAAAATGGAATAAACGACCATAACGGTGAAAAGGCAGTAACGATTGCGGCGGGCTATGACGCAGTGGACCGCAGGCAGGCGTTTCCGCAGCTATACGCATTGCTGGATAAGGCCGCCGAAGACGGCAGGCACTTAAAAATTCTGAACATTGGCGCAGGCGCGGGGCATGACGATATTAAAATGGCCGCGGCGGGACATAAGGTCGTGGCCGTTGAGCCGTCTGATTTACGCGAAATTGCCATCTGCGAACGTTCGCACCCGAATATTGACTATCGGGACGGCATGTTGCCGAAACTGGACAGTGTGAAGCCGGATGAAAAATTCGATGCGGTGCTGCTGCTTGCTGTCTGGCAATATGTTGATCCCGCCGAAAGGGTGGAGTCACTCGTTAGAATAGCGCAAACGCTTGAGCCGAACGGAAAGCTGGTGCTGGCGTATCCTTCCCCGCCGTCGCGCGTGTTCCAGTATGAAATTTCGCCTGAAACACTCAAGGCGGATATTGATGCCGCCAATGCGCTGCTTCCAAAAAGCCAGAAGCTTTCAATCAGCGGCGAACCTGTCATTACGCCAGACCCGAGGGGCAGAAAAAGCCTCGATGGGCGCGAGCTGAATTTTTATAGCTTCACCCTCGAAACTGGACATGCGCAGTCGCTTGGTTCTAGAGACGGCCGCGCAAAGGCGTAATATCCACTGCTGGTTGTTTATACTGCGCAAAGGCCTGCTCGAGCCTGTCCACCGTTTCATTGGCAGATGTTGAGGCGGTATAGCCATTTTCCTGCAAATTTTGCAAAAGCACGCGCAGACGCGCCCTCAGGCTTTTGTTTTCAACTTCATCAAAAACAGAACCTTCAATCATTGTTTTATACATCAGGTCGTCCGGCGGCACTGTTTTCATTTCCGTGCCATGCGCAAATTGCTGGCAGGTGGGGTCTATCGTTCCAGTTGATTCAATCTGGAAATGCCAATCGGGGGAGGGTTTATCAGGCTGTTGCGCCAGCACGGGAATGATTTTCCCTGTAAAACCTGTCTCTGCCCATAATGCCAGCACAGACACCAAGCAATTGCCCGAAGCGGGGTTATCACCACTCCATGCTGGCTGCATCGGCGGCCAGCAGGATTCACGCGCCCAGCTTTTCTGCAATGCGTCCCAGAAAGGGCGGGGCATCAGTTCTGTGTTTAGCGGGTGTAAAGATGATGTACTCATATTTAACATTTAATCTCTGGCCACGCTTTTTCCAGTCATTAATTTCAAAACCTTGCTGTTTTGCTGTGGTGCAGCACCCTATTTGCTTTGAATAAGCGCCCGATTAAGGCTACAAAAGGGGCGTAATTTAGGGGTGGTTGCTATGGCTGATGATGACGTCGAAAGAACCAAATTCCAGAAGAAAATCCAGGTGAGGCCAGGAGAGTGGGATTTTGCCGGTTTTTACACGCGGCCTGAAGAAACGTCGGCCAACAAAGACGTGCTGCTGGCGGAGAATATACGCACCATCGTGAATGTTAGTCACCGCGAAATGCGCATTGCCACGATCATGGATTCGGTGAGCCGTTTTATCAAACAGCATGAGGAATGCATGCGTGATTATGCGAGCGCGTTACATGCAAAAAGGAACGACCGTAGCTTCTATATAGCCAGCCCAATCGCTGGTGAAGATAAATATTATGCTTTCATGGACGGCTATATAAATGCGCTGCGCAAGGCTTCCGCCGACTTCAAGGTGATGGTAGATCCGGCGCAGAAAAACGCCGGTATGAAACTGCTCGAGGCGTGGATGTCTGACGGCAAATTATCGGCAACGCTTGACGATGCACTACGGCTGGCAACCGATACCAAGCTTGAAAAGAACGACCTGCTTATCAAGGATAAGAAATTGTCGGAGCGGATCGAAAACGCCTACAAAGATCTAGCGCCCATAACGACCGCTTTTCAGGCTACCGCCATTCAGCCACTGCAGGCGGCCAGGGCTTAGCAACACAATAATCTGATTTATATAATTATTTCGACGAGCGCCATTCCCGTTGATTTATTGTGTTAACCATTATATTAATAATTGCAACAGGGAAGGGCCATAAGCGCCCGCAATAAAGATAATAAAAGCGATGGCACTATGTTGATTTATCCACATGTGAATTACGCGGACGATGAAAATAATTTCGAGCTGCGTTACGACTCCTACGAGCGGGATGCGTTTTATTTCCGCCATACGATTGAGGCACTGCTGCACTGGAACAACCATTTCGATGTAGGCACGCAGCATAGGCCCGTTATTCCCGAGGCCCGCGATCCCAACATCGCTTCGCGCGAGGTGAAGCATTTTTTTGATAACGACTACCGGCCGGAAGGGCCGCCTTCATGCGAGCGCTTCAACGAGGCGGCAGAGCTGCTGCACAAAATTGTGCAGACTAACGGCGTAGAGGGCGTTTACAGCTTCTTCCGGATATTATCGAACAAGAGTAGTCCGCATGGTAACAGCGTGACGGACGAGGCACGTTTCAAAAAAATTATCAGCGATGTGTTCGTGCCGCATTTTGAACCGCGCTCAACGGAAGAAGTCGTGCATGGCCTGACCACGCTCGGGCATATGCTGACATTACCGTTGACGGGGCTGGCAAGTCTCGCTCATGCGCCGGTGGCGGCCTATAGTGCGCTTCGTTTCAAGAAATTGCGCAGGGAACGTCTGGACAGGCGGGAGTCGCCGCCGCTGGAGATTGTCGAGCATATGCTGCCGCTGGTGAAATCAATGCACACTATTGCCCAGCACACAGTTGATATCCTCAATGTTATAGAGCCGATTGAGGGGCGTAGCTTGCCGAATGTTGCACCTATTGATATGCAGGTGCTGGAAACGGCGCTTGAGCGTGTGCGCCATGGCAGCGATCTTGGAGAATCGCACGATAGCTATATAAGGTAGTAAACACCGCACAAACAAAAACGGCCTGGGTTTCCCCAGACCGTTTTGCATAAATTAATTATGATGGTGGATTAGATAGGATTACCACCCCATGTACAGGCGTTTGTACCGCAAGCTGTTTTGCAAGCCGTTTTGGTTATCCTGCCATAATCATGTATTACTGGCGGAGGACCTGCATCATGGCCCCTGCATTCCTTTTTCTTAGGCGGACCCTTCTTCATTGTCATACAGGTGCCGTCAGTGCCATATTCAACTTCAAACTCTTCCATGTCGAAGTCAATGGTTGGGGACGCACAGGTAGTGACAGGAGTAGGATCTACGGTAGGAATTGGATACGTTGTCGGGCTTGGGTATGTGGTTGTAACAGTAGTCGGCGCCGTAGTGGTCATCATGGCTGAATATGTTGAGTAGTCATAAGCATTTGCCGAACTGCCAACGGAGGCAATTGCGGACACTGCAAGCGCCATTTTAATAAATGATTTCATGAGAATCTCCTCTTAATTTATTATTGTATTAATATTTATTGCGAAGATGTTATTGTTCTTAATTTTAGACATCGTACCGTATAATATATATGTTTATCAGCGTATTACTAAATTTTAGAACCAATAAACTCAATGCGTCTATTGAATTTATACCATCTGGATTAAAAATTCATTAATTTAATTTTAGTAAAATATAAATAAAATGCTTTACAATTTTAGTTATTGTTAACTTTCAGGGGGATGGCTTTTCGCCAATTTTCTGCAACCACTAATTTATAAAAGTTTTGGGAGTGTTCCATAACGCCTTCTGTGTGCATGTCATGAAGGTCTAACTAAAGATTAACCAAATGACATTATTATAAAAACTCAACCAGACACTCTTAAAGACGATGTTTCCATACAAACAGATACAGAGATTGAACGCATATACCTGCCTGTTTGTAATATCAGGTAATTTTCTATGCTGTGCGGCGTATGCCGATACTCTACCGTGGCTTGTAGAAACTGCTGGTGATCCATTTGCTACCGAACGCAAGGCCGCAAATCTTGTTGAACTAAGCCTTGTGCCAGAAAAATGCCAAACGCCGGATACAAAGCAACCTCTTAAATTGAATGATGTTGTTGTCGGTGCGTTGTGCGGCAATCCGGAGACCAAGGCAGCGTATTTGAGCCTGGTGGCACAGGCGGCGTCTCATGCGTCAAATTACTCATCTTATTTTCCCAGTGTAACAGCTACTATGAGCCGCGACAGAACAGGCACGTTCTCTGGCAGCAGTAAAACAACGGAAATCGGCAGAAACCACGGCCTTGACCTTGGGTGGACGCTCTACGACTTCGGGCAGCGGGAATTTAGGCTGGAAGCTGCGGAGCAAGCGCTCGTTGCCGCCGGTTATAATTATAATTCTGCATTGCAGGCAACTATCGCCGTGTCATTACGGACCTACTATAATTTACTTACGGCACAGAACGCGGTCACCGTTGCTAAAGACGCGGAGAAATTCGCGCAGGAAAGTTATGAGGCAGCTACGCTCAGGCATGATATCGGGCAGGCACCCCTTGCAGATAAATTACAGGCAAAAGGTACTTATTCCCAATCATTACTAGACAGTCAGGTGGCAGAAAACGGCTTATCTCTCCAGCAGGCAGTTTTAGCAACACTTTTGGGCCTGAGTGCGGATGTAGCAATAACCGTTTCCGAAATTGATAATGATACGCTGGCGAAGGATCCATTTGGCGAAGAGATTAAATTCCTCATGGCTAAGGCCAAGGAACAAAGGAAAGACTTGCAGGCAACGCGCGCTACTATCAAGGCATCAGAAACATCATTAAAAGCTCTTGAAAGAGCAAACACCGCTACGGTTTCGGTAACGGCAAATATGGATATGGATAATGACGAGGTGAATGTACTGAGCCGGACAAGCGATCGAAGTCAGGCGATCGGGTTATCTGTGAGTATTCCCATCTTTGCAGGATTCAGTCATACATATAACGAGCGTAATGCAAAAAAACAACTGGAAGCCCAACGCACATCACTGGTTAAACGCGAACTTGATGTTGAGCAGGATGTCTGGAACGCATGGCATAATTATGAGACCGCAAAGCGCTCATGGGAGACCAGCAAGGATCAACTAAAAAGCGCAGTTCAGTTAAAAGATGTAGCATTAGGCCGGTACAAAGAAGGCTTGGGCAGCATACTTGACGTGCTAAATGCCAAGTCGCAATACAGCAGCGCACTTCAAAGCCAGCTGGTGACCCGCCAAAACCTGCTTACAACACGTGTAGACCTCATCCGGGCAGTGGGCGTATTGAATCTGGACACGATGGAACCAACAAAAATGGTTTCTGACTATTCTGTCAAAAACGAACAACAGTAGTAATATACATGGTGCGCAAGAAAAAATTTTTGTTGTTGGGTTTGGGCATATCCTTACTTTTTGTAGTTATCTACAGCAGTATGGATGATGGCGATGGCACGCCTAAATTCCGCACGGAACAGGTCACACGCGGCGATATCAGGTCAATTGTATCAGCAACTGGTACTATAAATCCCGTCCAGTTAGTCTCTATAGGTTCTCAGGTTTCCGGACAAGTAAGCAAGTTATATGTGCAGGTCAATGATAAGGTAAAGGCAGGGCAGCTACTAGCCGAAATCGACCCTGCATTACTATTGGCCCAGATTAAACAAGACAAAAGCACTCTGGATACTGCCCGCTCCAATTTTGAACAAGCACAGCGTGATGTTGCACGTATGAAAATGCTTGTATCCAAAGATTATGTCGCAAAAGTTGATCTTGAACGCGCACAGCAGAGTTTGCTTTCTACAAAGAACAGCTATGAGGTGGCTCAAACTATCATTGAGCGTGACATGGTTAATCTGGCGTATGCCAAAATTACGTCTCCCATTGATGGTGTGATTATTTCACAGGATGTGACCGAGGGGCAAACACTGCAAGCTAGCTTTCAGGCGCCCACACTATTCAAAATTGCCGGAAACCTCTCCGAAATGAAAATTGAAGTGAACCTCTCGGAGGCGGATATCAGCAAAGTGAAAGAAGGTATGCATGTTACATTTCAGGTAAATGCATTTCCTGAAAAAATGTTTCAGGGAAAAGTGCATCAGGTAAATGTCAGTCCCAACAGTAATAATTCGCGAGATGTTGTAACATATGGCGTTAAAGTTCTGGTAGATAATAAAGACGGAATGCTGCTTCCGGGTATGACAGCATATGTAAGCATTACCTTATCAGAATTAAAAGATATTCTTCGTATCCCAGCTTCAGCATTGCGCTTTAGGCCCCCTGCAACGACTACTAGCCCAATGGGTCTGAGCCGCCTTTTTTCTTCCGCTGTAAAACCGCAGGCTCCGGCTACTCCGGTAGTTGAGGATCCTAAAACTAAAACCATCTATGTGCTGCGTGGAGAGGATTTAGAACCCGTAGAAGTTGATATAGACGGGGCAGATGATGCCTACCTTGCTGTTTCCGGAAAAACGCTGAAAGAAGGGGACAATGTAGTAACAGGAATTCAGCGCAATCAAGGTAAGGGCTAGAAATGGCAGTTATCGAGATGAGCGGTATTCGGAAGGATTACATACTGTCGAGCGGTGTAACCGTTCCTATACTCAAATCCATAGATCTGATTATAGAGCCAGGCGAGTTTGTTGCGATAATGGGTTCTTCCGGTGCCGGAAAAAGTACACTCATGAATATACTAGGTACGTTAGATCGTCCAAGCTCAGGGCTTTATTATCTTGATGGAGAAGACACCAGTATATATGACGACGAGGCGCTTGCAAATTTAAGGAATAATACGATTGGTTTTGTGTTTCAGGGGTTCAATCTTTTACCGAGGCGTTCGATTGCCGATAATGTAGCGCTGCCATTGTTTTACGGCGGTGAAGAATTTAAAGAGCGCATGTGGCGTGCCGATTATTACCTTGGGCAAATGGGGCTTGCAAAATACCGTGATTACCTGCCAAGTCAGCTTTCGGGCGGACAACAGCAGAGAGTTGCAATTGCCCGTGCGCTTGCAGGTGAACCCACACTTATTCTTGCCGACGAGCCAACTGGTAATTTGGACAGTCACACAAGTGACGAAATCATGAATCTTTTTACCAACATAAACAAAGAAGGCATCACTATCATATTAGTAACGCATGAACAGGACGTAGCAAACTATGCTCAACGTTTGATACAAGTTAAAGATGGTGAAGTTATATATGATGGCCCAATGTATTGATAATATAATTGGGAAACTGTCAGCCTTAGCTGGGTTGACTGGTGCCAAGAAGCAAGGCATTGCGCCTAAACTCACCATTATTCATCTTATGGTTGAAGCTTGGATCTCTATTGGCACTAACCGGATGCGGACACTGCTTGCGATGCTAGGTATTGTTATTGGTGTTGCAGCTGTTGTTTTGATGATTGCCATTGGTACTGGAAGCCAGCGAAGGGTAGAAAAAAGCATTTCAGCGCTTGGCAATAACGTTTTGCTTATGACACTCTCCAAGCAGGCAGTTAAACGAGCATCTCAGGTAGCTCAGTTCAGCAAGGCAGATATAAATATCATCTCGGCTATTCATAATGTTGAGGCTGTTGCATATTCCACTGTTCCGACACCAAAAAAAATATACACAAAGAATTTGCAGATAGATACTGCGATTACTGGAATCTCACCTGAATTTTTGCATATCCGGAATTGGGAAATAGAGGAAGGAAGTGGATTTACTGCTGACGAGATAAGGCTTTCACACCGTGTGATTATTCTGGGTAGATCTGTTGTAGATCGTATGTTTGGTGATTCAGGAGCTATTGGACGCACTGTTTCAATCGGCGATAAAAAGATACCTTTTAAGGTCGTAGGGGTACTGGAATCAAAAGGCGCCAGTTTGGGTGGTGATGATTTAGATAACGTCATATATGTTCCCCCAACAACTTTTAAGACATATTTCGGTGATCCATACGACAGTGAAGTGCAAATTCTTTATATCAAGAGTGTTTCGGAAAAAGCTATAGATGATCTGATAGAAGATGTTCGGAACACATTGCGGCAACATCATAAAATTCCAGATGCCATTGATGATAATTTTAGAATATTCAACATAAATTCCATTAAAAAACTGGCAACAGAAACCACCAAGGCATTTTCCATGCTGCTTGGGGCTATAGCCTCCATTTCGCTTATTGTAGGTGGCATAGGGATTATGAACATTATGTTGGTTACGGTTTCAGAACGCACAAAAGAAATAGGAATTCGTAAGGCAATAGGTGCGACCGATAAGCAAATTTTGAAACAATTCCTGTTAGAGGCAATTATTATTTCAGGTGTGGGTAGTGTTTTAGGTTTGCTGACCGGCTATTTGGCGGGGTTTATTGTAGAGCAGTGGTTTGGTGTTACTGTTGAGTTCAGCATATATTCAATTTTACTGGCACTGTTTATGTCTATTGGTATCGGCCTTCCAAGCGGCTTATATCCTGCTCATAAAGCATCAAAGATGCAGCCTATAGAGGCGTTAAGATCCGTTGGAGCGTAGTTTGTTATTAGCGCACACGGGCGGGGACGGATTGCTGCGGAATTTGCATGTTGCTGCCTGAGGTGTTACTCACAGTAGGCAGCTGTTGGAGTATTTCCAGTACCTGACGTAGCGTATCTTCCTGAGAAGTTTTGTTCTCTGATTTATTCATCACTTCGGTATCAGTCATAAGCGTCCTTCGTGTTGGTTCTCACTAGAGGTGAAACCAGAATAGCACGCTACTGTTACGCTTTTTTTACGGATTTCCTGTAATTGCCAGGATTTTTGTTAAGGTTTGGCGACATGACAAAAACATATTATCCAATTGTAATATATTAATATATTTTATATTTATAAATATAAACCCGAATTGAAATAATACCTTAACATAAAAAGAGCATAATGAGCGGAGATATACGTGATTCCAAATCACTGAATTCAGGCAGATATGCGCCAATTTGCTACAGATACCAAAGGACCGCTGGTTCTCATCGCCGAGGACCGCGATGGTATTAAAGGGGAATTGGTGCGCCAGCTGCGGGCAAAGGGTTACCGTACACTGGTAGCCAGCGACGGCGACCAAGCTCTATATATGATGCGTAGTTACGGCAAGATGGTAAGCGCCATAGTGACTGATTTTAATATGAGTGACGATGGCGCACGCAATGCTGACCGCTTGCTGCGTGGTATGGAAAAAGAAAATATACCCATGCGCCCGACCGTGTTGTTTACCGCAGAGCCGGGGAATGCGCTGGCGTCCATGTATGACGTGCTGGGGATACAAAACCGTAATGAATATACCGACACTCCGGAGCCGACTGCCGAGCAGAAACAAGTCTTAAACGGCGATATCGTTGAACTCAAGAAACAGCGCTTTACCAATGATAAAAACGGACTGACGCTGCATGTCGTTCCCAAATCCATTGAACTCGCCTATGCCGTCAGCGGTTCGGGTGGGGTTATCTCACAGCTTGAGGATATGGGCGTTGTTGTTCCGCCGGGGCTGGCATCAGGCGTTGTGAGAAACAGGTAGCCATCTTTTACCGGCTTGCACCCGTAGTGCGCTTTACCGAAGTTTCTTTTATTTTCTCTATCTGTCCCTCAAACGCTACAGCTGAACGCCAGCCAAGGCGGATGGTATTTCCCGATGAAAGTTCCTGTTTAGCGCAATCGGGGTTCTGGCTGTTTATGGCCATTTTCCATTTTACTCCAGGTATGTCCGGTAGCTTGAATTCCATATTGTCGCGCATGGTGGGGTTTACCAGTACGAGCAGGGGCATGTCATGCTCGGTGCGGTTTACTTTGCGTGTAAAATGCTTGGTACTAGCGGGGCTGTTGCCCGGATCGCCGGAAAGCAGCATGGCAAATCCGCCTACCTCGTTCCACTGATGTGAGCCAAACTGCATTTCATGTCCTTGTTCATTCAGCCACATCACATCCCTTATGTCTGAGCCATTGACCTTTAGGTCACATGCGCTGTCCGGCTTGCCCGTGAAATGAACGCCGCGCCTTAGGCAGGAGTGCTTGTTGCGGAATCCATTCACGATGCCGTGGAATTGCATCAGTGCCTGACCTTCCGGCTTTATCTTGTCGCCCCACGGTATGTGGGTCATGTGATTGTCCTGACAATAGGTGTTGGTATTACCGTCGGCACTGTGGCCGCGTTCGTCACCATGGCGAATCATCGGCACACCCTGCGACAGCCCGAGCAATGCCATGAGGAAACGCTGCACGCGTTTGGCTTCTGCACCCCAGTTGGTACCGGGCAGGTGATTGCCGTCGCGGTTGTCTTCACCGTTAGCGTAATTGTTCTTTTGTTCGCGCGTTACCATGTCTTCCAACGTGCCGTCGTCGTGCGAGGTGATTTTGATGACGCTGGCCTGCGGGTCGGGATAGTGGCGGCTTGAGCCTGCCATGTGATCTACGATAGCGCCGCGCGTCAGTTCGCTTCCGGAGCGCAGTAATGTCTGAAGCGTATCGCGGGCTTTGCCGTTCCATTCACTTACACGGTTATTGCCGAAATCCTTGCCGAACAGTCCGACATCGTCCTGCGCATACCATGCTAGCTGGCCCAGCTTGTAACCATTGGGGCCGAGATCCCACGGCTCGCCGTAGAACTTGATGTTTTTCAGGCCGTGGTCGGCACCATAGTCCTGACGCAGCGCCTTCATCATTTCGCTGTTGGGATCAAATTCTCTGCCATGCTCACGCCCGATGATGGTGGCGAGGTCAATGCGGAAGCCGGAAACACCAAGGCCCTGCCAATAGCGTAGTTCTTCGAGAAACATGCGGCGGTTGATGGGGTGACCAAAATCACGCGTGTTGCCGCAACCGGTATAATCGTGCGGTAGATAGAGGGTATTGTCCATGCCGCGTAAGTTGAGTAATGGGCCGCCCGGGCCGCTTTCCAGCGTATGGTTGGGTACTATGTCCATGATAACTTCAACGCCATTTTGCTTAAGCTTGCGTACTGTTGCAGCGAATTCTTCTTCCGGCAGGAATTTATTGGCGGCGTATTCCGTGTGCGGTGCGGTAGGGGTCATGGTCATATAGCCCCAGAAATTTTTCTTACCGCGCGAGACCAGTCCGGGATCGCTGCCGAAGGATTCCACGGGCATCAGCTCCAGAGTGGTGTAGCCCATTTCCTTAACCCATGCGACATACTCGTCGCTGCTGAGCGCCTTATAGGTTCCTCTTTCATTTTCAGGGATGGAGAGGTGGTTGATGGTTTCACCTCTTACATGCAGCTCGCGTATGATGGTGTCGGCATGAGGTTTGAGTGCGCCGATTGGCAGGCCTTGTGTTGTACGCTCCTGCAAGCTCTGCCAGTCAACCACGCGTGCTTTCGGTACTGCATCGGCATTATCGTGGCAGCTCATGTCGGGCTTGCCATTTGTTTTTTTGTGCAAGTCATGCGGGAAATGCCGTTGATCCCATTTGTGTAATTCACCGGTAACAGCTTTAGCACAGGGGTCTATCAGCACCTTGTAGGGATTGAAATACTGGCCTTTGTCGGGGTTGAACGGCCCATGCACGCGGAAGCCGTAAAGCGCACCTTCCTCCACGTCTGCTGCAAAGCCGTGCCAGATATAGCCAATGGTGGTTTTGCCATCATCGCCCTTGACATCTTCTTTTGCTGTCAGTTCAAAACGTCCGGTTTCCTGTATGCCTGTTTTCTTGTCAAAAAGGCATAGCTCAACGCGGTTTGCGTCTTTACTGGTGTAGAAGGCGAAGTTAGTGCCGCCTTCTTTCCTATTTGGCGTTGCGCCAAGAAAATCGGTTTTTCCTGCGGGCAGGTACATCAATGTTCACTCCCTGAGATTTTTTTCTCTTTTCTTTAACTGAACCCCTTTACAGGCCTTTAGTCAAGGTTGGGCTTCAATTTGGGGTCAATGGTCAGGGCGAGAAAGAGAAGCTGTTCATATTCAAAAAGAATATTCATGAGCTAAACGCATGGCTGATACCATCTGCTCCGTATTGACTCAGGCAGCAGCAGGTCTATAGTAGCGCTGTTTTAAAACTATACTCCTTTGACATTCCGTATTTTAATTCCGCATTTCTCATGACATTCGCTTATATAGCTCTTGGGCTGTTCCTATTCCTCCTGACCGGCGGGCTTGCGCTGACGTGCCATAAGCTGAGCGAGGACTGATATGGCCACGATCTACATTATAATGGGGTTAGTCGCTGCGGTGCTGTTCGTTTATCTGATGGTAGCGCTATTAAAACCGGACCTTTTCCCCTAAACGAGCAAGCACATGTCCTCAGCCATATATATATTTGTTTGCTTTGCTATCGTAATAGCCCTGATGATACCGCTAGGGTCATACATGGCGCGTGTGTATAGCGGGCAGCGCATATGGCTCAGTAAGCCGTTGGGCTGGCTGGAAGACCTTATATACCGTATTTGCGGCATTGACCCCAATCAGGAAATGCACTGGTTGACCTATGCATGCGCCTTGCTTGTAACGGGCTTTTTGGGCTTTCTGCTGATTTTCATCATTTTTATAATGCAGGGAATGTTGCCGCTTAACCCGCAGGGCTTTGCCGGACTTTCGCCGGATCTGGCATTTAATGCCGCCATCAGTTTTGTAACCAACACCAACTGGCAGAGCTATAGCGGTGAAGTGGCACTCAGCTATTTCTCGCAAATGGTGGGTGTTACGGTGCAAAATTTCCTTTCTGCAGCTACTGGTATGGCTGCCGCCGTGGTTTTTGTTCGCGGGCTGACCCGCAAACATTCCAAAACAGTGGGCAACCTCTATGTCGATATCGTGCGCGGCATTCTTTATATATTGCTGCCCATGGCGTTTGTGTTTTCAGTGTTTTTGAGTTCGCAGGGCGTTATCCAGAACTTCAACACCTATGTTTCGTATAGTTCCGCCTTTCATGGCGAAGCGGGGCAGATTGCGCAAGGCCCAGTGGCATCGCAGGTTGCTATCAAGATGCTGGGCAGCAACGGCGGCGGATTTTTTAATGCCAATGGTGCGCACCCTTATGAAAACCCCACACCCCTGACAAACATATTGCAGCTTATCAGCATCGTACTTATACCAGCTTCATTCATGTATATGTTCGGTGTTATGGCGGGTGACCGCAGTCAGGGATGGGTGTTGTTTGTAGCCACCATGATAGTGATTGCACCGCTCCTGTCCGTTGCTGAAATGAAAGAACACCATCCGAACCCTAAGCTTCCGGCGCATCATGTGGATATGTCTGACGGAAACATGGAAGGCAAGGAAGTGCGTTTCGGCATTGCCAGTTCTGTACTGTGGGCATCACTGACGACCGCCACTTCCAACGGTTCGGTCAATTCTATGCATGATTCCTACATGCCGCTCGGCGGGCTGATTCCCCTCATGATGATTCAGTTCGAAGTGTTGTTTGGCGGTGTTGGCAGCGGTCTTTACGGCATGTTGATGTTTGTGCTGATTACTGTGTTCATGGCCGGTCTGATGGTGGGGCGCACGCCGGAATATCTGGGCAAAAAGCTTGGGCCGTTTGAAGTAAAGATGGCATCTCTGGTAATGGTGATTCCGGGTGCATTGATGTTGGCGGGTACAGCCATTGCCGTTGCAACCGAGGCGGGCAGGGGAGCAATCGCCAATCCGGCGCCACACGGCTTTACCGAAATATTATATGCCTATGCTTCTGCATCCAATAACAACGGCAGTGCATTTGCGGGGCTTAATTCCAATTCCAGTTTTTATAATATCACCCTGGGTATTTGTATGGTGCTTGGCCGTTACTGGCTGATGATTCCTGTGATTGCCATCGCTGGGGCCATGGCCGCGCGCAACACGGTAGCGCCGGGGCTTGGCACGCTGCCGACGCATACGCTGTTCTTTACGCTGATGCTCTGCTTTATCATACTACTCAACTTGCTCACCTATTTGCCTTCATTGGCGCTTGGTCCGATAGCTGATCATCTGATCATGATAAAAGCTGCGGGGGGCTTATGACACATTCCGTGCCTGCTGCCCATGCTAATCTTGCGCAAGCCTTAATAGGAACTTTTACCAAACTGCACCCCGCAAACCAGCTGCGCAACCCTGTGATGTTTGTGGTGTACTGTTGCACATTGATGCTTACGTGCTTTTATATCTACCATATGACTACCGGCGCTGACATCGGCCACGAACCGGCATGGTTTACATTATGGATTGCGCTGTGGCTTTGGTTTACTCTGCTGTTTGCCAATTTCGCAGAAAGCATTGCCGAAGGACGCGGTAAGGCGCAGGCCGAGTCGCTGCGTGCGCTGCGTAAAGAGGTGGATGCAAAAAAACTGCGCAATAACAAGAATCATGACGACTATCAGGTGGTCTCGGCTTCCTCACTGCACAAGGATGATATTGTGCTTGTGAAAGCGGGCGATTTCATACCTGGCGACGGTCAGGTGATAGATGGTATCGCCTCGGTGGATGAAAGCGCTATTACGGGTGAAAGCGCTCCTGTAATCCGTGAAAGCGGTGGCGATTCCGACGCCGTGACCGGCGGTACTCGTGTTCTGTCTGACTGGCTGGTGATACGCATTACCGCCAATGCTGGTGAAAGTTTTATCGACCGCATGGTGTCGCTGGTCGAGGGCGCAAAGCGCCAGAAAACCCCTAATGAAATTGCGCTTTCAATATTGCTGGCGGCCTTTACATGGATATTCCTGCTGCTCACGGTAACACTGCTGCCGTTTTCTCTATTCAGTGTGTTGGGTACGGGCAACTTGCCTATTACACCTACCATGCTTGTGGCGTTGCTGGTATGCCTTGCGCCGACAACCATAGGCGGCCTGCTTTCGGCCATCGGCATTGCCGGTATGAACAGGCTGCTGCAGGCAAACGTAATTGCGTCATCGGGCAGGGCGGTGGAAGCGGCGGGCGATGTAAATTGCCTGCTGTTGGACAAGACCGGCACTATTACCCATGGCAACCGTCAGGCGGTGGAGTTTTATCCTGCTTTCGGAGTTGATGTTTTTCTACTGGCGGAGGTGGCGCAGCTGTCATCGCTGTCTGACCAGACACCGGAAGGAAAAAGTATCGTTCAGCTGGCGCGCCGTAAATATAATATGTCAGATGTGGCGACTGCACCGGAAGGCAGCGAGTTTATCGAGTTCAGCGCCGAAACGCGCTATAGCGGCATTAAAATCGGCAACCGCCAGATTCTAAAAGGCGCTGCCGACGCGGTTGAAAACCACCTGAAAACCCTTGGTGGGACAGTCGGCGACGATGTGAACCGCAGGGTAGAGGAAATCGCCCGTGGCGGAGGCACGCCTCTGGTGGTGGCTGACGGTAACAAAGCCATAGGCGTGATTTATCTCAAAGACGTAGTTAAGACGGGGATTAAAGAACGCCTTGCTGATCTTCGCCGTATGGGCATCAGAAGCATCATGATTACAGGTGATAATCCGCTGACGGCAGCCGCCATTGCAACCGAAGCAGGCGTGGACGACTATCTTGCGCAGGCAACACCGGAAGCAAAGCTTAAACTTATCCGCAAGATGCAGACAGGTGGTGAAATGGTGGCCATGGTCGGTGACGGCACCAACGATGCGCCTGCTCTTGCCCAGTCGGACGTGGCGGTGGTAATGAACAGCGGCACACAGGCGGCAAAGGAAGCTGGCAACATGGTGGACCTTGACTCTGACCCCACCAAGTTGATTGAGATTGTAGAAATTGGTAAACAGTTGCTGATGACGCGCGGTTCACTTACTACATTTTCTATCACCAACGATATCACCAAATATTTTGCTATTATTCCCGCCGCGTTCGCCAGCACATATCCTGAGCTGCAGACCCTTAATGTCATGCAGTTGACATCACCGGTGTCGGCCATGCTTTCGGCTATTATCTTTAATGCCCTGCTTATCGTGTTGCTGATTCCTGTGGCGCTGAAGGGCGTGCCTTACCATCCGATTGGCGCTGCGGCCTTGCTGCGCCGCAACCTGCTTATTTATGGCGGCAGCGGTGTGATTGTGCCTTTCATTGCCATCAAGGGCATTGACATGCTTCTGGCGCTTGTGGGGGCTGTATGATGGGCGACGCTAAGAAAATTCTGCGTGGGACCATCGGTTTACTACTGGTGATGACTGTATTGCTTGGCGGCATCTACCCCATGATAGTCATGGGAATAGCGCAGTTGATGTTTCCACATAAGGCTAACGGAAGCCTTGTGGAATGGGGGGGTAAAGTAGTTGGCTCGGAACTGATTGGGCAGCGTTTCGACAATGAGTGGTATTTCTGGAGCAGGCCTTCGGCTACCACGCCGCCTTATAATGCGGCTGCATCCGGCGGCTCAAACCTCAGCCCTTCCAATCCCAAGATGATACAGGCCGTGAAGGAACATATCAGTAAACTGCAGCGTGTGGATACCCACAACACCGCACATATACCGATGGATCTGGTGACTGCTTCTGCCAGCGGCCTTGACCCTCATATCAGTCTTGAATCTGCCAGTTACCAGCTTTCACGTGTTGCAAAAGCAAGAAGCATGAAACAGGAAGATGTTAAGAAGCTTATTGAAGCTGCCACCATTCGCGGCTTTGCGTTTGGTATGCTTGGGCAGGATTATGTTAATGTTCTCGAACTCAACATGTCACTCGACGAGCTGGCAAAAAAGACTCCCCACTAACGTTCTTTCCAAAAAAACAGGATGAATTTTCCAGTTTATACGCTAAATTGCTGGAATGAACGATGAATCCCGCCCAGATCCCGACGAGCTACTGAGTCGTATTGCCGCTGAGGAAAAGGAATCCCAGCAAGAGAGCAAACGCGGTAAACTCAAGATATTCTTTGGTGCCTGCGCAGGTGTAGGCAAGACGTATGCCATGTTGTCGGCAGGCAAGCAGGCATTAGCAGAAAATATAGACGTGATGATTGGCCTTGTGGAAACGCATGGTCGCGAAGAAACCAAGAAGCTGGTGGAAGGCCTGCCCATTCTTCCTAACCGCGAAGTGCAGTACCGCGGTACGCTCATCAAGGAATTCGATATCGATGCTGCGCTCTTGCGTAAGCCGCAGCTCATATTGCTTGACGAACTGGCGCACAGCAACGCACCCGGATCACGTCACCCCAAACGCTGGCAAGACGTGGAAGAGTTGCTGGATGCAGGCATTAGTGTTTACACAACTATTAATGTGCAGCATCTTGAAAGCCTCAACGATGTGGTGGCGCGTATCACTGGCGTGTGGGTTAAGGAAACGGTGCCTGATGCACTTTTCGACAAGGCAGACGAAATCTCGCTGGTGGACATTCCGTCAGAAGAATTGCTCAAGCGGCTTAAAGAGGGCAAAGTTTACATAGCGCCGGAAGCCAAGAAGCGTGCAGCCCAGAACTTTTTCAAGAAAAGCAACCTGATTGCGCTACGCGAGCTTGCGCTTCGCCGCACCGCCGAGCGTGTGGACGCACTCATGGACATGTACAAGACCAAAGACGGCGGTGCGCATGGCTGGAGCGGCGCTGAACGTATCATGGTCTGCATAGGGCCAGACGCACTTTCGGTAAAGCTGGTGCGTGTGGCCAAGCGTATGTCCGGTGGCTTAAAGGCGCACTGGGCGGCTATCTATATCGAAAACGAGCGGCATTACCGCCTGAACAAGGAAGGGCAGGAAGCCGTTGAACGCACGCTGCGCCTTGCAGAACGCATGGGTGGCACACCGCACATTATTCAGGGCCATCAGAAAGCCGCTGATGAAATCCTGACCTATGCCCGTGAAAACGGCATTACTAAAATCATTGTTGGCAAAACGCCGCGTCCGCGCTGGCAGGAAATTCTATGGGGTACGCTGGCAGACCAGCTGATACGCGGCTCGGCGGATATCGACGTTTACATTGTAACGGGTGATTCGGAAGAGCGCAAAACGCTGACGTCTCCGTTCTGGAAAACCAAATCGCCCTGGCAGCATTACCTCTATGCGGGGTTGATGACGGTATTCTGTACGCTGCTGCTGTTTCCTGCTGCGCCGCATGTTGAAACCGTAAATCTTGTGCTTGGCTACCTTATCGGCATTGTCAGTATCGCGCTGCGCTATGGCCGCTGGCCTTCGCTGCTGACTACGGTAACTTCAGCGTTTGCGCTGAATTTCTTTTTCATGAATCCGAAATACTCGCTGAAACTTTCTGACGACCAGCATCTGGTTACGATTATCGTGCTGATGATTACGGGCATGATTATCGGATCGCAAACGGCGCATCTCAGGCTTCAGGCAATTTCAGCGCGTAAGCGTGAAAAGAACACATCAACACTATTTGCCATGACTCGTGAGCTGACTGCCAGCCGTGGCAAAATCACGCTGGCGCAGATTGCCGCGCAACATATGTCGGACGTTCTTGACAGCGATATTTTTCTGTGGCTGCCGGACAACAAGGGGCTATTGCAAACCGTGGTGGCGGAAACGGAAACGGAAGCGCGCTCCATCGATCCCGTACGCGAGGAGAGCGTTGCCAACTGGACATTTACCCACAGCCAAAATGCCGGACTCGGCACAGATACGCTGCCTTCTGCAAAGGCGCTTTATGTTCCCATGATTAGCTCAGGCGGTGTGGTTGGTGTTATCGGTGCTATGCCACACGAACAATCACCGCAAGGCTTTGCTACAGACAAGGTGGAAATACTGGAGGCGCTGGCCAACATTACCGCTTCGGCACTTGAGCGTGCTAATGCTGCCGAGCTTGTAGAACAAACTATGATTGAGGCGGAAAGCGAAAAGCTCCGCAATATCCTGCTGTCTTCCGTATCACACGACCTGCGCACACCGCTGGCGGCCATTACCGGCGCGGCCAGCACGCTGTTGCTGGAAGGCGGGAAGATTACTGAAGAATACCGCAAGGAATTGCTGCGTTCCATTCACGAAGAAGGCGCGCGCCTTGCTCGCATGGTGACCAACCTGCTTGACGTATCCAGCCTTGAATCAGGATCGGTAAAACTGAACAGGGAGCTTTATTTCATCGAGGAATTGATTGGTTCGGCCCTTATGCGTGTTGACCCCAAGCTGGGCAAGCACAAGGTAGTGACCAACATCGAGCATGGCTTGCCGCTGCTGCGCATGGACGGTCTGCTGATTGAGCAGGTACTTATCAACCTGCTGGAAAATGCAGCGGAATACACGCCGTCAGGAACCACCATCACCATCACCGCGCAGACGGTTAAACCCGATGTGCATGTGATTGTGTCTGACGACGGTCCGGGCATTCCGGCGGGTGAGGAAGAGCGCATCTTCGATAAATTCTATGCAGGCGATATCAAAAAAGATACCCGCGGCGGCGAGCCAAAAGGTGGCGGCCTTGGGCTTGCCATCTGCCGTGGTATTATCCACGCCCATGGCGGCAAAATCTGGGGGCAGAACACCCAGCCCAAAGGCGCGGCATTTACCTTCACCCTGCCGATACGCACGCAGGAAGCCGAGTAATCAATTTAAATTAATGAGTAGATTAGCGGGAAGCTATTAGTCTTCGGTTTCGACGTTGTCTTCACCGAATGCCATGCCATCATCTTCGGAAGCAGCAGGCTGTACGCTGATATTCTGCGCAGCATCCTTAAAGGCTTCTTCGACTTCGGCGGGAATTTCTTCACCGGCGGTGAGCAGTTTCTTGTCAGCGATATCGGAAATCGGATGCTTGAAGAAGCTATGGATCAGGTTTTCCTGAAGCTGGTCGAGGCTGATGGTCTGGTCAGCGATTTCGCGCAGGGAAACAACAGCGTCTTTGTCGTTATCACGCTCAATGGTCAACGGGTTGCCGGAAGTAATCTGCTTGGCACGCTGAGAGGCCAGTAAAACCAGCTCAAAACGGTTGGGAACCTGTATAATGCAGTCTTCTACGGTGACGCGTGCCATGAGGTTTTGCTCCTTGCAATTCGGTGTAAATTCTGGAAGAGTGCAGCTTTTAAAGGATTTTTACGGTTTAGACAAGCTTTTTCGTGCCTTTTTTCTAATCCGTAAGGAAGTTTCTAACATGCTGGAAGATAATAATAAAAAATTAGCAAAACCAGACTGGATACGCGTTAAAGCACCTGTATCACGCGAATATCAGGCCACGCGCGACATTATCCACAAGCTGAAACTCAACACCGTCTGCGAAGAAGCGGCTTGCCCGAACATTGGCGAATGCTGGAGCCAGAAGCACGCCACCGTGATGATTATGGGCGATACCTGCACCCGCGCCTGCGCATTCTGCAACATCAAAACCGGTGTGCCGGGCGCGCTTAATCCGCATGAGCCGGAAAACCTCGCACAGGCCATATCGGAGCTGAAACTGCACCATGTGGTGATTACGTCTGTTGACCGCGACGACCTTGAGGATGGCGGTGCAGAGCATTTCGCCGAGTGCATACGCGCCATACGCAAGCGCGCGCCGGACACCACTATCGAAGTGCTGACGCCGGATTTCCTGCGCAAGGAACACGGCATCGCCATCGTGGCGAAGGCAAGGCCGGACGTGTATAACCACAATATCGAAACCGTGCCGAGGCTGTATAAAACCATCCGCCCGGGCGCGCGTTATTTCAACTCACTGCATTTGCTCAAAACCGTGAAAGAAATCGACCCGTCAATTTTTACCAAATCCGGCCTGATGGTGGGGTTGGGTGAAAGCAAGGAAGAAGTGCAGCAGGTGATGGATGATCTGCGCGCTGCCGACGTGGATTTCATGACCATCGGCCAATATCTGCAGCCCACGCCGCAGCACGCGAAGGTGGAAGCTTACATCACGCCGGAAGAGTTCGATATTTACGGCAGGCAGGCGAAAGCCAAAGGTTTCCTGATGGTATCCGCCACGCCGCTCACGCGCTCCAGCTATCACGCGGGCGACGACTTCGCCAAGATGAAGGCGGCGAGGGACGAAAAGTTACAAGAGCAAAAACTGGCTGCCCAATGAGCCAGCACCACCACCCGCACCACGAACATCACCTGCAGTCATCGGCCGGAATGCGTGACTTTGTAATTGGCATGGCCGACGGCCTTACCGTGCCGTTTGCGTTGGCGGCGGGGCTGGCGGGGGTAATTGATTCCACAGGGCTGATTGTAACGGCGGGGGTGGCCGAAATTGCCGCAGGCACAATAGCCATGGGGCTGGGGGGCTATCTCGGCGCGAAAACGGAAAAAGAGCATTATGAGGCCGAAGAACAGCGTGAATACTGGGAAGTGGAGCGCTTGCCGCATGTCGAGGCCAAGGAAGTGGGAGATATATTGCGCGATTTCGGCGTGCCGGAAGTGCATGTGCCGGCTGTGGTGGCAGGTATCAGCGATAACCCGAAAAAATGGGTAGATTTCATGATGCGTTTCGAGCTGGGGCTGGAGCGCCCCGATGCGCGGCGTATCTACCAAAGTCCGCTGATTATCGGCAGCGCCTATATGCTGGGCGGGCTTGTGCCGCTGCTGCCCTATATTTTCCTTGAGAAGGTCAGCGAGGCCCTGCCGGTGTCGGTGGTGGTCGGGCTTGTGGCATTGTTTGCATTTGGCGCGTTTAAGGGGTACTTTACGGGCCAGAAGCCCATCAGGTCGGCGATGCAGACCACACTGATAGGCTCGCTTGCTGCCGCCACTGCTTATGGCGTTGCCAGCATGATTGCATAAAACACATTTCAGGGTTGTTTGCCCATGCCAAGACACTGGCTGTTTTATATCGCGTTATGTTTGCCGCTGGTGTTCAGGGTGATGATACTCAACACCCCGTTTGTAGAATGGTTGTGGTATAATAACTACCCGAACGCCTATTATTTTTTCAGTAACCTGAGCGTCAACCCCAACTTCCTGCTCTTTATCGGCGGGTGGGCGCTGCCTGTGTTTGTGTTTACCATGATTTCGTTCTGGGTTATGGAATTGGGGCATGGCGACGACCATATCGAACATCATTTCCTGCTTGTACCGCTGATGTATGTGCCGTTTTCCGTGGTTGGGGATTTTCTGGTAACGCTGCAATTCAACGCCATGAACCTGTTTGCCCATCCTGTTATAATCATCCCGTTCGGCTATATGTACATCCTGATGTGGGAAGTGTTTATCCGCGTGATGACACGCATGAAGCTGGTAATCGAATAACTATGCCTGCCCATAGCGAACAACAGATTTCCCCTTACACCACACGACAGCTTTTCGATCTCGTGGCCGATATTGAATGCTACCCCGAATTCCTGCCATGGTGCCGCGCTGCGCGTATTCTCGAGCGCAAGGAAGGTGAAAACGAGCTGATGGCCGAGCTGGTGATTTCCTTTTCACACATGACGGAAAGCTATGTGTCACGCGTGTTGCTCACCCCTCCAGCGACGGAAGCCGAAGCGGGGGCAATCGACGTTACCATGATCAAAGGACCGTTTGAGCATCTTGTCAACCGCTGGCGCTTTACGCCAAGGGCAGGGGGCGGCGCGGATATCGACTTCTTCCTTGATTTTAAATTCCGTTCGCGCATGTTGGAAAAGCTCATCGGCAGCTTGTTTGGCAAGGCCACGGCCAAAATGGTCGGCGCTTTCCGCACCCGCGCCGATGCGCTATATTCAAAGGCAAAGGCATGAGCGCGATTTTTCTGGTCTTGATTTTCATTATGTCGGCGCTGTCGCTGATATCATACGTGTATTGCTGGAACGACATCAAAACAGGCCGCCCGTATATCCTTTCGTTGCGCCAGATAACCTCCATCATGGACCGCGAAAAACTCAACCAGCTGTTCGGCCCGCCGGGGCGCGGCTATTTTTACAAGCTGGCGCCGCATGTGCTTTATACCTTGCTGAAGGAACGGCAGTATTTTTATTACCGCGAATGCGCGGCGGATGTGTTGTGCGTGTTCGGTGCGTGGCGCTATATGACGCACGAGGTGGGCGACGCCACCACTGCGCTGTTTATCCTGCTGGCGTCGGCGTGTCAGGGCATAAATCTGGTATATGGCTACTTTCTGGTCAAAAAATGGGGTGGCCAGATTCGCGAAGAGATTGAAAAGTCCGAAGATTAGTAAATTCCACCCCGTAACGTAGCCATTGACAAGCGCGGCCGGCTCTGGCATTTCCTCACCTCGGAGGGGTGGCCGAGTGGTCTATGGCGCCCGCTTGGAAAGCGTGTTTACGGGAAACCGTAACGTGGGTTCGAATCCCATCCCCTCCGCCATTTACTTAGATTGCTGGTGTCCGATATAATCCAGAAATCATAAGAAAACCCAATAAAAGTGCGGGTAGTAGCACTTGGTGCTATAAGATACTGTCCGTTGCAATCCAGTACAATTATGGGTATATTTGCGGGTATAATTCCTTGCAATGGGGTTTATACTTATGCCATTAACTGAACTAGCTATTAAAAATCTTAAGCCTAAGCCTAGGGTATATCGTGTATCTGATGGGGGTGGCCTTTGCATGGAAATATCGCCAGCTGGGGGAAAACTCTGGCGTTGGCGGTATTATTACCAAGGCAAAGAGCAGATGTTATCGCTTGGAAAATACCCAGTACTTACCCTTGCCGAAGCCAGAAAGAAGCGAGATGCGGCTCGTCAGCTAGTTGAAGAGGGCAAACATCCTACCCGTGAAAAGAAAAAGGAAAAACTACGCAAGGCCCATGAAGGAGCAAATACCTTTGAGAAAATTGCTAGGCGTCTACTTTCTATAAAAGAAGATGGATTAAACGCTAAATACAGCAAGCAATGCCTTGCGCGTATGGAGCAACATGTTTTCCCCGATATTGGTGACTTGCCCCTTACCGAGATAACTATTCCTGATGTAGTGGAGGTGGTAGAGGCTATCGGTAAGCGCGGTACGGTCGAAACTGCAAAACGCATGAAACAGCTTATCAGCCAAGTATTCCGCTATGCTGCCCAACGGGGGCTGTGCCAACACAACCCCGCCGCTGATTTAAGGGATATACTTCCGACACCAGAAACCAAGCACCATGCCTGCATCCATCCAAGTGAATTGCCGGAGCTATTAACGAAACTCAAGAAACGGGATAATGATTTTACCAAGTACGCTATCCAACTGCTCATGCTGACCTTTGTACGTACTGGTGAATTAATTGGCGCACAATGGAAGGAAATAGATTGGGCCAAGGCGGAGTGGCACATTCCTAAAGAACGAATGAAAATGCGGCGGCCTCATGTTGTGCCCTTATCAAAACAGGCCATTGGTATTCTAAAAGAACTACATAAAACCACTGGCGAGAAGATTCATATCTTCCATAGTGCCGCTAGTAAATCCCTGCACATGAGCAATGGTGCAGTTCTTATGGGTTTAAGGCGAATGGGATATCAGAAACGTATGACGGGGCACGGCTTCCGTACATTAGCCAGTACAGTGTTAAATGAGAACAGTTTTGCTTCAGATGTTATTGAGCGCCAGCTTGCACATGAGGATGACGATAAAATCCGTAGTGCTTATAACCGCGCTGAATATATGCCGGAACGCAAAAAAATGATGCAGTGGTGGGCGGATTATCTTGATAACGCCACCTCAAAACCTGCTCGAAAGAAGGTCGCACATGGCTGAGATATCAAACGAAGCAAAAATCGAACTGTATAAGCAGCAAATCGCCCTTTTGGAAATGATAGTAAATGTCACTAAGGAGCAACCAACGGTATGGGGAAAATATGTAGATTCTGTGTTGCCCTATGCAACCATTACTGATGGGGAGTTTGAGGTACGAGATGAAACTAATATCGCCATTCGATATATGCGCTATTTCAGAGATTCTGTATTTTCCGGCGTGACTCCCTCTGTAGAAATCCTAGCGTCTATTGCTGAATTCTTTGATAAATACCTCAATGATGACTCTGGAATGCTCACCTTGGATGAAAGTTTCAAGTTACGTCATAAAGCTAGGATAGGTAATCCGATTAAGCAGAAAAAATGGCTCCAGAATAAAGCAACTATTTTGATGGCCATGTGGCTGCAAAGAAAATTGGCCACTCTAAGGGGACAGAAATTATCCATTGAAAATGCCGCAGGAAAAATAATTGAAGAGTGGGATTTAGAGGCAGATGCAGAAGCTCTGAAAAAAGAATATACTAAATCTGAAATAGATAAAATCCATGAGAATGACTATTACCCAGCGAGACCGGAAGTAATCCTTGATTTAGAAAAAGGACTCGAAGGCATGAAGAAGATATATCTGTCGGGAAAAATTATAGAAGGTAAAACAACTTTCAAAATTTTTACTAACAAAAGCACCCTTGAAGCATTACTGCGGGACCTCATTGAGTACTTAGGGAAAAAATAACTTAGGTTTCATCCCTGATTCTTCCTTTGCTTTAGACGATACTAATGAACGTAAAAATGTTCATTGGAGTCGCTTATGTCGAAAAACTATTCATTACCCACTACCGGCTACGTCCGGTTACATGCGGTGCTTCACCACATCCCTGTCAGCAAAAGTACATGGTGGGAGGGAATCCATAAAGGTCGTTTTCCTAAGCCTATAAAACTCTCTGAACGCTGCACCGCTTGGCGTGCTGAGGATATTCACGCGCTTATACAGGCATTGGGAATGCCACCTTCTCTTTCATAACCATATAAATATTAAAGGATTTTTCTATGACTAACAATACGAATCAAGTATCAAATAATGAATTACAACAAAGCAATGAAAATCAAAAAGCAGGGCAAAAGTCGGTCTCACAAGGGCAGGCTGTGGCGCTAGATGACGTTGAGCCTTGGGATGACCCCGTGAACGCTTCGGAGCTTTTGAATGATATAGCATCTACATTCAAGCGTTTTGCTATATTACCAGAATATGCGGATACTGCGCTTGCGCTATGGGTCACATTTACATGGTGCATTGATAGCATGGGTGTTGCACCGATATTGGCAATTTCATCACCTGAAAAACAATGTGGAAAAACTACGCTGCTTAACCTAGTAACGCGGCTTGTAGCAAATCCACTACCCACGTCCAACATTTCTGCTGCATCACTCTTTCGTGCAGTTGAAATGTGGCAACCAACGTTGCTGATAGACGAAGCAGATACGTTTATCCGTAATTCTGATGAATTGCGTGGAATTCTTAATTCAGGTCACGGACGTGCAAGTGCCTTCGTAATACGTGCTGTAGGTGATACGCATGAACCGCGCCAATTTAGTACATGGGCTGCAAAAGCTATTGCACTAATAGGAAAACTACCTGAGACACTGCATGACCGTTCAATTGTAATTGAGCTTAGGCGTAAGCTGACTACGGAAAAAACAGAACGCTTGCGTTATGCTAACCAAGAATTGTTTAGGGATTTGTGTCGAAAGTTAAAACGATTTTCCGCAGATAACTTGAAAACGCTATCGATGGCTCGCCCTACGTTGCCAGAAAATATTTCTGACCGTGCCGCCGATAATTGGGAGCCATTACTTGCCATAGCAGAACTGGCTGGAGAAACATGGACAGAAAAAGCCTTACAGGCTGCTCAAGCGTTATCCACCCGTGTGAACGATTCTCTCAGTTTGGGAACGGAGCTATTGGCCGATATTGAAGCAGTCTTCAATATAAAGATGTGTGACCGTATCTCTACTACCGACCTGATTCGTTACATTTGCGATGATGATGAAAGGCCTTGGGCTACTTACAAAAGGGGGCATCAGATTTCCCCGCGCCAAATAGCAAAAATTTTGTCGGAGTATGGTATTGAGAGCAAAACTATTAGAATTGGAACGCATACCCCAAAGGGCTTTGAACGCCACCAGTTTGAAGATGCTTTCCAACGTTATCTCTTGCCTCCTACTGAAAATGCCGACACAGCGCCACATTCTAGTGAAACTGCGGCAGATAACGTTGCGGATACTGTTCTTGTTGCGGACACTGTTTATGCTGGCAAAACACCGAAAGTGCCTGTTACTGGGGCTTGTGTCAGTGTGGCGGAAAAAGATGAATGGTAAATGGCTCAGGGTTTATAATGAAGATACGATTTTGGCTGGGTCAACATGTATAAACTTACATATCTGGATAAATTCCACCACATCTAACCTTCTTTCCCCATTCTCATATTTGGAAACGAAAGATTGAGGCTTACCTAATTTAGCGGACAATTCTATTTGGGTTATATTGGCCTTCTTCCGAGCCTTTATCATAAGCTCTAGGAATTCCTCATATTTTCTGGTGTAAATGCTTTTATCCACTGCCTATCCTGAGTAAGTGACAGCGAATACAGATAAAGCCCTTGCAAAATAATCCCAAAACGGGATATTTGCTCAGGTTTTATTATGAACTAACGCAAGCCGATAAATACGTCAGTGATTCTTTCACTAAAGAATACAATAAGGGGAAGATAATATATGAAACGAGCGAACTACTTATTTGCAGTAATGTTACTATTGACGGGCTGCGGCGTAGCACAGCAGATGCAGTTAAACTCTGCGGCTGAACGTGCGATATCTGAAGTAGGGCAAAAGTGCATTTTTTATCAGCATCTGTCCGCCTCAGAAGCCAAAGCGTGGAATGAGACGTTCGATGCGTCCAAAGCACAATGTGCACATGGTGCAGAAGGACCAATACCCAGAGAGAATATTACCTCTGTTGGAGCTTGCTACAAACAACTCTTGAGCGAAAAGGTAAGACCTGTATCGTATTCACCGTCCGCACTTAACCGTATGAAAGACAAGACAGATGAGGTAAGAGCTCGGTACGCAAATGGCACGCTCAATTGGGAGGACTATCAGACCGCGGTTGCCAAGAACCTAGCAGACTATGTGGAAGGTGGAAAAAAGGGCAGCTACTATAACGTTGCAACGTGCCACAATGAAATCGTCAGTCGCCAGATAATGCCAGTTTATCCGTACCCACATTTGCTAACGCAGTATATGGCAGACGTATCCGCATTTGCAAGGCAGGCCGATAAGCAAAAGATGGATTCAGAAGATTTCCAAGTGGGCAATCAGAAACTGTGGGCAGACTTTATTGGCAAAGAACAAGGAGCAATGGCCCAAGCACAGGCCCAACAAACAGCAGCGTGGCAAAGGACATTTGAAAACCTACAGCAGCTAGAGAGTCAGCAAATGAATTCTATGAATTCCATGAACAACAATAGAACCTGCATGACAAATCCGGCTACAGGAGCATATGTAGAATGCTATCATATGAGGGCTGATGGTACTTGTGCCCACTACGGCCCACCTTGTCTCTAATCCATGTTCACATGTTACAACGATTTTACCTTCACTTAGGTAAACGGCATTACATCGCATCTCGCAGACTAGCGCTTGTAGTTTGTCTTTTAACTTCTGTAGCCGTAACACAGGGCTGGGCCAACGATAACTCTTGCAATGAAATGCACAAGCGTGTTGAACGTCAGCTAGCACTTATTGAATTAAACAAACAGACTTTTTCGTCGCTTCTCAATAGACCGATAGAAGGGGAGACCCTTAGTCCCACCGAGAAAAGAGAGCTGCTCTTTACGAGCATGTCGCTTGAGGATGAGTACGATAAGGAACTTGAGCGACTATCTCGGATTTATCATAACTTGGGATGCAATAAATAGTAGCCAGTGGTGGAAATATGTTTAAGTAGATGTCTACTGGATAAAGAAAGACTAAAGGTTGGAATTCATAGAAATGATGCAAAAAATCTGCATGTCATATGTTTATATGGTTTAGGATGCCATAGGGTTTTTCCAAAATTTTCTTGGACGGTAATCTATGTACTGATGGGGCTAATTGATTTCCCCCTACCCCCCATAATATCTATTAAAAAGTCTATGTAAAATTTAAATCCCAATGGTTTGTAATGCCCTGTATATTATAGAATAATCAGCATTTTGATTCGCAAGAGAAAATAGTTGCGGGGGTATATCTCAGTTGGTTGATATTGCTTCTGTGAATGCCTCAATTTTTTCGCTTCAACATCAATTCCATTTCAGAATCTCGTACGAATACACCATCCTCCTCCGAGTAGATAATGTCCTTCTGTGGCCAATCATCTTTCCCACAATCAAACGTGATGCGTATCACAGGATACACTCTATCTTTTTCAACGAAGCCGAGTTTAGACCAGCTTCCACCAGCACTACCAAACGCCCCGTTACCATCTCTAAGCTGCTCAGCCTCAATGCTCTTGATTGGACACTCCTTGCCATTTTCCAGTGTTCCAGAACTGACATGAAGTAAAACGGCCTTTCCAATCTCTTGGTTTGCTCGCATCTCACCGCCACCACTCCAGACATTCCCTGCGCTCTGCCAATCAGTAATTTCCCATTTGCTGTTTTGCAATGCCTTGGGCAATTCAACTTCTGCTGCCTTGGCATCTCCGCCGCCAACACTGACTCCTAGACATGCCAAAAGGATAGCAACTCGATGTATAGGTGACTTCACTTGATAATGCTGTATGTGTAGTGCAACCTCACTTTGGTTTCCCTTCCACCGATTATATCGCATCTTCCCCCTCTTTCTGCTATTACTGGCGGCGTAAACCATGCTTAACCGCTTTTACGATTATATAGCCGACTCGAAAGAGAAATAATAAAGAAACTTAGGGGCCTTCTGAATTTTGATACCTAACTTGTGCCTATTCTGGCTTATGGTGCGTAGTGTCCAGCGGCATCTAGTGAGAGCCGATATGTTGACGGGTAATAATACGAGTAATTTTTAGTGACTATGTATAAGAGAATGGCTATCAGTAAGACTTACAATAAATTGTTAGGCGGTCATCCCCCCGCCATTATCAGAGGGGCTACAATGCCCCTCTGATAATGGCGGATTGAACGGGTTCGTAAAATCGTCAGCAAGACGATTTTGACGGCGCAGCCGCCCCGAAAGCCCGAAGGGTATTTTTATAAGGGGGCGAGGGTCAGGAGACCCGAGTCAATCTCGCCCTATCCGCCATAAAACAACCCTTCCCATTTCTTAGTCAATACTTATGTAACACATTATATTATATATGATTTTTATTGTCGGCAATATAGCGCTCATGAAATTGACTAGACGTTATATTTTTCGACAGCAAGCACAAAAACATGGTAATATTCGTTATTATAAAAATGGATGGATAAAGGAACGTCTCAGTGAGAGTTAGTGTCGGCGGCGGCATGAGAGAGGGAAACGACCCGAATTTTAAAAAAGCCATGTACCAGCTTGGTTATCAACTAGCGCGACAGGGTGTTGAAGTTGTTTTGGGTAAATACCAGGCAGGCCTTTTAAAGGATATTGCTGACGGTGTGGCTAGAGGGAATGGAAAAATTTCACTCATACTTGTGGAAGAAGATGGAGCTGTTGATTCATCAAGGCTTCCATCACACATAACAATCGATAAATATGTTCCAGAAGCCCAACATGAAGATGCACTTATTGATGCAGGCGATGCTTTTATTGCCGGCCACGGAGGAATGGGAACATTTGCGGACTTAGCTCGTGCACTTACCCGTGCATCCGATGCCACAAGTAAAGCACAAACGGTAAAACCTATAATTATTTATGGAGAAAATAACCCATTACAGCGATTGTTTACGATAATAGAGGGGCTGACATCCGCAGGACTGGCAGATCAAAAGAGTACACAACTTATGCGATCAGCGGCCTCCCCGTCAGAGGTTCTAGCAATACTCGGAGAATCACTTTCCAATCAGCCATCTTCATCAAAACGAACCAGATAATGATAGGATTGTAAAATACCTTTCTAGAGATCGATAATCAGTGCTTGCGAGACTTTATAATGCCGAAAATTGTCAACTAACCTCACCATATAAAAATAGCCCCAACGGGGCTTTTTTTTATATGTGCCTAATGAATGAAGCCCTATCCTTAAAACCTACATTGATTTAATAGCTTATTGGCATCCTATAAATATTAACATATTGAATAATATTAATTTTATTATTTTGTCATGCTATCAACTGTAACAAATAAAAACATAGCCTTAATACCTCTGTAAATAGTTCGTAATACACTTGTAATATGCACTGGGTACAATGGAGTCATAACAGATAAGCCCCATATCATGGACCTGTAACAGGGCTATGGTGAAAAAGGGGCAGGCAGATAAATAAGCGACGGGGAACAGGGTTATGTCAGATAGTGGTACGGCTGAAGCAATTGGCAGTGAAATACGGACATTGGAAACATCCGTGAGCTCAATACAAAAACAAATGGGTGGCGAATTCAAAAGCAAAATGAAAACCGGCGAAGGAAAGTCCGGGGTCAGCGCCTGGTGGGAAAGAGTAATATTATGGTCGCCTTCACGCATTAGGGAAATAGAAGCAGCGGTAAGGGAGCTTCAGGATAAGCAGAAAGAAATTGACGGGGAAGAAATAAAAAGTCCTGTCAAAGGTAGTGGGATAGTTATAGACGCAAAAGGCAGATTGAGTGCATTGCGCCTGTCGGTAGAAGAGTTAGATGATAAGGTGGATGCAGTAAAAATAAAGGCAGGCTTAGCGAAAAAAGCCGAAGAAAAGAAAGCTGAACCTAATGTAGCTACGCTGGAAGAAGCCAAATCACAGGTGGCATCCACCGCTAGTATGATTCAGGCCGCTCCAACAGGGGCCGTTAACTCGCTTCCGAATAATAATAGCGGTCAACGCAGCGTGTAGATGATTATAGCCTGTCAAATTTAATCAGGAGATTTGGGTATGAGCGGACCAACACTGCAAGAAGCCAAAAACTCCCTGACACAGGATGTGACAAGATCCATCGGTATTCCCATAAGTAATGCGGTTGAGCAAAACGGACTGACTTTTCCGACGGGTATGTCTTATGCCGAACTTGAAATGTCTCTGGAGGAACTGGGGGCTGCAATAGTGAACAACGCCTTCCATCCTGATCAGGAAATTACGCAAATTGAACTGGAAAGAACAACCGAACAATTTAATGGAATTATGGCCAGAGAGTTTCCCCAGTTGCCAGAAGATCTTGTTGAATCGCTTACCGAGACCGCCCGCACGAATGCTGCACAGGGTGTACAACAAATAGTAGAAGAAGCTCAGGCAAACGGTGTGGATATCCTTGACCAGACATCAGAGCGCTACAGGCCGGAATATGAGGGTGATTTGCCTTACCAGCGCAAACCTTTAGACGGTGATATGGTTCGCGGCTAGCCATCTTTATAAAACAAAAAAGGGCCTCATTGCGAGGCCCTTTTTCGTTAGTGGTTATTGCTTACGCTAAATCAAAGCGGTCGAGGTTCATCACCTTGTCCCATGCGGCTACGAAGTCATGAACGAATTTTTCTTTCGCGTCGTCGCTGGCATAGACTTCCGCCACTGCTCTCAACTCGGAGTTCGAGCCGAACACGAGGTCGGCGCGTGTGCCTGTCCACTTCACGTTGCCGGACTTGCGGTCGCGGCCTTCATACACGCCTTCGGTGGATGAGGTGCGCCACTCAGTGTCCATGTCCAGCAGGTTGACGAAGAAATCATTCGTCAACGCGCCTAGCTTGTTGGTGAGTACGCCATGCTTCGACTGGTTGCTGCTAGCGCCGAGTACACGCAGGCCGCCGACGAGAACGGTCATCTCCGGTGCGGTCAGAGTTAACAATTGCGCACGGTCTATCAGCATTTCCTCTGCCGGAGCTGTCACGCTCCTGTGCTGGTAGTTGCGGAAGCCGTCTGCCTTTGGTTCGAGCGGTTCAAACGATTCAACATCCGTCTGTGCCTGCGAAGCATCCACACGACCCGGAGTGAAGGGTACGGACACATTGATGCCTGCTTTTTTCGCGGCTTCTTTGACCGCGATGCAGCCCGCCAGCACAATAAGGTCAGCCAGTGATATTTTGCGGCTGGACTTGCTGTTGAAGCTTTTCTGGATGGTTTCCAGTGTTTGCAGCACTTTGGCAAGTTCTGCCGGCTGGTTGACTTCCCAGCCTTTCTGCGGAGCGAGGCGGATGCGCGCACCGTTTGCGCCGCCGCGCTTGTCTGAGCCACGGAAGGTGGATGCCGACGCCCACGCCGCGCCAACCAGTTGGGAGACAGACAGGCCGGAGGCAAGGATTTTCGTCTTCAGCGCCGGAATGTCCTGCGCGGTGATAGGCGAGCCACTGGCTTTTGGCAGCGGGTCTTGCCAGATGAGTTCTTCTTTCGGAACCTCAGCGCCGAGATAGCGCACGCGTGGCCCCATGTCGCGGTGGGTCAATTTGAACCAAGCACGGGCAAAAGCATCGGCGAACTCTTTCGGGTTTTTGTGGAAGCGGCGAGAAATCGGCTCGTATATCGGGTCAAGACGCAGCGCGAGGTCGGCAGTAGTCATCATCGGGCGGTGCGTTTTCGAGGGGTCGTGGGCATCGGGGGCCATGAGTTCTGCCGGAACATTCTTGGCCAGCCATTGCCACGCGCCTGCCGGACTCTTTACTTTTTCCCATTCATAGCCGAACAATATGTCGAAATAGCTATTGTCCCATTGGGTGGGGGTGTGAGTCCATGCGCCTTCGATGCCGCTGGTGGTGGTATGCACGCCCTTGCCGCTGCCGAACTTGTTTTTCCAGCCGAGGCCCATCTGCTCGATGGGTGCGCCTTCCGGTTCGACGCCGACCATTGACGGGTCGCCCGCGCCGTGTGCCTTGCCGAATGTGTGGCCGCCCGCGACCAGTGCGACGGTTTCCTCATCATTCATAGCCATGCGCGCAAAAGTTTCGCGGATGTCGCGGGCGGAGGCAATCGGGTCGGGATTACCGTTCGGGCCTTCGGGATTTACATAAATAAGCCCCATCTGCACTGCGCCCAGCGGGTTTTCCAGCTCGCGATCACTCTTGTAGCGCTTGTCGCCCAGCCATTGGGTTTCCGCGCCCCAGTAAATATCTTCGTCCGGTTCCCACACGTCTGCGCGGCCACCGCCGAAGCCAAAGGTTTTGAAGCCCATGGATTCCAGTGCGCAATTGCCTGCCAGAATCATCAAGTCTGCCCATGAGATTTTTTTACCGTATTTCTGTTTAACCGGCCAGAGCAGGCGGCGTGCTTTGTCGAGGTTGCCGTTATCCGGCCAGCTGTTGAGGGGGGCGAAACGCTGCATGCCATGTCCTGCGCCGCCGCGACCGTCACCGATGCGGTATGTACCCGCGCTGTGCCACGCCATGCGGATAAAAAATGGACCGTAATGGCCATAATCGGCGGGCCACCAGTTTTGTGAATCCACCATCAGCTTATAGAGGTCTTTTTTCAGGGCGGTGAGGTTAAGTTTTTTAAATTCCTCGGCGTAGTTAAAATCCTCGCCCATGGGGTCAGATTTCGAAGAATGCTGGTGCAGGATTTTGAGGTTGAGCTGGTTCGGCCACCAATCCTTGTTGGTCTGTGTTCCCATTTTTGTGGTGGCGCCGTGCTGGGCTGCGAATGGACATTTTGATTCACTGGACATCGTATTCTCCTCTGAGAGCTTTGTTTATTGTTTATAGTTGGCGCGACCCACAGATGTTTTAGCCAATGCTGCAATATAAATCAATAAAAATCAGTGTTTTGTGTTGGGTGCTTAACGTTAATACCGGTTACGTTTTTGCCTCAAATATGGTATCCTCATAGGGTTCTACGTTGTTTGTGTAAAAGCACCCAGCCCTATTGTAATAGGGGAACAACGTTTCAGGACATGTCTGGTCCGTGGAAGTGCCTTCACCTATCCTTGCCTTAGGCAAAAGTTAGGGGTGCAGGCTAGAGGTCAGTGGTCAAATGGTTACCGCTTTCCGTCCGTCTCAGGTCACGCCGCCAGAATCTGGCAGCTACGCCGTGTTCGCGTTCGTTGACATCTGCAAGAGCAGTGGCGACGAGTGGCGGGTGGTCAACATCTCCGAGTTCTGCGACTACGTTCGCATGGTCGAGAAGATGCTGATGCCCACCTTCGTGGATACGATGCGTGACTTCGCGCCCTTCTTCGGGATCGACGCCGAGAACGCCATCGCCAAGATCGATCTGGGCCGCGACGTTCTCGAGAAGCTCTCGTGGCAGCTCGCGCGTGACATCGTCGTCAACGGCTGGTTCACCCATCCCGAGGACGACGAAGACAAGATCATCGCCACCGAGAAGCTGATGGAGCATCTCCAGCAGTACATCAAGTGAGCGATGGCTGAGACACAAGACACATAAAAGCTTTTAACCAAGCTCAAAACCCTGCCTCGTGCGGGGTTTTGTTTTATGTGGTTGTGTAGTTGCGTGATTCATAAGGCAGTAGTAGGCTCTGCACACAATGTATATATTAATACATCAGGAGACCACTATGACCGACATTCGCCGCATTGAACCCGGGACCCGCATGAGCGAGGCCGTTATCCACGGGGGTAAAGTTTATACATGCGGTATCGTGGCTGGCGCCGCGACGGGCAAGTCCGTATATGAGCAGACCAAGGATATATTAAAACAGATAGATGACTTGCTGGCGCAGGCCGGTTCGGACAAGACCCGTATCCTCAAGGCCAACATATGGCTGACCGATATTTCCACCTTCGACCAGATGAACAAGGCATGGGACGCATGGGCGGTGGCAGGTAAGACACCTGCGCGTGCCACGGTGGAATCACAGCTTGCCGCCCCTGGTTACGACGTTGAAATCATGGTGGAAGCGGCCTGTTAGCATTCTATTTGATGCTGTGGATAAAATGCGTAAAACACTGTAAAAACAGGGTTGCGTGGTGGTTTTTGCTATTCGGTTACAGGCCCTTGGGGACGCGTTTTAGTGTGTCATTCCGACCCTGCATTTAAGGTGCTTGTTACCCCCTCTATTGCTAAAACACCGTAAAATACGCATTGTAAGCATTTTTTTGCTGTCCTTTTATTTTATTTGCTCTATAAAGGCTGTGGTTATTACGTAACCTACTAACTAAAATGTGTATAACAAAGGAGTAATCACATGGCTGCAAAAGCAAAAAAGAAGACCGCAACGGCAAAGAGCAAACCCGCTGCTGTTGTTCGCCCAATCAAACAGCAACTCACCAAGTCCGCTCTGGTGACCATGATCGCTGAACAGAATGGCGTAACCCGCAAGCAGGTTTCCGATATCCTCTCTTCTCTCGAGTGCGCAATGCTCGGTTCCGTTCATCCGAACGGCGCTGGCGTGTTCATGATGCCGGGTCTCTTCAAAGTTACCCTGCGTAAGGTTCCTGCCCGTAAGGCCGGTACCCTTATCCGCAACCCAGCCACTGGCGAAATGATGAAAGCTGCTGCAAAGCCAGCTTCCGTCCGCGTTAAGATCCGCGCGCTCGCTAAGATGAAGAAGGCCGCTGTTTAATTATAGCGACTTTTTGGAAATGCAGGAGGCGGGCAATTTGCCTGCCTCTTGTGTTTTCAGGGTATGAATTTGAAAGCCAATAGCTCTGAATACTACATAGATAGTTGGCAATTGGTGGATTGCCGCAGGTTGTCGTCTTCGCCATGGAGCGAAGTGTTCTCCGTAGAGTATCTGGGCCAGCCCTCCATACTCAAGCTGGTGAAACCTGGTTGTGATGAGGCAGAATCCGCCGCTGTACTGGAATATTTCGCGGGCAGGGGAGCGGTTCGGCTGTTGCGCCAGGAGTGGCAGGCCATGCTGCTGGAACGGCTTGAACCGGAGCCATCACTTAAACGAATGGTGCTGGGTGGTCACGATGACGAAGCAACGCGCATCATGGCAGCAATTATTGCCCAGTTGCACGAAAAACGTCCGCAACCCATACCTCCTGATACCCGAACTCTAAAACGTCACTTCCGAGCCTTGTTTGAGAAAGCGGAGATGGATAGCAGGCAGCAGGTATCTTCTCTATATATAAAGGCTGCGGCCATTGCCCATGAATTACTCGAAAAACCGACAGGCGATGTATTGCTGCACGGCGATATTCACCACCAGAATGTCATGCATTCACCGCGCGGCTGGCTGGCGATTGACCCGAAGGGCGTGATTGGCGATGCAGCTTATGAAACCGCTAATATTATCTGTAATCCGCACGGCGTGCCGGACATTGTGCATAACAGCAAACGCATGCAAAGGCAGTTTGACATATTGCAGGAATGCCTTGGGCTGGACAGGCAGCGTATGGTGGCTTTTGCTTTTGTACATGCGTGCCTATCGGCTTGCTGGTCGGTGGAAGACGGAGAAAGTCCGGATTTTGCAATCAGGTGCGGGCAATTGTTGGATACATTTATTTAGAATCGTCAGATGATTTACGATAATAGACATTTTTCAGTTTTCTTGCCGCCCTTGTTTTGCCGGCACATTCAGGAGGGATTTCAGAGAAATTTTCTTGAATCTCATTAATTACGAAAGACTGCAGCCTGCCAAGACTGACAAAGCTATCAACATAGATAATTGGTGTCGTGCGTAAGTTATTTATAAAGGTCTGCCTAAGGTAAGGCTGTGATGGTATCAAATAATGCGAATATTGGATAAACGCAGGACCTAGGGGAAGGTGCCTGGTAAAGCCGTATAGCTTAATTCCATTGTGACCTATATAGAGGTAACGCTCATGGCCGCAACTATCCATAATTATATCCATCATACGGGCGTTCTTTATAGATTTTTCTAGGCGCTTATCAATTATGTAGGTTTTTTTATCGTAATTTTTCGACTGATAGGTCGAGGTAGTTACAACGGCTACAACCATTATTAGCAATCCTAGGCTTTTTGTTAATAGGGTTGGGTTGTCTGTAAGGCGTCGCATGAGGGAAATAGATAATGCTAAATACAAGGGTACTGCGTAGATAGCATGATGGGGGAAATAATATTTCATGCCGACAGCAAATATGCACAAAAGGCAGCAAAGCAATAAGGTTACTAGTGTTTTTGGAATATCCCTAAACAAATGAGAGTTAGTATTAGCTAATAATGCAATACCCAACAAAAAGACTAAAACTGGCATCCATTCAGAAAAATTACCAAGATTATTGGTAATCCTTCGGATTGTAATTGGTATGCCATTTCCTGCATAAAACGATGCAATATTGTTGTCAGAATGTAATAAATGAGTGTGGATGATATTTGCGTATAACAGCAGATAGGCCTCAAGCATTCCAAATAATGCAAGTGCTGCTACGCCTAGGATCAAAGTTAGTATGAATGGGATTAGTAATATCGGGTATAATTTACTTGGTGTTCTGTAATAAATAATGATCACTGCCGATGTCAGGCTGAGCAGGAAAGGCTCTTTCATGCCAATTGCTGCGAGCATGCAAAGTGACATGGCTAATGTTTTTGCTACAGTAATCCGGCCTGGGTCGGATATTAACAGCAGGTATAGAAGGCAAAAAAATGTGGCATAGGACTCTACCTGGAAGGATCCGGATGAACCAGCTGCATATAAACCAAATATGCCGCCCAAAAGTGCTGAGAACAATACTATACGCCACTGAATTTTTACCAACTGCATGTGCCATGCTATGTAGCCCATAATAAGCGGGTACGTAAATAACGACACCGCTGACAGATAGTTTGCCAGTATATGCGAATCAAATATCCATAGTGACAACGCACTCAGCAAGAATATGCCTGGCGGCTTTGTTTCGAACAGGTCTTTGTATGGCAGCAAGCCATCAAGTATGCCCCGTCCTATGGCTAGATATATTGGGGAGTCGCTGTTTAATGGGCCTGTAAGATCGTAAAGTATCCTCTCATATATATGCCATGCAATAAGCATTATGCCTGTTGCGAGCAATAGATACAGGAATGCTGTATAAGCTCGGTAAACAGGTGGTGGTATTTGTACAGGGTAATATTTTACAGGCCATTCCATGAAATGGCATTAAAGCATGATATGGTACTAAAAATCAATTATCAGCGCTTGTTTGTTAATAAACGCAACGCCCATTTTGCGGACTATCATGAGGTCGTCTTTGTCCAGAACTTCACCGTGGCTGCCTTCGGGGGCGCAGAACAGGGCGTTTAATTCATTCTTACTAAATTTAGAGGAAAGCTCGCTTGGTTTGGAATCAAGGAAGCTATCCACCAGTTTTTTGGCCTTTTCGAGTTTGCCAGGGAATGCCACGCTGTCGGCGATGACTTTCGCGCGTCCGGCGATTGCAAGATCATCAATATGCGCGTCGATAAATTCTTCCAGTGCCTTTGAGCCACCTGTGTAGAAAGCCATACCCTGTATCTGGCGGACGCTTAGTACATCGAAGCCTGCATCGACGAATGGCGATGCTTTTATTTCTTCAAGCGCCTTAAGCACATAATGGGTTGCCTTAAGTTCTTCTGCGGCCCGTTTTGAATCGGGACGGCCATTGGTTGCGCCACGACTGATAATTAGTTCACCATTTCGCTCCAGAATATTATCTGCTCCGATCTTACGTTTCATTCTCGTCATGTCTTTCTTTACGGCATCAATAACTTCAATCGCCTTTTGCTGTATTGGCGAAAGTTTGTATTCCAGCGTTAGCCTTTCGGGGTCAATATTATCTTCATCCTTGTTAATCAGGGCGGTGGCGAAGTGCGCCAGTTCTGGATCTATACGCGCTATTTCTGCTCCTATCACACCAAGCGCCTGACGCACATTCTCTCTTGTGCAGCCAACGCCTTTTCCTACTTCCTCCAGTGTGGAGACAGGGTGATCTATTTTATAGGCGAATACCTTGCGTGCGCGTTCGCCGGTCAGTTTACTACCGGCAATACGTAGGCGCTTTATGATACTGCCGCCGCTTTCTTCATCAGCAAAGCTCAGACCGTCCTTGGCGTCGCGTTCTTCCGGCGCGACTGCAATGGTTATTGCCTGTCCTTCGTCATTCTTGGCATCCAGATAATGGCTCATGCGGCGGTTAAACCGTTCCTGTGCATTTCCGTTAAAAGCTTTGTACATGCCCCATTTGATAGGGTTGGTCATATACGTGCTGAAAGCTGTTTGTGACGGGTCATATTCAAGCATTTTGTCTTTTACAGTAGCAATGGCATCAGCGGCAAAATCTATGGCATTGATGTTGCTGTTGTAGGGGCGCGCCGCCAAAACAGATCCGATAGTCCCCATGACAAAGCCAGCATTGTGGGCGATGGTTTCGTCGCGGTAAGCTGCTGCCAGCGGGTTAGGGGCCATGAATTTTTCAGGTGGGCCGCCTTCTTCCAGGGGGGCGACTAGCACCTCGACATGCTTGGGTACTCGCCTGAAGCGCCACGACAGCTGCCTGTCCAACTGGTTTTTGGGCAGGCCTTTCTGGTATTCGTCAACGATAACCTTAATTTCCGACTTATGCTCCTTGTAGAAATCAATGCTGCAGTCTTTATCAAATGCAAAGGTGAGGTAGGTGTTCCACAGGTTCACCAGTTGGGTAGCGTACTCTTCAAGCTTTTCAGGGGCGGTGTCGATAGCATTCAGTTTTTTTGCTACCTCCCGTTTGATGGATTGGGTCAGCACTTCGTGCGGCGGTTTTTTGTCGTTCTTACCCGCAGGGCGCGTGGATTCGGCCGTAATCAGGTCCAGCCTGAGCTGTGCCAGGGCATCTTTAAATTGTGGTTTGCTGAGCTTGGCCATGATTCAAAAAGAGCAGGGCTATGCAATGCCGAAATCTTTTTTAGGGGTAGCCTGTACCCAGGATTTTCCATCGGCACGGTTGGGGAATTTTTCAGGGAATGCTTCCTTGATCATCTCAAAGTGATCGGGTATCCCAACATTTTCGACACTAAGCGAGGCGATTTCCACGCGGCGGGCAGACCCCGGTTCGGCATCATCACCTGCTTCCAGTTTTGTATTTGCAAGGTCTGGCACATCGAAACGCACGGCCTGTGTGGAAACAATAAATGCATCGCCTTCCTCAATACCGTACTTAGCTTTCATATCATTTTTTGATTTTTGGCGTTTTGCCTTTTCTTCATCCGAGATGTTTGGTGCATCTACATCAAAAGTGGCTACACGTATATCGAACGGGCGGTCCATATTACGTTTGCCAACAGGTTTACCTTCGCCCAGCGTTATACCCGCTTCTTCCATGGCTTCGCGCGCGGCGGCCTGAACGGCTGTTTCGGTACCGCCTTTGCTGGGGTCGATGAAGCCACCGGGCAATGCGGGCTTGCCTTTGCCCGGTTCGCGCGTGCGGTTAATCATGACTATCTCGTTGCCGTCGGTGATGATGGGATCTACGGCATGTACGACATGCGCATTAACTTCCTTGCCATCGGCAAGCGTGACTTTTCCAAGGGCATGCGCGCCGCTATCGGGGTCGCCATACATATTGCGATCTTCGGCAAGTTTTACTGCGCGCCTTGCAATTTCCTGACGTGCGGGGTCATTTTTGTCTAACATCCATCCGGCCATAGCAATATCCTTGTTTTTTTATAGGTTATAAAGTTTGATTAGATTATAGCGGTATCCACATAATATAGGATTAAAAAATTATTACATTTTAACTAATTGAATATTATGATTAAAACTATATTTTACAATAATATGGGCTTGCTTAATGGTGGATATTTCCTAATCTGGGGTTCATGAGTAAAGCATTTACCAAGGAAACAGATGGCGAGGACGAGTCCGGCGATTTGCCGGAAGCGTTGCCTGCTAACATCAAAAATTACATGACACCTACGGGCTTTGCCGCCATGCAGAAGGAACTGCGTTTCCTGCAGCGCGATGAGCGGCCCAAGGTGGTGGAAGTGGTGGCATGGGCGGCGGGCAATGGCGACCGCTCGGAAAATGGTGATTATATTTATGGTAAAAAACGCCTGCGTGAAATTGACAAGCGCATGCGCTATCTGACCAAGAGATTAGAGAGCGCCGTGGTGGTTGACCCGCAGCAGCAACAAGGACTTGAGCAGGTATTTTTTGGTGCAACGGTGACCTATGCCAAGGAAGATGATACGGAACATACGGTCACCATCGTTGGTGTTGACGAGGCAGACCTTAAGCAACAAAAAATCAGCTGGCTCGCGCCAATAGCTAAAGCCCTCACGAAAGCAAAGGTCGGTGACACGGTAGAATTAAAAGCACCCTCGGGCGTTGAGGTAATTGAAGTAATTGAGATTGAATACAGGGTAGTGGACAAGAATTAATTATAATCGGCCACTATTTATGAACCAGGTAGCTTCCGGCAGGGGATGGGCGCTATGGCACTCGACAGAATATTAGGATACCGCGTTATTGTAAAAAAAACCGAAGGTGAATACACCGTTTCCGGCCCGCAGGCGCTGGAGCTACATGCGGATTTATGTGAGCGCGGTTTCAGGCCGGAAGCCTTTCAGTGTGATGGCAACCTATTTACACTGCAGGAAGATAATCTTAAGGGTTCATTTGAGGCTAACCGCATCCGGACCAAACTGAACCATATGGCCAATGAGCTACAGATATGATTTTTATCAATATTTTTCTCTTTGGGTGGCCAGTGCCAGTTAACAGTTGATACCGTTAAACGATGGTAGTATTCCTGATTTCTACGATTTCCAATAATAAAAGCCTGTTTTAAGGGCGTTGCGGGCAATGCTCAAAAATTAGGGGGACGTATGAAAGAAAATATCATTAAGTTTAAAGAACAGTCCGGCGATTTATTGCGTGCGTTTGCACGTGACGCAGTAGATGTTGCGCGGGATATATGTGAGTTGATGTCGGTTCAGTTCATTGTGTCAGGCCGCAGCCTATATACTCTGCTATCCTCCATCCTGAATAAATAGAATCTTTGAAGATGTAATGGTAACACATTATAGCGGAGACTGGGGGCTTAGCGGTAAATACCTTGCCGAGTTTCTGCGTGTTTTGAAGTCGCGTGCCGATATGGCCCATCAACGCGAGTCCGGTTTGCTTGCGCTGCGCAATGCGCCAGACAAGCCGGAAAATTATCAGTCAAGGCTTCAATCTGCATGCGAAGACGCGGATATTTACGCATGGCTGAGCGAAAAATTACAGGAGCGCTATTCTCATAAAGATGCCGAGCTTACGGCTACGGCTTACACTGACCTTATTTTTAATTACCGTGGCAGGGACTCAAACCCTGTTGAGGTAACCGGAGAAAACACAGAACTTGGCGCGGTAACAAAACTGGTGGAAGGAAGCAGGGCTGGCAGCCTGTTTATGCTGAACAACAAAAGCCGCAGGGATGAAGACCTTGGATGGCTCAAGCTGATGGTACGTGAATATAGTCTTGGCGATTACCTTGGACTTTATCATCTTCAGGAAGGTAAGGCCGATGAATGGATAGCCAAGGGAATTTTAAAACTGGATAACCCGCCGGCCGATTTAAGTAAGGACGGTGTATTAAACCCTACAGCTCTTGATAACAGGCAGATACGGTTTGACAGTGGCACGCTCGACCATGCAGCAGTGCGCTACAGCTGGGCGCTCAAGCAATATCAGGAACGGCCATGTCCAGGCGGGATGCTTGATGTATTCCACCGTGCAAAAATACAATGGCTTCGCGCCGATTTTGATACTGCTCTGAAGAAAACTTATACTGATATGGGTAAATTCTCATTACATGCGATGCATGAAGGCATACTTGAGCAGAAAGCAAAGGAATATGGCATGGCTGGTGACAGGCTGTCCGGCGGCATAAATTTTTAAGGAATACTTGTTGTGTTCATGGTTATCTGCTACTGACAAAAATATGCCAAAAACAGCTACCAGACTTGCAGGCTTCAGTGAGTCCGTTATCCGTGGGATGACGCGGCTTGCCAATAAGCATGGGGCAATAAATCTTGCACAGGGCTTTCCGGATTTTGACCCGCCTGAAGAGCTGCTTGCTGCGCTTGAGCGCGCTACGCGCGGGCCGCACCACCAATATGCCGTTACATGGGGTGCGCCGCGTTTTCGTGAGGCGTTGGCAAAAAAGATAAACAGGAATACCGGCCTTTCCATAGACCCTGACCGACATCTCGTGGTGACCTGCGGTAGCACCGAGGCGATGATGGTGGCCATGATGACCGCCTGCAACCCGGGCGATAAGGTTATCGTATTTTCTCCGTTTTATGAAAACTACGCCGCTGATGCCATTCTCTCCGGCGCGGAGCCAATTTATGTGCGTCTGCATGCACCGGACTTCCGCTATGATCCAAAAGAGCTGGCCGATGCCTTTGCGCAAAAGCCAAAGGCCATTATCGTGTGCAATCCATCCAACCCCACAGGCAAGGTGTTTACAAGCTCGGAGTTGATGGAGATTTTATCGCTGGCCGAAAAATATGACGCGTACATTATTACTGATGAGCCATATGAACACATCGTTTTTGCGCCACATGAACATGTGTATATGGCAACCTTGCCAAATGCTTTTGACAGGGTGATTACCTGCAACTCGCTATCCAAAACCTATTCGATTACGGGTTGGCGACTGGGCTATGTGATGGCAACGCCGGAAGTGATTGCACAGGCGCGTAAAGTTCATGATTTCCTAACTGTAGGCGCGGCCGCGCCATTGCAAGAGGCCGCAATTGCTGGACTGGAGTTGCCGGACAGTTATTATGCTGGACTTAGGACCATGTACACGGCCAAGCGCGACCTGTTTCTTGACTACCTGCGCAAAACCGGACTGCCGTTTACCGAGCCGCAGGGCGCATATTATGTGATGCTGGATATTTCCTCGTTTGGCTATAAAACCGACATGGAAGCGGCGGAGTGGCTGGTGCGTGATATCGGGGTAGCGGGTGTGCCGGGTTCAAGCTTTTTCCGTGAACCTGAACACAGGTTCATACGTTTCCATTTTGCCAAAAAGGAAGAGACACTTCGCGCTGCCGGAGAGCGCTTACTTAAGCTGGCGGATAAATCCATCGCCGCTAAGCGGGCTTGATTTCTACCGGCGGTTACCGATTACTTTCAGCTGGAATATCTGCACATTGCCAAACCCTTGCGTTGCGTGTCCATAGTTTGAAATCACTCTGAATTTGAAATAACGCGCTGTTACCTCGTCGAAGGTGAACTCCTGATATAAAGATTTTCCGCGTTCATTTTTGGTGGTAAAGCGGCCAAGACTGACATATTGCTGCCCGCTTGAGACCAGCAGTTCAAATTCTTTTACGTTCTGCGAAAGTGTTTCGGGTATTGCAATGGCGAACTTGGAAAAAGTCGCAGGTTTATTGTTCTTGAAGCCAAATACAACGGCTTGATCAGGGAATGTCCATATAGAATCGGTATCATTTCCGGTGATTGTTTTTTCCCAGTTCGTGTAACCGGAAGAGATAATCTTGCCGCCTTCAGCAGGCAGAAGCAGATTAAACTCACCTTCGGCTTTTCCTGCATCTTCAGGTGGTGCGACCTGAATAGTGGTGGAGGAGTTGGCAATAGAGACGACTTCTGCCTTGATGTCGGATATCGCTTTATACATGGTTTGATTGTCTTTGACATCAAAGAAACGGCCAGAACCCGCCTTGGCAATACACTGAAGCTGTTCCTGTTCACGCTGGGAAAGATTTAGTCCAAGTGTGTTTACGCGTACTGCAAGGCCGGACTGCGCAAGTTTTTTGGTAACGGCGCAGGGGTCTTCATCACATTCTTCCCCGCCATCCGTAATGAGTACAATGATTTTTGCACCATCGACATTTTTGAATGCTTCAGGTGCCTGTGCGAGTGCTGCGGCTATTGAAGTCTTGCCCTTTGGCCGTAATTCTTTGGCAATATTTATAATCGATTGCCCCTTCTTGCTGCCTATAGGCGCTATTGTTTCAACATCGGTGCAGCTGTCTTGATTTCTGTGGCCAAAGGCAATCATTCCAAGGCTGGCATCCTGCGGCAAGCCTTGCACCACCTCGCGCAGCACGCTGCGTGCAAACTCCGCGCGCGGCTTTCCGTTATGGAATCCCCAAAGAGAGCGTGAGCTGTCGTAAATGAACAATACGTTTGCCTTTACCTTAACAGGTACGCTAGGTGTGCCTGCGTGTAATACGGGCGATAACAGTACAATCGCAGTGAAGACCGCGGCAGCTAAAACAATATTATATATTTTACTTTGATACGGCATCACCAACTGGATGTATGAATGGTTGCATCTGCGTCCAGTTATATCACCATAACCATCTATGTAAATATCGGTATTCTAAAACTATTAACTTACGCTGCTTTGGCTAGGGCAGGGGCAAGTATGGCATCAATGCGCTTAATGATATCTGGGCTTAGTTTTTTGCCAGCAGCCCCTGCGTTTTCTTTTACCTGTTCCGGCTTGGTGGCGCCGATGATGGCAGAGGCGACGTTTGGCTCGCGAAGCACCCATGCCAATGCAAGCTGTGTGATGCTCAGGTTCAATTCTTTGGCAATGGGCAGGAGGTTCTGTACGGATTGCAGCACATGATCCTGCAACAGCTCCTTGCGGAAAAAATAGCCCATGCTGGCGCTGGTGGCTCTTGAATCGGCTGGAAGTGTTTGCCCGGGAAGATATTTTCCGGTCAATATACCCTGTGCCAGCGGCGACCATACAATCTGTGAAATGCCGTTTTTAGCGCAAAGCGGGATAACGTCTTTTTCCGGCTGCCGCCAGAGCATTGAATATTGCGGTTGGCTTGAAACAAAACGAACTACACCCGGCATGTTGATGGCTGCCTGTATTTTATCGGCAGGCCATTCACTAAAACCCACATAGCGCACTTTGCCGGAGTTAACGGCTTCGGTCAGGGCTTTCATGGTTTCTTCCAGCGGTGTTTCCGGATCGTAGCGGTGGCACTGGTACAGGTCTATATAGTCGGTACGCAGGCGTTTTAGCGAGTCATCGAGCTGCTTCCTGATTTGGGAAGCAGAGAGGCCTTTATCTGTTTCCGTCATTGGGAAAAACAGCTTGGTGGCCAGTACATAGGATGAACGTGCTACGCCATTTAGCGCTTCGCCCAGAAAACTTTCGGCGGTACCGCGACCATATATATTGGCGGTATCAATGAAGTTAATACCAATGTCGAGTGCCGTCCGCACACAGGCTATGGCCTGCTGCGCATCAACGCCCGCCCCGTAGGTTAGCCATGAACCAAGGGAGATTTCCGCTACATTCAAGTCACTGTTGCCCAGTTTACGGTAATGCATGGAAATCTCCCTTGTATGGTTTGAATGATTATTGGCCGAGCAGCCCTTTTAGCTTGCCTTCGATTTCTCCGGCTTTTTTGCCTGCGGCTTCGCCTGCAGCGGATTTCAGGTTTTCACCGAGCTGTTGTGTAATGCTGTTAGTGGCAACTTTTGCAGCATCAGCGCTAATAGCACCGAGAATGCGCTCCGCTATTTGTGCAGCGGTTGCGCCGCCCTTATCCCTGCCGATGTTGGTCAGGTGAATAACAGGGAGCTTGGCCGAGAGTGGCTTGTCTGGAAACAGGGCCTGTGTGATGCTGATCTGTCCATCACGGATATAAAGATTATTGATAATTATCTTACGCTCTGTGCCACCTGAGGCTGCAGCTGTTTCGGCTTTAGCAGATTCAGCGCTGCCAGCATAAGACTTGATGTTGCGCTCAAGGGTTTGCAGGTTGTTTTTCCCCTGTTTGTTTACCTCAAAGTTAATTGATGGCTTGTCTATAGCGACCTCGTTAAGAATAATGGGGCCGCCAGAAGACAGGGATGCTATGTCAAGCTTTGCCGAAATATTACCCATATTGAAGGCTTTTGGGGTGGTAAAATCTTGTGGGTTACCAATAACGATATCAGTCAGGCTAGCTTCGCCTTCGGCAAGTTTGGTGTTTACGCCATTCACCGATACGGTGGTCTGGGTTACCTGTGAGCCGTATTTCTCGATGGCGGCTTTAATCATGGAATCGAGGTTGGACAGTGCGAAATAGGACGCGCCGCCGATTATTGCAACCAGGGCTACTACACCGATAATCAATTTCTTAAACATCTTTGTCTCCTTGCGTATAGTTATTAGTTCAAATTTTGTTATTTCTTAAGCAAATCCCTGATTTCCCCGAGCAGCAACTCGGTCTTGCTGGGGGCAGCAGGTGTGGCCTCCTCAGCCTTCTTTAAGCGATTCACTTGTTTGATTAGAATAAAAATCGCAAAAGAAACAATGATGAAATTAATTATTTGGTTGATGAAGAGACCGTAGGCGATAACGGGTTCACCGGCTTCCTTGGCGGCCTTAAGCGTCGCAAAGGTGCCGCCTTTAAGAGCGATGAAGTAGTTTGAAAAATCTATGCCGCCGGTAAGCATACCGATAATAGGCATCATGATGTCGGCGACCAACGAACTGACAATGCCGGTGAATGCCGCACCTATGATGATACCCACGGCAAGGTCAATCACGTTCCCGCGAGAAATGAAAGCCTTGAATTCCTTGAGCATGGCATTTTCTTTGATATTGAGGTTCTGGATAAGTTCATGAGCGGCCATCGCTGTTCCCCAAGTTTTTGATTTGCTAGATAACGCAGACTTTTTATAGGCTGGAATTATGTATATCAAGTACATACTTCTTGATGGGGGTATTTGTTAATGTTTTATTGTTTTTTCTGTGTTGAAATGCTTGCTTCGTATTAATTGGAGCTAAATATCGGGAGTAAATAGTGGCTGCTGAAGGCGTGGAAGCGTTAAAATTATACAAAATTCTTGCTGAGCAGGGTGATGCAACCGGCCAATTCAAGCTGGGCGCTGCCTATGCTAAAGGCTCCGGTGTGCCAAAAGATGAGGCCGAGGCCGTCAAATGGTACAGGAAAGCTGCTGATAATGGCAATCCCGCTGCGCAAAATGCTTACGCGCAAGCCTGCAATGAAGGAATGGGCGGCTTGTCGCGGGATGATACAGAGGCGGTTAAATGGTTTCGTATGTCCGCCGAACAGGGAAATGCAGATGCAATGAACAACCTCGGCTTTGCCTATCACCATGGCATTGGGGTTGAACAAAACCACACCGAAGCTGCAGCTTGGTACAGGAAAGCGGCAGATAAAGGTGATAGCTGGGGACAGTTTAACCTTGGTTTTGCTTATCAGTACGGCATAGGAGTGACGCTGGATGCAGCTGAGGCTGCAAATCATTTTTCTAAATCTGCAGAAAAAGACAACAGTTTTGCCCAGCTTCATCTGGGGCAGATATATTTCAGCGGAGCCAGCAATGTTGAAAAGAATGCGCCGGAAGCCGTAAAATTATGGAGGCAGGCATCTGAGAAGGGAAATGTGCAGGCGCAGGTAAATCTTGGTTTTGCTTATTATAGTGGCGAGGGCACAACGCAGAACCCGGCCGAGGCTTTTAGCTGGTGGCAAAAAGCTGCACAGCAAGGCAATGCTGATGCGCAAAACAATCTCGGCATGGCCTATCAGAAAGGAGTTGGTGTTCCCCCCAATCCTACAGAGGCCGTAAATTGGTATAAAAAGGCTGCCGATCAGGGGCATGTGATGGCGCAGGCGTCATTGGCCGCTTCTTATTATGAAGGCGCTGGTATTGCAAGAAGCGAGTCGGACGCTGTTTACTGGTGGCAACAGGCAGCGCAACAGGGACATGCAGTTGCGCAATCAAATCTTGCCTGTGCTTACCTTCAGGGAGCTGGCGTTGCTAAAGATGAGACAGTTGCGTTCCAATGGATGCAGAAAGCAGCAGAGCAAGGTAACATTATTGCACAGGCAAATCTTGCAGCCGCTTATGACGATGGTATAGGCACCGCTAAAAATTCCGAATTGGCTGTGAAGTGGTACGGCATGGCCGCTCGGCAGGGTGACGCCATGTCGCAATACAGGCTGGCAGGTGCTTATGCAACGGGCGCAGGCACAGCAAAGAATGATAATGAGGCTGCAAAATGGTACCTCACGGCAGCAGAGGGCGGAGAACCATGGGCGCAATACATCATAGGGCTAATGTATTTTAACGGTGCGGTTTTTGAGCAGAGTAATGTGAAAGCCTACATGTGGCTCGAGATTTCAGCATCATTTAATAACGCCGCAGCAATAAGCGAGCGTGACAGCGTCAAAGGTAAGCTAAGTTCAGATGAAGTAGCACAGGGCCAGAAGCTGGCCAGAGAATGGAAGAAGGCTTAGCAGGTTAGCCCAGATATGATCCGGTGTCTTTTGACACACTCTTAGCTGCAAGATTAGCAACAAAGTTAGTTGTACGCGCTTCAAAAGCTTCACGTGAAGGGGTTTCTGCAGAACGGGTGAGGCTTTCATCCCTCATAGCTTTCATGGCAGCAGCGTTGCCATTGGTAGAGGCCATGCTGAAGTTATTGCCTACATTGCTCTGCATGCGGATTGTTGGGGGCAATTCAGGGGCAGATGTAACTATCTCGTTTAAGCCAGACATATAAAATCCCATAAGTTTCTATTCGCTATACTTATACAATAGCACATGAGTACATACATGTTTGTTATTGTTTTATGACAAATGTCAAGCGCAAAGCATATTTATAGGGTAATAAATCTTATAAAATACAGCGTGTTATGTGGGTGTAGATTTTGGCAGATCTACTCTGCGTATGCCTTTAAACCAGTTGTTGATTTGCTGGAATCAGAAGATTTTTTGCTACCCGACGAAGAAGCTTCGCAGCTTACGTTAAGTGTGCTGCCAGAAGCTTCTGGGGCCAGTTCGGCCTTTAGGGTTTTGGAACCACAGTTAAATTCTGCAACATACCCCTTGGCGCAACCATAGGCTGGGTCACCAATCACACCGGCATCTATCTTGTAATCACAAGTTTTCTTGCCATCACACTGATCTTTCAGGTGTTTGGTAACGTTGCCCTTAATGCTTTTCTTTGTACAATTTCCACCATATGTGCCTGAAACTATATTAATGGTACCCGCCGCCGATGTTGCTTTTTTACTGGAAGTGATTGTTGAATCCGACGATGTGGCATATGCAGCTGACATGCTTAACACAGACGTTACAAGGGCAATGCCAATAATATTTGATATTTTCATAGCTCTACCTAACTGAATAAATGAGAAAAATTAAATTACTTATCGAGCGCATTCTATGGTTATCCTTGGGTGTTGTCAAATATGCAATACTCTAACTCTGCAAATATAAACCGACAGGATATTTAATAACTTAGTTAACCGGCTTCTTTACCAATCTATTTGGATTGGCTGCACGACGCAAAAACCTATCCATTTTTGCAGCGGATTTGTCAACCGCCTCATCTGTTTTTGCTGTCTCTGGGCGCGGCGTTTTGGGTTTAGGTGATGGTTTAACATCAGATGACTCTTGCTGATTGTGGCTAGTTGAAGGCTGTACCGCCCCATGCTTGTTGTGTGGTTTCTTGTTATTTGTACCACTATCGTCGCCGCCAGCGGTAAGATACAGAACAACTGCAATGATAATTACCACTGCAATAATAATATTTCTTTTATTTATCAGTTCTGGGTTCATAAATATTCAGGCCACTCTGTTTAAATTTTTATCATTATATTCCGAAAGTTTTTGAATGTTCAACAATTTATTTTATTCATACGTAGTAATTTAAAGCCAAATCAAAAACAATTTGAAATTGAGACGCATTCTTATCTATATAAATAAGTATAGTATAAGTCGGTTTAAAATTTAGTTAAGGGCAATTCCCACTATGAGAAAACAATCTGAGATAATCGCTCCTTTAAGTATAATATTATCCATGCTGCTTGTTGGCCTATCAATTAGCGTTGCTGCGGCTGATAATGCGCAAAATAACTATGATCAAACAAACTTTGTAGCAAATAAGTCCAGCTACAAAGCGCAAATAGTTGAAAAGAATTTTATCAATGCCTGGGGCATTTCAAACCGCCCTGCTGGTGCAGGCGGGCATTTTTGGGTAACGGCAAAAGATATCAGCTATGAATATGTCGGTGATGTACAGAATTCTTCCGATGAAAAACTGCGTAAACTCCATACAGATGAGCTGAAATATGTAAAGCTTCCGGTGGGCGGAAAAGATAATTTTGCCACCGGCACGGTATTCAGCGATAGCGAGGAAAACTTTATTATTACGCAGGAAATGAATGGCAAAGAGTCAGTTACAGCACCTGCCAAATTCCTATTTGCCAGTGATGGCGGCATAGTTTCCGCATGGACTGAGCGCAAGAACGCAGACGGAACGTTTGACCGCCCTTCAGAAGCGATCTCTGTGATAGACGAATCCAAAGATGGCTCACAATTCTTCGGCCTTGCCATAAGCGCAAATTATGACCGCCTGTATGTTGCAGACTTCGGCGAGAAGCCGGCAATCAAGGTCTATGATGGCAAGTTTAAGCGCATGGATACGACATTCGATATGCCGTTTGACGACAATAAAAACGGTGCGTTTGATGTAGGCGAATATGCGCCATTCAACATTCAGCTACTCAAAACGCCTGAAGGAAAAAACCATGTATTTGTAGCGTATGTTAAAACGCAGGACTGTCCCGATGAGGAAATCAAATCCGGCGCTTGCAAGAAAGGCGAGCTTTTCATAGGCGAAGAAGATACATCAAAGCCGGGATATGGCAGGCTTGCGGAATTCGATGAAAATGGCAAGCTGGTTGCCGTGTGGAATGACGAAGGCAAGCTGAGCGCACCTTGGGGAGTTGCCTTTGCGCCTGCTGATTTTGGCGCATTGTCAAACACGCTGCTGGTTGCCAATTTTGGTGACGGCACTATTGCGGGTTATGACGCAAAGACACGTAAATTCGTCGATTTCATGCGCGGCAAGAACGGCAAGCCCATAGCCATTGATAAGGTGTGGGGACTATTGTTTGGCAATGGTGCCAGCCTTGGTGATACCAATGCGCTGTATTTTGCCGCTGGCCCGAAGGATGAAAGCGAAGGATTGTTAGGCAGTTTGCGCGTAGCGAAGACGAAATAACGTAACTAGCCACGCGCAGCCTTAGGCTGTGTGCTGCCCGGAGCGCTGCGATAAACATCGGCCAGTTGAGAAAGCGACTTGCGCATAAACGCCTTTTGCAGCGACTTTTCCGGATCATCGAGGTGCGGGTTAGGCGAGGGTTGCATGATTTTTTCACCTGAAAGCACCATGGACAACTCGGCAGATTGCTTATGCTCCAGCCCTTTGACATAACCGGCAAGGAAGCCTGCAAACGAGGCATCGCCAGCACCAAGTATATTTTTAACGCTGCTTACCTTGGCGGCGTCGATTTCCAGTACATCATCGGCGGTGATAAGTAATGAGGGTTTGCTGCCACGCGTAATGAAAGCCACTTGCTTCATCGGCCCTTCGCGTTCGTTCTGCGCAAGTACATTGATGCGGAAAGCAGCCTGTATGCCATCGGTTACTTTCTGTAACTGCTCATCGCTTACCGGCCGCTTTATCGGCATGTCGTACAAACGGCAAAATTCAACGTCGTTGCCCATCACCACGTTGGCGCTGGGGATAAGCCGCTTGAATGTCTGGTTGTCATTAGGGCCAAAGCTGGCATGGGTGGGAAGCGCAAGCACCAGCTCTTTTTTATGACGCCAGCGCAATTTCAATAGCTCATCGGTAAACGTTTGCCCGAATTTTTCAATCATTGCGCCTGGCAGGTAAACCACGTCGCATTTGCGGATGCTGTCTTCCAGCAGCTTTGTGTTCTCAGGTTTAGCCAGCAGCTTTTTAAGTGCCTCTACTTGCGTGCCTGGATAGGTTAGTACGGTATTATGCCCTGATGGATGCTTGATAACGTGCGAAACGGCGTTTTCCTGTTTTTCACCATCAGGCCATTGCTTGGTCAGCAGGTTAATGTCGGCTTCCTGCATTACTTTTTTGACCAGTTCGCCATATTGGTCATTGGCGGCAAGGCCCATGAAATCAACACTAACGTCATCTTTCAGTAACTTTTTTAGCGTCCACATGGTAATCGCTGTAGATCCGCCAAAGGTAAGCTCTGGTTTTGCTGATGTAGTGATCAGCTTATTATGCATATCGCGCTCAATAATTGCCTTGTGGTCCGGTTCTAGCTTGTGTGTGCTTATCAGCTGCGGTGCTTTTTCGTCTGGTAGCAAATGGTCGGCTATCAGCATATCGGCTGCGAAAATACGCTTGGTTTCACTTTTTTCGTGTATGTCGGGTTCGTCATCACGCATGCCCTGAATATAAAAATCACGCGAGGGTGTATTTATACCGTGACGCGAGTAGCTGTAGGCATGGATGCGGATATCCGACCATGCGGGAATCTTCAGCTCCTTGAGCGTTTCAGCATCAAGATAATCGGCGGGGTGGAAGGTTTTGGCGCGTCCGCTCATGTTATAGGTCATGAGAATAGTTTGCCCCTCTGCCTTGCGTACGAAGGCAAAAATATCAGGGTCTTTCTGGTCGGTATTAAGCAGAGTGGTTACGCCCTTGCCCAATGCAGGATTTTCTTTACGTTCTGAAATCAGCTGGCGGGTGAATTGCAGCATGGAATTTGGTTCTTCTTCCTGCTTGTCCACTGCGCGTGAGTAATGCGCCGCTGCAACGGGGAGGTAGGGGTCGTTTGATTCTGTGAAGCCAGCGTTCTTTTTTGTAGAATCCCACGGCATAGGCGTGCGCGCACCATCGCGGCAACGCGGATCGACAAGGTCTTTTTTCTTGTCATGTGGAATATCCTCGGGGATACGTGCCTGTGGCAAACCGAGTTCCTCGCCCTGATACAGGCACAGGCTTCCGGGCAGCGAAACATACATGGACATAAGTTGCCGTACGATACTGCTGTGTAATTCCTGAGGCGCTTTGTCAGCCATACGGCTGGCTGCGCGCGGAAAATCGTGGTTGCTGGCATTATTGCAGAAAGCGCCGTCGGGTGAATATTTGATGCTTTCACGCAGCATGTTGCGCAGGTCGGACGCCTTAGGATATTCCCAGAAACGAATCAGCGATTCGGTGTAACAGGTGTCTAGCCCCGTTTTCGGATCGATGTATTTTGATGCTTCTTCGGGAGATTGCGTGCCGCCCTCGCGTCCGGCTATTACCTCGCCGATGGCAGATTTCTTAGTGGGGTAGCTGTCGAGCAGTTTACGAATCTTGGCCACCAGTTTCTGCGTGCGGTGTTCCATATCATCATCAGACTGGCACATGCTGCGGTCGAAGCGCTGCATGTCCCAGCGTTCTTTGGATTCATCATTGGGCCAGTGTCCGTGACGCCAGCTATTGTTGCGGAATTGCGGGTCGTGGTTGGCAAAGGGCAGGGCGTCCAGCCGTAGCCCATCCACACCCTTATCCAACCAGAATTTCATTTCGGCCAATACAGCATCCTGCACTTTTTCGTCGTTCAGGTTCAGCGCTGGCTGGCTGGTATTGAAATGATGCAGATAATATTGCTGCCTTTGGTCATTCCATTCCCACGCGGTTTTGTTAGTGAAGCAGGACTTCCAGTTATTGGGCGGGTAGCGCTTGTCGCCTTTCATGACCGGATCGCGCCAGACATAGCGGTTTTCATACCCTTCTTCGCGGTTACGGCTTTTTTCAAACCATTCATGCTCGTCGGACGTGTGGCACATAACGAAGTCGGTATAGATACGCAAGCCGCGCTTGTGTGCTGCTTCCAGTAACTGGTCAAAATCTTCCATGGTACCGTAGCGCGGGTCGATTTTTTTGTAGTCGGTTACGGCATAGCCGCCATCACCGGCGGCACCTGTTGGGGATAGGAAGAAGGGAGATATCCACACGGCATCGACGCCGAGGCCTTTGATATAGTCAAGTTTGGCTGTTATGCCCTTGAGGTCGCCTTGGCCATCGCCGTCCGCGTCATTAAAGGACGACGGATAAACCTGATAAATCACCTCTGAAGGGCGGTTTTCTGTAAGTGTGGCGTTCATCTCTGCAATATCTATATTAATTAATATATTAGGTGCATATCTGTGTATGCTTGCGGTTCATTTTAACCAATAATGTCTGAAGCAATGTTAATCTCTTGTTACATTTAACGCAAGAATTGGCTATGCATAGCCTACAGGGGTGTCCCAAATAAAAACAAGGACGGCTAACGTCCAGAATAATATAAACAGGGAGTAGGGATTATGTGGCAAGCAGATGATGCAAAGCTGAAGAAATTCCAGGACGAAATAATGCGAAAGCAGATGACGGTGGCGGGAGAAGACCCGACACCGGTCATACCAAAATCATATCAGGCGTCGCTTGGTAAATTTCTGGACGGTGATTGGTTGAGTACGCGCGAGGGAAACTGGGAAAGCGACAAATTCGTAAAAGACACGTGGCCCGACCAGCTACAGGCGCTGATGAAGTCGCATATTTTTACCGAAGATACGGTAAAACGCGGCATACGCGAGTGGATGACGGCAGAACTTAACGACACAATTTCATTGCCATCAACATCACCTACCAAAAATTTCATGACGGCCATACGCCTGCTGGTGGACGGTAAGGACGAATCGTTGGAACAGGTACATATTGCTGCGCTAAGGGATGGCGAGAAAATACTGAAGGATCTTGCCGACGTAAGGACGGCCAATCAAGTTGGCATGGGCAGGAATTTGCCGTCTGTGCTGGGGCAGACGGAAAGGGGAAAACCACTCATTAAAAATATGGGTGAGGTCGCCGGCGGTGCATATAAGCGCATTGCGCTGCCTGCGATCAGCCAATTTCTGGATGTGCGGCAAAAAGCCTCGATCCAGCAAGACCTTTACGGCGAATATATGTAAGTTATTCACACTGGCGGATGTATGAAATTGCGGGTAAGAGATGTAGCCGTAGCAGCTGTATTGGGAGCGGTTGGCGGTCATGGGCGTGAAAGCGAAGCAAACATTACTTTGCCGCCTGAAACCGCTTTAGTGAGCAAGCTTGACATTGCGCCGCCGCCGCTTCAGCTGCTGTCAGACCCGCCTGTCATGCCTGTTGTTCCGCCGCCGGTGCCACTGACTCCGGAAGCCATTAAAGCCAGCAATATTATGTGGAAGGCGCTGTGCAAGTCAGGGACATGGGATTATTCAAAGCTGTTCATGGGCCGTAACGTTTCCGTGGGCCTTAGCATCAATGCCACCCAGTTCAATGAGTTCCTCGACGGCAAACTCACCATGCTGGAAATTGCCGAAGGCTACCGCGCCATGACGGGACAGAATCTGCTGGATATAGCGGTTGACGCAAGGTTGCCGGAGCAGGAGGACATACAGGCGGTTGCCAGCCAGATAGAAACACATTTTTTCAATTTCCGTGATATCGGTAAAGTAGGAGAGAAAGCTTCTATATTACGCACCGTAAAAGAAGGCGAGGCGCCACAGCGTTTGCTGATGGCCATTCCACGCCAGCCGGTCCCCACAACCTGCAAAGAAGGAACAGACAGGCTGCACCACTGGTGCGCATTACAAAGGACGCTGCAATCACTTGGCGCGAGTGTTATCAATCTTGATCCGATGCGCCCGCGTGCTGTGCCGCATATTGATGCTGAAAGCCTTGAGATATTCACACGCGACCCAGTGCTGGTGCTTCATGACCGCAAGGAAGTGCTGGTTCCCGACTTTGCCGCCATGGCAGCAGAAGGGCGCCCGATGAGCTTTGACCCGCATGTACCCGCCATGGTCAACGAGCTGATGAGGGAAGGCTACACTGCCAAACATTATAAAGGACACACGCAAGGCGGCGATTTTATCTACGACCCGCATAACAAACTGATTCTGGTCGGGCTGGATATGGCGGGTTTTGACGTCAATAACCGCTTTACCGCCGCCGATGCAAAGGCGATGGAAAAACTCACCGGCTGCAAGGTTATCCGCGTGAAGCGCATGGCCTATAAGCTATATCATCTGGATACGGCCATCGCGCCGCTGCCGGGTGGTAAATACCTTATCAACCCCGCGGTGACCGACGACAAAACCTATGCCCAGATAAAACAGATAATCGGCGAAAAAAATATTATCGAGATACCGCGTGAGGAAGAACGCTATGTGGCAAACCTGATTGCCGTGGGTAATTCGCTGGTGATGCCTGCCTGTGGCGAGGAGCTGGAGAAACGCCTTAAAAAAGAAGGTTTCACGGTGGTAACGCCCGAGAAAGTAGGATTGCCCGCAGGCGCGTGGGATATCCAGCTCGGCTCGGTGCATTGCATGACGCAGCAGGTAAGGCGCAACGAGAAAGAAACGGAAGGTAAAAGTTTCCACGCCCACATACGCGATGAGAACACACCCTTCCATCGCCGCATGGAACTGGAGCGACGCTTGCGCGAATCCCGCGCCGCTATTGGCAAGTGCTAGTTAGGGCTTTTGCCTATAAAACGCAGCACGCAGAATCCGACAATACTGGCAAGTAATGAGCCGCTGATAACGCCGGTTTTTACCATTTGCCCGATGGTTTCATCCTGAAAGGCGAGCAGGCCGATAAACAGGCTCATGGTAAAGCCAATGCCCGCCACAATCGAAACACCATACAGATGAAGCCAGTTCATGCCTTCCGGCAAGGTAGCCATGCGTGTTTTCACCAGCAGCCATGTAGTGCCGAAAATGCCAATCTGCTTTCCGAAGAACAGGCCAAGGGCAATACCCATTGGCAGCGGCGATAGAAACATCTCCGGTGACATGCCAGCAAAGTTGACGCCAGCGGCGGTGAAAGCAAAAAGCGGCAATATCAGGAATGTCACCCAGCTGTGCAGCATATGCATGCAATAGCGCAGCGGGCTGCTGCGTGATTTATCCTTGTGATATAGCGGAATGGCGAGACCAACAATGACACCCGCAATGGTGGTGTGAATACCCGAGGCATGCATACAGAACCATAAATACAGCAGCACAAGAAAGTACGGCATCAGGCTGCCAATGCCGCTGTGGTTGAGCGCAAATAAAACACCAATGCCCAGTACGGCAAAGAGCAGGGGTGTAACTTCAAGGCCGCCGCTATAGAAAAAAGCAATGATAAGTATGGCCATCAAATCGTCAAAGATGGCGATGGCGAGCAGGAATATTTTTGCTGATGCCGGCACGCGCTTTCCCGCCAGCACGACGATGGCGAGCGCAAAGGCGATGTCGGTGGCTGTGGGAATGGCCCAACCTGCCGCGTATTCAGGCGTGCCATGGTTGAATGCCATGAAGATAACCGCAGGCATGATAACGCCGCCAAGGGCAGCCAGCAGCGGCAGGCGCACTTGTCCGGGCTTGGACAGAAAGCCTTCATAGGTTTCCGCCTTTAGCTCCATGGCCACGACAAGGAAGAAAAAGACCATCAGTACGTCTTTGACCCATTCCCTGAGCGGTTCGTTGAAATGGAAATCCTGATAGCTGAAGGCGACGGGTGTTTGAATAAAGGCTTCGTACCACGTGCCAAACTGCGAGTTGGCCATGAAGGTGGCGAGCAGCAGGAAGCCAATCATCACCAGCCCGCCAGAGGATTCGGTTTCGATGAATTTACGAACAAAGCGCGGTAACAGCTTGTCGCGCAGGCGTGGTGTTTGCGTGTCCATGCCTATGGATTACACGCAAGTGGTGGTTTAATCAAGGAAAGTAGTGAAGCTGCTTACGGGTTCGCGCTCGGTGACTAGCGTGTTTTCGATTCTGGAATTGTCGGCATAGCCTAGCGACATGCCGCATATCAGTTGTTGTTCCGGTTTCAGCTGCAGGTGTTTTGCGATAATCCGGTGGTAGGGGGTGAACGATGCCTGCGGGCAGGTGTCCAGACCGCGTGCCTTGGCAGCTATCATCACAGTCTGCATGAACATACCGTAATCCAGCCAGCTACCTTTTTCCATGATGCGGTCGATGGTGAAAATGATTCCTACGGGCGCATCGAAAAAGCTGTAATTGCGGGCCTGTTGCTGTTGCATGCGGTCTTTTTCGGTTTTACCGATACCCAGCAAGTTGTACAAATCCCAGCCTACCTTGCGGCGGCGCGAAATATAAGGCTCAACCCACTCATGGGGGTAGTAGTTGTATTCTTCTTTATGTTGTGTGGACTGCACTGCATCCAGAAACACAGAGACAATTTCCTTGCAGAGCGCGTCCTTTGCGTTTCCACTAAGCACATAGACCTGCCATGGCTGTGTGTTAGTACCCGAAGGCGCGCGTGCAGCAACCGCAAGCAGTTCTTCAACCAGCTGCCGTGGCACGGGCTTTGGCAGGAACGCACGGATGGAGCGGCGGTTTTGTATGGTAGTATCTACAATGTTGGTGATTTGTTCCTGTGAGAACTTGCTGTTGGCGTCTGCCTGTGGCTTAACGTTGGCGTTCTGGGTCTTGTCCATCTTTGCGCCTTTGCTCCTCTTCTAATTTCTTCAGGCGTTCTTGCCATGATTTGTTCCATTCTTCAATGGCTTTTGCATCCATTGGCCCTGCAGGAGGTAAAAACTGCGGATCTTGTCCTATAAACTGGCCGGGCGGCAGCGGCCTCCAAGGGTCGTTGAGCGGGCCTATCGCGGGTTGACGCCACTGGGGGAGCGGATCGTGGTTCCTGAGCCTGTCTGCTGCAGGTTCTCTTGGCTTGAAAGGGGCATTATCTTCCGGCCTTTGCATCGCGGGTATCAGGGCGGCAAGGGCAAGCGTGCAGACAGTAGCAAGGGCATATTTCACATAGCCGCCATGGCGGCTGGATTTCCAGTTGGCTATGGCTTCTTCGGCCTCCGTTTCCGAGAAGCTATCCAGCGTGTGCGGGTATTTGGTTTTCACATAGTCAGTGAATGCGATGATTTCCGCTTCCTTACTGCCCTTAAAGTTCATCTCTTTGCGGAACTCGCCGTAAGCCAGCTTTGCATGCGCGCGACGTTGTACTGGCGTCATGTCATCCACCGGCGGGCTGTCCAATGGTGCGCCGAGGTAATGATACCGTTTCATGTATTCTTCACATATATCCGGTGTGATATCTTTTTTGAGTACATGATAATGCGTAAGGATAAATTCATTGAATTGCGCGGCGCGCACGGCTGCGTTCGGGTGTTCGCCGACTTTCGATTCAAATTCAAGGAAAGCACGGTAGGCAGCAAGCAGCACCTTATGGAACTGGCGGTATTTTTCTTCCTTATCTGCCGACACGGTTAGTCCTACCCAAGCAACACCGCAGTGTGCCAAAACGTTTTCGAGGCAGTAATATTATCTGATTGGTGTTGCCTTGCAAGCTTTGTATCAGTGCGTAGCATTACGAAATATAATTATATATCAGATAATTACATGTAGGAATGGCCTTTGATGGACTCGCGGGATGCGCGTAGCTGGCCTTCACGGGCTTTGCGCTGCCAGAAAGGCGTATCCGGATCGTGCAGCTCTTTGAAGAAGCTCTTGCCACCACGCCTGACAGTTTCATGAAATTGCGTGGGTATTTCGCCATTGCCTGCCGCTACTGCAAAATTACCCCAGCGGCTACGCAGGTCATCGAGCCGCAACGGCTCTGCCTGTATACCCTGTGTGCTGGAGAAAAGATTGAGAAGATGTTTTGCCGCGTCCTTGAGCTTTTGCTCGAAAGAGGGCGTGGTTGGGGCATCTTTTTCGGCGGGGCTTGGCCCAAGGCCGTCGCGGTGCAGGATAACTTTGGGGATGAAGCCGCCCTTGAGCAGTCGGGAGTTATCAAAAAAGTTCTGGAAGAAGTCGCGCTGCTCTGCATAGGACATGGGCAGCATGCTTTTACCTGCCGCTACCTTCTTGTCTGGAATAAGCCCTGCAAGCTCACGCAATGTATGGTGCGGGTCGCGGATGGTCATAATGTTTTTAGCAGGCAGGTTGGTGCGCTCTTTTGCTTCCTTTGCTTCCAGCGGAGCCAAAATAGTTTCACGCACGTCGACAATGCCCAGCTCGGGATTGCGCTCCGTACCTGCCAGTATCATCGTACACTCTGAGGCCTCCAGCGGATTGAGTGTGTGGATTTTCCATGTGCCGGATTTGGTCTTGCCGAGGGCTGACTGGCGCATGAAGCCGGATGTGCTGCCCACTTCAAAGCCTTTGTCGCTGTCGCTCATGGCGACAGGAACCATGCGTCCATCAGGACTTTCCAGAATGACGAACTCATTTTTATCTGGCGGGAATTTAAGCCTCAGGCTGGCAAATGTTGTGCAGATATCGTGGTTTGGCGGCATTGTTACAGAGTAGCTGAAACAACGCCCATTCTCTGCGTCTTTTACTGCTTTTACCGCGGCCTCGTAATACACATCGGTTTCCGAAACAAACTTGGGTTCTACCACCTCTTTTTTCAGCGCTGCAAGCGCTTCAGTGTATTTGCGCTCCTTGATGAGTTTCGGCATTTCGCTGTTGTCGTTTATCATGAAGCTCATGTCGTTATAAATCATGACATCCCAGAATGCCTTGTGTACGGCGTCTTCAAGGCGCTGCGCGTCCTTTTTCATGGCGTCCGTGGGGGGAACTTCCTTGAAATTAGGCAGCTCTATGGTAACCGAGGTAGGTTGGCCATTGAGTACAACCTTACGCCTGTCAGCACCTTCACCTACTTCAACAGTAGTGGTAGCTTTGCCGTTGCGCGTGATCTTCATGCGTTCGTCACGCATCAGCTTCAGGCGTTGCTGCATCTTTATCCAGCTGTCAGGGTTTTTCTCGGATGCATCGTCCTTGATAACAAACTCGCCATAGCCTGCGCCGCGCGGTGCAAAGCGCCAGCCGGTCTTTGGATCGACGAGGTGTGCTACGTCGTCCCTTGTAGGCTCGAGGTCGGGCTTGCGGTACTTCATCGGTTCACAAGACGACAGGAACGCATCAATGACTTCATCGGGGCTGGCATCGGGGAATTGTATGCGTGCGGCAAGCATGACACCTGCAGCAGTCGGTGATGCAAAAGAAGTACCACGCAGGTTGCTGTGCATACCTTTTTCGTCAACACCTTCGCCACCTATAACGGTTTTGCTCATGTCCTCGAGGTCGGCATAGAGGGCTTTTACCAGTTCCGGCGGGTAGACGGTTACGTCGTCCAGATCCTTGGGCGTTTTGGGCTGCGGCTTATTGACCAGCTTCCACAGGTTTGCTTCCAGCACCGCACGGTAGTTGGGGTTGACGTATTGGGTTTTGACCGGAGTGCCGTCTTTGTTCCAGCGTGGGCGTTGGATCAGCGCATCCACGGAACAGCCTGAGCTGTAATCTTCAATTTCTGAAGGGGCCTTATCATTACGCCGGTTAGTGGCATCATTGATTGCCGGCACGGCGGTTGATCCGATATTCAGCCTGTGCGGAAAAAAGCTCTTAACAGCATTAAAGTCGGGACGGGCGTACCAGTGACTGTTGCCTGCCGAATTACATAATATCGGCATACCAATAGCGGGCAGGCCGTAAGTTACCTGAGTGCCATCGACTTTGTATGTTCGCGTTCCTTCTCCACGTGTGTACAAATCAAGTAATTCACGGAACATCTCAGGCTTATGCAAATCGATTTGTGAGCCTGTGGAGTTATTGATTACCGATGGTGTGAAGCTCTTGTTACCAAAAATATGCTGATAGGCCTCAGGGTGTTTTTTCAAATGAGACTGGTTGATCATAAGGCCTGCACGGGCGACCGGAATCTGCGCTCCCGGGGTGTGTTTTTTTACCAGACGCTCCGCCATATCGTAAATATCGCGTGTGGTAACCATTTCGTGCTGTGAAATTGCTTTCATGTTCACGGTATGCCAGCCGCCAAACCCGCCGCCGCCCCACCATACCTGATCATCCCATGTATGTTCTGCCCCTAATGCATAATGGCGCGGCGCCAGCGGATCGCCTGAGGTTAGTTCACGATATTGTGGCGTGCCGCTAAAATCTACGCCATCAAACGGAACACCGAAATTATCGGCAATCATTTTCGGGTCGGCCTTGCCGAAATATTCCTTCAGCGTGGTTTGCAATTCGCGTTGCAGGGCATTGGCATTGGTGCGCCCCTTATCAAGGTCTGTTTGTGTTTTGGTGCGTATCTCCTTCAGCTTGGCGAGGGTTTCACGCATCTTATCCGCTTCTTTGCGGATATTCTCATCATCTGTAACTTTTGCGAGAGGCTCTAACGTCTTTTCCAGCGCATCAATACTCTTGCTCAGGTTATCTAGCAGCGCGGTAGTTTTTTCGATTTCCTTGCTTTTGGCATTGTGGCCAGTTTTGGCTTTGTCCAGACGTTTCTGGACATCATCACGTTCAGCGTAGGTTGGCGGATTTGGCTTGTCTGCCGCCATACCACTCATGATGCCTGCTGACATCAAAATCAATATTTGCAGGCCGCGGTTTAAATACTGCTGCATAACCCCTCCCGTTTATTTAGCCACTACATGTGGCCAACCCTGTTTATTATTACTTGTATTTTCCGGTTTATCCGGCTTGTTTTAATCAATCATTCCATTGATAGAACGATTACAGGGCGGGTCACGTATATTTTTGTGTATTTTTTGTGACAATCGCGGCCGTTAATAATTAACAATGGCATTTATGCCTTGTTTTATAGCAAATTATTATAGCGTTAGTATCAGATTGAGATTGAAGGTGCCGTGGTTGATTTCATTTTGCTTAATGTGTGCGCTATGGTAATCATGAATAAAGATTAATAAAAAATTATAACAGGGAATAAAGGGGGAGGCAGATGAACGCTATCAGCCCCAATAACTTCAGGCGCAGTAACCGCAGTTTACAGGAAATTGCAGATGAAATTCTGCATGTGCCTCTCGATTTGCCTCCGAAATATAAAACTACGCACCGAACTACATTCGAAACATGCCTGCAGGACAGCATAGAAGTATGCTCGATCGAACCCGGGTTAGATCAGCTAGAACAATTTGGTGTCGTTGATTATGACCAGAAGGCGCAGACACTGCTTGAATTATTGCAGCTGATTGCTAGTGGAAAGACGGAGTTTTCACATGCCGAAAATGAGACATTAAGGCAGTCATTGTCTATCGTGTTTGCTGAGGTAAAAAACCGTAAGTCACATTATGAGGATGATCTGAACGAGTGCCGTGAGCCAAAAGATTCGTTGCGCAAAATAATGTTTAACAAATCGGATGATGATATTCGTTCGCTTGCGTCACGTGGCTATTATGAATCAAAATATTTGTATGACAGCCTTATGATATATATTCCTGCGCTGATGGATGAGCTGGCGGACAGGTTGCATATATCACTCGAAAATCCTGAAATAAAGCTGTAGGGATTTATGACCGAGACACCTCCGCCGCCGCAGCCGGATAATAACGAAGAATTTGATTTTGACCTGTTGCCAATGGCGGAGTTGGTTGAGCTTCCTGATTTGCCATTTGAAGTGAAAGAGTATAATCCGCATGCAGCTGTGGAATCTTCACAGCAGCAAGCAGGACAGCCCTCACCACAGCCTGCTACAAAGCCGCGTAAGAAAATGGGCAAGCTTGCCAAATGGGTTTTAAGCAGCGGTCTATCACTTGGTACATTGGGTACTCTGAGTACAACAGTATATCTTGAAAATGGCAATGTAGCGCAGGAATGCAATATCAGCCATATACCGGTCAAGGATGGCAAGGTTACCGTTGGCGTTGACAGTTTTCTGGGACAGGTGTTTGAAAAAAACAACCACATTGTATTTGGTGATACAGACCATACGGCAGAAGAAATACCGCTGTTTATTGCGGCTCATGTCAGAGATTTGAAAGCGGCAGGAGTAAATGCCATTTTTATCGAGCTTGACCGTAAACATCAGGATACGCGTGATAACTACCTGCGTGGCCGCTTCAGCTATCAGATGTTAGAGACTTATGATTACCTAAACCGCCAATGCAAGGAACACGGCATTGATGTGGTGCTGATGGATGTTGATTTCAAGTCTGATGAGGCGAAGGATGCCTATACGCGTTACAGCGAATGTATGCGAAAATACAAGGAGCAAGGCATAGGATTCTCCAACACAGAAGAGTATCTGGGGCCGGGTTGTGGCGCATTCCTGCGTGAGCGTGAAGAGGCGAATCATGCATGGGTGGAGCTAATTAAGCAAAAAGGCTATAACAAAACGGTGACGCTGTGCGGCACACACCACACAACCAATCCACACTGGTTCGAGCCGGACACGGATGAGCTGGTGGCGCAGCTGGGCGGAGGTTGCGTGTATATCAACCTGCGGCCAACTACAGGTGCTAAGGATGTATCTATATTGCGGGAGCGCCGCTGGAATCCTGTGCAGGAACAGCCGGAATTTACTATCCGCATGGCAAGATTGCCAGAGGACGTAAAAAAAGCGCTTAACTATGACTTGTTCCGGCATTTGGCGGGCAGGGGGGAATTCGACGGATTGATGTCAGCTCCTGAAAGCACCCGCGCTTTTGTAAAAATGCCATGGTATGAATATGTGGCAATGAAGGAGGGCGGCGATCATGGCTACGCGGATTATCATCAGCTATGCCGCTACAATGAATTCAGGGAATTCAATAAAAACAGTAAGCTCGACTGGCTTAACGACAGCCCGCGCGGCAAGGCGCTGCTAGGGGCTTACCGCAATCTGGAACATCTCGATTATTGCCTGAAAAATCCGCATTTGAATATGATTGGCATGGATAAGGAAGCTGCTACTTCAATCAAGGCTGAGTTCTGGAAAGCAAACTTTATTGAAGTTGCCCAGAAAATGGAAAAGTTCAATCACGAGTCCAAACGGAAGCATGATGAATACCAAAAACGCAACCCGCTTTTCTATGGTGGCTCGCCTACAGTACAGCCAAGTGATCTTGCAAGGATTCGCTGGCTGGCGCTGCAGGAAGAAAAAGAACCTGAACTGGCCAGAGTCATTGAGCTTACCAACGATAACTCAACCCTGATGCCGTTAATATTTCATTTAGGCAGGCCAGAGGAAATGAGAAAACAAATTGAAGTATCAGAGAAACTTGGTGAGCAGTGGAAAGTGGCGTGTAACTGTCTTCAAGATGCGGTTTATAGCAAGGACATGCTAGTTGCAGACGCACAACTTGTGATTATGAAGCAGATTGGTGTGGACATTAAAAAGCAACCCAAGGATATGCTTGAATGTGCTAACATGAAATGCTTAGAAGCCTTGCCAGAGATAGAAAAGCAGGTGGAAGCCTACAAACGCAAGAAGGTGCGCCCTGAAAATCCCGCGGGTATGGCCGGCGGTAAAGGTGGGCGTTCTCTTTGATTTTAAGCTACAGACCTTTGGCGGACCGATGCAGGGATAAGGCCTTCGGCCAGTTTCTGCGCCGTTTCCTTTGCTACCAGCAGTGCAACATTCTCGGTGAAGCCCGTGCTGTCTGATGTGTAAACTTCTACATTATTGCCGCCGGGGGCGTAATGGGAAATAAACCCTTTTTTCATCACTATGTCAGACAGTGCTTCGCTGATAACGTGGCATTGTGCAGGTGGTAGATATGGTTTGTTTGGCCAACTCATGCGCACGTAGGGGATATAATCCTTGCCGTCTTCCTTTTCGTGACTTCCTGTGAGCGGCAATAGATTCAGCCCTAAATCGCAACTTATATAACGGAATATGTTTTTAAGCGCTTCAGCAGCTTCTTCAATGCCACGTTGACGAAGTTCTTTCGCATCATCGTTAAAGAACTCGTTTTCACTAAAGCTGACAGGCCATTTGTCTCCCTCGACTTCATTATATGGCATAGTTACGTGAAGCACATCCACCTTTTCCAGTAGCGGGTGGTTTTCCAGCGTGGGATCGTTAGCAACGTAATGCCCTGTGAGTCCACGGTACTGAAGCCATTTGCGCTCGCCAGTACCCATTTCAAACTTGGCTTCTGGAAATCTGCGGTATAGCTGGCCGTAGGCTTTTTTTAGTGCCGCTGGTGTACCCTGAAGTGTAATGCTGGTTTTGCCGTAATGCACCTGGAAATTGCCACCGTTGCGAATATCGGGTGTAATGGTTGCAAGCTTTACTGGCCCCGGGTTAGGCTTTTTGCTTTCGGCAATTTTACGGTCGGTATATTCTCTCCAACTTAGTTCTTCTTCGCCGTCTAGGGTTTCAATACGTACGGATTCAACCTTGCCTTTGTCGTCATATTCCTTGTGCAGGGTAATGATAGAGGGGTCGCTGTGGCCGCGCAGCGTTGAGCTTTTAAGTATCTTATCCTCTGAGCGTACGCTCTCAAAAATAACGGGTGTGTCGTCTTCTACCTTATAAGTTCCGGGCGGATAGGCTTTGCGAATCCAGTCTCCTGTGGAATCCTGCTCATCCCTGAACTTGATGCTTCCATCGCCCCTGTAATCTTTAGATGCTGTAATGGATTCACCGTCTCCGTCATAGTTTTCAACGCGGCTTATAATCAGCTTATCATCGTCTTCCGGATGCGAAGTTCGCGGTTTTGCAGGATGGTAATAAGTAGCCAGCTCCAGCGTTTCCCCTAATGATTCTTCTCGATAATTTTCTACTTTACTCAGGCGGCCCGTATCTGGGTCATATTCCTGACGCACAAGTCCGGTAGGCGTTTGCATAATAGTAAATAACGGGTGGCCTGTTTTGCGGTCAATTTCCGTATCAGCCCAGAATTCATCTTCGCCATGCCAGTCATGCCGCTCGCGGCTGCGGTAAGGTTTGCCATTTTCATCATAGAATATGATACGTTTTGTTTTAGGTTCATCCCCCTTCATTTCCATGATGATGGTTTCAAAGACTTTGCCATTTTTGTATCTGTAGGTTCGTAGGGGGAATTCTCCGGTACTATTGAATTTTTGAAGCTGGCTTAGGGTTTTGCCGTCGGTTTCATAGTCTCTTATGGCGCGTAACGTACCATCCGGGTGATAGGACATTTCCGTTTTCAGGATGTTGTCTTCAAATTTTTTGACCAGCCTTTTTTTAGGTTCTCCGTTAGCGATCTGCTTTGTGAAATAGTGGGTGTCCAGCACGACTTGGCCATTGTTATCAAACTGCTGTTCACTATCCAGTAAGCCAGTTTTTGTATATACCGTGAGGCCCTTATACGTTGCTTTGCCTGGCTGGAATTCAACGATAGCGCGTATTGTGGTGCCATCTTGATGATAATAGACTTCCTTAAGCCGGGAATTATCACCAGCATAGAACTTCTCTACATTCAGGCGAGATCCGTCTTCGTCCTGATAGTGTTTTTCAATGGATAAATCGTGTTTTATGGTGTTAGCATGCTGCTGCCGTTCACGGAATGAGACTTCGTATGTATCAGGGTAATGGTGCATGGTACGCTCCATTTTCCCCTTGTCATTGAGTACCACTTCTTCCACAAGCCTGCCGTCATAGGTTTGCGCTGCATAGCGCACAAGGGTTCCGAACTCGTCGAAAGATGTGACGTTAAAGGAGTATGTTACTGCCCTTGGGTGATATGATTGCCATTCGGAAACGCTGCCATCTTCGCGGCAAATTTCCATCCACATATCTTCGTTGGGCCTCTGCTGGTATATTTTAAAATTGCCCTTATCATGAAGTAGCCCCTGCGCAATGAGGCGCTTACCCTGACCAAACGCAGCGTGACTGAAATTTGAACCAATATAGGGGCGGATGGCATGGGGAATGGTTTTCCCGCCACCTGTCGATGCGTAAAATTGGGGCAAGTCAAATTGCATAGCCACAAATCATAAGCCCAAAATAGGCGCTTGAAAAGCGTTTTGGGACAACCCAACACATATTTAACTTATTGTATTATAATAATTAATAAATATTTCGTGGGCGGAAATAATTTGATTGGGATATGCCGTGTCGATTTACGAAAGCCACTTAAGTAAACGTATTATACCCATGGCAGCAGGTTTTTTATGCGCCGACTGCTCATGCGCGGGCAGCTTTAGCAAGTTTTCGCGCTGGCTTGCATAAAACTCATATGCCTTTAAAAGCATTTGTCCGTTGGTAAGTGTTGGTTGCCAGCCTAGCTTCTGTTTAATTTTTGCTGTGTCAAATACAAAGCTTTCAGCAATCATTTTATAGTGATACGGGCCAAGGGGGGACAGTCCAAGCCAATAGCAAATTTTCATCGCAGGCAATATCGGCCAGCGGGGAAGCCCAACAACACGTGCAGATGTTTTGGCATGGTCAATCACATGCTGGTAAACCTCACGCAGGCTTACAACGTTATCCGAACCAATATTGAATATTTCAGATTGCGGGTAGTTTTCTGCTTTCATGCAGGCATCTACAAGATCGCCTGCATAAATAAACTGATAGAGATTGATTCCTCCGCCAATGGCCCATACTTTTCTGCCCTCGCGGATAAAATCAAAAAGTATGGTTAATAACCCAAGTCTTCCCGAATCAATGATGGTTGGGCAGCGGAAAATAACCGAGCGTACGTTTCCTTCTTTTGCCATTAATATGTTTTCGCCTTCGGCCTTTGAACGTCCGTAAATCTCGATTGGCTTTGGCGGCTCACTTTCGGATACCGGGTAGCTGAAATTTCTGGCCCAAAGGCAATTACTTGAAGTGAATACAATTTTGGGTACGTTGTATTGTTCGCATAAATCGCGCAGTAGTCGCGTCGCATCTACATTCGATGACCAAAGAATTTTTCTATTCTCTTTATCGTGTGCCAGTATTGCAGCAACGTGAAACACGCATGAGAAGGCATGCTTTTTGAAAAGCGGCTCCATTGTAGAACGGCTATTCATATCACCCTGGATGCAGGTAAGGTTTGGGTGTGCCACCGTGTCCTTAACAAGATCTACGGAAATGCAAGTGTATCCGTTATTGAGCAAATGCTGTTTAAGGATGCTACCAAAAAAGCCGGCCCCACCGGTTATCAATACCGTTTTTGAATCGTTCATAGAAATCTAAAAAAACCGATGTATTTAAGGTCAAAAATTAAAGAAGTCAGTGCAAATGCTGTAAGCAAAACCAACCCCAATACGCCTATGCCGAATTGAATAGGCTTTTTTCTATGACCCTGTTCCATTAATGTTTGAATGACATAACCTATCCACGCAATAAATGTGATCGTTACAGGGAAGGTGAGTCGTCCGTCGTGGCATATAACAGTCGCTGAAATCACCCTATTAACCATGTGTGCAGCAATTGTTACAAAAGTGCATGTGAATAGGAACCAATGGGTATTATCAATTCGTCCCATAAATAATGGTGCAGTAACCGCATATAACATAAGTGCGCTTAGTAACATGACAAGTTTTATTGCAATATGTGCGTTAGGCCATCCAAAAAACCCGAATAACACAGTTTTTATATAAGTATTCCAGAATAGTTGCCTTCCACTGGAATCATGCCAGAAGTTTGTATATGGACCTGAAAAGAGGTTTCTAAAATCAATCGTGAATAACTTTTTGAACGATGCGGTTGAATGAATGCGATAAAGCACGGGGTCTTTATGAATGTTGGATATTATCATCCCCATTCTGGGCGCATAAAAAGTTTTGTAGTAGTAGGTGCGTCCAAAGTTGAAACTAAAACAAAGCAACACAAAGGTGGCTATCAAAATCATACGCAGGGTAAGGTAGTCTTTCAGGTGTACACGTTTTGTAATCAATGCGCTTAGAAAGAGTACACCACCGACGCCAGCAGGAACAAGAGCTGTGGTACGCACCACAGCCATTATGCCACACAATACGATTGCGATAGCAAAATGCTTTTTAGATTTGTCTAAGTACCAGCGCATAAAATGGTAAATCGCCCCTGACCAGAAAGCGTAAGAGAACACTTCATTGCTAATTGTGCTTACAAACGCACTAATAAGTGGCCAGAAAAGGAACGCGCATACACATACCCTCTGGATCCATACGTTTTTTACAGCTCTTCGTATAAGCAGCATTCCGTATGTCACAAATATCAATACGGACACCATTGATACAGCCAAGGCAGACCGCAGGAAGCTGTAATCCATCAACTGACCTATGCCGCCGACAATTGCCGCTACAATATAATAAAGCGGAGGGTGCCAAAACTCCCAGCCTGCATAGGACGGGGGGGGGAGCCAGTGGTTTTTAATATAAAACAGGTATGGAATATGCCCCCACCAGTCCGGGTGGTGGGTTTTGATGCCGGTAACTTGAAAATCTCGCAGGTAAACGTAGTATGTAAAGAGGGCTATGGATATTAAAACACCATCAAAATTAAGTTGTCGTAGGATAACGACAAATATCCATGCGCTAATTAGAAATACTAAATTGAAATGCCGGTATATATCTTTATTAAGGAATATGTATACAGGCTTTATATCAAGGCTGTAGTTCCCCCCTCTGACGTCATTGATTGTTATATCAATTCTGTTGTGACCTGATCTTACATAGTTACCCAGGTCGATGAAAAATCCTTTCGGGTTAGCGCAAAGGGCCTGCTTTCCATAAGAATCAAGCGATACGGATCTGTCATTAACATCGATGGCTGTAATGCAGTCGTCTGCATGGATCTTCCAGCTGATTGACTGAGGAAAATAGCCAAGAACATCGATGCTGTAGCGATATGATTTTGCGTGTTTTGCTGGAACTTTCTGGAATGAATAGGCAGAAGGAGCGCTGTGCGGCAACTCGACGCGCTCGGTTTTTCCATCGGGATTATCGCTGATATTTATTACTGTCGTATCAAGGATTCGGTAGCTGCTTAATGTGCAAACGTATAAAACAGTAAATACACCAAGGATGATGCTAATACGTAAGCACTTGAGAGAAATAGTCTTTGCTGGTATTAGAAAGTCCATTAATTAAACCGGCGGAAATGTATGCATTGCGGTCTTTAATTTGTACTGAAAATTATTTATTTTAGCAAGCTTAGATAAAATACTGGCTATTAGTTTTTGCTGCCGGTTTTGCAGTGCTAGTAATTAATATCTATCAAGGTTTAAGAGAAAGATAATTACTGTTCTTCTCTCAGTTTTATAAATATCTGCAAAAGAACAATTGATAAAGCCCATATAAACACTATGTGTCTAAGCTTAAATCGATTGAATAAATCCCTGTTTTCATAGAGTAATACAGGCTTAGCATTTAAATTAAATGTGCCGCCATTAACGTCTGTAAGAATGACTGAAACGATATTCTGTCCTGATCTAGCGTATTCTCCAATATTAAATACGACACCTTTAGCAGCACTGCAGACTTCAGCTTTGTGCCGTTTATCAAATGGTACTTCTATTGTATTAACTTTAATTGCAGTAATACAATCGTCTGTGAAAACTTTTAGCATCATAAATTGTCCGGAATAACCAATCGTGTAGAGGTTAAACTGGTACGTGCGGGCATTTTTTCTGAGAGCATATTTTTGTGAATAGGCCGAGGTTGCACGGAAAGGTAGGCTAATACGCCTTTCCTCGCTTGGCGGGATGTCGGTTATGTCGCTGTATGTTGAATCGAGCATGCGGTAGCTGCTCAACATGTGAATATAAAAAAGGCTAAATGCAATAATAACTATTATTACACGGGCTAAGTTCAGGAAGAGACGGCCTATCAATGCAACAGCAGCCATAAAACCAAAAATTAAATTGCTAAACTATGAGCAGACATTTGTATAAGAAAATAAAATAGTTATCAAGGCAATCGCTGGGTTGGCGCTATATTTCGGGTTCGTGGATTGCCAGTTTCTTCCTTGCGGATGTGGCGCTTCCCGTGGATGCAGTAATGACGCAGGCAATGGCCAGCCATTGGTTGGTGGTGAGCTGCTCCCCAAGAATAATCAGGCCGGACAGGGCGGCGATAGCAGGCTCTATGCTCATAAGTATGCCGAACGTCTTGGCGGGAAGGGCCTTGAGGGCTTTCATCTCCAGATAATAGGGTAGGGCGCTGGATAAGATAGCAATGCCGATGGCGGCGGGGAGTATAGAATAGTTAAGAAGTTTTACCCCTGCGTCGGCAATGCCGATGGGAATGACGATGCAGGCTGCAACAGCCATGCCGAGTGCTGTAATCATGCTGCTGCTTTCGTGTGCGCCTGCCTTTTGTCCGAATACGATATATAATGCCCAGCAAATGCCAGCCAGCAAAGCGTAGATAATGCCAACAGGGTCAAGTGCTGTTTGTGTGTCATAGCCTGGAAGTATCAAGATAATGCCGGCAACGGCCAGTAATACCCAGAGGAAATCATGCGCCTTTCGTGAGGCGAACAGGGCAACGGCCAGCGGGCCAGTAAATTCTAGCGCGACAGCTATACCAAGGGGTATACGTTCCAATGCGAAATATATCGTGAGGTTCATGAAGCCCATGGAGGCACCGTAATAGATGATATAGCGAAAGCTGGTTTTGTTGATGTGCCTTTTCCATGGCCTGACGACGGCAAATAATATCAGTGCTGCAAAAAAAAGCCGCAGCGCTGCTGTTCCTGCCGCACCTGCATAGGGAAAAAGCTGCTTTGCAAGCGAAGCGCCAGTCTGTATAAACAGCATGGCTGCCAACAATATTACAATCGAGCTGAGTACCGAGGTTGTAGTATTTTCTTTGCTTTGCATGGCTGCCGGACACTAAAAATAATACTGAACATAAATGAAATGAATATTCTTCGCCATAACTATGGCCATAAATATGGATTGGCATGAAAGCTAAAAATACCACGTTAACCAGAAGTGACTTCGACATACATATCCATGGCCATCGTCTCCGCGTTTGCTCACTCAGGCATGACAAAGCTTCTAAAAACACACCGACGGTTGTTTTTTTGCATGATTCCCTAGGTTGTATTGCCACATGGCGCGATTTTCCGGAAACTATTGCCCGCGCCACAGGATGCCACGCGCTGGTTTATGACAGACAGGGTTTTGGACAGTCAGCGCCATTTTCGACACCGCGCACCATACATTTTCTTGAGGACGAGGCGCATTTGCTTCCGCGTGTGCTTGAACAATGTGAGGTGACGTCGGCTATTTTGTTCGGCCACAGCGATGGCGCGACCATCAGTCTGCTGGCCGCTGCCGAATATCCCCAACTGGTGCTATGCGTCATCAGCGAAGCAGCACATGTATTTGTCGATCACCAGACCATAACAGGCATATTACACGCCAAGGAGTTGTACATAAAATCTAACCTGCGCACGCGTATTGCCCGCTATCACGGCAGTAAGACCGACGCTGTGTTCAGGGCATGGACCGAGACATGGTTGGCGGAGTGGTATCAGCACTGGAACATCGAAAAATATCTTTCCCGCATACAATGCCCCGTGCTGGTGATTCAGGGTGAGAGGGATGAATACGGAACGCTGGGACAGATTGATGCTATCGCCGGTCAGGTGGGAGGCGTTGTGCAAAAACACCTGCTGCCGTGCGTAGGGCATACGCCACACAAAGAAGTGCCGGATGAAATTGAGAAGCTATCCGTTACTTTTATAAAGAAATATTTGCTTCGAAAAAAAGCCTAGCTTTGAAATAGCAAATTATCGGCCTACACTTTTCCTGTTTTGGCGCTGTTCTTCCTTCTCATCATGACATTCATAGCGCAATTGTGTCGAGGCGGGTACGAAACTCTCACTTAATTTTCCGGGGTTTCCTAAAGAAAGGTGAATTTGCCTGAACCAACTGACAGGAATTACCACCTGCGCGGGCTTGCTAAGGTTAACTGTAAATTTGGGGGGCTTTTCACCCAAAAACTCGCTGATGGCAATTAATGCTTTGCCCGGATTTTTTATTTTTGATGCCGTGCGCAGGTACACTTCAGAGGGGTTGGTATCGTTGTTTATTTGTAAGGCTTGCATCTTGCCGCGCTTTCCCAGCGATACGGTTTCCCATTCGACGCCTGTAAGCGCTGTGATTTTCTCACGCGCACTAACCACCAGTTCCCTTGGGGCAAGTTTTTGGTATTTAACCGGTGCGGCAGGCTCATCATTAGCTGTTATCTGGTATTCGCTTTCCCCTTTGAGGTAGCCATCACTTTCCGGAGCTGGCGTACCATTATGTATGGTATAAGAACCAAAAGGATTGTTAGGGTCTGTGTTGGTGAAACCTGATAAGTCTGTGAGGGGTGGCTGGTACAAGTTAAACCCCTCTAATGGCGGCACGGACAGGAATGAACTCGTATCAATCGATTGATTGACCAGATTGGGGTCGAGGGTGGCCTGTGCAATGGGCGTACCCTGTTCACGTTTCGGCATTTCGTAAATAGCCATGATATGGTCTGTACCTGCTGCACGCATTATTTTGTAGCCCATCTCCGGTTTTTTAAGAAATTGCACCAGATCATCCTCGCGTGCGCTTGTATAAATTACGATATGATGCCGTCCTTCATAAGTCATATCCTGCTTTACCGGTTGCAGCAAAGCACTCCAGACTGTTTCTGGGTCGTGCTGGAATTCAGGCGCGACCACTAGTTTTAAAATGCTGTTCTGGTGGTGTGTCTCGTCGCGCTCATAAACGACATAGCCTGCCAGCCTGCCACTGACTTCTGCCTTGAAGCCCAGCGTCATGGTTTTTAAAAAACGGTGTGCCAGCTTTTCTTCGTCCCAGGGTTCGACACTGTCCTGATCATTTTCTACAAAAGCGATATTGGCAAAATCGTCTTCGTTTATCCGTGAAATCTTAATCGGTTTTTTATCGCTCATGTCGCCTTCCGTGTTTAAAGCATGGGGCCGTGGTCGGCGGTGTAAAGTTTTGACAGTTTTTCTATTTCATCAGCGGCTACCCGTAGCCGTACGGCATGGTCAGATGAATAGGCAGACATGGCGGTGTTTGCACCTTCCAGTAGCGCTTCGCGCATCGGGCGGTCATGGTTTTCGCGGAATAATTTGTGTGGGTTGCTGAGCATCAGGTCTAGTAGTAGCTGCAGGTGGCTGGCGCGGTAGCGTACAAACTGTTCATTGCCAGAGCCATATGCAGTTTTCTTGAGGAAATTTGCATATTCGCTTATGGTTTTTGCATGCGTTGTTTTGAACGCTTCAATTTCAGCATTAAAAGTGGGGGCAGGTGGTGGCACATTTGCGGCAGGACCGCGTACCGACTCATCCCATTTTTTATCTATATCTTTGACTTGCTGCTGCCAGCGGTTATTTTCCGCTATCGCATCATCGAGCGAGTGCGCCATAATTTTTCTCCCGTTACAGAATTTCTTTTTTTATTTCCTGTCTTTGCAGGTTATCCAATTAATAATTGGTTAATGATTGACTGTCAATGTTGCGTCTGAAAAAAATGTGGTATTGACAGTAATTGTAAATACTATGAATCATGCATGATTTCAGAGGATTAGTATTAATATCATACCTTGTAAATTATTTAGCCATGTGAACTATTGAGCAGATGAATAATATGAAGAAAACTTCTCCGCCCATAATTGGGCCTGCCTCTATCCACGAAACCATAGAATTGCCAGTGTGGCAGCGCAGCTTGATAAATCTATGGTTTATTGTTTCATTTGTGATTGTCATTTTTTCTGTGTTTGGGCACATGCAGATTGCTATGAGCAACGATCATCTTGATCTGACATCGCAGGCAAAGAAGTTGTTTGCTGGTGCAAAACCCTATGTGGACTGGGTGGATGTTAATCCGCCGATGATTCATTTTATATACAGCATTCCCATTTTTATTTCCCATGCCACTGGTGTTTTTCTCAAAGATGTGCTGAACGCATACGTTACTTTGCTGGTGTTCGTAAGTCTTTTGCTTAGCTATGTGGCGTTACTGCACAGTACGGCTAGTGCTTACACGCGCAATCTTGTTGTATCCTCATTGGCATTGGCTTTGTTTACCGTATCATTCATACATCAGGCATTCGGTGATCGCGAACATCTGATGATAGTTCTGACGGCACCGTGGTTTGTGCTGTTCTCGCCGTTGGTGCGGCGTGAAATGGTGCCGGTAAAATGGCGTGTTTTTATAGCTGCGTTTGCAGCATTCGGTTTTGCCATCAAACCCTATTGCTACATTTTTTATATTGCTACGATTGCATATTGGATGATGCGTGGCACAACGTTGAAGGATCTGATAAAGCAGTTTGAACACTATATTGTTATCGGCTTGGCCTTAATTTACCTGATTGCAATGCTGACTTACTTTAGCGCATGGTTGACTGAGATTGTGCCGCTGGCTTCAAAAACATACTGGGCTATCAACTGGCTTTTTTCCAGCAAAGTGGACATAATCGAGCAGGAATTCCTGACGCGCTACGCCTCAATTTCATTGGTAGGCATTTTGATTGTCTGGCTAACCGCACCCAGCCTATATGTTCCTGCGATTAATTATCTGCTGTTTTTGTTGCTGGCCTGCATTGGCTATTATCTCATGAATGGTGGCTGGCACTACACGCAGTATCCGTTTATGACGTATGCGTGGATGTTGCTGGTGCTGGTGGCGGCGCTGCATTTTAAGATATGCGGCAAAGTGAAAAAGAAGATTCACCAGCGATTTTCTATATTGCTAGTGGCACTTATTTTTGGTGGCACAATGTCTTATTCCTACATGCTTCCGGCATTGGAACGGGCGTCGTGGGATATGCGCACAACGCGTGAGAAGGGGCATCCCCTTGGAACAAGGAGTATAGAGGGCGGGGCCGCCGCAAGAATCTACTATTACATAGAGCAGCATCCTAAATTCATGTTCCTTGCTACTAACCTATGGGGCGTGAATCTTGAATCTGAAGGGTCTCCCGCTGCCCATGTAGGGCGCTTTGATTTTCTATGGTTTCTGCCCGGTATTGTAGAGATTGCCAAAAAGCCTCACCGCCGTCACGAGGTGCAGCAACTGATGGACTATCTCGGCAACAGCCTTGCAGAAGATTTGCAGCGTTTCAAGCCAGGTATCATTATTAGTGATATCAGCCCGCAGCAGCGTTCTTTGCCAACTTCCTATAGCGTGATAGCTGCTTTAAGGGAACATAAGCTCTTTATGGAGCAGCTGGCCAACTATGAACTTACGGAAACGCCCAACGCCTGTAACCAATACGCTACCCAGAATTGTGCCTATGAAATTTATGTCCGTAAGGGAGCGAATTAATGTTGCGTTGCAGCATCTTGGTTATGTGCGGTAATATTGTAATTATCTAAAATACTGTTCAATCCCCGCTAATTAAGGCTGAGCCTAGGTTTCAGCCTATTTGTTAGTTGCGTGACTGTTGCATTTATGATACATATAGAGTATGACCAGATATGTGTTAGTAGTAGCCGCGCTGCTACTAACTGGCCAAGCCAATGTGGCAGTAGCGGCAGAAGAAGACAAACCGCAGCATTCCAAAAATGCGGTGAAGGTACTCGCCACCCTCGATATGCTGGGCATCAATAACAAAGAAATCAGAGATATGTTGACTGCTGTGGATGGCCGAATAGAAAAAGGCTATCTCAATATTGCCGAAGAACAGGTGATGGGTGGGCGTCTGCTACTGCACTATAAACTCAGTGGAAAACAAGGGATTAAGCAGCTAGAGTTGATGTATGCACCGGAAAATTCTAACGCGGAAGTCCGGGCAAGCACCCGCGGCGTGATGTTTAATTATAAGCTCAAATTTTAGTGTCGGCAGCCGGATTCCAGCCGCATTTTTCCAATAAATCCTTCATATGATCAGGTACAGGGGCAACTACCGTAATGGGTGGTTTTTTACTATATAGCGGCACTTCGATGCTGCGGGCATGCAGCATCAGGCTGCCTTGTGGCGCTTCCTTATTGTTGCCGTATATTCTGTCACCCAGTATGGCGTAGCCGCTAGCGGCACAATGGACACGTAACTGGTGGGTACGGCCGGTTTCCGGTGTTAGTTCCAGCCAGCTGATATTTTCGTGTTCTCCAAGGGTTTTATAATGGGTGATCGCGGTTTGGCCATTATCAGCCACCTTCATCCACCAGCGTTTTTTGCTCTCGCTTTGCTTGGCTAGTGGCAGGTTAATGCTACCTTCGCTGGCAGCGGGTACGCCATCGACCAGCGCCCAGTAGATTTTATTGATTTTATTGTCAGAAAAGAGCTTCCCGAGCGTTTGCAGGGCATGTTTCTGTCTGCCGAGTACAAGGCAGCCGCTGGTTTCACGGTCCAGCCTGTGCGCCAGCGCTGGCAGTTGGGGCAGGCCAAAGCGGAGGGCGTCGAAATAATGCTCAAGCGTCTCGCCACCACCCATGCCTTTATGCACAGGTATGCCAGACGGCTTATTGACCACAAGCATCAGGGCGTCGCGGTACAATAGGCGATTTAGCAGGAAATCAGGGCTATAGGAAAAAGAAATGGGACCCGGCATAGCCTGTCCCATATCAAATAAATGCATTCTATTAAATGCTTATTTTATTCTTATATTATTAGTTTTTATGCGGTACAGCGCCAGCAGCAGAGCGTGTCGTTATAGGTCAGAGGCTTCGGTTCTGCCTGTATGGCGTCGAATGTGATTTTGTCTTCCAGTTCAATGCGCGGGGTCACAATACAGCCGCTCAGCTGGACCAATACAACAGCCAGCAGACAAATTTTGGGGAAAAGCTTGGTTTTCATGGCATTCCTCCATTGAGGTTATGCCCCTATAATACTTAACAGGCGATAAGTTAACGTTAATAAATTAATAAATATGGGTAAATAAAAGATGGCATTTTATAAATCAAAACACGCCAAACAGAATGATAAACACTTAAAGTGAATAGCTTATTTTGCCTTATCGAGGCCCAGCGTCTCTTCCACAATAAAAAGAGGGCGCTGTTTTGATTCCTGATACACGCGGCCTAAATATTCACCCATGATACCCAGACAAACCAGTTGAACACCACCCATGCATAGCACAGAAGCCATTATAGATGCATAACCTGGCACATCGACGCCAAATATAATAGTGCGCACCAGCAGCCAACCGGCATAACTGAAGGCAAAGAATGAAATGATAATGCCAAGATAGGTGGTCATGCGAAGTGGGGCAGTGGTAAAGGAAAACAAGCCATCTTTAGCGAGTTGCCATAGTTTGCAGAGTCCTTGCTTGGTCTTTCCGCTATTCCGTGAGGGGCGGTCAAAATATACCTGAACAGTGCTGAACCCTGCCCATGCGAAAAGCCCTTTCATGAAGCGTGTTCTTTCCGGCAACAGCTGGAGTGCGTTCACCACCTGCCGGTCCATTAGCCTGAAATCACCTGTGTTGGGTGGAATGGGTGTAGAGGACATGCGTCCCAGAAGCTTGTAATACATGAATGCAGAAAATCGTTTGCCAAGGGAATCGCCCCTACGGCTTTTGCGCGTGGCCAGCACAACCTTGTGGCCTTCTTTCCACTTGGTGACCATTTCTGTAATGACTTCCGGAGGGTCTTGCAGGTCGGCGTCAAACGGTATCACCGCTTGTCCGGAGGAGTGCGCCAAACCCGCCGTCAAGGCGGCTTCCTTGCCAAAATTACGGGATAACGACACCAGTTTTACGCGGCTGTCCTGAGCGCATTTATGCTTGATTCCAGCCAATGTGCCGTCGGTGCTGCCATCATTGATGCAGATAATTTCCCATGAGCTTGTAATGGCCTGCAACACGGGGGTCAGCTGGCTGAACAAAACATCAATACTTTCGGCTTCGTTATACATGGGTATAACGATACTCAGCAAAGGGGACTGTCCAGACTGGTTTTTATCGGCGATCATTTGCAAAAAATGCTTTGTGTGCATGTGTTTATTACATCCAGTGGTAGCAAATCAAAATGAATAAAAGATTAAACATAAAGCTAGACCACAAGCCATAGTGGTAGTAGAACCATCTATAGAGAAAAATCACTGTATATTGAGGGGACTAAGCTTCTATGCAAGAGTTGTTAATATTCGAAAAAGGCGGTTTGGTAATGTACGGTCTGGCGGCGATGTCGGTGTACGCTGTGGCTGTCGTCATTTTCAAAGTGATACAGTTTAAAAAGGCCAATGTTTTTGACCGTAGCTTCATAGAACCTGCCCTTCGCGAAATCAAGCAGGGTGACCGCGAGCGCGCAACACGCATACTCGCGGGCATCAAAGGCCCAATTGCCAGAATCATGCGTGTTACATTCGAGTGCGTGGCAAACCGCGAAATGTCGCAGAAAAGTAAAGAAGCCGAAATCATGCGCGTAGGTTCCAGCGACATACGCTACCTCGAGTCACACCTGCGTGGACTGGAAATGACCGCAAGTGTGGCGCCACTTATGGGGCTGCTGGGTACAGTTATCGGCATGATTACCTCGTTTTCCAAGCTCAGCCTTGCCGGAACGCGCGTTGACCCCACGCTGCTTGCAGGCGGTATCTGGGAAGCGCTGCTTACAACCGCAGGCGGCCTTGCCGTTGCTATTCCTGCGATGGCGGCACATTACGTTCTGGACGGCATCATCGAAAAAGTGCGCGCGACTATGAAAGACGTATCGGTACAAATTCTTTCGCTGGAAGACGAGTTCCGTCGCAATGAACGCATGTTTGCCATTGAAGAGTCCAAGCGTGCCGAAGCCGAACGCCGTGCGCGTGAGGAAAGCGAATTGGTTGAAGTAGAGCGCCGTGCGCGCGCCGAGGCGGAACAGCGTGCAAGGGACGCCGAGGTTCATGCTTTTGAAGTTGAACGCCGTGTACGCGAAGACGCAGAGTTGCGTGCACTGGAGGCTGAAAGGCAAAGGCACGAAATGGAACTTAAACTTCAGGAAGAATCGCAGCGCCGCTTGCTGGAAACCGAAGACCTTAAGAAAAAGCAGGAGGCTGAGCGCTGGGCTGAAGACCAAAAAAGAAACGGCCCTAAGAACAATTCCACATTGCATCTGCTAAGCCCGAAATACACCGCCTGATATCTTTGTAAAACGGTTCCGCCATGGAATTTGAACGCACGGCACGTCGGAAAATTGGAGCGCTCATACTGACGCCAATGATTGATATTATGTTTATATTGATCATTTTCTTCATGCTTACCACCTCGTTTATGCGTATCGAGTCGCTGGAGCTGATGTTGCCATCGGCATCAGGAAATGCGCCCGAGAAACAAACGGCGCTGCATCTTTTCATTCAGCCTAATGGCGATATGTTCCTTGGCCAGCGCAAGCTGGATAGCGATGAGCTTAAAGAATCGCTGGTGCGTATGTTCGATAAAGATCCTGCGACTAAAATTATGCTGCTAACGGCTGACGGTGTTACCATGCAACAACTGGTGAATATTATGGACCGTGTGTACACGGTGGGTGGGCGCAGTTTGTTTGTTCGCAAGTGGGAAAACGCACCCAAATCCGGCGCACCGGCTGCCAGCCAGAAAAAGGTGAACTAGCCATGGATTTTCCACGCACCATAAAAAAGAAAATTGAAATCAGCCTTGTGCCGATGATCGACGTTTCCATGTTCCTGCTTATTTTCTTCATGCTGGCAGGTTCGGTCGAAAAATTCGAGCTTATACCGATTGACCCGCCGGTAGCCCAGAACGGCAAGCTGATGGACGAGGGACATATCATTATCCTGCTTGGCTATCATGACGAAATCATCGTGAATGATGAGATTGTACCCATGGAGGAAATGAAGAAAATGCTATCTCCGCAGCTCAAAGAACATCCCGGTAAGGTGATTACGGTGAAGGCTGATGCTACTGTACCCGCCAACCGCATGATTGAGGTGATGGACGCCATCAAGATGGCGGGTGGCAAGAATCTTTCTGTTGTGACCCAGTCAAAGGCGATCATGCATGTCGAATAAGATCGATATAAAGCAGATGTTGCTGGCAAAGAGGCTGGCTGGCGCAAGTGGCGCTCCTGCGGGCAACGAGTATCTCGGTCATAGCTGGTTTGCGGGCGTCATAGCGGCTACTGTCGTTCTGCATATGCTTGCGCTTTATGCGTGGCATCTAAGCCCCGTCCAGCAGGTGACGGATATTCCCGTGCGTGCGCTGAATATCAAGCTGGGTGATGCCGATATCGCAGCTGATGAGCAGATTGAAAATGCAAAACCCGACGCTTCTAACAAATCTCAGGTGGAAGACACGCTCTCCAAGCTGGTGTATCAGCCGGGGGAAATGAAATACGACCGCGCCAAATCGGTGCTTTCCACCATGGAAAACGCCATAGACAATATGGCCAAGAAAGTTGCGCCCAACGCGTTGGACAAAGAATTGACACAGGATTACCTGAGCAAGCTGACCACACCCAAGCAATATGTGCGCGAAAGCCGCACCAAAGGTGAGGGTACGGCGCTGGGTAACAGCACGGCCAGCCATGCAGAAGTCATGCGCCGTTATGAACAGATGATTTCACTGTGGATTCAAAAATTCAAACTATATCCTGAAGAGGCACGAACACAGGGCCTGCAGGGGGAAACGGTGGTGCGTATCCGTATTGATCGTCAGGGCAATGTGCGTTATTACATCCTTGAGCGCAGCACGGGTTACCAGTTGCTTGACAGGGCGGCCATCGATATGATCCGCCGCGCCAATCCTGTTCCGGCAGTGCCGCACGACTATCCCCCCGGTGACCTGATGGAATTCCTCATACCTGTAACCTTCCACTTACAATAACCTTATTTTTCATGACTGCTTTTACAAATAATCTGCTTGTTGCCGGAGGTGCCGGCTTTATCGGAAGCACTTTCGTGGCCAAGTGCGTCGCGCGTGGCAACAACGTCATTGTGCTGGATGCACTGACCTATGCGGGCCACAAGGCAAACCTTGAATGGATAAAGCAGCAAGGCGCGGGCAGCTGGAAGCTCGTAAAGGGCGACATTGCTGACCACAACCTTGTGCTTGAGTTGTTTAAGCAGCACTCCATTGGCAGTGTGGTCAATTTCGCTGCCGAATCGCATGTGGATAATTCGATTTCCGGCCCCAGGCTTTTTATCGATACCAACATCACCGGCACCTTCCAGATGCTTGAGGCGTGCCGTGAGTATTGGGGAGGGCTGGCGGCTACACAAAAGAATGATTTCCGTATGCTACAAATTTCAACAGATGAAGTTTATGGATCACTCGGTCCCACCGGAAAATTCAGCGAAGAATCACCCATGAAGCCAAATTCGCCCTATTCAGCCTCCAAAGCTGCGGCCGACCATCTGGCGCGGGCGTGGTACGAAACCTACGGCCTTCCCGTGATAGTGACGCATTGTACTAACAATTACGGCCCAAGGCAGTTTCCTGAAAAACTCATACCGCACATGATTCATTGTGCGCTATCAGGCAAAAAACTGCCTGTGTATGGTGACGGAAAAAATGTACGCGACTGGATTCACGTCGAGGACCATTGCGACGGTGTGCTGCTGGCGCTGAATAAGGGTAAACCAGGTCAGGCCTATGATTTCGGCGGCGATGCGGAAGTTGAGAATATTGCTCTTGTTACGCAGCTTTGTGCGTCACTCGACCGCAAGCGTCCCAAAAAACAGGGCAGCTACAGCGATCAGATAAGCTTTGTCACCGACAGGCTGGGCCATGACAGGCGCTATGCCATCGACGATAGCAAATCACAAAAGGAACTAGGTTTTAAACGCAACTACCGCTTCGAGCAGGGGCTGGAGGCTACCATTGACTGGTATCTTGCCAATGACGCGTGGTGCAAAACGGTTATGGAGAAGGCGGCATGAAGGGCATAATCCTCGCAGGTGGATCGGGTACGCGGCTTGCGCCAATGACGGCAGCGGTAAGCAAGCAGATGCTGCCCATTTATGACAAGCCGATGCTGTACTACCCGCTTTCGGTGCTTATGCTGGCTGGCGTGCGTGAAATATTGATTATTTCGACACCGCGTGATTTGCCGCATATGAAGCAACTGCTGGGTGACGGCAGGCAACTTGGCCTGAACATTGAGTACAGGGAGCAACCCAAACCAGAAGGTATCGCGCAGGCTTTCCTTATTGGCGAGTCGTTCATCAAAGGCGAACCGGTTTGCCTTATTCTGGGTGATAATATTTTTTATGGCGATTCGCTTGCCGTTTCCATGCAAAATGTAGCTACCCTTAAGGAAGGCGGCGTTATATTTGCCTACCGCGTAACCGATCCCGAGCGCTACGGCGTGGTGGAGATGGACAAAAACGGCAAGGCGCTTTCGATTGAAGAAAAACCCAAGCAGCCTAAATCATCCATGGCGGTCACGGGCATTTATTTCTACGATTCTAAGGTGGTGGATATTGTAAAAGGGCTGAAACCGTCAGCTCGTGGCGAGTTGGAAATAACGGACGTAAACAAGACTTACCTGCAGGCAGGCAAGCTGGACGTGCGCATACTCAGGCGCGGCACGGCATGGCTGGACACCGGCACGCCGGATGCGCTGATTGCGGCATCACAATTCGTTCAGACTGTTGAGGCTAGGCAAGGCCTGAAGATTGCCTGCCTTGAAGAAGTTGCACTGCGTATGAAATTTATTGATCTGACGGCTTTTACCAAAATTGCTGAAAGCTATGGCAACAACGACTATGGCCACTACCTGCGACAGATGGCGAAGGAATATGATGAGTAACGTACTGGTTCTTGGCAACAACGGGCAGGTTGGCCGCGCACTTGTGCAGCTGCTCGGTAGCCACGCTCTGGCAGCAAGCTCATCCGACATCAACCTGTTGCACGAAAATTTCATCGGTGAGTTGGAAAAATTTGTAGCTAAAAAGCCTCTTACTGCCGTCATTAACGCGGCCGCCTACACAAAGGTTGATATTGCCGAAGGCGAAGGCAGGCAGGACGCTTTCCGTACCAACGCAGAAGCGGTTAAGGAACTGGCGGCATGGTGCAAGAAGCAGGGCTTGGTACTTGTACATTACTCCACCGATTATGTAATGGACGGCAGTGGCCATAACGCCCGTACGGAAGATAGTGAAACAAATCCCATTAATGCTTATGGCCAGAGTAAGCTGGAAGGTGAGCAGGCCATTATTTCCGAAGGTGGAAAGTATCTCATTTTCCGCACGTCATGGGTGTATGATGCAGAGGGCAAGAATTTTGTTAACACCATCCGCCGCCTGATTGGTGAACGCGAATCATTAAAAGTAGTAGCTGACCAGGTGGGTGCGCCTACCTATGCACCACATCTTGCGCATGCCACGCTGGATGCGTTGGAAAAAACGAATGGTCTGCCGCAGTTTCCGTCTGGCTTGTACCATCTCTGTAATGCTGGGGAAACAAGCTGGCATGGGTTCGCGCAGGCCATTTTTATGCTTGCCAGAGAATATGAATCAAGGGAGTATGAGGGTAGTACAAAAATCAAATGTCAGCAGGTCAACCCAATACCGTCCTCTGAGTATCCCTTGCCAGCAAAACGTCCGCTAAACTCACGGCTTGATACACAAAAAGCCCGCAAGATTTTAGGCGTTTCCCTGCCGCATTGGGAAGCAGGGCTTCGGGAATGTTTCGAGCAAATTTATGCAAATTCTGGAATGCAAGCTAGCCGGTCTAAAAATCATACAACTTAAGGTGCATGGCGATAGCCGTGGCTTTTTCGTAGAGCGCTTCAATCAGGATAGCTTTAAGGCTGCAGGGCTTCCCACCCAGTTTGTGCAGGACAATCATTCGCGCTCCGCTCCCGGAATTTTACGCGGCCTGCATTACCAGCATACACCGGCACAAGGAAAACTTGTAGGCGTTACCAGTGGCCGCGTATTGGATATTGCTGTTGATATACGGCCGGATTCGCCGACCTTCGGGCAATATCAAGCCGAAGAACTTAGCGACGAAAACGGTAAACTATTTTGGATACCTGCAGGCTTTGCCCATGGGTTCTGCGTGCTGGGCGATAAGCCGGCAGATATGCTTTACAAAGTGACAGGCCTCTACAATCCGGCGGGTGAGGGCGGCATAAAATATGATGACCCCGAAATTGGCGTCAAATGGCCGGTGGGCAGCCCGCAAATTTCTACCCGTGACCAGAACCTGCCCAGTTGGAAAGATTATTGTGCCAACCCGCCGAAATGGGAGAAGGCGTAATGAACGACTGCTCAGTCGTCATTGTCAGTTACTACACTGGCCCGCTTCTCTTTGCCTGTATCAAAAGCGTGCTGCGGCAAAAGCAACTTGCGCAGCTGTTGGTGGTGGATAACGGCAACCCTCCTGACGTTGTAGCGCGTATGCAGCAGCTGGCACTGGGTGAAGACCGCCTGTCGATTATTACCGGACAGGGCAATATCGGATTTGCCAAGTCCTGTAATCTGGCCGCAAAACAAACTACGGGTGAGTTTATCTTGCTGCTTGATCCGGATTGTCTGTTGCCGCCGGATGCTCTGGCGAATCTTATAAAGGCGCTTAAAGAATATCCGGAAGCAATGCTTGCAGGCGGCGAGCTTCATAACCCCGATGGCAGCTATTTCCGTGGTCCGCAAAAAGATGTCACCACGCCTGTGACGATACTAATGGAGTCACTTGGCCTTAACCGTCTGCGTAAAATTAGCAATGTATATTTGCACCCAAAAACCGATGACAGCGTGTGTGAAGCGGCCTCTGTACCTGCGGCGTGCATGTGCATGCGCAATGCTGATTATCAGCGCCTTTTTGGGCTTGATGAAGGCTTTTTCCTGCAAAGTGCAGGGCTTGATATGTGTATGCGTGTGCAGAAAATAGGTGGCAAGGTAATTTCTGTGCCGTTGGTAAAGCTGACATTTTTGTCGGACAAGCGCAAAAAAAAGAAAATACGCTTCATAGAATGGCAGCGTGCCAAGGGTTATATGCGCTATTGCAAAAAGCATTTTGAAGGACGCTATGTGCCGGGTTTTTTGTTGCTGGTGTATGCGGCAGTTATTGTGCGCTATGTTGTCAATTCAAGTTTCAAGCGTTTGTACCGCTACGCCAAGAGCAGGCAAAATAAACACAACAGCGCAATCGACAAGCGGTTGATGATTCTTGCCACTGGCCTTGCCGAATTACCCGAGACACAATCACTGCACGGCAAGGTGGTGCTGGTAACGGGTGCGACCAGTCAGGTGGGTTTGTGTGTGGTAAAGCGCCTTCTGGCTTCTGGCGCGGCGGTGCTGGCTATAAGCAGAGGGCCGATTATTGCCTTTCATCATGAGCAATTGCGTTGGATTATAGGCGATCTTACTGCAGATGATTTACATCTCGAAGGCTATCTGGTCGATGCGGTGGTACATTGCGCACCGCTGTGGCACCTGCCTCCTATTATTGATTTACTGATTGATGCCGAGGTTAAACGTATTATTGCCTTTGGCTCAACGTCTGTATTTGCCAATGCAGGTACGCGTAATAGCTATGAGAAAAATGTAGTGGAGAAGCTGACCACTGCAGAGGCTGCTATAGCGGAGCATTGTGCAGACAAGGGTATGAGAAACTGGACTATCTTCCGCCCGACCATGACGTATGGAGTAGGGCTGGATCTGAATATCACCAGCCTTGCCAAATGTATTGAGAATTTCGGCTTCTTCCCTGTTTATCCTCCAGCGTTCGGCAAGCGGCAGCCGGTACATACCGATGATCTTGCAATTGCGGTTTTACAGGCCATGCAGGACGAAAACACTTACGGAAAATCTTACAATCTCAGCGGCAGTGAAACCATTACCTACCGTGAGATGCTCGAGCGTCTGTTCATGATATACCGTGAAAAGCCGCGTATTGTTGTTACTACAATGTTGCCATTCCTGCTAAATATTGCTGGTTTTGTGCTGCGTAAGAAGCATATAAATGGTGAAATTGCCTATCGTATGAATGACGATTTGATGTTTTTCCATGACGATGCAAAGAAGGATTTCGGGTTTTCACCCCGCCGTTTCCTGAAGGGTGGCATTAATGATATTGAAGGATTTTAAGCAGGCATGGCAAGGATTTCATATGTGAATGGCAGTTATGTGCATCATCAGGAAGCGGTGGTGGATGTGGAAGATCGCGGCTATCAGTTTGCCGACGGCATCTATGAATATATCGCCTTTTATAATCGCACGCTGCTGGACGGAGAGCTGCATTTGCGCCGCCTAGAGCGTAGCCTGAATGAATTGCGGATTGAGATGCCCGTTTCCATGACAGCGATGATGTTGATTATCCGCGAGTTGATTGTGCGCAATAGCCGTGAGGACGGCGGGCTGTATATCCAGGTCACGCGCGGTGTGGCCAAGCGCGACCATCCGTTTCCAAAGAAAATAAGGCCCGTGCTGGTGATGACGGTATGCGGACCAAAAACTCCCAAGCCGCATGAAGTAAAAGACGGTGTGGCGGTGATTACCACTGCCGACATACGCTGGGGCCGCTGTGATATAAAATCGGTATCATTGCTGGCAAACGTGTTGGCCAAGCAGAAGGCCACCGAGCAGAAGGCGCGTGAATCAATACTAGTTCGTGATGACCGCTCGGTAACGGAAGGCGCAGTTTCCAACGCTTATATAATTACGGACAAGGGTGTATTAGTAACGCATGGGCTTGATGAAAAAGTGCTGGGCGGTATCACGCGTGATGTGGTGCTGAGGCTGGCGCGCAAAGCGGGTATTTCAGTAGAGGAGCGCAGCTTCAACAGCGTGGAAATGAATAGTGCAGCAGAAGCTTTCATTACATCCACCAGCGCAAATATCCTGCCCGTAGTGAAGATTGACGGCAAAGCGGTTGGCAGCGGTAAACCCGGGCCGGTTACGCGTAAATTGCAGGAATTGTACTTAACCTATATTTTCAAACAAACCGGAAGGATGCTCTGATGCCTCTGCCTGCGCCTAGGGCGATTATTTTCGATTGGGATAACACGTTGGTCAATACATGGCCGATTATTCATGATGCGTTGAATGCCACCTTTAAAGAGATGGGCGTGCCGCTATGGACTATTGATCAAACTAAGGCACGTGTGCGCAAATCAATGCGCGACTCGTTTCCTGAAATATTCGGTGATAAATGGGAAAAGGCCGGTGAACTCTACCAGAGCCATTACCGCGCCAGCCACCTCGGGCGGCTGGAAGCGTTGCCTATGGCTGTGGAACTGCTCAGGGAAGTTAAACGCCGCAAGTTGTATAATGCTGTGGTCAGTAACAAGAAAGGCCCAAACCTACGCGAAGAAGTGAATGCGCTCGGCTGGCAGGAATATTTTGATGTGGTTATCGGCGCACATGACGCGGTGCGTGACAAGCCGCATGCTGACCCTGTGCATATGGCCTTTAAAAAAAGCCATATCAAACCCGGGCGTGACGTATGGTTCATCGGTGACAGTGAAATTGATCTTGAATGTGCCATGAACAGCGGTTGCACTGGCATATTATATGGTGAGTCGGCCAGCGAACATCCTGATTACAGCAAAACGCATTTTCAGGGATTTCCTTACCATGCACATGTGCATAATCACGTGCAGACCATAGAACTATTGCAGGAAATGGTTAGCGCTGCGTAAGCGCCGTGTTCAGCGCACCTGCGTCATCGTTTGACAGTGCGCTGTAAATTTCTTTCAGTGCTTTCTGGTATTCAATCATGATTCGCAGAACGGCGCTGTGATGATTGGAGATGCTCTCGATATCCTCATCCGGCGGCTGACTGGCGGGATAGGTAAAATCGGCAAAACCGGTGCCTGCATAGCGTGAAAAAGTAAAGCCTGCTTTCTTTTCGGCTTCCATGACGGTGGTAATTAGGCATGAGGCGGCAATGCGTGGAAAGAGCGCGGAGTGTATGGCTGCGTCGCCTGCGGGGTTGGAGCTGTCGGCGGGGGCTTCTGCCAGCTCATGAGTGATGTGGGCGACAACGTCCATGTAGCGGTCGAGAGCAGCCAGCATGTTTTCACGGTTATGCATGAATATCTCAATCCACAAGTCGAGGTCGGAATGGCTGAGGCGTGTGAATTTTTGGATCAGTTCGTCAGATTTTGATGCCAGTGCCTCGGGCGTGCATTGTTTGGCGGCAATACGCGCCAACAGTTGCGGTAAGTGCGAAACATAGGCGTATATCATGTCGTGCAGGTGAGGTGGCATACCTTCGAGCTTTGCGCCCATGCCTTGCCAGAAGCTGGTGACTATTTGCAATACCTGGCTCTTTTGTGAAGGGTCGTTTGGCGTGATGATAACACGTTTGCGTTCAAACATGTCTGCCCTGCCGGCGCTTACGCCTGATTGCTCGCTGCCTGCAATGGGGTGCGTAGGCACAAAATCAACATTTGCCGGAAGGTGAGGAGCGATGGCCTGTATGGCTTCCTGCTTGACTGAGCAGGTATCCATTACAATGGCTCCGGCACGCAGGCCGGGGGCAATAGATTGCGCAACAGCTGACAGTGACGACAATGGTGTAGCTATAATCACAAGGTCACTACCGCTTACAGCAGCCTTTGCATCATGCATGGCAGTGTCGATAAAGCCGTGCTTGCGTGCATATGCCAGTGAAATTTCGTTTTCGTCACAGCCGATGATAGTGCCTGCAAGATGGTTTGCTTTCACTGCACGGGCAATCGAGCTGCCAATAAGGCCAAGGCCGATAACGGTGATGCGTTCAAAAAGCGGCTGGTCTGTCACATGGGTCCTATGATTTCAGGAAATCCGCCAGAGTTTTTACAACGGCGCGATTATGTTCCTCAAGGCCGATGGTAATGCGCAGGCAGTCCGGCAGGCCATAATTCATCACTTCACGGGGGATAAGGCCGCGCTCCATCATATAGGTGTTGGCATTGGCGGAGCTGTGCTTACCCTTGGGGAATTCTACCAGAATGAAGTTGGCAATACTGGGATACACTTTCAGGCCAAGACTTGTCAGCTCGGTAGTAAGCCACGGCAGCCATTGATCATTAAACATGCGTGCTTTTTCGGTGAAGGCGGTGTCCTCGACAGCAGCGATGCCCGCGTTCATGGCGGGTGTGGATACGTTAAACGGGCTGCGGATACGGTTAAGCACATCAATCATATGGGCAGGTGCATAAGCCCAGCCGAGCCGCAGTGCTGAAAGTCCGTAAATTTTTGAGAAGGTGCGCAGCATTACTGCATTTTCCGATGCGGCAACCAGCTCGCGTCCGTCGCTGTAATCATCAAGCCTTGGGTATTCCGCATAGGCGCCGTCAATGGCCAATATGACGCTGGAGGGCAGGCCGTCATGAAGGCGTTTCATTTCTGATTTGGTGAGGTAAGTACCAGTTGGGTTGTTGGGGTTGGCAACAAACACAATTTTTGTACGTGGAGTTACTGCTGCAAGCAGGGCGTCAACATTTCCGCGCAAGTTCTTTTCCGGTGCGGTTACGGGCGTTGCGCCGCATCCCTGCGCGTAGATTTTATACATTAGAAAGCCGTGTTCGCTGTAGAGGACTTCGTCACCGGCGCCCGCGTAGGCATGGATGAGCAGGCCTATCAGCTCGTCAGATCCGGAACCGCAAATCAATCTGTCGGCGGGAAGGCCATGCACTTTGGAGATAGACTCGCGCAGTGTAGCGGCGCTGCCGTCTGGGTAGCGGTGCAGGCTGTCTGCAGAATCAGTGAATGACTTCGCGGCTTTTGGGCTTGCACCTAGCGGGCTTTCGTTGGAGGAGAGCTTTATAACTGTAACGCCGGACTTTGCCTTGGATTTTCCGGCGACATAAGGCGCAATGTCCAGCACTCCGGTTTTTGGCTGGGGCAGGGAATTGCCTGCAGATTTATTTTTTACCGTTTCCTGAGGCATGGAGTGCAGGCTTTTTTTCTGTGTTGGACATCAGTACAGGGGCGGCATATGAGCCGAGATAGTACGTTTGCAATACCGACGCTGGTCCGAGCGACGCCAGCAATGACTTCATGCCAGCATGTTCGGGGGTAATGAAGCCCGGTATTTCCAGCAAGTGGTGGCGGCTAGAAGGCGAGAGGCTGGCGATAGTAATCCAGCGTGCTTCCATTTTTACGGTAGCAAAAGCGGTTTGCAGGCGGTGCTGGCTGACATTGTAATCTGTTTCCATAACCACCAGCGACAGGTCGTCTGCGGTTTCTTCCGGCTCAATGCAGGCAAGGGCGAGGCCGATGGGTGCATCTTTATCCATGCTGTCCGGATAGATGAACGGGACTTGTGCAAAAATGCGCGGCATTTCCTTGCTAGGTTGCATAAGATTGGTCCACCAATGTTCGGTGTCGGTGTGGTGCGGCATGGGAATGATGCCGACGGATGCTTTGCCGTCCATGACATCGCCAATGACACGCTTGATATTCGGCTGTTTTATAGTGGGGTTGAAGGCCCCAAAATATTCTCTGCCAAGCCAGTAGTAATCATTGTTCTGCCCGGGAGCGAATACAGAAATGGTCAACTGGGATTCCACCGAAGTGGATGCGCCGATAAGCGTGCGCCATATGGCTCCGGCAGCGGCGGGGAAAAACGAAGTTCCCTCGAATTTTTTCATGATACGACGCACCATGTCCGCCTCGCGTCCGGCGCGGATGGGGCATTGGCCAGGAGCATTGGACATTTTCAGCGCGCCGACCTGCTTCACGATACCGATGCGCTGTATCAGCAGCTCGATAAGCTTGTCGTCGATATCGTCGATCTGCTTGCGGAAGGCGGCAAGTTCGCTGTTGAATTCACTATTGTCGCCGGGGTTACTGCTGGTCATGCTGTGCTTTAAAAAACAAGGTTTTGTGGACAGGCGGATTCCTCGCCAGCCGGATTGCCATAAATAAAGTAAAACCACGCCCAAGGCAAGGGCTGCGTAAGCCAAATTGTGCGGCTTTGACGCCTGAAACAATTAATTTACATATAGTTTGCGCATGCGCTTGACCCACCGAGGGAATATCAATAAATATAAGCGCTTATGGTCAAACATGCCTTTGGTGCCAATTACAGGGAAGTGGATGTCGGCGAGATAGTGATGCTCGCACGCGACAAGCCATTTGTTCTGGAATGCGGGGTGGAGATTTCAGATTTTCCGCTGGCCTACCAAACCTATGGTACACTGAATGCCAAGCGAAATAACGCTATACTAATATGTCACGCCCTGTCGGGTGACCAGTATGTGACGGGTACACACCCCGTTACGGGCAAGCCTGGCTGGTGGGACCGCATGGTTGGCCCCGGCAAACCGATTGATACCAACCGTTTCTTTGTTATCTGCGCAAATGTGATTGGCAGTTGCATGGGGTCTTTCGGCCCCAAGGAAACCAATCCGGCGACAGGGAAGCCCTACGGCCTTTCATTCCCGTTCATTACTATGGGCGATATTGTACGTGCGCAGGCACTGCTGATTGATCATTTGGGAGTAGAGAAACTGTTCTGTGCCATTGGCGGATCTATGGGGGGAATGCAGGTGTTGGAATGGGCAACGCGCTTTCCCGAACGGGTATTTTCCGTCGCGCCTATTGCCACGGCCAGCCGGCAATCTGCACAGAATATCGCATTTCATGAAATCGGCAGGCAGGCCATTATGGCCGATCCTGACTGGTGTGACGGCGACTATTTGCTGCACCGCAAATATCCGTCTAAGGGGCTGGCTGTGGCGCGTATGGCCGCGCACGTTACCTATCTCTCCGAGGCTATGTTGCAGCAGAAATTTGGCCGGAGCCTGCAAAACCGTGAAAAAGTGACATACGGCTTTGATGCGGACTTCAGCATTGAAAGCTACCTGCGTCATCAGGGCATGAGCTTTGTTGAGCGGTTTGACGCCAATTCCTATCTCTACCTTACACGTGCCGCCAGTTATTTTGACCTGACGCAGGGCGGTAGCAAAACCCTGCCGGAAGTTTTTGCCGGAACCAAGCTGCGCTTCTGCCTTGTGTCGTTTTCAAGTGACTGGCTGTATTCCTCGATTGAAAGCCGTAACCTGGTGCGCGCACTTAATGCCGTGGCTGCAAATGTAAGCTTTACCGAGATTGAAACTGACAAGGGGCATGATTCCTTCCTGTTGGAAGTGCCGGAATTTGATGCAACCATCCGCGGATTTATCAATGGTTCCGCGTTGCTTTACGGGGTTGGGTGATATGACAGGTGATGAACATACACAAGGCCTGCGCGATAGGGCGTTCAGCGGTTCTTATACGGCTTCTTCCGAGCGGCCTGCAGAAGAAGCGGCGCAGCAGTTATCCAACGGCCTGCGCGGTGACCTGCGCGCCATTGCTGATATGGTTAAGCCAAATGCTTCGCTGCTGGATATTGGCTGCGGCGAGGGCGACTTGCTGGAATGGTTGCAACGCGAAAAACACGTGTCGGGCAGGGGAATCGAGCTTAGTGTCAGTGGTGTGAACAAATGCCTTGCGCGCGGCCTTTCCGTGATTCAGGGAGACGCTGAAGCTGATCTGAAATATTATCCCGACAAGGCATACGACTATGCTGTACTCGGGCAGACGCTACAAACGTTACACAATCCTAAAGAAATCCTTGAGCAATTGGTAAGGATCGCGCGTCATGCGATTGTCTCTGTGCCAAATTTCGGGCATTGGAAGAATAGGTTGTACCTAAGTTTATACGGACGGATGCCGGTAACAAAAACGCTTAAATATCAATGGTATGATACTCCAAACATCCATTTCTGCACCATTACGGATTTTGTTAATCTTTGTGAGGATCTGGGGCTAACTATTGAGAAGCGCCTGTACCTTACACATCAGGGAATTCCTACCTATTTCTACGAAAAAGGCCCATTCGCAAACATCTTCGGCGAGCAGGGCATTTTCATGATACGCCGATAAGCGGTTAGGCTTATGATATTAGTAAAAAATTATAGTTTTATGCCTAGAGTAAGAATGGCATAAAACCGGTTGCTTCATGATTACAAAACCAAAAACAAGACCCGCACGCAAAGCTAAACGCAAAAAATCCTTACTTCCAAAACTTTTTATGGGGGTGCTAGTTTTTGTCGTGTTCGTTTTGGCAGTCATTCTAATCGCCCAGAGCATGGTGGATACGAAAAGCTTCCGCGAGGCCATTCGTCAGGCAATCAAAGAAAAGACGGGGCAGGAAGTAACGCTCGGGGGAAGGATTTCCATTTCCTTGTTGCCGACGCCAACTATCACCATCCCGGGCCTTGAGCTGCGCGGCAAACCCAGCGAAGAACTAGAACCGGCAGTCGTCATTCCAATGACCAAGGTGTTTGTATCGCCGACGACCATATTGACCGACAATCCGGATGTAACAGGCGTGGTGCTTGAAGCCCCGTTGCTGGAAATTACAAGGGCGCGTGATAATTATATCCACTGGGGTTGGCTTAATTCAAAGATGTTCCGCAGCCTTTCAGATGGCCAGAGTAAAAACGGGCTTTCGCTTGAAATACATGGTGGTAAAATCACCTACTTCGACAGGCGTACTGATGAAGCTTTTACCATCGAAAATGTCAATCTATCTTCCTCCAACCTGAGCGATCTGGAAATTACCGGCGCTTTCATGGTTATTGGCACAGAGTTGAGGTTTAACACAAGTACAAAGCCAGACGGCAACAAGCATGAGGGTGGTGAGCGTCCCTTGTTCGTAAAACTGGATGGCGGCGATAAGGGATCTATCACTCTTAAGGGGACTATTGATACCACACAGGAAGACATTAAAGTGAAAGCCGCTTTGAGTCTTGAAATGGCAGATTTAATGCGCTGGGTGCAGGCAAAAATAAAACATGAACAAAAAGAACTGGCCGTTTTCGATAAACTTGAAGGCAGGCAGATGATTGTAGAAGAGGTGGATAAAACTCCGGTTCCGCTGAAAGTAAGTGGCAATTGGCTGCAGGAAGATGGCATTATAACAATCAGCAAAATGCAGCTTGAAGGCTTCAATTCAAGCGGTAAAGGCAAAGCCAAAGTTACATGGGAAGAGTGGCGTCCGCATATAAACGCAGACTTTAATTTTGCAGGGCTTGACTACAACCAGTGGAGCCGGTTTCTTGAAGGTGTGTTTGTAAGCAAGCATGAAGAAGAAAAAAAGAAAAAACAGCGTGGTGATGAATACCAGCCGGGCAATCCGCTTCCTACAGATATTCAGCTTTCACTGCGTGTCTCCTCGGAGCAGTTCTATGTAAGCTCGCAGATATGGAAAAATTTTGAACTTTCTGCCGATATGCTTGACGCTTCCATAACCGTGAATAATTTCAGCATTAACTTGCCTGGCGAATCTAACCTGACACTTTTTGGCCTAGTCTCACAAGGTAATACCGGAGGGCTGCGCTTTGAAGGCAGCATGGAAACTTCCGGAAAATCACTGCGTCAGATGCTAACCGTATTTGACGAATCGGCTTCTGATTTACCTGAAACGGGCTTTGGCGATTTCTTTGCGCGCGCCAACCTGTTTATTTCACCGGAACAGATACGTTTATCTGAAGCGGACGTGAAAATCAGCGATCTCAGGCTTAACGGCGGTATGGTGGCATATTTTGATGCCAGCCCACGACTTGAGGCAGACGTAAAACTCAAAAATATCAGCTTCGACTATTTCCGTGACGTCTGGCGCGAAAGGAACAAAAAGTCAAAAGAGGAAGCATTCTTCCTGCGTTTTGACCGTAGCATGAAGTTCAACTGGCTGCGCAAATTGCACACCAATATCGACCTTAAAGTGGCGGTAGATGGCTTTACTTTCCTTGAACGCCCGGGTGACAGTGCTTCTTTCCGCATATTCGTCAAGCCAAGCGAATTCGGTATTTATGACATTCGTCTGAATTATCCTTATGAAACGTTGCAGGCGAGCTTTAACCTCAATGTGATGAACGAACAGCCTTATATCAACGTGGTATTGAACACCAACGAACTGAATATGGACTATTTCAATCTCGAGCCTGCCAAGGTTCCTGTGGTTTTACGCCCCAGCATTACATTCAAAGGAATTCCAGGTGCTATCCCTCCGGAAGATGAAATGTCAAAAGTAACTACGTTCGTTGGTATAAAGGGGGCAATCCCGCCAGTTGATGGGATAGTCGGTATTTCCCAGTCATTCATGGGTATAGATGGTGTGCAAGCTCCGGCATGGACTATGGCTCCTGTTACATCAACCTTTATTGGTATTGACGGAGCTATATTGCCGCAAGGTGCAGTATTACCCACAGCAAGTGGGATTAATGAACAAAGGCGCTATGAAATAAAACCTCAGGCAGAACCCCTGTTTCTTGCCGCCAATGATAATGAGCCAGTGGATGAATTGGTATCTGATGAAAAGAGCGTTTATAACCCGCGCGAAAAAAATAATATCATTCGCGACAAAACCGGCACGGCTATCTCTCTATGGTCTTCTGAACTGATAGACATGAGTGGACTCGAAGGATTTCACGGAACATTCGACATCAGCGTCGGCAGGCTTATACATGGCAATCTTGTGTTTGACCGCCTTAAAATGCAGGCAAAGCTTGAAAACAACATGGTAGCCATACAAAATCTTGCGTTTATGTACTGGCAAGGGCGTTGCAGTATTTTAGGTTCCATTTACGGCGGAAAAGTGCCGGGGCTTTCACTAAGCTTTACGCTCTTTAACGTAGAACTTAAGGACATGATCAAAGAATTGTCGGGGCGTGAAAACATAACTGGCCGCGCAAGCCTGAGTGGTAGTATCACCACATCCGGTGTTAATTACCTATCGTGGATTTCCCAATCAGAGGCAAAGCTGGTACTGGCCGCGCGTGGTGTGTATGTAAAGGGCATCAACCTGCAGGGTGTGGTGGAAACACTCGCGGTCTCGCGTACTGCAGCTGACGTGTTTAATAACGTGAACCTTGCACTTATCAATGGTAATACTACATTCAATGTCGATGGTAACCTTAACGTTCGCGGTGGCAGCATTAAAACACCGGGTATAACGCTCAGGACCGGTAATATTATCGGTGACCTCACCGGAGAAATAAGGATGGTTCCGTGGACTATGGAACTTTCAACGCTGTTCCAGTTCCCAACGATTACATCTGAAACTATACCCACACTTGTCGTGCAGAACGCAGGTCCGATTGAAAACACTAAAATCAAGACGGATACCTCCTCACTTGAGGCGTATGTAGCAAAAAGGATTATCAGCAAATGATGTTTAACACATATCAGGCATAAGGGCGCATATGCAGCTATACGATAGAGCAGCAGAAATGCAGGTAATGAAAAAGCTGGCCGAGATACGCGATGTGCCTATCGGCTGGCAGGCAATTCATTTCCATCTTTCACACCTGATGGAAGAATATAAAAACGAATACCAGTCTAAAATCGCTATCAACCTGATGCATGATCTGCTCAAGAAATATGAAGGCGGTATCTACCTGCTCGAAAACAATGACATGCTGGTTATCTGTTATAAGCTTGAAAAAACAATCCAGAACAAACTTATCTTCCAGATTCGCTACCTTTATATGGATGACCCACTTGCCTACAGCGGCAACGGGCAGGAAAATCAGGAATTATGTACGGTTTATGAGCTGAAGCACTCATGGAAGGCATTCTATGAGATGTACACAAAGTACATGAGTACCGCACGACGCAGCGTGAACTCATTGGGCAGACCTGTAAAATCAAGTATTGACCCTGATTCTGCACCGCTGAAATTAAATGAAGGCGCCGATGCAAACCCAGAAAACAAGGTTTTGGCAGCTCCGTCTGAAACTCCGCGCGCACCTGCAATATCCAAGATGCCAAACAAGCCTGCTGAAGCGGCTAAGGCGCTCTCGGCGCAACCTAAGGGGATTGAGTCAGTAGTTGAGGAATTACGTAATGTTGATCTTAGTAGTGTGATTCGCAAACAGCCGGTGTGTGCCGTATTGTCGAACATGACCATCCGCCGCGTGTTTGACGAGGTATATACCCTGATACCGCAGCTTCGCAGTAGTGTAAAAATTGAATCGGATTATTTCAGCAATCGTTGGCTGTTTAAATACGTAACGTGTGTACTCGATCAGCGCGTTTTACAATTGCTAAGGGAAAAGCCGGAGCAACATCTTAAAGACCCCATCAGCATTAACATTAATGCGGAAACGCTGCTTTCGTCATGGTTTACTGAGTTTGATGCGGCCATCAATCCAATGGCGCGTATTTCGATTGTGTTTGAAGTGCCGGTGGTGGATGCTTTTGCGGATATGGCGGCGTTTAATCTTGCGCGTCAGGAAGTGCAGAAACTTGGCTACCGCGTGTGCCTTGACGGACTTACCACAGCCAGCTTCCACAATATTAGCCGTGAACAGTTAGGCGTCGATTTGGTAAAAGTACAATGGAATGCCGACGTGCAAAGTGATCTGAATAGTCAGGAAAATAAAGAGCTGGCTGATGCAGTTCGCGCTGCTGGCAGCAACCGTGTGATATTATGCCGTTGTGACAACCGCTCTGCCATTGAATTCGGGCATGCACTTGGCATATCTCTCTTTCAGGGACGCTATATCGACAGTCTTCTTGATCCCACTTCTAAGGTAAATAATTAGCAGGATAATTATGTTTGATGCAGTTGAAGGATTAGAGTGGAATTTAGTTGCAGCGGGTGTGATATGGGCGCTGGCCCTTGGTTTTGCTGCGGGTAACTATGCTTGTAGCCTTGTACACCGCCTGCCGCGCGGGCGGCTTTTGCTGGATAAAAAACCCTATTGCGGCAATTGCGGCACTATGCTTGCCGTAAAAGACCTATTTCCTGTGATTTCTGCTGTGTCGCTCGGTCATCGCTGCCGTTATTGCAAACAATCTTTTCCGCTGTCGCATACATGGACGGAAATTATAGTGGGGCTAGTTTTTGTGCTGGCCTTCCTCCAATATAATTTTTCCGAGCAGTTTTTGTTCATTGTACTTATTGGCACATTCCTGATTACGCTTGCTGCCATACACACCAATGAGGATGTTGTTATGGGGCGCGTTGTTTTATGCATCGCAATTTTTGGTTTGTTGTTCCGCGTGTTGCAGGATCACACAATTTATAACGCTTTTGACGGTGCATTATATAGCGGGCTGGCTGGTGTATTGCTGTGGCGTAAACAGATAAAACCAGTGGCGCATGTTTATAGCGTACCAGCCCCTGTATTGCTGCTTCTGGTAGGCGGTATGTGTGTAGGCGCATTCCAAATGTTTTTGTTCTGGGGGGTATTTGCAGTGTGCTACGTTGTTGCATGGGTATTTAAGCAGCTATCAGGTTCTGATAAGGCTGTGCTGATTACAAAGCCATTTGCCGTTGCGCTGATGATACCGATTTTATATCCCAACCTTATACTCGCTTTTCTTTGGTAGCGTTTTGCTATTCAATTCCTATGAGTTTATTTTCTACTTCTTACCCGCAGTATTAGCGGCTTTTTTTTTAATAGGGTGGTCCAGCCATAAAAAAGTGGCGGCATCCGTACTAGGCTTAGCCTCACTTTTTTTTTACGGTTACTGGAATATTAATGCGCTACCCATTTTGATGGGATCAGTTGTCTTTAATTATTTAATCAGCAAGAAAATTGACCCTGGGAGCGAGGCATTAGGCGCGAATGAAGTAGTGCGTAAGCGGTATTTGTTTTTTGCTATTTTTGCCAACCTTCTGGTGCTTGGTATTTTTAAATATGCCAATTTTTTTATAAGCAACACAAACCTGCTGTTGAGTGGTGCTGGCATAGTACCGATAGATACTCTTGAACTCATGGTGCCTATTGGCATTTCATTTTATACATTTACCCAAATTGCATTTCTTGTGGATTGCTGGGCAGGCAAGGTGAGAGAAAAAGGCTTTGCCTATTATCTGCTATTTGTCACATATTTTCCTCACTTGCTTGCTGGGCCTGTGTTGCATCATAGCCAGATGATCCCCCAATTCCTGAATGACAGGATATACCGAATCAGTTTTGATAAAATTGCACTAGGTTTGGTCTTTCTTTCCGTTGGTTTTGCAAAAAAATTACTGATTGCCGATCCCTTGGGTACATATGCAGACTATGTGTTTCATAATGCAAAATATGTAACTTCCAATGATTTGATTATGTCGTGGTGTGGCGTACTGGCATACACATTCCAGATTTATTTCGACTTCTCCGGCTACTCTGACATGGCAATAGGCATATCATTATTTTTTGGCATATATTTGCCGCTTAACTTTAATTCTCCATACAAGGCTACCAGCATCATTGATTTCTGGCGTAGGTGGCATATTTCCTTATCAACATTTTTACGTGATTATCTGTACAAGCCGTTAGGCGGCAACAGAAACGGCCCGATCTCGCGCTACAAGAACATTATGATTACAATGCTGCTTGGGGGCTTATGGCATGGGGCAGGCTGGACATTTGTAATGTGGGGGGCTGCTCACGGTGTACTGCTTATCATCAATCACATATGGCGCTCGCTAATAGGCTACAGGATTAGATATGGCCGAATAGGTCAGATGTTTTGCGGATTCGTTACCTTTATGTGCGTTTGCCTGACATTTGTTCTGTTCAGGGCGGATTCAGCGCAATCAGCTTTGTATATGTATAAAGGCATGTTTGGATTGCATGGCATAAAACCTGTAGAGAATTACATGATATTTGTTTTTTTGTGTCTTGCGTCCTCGATTACCTTTTTTGGAAAAAATATTGCATCCATAGCATTTGAGAATCATGACACAAATAAAAATAACTACAGTGAAACAAGGCTAATTTTTGTTTCAAACTATCTCTGGCTGATATTTTCAGTATCTCTTTTCGTGCTGTCACTACTAGCCATGCATCGCCCAACGCCATTTTTGTACTTCGATTTCTGAGCTGATATGAAAGCGCTGAAATTCATAGCACTGTTTATTGCATTTCCTATATTTGGCTACGGCCTCATATATGCTTTATATATGTATAAACCTGAGTATTTTCACTATAAGGCAAACAGGTTATTCATTGAAGAAAGATATGCCGAGGCCAGTATTGAAATGTATGAATCAGGCGATTCTGCTCGGAAATATTTAATACAAAGATATGTCCAGAAAAACAGATTTTCAACTAATGCATATGGATCTCGTACTGCGTGTTATCAAGAAGATGGGCGCAAAAAACCTTCAGTTCTGGCGCTAGGTGATTCACAGATGCTGGGGTCCAGTACGGATGATAGTGGTGTCTTCACCTCACATCTGTGTAAAAAAACATCTGCCAGTATTTTTAACGCTGCCGTAAGAGGTATGTCTGCCAATTATGGGTTGGGCTTTCTGCGCAACAAAGATATGATTTTTGACGTGTTATTGTTTACCACAACGGAAAGAGCGGGTTTTAATAAAACCTATTGCAGTAGTTTTGATAAGTTTGAGCAACTTTATGATACTCCTTTAAAAGCAGATGAAATGATCATTAACAGCAAAGATACGGATTATACCTATTATAGAAATATACATAATTTTGTTATCGGATACCTGCAAAGCAGAATGCGAGCAATACTGGATTCCGTAAAATATGGTTTAACTGCGCCTGAAAAAAATATTATTGCTTTTGGGCATGTCTTTAAGGATGACGTAATAGATGGTTATATTAATGATGAAATTAACTGCGCTAAAAGATTGCAGAAGTTTTTTGCATCAAAAGGTTTTGTTGTTGGCTTCCTGTATTTTCCTGCACACCAGACTATATACGGCACAGACGTTAACCTCACACCGCCTCCTTCGACACTTAATTTTATTGATACGATAACTGAAAAATTTTCCAAGGAAGGGCTAAAGACTTTTAATTCCAAGTCATGCCTTCTTGTGGCCAAGAAGCGCGAGCCTGTTTACCAGCCGCATGATTCGCATTTAAACCACAGGGGTTTTGAAGTTTTGGCGGAATGCTTGTTAGATAACGCTGTGCTGAAAAAATTATTTAATCAGTAGTTATTCCACTGTAACGGATTTAGCCAGATTGCGTGGCTGGTCCACATCAGTGCCTTTGAGGACAGCTACATGATAAGCCAGAAGCTGCACGGGCAATGCGTATAGAATAGGGGTTATGAATGGGTCTGCCGCTGGCATTTTGATGAATGATGCAGGCATATCTCGCAGGTTGTTGATACCTTTTTCGTCGCTTATCATAATAATCCTTCCGCCGCGTGCAGCTGCTTCCTGCAGGTTTGACGTCGTTTTCTCAAACAAATTGTCAGACGGCGCAAGTACAACGACTGGCACTTTTTCATCAATCAGCGCAATTGGCCCGTGCTTGAGTTCACCCGCAGCATAGGCTTCGGCGTGGATATACGAGATTTCTTTCATTTTTAGCGCGCCTTCCATGGCCAGCGCATAGCTGGTACCGCGGCCGATATAGAGCATGTCGTTGATATGGATAAGGTTGGCGGCCATGGTTTGCAGGAATTCATCGAGCTTCAAGGCTTCTGTCATATGTGTCGGGGCTTCCAACACTAACTGGCACAGGCGCTGGCTTTCTTTTTTATCAATTGTTTTGCGTGCCTTCGCGGTGACAATGGTCAGGCAGGCGAGTGTGACCAGTTGGGTGGTGAATGCCTTGGTCGATGCCACACCGATTTCCGGTCCTGCATAGGTATAGAGTACTGCGTTTGCTTCACGCGCTATGGTGCTTTCCGGTACATTGACGATGGCAAGTACAGGCCCAACCTGTTTTGCAAAGCGCAGCACGGCCAGCGTATCCGCCGTTTCACCGGATTGTGAAATGACCACGGTCAGCGTGTCTTTTTCGAGAATAGGGGAACGGTAGCGGTATTCCGAGGCGATATCCACATCGGTTGGAATGCGGGCGATCGTTTCCAGCCAGTATTTGGCCACGTTGGCAGCGTAGTAAGACGTGCCGCAGGCGATGAGCTGTATGCGCTTGATTTTGGAAAGCTCGAACGGTAGGTCGGGGATGTTCACTTCCAGCGTAACGGGATTGCAGTATATCTTGGCGGTTTCGCCCACTACGGCGGGCTGCTCGAATATTTCTTTTTGCATGTAGTGGCGGTAATTGCCCTTTGCGGCGGTGGCGCCGTTATATCCGGTTTGTGTTACGGCGCGGTTGGCAAGGTTGCCATTGGCGTCGTGTATAATTATCTGCTCGGGGGTAATTTCCGCCCAGTCGCCATCTTCCAGATAGCTGATGCGCGATGTAAGGTGTGCCAGCGCAATAGCGTCTGATCCGAGGAACATTTCATTCTCGCCATAACCCACAGCCAGCGGCGGGCCTTGCCTTGCGCCGATGATAAGGTTTGGGTTGTCAGTAAAAATAAAGGCGAGCGCGAATGCGCCTTCCAGCCTTTTGAGGGTTTTTTCGACGGCTGCCTGAGGTGTCAACCCTTGATCCAGATAGAAGGTGGTAAGTACTGGCACTACCTCGGTGTCGGTCTGGCTGTAGAATTTGTAGCCTTTACCCGTCAATTCTTCACGTAGTTCGCGGAAATTTTCGATAATGCCGTTATGCACGACGGCTACTTTCTCAGTGGCATGTGGATGTGCGTTAGTTTCGTTGGGATGGCCATGGGTGGCCCAGCGCGTATGTCCAATACCCACTATGCCTGCCAGTGGGTTCTTAGTGAGCAGTTGTTCAAGGTTCACCAGCTTGCCTTCGGCACGTGCGCGGTCGATTTTTAGGTTGTTGATGGTGGCGATTCCGGCTGAGTCATAGCCGCGGTATTCAAGGTGCTTCAGGCTGCTCAGTATGAGCGGCGCGGCCTCTCGGTGGCCCGTTATACCGATTATTCCGCACACAGCATTTGTCCTTAAATTATCAAACTATAAGGTGGGATATTAAAGTCGGCTCGCAAGATATGGGCTGCAGAATTGTTAGGCAATAGGAAGTTGCAAAAACCTCGAATGCGTAGTATATTGGCACCAATAAGTAGGCAATAATTTCCTATCCAATAGTTAATAAATCAACAAATAGATTATATAATGGGTGCTGCCAGCCTATATAGTTGTCTAAAAAAACTAATATGTACGGTGACTTGTATTATTCTTAAAAATACTATTTGAAATTAAGAGATTTTACTGATTATTTACTAAAAATTAACTATCTCCTTTGTGGCACATTTAATGCTGTTACCTCGGCGGATAATAGTGATGAAATTATAGTGATAGTAACCGCGGAGTGCCGGCAACATGACTAACTTGGTAAGCAACAATACACCTGTTTCAGCGTCAAAGCAGTTGCCGGTATATAACCATTCCCTTGATACGGAACTCTCTGAAGAGCATCTTGCCCGCAGGTTTATGCGTCCGGCGAAGCTACAACAAAATGTTGAATTTGAATTTACCCGCGATCCCGGCCTATTGCACCAGTATTTCCGCCTGCGCGAGGATATGTTTATCAGCGTTTGGGGCTTGAAGCATTTTTCCGGACAGCATGATGGATTTGACGATATCAGTGACATTATGGTCGCCAGAAAAGGCCTCCAGTGTATCGCTGGCGGCAGGCTGACCGTTTCTTCGGCTTCTAACCCGCAGAAAATGCCGATGGAAAGGGATGATTTCCGTCTGAAGGACATATTCCCGCAGCTCGACCTGCCGGAGACTACTTACGGTGAATTTTCGCGCCTTGCCATCCTTCCTGAATTCAGGGCTGGTGCTGTATTTCCTGAAATAGCGCGCCGCTTTATCAAAAAAGCGGTAAGTAATGGTGTGGAATATGCATTTAATCTTGCGCCTGTGCCGCTTGCGCGTGGCTATCGCCAGGCTGTTCAGCTTTTTGGCCTCAAGTGGGATATCCGTCAGGATATCAAAGTGCCGGAACGCGAAGAGTATGAAGGCATACAGATGGTCGTAAGCATCATGGACTTGAGCCTGCTGGTTCGTAACAGCAAGTCGGCGCGTGAAGAATTCCAGCAAACCCACCATAAAGATGTATTGGTCGGCTAAATTTTAGCCGATACATATTCGCTAGACATCCTGTTGTATATCAGGCAAAAATAGTGCGTTTTTTAACGCTATATATTGTACATGCCACATTTTGCTTCCTGGGCTTTTCAACGTCTCCAGCGCTCCGCTTTTGTGAAGTTGGCGCTAAAGCTTGGCCTGACTTTTTTAGCCCTGTGGTTTGCTTTCCATGAAGTTGATTTTGTTGAACTGAAACGCATTTTTTATTTGCAGGAGCTATGGCCGGTGTTTGCGGCCTATATTCTGCTCAACATACAAGCCATATTTGCGGCTATACGCTGGAGAATGGTACTTGCGGCGGTTGCAAAGCTTGGCAGTGCGGTCATGCCCATGTTTCAGGCAATAAAAATCACCTATATCGGGTCATTCTTTGGTGTATGCCTGCCGGGGACGGTTGGCGGCGACGTGGTGCGCGTATGGCTAACCAAGCTAGAGAATATACCATTATCCACAGCCATTCACGTCATTATCATCGACCGTGTGATTGCGCTGGTTGGGCTGGGGCTAATGATAGTTTTTGCTCTACCTGCGCTTGGCGGATTCTTTGGTTTTGACGGTTACTGGCTCACGCCTTTGGTTCTTGCACTTGGTATTGCAGGTTTATGGCTATTGCTGCAACTCGGCAAGCTGCTGGAGCAGTTTAATGCTTTCAGGATCGTGCGGGTATTGATTTATTTTATTTCCAGTATCCGCCTGCTGCTTTCGCATCGCAAAATTTGTTTTCTGTCGCTTTTATACGCTGTTATCGGCCATGTTATGTTTTGCTGGGCGGCGGTTGTGCTGGCCTCCAGCCTTTCCATGGAGTTTTCGCTGGCGGAGAGCCTTATTCTTATACCGCCGGTAGTTTTGCTAACGACATTACCTATTTCCATAGGCGGGTGGGGGGTGCGTGAAACAGCAATGATAGCTATGCTTAGCCTGATTGGTATATCTCAGGAGGCAGCGCTTATGCTATCCATTGAGCTTGGCATACTCAATATCATCAATAGCCTTCCGGGTGGCGCATTCTGGATGTCATACCGTAAACGTAAGGGAAAAGCTGATCTGTCAGAAGTGAATGAGGCACTACAGAAAGATATGCAGTCATGAGCTACAACGGCAGGGATTTCTGGTCGGCCTCGGTAGCGCTAACGCCGTCTGCGCAAAGGTATCACAGCCCATTGACCGTAACCTCGCCTTATGAAAACAGCCCGCTAGAACTGACTGTTTTTGTTTCCTGCTTCAATGAGTCAACTAGCATCATCAGCACGCTTGACACCATTATCGAGGCGATGAAAATCATTAATAAGCGTTACGAGATTATTATTGTCGATGATGCTTCGACGGATGGATCGTATGAACGCCTACGCGCATATATTTTCGAGCATCCCGATATTAACGTTGTGCTGCGCGCTAACAAGCAGAACAAGGGACTTTCACAAAATTATCTTGATGCGGCCTTTATTGGCTGCGGTAAATATTTTTGTCTTATTCACGGTGACAATTCCGAACCGGTGGAAACGCTGGTGGATATACTGCGCACGGTTGGCGAAGCCGATATTATTATACCATATGACATTACAGCTATCTCAAAAAGCACATGGTACGAGGTGATATCCGGTGCAGCCAACAATTTCATCAATTTTATGACCGGACACCGCATCAATGACTATAGCGGTTTGCAGATACACTTGCGCTATAACGTAATGCGCTGGCATCCGGGTACAAGCCGTGCAGGATTTCAGACAGTACTGCTGTGCCAGCTTCTTGACCTTGGATTTACGTGCAAGCAGGTGCCGTGCCGCAGCATTATCATGCGCCATTCAAATGCTTCATCAGCATGGCGGAATCTTTTTTCCACCATGCGTGCTATTACGGATATATTGTTAAGCAGGCTTGCCAGCCGTATTAGCTGGTAAATTAGGCTGAAGCTGCCTGTAGTCGGGAGTAGCGGCGCTCTGCGAGTGCAAAACCACCAAACAGAATAGCTGAATAGAACGCGTCACCCAGCAGGCTGTTGCGGAAAAAGGGCAGGGCCATAGTGTAGCTTTGCATGATGCCGTCTAGCGTATGTGAATACAGCCCATGGGAAGACCACAGCGCAAAATTGGTAACGAGGAAGAATAAAACAGAGCCTGCAACAGTTGCCAGTGCCGTGTGCATAACATCCTGTTTGCTGCGAAGCATGAAGCCGATGCAGACTACGGCGGCAAATGCCATATAGGTAATCCACATGCCTGAATAAAAACCGATGACGGCATCGCTAAGCAGCATGGCCATGGCAGGAATAGCAAAAGCCAGCTGTTTGTTTTCAAACTTGGCGCCAGCAAAAAGCGCCATGGCGGCAATCGGAGCGACATTGTCCGGATGCGGCAGCAGCCGCGAAGCGGCAGCGGCAAGTATAATAAGGCTCAAGGTGATCAGGCGGTCTTTGTTCATGACTAAACTCTTATGTAATCAGCAATAAAGCAGGTAAGTTATCATAAAATACCGGTTTGTCACTATCATGGCGGGCAAAAAACGCAATACAGGGTTTCTTTTGCATTACAGGCCACTTAGCTCTAGATTGGGGATATGAAATCACTGTTTGAACATACTATGGAAGACAATGCACCGCTGGCTGACCGCCTGCGCCCACGTTCGCTGGAAGAGGTAATCGGGCAGGCGCATGTGCTTTCGGACAGTCACATGCTAAAGGCAGTGCTGGAAGGTGCGCCACCTGTTTCCATGATATTATGGGGTCCGCCTGGTTGTGGGAAAACAACGCTGGCTCGTATCATCGCCGATAAAAGCAGTTATGAATTGGAAACAGTATCGGCAGTCGCTTCAGGTGTTGCTGAGCTTAAGGCCATTTTCGAGCGCGCACGCGCCAGAAAGAAAGACGGCAAAAAGACCCTGATGTTTGTGGATGAAATACACCGCTTCAACCGCTCGCAGCAGGATGCATTCCTGCCAGTGGTGGAGGACGGCACCATAACGCTCGTCGGCGCAACGACCGAAAATCCTTCGTTTGAGGTCAACTCGGCGCTTTTATCGCGTATGCAGGTTGTGGTGCTACAACGCCTGAATGCCGAGGCGATAGAACAACTGATTGCGAGGGCGGAGGCACATACGGGCGGCAAACTTCCGCTTACTGATGATGCGCGGAAAATCCTTATCGGCATGGCTGATGGTGATGGCCGCGCGCTGCTCAATTTCTGTGAAATACTTTTTGCCTATAAAGGCAAAAAAGCCATGGACGGTGCAGCACTATCGTCGTACCTGCAAAAGCGTGCGCCGCTTTACGATAAGAAGCAGGAAGGACATTACAACCTGATAAGCGCATTGCACAAGTCATTGCGTGGGTCAGACGCCAATGCTGCGCTGTACTGGTTTTGTCGTATGCTGGAAGGCGGTGAAGAACCGCTTTATATCGCCCGCAGGCTAGTGCGTTTTGCCGTTGAGGATATCGGGCTGGCTGACCCGCAGGCGTTACAGCAGGCGATTGCCGCCAAAGAAGCATATGAATTCCTTGGTTCACCGGAAGGTGAACTGGCGCTGGTGCAGCTGGTTTTATATCTTGCCACTGCGCCCAAATCCAACGCGGCTTATACTGCATATGGCGCTGCCAAGCGCGATGCGGCAAACTATGGTTCATTGATGCCGCCAATGCACATACTGAACGCACCCACCAAAATGATGAAAGAGCTGGGTTACGGCAAGGATTACGCCTACGACCATAACGAAGAAGATGGCTTTTCAGGCCAGAATTATTTCCCCGATGGCATGCAGCGGCAGGACTATTACCAACCGGCAGAGCGTGGTTTTGAGCGTGAAATCATCAAGCGCCTTGAATATTGGCAGAAGCTGCGCGAGAAAAAGAAAAGCGCCTAGGTCATGTGGGAATTCACTACTATACCTTGCTGCAAACGTGGTTATCTGCGCTTCCGCTGCTCACGTACCTACATGTACGCTGCGCTGCGGTTCTTGAAAACCAGCATTTTCGCTTGCGGCCTAGTGCGAATATCCACACGACCTAAAATTGGCTATTGTTTGCTACGGTGATAGGTGGCCACGCCAAGTATTTTGTGATGCGGACTGCTTTGCAGTACCAGCGCCATATCTTCGGTGTACATTTTTCCATGTGGTATCTGGTAACTATCGGCGCTGTTATGCCAGAAGCCGACGCGCTCTATAGCCACCACCGTGTTGGTGCTGACCAATGTTTTACCACTATTCTCACCGGCGTTTACAGGGGTAGCATTTGCAGGGATATAATGAAACGCCCATAATATGCCGCCGGACGGGGTGGCTATGGCAGAGTCAGGGCGCTTACCGATAGAAACTTTTATGCCGTATTCGTCACCTGTGACAGAAATCGGCACTTCTTATTTTTCGTTCTGGGCATTGCGGATTGCTGCGTTGACGGCTTCGCGGTTGTTGCCTACGGCTGAATAATGACCATCAACAACTATTTGCGGTGTGTACACGCTACGCTGCTTGTTGACCTGCATATAGGAGCGCTGACGGCTGGTGTTTGTTTCCGTGGCGTAGGGGTCTTTCCAGCCTAGGCGGTCCCAGTAGGTGACATGCAACGAAAACGGCAACAATGTTTTATCGTTTGAAAGCTCACGCAGAAATTCGTCCGCAGCCGGACAGGAGGAACAACCCTGCGCGGTGAACAGCTCAACCACTACGGGCCTCTCCGCCATCGCGGGTCCGGCAGCCATTGCCAGTAACAGTAAAAAATATAGTCGTTTAAATGCCATGATTTGACTCTCTGGGAGTTATTCGCAGGCTACCCATTAAAGGTTACATCATATTCCGGTTAAAGCATACTTAAGAGGCCGGAAGAGCCGCTGCCTGCAGATATGGACTTCTTGCGTTGCAGCAACAGGGCGATTTTATCGCCGATACGGTTACCTACGTCTGACTTACCCATGGTTTCCCACGGTTCGTTGCCTTCGGCGCTTACCCATGTAATCTGATTTTTGTCGCTGCCGCGTGCAACCATGGCGCTGCCTACCTGATTGGCGCAGATTGCATCGGCGCCTTTTTTCTCTAGTTTGCCGCGTGCATAGATGAGTAAATCATGCGTTTCGGCGGCAAAGCCTATTACTACAGACGGACGCTTGCTGCCGTGTGTGCCTATGGTTTGCAGGATGTCAGGGTTCTGCGATAGCTCAAGTGTTGCCAGCTCCGCCGGCTTGAGGGCGAGTTTGCCGGGATTAGCCATGCCAAAATCGGCAACAGCGGCAACGGCAACAAAGGCATCAGCGGGCAATTGCGCTACCACGGCGTCGCGCATGTTGCGAGCAGATTCGGTGTGGATGGTCGTGATATTGGGGTGTGACGGGTCAGGGATATGGGTGGGACCGGATACCAGCACTACTTGAGCGCCCATGGCCGCCAGCGACTCTGCAACGGCGTGGCCCTGTTTTCCTGATGAGAAGTTGGTGATAACGTCGCCGCTGCTGCTGATGGGTTCAGCTGTAGGGCCGCTGGTGATGATAATTTTTTTGCCGCTGAGCTTGCCACCGGTGCGCGGAAGTGCCGAGACATTGTCTTGCGTGGCGGGCAGGGGCGCAGAGGCCGTCTGGCTTGCAATATCCGCCATTGATTTGGCAAGGCCAGCATCGCCGGAAGCAAACCATTGTTGCTGGCTGTCATAGCCCGCAATAACACTGCCTGAAAAGGCTGCCTGCAGGCTGCCTACGACATCGATGTTACCCGCCACATCCATCGGAATAAGTGCGCCAGCATCCTTTTTGACTTTCAGCTTATGTTCGGATTGCTTCGCAGCTTTCACGGCAGGAATATTCGCAAGTTGCAGCACGGCATCATAGCCTGTTGCCTGTGCCTGTTGCGCGGCGGCATTGAGCAATGACTCGGCGCCAACAAGTGCTTTGTGGTTACTGTCCTCGGATACAACGGCAATGCCCTGCGGTATTCCATCATGCAGGCGTGTGGTAACCAGTGTTACCTTTGCGCCAAGTTCTGCAAGCCGCTTTGCCGCCTGCAGCCCATGTTGTTCTGGCCTGCCATGGTTCGCATAATGGCGCACGCCGTCAATTACTTCGTGGGCGCTACCGCCGATAACCAGTATTTTCTTGCCGCTGAGGTCTTCAGTTTCCATGGATTTTTCTCTCTAACGTCTGTTGCTTTATGAGTTCGTCAATGCCGTCGGCAATGGCGTCTGCACGCTCTTTGCTGGCGGGGTGCAACTGCTTTGGCACGGTCAGGATATTGACGCCGTCCTGCCGTATGCGCTCGAGATCGGCAGCATTGGGTTGTTTTTCAATGTCTGTGGAGGGAACAAGCACCACGGGTTTCTTGGTGGCAAGGTAAGCACAGCCAAGGAAGCTTTGTGCGCCGCCCTCTGCCATTTCCTTTACGCCGTCACAGGTTGCAGGGGTGATAAGCACGATGTCCGATTGTTCAGGCAGGCGTATATGCTCCATGCCCTGCACATCATCCTGATAATGCCTGTTATAGGCAGTACAGCCAGAAATGGTAGCCAGCCCCTCGGCGGGCAGGAGTTTTGTTGCTTCATCGCCGGTGGCGCAAGTAACCTGATACCCGCGCGAGCGCAGGCTGCTTATCAGGGCGTATGTGGCCAGCGCGTCTTTGCCGCCCTGTATCATCAGCAAAAGTTTTTTACTTTTCTTTGCCGCCAGTGACACATCAATGGCGGGCAGGGCGGGCTTGGGCGAAAACGATTTGTTCACCAACTCGAATGCAGGGTGGCTTTTGCCAGCAAGCAATGATTCCAGCGCAGGCGCAATGTCCGATGGTTCCATAAAACGGCCATAGCCTTCGTCACCGCAGGCCATTTTACCCAGTACGGGTCCGAGTATCTGAACGCCCTGTGACAGGAGTTTTTTGCTGTTGCGCTGCGTGGCGGGGTGCTGCCACATCATCACATTCATGGCGGGTGCTACGGCAACAGGTTTCTGGCAGTTGTTTATGGCTTTTGCCAATTCGCTGTCGTTATAGACCAGTTGCTTGATAAAGTCTGCGCTGGCAGGTGCGGCTACTATCGCATCGCTTTTGGCCAGCAATTGCTTCAACTGGTCGGGCTGCGCGCGTATTTCAGAGCTGGTGATTACGGGAAGTGCGGTCAGCACTTTAGCAGCATCCGGGGTAATCCATTGCTGTGCTGAGTCGGTAAGCACTACAGACACACCAATCCCTTTGGCCTGTAACTGCTGTATCAGGTCATAGCTTTTTACGGCAGCAATGCTGCCGGTGATAACGAGGGTTATGTTCTTTTCGCCCATGGAGATGCCAATATTCTAAATATATAGGTATTTTAAATGGTTATTTTAACAAGCTCAAGTTGATTATAAACAATAAATACAATAAAAATCAGCAACTTCAGCTTACATGTATAAAGTGAGGGTAAGGCATCCCCACTTCTTGAATTTATGCTCTGGCTCTATTATCATTGACTGGAACATTCAGGAACTGGTTTTTATGGCCCCGATGCCTCCGACAATAAGCAGCCAAGTAACCATCATGCTTGGGAAATTCGATGATGTGGAAACACGCAACGAGCGTCAGCAGGAATTTCTTGAACGCCTTAATAAAGTGGCAAAAGAGTATAATCTTCTTGGCGTGCATTGTCATATAAATGCCCAACCTGTGGGCGGGGGTGCATTTAGTCTGTTTGCTAAAGTGTCGTGGGGTAAACAGCCCGATCAAAGCCGTGTTGGTATAATGGAAATGCACGACTTGCTGGATGAGTTTAACGTTAATGCTACGCAGCAACTTCCTCCTTTATAGTCTTCAATAATATATATTTATGAACTCTGGAAATTCAGGTGGGCCGGCAGTCAAGATAGTACAGTTGCCCAAGGAATACCCGTCGCAGCGTATGGCCGCCAGCTATCGTTTTACCGAGCCGCAGTTGGTGTATGCTATTGCGGAAGCCGCCGCCCTTGAGGTGCAATTCGAGCAAATGACGGCAGAGCTAAAATTGGCCGTCGGTGGCAGCAAGATGCTTGAGCGAGCCATGGCGTTGACGGAAGTTGAGGACCAGCTTTTACAGCGCTACTTTACCGTCAACTCGGCTATAGACCATACCAATGCCGAAGCGAACTCCAGAAAGATGCTTGCGGAAACAGCGCTCCTTGCAAAAGAGCGCAGTAAACCCGCCAAAACACATCAGGAAGAAGTCAAGCATAGGCGCAGATCTTCGCGCGATGACCCATTCTCATTGAATTAGTTTTTGCGGCCATTCGTTAATTACACACTTCGTATAATCTGGTAGTGCTGCGAGTGCAGAGTTGGCATGCGTTTCTTCACATATAAATATATACTCTGGTATGCCATCGACAAACATGTTCCGGCACATTTGTAGCGCATTTACAGAACGATCTTTTTTTGCATTTATCAACACCACGCTTTTAGAAGGGCATTTCTCCATAATATGTTGTCTTGTTTCCAGCAGACGTAATGTTAGCCTGCTTTCGTTAGAATATTTATTGATATAAGGTGATTGGTTTGTTAGCTGGGCAGCAATAATTGCCATATATATTACAATGCCCATTGGCTTCGGTATATTTATAACAAGGTAATTAATGCCATATGCAATTAACAACGATATGGGTGCTATGAGGGGATACCAATAGCGCGCTCCATATACGGGCCAGCCAGTTGTGTGATGAAAGTTATACAGCAATACAATCAGGACTATTGATAATACGCAGGGCAGCAATAGATACCTTGGGGTACAATAAGCCCCGAGTACTAGGAGTAGAAAAAACGGCCATCCTGCGATGGGCGCAAAGTAAACAAAGAAGAGCTGTAACTGGTGCTTTATAAATGAATTATAATATGAAACGGCCACATCTTGAATATTGCTCCATAAACCTTCTACTCTCGGGTTGTGTACCCTGAATTCAAAATCCCATATTCTATAGGTAGCGATACAAAAACAGTCTGAAACAATCCAGTTATAAGTGTACAAAAGAAAAACAGATATTATGGAAGGAATAGCTATAAGACATACAGGACGTATGAGGTGTTTGGATTTATAAAACTCAGCTAGTGGTGTTGTGCCACTTCTTCTTGTATAGGCAAGAATCGCTGTCAAAACGGTTGTAAGCAGGCAAAAAGCGTCAAGTGGCCTTACAAACCAAAGCAAAGCTATCAGTGCGCCTGTAGATAAATACCACTTGGAGTTACCTCTGAAATAGCATGCAACAAGGCACCTCATGGTGGTAGCCCATATAAACAAAACCAGAGGTTGTGCGAAATAGCTAGATCCATAAACTAAAAAATACACGTTAGTTATAAGGATAGTTAAGGTTAGTGCCGCAGTTTTTGCTGATGTGGCCTCACGGATCGCAAAATACAATGCAATTACCGTTGCGGCTGAGAGCAGGGGATTAATTATTCCGGTTATATCTAAATGCACACCCAGGGAGAGTACAGCTGGCCATCCGGGAGGGTATTTAGCAAATACATGATTATTGTATGTAAGCATGTATGTCTCACGGATGCTTTGCTGCCATGGCTCTGCAGGGATCGCCAAAAGACCTTTTGCAAAGATTTTTGCCTGATAAAGGTAATTATATTCATCACCTGAAGGCTGGTAATCGAGGAGTATGAAGTACGATATCAAACTACATAATAATAGTGTGCCAGCACTAATAATAACGGCCGCGATGGTCCATAGAAGGCTATTATCTGGCTGAAGTTTCATATTCATGGAGATGTCTGCTCCTTCTTTTTGCAAAGTACCACAGTCCATGGAAAAGTGAGTTGAACATCTATTACATCAAAGTAGAGGCTCACCAGTGTTACAAATTTCCTTGCAGACCAGTGTTGAGTATGTCCAGGTGTGTTACCTAGCTGGCTGAGATATTTTAGGCGTGCCATATTCATCATGCGCCACCATGGTTCGTTTGGAACGGAAAGGATAACCCATTTTTTGCTTAGGCTAACAATAGTTTTGAGTGTCTCCTCGGGGTTGCTAGTGTGTTCAAGCACTTCGCAACATACTATAAGGTCTGCAATGCTGGTTTTGTCACGCAGCTCTGCGATATCTCTTACAATAAAATCACCGTTATAGCCTGCGCTTTGAATCCTGCTGAGTGTTTGCGCGACTACTTCCGGGCCAATATCGCACCCGCTAACATTATATCCGGATTTGAATAAATGCAGGCTAAGGTAGCCTTCGCCGCAGCCGCATTCATAAACGGTTTTTGCATCTGTACATTTTAGCAGCTTGTCAAAAGCATTTAAAAAACCGTTCATTAATATGCGTACAAGCGGGTTTTTGCTCTCGTACTTGTTGTAATGGTTTCCTGTGATATTCTTATTCATAAGGCGCAAATAATAAGGAATAAGAGTATTAAAAAAATACCATAAAAATATATCGGCTTATATCTGATAAGGCTACGTAGGATTATCATCGACGTGCGTACGATATATTCCGTATTGGAGCGTATGAGGCGGGACGGTCGTAAAACCTTGTCGTTACAGCGTATGGGAATAAAGGCTGTCCTTATTTTATTGTAAGATATGTAAAACAGCATTTCCACGGTGTATGTATAGCTGGAACGAATGGCTATTTCTTGAGCTACATCTTTATGCAAAGCGCGAAAACCTGAAGTGGCATCATTCACCGGCAGGCCGCTAAGCAGGCGTATAAACTTATTACCGATGTGGTGGAGGAAGCGCTTTGATTTTGAGAAATAAGGCAGATTTTGTAAGTCTCTTTCTCCGATAGCAACCTGATGCGTACCAAGTACCAAAGGTTTAACAACGGCTCCTATGTCCTGCGCGTTGTACTGGTTATCAGCGTCGAGATTAACAACAATATCCGCCCCCATTCTACATGACTCTTTGAGTCCGGCCTGAAATGCTTGCGCCAAGCCTACATGCTTCAAGTCAAGAATATGCCTAACGCCGTTCTGGCGGGCAATCTCCATGGTGTGGTCTGTGGACCCATCATTGATTATAAGGATTTCTAACGAGTCAAATCCGGGGATGGATTTTGGAAGATGGCTAAGGGTTTGTGCAATGCACGATTCTTCATTGTAGCATGGTATTTGAATAATAAGTAACATACTAGATTTTATACAATTAATCATGTGTATATGTACAGGAGATTATAGCAATAAAAAGGTAAGTAAACGTCATGCGATGATGATGCATACTTCAAATCAAGCTAGACAATAAAAATATGTCCATTATTGTGGACATATGCAAATAGAAAACGCACTTACAGCATTTGCTGCGCTTTCGCAGGAAACACGCCTGCAGGCGCTACGTATTCTAGTTGAGAATGGCAAAGAGGGATTAGCGGCGGGCGCACTCAGCGAAAAGCTTGGTATTCCGCACAACACACTGTCTTTTCATCTCTCCCAACTTACTAATTCCGGTTTGATATCATCCAAAAAACAAGGGCGCTCGGTTATCTATTTTGTAAAATTCGACGCGCTGCAGAATTTAGTACAGTTCCTCCTGAAAGATTGCTGTGCAATCAATAAATCCACCTGCAAGGATGTCGAAAAATTGTTGAGGTCCTGCATATGCTAAATGTTCTTTTTCTTTGCACCGGCAATTCCTGCCGCAGCATCATGGCGGAAGCCTTGCTCAAAGAGCTTGGCAAAGGCAGATTCTGCTCATTCAGCGCAGGTAGCAAGCCCACAGGGCAGGTACACCCTATGAGCCTTGCCACATTGCAGCGTCATAAAATCCCGTCATCCGGTTTCGAAAGCAAATCGTGGGATGCGTTTATAGATAAGACCGAGCTGCATATTGTAATCACCGTCTGTGGCAATGCAGCGGGCGAGGTATGTCCGATATTCCCCGGTAGTCCTGTTAAAGCCCACTGGGGCGTGCCGGACCCTGCGCATTTTCAGGGTACGCAGGCAGAAATTGAGGCGGAGTTTGACCGCATCTACGCAATGCTCGAGCGGCGCGTGAAGGCGCTGGTGGCCCTGCCAGTGGAGACCATGAATAACGAGCAGTTAAAAACCAGATTACATGAGATAGGACAGCTTGCATGATGCAGTATCAAAAATGCCTCGCTGAAGGTATCGGTACGTTCGCTATCCTGTTTTTCGGCTGCGGCGCGATTATGGTTGCGGAGCGCTTCGGCACAATCCCTGTTTTTACGATTCCCCTGATATTCGGCGCGGTGGTGGCAACCATGATTTACACGGTCGGGCATATTTCCGGTGCGCATTTTAATCCGGCGGTAACACTGGCCTTTGCAGTAACGAGGCATTTTCCCGCACGTCAGGTGATTCCTTATTGGCTGGCGCAGTTTCTCGGCGGCATTGCGGCTATGAGCCTGCTTTATGTGCTGATGCCAAAGGGGGTAGGGTATGGCGCTACCATTCCCGTGGTGGAGTTTGGCATAGCGTTTTTATGGGAGGTGGTGCTTTCCGCCTTTCTGATGTTCGTGATTATTGCCGTAGCAACGGATACGCGGGCGGAGGGGGTAATGGCGGGCATCGCCATCGGCACTATTGTCGCCCTGTGTTCTTATGTCGGCGGTTCGCTGACCGGCGCGTCCATGAACCCTGCACGATCGCTCGCGCCCGCGCTGTATCAGGATAGCCTGAACGTAATCTGGCTATATATGACTGCGCCTTTCATCGGCACGGTGGCGGGAGGGCTTCTTTACCAGCTCATCCGCTGTGAAAAGTCAACGTCCGACGCTAAGGGATGTTGCTGAGGCGATTAGGCTGTTTGGGAATAAATGGCGCACCCGGAGCGACTCGAACGCCCGACCTACAGATTCGTAGTCTGTTGCTCTATCCAACTGAGCTACGGGTGCGCAGCCTTGAAGAGGCTAGGCCTCTGGCAGGTGGCGGACACTAGCAAAACTCGGCAAAAAGACAAGGCTTTTATTAACGCCGCCAACATATCATTATTGACTGATAAAGGCGCTTCCTCTAGCTTGAAAAAACAAATTCATTCATGAGGTTGATGACTATGCGCCGTTTTGCTTGTTTCCTGTCGCTTATTTCCTTGGTTTCAGCCACATCCGTGACCGCCTACGCAATGGATGGCGGGGCAGAAAGTCCGGCGGTAACGCTCAATTACACCCAGTCAAACATTCATCCGGAAGGCGTTATTTCAACGCTGGTAAAGCAGGTGAACGGTATTACGCCAACCGCTAAATACCATGTTGTAGGCTACCAGCCCACCGTAGCCAGCACAGGCAACGTAGCGCCGCATGTGCGTGAAGTGGCCACTATGCTGATGAAAAACGGCGTGGATAAGTCGAATATCCAGCTCTGGACCAAGGAATCAGACCTTGCGTATCACAAGGTAGAGGTGTTCGTGCGCAACTAGCTAAATTTTTCTCTGGCCAACTTTCAGGCATAAAAAAACACCCCTTGGTTTTGTTCCAAGGGGTGTTTTTGTATCTGTGGGGTTAACCCTGGCGAGCTTTAAAGCGCGGGTTTTTCTTGTTGATAACGTAAACGCGGCCCTTGCGGCGTACGACGCGGCAATCCTTATCGCGTTTTTTGGCAGACTTCAAAGAGCTGAGAACTTTCATAACCAATACTTTCTTAAAATGAGGGGTCACTTCTAGCTTAGATATCAGTGGCCTGTCAACGCTTTTTCTTAAGGTTCGATAGGGCCGTATCTTTGGCCTAAAACAGGCACATGCTTGGCAAAGCCATGGGCCGTTTTTTCCCAAAAATGAGGTTTTACAATAAGTTGCCACAAGGCCTTATAACTGGCGATAGAGTGCAGCACCAGATAAACGGGGTATAGGAAAGCGGCCCAAAGGATAGAAAGGCGGCCCGTTTGGTAGCGCATGGCGCAATAAAGCGCACAATACCAGTGTGTGATGATATTCAGTGCGAGGTTTATCAGGGTGAGCGCAGCCAGCCAATCTGGGAATGGAATCGCGTGCCACTGGGCGACGCTGCCCACCCACAAAAGGGACAGCACCCATACGATAGGGGCGGTCAGGAAGGCAAAGCTGGAAAAGCCGATAAAGAACTGAAAGCCTATAAAACCGCGCAGGCCTAGTGTTTTGTATAGTTTGACGGGGCTGCGCATATGCACCAGCCATGTCTGCATATAGCCTTTTATCCAGCGCGAGCGTTGGCGTATCCACGCGCCAAGGCTGCAGGGCGCTTCTTCCAGCGTAAACGAATCGAGCATGGTGGTTTTCATGCCCCATGCGGCGAGGCGCGTGCCTAAATCGGCATCTTCGGTGACGTTATAAGGGTCCCATTCCCCCAGCTCGCGCAGCTTGGCCAGCGGCATATGGTTGCTGGTGCCACCAAGAGGGATGGGGATGGAAAGCCTCTGCAGGCCATACAGCATGAAATGGAAAAGGATAGTGTATTCCAGTGAAAAGGAACGCGTAATCCAGTTGTCGTTGAAATTATAGTAATTCAGCCTTGCCTGCAGGCATGCCATGTCTGGTTCGCCATTGCGAAACATATAGACTGCTTTTTTCAGCTGCGACGGTTCCGGGCAGTCGTCGGCGTCGAATACGGTGACGAATTCACCACGAGCAAAACGCAGCGCATAATTGCAGGCTTTGGGCTTGGTGCGCGGCGCACTGGGTGGCACGCGTATGATGTCGAAATGGTAACTGGGCCTGAGCGCACAGGCGGCCTCCAGTGTTTCCTTGTCGTCTGCTTCCAGCACCAGTTTGATATCGAGCTTGGAGGGCGGGTAATCGAGGCGGCGCATGTTTTCCAGCATTCGCGGCAATGACTCTGCCTCGCGGTACATGGGGATGAGAATAGTGTAAACGGGTAGTTGGCGCTCATCGAGTGTGGTCAGCAGCTTTTTCCAGTCGGGCCGCGCTATGGGTTTGCTGCCCATGGCGAATATCCATGCCTTGAACAGCATGGTAACGGCATAGATAACATGACAGAATAGGATGATACCAAGCGCGCTGGGTACGGGTGAACCGACGGCAAGCAGGGTCATCGCCAACAGGAAAAGCAATATAAGCTGTTTTTGTTTTGGCTGAACTGTAATGCGTGCCGAAGAGTCGGGTGATTTGTTCCATAGGGAAAGGCGACATTTATCCTCGAGCTGCGGGCCGAAGCGTGCTTCGATAGCCCTGCGTATATCAAAGGGCGAGGTGATGGCGAAATGGTACGCATTGCCAAAATGATGCTTTGCCCATGCGGTAACTTCCGGATTGGGGTTACAGGTGGCGATGCAGATAGACTGGCCGTTGCGACGGTGCGGCAGCGTGTGCAGCCGGAGATAATCTTCTATGTGTGTTGCTTGTAAAAGTTCGGCATCCGGCGCCTGTTTGACAAGGTTGATAAATGGTAGTGCACAATGTGCGGCGATTGATTTGTACAGATCGTAATATCCCATCATACCGGTGCTGACCAGAATATCGCCTAAGCGGTCGCCATTTTGTTGCTGCAATGCCAGCGCGTAAGAGAGCTGCTCGTCATTGATAAATTTTTGCGATTTGAGGATTTCACCTAGTGGGAGCTGCATCAGAAACGCCTCCACCATGCCAGCATCAGGCCGTTGCCCGTTCCGGTGTTGCGTGCGTGTGCGTGGTAAAATCCGCCCAGCTGCAACGATGTTTGCTCATCCATTTTATAAATGGCGGAGAGTTGTAGTTTGGTCAGGTTGTAGTCATTGGCAGCAGATTCGGCATAAGCACCGCCCGCGTTTCCGGAATTGGTCCGGCGTGTGACGAACAGCTGCGGCATGATCATCAACTGCTCATGCACTGATATGCCGAAGGTGGCAGCAAATTTGATTTGGTCTTTTTCCTCGCCGAAGCGGTAGCGGTAGCCAAGGTCGATATTGGCGAAATGGTTCAGGCCATAGCTGCTGAAACCATAGCCCGCAGAAAATGTCAGGCCAGTGTCGGGGTGGTTGCTGCCGATGGCGGGTTGTTTGTCAAAGGAAACGGGCGAGTGCAGTTTTACCATCGGCTCGGCGGAAAATACGAAGCCGTCTTGTTGCCACAGACGCGTGCGTATAAAAAATTCGCTGTCGCCCAGCCCATAATTGTAATCGTTGGGTTCAAGGTTGGTTCCGCTTGGCCGTTGGCTGGCATATTGCAGGAATAAATTGGCGCCCATCGTTATGCCGTCATACAGGCCATATTCAAGGTAGGGATTGAACTCATGCTTCTGGTATTTGGCCTGCGACTGCTTGCGGCCGCTATTGTCGCGGAATTTCGATGTCTGGTAATAGCTCTGGCTGATGATCAGCTGGCCTTTGCCTGCATTCTGTGTCCATGCACCACCGTAAGCAAGACGGTTCATGCACAGCACAATAACAATAGCGGGAATAATAGTTGAACTAAGACGCACGGAGAAACCCTTACGATGAAGGGTTAAACCCTAGCTAATGGCTGTAGGCAGGGCAACTATAATAATAGCTGTGTTTAGGGGATTAATGCACCTTGCGTTCGATATCGGCAAGGGCGAGCTTAATCAACTCTTCCTGCGACATAGAACCGACATGGTCGGCGATGATGCTGCGTGCGGCAGCCAGCGCAATATCAACCACATGATCACGCACGTCGCCAACGGCAGTGTTTTCTTCTTGTGCAATACGGTCGATGGCTTGCTTCATACGGGCATCAAGCGAGGCTTTCAGCTCGTTTTCAGCATATTCGCGCATTTTCTCGGCGTCTTTGCGGGCGGCATCAAGGATGGATTCTGCTTCCTTGAGGTATTCCTGCTGCTTTTGCTTGTACTGAGCCAGCACTTCTTCCGCTTCCTTGCGCAGGCGTGCGGCCTGTTCCAGCTCGTGTGCGATACGTGCGGAGCGGTCGTCGAGCGCTTTGCAGGCAAAAGCAGCAATCTTTTTGTAAGCCAGCAATACAAAGGTAATGAAAGAAGCGGTTACCCAGAGTTTTGGATCTGCAAGCAATGACATGGTTTACCTGTTAGACTTAAAGATTTGCATGACGACAGAACCAATCTTATCCTTGGCGGGATTGCGGTTGGTCAGCTTTTCCACGATGAGTGAAGTCAGCTCTTCGGTAGCTGGTGTCAGCGCGGTAATCAGCTCTTTTTTCTTAGTGGCGATTTTAGTCGAAGCATCGGAAAGTTTTGCGGCAACTTGCTGGTCCATGTCCTTGCTGGCTTTGTCGGCTTTCGCCTTCTGAGCGGCCATGGCATCAGCGATAAGCTGCTGGGCCTTGTCACGGGCTTCGGCCAGTGCGCGTTCATAATCCTGCCTGGCTTGCTCTGCAGCTGACTTCAGTGATTCTGCCGAGGCAATATCACCATCGATAGTACTTTGGCGGCGCGTTATAATGCCCTGAAGCGGCGGCAACACCATGCGTGAAAGCACGGCATATAGCAGCGTGAAGGCGATAAACAGCCAGAAAAGCTGAGAGGCAAACCAGGTAGGATCAAGTTGTGGCATGGCCAATAATACCTATGACTAAAGACCTATGTTATACTGCGTAAATGAGCAGCAGTGCAATAACGAGTGCGAAGAGGCCCATAGCTTCCGCCAGACCGGCACCGATATACACGTACTTTGACAGCTTGCCTTCAGCGGCCGGATTGCGGGCGATACCCGTCAACATAGCGGCGAAAACGTTGCCCACACCGATAGCGGCGCCGAGCATCCCAAACGACATCAGGCCTGCACCGATATATTTAAGAGCGACATATTCCATGATCTTTTATCCTTATTGTTGGTTAGAAGTTAATGTTTAAAAAATTAGTGTAAGTGAAGTGCGTTATTCAGGTAAACACAAGTAAGTACCGTGAAGATGTAAGCTTGCAGCACGGCAATGCCGATTTCAAAGCCAGTTAGCACTACTAGCAGGGCGAACGGCGCCCATCCGCCAAGCACACCCAGCATAACTACGAATCCGGCGATTACCTTCAGCATGGTGTGTCCGGCCATCATGTTTGCGGCAAGACGTACGGAAAGGCTGATAGGGCGGGCCAAATAGGAAAACACTTCAATGAAATACATTAGCGGCGCCATCCACCACGGCGTGCCTTCCGGCAGGAACGAGTGCAGGAATTTGCCCGGGCCATGCTTGATAATGGCAAGCACAGTGCAGGCAAGGAAGATGCCCAGCGCCAGCGCGAATGTAACAATAATATGGCTGGTAACGGTAAAAGAGTAAGGGAGCATTCCCAGCAGATTGCACGCGAGAATAAACATAAACAGCGTGAAAATCATGGGGAAGAACTTCATGGCGTCGCTACCTGCACAGTCACGCACGGTGTTGCCGACGAATTGCACCATGACTTCTGACATGGACTGCCAGCGGCCGGGGACCAACTGGTTCTTACGCGCCCCTATAAGCATTAGCAGGGCGGTGGCAGCCATGGCGATAACCATCCACAGGGAGGCGTTAGTAAAGCTGACGTCATACTGGCCAAACTGCAGGGGCAGCAGGGGATACACTTCGAATTGCGCTAGAGGGCTGTGGTTGCCGTGGCCGGTTTCTGACACGTTTTATTTCCTAATAAATAAATTCGTTTTTTATTCTTTTTCTTTCTTGCCGGAGGCTTGAAGGATCATATTGCGGAATCCTGCAGCTGCGCCAAGAAAGAAGCACACGATGAAGAACAAGGGCATGGTTCCCAGCCAGCGGTCAACGAAATAGCCAAACGTGCTACCCACACCGACACCGGCAACCAGTTCAAGCCCCATTCGCATGGCATCGCCCGGACTTACAGGCTCGTCTGGTTTTGGTTCTTTATCGGCCTGACGGCGTTTTGCCTCATCAATCTGATCCTGCAATTTGCCTAGTGAAGGCAAGGAATCGTCTGAATCTGGCATAGTCCCCTCAGGCGCTGCGCAATGTATGAATATCGCCCTTTGCTGTCAAGGGCATTTCAGCAATTTTTATTTATTGATTTCAGCGAGCTTAGCATCAATAAATTTGGAGATGGGTTCAACCGCGCGGTCGCCGTCATACACCTCGTTGCCGATATAGATATATGGGGTATGCGGAACTTTAAGCTCATCATTTGCAAGCTTTTTATCCCTTAATACGTCCATTTCGCGTTCTGTGCTGGCCAGACAGCTTGTAAACTGTTCCTTGGTCATACCGCCAACGGTGGCAATAGTTTCCAGCCCGGAAATATAGTTGCCGTCAAAGGCCCATTTATTCTGGGCGTCAAACAGCACGCGGGCGAAAACGTAATATTTATCCTTGTTTTGCGCACCTACGCAGTGGAGAAGCATGGCACCCTTGAGGGCGGGTTCGTTAAGCGGGAACTGGCGCAGTATGTAGCGCATCTTACCGGTGTTAATATAGCGCTTTTCCAGTTCGGGCAGCACGCTATTGCTGAAATGAGCGCAGTGCGGGCAGGTCAGTGATGCATATTCAACCATCACCAGCTTGGCATTGGGGCTGCCCATAACGAAATCGCTGGGAAGCGGGGCATTGGTGATAATGGTGGAAGTGACGATACCGCCACTGCCGGCGCGGGCTTTCAGATTGGGTTCCTTAAAATCAGAGCCGGGTACGGGGGAAGTGGCGGTGCTGGGAGTAATAGCTGCGGGAGCAGTGCTTGCGGCCGGTGCTGGAGCGGATGTAGCGTAGGCAGAGGCGGCTACGCCAAGAATTAAGGTTGCAGAAAATGCAGCAAGGATGGCGCGCATAAATTAAAGTCTCCCAAGGTTATGTATGACGGCTACTTATTAAGTCTATTTTTTGAAATTATGCAATCAATAAGTAGATTCAGGCGGATGTTTTAGAAAGTGTTTTTGCCAGTGATTGAAGGGTTTCCCGCAGTTCTTTATCCTCAACAACGGAGGCTTCGTTCGCGATGGACTCCGGCAATTGCCCCGTTTTTTTCTTGAGCGGTTTATTTTCTTTGCGATGTGGCAGGTAGGTGTGTGAAATATTGATGCGGTTAACGGCCTGATAACCAAAATAGGCGGCGAGGCGCTCTAATATCATGGGTTGCTGGTGCTGGATTTCCGGTGCAAAGCCGTTTTCCACGGAAATGACCAGCGTACCTTCTGTTTTCTTTCCGACAGCAAAATGCAATTTTTCAGGGGTGCTGTGGGCTGCGAGTTTTTTTCCAACAATGGATGGCCACTCGGTGAGAATGCGTGAGCCTGCCAAGCCTTGTGCTTTAAGCACCGGACGGGTGATTGGCTCGATACATTGCGCCAGCGTTTTTGGGAATAGCGAGCTATAGCGGGGCTTATTCGGTTTCATGGCGAAAGACTAAGCCGTTTTTGACTGGCTGTAAAGGAATCAGGCGGCGCTGCGCCCTGAGGCCTCAATGATGGCGCGTATGGGGGCGAAGCTTCTGCGGTGGTGCGGGGTGATACCAAGCGCCGCCAGCCCCTTCTGGTGTTCGGCAGTGCCATAGCCTGCGTTGCGTTCCCAGCCATAGCCGGGATACTGGATGCCTAATTGTTGCATTATCCGGTCGCGGGTGACCTTGGCAATAATGCTGGCCGCCGCAATCGAGATACTCTTGGCGTCGCCGCCGACAACGGTCTGCACTTTGCAGGGAAGGGTGGGGGCGCGGTTGCCATCCACCAGTGCGATGTCTGGTATTTGCGATAATTGCTCAAGGCTGCGGCGCATGGCGAGCTTGGTAGCCTCAAGGATGTTCAGGGTATCTATTTCCTCTACACTGGCCATGCCAACACCAGTAATAGCACAGGCCATGATTTTATCAAAAAGCTGCTCACGCTTGCTATGCGTTAGCTTTTTGGAGTCGTTGATGCCTGCGGGTAATTTTTCGGGGATGATAATGGCGGAAGCGGCAACTACAGGGCCTGCCCATGGACCGCGGCCTGCCTCGTCGATACCTGCCACTATGCCTCTGACTGACGATTCGATGGAAAGGTCAGGCAGTGACATGAGGAAAATCAGCCCTCGGTTTTGTTGGAAACGGTAACTTTAGGAACGGAGCGTGAAGCCACGGGGCCAGTGTATGGCTCATACCACGGCCAGTTGCCATGCAGTAGCGCGTACACCGAGTAATTGGCCTTGCCGGTCAGCTCGGAGTAAATCCAGTAGTTGGTCATGACCTGCATTACGTAGTTACGTGTTTCAGCGTAGGGAATGCTTTCCACGAACAGCAGCGGGTCGTCGTTATAAGCGAGGCTCTTTTTCCAGTCCTGCAGCCTGCCGGGGCCAGCGTTATACGAGGCCAGCAGGTAGAAGAGGTTGCCTTCAATCATCTTGGTTTCCATGAGGTGTTCAATATAGTTCTGGCCAAGGGTAACGTTGGTTACCGGCTCGGCAGCACTGGAATTCGCATGGATATCGATTTCATTTTTTACGTTAATGCGCTTCTGCATCAGGGAGGCGGTCTGCGGCATAATCTGCATCAGGCCCAGCGCGCCCTGCGGGCTGACGGCGGAAATGCGGAAACCGGATTCCTGCCTCATCATGGCAAAGATAAGCGCGGGGTCGATGATAAAGCCGCCCTGTGGTTCCCAGTTAGGAATCGGGTAACGGGCGAAATCGAGGCGGCTGTCTTTATCGCGCAGCTGGCGGGCCATGCTGATCTGTACGGCAGCAAGGTTCAGCTCATGCGCGAGTGCGAGCAGGCGTGGTTTTTCAATATCGTCAGCCTGCGGGAAGCGTGCGCGCAGTTCGTTCTCTGCTAGATCGGTCATTCCAATCTGCGAAAGGGCGATGGTACGGCGTACCGAAGGATCGCCAATCATTTCCAGTACATCGGTTTCCGTCAGCTTAACGGGGCTGGCGTCCAAATCTAAACCACGATGCAGCTGCTTGCGTGCTATAATACCATAGAAGCTGCGCGGATTCTCGGCAGCCATTTCAAGGTAACGGCTGGCTTCCGCCTTGTCACCAAGAGCGTTATAAGCGCGGTAAGACCAGAAAGACGCGGCGGAATACATCCACGGGGAGATTTCATCACGGCGTTTTGCAACGGTGGTAAAGAATTTAGCGGCTTCAGCCATATTTCCGGCACGGAATGCACTCAGGCCCGCGTTCCAGGTCTGGGAATAAGGAGCGTCACCACCTAATATGGCGAGACCATTATCGTCACCGTAGCCGCTTAATGAATTTTGGCGACGTACAACCGGCAGTTGTTCCTTGAGCGCCGGACTCTTGGCTAAGGCAAGGCTATAGATGGTCGCTGCCTGCGGGTGGTCGTCATAATTGGCCAGCCAGTCGGCCAATTCCTGCGGGGTACTCTGGTGGGATGAGTTCAGGTAGTGCTTGGCGAGTACATGACCAGCCAGGATATTGTTTTGGAGATCGCCCATCATAGCGTGTGCATCATTCCAGTCGCCGGATTGCTGGGCGGCAAAAATGGCTTTATAAGTTTCAATGTCTTTCTCAGTCAATATATTAGGCAACATGCGTCCCTGCAGGCCGAGATCGGTCAGCAATGGCTCAACTATCGACTTTTCAGTCGGTTGAAGGGCGATGTAGGATACAGGAAATGAATTGCCGCTCGAAGGGGAAAGCGACGCATATTCCCCCGTCTTCTGCCAACTGGATACTGTTACCAGTAACCCCAGAGACATTAGCAGGGAAGCGCACCATGAAGTTTTTGTATACCTTACTAACAACCTGGCGGCGTATGGCTTGCGTATAACCATAAGGGTACTTCCATTATACCAAAAAAACCGGCTCAGCAACCCTAAATCGTGAAAAAAGTATTAATTTTATAGCAATCAATGAGATAAATTTTGCTAAAATGCCATGTATTAACTAAAAATTAACTACTTAGACCCTTGAGGACATTTTCAACCAATAGTAGGTCATTCCACGCCAAACGCTTGTGTCCCGGCTGCCTCAGAAGGTAAGCGGGATGGTACATCACGACAGTTTTGATGGGGGAATCGATATAACTATTTGTATAATCATATGTTTTTCCACGCAACCGCGAGATGGAAGCATCCTTGTTCAGCAGGCTGGTAGTAGCACTGCCGCCGCAAAGAACCAGAAGCGCCGGTTTTATGAGTGCGATGTGCTTCTCCACGAATGGAAGGCAGATGGCAGATTCTTCTGGATTCGGCGTACGGTTTCCCGGAGGCCGCCAGAACACGCTGTTGGAAATATAGACATCATTTTTACGTGATAACCCGATTGCGGCGAACATACGGTCGAGCAGTTGGCCGCTTGCGCCGCAGAAAGGTATGCCTTCTTTGTCTTCTTGAGCGCCGGGCGCTTCACCGATAATCATGACGCGGGCTTTGGGGTTGCCATCGCTGAACACGGTTTTACTTGCTGTTTTTTTGATAACACAGCCGTCAAAAGCGCGAACGGTTTCTTCCAGTTCTTCCAGCGTGCGTGCGCCATCGGCAAGTGAGCGTGCCATGGCGACGGCGGCAGAAGGGGTGTGGTGCAAGGGTGTGCTAGATGGCGAGGGAGGCGCATAAGTGCCAAGCGACGATGTGTGTGCCGATGCCACAGGCACAGTATTAATTGAGGTAATTGCGCCCACTTCGCTTGACACGGGAGCGTGCATGCTAAAATACTGTACGGGTTCGTTGCCGATGGCTTCATCGACGCCGGCATCCAGATACCACTGTAGTAACGATTTTTTATCCATAGCCTGCTATATTGGCCGCCTAAAACCAGAATGTAAAGGTTCGTGAAGATGTCCCAAACAGAAGCAATGGAATATGATGTGGTAATCGTTGGTGGCGGGCCGGCAGGTCTCTCGGCTGCTATCAGGCTGCGTCAGCTTGCACAGGAGTCGGGAAAAGACATCAGCGTCTGTGTTCTGGAAAAGGGGTCTGAAATAGGGGCGCATATTTTATCCGGAGCGGTGCTTGAGCCACGTGCGCTGAACGAATTGATACCCGACTGGAAAGAAAAAGGCGCTCCGCTGGATACTCCGGTAACGCAGGATAAATTCCTCCTGTTGGGCGAAAAGAAATCATGGCGGCTGCCAACTCCGCGCCAAATGCATAACAAAGGAAATTACATCATCAGCCTTGGTAATTTCTGCCGCTGGCTGGGGTCACAGGCGGAAGCCATGGGTGTGCAAATCTTTTGCGGATTTCCGGCGGTGGATGTTCTGGTGGAAGGCAACCAGGTTGCAGGTGTGCTTACGGGTGAATTTGGGCGTGACAAAGAGGGAAATCCCAAACCATCGCACCAGCCCGGGGTAGAAGTTCGCGGGAAATATACGTTGTTTGCCGAGGGCTGCCGCGGTGCGCTCAGTCAGCGGTTGATGAGTCACTTCAATTTACGCCTTGGTGTTTCACCGCAGACCTATGGTATTGGCATCAAGGAACTCTGGCAGGTGGATCCTGCCAAGCATAAATCTGGCTCGGTTACGCACACAGTGGGCTGGCCTATGGATTCCGGCACTTATGGTGGTTCATTTATATATCACCTGAATAACGGTCAGGTGGCGGTGGGCTTTGTTATCGGTCTTGATTATGAAAACCCGTATCTAGACCCGTTCATGGAATTCCAGCGCTTCAAGAATCACCCTGAAATCCGTCCGCTTTTTGAAGGCGGCAAACGTATATCTTACGGCGCGCGTGCGATTAATGAAGGTGGTTACCAGTCTATACCAAAACTCATATTCCCCGGCGGTGCGCTTATCGGTTGCTCGGCAGGATTCCTCAATGTTCCAAAAATCAAAGGCACCCACACGGCAATGAAATCCGGCATGGTGTGCGCCGAAACTGTATTCGCGGCATTAACCGGTGAAGCAGAAGATACGCTTATCGATTATCCGCATAACCTCAGGCAAAGCTGGGTATATCCCGAGCTGTACCGCGCTCGCAATATACGCCCCGGTTTCCGCAAAGGGCTTTGGTGGGGGCTGATTAGTGCTGCTATCGACACATATATATGGGGCGGCAGGGCGCCATGGACGCATAAGCACCATCATGACCATCTCTCGCTTAAAAAAGCGAAGCAGTGCAAGCCGATTGAATATCCGAAGCCGGACGGTGTTGTTAGTTTTGACCGCATGTCGTCGGTTTTTCTGTCCAGTACCAACCACGAGGAAGACCAGCCAGCACATCTCGTGCTGAAAGATCCCAAGATTGCGATTACGCACAACCTTAAGGACTATGATGCGCCTGAGCAGCGCTATTGTCCGGCCGGTGTATATGAAATTGTAAAGGTGGATGAAAACAAGGCGCGTCTGCAGATAAATGCGCAAAACTGCGTGCATTGCAAAACGTGCGATATCAAAGACCCCAAACAAAATATTGTCTGGGTACCACCTGAAGGCGGTGGTGGGCCGAATTATTCCGGCATGTAAATCTGTTATAGTGTTGGGTAATAATGCCGTGTGTATGTGCCGTATTTGGCGAAGCGGCTGCGTAAGGCTTCAACCCCTTTTCCGTCGCGGACAGGGTTTTTCCTGACAATTTTATTTGCAAGTGGCGGCAGTGTTTCTATGTCAAAAAGGCGGCTTATAATTTTTGGATCAGCCACATAATCTTCATAACGTATGATCTGCACATGGGCGCGTAATTCGTGATAGCGCTTTATGAACAGCTCATACAACTGCACCATTCTGTCCAGCAGGTCGGTTTTCTGTTCGGGATTTTGTAGTGCTGCTTCCTGCCAGTAATGGGCAGCAAAGGGAAGGTGTCCTTTGCCCAATTGTGTTTCGGGATATGCTTGCCATTCGTCGATGACATCAAAAGGATGGCGTATGATGGCTATAATTTTGAAGCAGGATATTTCAGCAAGTGCAGGCAGCACACAAGTATAAAGCACATCATGCTTGACGGCTAAAATAAAGTCGCCCTGCAGTCCACTTGGCTGGATCTGCGTCGCAACCGGTTCGCCGTTTTCGTCTTTTGGCAAACGTTCATCCATACTGTCAAGCAATGGTGAACCATCAGGCGCACGGTAGTCATTTACAGGCAGTGATTTTATCAGCCGGTTACGCTGCCAGATGAAATCACCGGCCAGCCATTTGCAAAAAGGAATAGCGCCGCGCAGGCGACGCGCCTGCGTTGTTTGCCACACGGGTGTGTTCAGGCAGACGGCGTTGGGCAGGCTGTCGATAAGTGCGGCAGCTAACGTCACTCCCGATCTTGGTAAACCGGTGACGATGACATCAGGCATTTGTTATATCAGACGTTTTTGTAAGCTATTGGCAGCTTGGTTGTCTTATCGATAGCCATTGTACCATCTTCAAACATGGCGGCTATATAGCGGCCAACGCCACGCTGAATGAACAGCACAGGCTTTACTGCCTTACCGTTATATTTGCGTAGTTCCGTGACTTTACCACGGGCTTCCGGATTATTTTTACTGGCTTTGCTGCTCATAAGATGGACTCGCTTTAAAAAAATATTTAGTTTCAGATAGCGGGTGATTCTATTAATATCCGGCGAAGGTGCAAGTATTTTGTCATATAATTTGTGTATTTATATTCTAATCAGGTTATAATAGACTGAATTCCACATCTTGAATAAATAACCAAATGAAATTAAAGAGTAATATATCGTTTCTTGCGCTCATTTTGCTGGCGCTGGCATCATGCTTGCCACCTGCCCAGGCTGAAAATAAGGAGCCGGATAAAACCTCAATATCTGCAAAAAAGGCAAATTTTGCAGGAAGTTACCTGTCAGGCCAGTATGCCAAAGATAGGGGTGATATAGGGTCTGCTGTCTATTATCTGCAGCGCGTCTATAAAGAAAATCCGGATGATATTGCTATAGCTCGCCAGTTGCAGGGTATGTTGCTGCTCCAAGGCAAGATTGATGAGGCAGTGGCTCTGGCTGCGGATATCAAGCGTTCCGGCAAGAAAGACGTGCTTTCAAATCTACTGCTCTCGCTGAAGGCCATCAAGCATAACAACGCACAAGATGCACAACAGGCGCTGAATAATTCTTCCGAACTCGGCAAGGTGCAGTTGTGGGAGCCGCTCATTACAGCATGGATCAGGCTTGAAAACGGAAAAATGGATAAGCCAGTTAAGGCTGAAACTCTTAAAATTGATGTGGGCCGCATCGTTCCGCTGGTGAACTACCATCTTGCGCTTATCAACAGTGAGGCAGGCTTTACGGAAGAGGCTGCCATGAACTTTACCAAGGCGGTTGAAAACCCGAAAGACCCGCCAGAGCGCGTAATGGCGCAGTTGCTTACATTCTACGAAGCGCACAATAAGCCCGCATCACTGAAACCTGTCGTGGATGAGTTCATTGCAGCTAATCCTGAAAGTGCTGAAATAAGTGAGCCAATGGTAAGTGGTATGACAGACGGTGTCGCTGAAGTACTCTACACCATGGGCGGCATTATGCTGGGTGCAGGCATGAGCAATGACGCGGCTATATACCAGCAGTTGGCTCTATACATTAGGCCTGAATTTGAGGAATCAACGCTAATTCTTGCCGATGCCTATAGCGATTTGCAGCAGCATGATCTGGCCAACGTGGCTTACAGCAGGATTGAACCGCAAAGCCAATATTTCAAACGTGCGCAGATGCGAGTGGCGATTAATTACGAGCGTTCGTCCAACCTCGATAAAGCACTTGCGGTGCTTGATACACTCAACAAGCGTTATCCTGACGATTTGGAGATTATGGTCACTAAAGGTGATTTGTTGCGCATACATTCGAAATTCGCAGAGGCCATCGACGCCTATTCGCTGGCACTGTCAGAGGTTAAAGAACTGAAAACTTCTTACTGGCCTGTTCTGTTTGCACGCGGTTCATGCTACGAGCGCGTAGGTAAATGGGAGCTTGCGGAGATTGACCTAAAGAAAGCCCTCGAGCTTAAACCTGACCAGCCCGACGTACTCAACTATCTGGGCTATGGGTGGCTTGAGCGCGGTATGTATCGTGATCAGGCGCATCAGATGATTGAAAAAGCTTTTAAAGCCCGTCCCGATGATGCAGAGATTGTCGATAGCATGGGCTGGGCGCTTTATCTGCAAGGAGACTATGCGAGCGCCACCCCTTACCTTGAAAAAGCCGTTGAACTACTGCCTGGTGATGCCACAGTGAATGACCATCTGGGGGATGTTTACTGGCGCATCGGCAGAAAAACCGAAGCACGTTTCCAATGGGAACGTTCGCTTACCTTCTCGCCTGATGAAGACCTCACTAACCGTCTTCAGCAAAAACTGAAAGAGGGCCTGCCGGAAATTGATGAGCGTTCGGCTACCACAAGTGTCAGCTCTAATCAGGCGCAATTACCAGCAAAGAGCAGCACGCAATAATGACATTGCGTGTCGTTGCGCCTGCAAAAGTAAACCTTTCATTGCAAATTACCGGTAAACGGGCCGATGGTTATCACCTACTGGATAGTCTTGTGGCATTTGCTGCCTTCGGAGATGAGCTGGAGTTTTCTGAATCGAGCGATTTATCCCTTACTGTAAAAGGCGAATTTGCGCATGAACTGGCGCATGGAAAAGCGACTAATCTTGTTTTAAAGGCTGCCGAGGCACTCAAGGAAAGCGCCTCTGTCAATAATGGGGTGCATATCACACTTACCAAAGCAATTCCTGTCGGAGCAGGGCTGGGTGGTGGTTCGGCAGATGCTGCTGCGGCGCTACGCGGGCTTTGCTGTTTCTGGGGTATAGAAGTGTCTGGTAATGTATTAAGCGAGATAGCGTTACAGCTAGGTAGTGACGTGCCAGTATGCCTGCATTCTCACATGGCGTACATGCGTGGCATAGGCGAAAAAATCACTCCGGCGCCATTTAACGGGAAAGCATGGATAGTGCTTGTAAACCCCAAAAAGCCACTGCTTACGAAAACAGTGTTTGGAAAATATTCCGGTGCCTTTACCACCGAAAGCCGGACATTGGAGCGAATCAGTAGCTTTGATATATTGCTGAAAGCCATGGCAAGCACGCATAATGTGTTGGAAAAACCTGCTATTGTGCTGCTCCCCGCTGTTCAAGCCATACTGGATGCACTAAAAGCAACTAAAGACTGCCGCATTGCGCGTATGTCGGGCAGTGGTGCAACCTGCTTTGGCTTGTATGCAAGCGAGGAGGCTGCACAGGCGGCCAGCAATTCTATTCAGGCGAGGCAACCGGATTGGTGGACAATGGCCAGTCACCTGTTATATGAAGGCTGATTATGGGAAAACGAAATAAAATACGCTATCAGGCAGAAAAAAAGCCTAAAATCCTCATCGCGCTCACGGGGCAGGTATTGCTGCGCTATGTCGATGAGGAAGCGATTGAGCTTGCCAAAAAAGGTGACCTGATGGTCTTTCCAAACAATGACGCGCTTAACTCAACCCGCATGGGCGACTATGAAAGCACGGGTTTTACCGGTTATTTCAAAGTTGATGTATATGACGGCAGGGATTGGCAGCCTGTGATTATAAGTGACATTTTTAAAAACCGCGAAAACCACTTTGCCAAGCGGGAGCGCCCTATAGATACCTATAGAATATGCCACGAGACGTTATTGCAACTCTCAGGGAAGAACCTGATGCGCACTTACAGGGAACACTACACACCAGATGAAGCGGAAGCTTCCGAAGGTTGAATTACTGTGCAGCAGGCGCAGCCGGGGCAGGCGCGGCTTTACCACTGCGTACTTCATCTACAAGGCGTTTTAACGTAGCGTAAGGGACAGCACCTGGCAGCATCTTGTTACCAATAAACATAGCTGGTGTGCCGCGAACTCCTAGATCTTCACCAATTTTGCGGTTGTTATCCAGATATTCAGTGATTTCCGGCTTTACCATTTCCGCTTTCAGCTTATTGGCGTCAATGCCAAGCTGTGTAGCAATGGCACTGAGGCTTGCTTCATCATACTTACCTTGTGATTTCATGAGAGCGCTGTGGAAATCCCAGTATTTATTGGGGTCAATGCGATTAACGGCAAGTGCTGCACGCGCTGCTGTAACGGAATCTTCGCTGAGAATAGGGTATTCGCGGAAAATAACGCGCACTTTTTTATCTTCATTTACAAGTTGCTGTACGGTTGGAAGTAGCTGTTTGCAATAACCACAATGGTAATCAAAAAATTCAATAATTGTGACATCAGAGGTTTTGGGATCACCAATGCTTGGGGAAACGGTGTCGTTCAAGAGAACGGATTTGTTCTTTTCAAAAGCTTCTGCGCTGGCTTTTTTCCCATCTTCTTCCTGCTTGTCACGCAGCTTGCGAACAGCCTGCATAATCACTTCGGGATCCGCCATGATAGCGTCTTTTACCAGCTGCTGGATTTCGCCGCGGGTAACGGGGGTGGATGGATCTCCGGCCGGTGCAATGACAGTGTTTGTGGCAGGAGCGGCGGGAGCGGCTGCAGTTTGCGCCCATGCGGTATGCAGCATAGCCAAGCTAAGGCAGGTGGTGGCGGCAATAAGATTGAGGCGCTTCATAGGATTCTCCCAGTTTTGTGTAATCAACACTTTAGCTTTGTAGTTGGAAATGTATAGAAAAATATGTTTTATAAATGCTTAAAACGGTGATTTTTCTTTTTGCTTTTCACGTTGAACATCTAGCGCACGCGCTTTCAGGTCCAGTGCGCGCTGGTAGGGGGGGGTACCGGTTTTTAATATGGGAATGGCTTTGTGAAGCTGGGATAATGCTTGATTGGGGTCGTCTATCAGTATTGCCTCTTCAGCCAATGCCAGAGCAGAAAGTCCGTCATTTTTTGCCTTGCCGTATGCGGTGGCCAGCAAGCGCCATGTGCTGGGATTAGAATTATCAATATCGACTGATTTTTCCAGGTGCTTTATGGCAGAACCATACTGTGCGGGATTATTTTCTGCCATTTCAACACGTGCTAGCTCAGCTAATATGAGTGCCGAATCCGGAAGCAGTTGCACGGCCCTTTGGTAAGATGTCAAAGACTCCTTAACACGGTTATTCTCAAATAGAATCTGCCCTTTAAGTTCGTGGAAAAAGGGGTCGTTAGGGTATTCCGCCAGCAGGCTTTCCATTTCCTGCATTGATTTATTAAGATCCGGCATCTTGTAATAGGCGATTGCGCGCGCCATACGTCCGGCTACGGACTTGTCTGACTGCGGGTATTTCATCAAGGTGCGTTCTGGTGTTTCAAGAAAGCCGTAAAGTTTTGCTATCATGCGCTTATGCATCAGCTCATACTGGCTGGGGTAGTGTCCTTCCGGAATTTTAGATTTTTCAACGTGATTGCGCACATGCTCAATACGCAGATTGGTGAGGGGGTGGGTGAGCAGGTAGGGGTCTCGTGATTTGCTGCGTTCGCGGTCATGACGGCGCAGAAGTTCAAACACTTTTACCATGCCGCTTGCTGAGATATTGAGTTTATCCAGCGCATTCAGTGCCGACTGGTCGGCAGCTTCTTCATGGGCGCGGGTAAAGGCCAAAAAATTACGTGCGACAGTGCTTTGCCCGCCAGTAATTACCGCCGCGGCGACATCTGGGCTGCCTGATGCGGCAGCGGCAGCAGCGCCAAGCACGAATGTCATGATTGTACCAAGCTCGGCGTTTTTAAGTTTTTCCGCGCCCTGTGCGAGATGGCCGCCGGAGATGTGGCCGGTTTCGTGTGCTATAACGCCAAGCAACATATCGGGTGTGGTGCAGGACTTTATGAGTCCTGTGTAGAGAAACATGTTTGAACCACCGGCGACATAGGCATTGAGGATGTCGTCATTTACAATGAATATTTTTACGGCTGACGGTTTTAGCCCGTTGCTACGGAAAATAGGGTTGGCATAGGTGCGCAGCGTATGCTCGATTTCTGCGTCACGGATAAGAGGCACCGCTTGTGCCTGCCCTGTATTTAGCAATAGACAAAAAATAATACCAATAACTGAAAGCAGGCATCTATGCGTTGCTTTTGCCATTATCGTTATTCGTCCAGCTGAATCATTTTCTGCCACCAGCCTTTTTTGGTGGGGGCATTCGGATCACGCGGGGTGGAAGGTGCCGCATTTACCGCCTTGGCCTCTTTTGTGGGCAGTGGCGGTGGTGATGACTTAACCGGATTTTCAGCAGCAAAAGACGGTAAAACATTAACAGAAGCAGACGCAGCTTCTGCGGTGTTCCAAGTCTTTTCAGATTTGTTCTGCTCATCGTCACGACGCGGGCTACGATCATCACGGTCACGCCAGCGGCGGCGACCGCGTCCCCCGCGCTGACGGCGTTCACGGCGGTTGTCGTCACCAGGCTGGTTGCCTGCTTCGGGTGCATTGCTATCGATTTCTTCTGCCGCGGCAGGTTCAGCCGCTGTCATCGGAATGACATTATCCGATGGTTGTTGTGGGCGGTCGTTGCGGTCACGGTTGCGTCCCCCGCGGCGGCCACGACGGCGGCCACGGCGGCCGTCCGGGCTGTAGGTGTCATCGCGCTGTGGATCTGAAATCTCGGTGATATTATCACCAGACACATCATCAACAGAGGCTGGTTCTACGGCGGGTGCTGCGTGTTCCTGATGGCGGTTGCGGTCGCGATCCCTATCCCTATCACGATCGCGGCCACGGTCACGGCCACGCCCACGGTCATTGTCATTACGTTCGCTGCGCTCGCTACGTTCATTGCGTTCACTGCGTTCGCTACCACGATCAGTCTGCGAACGGCGCATTTTTTCGAGGTTGAATTCAGAATCCGGCAGGTCGTTATTAATGAGTATCTGCAAGGATACGTTATGGCGTTGTTCGAGAGCGCGCAGTGCATCACGCTTGCTGTTGAGCAGGTGTAACGCAAGTGCTTGCGGTGCGATAAGACGCAGGCCGCTCCATGTACCGGTGCTTGCTTCTTTTTCGATGGCGCGGATAATCTGGATGCTCATGGAATCGTTGGAGCGTATATATCCACGTCCGGTGCAGTGAGCGCACTGTACCATGTTGCTTTCGCTGATGCTGGGGCGCAGGCGCTGGCGTGACATTTCGAGCAGACCAAACGGGCTGATGCGTCCAAGCTGGATTTTGGCGCGGTCGGCCTTGAGAGCATCTTTTAACGCTTTTTCAACGGCACGGCGGTTGCGCGATTCCAGCATATCGATGAAGTCGATAACAATCAGGCCTGCCAGGTCGCGCAGGCGCAACTGGCGGGCGATTTCTACAGCGGCTTCAAGATTAGTTTTGGTCGCGGTTTCTTCGATGTTTCGCTCGGTGGTGGCGCGGCCGGAGTTTACGTCGATAGAAATGAGCGCTTCGGTCGGATTCATGACGATATAGCCGCCGCTACGCAGCTTGCACACGGGATCATGCATGGAAAGCAACTGGTCTTCTACATTATAGGCATAAAAGAGGGGTGTTGATTCTTGATGCTGCTTGATTTTTGGTGTGTGGCTGGGCAGCAGGATTTTCATGAAATCCCGCGCGGCTCGGTATCCGGCGTCACCTTCGATAATGACGTCGTCTATGTCATTATTATACTGGTCGCGGATGGCGCGCTTGATGATGTCGCTTTCTTCATAAATAAGGGCAGGCGCGGTGGACTTGAGAGTATCCTCGCGTATCTGGTTCCATAATTTTACAAGGTAATCATAGTCGCGCTTAATTTCGCCACGCGTCCTTTCCATGCCGGCAGTGCGGATAATAACGCTCATGCCTTGGGCGAGGCGCATTTCGGTTGAAATGGCTTTCAGGCGCTTGCGGTCTTCTGCGCTGGCGATTTTACGTGAAATACCACCGTCTTTTGGGGAGTTAGGCATCAATACGCAATAGCGGCCCGCGAGTGAAAGATAGGTGGTAAGCGATACGCCTTTGTTACCGCGTTCTTCTTTAATTACCTGTACCAAAACAATCTGGCCACGGCGGATTACTTCCTGAATCTTGTAACGCTTAAGGAAAGCATTGCGTTTCGGACGGCGCTGCTGAACTTCTTCCTCTTCATTGGGAAGCGTTTCCACTTCCTCATTTTTATCGGATTCACTGCTCGTAGCTCCGATGGTGGACTGCTCCGTATTTCCGGCTTCATTAAAATCTTCTGGAGCGTTGCCGCTATCCATCTGTTCCGGAAGGTCGATTTCTTCGCTGCTGGTAACGATTTCTTCGGCTGACTGCATCAGGTATGCCGGACGGCTTTCGTCTTCGGCTGCGGGCGCTTGTTCAGGCAGCATATCATCTGCTCCAGCTGGAATAGCGGGCGGCAGCTCGGTTGAAATGTCATTTGCTTCCTGGTCGAATGCAAGATCGGATTGCTCTTCGGTGAATTGTTGTTCCTGTCCCTGAGGCTGTTCAACGGTTTCGCGGGTGTCATCCACCTCGACCTCGCGCTCGGATTCTTCCATCAGGCGCTGGCGGTCGGAAACAGGTATCTGGTAATAGTCAGTGTGAATTTCCGAGAAGGGAAGGAAGCCTTGCTTGCCACCGCCATATTCTACGAACGCAGCTTGTAGCGAGGGTTCTACACGGGTGATTTTTGCGAGATATATGTTACCTTTTAATTGCTTTTTCGAGCTGGTAACAAAGTCAAAATCGTAAATCTGATTATCATCGAGGATGACGACACGGGTTTCTTCCGAGTGTACGGCATCAATTAACATGCGTTTTGCCATGACAGCGACTCCTAATTATGGGCCGCCTCACAGTATTGGTAGTGACTCAGTTGGGTGGGCGCTTCATATTATAGCTAGCTTGCACACATGGACGTAAGCGCGGTGACGCGCCAGAAAAATACGCCCTGCCACTAGGCGCGCGGCGCCCTTGTGTGGGTGTGAAAACTTGTGCTGATAGTGTTAATGAAAAGACCATCTTAAAAACTAAACCGATATACCTTACCGTAAGGACGGGGGTTAATACAAAAAATCCTGATAACTTGTTATTCCCGAGCAAGACCCATCCATTGTTTTGGTTTGATACACGGCCTGTGCGTTATCAGTTACAGACTGCAATCAAGTGGTTGGTCCTTGCCACAAAATTTCATATTTTTTCACTACATTCACATGCAGCGGCACTTAAGCTTTTATACTATAGTGGTAAAAAAATCATTACACAATAATCTTTATATAAACTCTTATACTAACGTCATTTTTTTATTCAAAAGCGCGATTTTTTTTCGTACAACTCTAGCATTCATTCCCAATATTGGACGCCCAGCTAGCCAACTCAATGAAGAATATACTGTATTTCATAGTTTTTTCTATTTTTCAGGTGGTGTGCCATGGTCCGGCTGCCGCTGGCGATGCGGTCAGCATAGCCGTATCTGACACAAGGGAAACCATTACCCTTAACGTTCCTGACGCCAATCCCAACAAGGTCTTTATTGTAAATAACCCTGAACGCCTTGTGGTGGATGTACCCGCCATGAAAGCGGCCTCGGCGATTGCGCTTCCCTCTGGTTACAAGGGCAGGCTGGTTAAAGAAATCAGGTTTGGCCAGTTTTCGCCGGATACCAGCCGCTTTGTATTCGACCTGACCCTGCCTTCGCGGGTGATAGGGAGCAGTGTCGGCAATGGGAACAAGCGGTTGTCTATAATTATTGCGCCTGAGAGTGCGCCTGAAGAAGTAAAGGACGAAAACAGAAAAGTCCCCGAAAAGCAAGCCACAGCCCAAAAAACAGAAGTGAGCAAACCAGTTATTGAAAAACCGGCAGAGTCAGCCAAGCCAGTAAAAGAAAGCAAGCCAGTTGCCAAGGCATCAAACAAAAAACCCGTGATTGTAATTGACGCAGGCCATGGCGGTGATGATCCGGGCGCAATCGGTGCTAGGGGTACAAAAGAAAAAAATGTGGTACTGCAATATGCAAAGGACCTGAAGGTCAAACTTCTCAGGTCGGGCAAGTATAATGTCAAACTGACAAGGGAAGAAGATAAGTTCATTATGTTGCGCAAGCGTATCGAGATTGCGCGAAAGGCTGGTGCTACATTATTTATATCACTGCACGCAGACTCGGCGCCCGAGCCGAATGCACGCGGCCTTTCTGTTTATACCGTGTCTGAAAAGGCTTCGGACGAAGAGTCTGCGGCATTGGCAGCCACTGAAAACAAGGTGGACATTATTGCAGGCATGGACCTTTCAGACGAGCGGGAAGATGTGGCCGATATATTAATTTCGCTTGCGCAGCGTGACACCAAAAACCAGTCGGCCCAGCTTGCTGACCTGATTATCCAGTCGCTCAACGATAAAGTGAAGTTGCTTTCCAATTCGCACCGTTTTGCCGGTTTTGCGGTGCTGAAAGCGCCGGATGTTCCTTCGGTTCTGGTGGAGCTGGGTTTTCTTACGACACAAGAAAAAGAATTGCAATCAAGCAGCTACCGCGAAAAGGTGGTTGGTGGTATTGCTGAAGGCATTGAAACCTATTTGGCACAATGCCGGAAGGCAGAAAATTGATGAGGGGATTACTCGCTGCCATAGTGAACCTGCTCGGGTGGTTTTTCTCGCTGGGCTTCACCATGATTATTATAGGTAGTATCGTTGGCGTGCTTGTCTATAATCATTACGATAAAGACCTGCCGGATTATACGCAGCTGGCAAATTACGATCCAGCTACGATGACCCGTCTGTATGCCGCCAATGGCAAATTACTCGCGGAATATGCTACGGAGAAACGCGTATTCGTTCCCCTTCAGGCCATACCGAAGCGCTTGGTGCAGGCGTTTATCTCGGCGGAGGACAAAAACTTTTATCAGCATGACGGCATCGACGTCAGCGGTATCGCCCGCGCTGTACGCGACAACATCATCAATTACGGACAGGGCAAGTCATTGGTGGGCGGCTCTACTATTACTCAGCAGGTGGTAAAAAACTTTTTGCTTACCAGCGAAAAGTCAATTGAGCGTAAGGCCAAGGAAGCCATTCTTGCCCTTCGTATCAGCCGCATTTACAGCAAGGAAAAAATTCTGGAGCTGTATTTGAACCAGATTTATCTTGGGTTAGGTTCGTATGGCGTTGCAGCTGCCGCGCAGAATTATTTCAATAAATCACTAGACGACATCACCATAGAAGAAGCCGCGTTGCTTGCTGCCCAGCCCAAGGCACCGACACTATATAATCCGCGTAAAAACTACAGCATGGCGAAAGAGCGCCGCGACTGGATTATCGACCGCATGCGCGAGGACGGCCATATCAGCGCCGAGCTGGCTGAAGAAGCAAAGAAAACAGAAATCACTCTACGCAACCGCGACGTAAGCGAAATCGCCCATGCTGATTTCTTTGCTGAGGAAGTGCGGCGTAAACTGGGCGATATGTATGGGTCGAACGTGCTGTATGAGGGGGGGCTTGTGGTGAAAACCACTGTTGATCCGCAACTGCAGCAAGTAGCAGACAACGCATTGCGTAAAGCGCTTATCGAGTATGACCGCAGGCGCGGCTACCGTGGTGCGCTTGCACAGGTTGCAAGGACTGGCAGCAAGACGGACGAGCGGCCGGACGGCTGGAAAGAGCAGTTGCAGAAACTCACCAAGGAACATGACTACCATTTGCTTGAGGACCAAAAGCTCGGGCTTGTGACAGGATTAGATGATAAAAAGGCAACCTTTATACTTCATGATGAAACCACGGGTACATTACCTCATGCTCTAATGAAATGGACGCGGCGCGTCGTCGCAGATGGGCAGCTTGGGCCAGAGGTCAAAAGACCAGCCGACATACTGAAACTAGGTGATGTAGTGATTGTGGGGCCAATTACTGAAGAACATAAAAAACTGCTTGATGCAGTCTCGCTTAAAACGGCATGGGACTTACAGCAAATACCCGAAGTCAACGGTGCCATGGTAGTCATTGACCCGCATACCGGCCGTGTGCTGGCCATGTCCGGCGGCTATGCGTATGGCGGTACGGAATTCAACCGTGCAACACAAGCCAAGCGTCAGCCAGGCTCTGCCTTCAAGCCATTTGTCTATTTAGCGGGATTAGAAAACGGATTTTCACCAACAACAGTTATTCTCGATGCGCCGGTTGAAATGAGCCAGGGCGAGGGACTGCCGACTTGGAAACCACAAAACTATCATGATGAATATCTGGGCCCGACCACCATGCGTGTGGGGCTAGAAAAATCGCGCAATACCATGACAGTGCGCATGGCACAGGTTATCGGGCTGGATAAGGTGCTGGAAGTAGGACGGCGGTTCGGCATTTATGATAAACCCGCACCTAATTTTTCGATTGTGCTTGGCTCGGGTGAAACGACATTGCTGAGGCTAACTAATGCTTATGGTATGTTGGTAAATGGCGGTAAGCGTATCACTCCATCGATTATTGAGCGTATCGACGACAGGCACGGAAAGATTATTTATCGCCGCGACAGCCGCCAGTGTGATGGCTGTATGGTTACTTCCGAAGAAGATCTTGCGGTGGATCAGGGCAGTGAATTTACGCCTCCCATGCCGCCTGATACACGTGAACAGGTGATTGATGCGCGCATTGCCTACCAGATGGTATCTATGCTTGAGGGTGTGTGCGTGCGCGGCACAGCGACGCGCAGTAAGGATATTGGTAAGATCGTCGCAGGTAAAACAGGGACTACCAACGACAGCATGGATACATGGTTTATTGGTTTTACCCCTGATCTTGTGGCAGGCGTTTATATTGGTTACGACCAGCCCCGCACGCTCGGAAAACGTGAAACAGGCGGTTCAACCGCATTGCCTGCATTCGTTGACTTCATGAAAACGGCTTTGAAAGATCAGCCTAACACACCGTTCCGCGTGCCGCCGGGAATAAGACTTGCCCGTATCGACCTGAAATCAGGCTTGCCGGTTAGCGAAGCTCCCGTTGGCGAAGAGCTGAAAATTATAGAAGAAGCGTTTATGAGTGGTGGCTCCATATATATACCGGGTGTTACACCTGCCGATGATAAGTCTAATCTGGGTGATATCGTTCCAGTTCCGGATATTAGCGAGCTTTCGAAGCCAAGCTCGCCGGAAACAGGTGGGCTGCCTGCCGGTGAAGCTATGCCTATTCCGCTTGAAACGCCGCCGGTAATGGGTACGGGGTCACTTTATTAATAATTGACAAAGGGCTTAATATGGTTTTTCTAGGCAGTCCTTTTAAAAGAGTCAGGGCGTTTAGCTAATGAAAGCGGAAATAGAAAATTTATCGCGTCAGATACGGCAGTCGCAGGAGCTGCTGAGGAGGTATCTTTGACTGGGATAATGCCCTTCGCCGCCGCGATGAACTGAATTCGCTCACCGAAGATCCAAACCTCTGGAACGAACCCAAGAAAGCGCAGGACCTACTGCGTGAACGCAACTACCTCGAAGAAGTAATAAACGGCTACGAGCGCCTCGACCGTGATTATAAAGACAATGTCGAGCTGGCCGAAATGGCAGAAGCGGAAAAAGACGAAGCCATGTTGCTTGAGGCCGAGCGCTCACTGAAAGCGGTCGCTGCCGAATTACACAAACTGGAAATTGAAAGCCTTCTTTCCGGCGAGGCAGATGGCTATGACTGCTTCCTTGAAATCAATTCCGGCGCTGGCGGCACCGAGTCGCAGGACTGGGCGGAAATATTGATGCGTATGTATGTACGCTGGGCTGGCAAGCGCGGCTACAAAACCGAGATGATAGATGAAGTGCGCGGTGAAGAAGCAGGCATTAAATCCGCTACCATAAAAATCATGGGGCATAATGCCTATGGCTGGGCGAAGACCGAGACCGGCGTACACAGGCTAGTACGCATTTCTCCTTATGATTCCAATGCGCGCAGGCACACAAGCTTTGCTAGTGTATGGGTATTTCCCGTGATTGACGATAAAATTGAAATTACGGTGGATGAAAAAGATATCCATGTTGACACCATGCGCTCCGGTGGTGCAGGTGGCCAGCACGTCAACAAAACGGAAAGTGCCGTGCGCTTTACTCATATGCCTACCGGTATTGTGGTGAAATGCCAAAGTTCGCGCAGCCAGCACGCAAACCGTGCCGAAGCCATGCAGATGCTTAAAGCGCGTCTTTATGAGCGTGAAATCCGTCTGCGTGAGGAAAAAGCGGATGCGCTAAATGCAACCAAGACAGATATCGGCTGGGGACACCAGATACGCTCTTATGTGTTACATCCATACCAGTTGGTGAAAGATTTACGCACAGATGTAGAAACCAGCGATACACAGGGCGTGCTAGATGGCGGGCTGGATGATTTTATGAGCGCGGCGCTGGCTGACCGTGTAAAGGGCAAAGCTGAGCAGGCATAATTATGAACTCTTTGGGCATCGATAAAAAACCAGCCGATACAAAGGTTGTGGTGGCTATGTCTGGTGGCGTGGACAGCTCGGCGGTGGCGGCTGTGCTGCATGAGCAGGGCTATGAGGTGATAGGTATTACCCTGCAGCTATATGACCATGGCGCGATGGTGAATAAGAAGGGCGCGTGCTGCGCTGGTCAGGATATCCATGATGCGCGACGTGTGGCAGAATCACTTGGTATTCCACATTATGTACTTAATTATGAAAGCCGCTTTAAAGAAAGCGTGATGGACGACTTTGTCGATACATATCTGGCCGGTGAAACTCCCATACCCTGCATTAAGTGCAACCAGTCGGTTAAATTTAAAGACCTGCTGCAAACCGCGCGTGAACTTGGTGCGGATGTTATGGCCACGGGTCATTATGTGCAGCGCAAGGATGATGCAGGGCAGGCGGGTATGTACCGCGCAGCAGACCTGACGCGTGACCAAAGTTATTTTCTTTTTGCCACTACGCAAGAGCAGCTTGATTTCCTGCGCTTCCCGCTTGGGCATTTACGCAGCAAGGAAGAAACGAGGGCGCTGGCAGCACGTTTTGGGCTGGTAGTAGCTGATAAGCCGGACAGTCAGGATATATGCTTTGTGCCATCAGGGGGCTATGCCAAGGTGATTGAAAAGCTACGCCCCGGTGCGCTCGAAGAAGGCGAAGTGGTGCATGTGGACGGAAGCGTGTTGGGCAGACACGAAGGTATAATTAATTACACGGTTGGCCAGCGCAAAGGGCTTGGCATTGGTGGTGGTGAGCCGCTCTATGTTATTAAGCTTGATGCTACAAAAAAGCAGGTAATTGTTGGCCCGAAGGAAGCATTGTTGAAACGTGAATTTATTATACGCGAAACCAACTGGTTGAATTCTCCGGCGTTGGTAACCGGCAAGCAGGTTGTGGTGAAATTGCGCTCAATGCATCCGGGTGCGCCTGCCAGTGTTCAGATTATGGAGAATCGTAAGGCAAAGGTTACACTTCTTGACCCGCAGGCGGCGATATCGCCTGGGCAGGCGTGTGTTGCTTACATGGATGACCGCTTGCTGGGCGGTGGCTGGATTTCCGCCGAAGGGCTTTAATTCAAACTAGCGTGTTTCTTTAACGGTCCTCAGGTACACTGGCTGTGTAAGCCGCGCATTACGGCCTGTGTGCTGGCCGATAAGTGTAAGCTGTGGTTTGGCGATACCAATCGTGTTCTTGAGTATAATCCACTCGATTCCCTCGGTGCAGGGCGGCATGGTTAATGATCCGGCGTAGGTATAATAACCCTTGAGGCTGGGCAGCAGATTTGAAGGGTCAAATTCAAAATTTACGGTTTTGCCAATTTCCAAGGGAGCCGCTTCTAGAAGTTTGTGCAGCGGGCCGTTATCTTCCTTGCGGCTTTCGGCAAACACAGCAAGCATCAGTTTTTTGCCGTCTGAACTTTCGTGCAGCAAATGAAATTCCGCAGGGTAAAAATTGTTGCGAATAATATGTTCGCTGGGGCTGTGGATGATTATCTGTTTCAGGGTATAGGTGGTACCATTGCTTATGAGTGTAAGAGTGCCGCTCACTTCAGCGATTAGTACATTTCCATTATTGCGTATCTGTAGTGTTGTGCGCCCATAACGCGAAATCAGGGGAGGGAACTCTGCCATCTCCGTTTGTGTAACGGTTATGGGTGACTGATGCGTGCCTATTTCGCAATCCGCATATTCCGGCGATAGTACGCCCCATTCTTCTTGTCCGCTGGTGTCGCCGTCATAAGTCCATGCCGGAGCGCTGGCGCTGAAGGCAGGATAAGGTGTAATAATTAAGGCAGAAACCAGCAAGTAAGCCAGTAATGGGCGGGCTTTACTCATATTGGAATTATCTCCTTTGAGATGGGGGAGCGCCCTGAACTTGAACGCCCCACTCACTGATGAGCCGTTTCTGTTCCTCCTCGATATGGCGTATGGTGTATTCATTACGCGCACCTACTACGAAATAGGCAAGCTGGCCACATAAATAAAGCAAGCACCAGCCTGCCGCAGCGCCGCCATAAATAATCAGCCATATATCGGGACTGCCGGTCAGTGCAGTTATATCGTAGCGGCGGAGCTGAATGCCTGCCTGAAACATGGGAGCAAGCGTAGGGAAGGTAGCCGCAAGATTACAGCTGAACACTACTTTGAATTTGGGTTTAAGCGGGTCAAGGTCAACAAAATAGGCCACCATGGAGGGCAGGAGCGCCACCAGCAGGAATATAAAACCGAATTGCAACACCACAATAAGGAAGCCACTGACCATAAGCAGTAGTGCAAGATACAGTTTTGATGCAAAGCCCCCTCCCTTTTTTGCTGCCATTTTAGCCTCCCTGCAATACAAGCATGAGGCTTATAATCATAACAAAATAAGCGAAGATTTTTGCCAGCGAATGGCCAAATTGTATGCGCTGCTGCTCCACGGTACCGCTGAGGCGGTAGTTATTTATTTTCTGCTCATTCTGGTGATAAGTGTTCCATGCCTGCTTAAAGCCTGAATTGTTAGAAGCAATGTAGCTGCCACTTATTACAAGCTGCGCGAGGTTTTGGATATAGCCGGTCTGTACCTTGTCCATTAGCTGTGCCTTGATTTCATGGCGGATGCTTCGGCTTTGGATTGGCTCGAGTATGGGAATGATACGCAGCGCCAGCCAGTGGGTAAGGCCTGGTAACCTTAGTGAATCGGTACGGTTCTGCGCAAGCGCGAACAAGTAAAGCGCTATCATTATGCGGTGAGATGCAAGGCTTGGTATTGGCTTGAGTTCGCGTAGTGAAATTTCTTTGTTTATTGAAAGTTTGCTGGCGATAAAGGCTGCAATATGCGCGTCTATTGGGTCTTGATTCTTTGCAAGCGTTGGCGCAAGTGCATCCAGTTTCTTGAGTACATCAGCAAGCGTAACTACGTGCATGCGTTGAAATAGCGGGCTTAAACACGGCATATCGGGGTTGAGGTCATAAAGTATGCGCTCTAATCCAAAACCGAGGCCATTTACCCGGATATATGGCCGGATTTTGTCATGCTTGATTACAGAATTATTGACGCAGGCAGGCATTGTATAGTTCGGCTTTTTACGCTGAATTTCTATCCAGTCGTTAACCGCGCTGAACTCAATAAAATGTGAAATCAGTTGTAATTCCTGATTGGTCTTGTTTGCGTAAAGCTCGGCAAAGAGGGTTTCCTGACCGTCAACATGGAATGCGAGGTTCTTGATATGAAATGGTGCCGAGGGTTCAAGTATCATCAGCAGGCGCATCAACTGGTCGTTGAGCTGTGCCTCATTTTTTGTGCCAAGATCCCCGATTGTGCGTGCGATACGGGTGATGCTATCGGCCAGTTCTTTGTTACGCATGGATGCAGCAACCCATTGCGACAATTTACCGTTATGCAATATCTCGGTGATGTTGTCCCAATTCTGGGCGAGCATGTGAGCAAGTTCACTGCGCGTATGGGCTTCGTTACCCATGAACTCAAAGGGGCGGCTTGCTTCTGCAGGTGGGGCGGGCGTAAGGGCGTGAAAGCGTTTGCCGTCCAGCCAATTGCGGACATAGGGATATTCCCAGCGGTCTTCAGGATTATGACTAAACATGCCGCGGAAGAAATCATAAAATATTTCCGGCATGTTTTTCATTTGCGTCAGTGCATTATAAGTGCCTTCACGCAGGATGGATTTTGCAAGTGCGTTCTGAGAACTGAAAGCCGCGAAATGCGTAGGGCCAAATATTATGTACAGAACGGTTACGGCAAGTGCATAATAATCCTGCCCGATGTCTTTTGTGCCTTTACCCGCCGGCAGTGATTGCAGGCGCTCGAGCGGTTCATAGTAAAATGGTTGTGAATAACCGCATGGTTCGGTAACGCAAGGCCCAAGCGTGGCAAACTGCTGCATGTATATGTTATTTATATTGATGCAGCCGTGTGGCACTTCGATAGATGCTAAATATTGTATGGTTGCCGCAATCGGCGCAATAATGCGCTCGCATATAAACTCAGTGCTTATTGCAGTCTGGTTTTTGGCAAGAAAATCGGAAAGCCTTATGCCTGTCGGACGGTCAAAGAACACTACAAAACGTTCTTCATCCGGTATCGATAATGTTACAACACCAGCGGCAACGAGCTGCACCATGTGAGGTGCGCTGGCCGTTTTGAGCTTGTTGATTGCGCCATAACGAAGCGGTTTTCCTACCTGACATATCAGCGCATATAATTTACGCTCGGGGTCCATTGAATCACTGGCGGCAAAAGCCTTTGCGCTTTGCGTATCAAGTTCGGCCAACGGTGCGTTGGTGTCTATGCGGTAGCGGTCGAGGAGCGAGTCACGTATCGGCGCGTCTGCGCTGACATCATAGCGCCGCAACTGTTCAAAGAGTCTTGTGGTGTATTCTGTGTCGCGTACAGAATCCGCAGAGGAGTTGATGTCCATCTCGGGTTTGGATTCGATTACTGCTGGTACGCCTGACCTTGCCATATCTACGTCAAACTACATGTTTCTCAGAAGATTAACCTTTTGAGAATCATAGCAATAAAACTATTAAAAAAGTATGAAAACCAGCTAGTATAAAGGCTTGTCAGTCCACAAATGGGTCTTTAACCAGTATGGTGTCTTCCCGCTTGGGGCTGGTGGAGAGTAGTGCGACCTGACATTCAATTAATTCCTCAATACGGCGGATATACTTGATGGCCTGTGCAGGAAGGTCGGCCCAGCTGCGCTTTCCGTGAGTGCTTTCTGACCAGCCCGCCATTTCTTCGTAGATTGGTTCTACTTCAGCCTGAATTTTCATTGAGGCTGGCAGGTAGTCGTATAATTTGCCGTCGTGCTTGTATCCCACACAGATTTTAATGGTTTTAAACCCGTCCAATACGTCGAGTTTGGTAAGGGCGATACCATTGATGCCGCCAATTTTAATGGCTTGGCGTACCAGTACTGCGTCAAACCAGCCACACCTACGTGGCCTGCCGGTCACAGTGCCGAATTCGTTACCGACCTTGCCGAGTGTTGCGCCAACCTCATCGGTGAGTTCGGTGGGGAACGGGCCGCTGCCTACGCGGGTAGTGTAGGCCTTGGTGATGCCCAGCACATAACCGATGCCGCCCATGCCAATGCCGGACCCGACAGTGGCAGCACCCGCCATGGTGTTTGACGAGGTAACATAAGGGTAAGTGCCGAAGTCCACATCGAGCAATGCGCCTTGTGCGCCTTCAAACAGGATGCGTTTGCCTTCGCGCTTCAGTTGGTGCAGCAGCAACCAGACAGGTGTCGAGAATGGCAGAATTTTGGGTGCGACTTTGAGCAATGGCTCAAGAATTTCTTCCACCTTCATGGAGGGTGCGCCTGCAGCGTTGAGCAAGGCATTATGATACACCAGCAGGTTTTCCAGCTTGTCGCGCAGCAGCCCTTCATCGGCAAGGTCACACACGCGGATTGCGCGGCGGGCCACCTTGTCTTCATAAGCGGGGCCAATACCACGGCCTGTGGTGCCGATTTTGCCTTTGCCGCGGATAGTTTCCGCCATCAGGTCCACCTTTTGGTGTACAGGCAGGATGAGCGGTGCATTTTCAGCAATACGCAAATTTTCCGGCGTTACCTTAACGCCAAGCTTGCCAACCGCTTCGATTTCCGAGAGCAGGGCGTTGGGGTCGATGACCACGCCATTGCCGATAATCGACAGTTTGCCGGAACGCACAATACCCGATGGCAACAGCGAAAGTTTATAGGTAACGCCGTCAATCACCAGCGTGTGGCCTGCATTATGCCCGCCCTGAAAACGCACGACAACATGCGCGCGCTCTGACAGCCAATCCACTACTTTACCTTTGCCTTCATCTCCCCACTGGGAGCCGATTACTGCCACATTTGTCATTTGATTGCCTTGATAGTTCCGTTATTATAAATAAATGCACATTTCAGACGCTTTGCCTCGTCTTCATCATTTCCGTATTCCGGAAGCGAGCAGACAGTTACATAGCCGTCATCCCTGAGTTCTGATGCGCTGGCATCGGTGATACCGCCAGCAACTAATACGCGCCTCTGGCTGTCGGGTGCAGGCAGAAAGTTGCGTAATGTTTCCACGTATAATGTAAAACCTGTGGCTTCTAAATCTTCGCCGCTCGGTGTGGCGGCTTCGATGCGGTAGCGCCCGCCGCGGCCAATCTCGCTGGCCGAACCTGGCACAAAAATCGAAAAGCTGATACCTGAATGATAAGAAAGCCCACGGTTTTCCGTGGCGTCGATGGTGATACTCCAGTCCTTGCTGCCTGACTGCTTCAGTATTTTCAGCACTTCATGCAACTCGCGGCATTGCTGGCGCGCACTGGCGGGCAGGTCCATGCGCTCGATGGCGGCAAGCGCCTGATCTGCGGGTCCGGCACTTTGCAGCAGTGCAATCAAGACATCACGGTGGGCAAACGACAAGGTGTTGATGGTTGAAATATCCTTGTGGCTGATGGCGGCAAAAAGGCGCTGCACTGTTTCATTGTCCAGTCGTTCGTTTGCAAGCAGCGCGCTGACGATACCCGGCAGGTTGAGGTCGATAGAAAGTTGGGTGATGCCCGTCTTTTTAAGCGCGGCGGCGGCAACGAGTATGACTTCGGCATCGGCTTCCGGGGAAGCGGCGCCGATGAGTTCAATGCCAGCCTGACGCAATTGCCTGTCACCTTTTAGCTGCTCGCTGTGCATACGAACAATCAACCCGTTATAGGACAGGCGCAACGGGTGCGGCTGGTCAACGAGGCGGCTGGAGGCGATGCGGGCGATTTGCAGTGTGATGTCGGCGCGAAGGCCCATGACCTTGTTGGTGTCGGGGTCCATGACGCGGAATGTCTGGGCGGCGAGTGCATTGCCGCGTCCTGCCAGCATGCTTTCGGTATATTCCAGTAGCGGCGGCGATACTTGCTGATAGCCGAAACTTTCAAAAACCCCCAATAATGCAGATGAAAGCTCGGATTCCTGCCGCGCATATGGCGGAAGGAGGTCATAGCAGCCTGCGGGAAGAAGCGTTTTTGCCATACCTATTTATATTGCGTTATATTAGACCTAAAACGGCCGACGATTGGGTTTATGAATAGTGGAAGCCATTGTCAACATGGTAAACGCCTATGGCCGAACAAAAAATACGATGCAACCACACCGTGCATACGTACACTAAAAGATGCATATGGGTATCGCAATGAAATACCTGAATATTTTAGTTTTATAGAAATTCTTGGCACAAGACAGGGATTATTAACCTATCCTGTATTATCTTCAGGGAAGAAACCATAAAAAGGCACACCCCTTGTCAGCATCATTTAATCCCGAATGGATAGGTTACACAGCCGCCATTTTCACCACCGCTGCCTATATTCCACAAGTTGTGAAGGCTTGGCGCGAGAAGCATACGAGCAGCATATCACTTGGTATGTACCTTATGAGTGCAACGGGGATTGTTTTATGGTTCGGCTATGGCTGGCTGATAAACAGTTCGGCTATTCTTGCTTCAAACCTCGTCACCCTGTCATTGGTGCTGAGTATTATTTACCTGAAAATTAAGCACGGATAATTACTGCTCTTCCGATTCAAGCGCCGGTTCGCCCGTTTGTGCCTTGGCCTTGTCCGATTGTGATTTAAGCACGCGCCAGCTACGTATGCTCACAAATATTGAAACCATGTAAATCATGCTGATAAAAGTCAGGAACAGCCAAGGCTCAATAATGAACAGTACAAGCAGAAGGCTGCTGCCGATCATGAATTGCGGAACCCACTCATGCCTGATGCGTATATGTTTGCCAGCAAAAGTCGGGATACGGCTAGCCATGAGCGTGCCTACCAGCAATACATGACAGATGGTAAGCGCTGGCGGCAGTTCGTATTCAAGGCTGGACTGAAGGGAAATAATCAGCGGAAACAGACAGAGTATGCCACCTGCCGGAGATGGTACACCTACAAAGAAACGTTTTTCCCATTCTTCCTTATGGTCGTCAAAAAGCCCTGTGTTAAACCGTGCAAGCCGCAGAGCAGCACATACTGCAAAAAACAAAACAACGGCCCAGCCGATACCGCGCACGTCATGCAACTGCCACATATATAGCACCAGCACGGGCGCTACGCCAAAACACAGAAAATCCGAAAGCGAATCGAGCTGTGCGCCAAAGATACTGGTGGCGCCTAACATGCGCGCTACGCGGCCATCCATGCCGTCGATAAGTGCGGCAACGATAATGAACGTAACCGCCATTTCCCAGCGTTCAGCAAGTGCAAAGCGGATGGAGGAAAGCCCACAACACATGCCCGCGATAGTAATCATGTTCGGGAAAAGGCGGCTGAGCGGTTGCTCGCGCAGCTTGCGCCTTTTACTGAGCCTGTTATCGCGGCGCATTTGCATTAGTGCTTGGTTCCCACAAGCTGCGGCGCTTGGTTTTTCAGGTCAGCAAGGATGGTTTCGCCGCCTACGGATACCTGTCCTTCAATCACAGTCGGGGTGGTATCTTTAGGCAGATATACGTCCACACGGCTACCAAAACGGATGATGCCGAAACGCTCACCGCATTTGACCGACTGCCCTTCCTTGAGGTCACACAGGATGCGGCGGGCAACAAGTCCTGCAATCTGCACCACGCCATAATGCACGCCGTCAGGTGTCGTGACTTTAACTGACATACGCTCGTTTTCCTCGCTTGCCTTATCAAGTGCGGCATTGAAGAATTTACCCGGATTGTAGTGCAGCTTGGAAACGCTGCCCTCCATGGGGATACGGTTTACATGCACGTTAAACACGTTCAGAAAAATGCTTACGCGTGTACGCTCGTCTTTGCCGAGGTCAAGCTCAGCGGGAGGTACGCATTTTATGATTTTCTGCACCACGCCGTCAGCAGGGCTTACGATCAGGCCTTCGCGCATGGGGGTGATGCGGTCCGGATCGCGGAAAAAATACACACACCATGAGGTGGCAATCAAACCAAGCCAGCCAAACGGCGCCCATATAAGGCTGAGCGCAAGTGATACCAGCGCAAAAATGGCGACGAACATCCAGCCCGAGGGATGGATGGGGACAATGACGCTTTTGATAGTTTCCAGCAGGTGGTTATCTTCAGATGACATAGATAATTCCTAATTATTAATGCTTAAGGGACGGAAATATACACACTAGCGGCCGTTCCTGCAAATACTAGCTTCCAATGGCTTCGATACTGGCCGTTTTCATAGGCTTGGCTGAATAATGAATTGCTGCGTATGATGATTCCATTAATGCCGTAACCTTTGACTTTCTCTTCCCAGCCGGGTTGCAATAGCCAGAAGGCAAGGTAGTTTTGCATCTCCTTGCTGCTATAGGCGGTATTGCTGCGGCTATCCATGAAGAAGGGGATCTTGCCACCTGTTTTGTAAATAATCTGGCCGCCAAAATCATAATCACTCAGGAAGCGGCGGTTTGGCTCGTGCTTCTGCACATAGTCAATGACATCGAAAATGGAGTTGGTCTTTGTCTGGAAGCGGCTTTCATGCGGCAGTGCATTGGCAGCTATACTGAATGAAGCGGCAGCAGCAATGGCCAATACCCATAGTTTCTTTGCCGGTTGTTTTTCCAGCATGGTTATCATGGGCGAGGGAGGCAATTCCTTACGTATGCCGCGCATCTGCACGCTTATACAGGCCGCAAGGTAGGGTGCGGACAGCAGCACAAATATTGCGCCGTTGCGGATAACGAGGAACATGCCAATCAGCCACAGCAATGCGATTATTTTGTCGGCAAGGAATGCCTCCCTGTTCCTGAAGTTGGAATACAGGATGAATATCACCAGCCATGCGGAAATGCCGACGCTTTTGCCATAAGCAAAAGACTGCCATTCGATAAGGTAGCTTTTGGCGTCGCTGTCCAGCGTCTGCATAGCGCCGGAGAGAATTTCCATGTTATAGGGGTTCATCATGGCAGCTATGCCGCATAGCACCGATATTTTAATCAGGCGGCGGCGCCATGATTTATCCATGGCGTAGTTGGACTCGATGAAATAGGCAGCCAGTATGGTGAAGCCCACAATAAAGCTGCCATGCGCGTTTGCCCATACCAGCATAAGCAGGGGCAGCAGAAACAACTTGCCATAGCCGTCATTGTCGCGGCTGGCGTGAAGTATCTGCACGAAGGCAAGCGTCATGGCGTAGCCCATCAATTGCGGGCGGGCGGGGGCGAATTCCACCATGGCGATGATGGCAAGCAGCATGGTGGGTACGACGGCGTAACGCTCAATGCCACGGTTTACCAGCTGTTGTGTGAGTATGCCCATCAAGGCAGCGCACCACACGACGCCAAAAATATACACACTGAATGTGCCGGTGGTGCTTTCAACCACACCAAGTATGACGTTCCATATCCATGACAGCAAAAACCATGTCGCGCCGCCGGAAGCAAAAGACCACGGGTCGGTAGCGGGCAGGGCTTTTGTTTCCAGCAACAGCTTTCCGGTGGCGAGATGCCACGGCATGTCGGGGTCGTCAAACAGCGGCATTGTGCCAAAATAAAAAGCGATAAGGCTGGCAAGAAATATTACGGGGGCAAGCCAGCCGTCATTTTTACTCTGGGTACTCATGCTTATTCTCCCTCTGCGATACTGAACGCCGGTACGCCATCAAAGAAATACAGGTTTTCTATATGTGTAAAGTCAATATTCTTTTCCTGTGCGCGGTTAAGCAACGCGGCTATGGCGGCGTTGCTGGTGGCCGTGTCTTTCGGTGCGCGGAAGCGTGCGCGGTACTGGTCGGTCGGGTGGGTGGCCTGCACGGGCGCGTCCGGCCAGATTTTAACGCCTTTGCATGAAATGTTTTTAAGTGTCAGCTCATTGCCTTCGATGCTTTGCGCAAGTTCAGCCAGTTCATTTATCGGCACTGCACTCGCAGTGAAATATATATCCACGCCAATCAGCTTGCGCACATCAGGTATTTTAGACGCTGTCTCTGCGCTTGCTGCAACCTGTGTCATCTGGCTGTAATCCATAACAGCGAAGGAAGCGGGCAGCGCGCCTGACTTTACCCTTTCCACCACGGCTTCGGCAAAATCCCGCGTGCCTGCATGCATATGCATGTCATCTTCCAGCGCCTTCAGCCATGCGTTATGCACCTTACTGGCAAGCTCTGGTTGTCCGATATGTGCCATCATTAAAATAGCGGCATGCAACATGCCGGATGGGTTAGCCGTGCCTTCACCCTCCATATCGGGGCTTGGGCCGTGGGTGGTTTCAAACATGGCATAGCCCCCGCCAATATTTACAACAGGCAGCAAACCCGCTGCGCCGGAGAGCTCCGCCGCGATGGCAGTGAGTATATCCCCGTAGGTGTTTTCGGTTACAATGACATCAAAACTTTCGGGGTGTGTGGCCATGCGCGCTGCCGCCAGCTCGGCGGAGAGATGTTCTTTTTTCAGGTCGGGATATTCCCTGCCCATCAGGTCAAACAGCTTTTTAAAGAAACCGTCCGTCTGCGGCACGATGCCGTCACGCGTGATGCAGGTGATTTGTTTGCGATTGTGCTGATGCGCATATTCAAATGCATAGCGCAACACGCGCTCGCTGCCTGCGCGGGTGAAGGGCTTTAGCGCATGGTAGCTGTCTTCGCTGTGGCGGTATTCCGTGCTGGCGTACAGGCTTTCTTCATTCTCGCTGACGATGGTCAGGTTGATGGCGGGGTGGCGGCTTTCCACGAACGGGTGATAGCTGCGCACGTGGCAGACCTTGGCGAATAACCCAAGCGTTTTGCGCAGGGTGATACTGAGGTTTTTATAATCTTCGCCCACAGGTGCGCTGGTCGGCGCAAGAAGCAATGTTTTTGTACGCGCCAGTGATTCCCACGATTTTGGCAATATGCCGCTTGGCGCGCCCATATTGTAGATGCGCTCGCCGACTTCGATGGATTCAACGGCTAGATTTGCGCCCGCCTCACGCAAAATATACAGCGTGGCTTCCATGATTTCGGGGCCAATACCGTCGCCATAAGCGACTGTGACGGGAGTAATCATTTTTTTCCTAAAATGTCTTTATAAACAACGGGACATTACGGGAAAAGCATTGCTATATCAAGGCAATCAACGCGCGTTGCCGCTACGTCTTGCAGAAGATTCAAGCTGACCGCGAAGCCCAAGAAGTTCGACGAGGAAGCGCGACTTTGTATCCACATCCATCTGGTCGCCTTTTTCGGCAAGCGTGCGCTCAATCATCTGCGCTTGCGCCGCGGCTACTGCATCGCTGCGGTCTTTTACTTCTGCCAGTTTTGTTGTGTCGTCTGGATCTTTATCAATCATAACCACTCCCGTTAATTTATATTTTTTATTAATTTTGTTAACTGATGTTAGCACTTGGAAAATGCTTTGTCATATGGATAAAAATTGTGGAATTTCTGATGGTAACGTCAGGCAACCAGCGATTTTACCTTGGCTAGTGCCGCGTCCAGCTTGTCGCCGTCCGGCCCGCCGCCCTGCGCCATTTCGGGGCGTCCGCCGCCGCCTTTGCCACCCAGCTCCGCTACTGCAGCTTGCACCAGTGTAACGGCGCTGATTTTTTCTGCCAGCGGTTTGCTGATGGCAATAACAACGGAAGCTTTGCCTTCAACATTAGTGGCAACCGCAGCTATGCCGTGAGCCGCCTCCTTGAGGTAGCCTTCGGCAATGGTGCGCAGTTCTTTGGGGTCGAGGCCATTGAAAGCTTTGCCCATGAAGGTGATATCACCAATCATTTCCTTATTCACCTTGCTGTCGCCCATGGCTTGCTGCTTTTTGAATTCAGACAGCTCCTTGCCAAGTTTTTTATTTTCATCGAGCAGGGTTTGTGTGGCTTGTTGCTGCGCGGCGCTTTCTTTGTCGTAGAGCGCGTTCAGGTCTTTGAGGGCGGCTTTCTTTATTATGTCAGCGGAGAATGTGTAGGTAACGGTTGCCTTGCGGTCACCGGACAAATCGGCGAGAAGGCGAGCGTTATCTTCTTTCAGCTTTTGCAATTGTTCATATTGCTTGCTTAAATTCTCGACCATGTAATCGCGTACGGCTTCACCCGTGACGGCCTCTAAGCGGCGCACGCCGGAGGCAACCGAGCCTTCGCTGGTGATTTTAAACAGGCTGATATCGCCCGTGCGGCGCACATGCGTGCCGCCGCAAAGCTCAACGGAGTAGGGCTTGCCGTTATCGACGCCCATGGTGAGTACGCGTACCTTATCGCCATATTTTTCACCGAACAGGGCCATAGCGCCTGCTTTAATTGCGTCATCCGGCGCCATTTCCTTGCAATCCACCGCGGTGTCGCGGGCGACCACTTCATTCACTTTACGTTCAGCAGCCGCGATTTCTTCTTTGCTCACGGCCTTGGGGTGGCTGATGTCAAAGCGCAGGCGCTCGGGGCTGACCAGCGAGCCTTTTTGCGTTACATGGTCACCAAGCGCATCGCGCAGCGCCTTGTGCAACAGGTGAGTGGCCGAGTGGTTGGCACGCGTCTGGTTGCGCAAACCTACGTTGATGGCAGCAAATACCGTATCGCCTACTTGCAACGGGAATTTGAGCTTCGCTTCATGGGCGTGGAAACTTTCCGTCGGCTTAAGCGTATCGGTGATTTCAGCGGTTACCATGCCGTTGCGGGTGAACGTGCCGGTGTCGCCGACTTGACCGCCTGATTCGCCGTAAAACGGTGTTTTGTCGAGGATGATGAATACCGCGTCGCCTTCATTGGCGCTTGACACCGCTTCGCCATTCTTCACGATGGCAAGCACCTTGCCTTCGCTTTTGTCTTCATCATAGCCGGTGAACTGGGTTGGCTTTATCGTATTCTTCAACTCGAACCAGACTTTGCTGGTCGCCACGTCGCCTGAACCTTTATGCGCGGCGCGTGCCATGTCGCGCTGGCCGTCCATGCATTTTTCGAAGGTGTCTGTGTCCACTTCAATGCCGCGTGCGCGCAGAATGTCCTGCGTTAAATCCAGCGGGAAGCCGTACGTGTCATACAGCTTGAAGGCGGCGTCGCCGCTGAGCTTCTGGCCTTTGGAAAGCGGCGCGGATTCTTCTTCCAGCAACTTCAGGCCACGCTCGAGCGTTTGCTTGAAGCGTTCTTCTTCCTGACGGAGGTTGTCGGTGATAGAGGCTTCAGCGCGCGCGAGTTCGGGATATTGCACGCCCATTTCTTTTACCAGCGCCGGAACAAGGCGGTACATCAGCGGGTCTTTGCAGCCGAGCTGGTGTGCATAGCGCATACCACGGCGCATGATGCGGCGAAGTACATAGCCGCGCCCTTCGTTGGATGGCAACACACCGTCAGCGATCAGGAAACAGCTTGAGCGCAGATGGTCGGCCAATACTTTATAAGGCGCGGATTCCTTGGCGGGTTTTGCGCCAAGCTGTGCGGCTTGCGATTTAATATCGGTGATGAGCGATTTGAACAAATCGATGTCGTAATTATCATGCACACCCTGCATCACGGCGGCGATACGCTCTAAGCCCATTCCGGTATCGATGGAAGGTTTAGGGAGGTCAACGCGCTGCTCGGGCGTGACCTGTTCATACTGCATGAATACCAGATTCCAGATTTCCACAAAGCGTTCGTCGAATTTGTCAGAGCCGTCAGGGTTCAATGCCCATTCGCCGTTGCCGGTTTTATGATCATAAAAAATTTCGGAACACGGGCCGCATGGGCCGGTATCGCCCATCGCCCAGAAATTATCCTTGGTGGGGATACGTAGGATGCGGCGGTCGTCGCAGCCGGTGATTTTTTTCCACAGGTTAAACGCTTCGTCGTCTGTATGATAGACGGTGAAGGTCAGGCAGTCTTTGTCCAGCCCGTAATAATCCTTGCTGGTGAGCAGCTCCCACGCATAGCTGATAGCGCCTTCCTTGAAATAGTCGCCGAACGAAAAATTGCCCAGCATTTCAAAAAACGTGTGGTGGCGAACGGTATAGCCGACATTGTCGAGGTCGTTATGTTTGCCGCCGGCGCGGACAACCTTCTGCGAGGTAGCGGCGCGGCCGTAGGGCAGCTTTTCCATTCCCGTGAACACATTCTTGAATTGGTTCATGCCCGCGTTGGCGAACATCAGTGTCGGGTCGTTCTGCGGCACAAGCGAGCTGGATGGGCGGATTTCATGGCCCTTGTGCTTGAAGAAATCGAGGAATATGGAGCGTATGTCGTTTACATTTTTCATAGGGCGCTAAACATATAGAAAGCCTAGGCTTTTGGCAAGTGGGTAGCGGAGAGGATAGAGGGGTAAATTATCATTATATATTGAGATGATAAGCCGTCATTGCGAGCGTAAGTGAAGCAATCCAGATATTCTTTATACACTACAGCCTGGATTACTGCAGTCGCTGCGCTTCTTCGCAATGACGGTTACTTAACAAAAGAAGGGGCGATTTTACAAGGCTGTATCTTGATATCGTGCCAGACTTTTCCGGTCACATAGGGGTCGGCATTCAGCCATGCCTCGCACTCGGCGCGGGTGAGGAATTCGACTATCAGGCTTGAGCCAATCATTTTGCCGCTGTCATCCAACAATGCTGCACCGATATGCATATGTCCCTTTGCCTTGTACTCGGCAATGCTGGCAAGGTGCGCTTCACGCGCGGCCATGCGGCGGTCGAGCGCGCCAGCGTCGGTGGCGTCATAAGCGAGGATGAGAAATTGCATGTTACTCTCTTGTGCGTTTTCTGGTTTTGCGGGTGGTGGGGGCGATGTCGTCGCGCGTGGCAAAGCCGACGGCTTTGCTGGCTTCGGTGGCTTTTTCGATGGCAGGGCCTATGTCCATCGGCGGCACTTTGGCGGTGCCGTTTTCCATGCCGTCAATGCCCGCCACGTTGCGAGGTTTGCCGTCCGGCCCTTGCACGGAAAAATCAAAATCCGATTGCGGCGGTGTGCTGGGGTCATAGGAAATGCCCGCCACGCCGCCATCCGGTAAAGGAATATTGGCTGTGCGCTGGCCTTGGCCGTTGTCCTCGAAGGGCAGGTGGCTTTGCTCGGGGTCGCGGATGAATTCGCCCGCAGCAGCTTGCCCAGCATCGTCGGATTTTTTGCTAAGCTCCTTTACCCGTTCGCCAATCTGCTTGGCGCGTTTGGGATCTAGCGGCTTACGCATAATTCCTCCTTAAACCGAAGGCCGGGGACTTAAGCGTCCTCGGATTCCGCCGTTTCGGCAACTTCACCCTTTAGGACAGAGCTAAGCACGCCTGCGTTTTCACGGAGCTTGGCTTCGATTTCAGCGGCTACCTTCGGGTTGTCCTTCAGGAATTGCTTGGCGTTTTCACGGCCCTGACCGATGCGCTGGTTGTTGTATGAGAACCACGAACCGGACTTTTCAACCATACCGGCCTTCACGCCGAGGTCAACGAGTTCACCAGTCTTGGAGATGCCTTCACCATACATGATATCGAATTCAACTTGGCGGAATGGCGGAGCAACCTTGTTCTTGACCACTTTCACGCGGGTCTGGTTGCCGACGACTTCGTCTTTTTCCTTGATAGCGCCGATGCGGCGGATGTCCATGCGCACGGAAGCGTAGAACTTCAGAGCATTACCGCCAGTGGTGGTTTCGGGGTTGCCGAACATAACACCGATCTTCATACGGATCTGGTTGATGAAGATGATGGTGCAGTTGGTACGCGAGATAGAGCCGGTGAGCTTGCGCAGTGCTTGCGACATCAGGCGTGCCTGCAGGCCCATGTGCGAGTCACCCATTTCGCCGTCAAGCTCGGCTTTGGGAACGAGCGCGGCAACAGAGTCGATGACCAGTACGTCAATCGCGCCGCTGCGAACCAGTGTGTCGGCGATTTCAAGTGCCTGTTCGCCGGTGTCGGGTTGGGAAATCAGAAGTTCATCGATATTCACACCGAGTTTTTTAGCGTAGATGGGGTCGAGCGCGTGCTCGGCGTCGATGAATGCGCAGGTGCCGCCTTTTTTCTGCGCTTCGGCAATGATGTGCAGGGTGAGGGTGGTTTTACCCGAGCTTTCCGGCCCGTAAATTTCAACGACACGGCCTTTGGGAACGCCGCCGACGCCAAGCGCAAGATCAAGCCCGAGCGAACCGGTGGAGGTCGCTTCGATAGCTTCCATCTGGTTGTCGCCCAGCTTCATGATAGAACCTTTGCCGAAGTTCTTTTCAATCTGGCTTAAGGCAGTTTCGAGCGCTTTGTTCTTTTCCATGAGACCCCCTGAATAAAAGGTAAATATAAAAATTAATGAACACACATTACACGGATTACACCTATGTGCAAATAAAATTAACGAATATTACTTTTGTGAAATCGGATGCGGGAAAAGCGCGCGCACAAGCAGGTAAAGCAACACGCCGTTGAGTACATGCCACATGAAATGCGTACCGAGTGAAAAAGCCGGACAGACCATGTAATCAATCGAACGGAAAGTAAGTGATGCGATGAAACACGCCGCGCCAGCGAGGATGAATTTTGCCGAGGCGTGTTTTTTCATTGCAAGCAACACACCTATTATAATGAGTGCGGCAAGGCAGGGGAAATAGCTGACCGAACCGTTGAAGCTGTACTCCGGCGGAATATTAGACATCTGCATGGCGGCAATGACAAAGACAATGAGGCAAACAGCCGCGGTTATCTTGTGCCATACCAGCAGCGAACGCATAGCCGTCCAGAGATAGGCAAGGGTAAACAGCATGATGGGAATGACGTCCATCATCATGGTAAGCGCGTTGGCGAAGGTGTGGAAAAGGAAACTACCGATACCCACCAGTGCAACTAGCGCAATCAACAGGCTAATGCGAGTGTCTTTCTGGCTGGTGGCTTTATAAGTCTTCCACAGAAGCCATGCTGCAATCAGGAAAGAGGCGTTGGTGAGGGCGTTGATGGGTTCTGCCCAGAAAGTGTCGGTCGTGCGCTCGCAATAATTGCGGATGGGATCTAGCATGGACATCAGCCGGTGACTTCCTTGATTTTACTGGCCAGCTGTTTGAGGGTAAATGGCTTGGCGAGGAAGTTAAAGCTGCGCTCGGTGCCGTAGTTGTTGACAAAAATATCCTCGGCATAGCCGGAGATAAATATCACCTTCACGTTGGGGTATTCCTTGGTTATCTGGTCAATCATGGTGGGGCCGTTCATGCCCGGCATGATAACGTCGGTGACGATGGCCTCGACTTCTTTGCCGTGTTGCTGCATCAGGTTGATGGCGGTTTCCGCGCAATCAGCCTCGAGGATGGTGTAGCCCTTGTTGCGTAGCGCACGCGCTGCAAAGATGCGCACCGGCGTTTCATCTTCAACAAGCAATATGGTGCCTGTGCCTGTAAGGTCAACCGAGGCTGTTTTTTCAGCCGCCTCACTTTCTGTAACAGCAGTGGCTTCGGCCTGTACGCTCGGGAAAAAGAGGCTGAAGTTAGTGCCTGCATCCGGTTTACTGGACACATACACATAGCCGCCGGACTGTTTAATGATGCCGTACACAGTGGAAAGGCCAAGTCCGGTGCCGGAACCGACAGGTTTTGTGGAGAAGAACGGCTCAAATATTTTCTGTAAAATGGATTTAGGAATGCCGCTGCCCGTGTCAATAACTTCCACCAATATATAATTTCCCGCAGGAATGACGCTATCTTCTTCGGCTGGCGCTATCAAGTCTTTTGGAAGCGGATGATCTTTATCAATGACTTTTGTACTACTCTGGATGGTGAGTGTGCCGCCGCTATGCATGGCGTCGCGGGCATTTACGGCAAGGTTGATGAGTACCTGTTCCAATTGTCCCTGATCGGCGCGTACATTACCGATGTCACGGCCATGGGTCATTTTTAGTTCGATGTTTTCACCAATAAGGCGGCGGATGAGGTTAGAAAGTTCGGCTAGCACGTCGGTCAAGTCTAGCACCTTGGGCTGCAATGTCTGCCTGCGTGAAAACGCGAGCAGCTGGCGAACGAGGTTAGCGGCACGGTTGGCATTTTGCTTAATCTGCATGATGTCGGCGAACGACTGGTCGCCGGCAGGGTGGCGCATCAGCAGTAGGTCGCAGAAACCAATCATAGCGGTGAGCAAGTTGTTGAAGTCGTGCGCCACACCGCCTGCCAGCTGGCCGACCGCCTGCATTTTCTGGGAGTGGGAAAAGCGTAATTCAAGATTTTTCTGCTCGGTGACATCAATCAGGTGTAAAAGCAATTTTGATTTAGAGCCAGCTTCTTCAATATTACTAAAGTAGCAGGAAATAATGACTTCGGCGTTGTTGGGAAATGTCATTTCAAATATCTGCGCAGTGGCGGGCAGCTGGCCTTCCAGCGCTTTTTTTAGTACCGGCTCGGATTCCTGTTTCTTGGATGCGGAAATAATATTCAGGAACGGTAGCGGCAGGCTGCCTACCGTCTTTTGTGTCAGGGTATGGAATGACTGGTTTGCTTCAATAATATTGCCTTCGGCATCCAGTTTAACGATAGCTATAGGGGATTGTTCAATGAAGTTCTTTAACATGACACCTGTTTCTTAAATGTGCATTCGATTATAAAATCACCAGATTTTTTTCTTGGTGCTGGCCTGTTCAGGGCTATTCAGGAAGGCACTGCAGCCAACGGTGTTTCCAAGCCTGTCTTTTGCCAATTTCTGGTTGATTGAGAATTTTGATAAGCTGCCGTCTTTTTTCTGGAGGATAATTTCGCCTTCATAGTCTTCAAGCGTGATTTCCGTGGGTTTGCTATTGCCGACGTAGATAATGTCCTGCATGTTCATGCTACGGCTGAGAATTTCGTGTTCACCGTAACCCAACTGGCTTTCCAGTTCTGTGGAAACATAGACCAGTGCGCCTGATTTGTCAGCGAGGTAAACAACAGCATCCTTCTCCAGCAGGCCTGAAATGAGCGGCGTGGAGAAAAGAGGGAACTTTGCTGCCGGGCCAGTGTCTTTTGCTGTGACGGCTGCGCGTTTTTCGATGTAGTCACGCGCGCGTAGCAGGGTGTATCCGGACGGACGGGCGATAGGTTCAACAGACAGGAAAATTCTATGGGGTTTGTCATCAGATGCCTTGATGGTAAACACCACACTTTCTTTTACGTTATGCTCAATAGCGGCGTAGATTTTATTGCGCTCCTCTTCAGCTACTTCACCATAACGGAACAAGGATTCAAGGTTGCGGTAGGGCGTTTTTATAAAACCCGAGAAAAGATTGTAAAATGCACGGTCCATGTAAGTGATGTCGTAGTTATTCTGGACGATAAGACAGAACTTATTGTTGCTGCCAAGCGCTGAAGTGAAAAGTGCATTCTGGAACTCGGTGGAAAGTAGCAAATCGCGGTTGCGCTGGATTTGAAAAATCACATACCACCCTGCAACCAGCATGATGAGTATCAGCGTGACAATCAGGATGAAGGGTTCTTTGACGAAAACGACAAGGGTGGAACACACAAAGCAGGCAAAGATAAACAGGAACGCCAGCTGCATGTTGGTTGGCGACCGCTCACGCGAGATAAATTCGCCACTGGAATCAGTATAGCGGATGCCGATCATGCGCGAGATTCTCCACAGAAGGTTTTAACCTTTCGACTTTAGGAAATTATTATAAAAAAACAACAGGTTTTTTACCTAAGCGATCTTTTTCTTTTTAAGCTGGTAAACATAGGAAATGACCTTTGCCACGGCCTCGTAGTGCGCCACGGGGATTTCCTTTTCCAGCTCGCAGGAACTGTACAAAGCCCGCGCCAGCGGCGGGTTCTCGACGACAGGCACATCATTTTCTTCAGCCAGTTCACGCATTCGTAGCGCTATCAGGTCTTGCCCTTTGGCCACTACTTTTGGCGCTTTCATGGTAGCCTGGTCATAGGCCAGCGCTACGGCAAAGTGAGTAGGGTTGGTGATGACTACGTCGGCCTTGGGGACAGTGGCCATCATACGGTTTCGGGCGCGTTCCATGCGCAGGCGGCGCAGGCGTTGCTTGATTACCGGATCACCTTCGGACTGTTTGTATTCGTCCTTGACTTCCTGACGGCTCATGCGCAGTGACTTATTGTGCTGGAAGCGTTGGTAAATTACGTCGAGTATAGCGATAAAAAACATGGCTATAGCCACGCCGATGGTCATGCGTGTGGCAAGCATGGCTAGAAAGATTAGCATGTCCTCTGTATCGCGGTTTGGCAGTTGCTCCAGCCCGCGCATTTCAGGGTAAACGGCTACAAAGGCGACATATCCCACAATAATGATTTTGATGATGCTTTTTAAGAACTCGACCACAGAGCGCATGGAAAATATGCGCTTGATGCCTGCAAGTGGTGAAATACGCTCCAGCTTTGGCATAAGCGGCTCGTTGCTTAGCACCATCCCGTTTTGCAGCCAGCTTGCGCCAATGGCTATTACGATGCCGCCAATTAGCGGAACGGCGATAACGCCAAGGCTGCCAAAGGCAACGTTACGCAGCAGATAGCCTATGCTGGCTGTGTCGGTTGGGATATCGTAGGAATTGGCAATATAGGGAAACAGTAATTCGCGGGCGTTTTTAAGTATGCGCGGAGAAAACCACGCCACAATGGCTGCCATTAATGCGATCATAAGGAAGCTCGTCACTTCCCTTGAAAAGGGGATATTGCCCTTTTTAAAGGCTTCTTCTAACCGCTTGTGTGACGGTTGTTCTGTTTTATTCTCCGGATCCTGATCTTCAGCCATGCCTGTATCCCGTCATTTCGGAGCAACAAAACTGCCCATTGATTGCTCAAAGGCATCCATGTACCAGAGCATAGCAGAGCTGAAGGTTACCATGATAACGAAAAAGCTAAGCAGCAGCTGTGGTGCCATCATGATAAAGAAAATCTGCATGTTTGGCATGAGTCGTGTCAATATACCTGCGCCAAGATAAATCACGGTGCTAACCACAATGCTTGGCGCGGCGATTTTAATAGCTATGGAAAACACCTTGTTCATAGTTTGGCTGACATGTTGCAGCATTTCGCCGACCGGAGGAAGGTCGCCGGGTAGGAACAGGCTGTAGCTGTCCATCAGCGCATAGAGCATGACATGGTGCATATTGGTCGCGAACAGAAGCACAATTGCGGTTACGCCAAACAGGTTGCCGACCGATGTGTCCTGTCCCTGAAACTGGTTGATGCCGTTGGTAAGGGCCGAGGCAAGGCTTGCTTCATAGGCAATGATACTGCCTGCAATATGGATGGCAGCAATCATAAGCCTGCTTATAGTGCCGAGAAAAAGACCGACCATAATTTCTGCGATGATAAGCGTAAACAGCACAGGCACGGTTTCAGGTACAGGCGGCATGGCGAGAACGGGTGTAAGCACGAGGCTAAAACCAAGGGCGAACATAAGGCGCACACGCATGGGAATATAAAATTCGGCAAAACCCGGAAGCAGCATAAAAGCCGATCCGGTGCGGCAGAACACCAGCAGGAACGCGAACAACTGGGTGGTCATGAACTGTGCGAGCATAACGCCGACTATACAGTATTAACGGGTTAGTACACCATTATTCTATATGAACTATCCGGTCCTGTAGCTTGTGCGTAAAATCAATCAGCGTTTGCATCATGAAGGGAAGTGTGATTACCAGCATCAGCAACATGGCGACAAGTTTTGGCACGAAGGTGAGTGTTTGTTCCTGAATCTGGGTGAGGGCCTGAAGGATGGATATTGTAAGGCCAACGACAAGTGCGGCTATCATTATGGGTGCCGACACCAGCATCAGCACATAAATACCTTGCCTTACTACGTCAACTACTTCGGCAGCTTCCATCAAATGACCATTTTAATGATGTCCTGATAGGCATTGATAACCCGGTCACGGACAGCAACGACGGTCTGTAATGACAGCTCGGCATTGGCAACAGCCGTAACAAGGTTCGACAACTCCACTTTGCCAGTGAGTGATTCCAATTGCAAGGCTTCACTCTGGTATTGTGTGTTGGATGCCTGTTTAGCGGCGTTTTCCACGAGCTGGGAGAAAGCCGACTGTGCGGCTTGCTGGGAATTGTCGGGCGTATCTTGTACGCCCTGCATCATCTTTAGCTGGTTACGGTAAGCATTCGCGGCACTCAGGGAATTGATCGTCGTCATAAGTTACCTTGTATTATCCACGCAAAAGGTTGATGGTTTGTGAGAGCATGGCTTTCGCCATCTCGATTACGTTGAGGTTGGCCTCATATCCACGGCGTGCTTCCCGCATGTCCATCATCTCGATGATGCTGTTCACATTCGGGTAAAGCACATAACCCTGTTCATCAGCGGCAGGGTGGTATGGTTGATATTTTTTGATGAAGTCTGATTTGTCCAGTACACGTTTGCCGACCTTGACAAGGTTAGTCCCCATTTCTTTGTCGAGTACGTTCTTGAAAACGACCATCTTGCGGCGGTAGGGTTCACCACCCGGAACATCGGATGTTGAACCGGCATTGGCAATATTCTCGGCGACCACGCGCAGACGTTCACCCTGTGCCTGCATGCCGGCGGCGGATATGTGTAATGTATCACCTATGCCCATAACATTTCCTTGTGTCTGTTACTTACAGCCTTACCAATGCAAATCACGCGCCACCCGAGCCGGTGCCAAGTGCGGTTTTAAACATGGCGATGCCTTTACTGTATAAACTCAATACTTTCTGGTATTCGGCCTGATTCATCGACATTTTGGCCATTTCTTCTTCGATAACCACGTTGTTTTTATTAGGATTTAATTCATAAGTACTGTTTCGCTTCGACGCGCCGAACATGGGTGAAGGCACGCTTTTTGCTATATGTTTTGAGCTGGTTACCGTCATGTTCAGGTTACTGCTTTTATCTAGTCCGGAAGATGCCACCAGCTTTTTGAAATCGGGTTCTGCTATATCGCGGGCCTTATAGCCGGGAGTGTCGGCATTGGCGACATTCTGGGCCAAAACGCTCTGACGCTCAGATAAGTAGCTGAGCTTTGAGCGCATAATGCCAAACAACGGTATATCGAGCAGGTTCATATATGTAATGTCGGCAAATATTTCCTAGTTTGTAGAGACAGAATACCCTATTTCAAAAGGCATAGCTAGAGAAATTTACTGATATGGTTTGCTTTTTTGGACATTTTAGGCCAGTAGTATGGGGTTATATGCACGGTTACACAGGGGGCAGGGAACGGCCTAAATGCTTTATTTAACTAGGAAAATTGGCGAATCGATTATTATTAACAATAATATCGAGGTCACCGTGGTAGAAGTGAGGGGAAAAACCGTCAAACTCGGCTTTCTTTTCCCTAAAGAGGCCACCATCCTGCGCAAGGAACTGCACCAAAAGATTACCGAACAGAACATGGCCGCTGCTTCTACGCAGGACGCCGAACTGTTGGATATGGAATTCAATATAGATATTTCCGGAAACAAGGCCGGAAACGAGGGGGGTGGCGATGGCAATAAGCCCTGAACCAGCCCCCATAGACAAAAACAAGCAGGCTGTTGCACTGACCTATGATCAGTCAAACGATCAGGCCCCGCGTGTGTCGGCCAAGGGTAAGGGCTATATTGCCGAACAGATTATTGAAATGGCCAAGAAGCACGGTATTGAAATCCGCCGCGATGAGGATCTCGTGCAGCTACTTTCTAAAATAGAATTGGGTACACCCATACCGGTTGAGGCCTATGCCGCCGTAGCCGAGATGCTTGCCTATATTTATAAAGCAAACAGAGCCGCAGGGAAGAAATCATGACAACGGATGAAAAAACACTGCCGCCTGAGGCGCTCCTAACTAAAATTTCCGGCTTTGTCAGTGAAAGCCGCGAGTTGCTGAAGTCCGATAGCATGATGGATATGCAGGGACTGGAAGCGCGCGTACAGGATTTGTGCCAGCTGGTACTCAGCCTTTCACAGGATGACCGCGTTAAATATGCCGATAAACTACAGGTGTTACTGGGTGATATCGGCAAGCTGGGTGAGGAAATGGCAAGCCTGCGCGATGCGATGGCTGATGAGATACGCTCGCTCTCCAAACACAAGAAAGCCACAGTTGCCTACAAGGTTGCTGATGCCACTGACGGTTTCGGCAAAAGGAACGAAGAAAATTAGCGGTTATGGACAGCGTCGATCCCTTACGCTTCATATTTGGCTTTATCTTCGTACTTGGCCTGATTGGTGTCATGGCCGTTGTACTGAGGCAATATGCCCGCAAGCATTCGCTTGGTAATGTCGGCGGGGAAGGGCGTCTGCGCGTGATCGAGGTATGCTATATAGACCATAAACGAAAGCTGGTTCTGGTTCGCCGCGATAACGCAGAACATCTGTTGTTGCTTTCCGACGGGCGCGAATTGGTGATTGAATCAGGCATCGTTGGCAGTATGATGTCGCAAACTGAAACCCCAAAGAAATCAGAACATGCGTAAACTCATTGCCGGATTAGTGGTATTTGCCGCTTGCTGCCTGTTGCTGCCTGCGGCGGGCATTGCGCAGACCATGTCGGTCGATCTCGGCAGCCAGACCGGTGGCAGCGCCGCTGCGCGTATGATTCAGCTGGTGGTATTGCTCACCATTATCACATTGGCGCCATCCATTCTAATTATGACCACTTCGTTTATGCGTATTGTGATTGTGTTGTCGTTCCTGCGCAGTGCGCTGGGCCTTCAGCAGACGCCGCCCAATCAGGTGCTGGTGTCGCTGGCTCTGTTTCTAACCTTATTTATTATGGCTCCTGCGTTTGAGCAGGCCTATGAAGATGGTGTCCTTCCACTTATGGAAGAACGCATTACGGAAACACAGGCGCTGGAGCGCATGGCTGAACCGTTCCATAAATTCATGATTGAGCATGTGCGCCCGAAGGATTTAAACCTGTTTGTGGGCATGGTACCTGACCTGAAAATCGAAAAAGCAGAAGACACGCCATATCGGGTATTGCTCCCTGCATTTATGATAAGTGAGTTGAAACGCGCATTTGAAATTGGGTTTTTGATATTCATACCGTTTGTGATTATCGATATGCTTGTGGGCTCTATTCTTATGGCCATGGGTATGATGATGCTTCCGCCAGTGATGATTTCGCTGCCGTTTAAGCTCATATTTTTTGTGGTAGTTGACGGTTGGTACATGCTTTGCGGCAGTCTTATCAAAAGCTTTGGGACAGTGTGATATGGATACTATTCTTTCAATACTTACCGTAATCTTCATTGCCATATCTCTTGTGGTGGCGTTCACTCTTGGATTTGCACTGCTTGTCTGGTTTGCAATTTTTGCGCTGATTATAACTGCCTTCATTTTCTTGCGGCAGTTTTGGAACCGCTGGCGCTTTACAAGCAGCAGCAGACCCGCTGGGCAGGAGTCCAAGATTATTGAAGTGGATTACGAGGAAATATCCTACAGCGATAAATATCAGGATAAGTAAGGCTATAGCGTTGGTTTTGCCGTAAAAGCTTCTTCAGCGAGCGTTTCTTCAAAAGGAAAAGTTTCAATAGCATCAACTCTGGCCAATATCGGCCCTTTTTTACACGCTGCAATTATGGCGCCAAGCTGTTCATCACTGCCGTGAAAAACGGCCTCTACCGTGCCATCACTGCGGTTACGCACCCATCCCTTGATTTGCAGCTTGCTGGCGGTGGAAATTGTCCACGCACGGTAACCCACACCCTGCACGCGGCCAGCGATGATAGCGCGTATGGATTTGATCATAGATAGAGTTTGGCCAATACCTGCGGTACATGAGCTGGAAGATCTTCGGCAATCAGGCCTGGGCCGACAGCGCAGGCGGCTTCACCATGAATCCATGTAGCGGTGCAGGCAGCTTCGAATGCAGGCATACCTTGCGCTAAAAATCCAGTAATCAATCCGGCGAGTACGTCGCCAGCCCCTGCGGTAGCAAGCCATACAGGTGCGTTATGGTTGATGGCAACACGTCCGTCCGGATGGGCGATGACGGTGTCATTGCCCTTGAATACAATGACGGCGTTGCTTTCCTTGGCAGCGGCAATGGCGCGCTCTGGCTTGGGACCTTTTACCCAGAACAGGCGCTCGAACTCACCTTCGTGCGGGGTGAGGACAGTCGGGGCTTTGATAGCCGAGAAAAGCGGGTTCGGGTTATCCTGAAAGGCGCTGATAGCATCGGCATCAATTACGCAGGGTTTGTTGTGCTTGAGTATTTCTATGGTCTGGTCACGCGTGGTATCGCTTATGCCGCATCCGGGCCCAACAAGTACGGCAGTGACATGTTTTTCATCTATCATGGCTTTCAGCGGCGTGGTTTTGGTGATAGGTTTGGTCATCACCGCCATCAGCGAGCTGGCATACACAGGCAGTGAATCCGGCGTGCAGGCGATACTCACAAGCCCTGCACCAGCACGCAAACCTGCAAGCGCAGCCATTCTGGATGCGCCCGTGCTGCTGATACCGCCACCAATTACGATAGCATGCCCACGCGTATATTTGTGTGTTTCGGCAGAAGGCCTCGGCAATTGATCTTTCCACAGGGCGGGCGTGTTCAGGAAATGTTTGGGTGCAAGCTGATCATCGACAATGCCGATATCAGCGACATGCAACTGACCGGTATTTATTTTTCCAGGCAGCAGGAAATGCCCGGGCTTGCCCTGCGTGAACGTTACAGTGTGCATCGATTCAACCGCCACACCCATGACAGCGCCACTATTGCCGTTGATGCCGCTGGCAATATCCACAGCAATAACGGGCAGGGGGCATTTATTGACTTGTGTGATGATATCGCTTACCGGAGCTTCAATCGGGCGGTCGAGGCCTGTGCCGAAAATGGCATCAATAATCAGCTTATTTTCGTTGAGCAAAACGGGCGAAAAATTATGCACTTTGCCACCTGCTTTCTGCCACTTGTTTTTGGCGGCTAGCGCATCGCCTTTGATGTCCTTGGCGTCCATCACCACACATACGGTGACGGGCCAGTTTCTTTCTTTAAGAATGCGCGCAATGACAAAGCCGTCGCCGCCGTTGTTACCGATGCCACAAAGTACAAGTACGGGGCAGGGCTTAAAATAGTTATCGATAACCGATACGACCGCTTTTCCTGCGTTTTCCATCAACGCTTCACCGCTGATGCCTTTTGCGATGGTGGCGCTATCAGCTGAGCGGGCTTCCTCGTTTGTAAGCAATGCAGCGGAATGCAACATGTCACACCTCCTGTTTTATCTTATGTATTAGTGGTAGGGCAGCAGCCTCGACAAGGTCAAGCACATATTCAAAATGCTTGCGGTTGCCGTAATATGGGTCCGGCACTTCTTTTTCCTTTGTTACACCCGCATATTCCAGAAAAAGGGCGAGTTCAGCTTTGGCATTCTTTGGGGCGATTTCTTGCAAATGCTGCATATGGCTGTTATCAAGTCCTAATATCAGGTCAAATTCTTGAAAGTCGCCGGCCTCCAACCTGCGTGCGCGTAACGCAGAAATATCGAAGCCCCTTTGGGCAGCGGCGTCCACAGAGCGCGGGTCTGGCGCGGCGCCAATATGGTAACCTTGTGTACCTGCGGAATCCAGCAGGATTTCATTTGATAACCCCTGTTTATGCACATAATGGCGCAACACTCCCTCAGCTGTGGGGGAGCGGCATATATTTCCGGTACATACAAAAAGCAGCTTTGGCATGGCTTATAGCTAGGTGATTTATTACAAGAAAACAATAGTTCAGTTTGTTTTCTTGCTTCACCATTCATGTGTGCTAAAACCAGCCCAAGCTGATAATAACGGGTTTTTTTAGGAGATAAAAATGAAAATATCGAACCTGGTGAACGCATTCCTTGGCGTTGTTTTTTTTGCGAGTGTTTCTGGCGCAAATGCTGCTGGCAATGAGCTTCTTAATGTTTCTTATGATCCGACACGCGAATTTTATGATGAATACAATAAGAAATTTATCGAACACTGGAAAAAGACCAGCGGCAATGACGTAAAAATTACCCAGTCGCACGGCGGTTCCGGCAAGCAGGCGCGCTCGGTGCTAGACGGGCTTAAGGCCGACGTTGTAACGCTGGCGCTTTCCTATGACATTGACGTGCTTGCAGAGAAGGGTGGCCTGCTTCCAAATAATTGGCAAATCAAACTCCCCAATAACAGCTCTCCTTATACATCAACTATCGTATTGGTGGTGAGGAAAGGCAATCCTAGAAAGGTAAAGGACTGGAGTGACCTGATTCGTCAGGACGTTCAGGTAATAACCCCCAACCCAAAAACATCCGGAGGCGCGCGTTGGAACTATCTAGCACTATGGGCGTATGCTGATAAAAAGTTTGCAAAGGATGAGCTAAAAACCAAAGAATTCATGGGTCAGGTGTTCAAAAATGTGCCGGTGCTGGATGCTGGCGCAAGGGGTGCTACAACTACATTCCTGCAACGTGGTATCGGTGATGTGCTTGTTTCATGGGAAAATGAGGCGCATCTTGCGGTAAAGGAATCCAAAGGCAATCTTGAGATTATTTATCCCTCCATCAGCATACTTGCAGAGCCGCCAGTTGCTGTGGTGGAAAAGAACGCTGCGCGCAACGGAACACTTGAAGTGGCCACTGAATACCTGAATCATCTTTACTCAGCTGAGGCACAAGGGATTGTCGCAAAACATTATTATCGCCCGTCAGATGCCAAGGTAGCTGCGCAGTTTACAAGCCTGTTTCCTAAGATTAAGATGGTTACCATAGCGGATTTTGGCGGCTGGAAAGACGCCCAGAAAAAGCATTTTGACGATAATGGAACGTTTGACCAAATTTACATAAAGTAGGTAACTCATGCTTAAGCAGATATTTTACACCAAACTTGTGCAGTCACCGGTTGGGCCGTTGCAGCTTGTGGCATCTGAAAAAGGGTTACGTGCTGTGAATTTCAACGGCAAAGAAGCTCATAAACGTGCGCTTTCCGAAGGAATGGAAGATGGTGAAAACCACATGTTGCTTGTAAAAACAGCAAAACAGTTTGCGGAATATTTTGCAGGCAAGCGTGAAAAGTTCGACATTCGACTTGATATGCAGGGAACCGTGTTCCAGATAAAAGCGTGGCGAGAGTTGCAGAAGATCCCTTACGGCCAGACCATTTCTTATGGAGAGCAGGCAAAAGGACTGGGCGATACCAAGAAGGCGCGCGCCGTGGGAATGGCCAATGGCCGTAACCCGCTGCCCATTATTGTTCCGTGTCATCGCGTGATTGGCAGCAACGGTGCCTTGGTTGGTTTTTCCAGCGGCCTTAAGGTTAAAGAGCTGCTGCTGAATCTTGAGGGTGTGGCTAACAAGGACAGCAAACGCCGCATATCCTAAACGGCTATTATCTGGAACGCTCAGGCGGGTTATTCTTGCCTTTGACCGGCAGTTTGTATTGCTGGCGAAGCTCGGTTGTAAATGCACGCACCTGCTTTAGAAAATTTGAGGCATCACCGTCGTAGTAGTTGCCGCCGATTTCCTCGATAAGTTTTTGGTCCATACCTGCTTTTAGCTGCCTTTTCAAAACTTCGTTTACTGTGCCGCGTTTATGGAAGGACGCGCCGGTTTCCGATACTTCAACATCCAGCTTTTTTGCGGTGACAGCCAATAATCCGGCAAAGGAGGCGAGTAACCTTACTTCATGCGCTTTTTCTTCTAGATCAAGGTATGTGCCATCTTCTTCGATAAAAATATCATCCGCCCTGCGGTCGATGACGCCCTGTAACTCTTTCAAGCGTTTTGCAAACAGCACAACATTTTCGACATATTGCTGCTCGTTTTTAGTTTGGTCTCTGTATTGCGGGGGCAGACGGTTTGTAGCCATAGCGAATCTCGGAATATTTACTAAATACTACCTTAAAATGGAGTTTTTTTCATTATAAAACATAGCCTGCGTGGAATATTTAACCCGTTGATTTTCATAATATTACATGGTTAGGCTAATCTAGCTCAAAACTTTCCCTATAATCGCGTTTCAAAGCTGGATTTTGCAGGGGTTTACGCAGAAGACAGTTTTCTATCACCAGCATGTCCAGCCCGGTACCCATGAAACAATGGAAGGAATCTTCAGGCGTGCAGACAATCGGTTCACCGCGCACATTGAAACTGGTGTTCACCAGCACTGGACAGCCCGTGCGCTCATGAAACGCTTTGAGCAGTTTGTAATAGTGCGGGTTGCTGTGTTCATGCACGGTCTGCACGCGGGCTGAATAATCCACGTGCGTTACGGCGGGGATGCTGGAGCGTGAGACATTCAGCTTATCAATCCCGAACAATGCTTGTTCATTTTCATTCATTGCCAACCTGTGTTTTTCTTTAACGGGGGCGACCAGCAGCATGTATGGGCTATCGCTGTTGATATCAAACCATTCGCTGACATGCTCGCGTGGTACAGACGGTGCAAACGGGCGGAAACTTTCGCGGTATTTGATTTTCAGGTTCAGGTTTTTCTGCATAGCGGGGGAGCGTGGGTCACCAAGAATGGAGCGCCCGCCCAGTGCGCGTGGGCCAAACTCCATGCGTCCCTGATGCCAGCCTACGGCCTGGCCCTCGGCCAGTGCATCGGCGACAGCATTTATTAAGTCCTTTTCTTCCAGTCGCTGAAATACCGCACCACATTTTTGCAAGCGCTGCTCGACATCCTCCTGCTTGAATGCGGGGCCAAGATATGAGCCATGCATAGAGTCCTGCGGGTTGATGATGCGTGGTTTATCCAGCAAGCCGTGATAAGCAGCCAGTGCTGCACCCAGTGAACCTCCGGCATCGCCAGCTGCAGGCTGTATCCAAAGATTATCGACTAATCCCTCCAGCAGAATTTTGCCGTTAGCCACGCAGTTAAGCGCCACGCCACCCGCAAGGCAAAGGTTGCGTATGGCTGTTTCCTTGACCAGCGAGCGCACGAGCTTGAACATGATATACTCTGTCACTGCCTGTATCGAGGCGGCCATGTCCATATGCCATTGTGTCAGCGGTGATTCGGACTTGCGCGGTGGTGTGCCGAACAGCTTGTGTAGCAAGGGAGATGTCATGGTAAGGCCAGTGCAGTAGTTGAAATAGCGCTGGTCTAGTCGAAAGCTGCCGTCTGGTTTTACATCAATGATATTATCGAGAATGGTTTGTGCAAAAACCGGATTTCCGTAAGGGGCGAGGCCCATCACCTTATATTCACCGGAATTGACCTTGAAGCCAAGATAGTAGGTAAACGCAGAATAGAGCAGGCCCAGCGAATGCGGGAAGTGCATTTCCTTAGTGATGGAAAGTGATTTATCGCGGCCTATGCCTGCGCTTGCCGTCGCCCATTCGCCCACACCATCCACCGTAAGCACGGTAGCTTCTTTGAACGGCGAAGGGAAAAAAGCGCTGGCGGCGTGGCTTTGGTGATGTTCGGCAAAGAGTAGTTTCTGTTCACCATCAAAAGCGGGGTCAAAGGCCCTTAGTTCCTCAGCCAGAAGTGACTTCTGGAACAGTTTTTCCTTAAGCCAGAGCGGTATGGCCATGCGGAATGACTGAAAACCAAACGGCACAGTTGCGAGGTAGGTTTCAAGCAGTCGCTCGAATTTGATGAATGGTTTCTCATAAAACGCCACATGAGCCACGTCGCTGAGCGATATGCCTGCTTCCGATAGGCAGTAAGTGATGGCATTTACGGGAAAGCGGGCATCGTGCTTTTTGCGTGAGAAACGCTCTTCCTGTGCGGCAGCAACAATCTCACCGTCTTTGATGAGTGCGGCGGCGCTATCGTGATAGAAGGCTGATATGCCGAGGATATACATTTAGAACAGCGTGTAGATGAAGGGGGCTACGGCAGAGCCTTTAACCAGCACCAGCAAGCCGCCGAGCAGCAGCATCACCAGCAGTATGGGCAGCAGCCAGAATTTTTTGCGCACTTTCATGAAGGCCCAGAGTTCTTTTATAAATGCGCTCATCGTTTTCCTGCTGGTTAGAATTGACGTTTAATGGTGTCAGGAGCAGGGCCCGGATGCTCGCGGACAATCCAGTAGCTCTCTGCTGAAACATCTTTTTTGCGACGCAGCGGGTCTTTGCCCATAACGCGCATGATAAGGCCGATTGGCAATATCGTGATTACATAAATCAGCAGCATGATAATGGGGTTGGTGATTTTGAAAAGCAGCAAACCAAATTGCAACCACAGCTTGTTGAGCGGGCGCAGCCAGAGCGGCTTCATATAACCAACTGCCAGAAACAGGCTGCCGATAATAGTCAGGCGTATCTCGATACCGTCAAACACTTCGCTGTTCCACCATACGATGGCCGCGATGATGTAAAACGCAGCGGCCATGACATGCGCGAAGCTGCGCTCCGACGGCAGGTCAATGGACTCGTCTTTATGAAGTATCTCATGGAATTGCTGGGCTTTTTTCATAGGCAAGATGTAGTGAAACAGCCCAGTTTATGCAAGTTAATTTTCTAGGTGGCGTGGCGCACCTTATCTTGCTCGACGCAGCGCCTTACTTCCGGCAGAATAGCGCTGATTCCCTGGGCATTCCAATGGGTGTCGTCGCGCCAAAATACGGTCTTATCCGGCAAGGCATCTTTGGCTGCTTTCTGCAGGGCAGGGGTGATGTCAATGACTGGAATGCCGTGACGTTTAAAATGAGTTTTAAGAATTTTTAGCCCTTCTGCCGGTTCGGATACAGGCGTGCCATATTTTATCCATGGCTTATAAACCCTGTATTTTTCAGGAATAAAGAATACGCAGGCAGTACGGCTCATAACTTCTTCTGTGCCTAGAATGCGAAACTCCAGATTAGGAGAGCCACTTCTATGCATATACTTGCCAAAAAATCCCATGGGTTTATTGCCCACATCAAACACTTGCACTATGTCTTCGCTCTTTTCCTCGCCCCCCGTTGTCCTTGCTCCAACGGCCTTAAAGAATATAACTAAAACGCGAGTTGTCATGAATGGTAGGTTGCGCAGGCTAAAATATTCTTTCCATGCAGGTTTGAGGGAAGGAAGCTTTGGGGCATCCCCCATTTCTTCTTGGAGCTTGAAATCATTACCCTCAAAAACAAACCAGAGGAAGCGCGCCTTGGTGTGTCCCTTGGTCAGGAATACCAGAGCGTTCGATTCATAATCCCTTGGTGCGCCCGGATAGCCCATGGAGTAAAAATGCGAAGGCATCATGGCGTTTAATTGCGCAGCAAGCGTTTGCTCATGTGTGATGCCTGTGCTTGCGGTAAAGGAATCTCCGAGTAACACATATGGTTCACCCGAATAATCTTTTTCATTACGAAATCCAAGGCTATCGGTGACAAAGCGCACGTCGTGTGGCTCAGCCAGCTTTTCCTTGAGCGTCGGGTCCATGGCAATCATGTCACCAAAGCGGACACGTAACGTATCTTCGACATTAGCGCGGTATTTCCCCCTCAGCGCCCATTTTTCATGTTCACGGTAAAAAATGTCGTCAGAAAACATGCGTACGAATATTTCAAGGCAGCCAAACAACACTGACATGGACGCCAGAAGCATGGCGGTTTCCGCTTTTTGCTTGCGCCAATACAGTAGCCACAAGCACAGCAGAATATATGGGATGCCAAGTACGGGCGGCATAGCGTAAATAACCGCAGTGGCAGCGATAGTAAGAATAAAGGTAAGGTGGATTAGAAATACGCGCAGCATGAATTATTGCCCCAAAAACAAAACCACCCCCTGAATGTCAGGAGGTGGTTTTTTCTAACCTAGAATGAAAGTCGTTTAAAGCCTAATTTTGGCCCTATTTGCCGCGTCCGACAATCGATTGGTTGCCGTCGTCACTATCCACACCGGCTGCCCAACTGCCATCTTTCTTTTTCTGATCGGGCTGGTCCCCGCGTATAACCTGTGAATAGCGCATCTGATCCTGTTCGGTGTTCAGTGCTGCACGGTCCTTGGTAGCCTGTTCCATGACGTCTTCAAGGGCAGCACCCTGTGCGCGGAATTGTTTGCCTTCGAATTCCTGTTTGCCAATATCAACGCGCGAGAAGCTGGCATCACTAACCTTTACGCTCTTATTCTTGTTGCTGACACCGGTGAGAGCGTCTGACAGCACAGGGTCGTTGGTTTCAATTTTTACACCGAATACCGGCTCGTTTACTGTTGCGCCACTGCCTGCGTCCTTAACTTTTGTAATTTCAAAAGTGGGAGCAACCTTGGTGGCTTCAGTAATAATCTGCCTGCCGCCCACTTGGCCCGCTACTGGAGTAAATTGTGTTTCGATACGGCTTGCCTTGGTCAGCATGTCACGGACTGCCTGTTCCTGTCCTTTATCGGCTTCAAGGAATTGGTTGATTTCCTGCAAGGCGGTTGCAAGGCCTGCTGCATTTCCTGGAGTTGCCCTGAATGACAATTCCCTGTCATTTGCATTTTCCAACGATTTCCTGTCAGAGCTTACACCGTTCTTTAATAAAATATCAGCGACCATTCGGGTAAACTGTGCTGCCTGTGGCTGCTCCTTATCGGCTGGGCTAACAAAGGTAATTTTAACAGGAATGGAGGTTTCTTCGCCACCGAGCTTGTTTTCTGGGATGTAGATGCTCATAGCGCTAGTCATTGACATCTGTGACATCTCTCTCATGGCATCCATATCAACCTGCTTTTCAGGCGGAATATTTGGATCACTGACCATGCCAAAGCGGCCGCTTAGTTCAGTAAGCTGTCCCGCTATTTCCTTTGTATCATCCCTGAGTTTACCCATATATCCCCACTATATATTTGACTATATATTTTCGTAGTTTTAAGTGACCCTATATTATCAGCAGCTTAGTAAATAATTTATTAAGGTATTGTGAAGTTTTAGGCAAAAATATTAACACATATTGATTTATTTTAATAAATTCTAGCAATCGTTAATATTTGTGTAACATTTAACTGATATAAAGAGAACCATGAAACTGTACTCCTAAGTATAGGATATTTGTGGCGCAATCACCTGCTAATCAGGGGGCACAAAAATGGAAGCTCGATGAAATACTCGAGCAAAGGTACTCACCTGCGCGCATATCCATCCATAAAGAAAAAATGGATAATGGAAAACTCACCCTGGACGCTTACGACAGGGTGGTGCAGGAGGTAATTGCCGCCGCGCCTGTTAATGAGAAGCAGGCCTTAGAAAAACAGGCGAAGATCGCCAAGGATGCATTGTCCAATCCAACTGGTCTTAAAATTCAAAAAGTAACCCTAGATACGGAAGCGCAGCGCCTGATGTGGGGCGCCACTATCATGCATGTGTCTGAGCATCCCGAGCAGTATGGCTCAATAACCCAGCATCCAATTTGGCAAAAAGCTGAAACTGCACAATGGTCCCAGCTGGAACTTATGAAAATCAGTGGACACTTATATACAAGTGTTAACGATCCGAACGCAGAGGTGCAATGGGGCAAGCCAAATTCATGGTTTTATTTTTCGCCTGACCAGAACAAGGTCAATATTGACCTGATGCAATCGCTCATTTCTCCAGAATATCTTCGTATATATTATCATGAAGAAGGGCATCGTCTTGGAACATTAGGCTATTCCGGCAAGTATATGCAGGAACGAGAGAAGCTTGTTGAATTGCAAAAAACAAGCGAAGTACGCGAGCTGAATGACGATGAAAAGGAACAGGCTATTGCTTCTAACATACGCGTTCAGAAAATTATGCGCTTCCTAAATGCAGTTGAAGACCACATGGTAAACGAGTATTCGATACGCCGCGCTCGCTATGAGAACCTGCCCGAGCCGGAAGGAAAATTGCTGGATATAACCACCATGTATTCTCCGTCCGTACTTACGCCTGCAGGTTATCCATTGCCACCTGGGGCGCTCCCGCCGCCCGGAACGCCGGAAGGCGAATTAAGTAATCTTGATGGCGCAATTATCGAGTCATTCAAGATGCGTCCGGAACACAATTATCATGACCCGTCAGTTCAAGGTTGGAAACGCCTTAATGTCGATATTGAAGCGTTAAATGCACGTGGGGCTACCGCAGCTGATCCTGATATTGTGGGGGAAGACGCGCTTCGCCTATTGCAGGATTATGCGCGTCGCGTAAGCAAACTACAGCCTGACCCAAGTCTTTATAATAAGCCAAAAGAACTATTGAAAGATGCGCAGGATAAATTTGCGCAGCGCATGTTGCTTATTGATGAAGCGTATGAACGTTTTGCTGAGCGGCATGTAGAAAAAATTGTGGAACAGGCGATTGAGAATTTCCGTAATCCGCCTGAAGAGCAGAAAGACCAGCAGCAAGGTGGTGATCAGCAGCAGGGCGGAGACCAACAGCAAGGTGGCAGTACGCCTCCGCAAGGTGGTGAGGGTGGTGGCAAGTCTGTTGCACAACCAGAAGGTGATAAAAAGGAAGGCGCCGGCGAAGGTCAGGGCGACAAGCAGCCTGAGGGTGACAAAAAAGAAGGTGCCGGTGAGGGCCAAGGTGAGAAGAAGTCTGAAGGCGATAAAAAAGAAGGAGCTGGTGAAGGTCAGGGCGATAAAAAGGATGGCGCTGGCGAAGATCAGGGTGAGAAAAAACCTGAAGGTCAGGATGCAGGTCAAAAACCCGCTCCTAAAAAGCCAAAGGTAAGATTCCGTCGCCCGGGTGAACAAATGCCGTCAGCGCAGGAAGGTGCGGATGGCAAGACACCAGATGAAATTATCATTGATATACCTGATGAGAAGCCGCAGAACCCGAGTCGAGGCCAGCAAAAGCAGGATGATGTGGATGCATCTGCTTCCCCGAAAGGGCAAAAACTGCAGGATTTAATTGATAAGGCGCGTCAGCAGGAGGAAAAGGAAAGGCTTGAGCAGGAAGAGAAAGACCGGCCCCAGCCACCGCCGCAATCACCACCACAAGGCGGAGGTAGCCCCGGAAATAATGATGGGCGTGATGAACTCCCCAAGGCAGGTGGTAATAAATTGCTTGAGCAGGCAGGCGATCTAAACCGCTATCAAGGAATGGCACGCGATAGAAAACCGATAAGTGATAGACTGACCGATAAAATGGAGCAGATGCAGAAATCGCAAATCGACCTGATACGCAAGCGTGCGCAGAGTCTTGGTCTGATTCCTGGTGGTGATCCCATGGATGTGAGAGCGCATGCAAACCTGAAAGCGTCGCAGCAGCTTGGCGTTGCCCGAAAGGATGATTATAACCGCTTCCCGACCGATCAAGTGGTTATGGAACCGCCGGAAATAAGTTTTGTTACTTTGCTCGATGCCTCACCCAGTATGCGTCCGTATATTCCGGAAGTAATAGGCATGGGTGTTGCCGTTAATGAAGCGTCGCAAAATGCAAACAGCAAACTCAAGAGCAAGGGTATCGAATTCCATATGAACACATGGGGTTCACGTCCGGCAATTACTATCGCGGCGCCCGGTGATAAATCAGACGTAATTTCAAAACGTATAGAAGGCATCGAGAAAGGTGTGAATTTTTCAAGATCCGACCTTGCTCCATCCATTGAAGAATTTCTGGAAAAAGCAATTGATGCACAGCGCAAAAAACCGCGCCGTAACGTTGGTATGACACAAATACTAATTATGACAGACGGTGATGTTACCGATTATGATAAAGCGTTACCTGCGGTTAAAGCGTTGCTGACTTCCGGCAAGCGGATAGCGGTGGATTTCCTGATCGTCGAAAATCAATACGGTTATGGCGGAACAACAAATGCAGAACGCCTTGTAGAGGAAATACAAAAAACATCCGTCGGTGATAGGATTAGCTTTAAGAAGGTTCCTTATATCCCCGACGAATCGAGGTGGAACCCTGATGTAGAAAAAATGAAGCCCGGGATAGCAAAAGGCCTGGATGAAATAATGGATACGGCAATTACCCGCGCCTCGGGCGCAATCGCCATTCCGTCAATGGAATATGCAAAACAGTTACAGGACGCACTGATGGATGTCCGTGCGCTCGATAAGCCTCAAGCAAGGAGATATTAACATGGCAACCACAATCAGTTCAAAAGACCCATTTGATGTCGAACCACGATATGTTGGCAAGGTGTCGGAGTATGGGCCGAGTGCGTTTACGCCAACAATCAAGCAGGAACGCGCGACAGGATCCGCGACCATTGTTAACAAGCCAGGTGTGTATGATCCTGTAAAGGGGAGTCCTGTATATAGCAGGCTTGAAGAACAACAGGTACAGGGGGAATTCAATCGTAATATACCACTGACTAACTTTATGCCATTCGCTGAAGACATCCGTGAGATGGCAAGACCAAACACACAGCGCCGTGCCATGTTGGTGCTGGGTGATGCCGGTCTTGGCAAAACAGCAGGCGTGATGGGTGCTATTCGTCCGTATGGTGATTTCGAATATGCGCAGTGCGAACCGGAAATGCGTGCCAACGACCTGCTGACTGAAATTGTGTTCAGTCCTGAGCAGGGCGGACGTACGCTGGAAGAGCGCGTTGATGAAATTCTTGCCAAGATAAATGGCAGGTCTGAGCGTGATGATGGCCGTCCTTACCAGATGTCTGTTGCGGGCATGGAAGCGCTTTCACAGCTGGGAGATGCTTTCAGCGCTAAAGACGACAGCTATGCTGTAGATTGGCAAAAACTGAAAAGGAAACTCACCAGTACAGAGGGTGAGGTGGATAAAGGTGCTTCAGGAAGCGTCATTGATGTCGTGCAGGATTTCCTTAAAGCTCAGGGAGAGCCTGTAGAAGCACAAAAGGTGGATGTAAAAAAAGTGGACGGCCCGATTATTCGTGCCGTTAAGCAGAACAAGCCATTTATTGTGCTTGATGAATTTTCGCGCCTTAAGAATTATGACGCGCTTTTAGGTGTGGCAGAAGTATTTACCGGCCAAAAGGAATCACACACGGTGAAGGACGCAGAAGGCAATAATGTAGTGTTGAAGCGTGGGCAAGTTCCGGTTCTTTTAATGACAGGTAACGTGCGTGACGCAGGTGTCACGCTAATGCAGGACAACCCCATGTTCTCCCGTCTTAAGACCGTTGAAATGGCGATGCCTAAAGACAGGGACGAACGCGCTGATGTTTTTGAACAGGCCATTCAGCACCAGTTGACAGGTACGAAAGCAACAGAGTTGGAAAAACGTATGTTTGGCGGGAATCGCCCCAAAACGGATTCGCCGGAAGCGGCTGCGTTTGCTCAGGTATTGGAAGAGCATGTGAAGTTTGGTCTTACTGAATCAGAGCGCAAACTTTTTCCTAACCTAAAGACGCAGATGATACTGAATGCAGATCGCGTGCAGGAAGGTACGCGCAAACTTGCAGGGCTGCTCGTCAATCTGGAAACAGCATTAGATCCAGAGAATCCGGCTTATACAGCCAATCCGCTGGGAATCGAGGCAGGCCGTTACTTAAGGGATCACCCAATTCGCATAGACTTGCGCACGCCGCAAAAATGGATATCAGACGCCATTGCCTCCAAATCAAACGTTGTTGAAGCAGGAACCGGCATGGATGATTTCCTCTTTGGTGACGGCTCTGCTCCTGCAAGCGCTAAGGAAGTTGCCGTTGAGCAGCGTCTTGGTACTGATCTTGCAACCGCAGTATTAAAGTGGCGCGATGAACAGGTTTTATCACGCATTGATGACATTAACATACGGGCTGCCATCGCTAGCCAGATTGATACCGAACTTGCGAATGCAGGCGTGGTATTCCATCAGGGTGCAGCGCAGGATGCCTCGCAGCTTGTTGAAGCAAAACTGAACATAGATCCTCAGCGCAGAGTTTCGGTAGATGCTCAGGCAAAAGCAGTGCGTGAGGCAATTTTGGCTGAAGCAGGATTAAGCATATCTACAGTAGGCGATGATTATTTATCGCTTACATCGGTCAGTAAAATGCTCACAGAACTGACTAGGCAAAACCTTAGCAAGGGCAAGTCTGAACGTGAGATTCTTACCGTAAACCCGAATATAGCAACCGATGCCAGTGAACCACTGGTGAAGGGTTGGGCGGCGCGTTCAAAATCTGAACAAAGCGTTATGGGTGACCGCCTTGAGGTGGAATCTGTACTCAAAGGCCTGACACTGCCTGTTCTTGCCGAACAGAACCTTGATCGCATGTTCACGCGTGATCTTTCGAAGCGTATCAGTAAAGGTGAGACCATTACGAATCTTGAAGGTAGTCTGATGGCAGTAAATTCTACCGCAATTGAAATTCTTGAAAACCGGAGCGCTACTGGTCTTGCTGTCAATGTACTGAGTGTACGTGACAAGCAGGGTAATCCTTCAGAAATTCAGGTTTGGCGTAACAACAATAATAACACCACGCTGATAGTAGGTGATAAAATTGATCCGGCTCTCAAGGGAAGACTGGAATCTGGAAAGCTAGGAATAACCTATGTTGACCGCACCGAAGTGGGTGCAGGCCCCAAAATTCGCACCACGCTTGAAAAGATATTCAGTGATGTGAAAGAGCTGGGCGCACCTGATGAGGCAAAGAAAGTGGCAAAATTTATTACGCTGGAGGCTGCTACCATACGCCGCCGTCCGGTCTTTGCTGCTGACGCCAAGAGTCCTGACAAGCGCGAGGCAACCATGGATGAAGTAACAGCACTCGGCACTGCCGCCTTTGCCCAGTCATTTAACTACGCATTTGACTTATCGCGTAAAGACAGGACAATAGCAAACATTGAAGCTAGGAATGTGGCAATGCAACGTGATGTATCATGGGAGCCCGCACAACCAGCCATCATGGTTGGCAAATCGGTCGGCATGTAAGAGATAACGGAGAAATATTATGGCTAATAACACCAAAGCAGATCCAAAAGCACTTGCTAAACAGCTGATGCCCGATGCCGCCCTTCAACGCGCCATGACCAATGAAGTGGCTCGCGTAGGTGATGCCTGTGTGTACAAGGTTTCGGAAGACTGGGTAAAAAAAGAGTTGGCTAAGATAGACTTTCTGAAAACGGCAAAAACAGGCAGCGAGTTTGAAAAGCTGGCGCGTGAAACAAGCACCAAAGCAGTGTATGTGCCGAAGGAAAGCGCACTTAACCAGACGCTTGTGTGTGAAATTTTACGCCGCACCGCTGCAAATATTCCTGTATTCATGGAATAGCCGTAAAATTCTGCGTATGGCATTAATAGAAACAAAACGCAGATACACTATCCGCGAATTAAATGATGAGCCAGAACCTAGTGAATGGCAGCAGAAGGTCATGGAAAAAATCCATGTGTTCGAAGTGGGCGGCGCATCCACCTGTGTATTCCTCGATAAAGAATGCAATGTTCTGAAGGATCACAGGTTATATAATGCCTGCATACCCATAGAATATTTTGAACCAACAGCGGAGGCGGAAGTGCTTCTGGGTGAGTCGCTATTGCGGCAGGGGCCAAACAGCAAACTCTTTGTAGCTGGCAAACAATGCGCACGAGATAAATATGGCGATATTACTGACTACACACCTGTACTTCAGGCTGCAAATGTAGAGTCCATGCGCGAACATTTACGTGCTGCCAGAAAAAAGCGTTTTCCTGATAATGCTTTTTTCAGAGAGGAGTTGGAAACACACCAGATAAACAAGGTGTTTGTTGAGTTATGCAAATACCCGGAAATTTCACATGAGCTTTTCACCAAAACTTTTTTTATGGCGCTGGTAGGCCATGAGGGAATGGCAATAGACAGTCTTACCACTAAATACAGTGCCGATGAAGCAGCGGGATACTATTCTAAAAAAGACAACCTTATGGCACTTACCTCAAAAATCAGGCATGTCACCATGAAGCGCAAAGCAGAGATGACAAGGTTTGACGATTTGGTGGCAGAGGAAATCCTGCACGCATTAGACCAGCGTGCAGAGGATTTTGACCGTGCGCTTAGTGATGATGTATCCTCGGGTTTTATATCTACGTTAGAAAAACACACAAAAAAGCTTTCAGGTTTGCTTGAACGGTGGAAGAGGGAAGTAAGTGAGCATACGGCTGAAACATATACGACCGAAGAAAACTGCTTCAGGAATACGTTATTAGCCTATGCTGAATCACAGATGGAAGGTGAACTGAAGCTGTCGCTTCCATGGAGAGGGAATAAGACGGAAACAGCGCTAAAAATGCTAGAAAAATATGTAACCCAGCTTAAGGAGGCGCACTCTTTTACTAAACATAAAATATATGCTGACCTTGATGATGATGGCGTGCGTGCGGAGCTATTCGCAAAGCTTGCCAAGCATCTTTTGCTGAACCGTTATAATTACCAGATCGGGGATGCAAACCTGTACAGGGCAGTGGAGGAGTTTGTTTACGTGCCACGTGATGATGCGGGGCGGGCGGTGGAAGAAAATCCTTTTGGCGGGCTTATGGCGTTGCTGGATAAAAGAAAGGCGCAATATCTCGCTGCAACTACGCCGGAGGAAAGACAGCAATCAACCATTTTTGCCGAACACATCGCTAAAAACGTTGAAAAATGGTCGCCTGGCTCTACAGGCTATATTATGGATTATGCCAGCATAAGACGTTGTTAAAATTTCATTCTGATACAGTGGTTTCCAAGTGTTATCCAACAATAGTTGCTTTTTAGTCCATTACTGGCTAAAAGGCCTGCAAACCCTAGTAATCTGGCCAATATGTTACAAGCAAAAGATTGCGCCCATCTCACAGCAAAAGACTGGGCGGGCATAGCCGCAAAAATAATAAAACTGAAGGAAGGCGAACAATTATTGCTCGCCGTATCAGACGGTCATGAGGGCGGTGTCACCTCCTGTATGCCGGAAGTAAAGCAGGCGCTGGACGGTTTTTCCAGTCAGGCCAATATTTTGCTCATGAATGGTGATGATTTTGAATATGAATCACCACTCGCATTCAAGGAGGCGGCGGCAGAGCTTTACAAGCGTTTTCCCGCGCGTGGTGCCGACTACAAAAAAGCCATGCTTGAAACTGCTGAAGCGGTTCTTCACCAGAAAGTGAAGGATGACATAGCTGTATTGACAACACTAATTAAAGAGAATCCGCCGCGTAAAATTGTCAAGGTCATCGGCAATCACGAAAATTTTGAAACATTCCGCGACGCGCTTACAGAGCTGGAAAAACAATATCCCGATAATTTCCAGTGGGTGGCGGAAGTAGCCATTATTCCCATGCCCGGTGGTGAAAAGGACAAGCGCGACAGGCTGCTTGCCACACACGGTGACTTGCAGATGGATGATTTATGGTTCGTCGAAGACGGTGGCACCGACATTGAACGCAAATGCCTCACGCACAGGGAGATGGCGCAAAAGGCTGTGTCTATCGCCACGAATATCTGGGCAGCCAGCGCGCAGAAGCAGGAAAAAGGGCAGGCGTTTGTCAACTGGTGGCGCAAGCCCAACGTTACTGCAAAAACGCTTTATGCCGAACTTCTCTATCACGCACAGGAAGGTGATTTTTACAAGGCGGTGAAGAAAAATGAAATTGACCTTGATGCGCTGGACCTCACTGTCTCCAAGCTCAAAAAACGCTGCAAGAAATTTGAAGAGCTTCAGGAAGAACTGGCGCAGCGCACGGATTTGCTGCCACCACAATTCGAAGCGGAAAATCTGGTGTATACACGCGCTATCGAGCGCACCACCCAGCAGCTTGAAAATATTGAAGGGCGCATCGGCGATTTAGCCAGAAAATCACAAGTGATGCTGCCGCATGGCCTTAAATCCGACCGCACAGTGAATTTTTATAAAAAGCTGGGCGACCATGAACCAAAAATCCTTACCAGCAAAACATTGGAAAAAGTGACGCACGTCAATTACGGGCATACGCATGTATCCGCCGAGGAAGTGAAAATTAGCGGCATTCAGGGCAAAGAAGTGGTGGTCAGCAACAATGCCAGCGTTACCGGCGCGATTATGCAAAGGCCGCTTGATACAAAGGGCAGGCCCGACACATGGACCAGAAACACGCAGCCGGAAACAGAACTCGGCAATCTCGGTATGTTGCTATACCGTGTGAAGGACGGAAGAATTACCGAAATAAAAACCGTGGGGAGGGTGCTTGCGGAAAATATCCATCTGGTAAAGCAGCTGGTGAATGAAGTTCCCAAGCTCACCCATCTGGCCGTGAACAAGGCCATCACACCGGAAGCCATCGCGCAAAAGCGCACAAGCGGCCATAGCGGGCGCGAGTAGTTGCGGTTGGTCTAATACAGTGCCTACACGGGTTATCTGGTTTTATTTTTTGGGGGATTGCTCAGTAACTCACGAGGAATTGAGGGATCTCCTCTCAGCCAGTCGATGATGCGTTGCCTATCGGCGTCAGGCAATTTTCTACCCCTCGGCATTTCACCATCTTCTATCCGCTTGATCGATTCCTGATAGAGCTGGCGTGCCTTATCAGCGTCCTTCGCAAATAGTTCCTGCCAGCCTTTTCCATCCATGGGTATAGCGCCCTTGGATGGCTTTGGCCCGCCATGGCAGCTATAGCAATTTTGTTCTACGGGATTTTTTGTTCCTTTTATTGGAAGAGGGGCGATGTCAGCTTCGACATTAAGTTGCGGCAAGGGCAGGGATATATCGATATAGTCTTTCCTGTCAATAACGATATCCTTGCCGTGCTGCCTTTTGGCCTCCTGCTGGATACCTTCTGCCAGCACGGTCATCACTTCATCGCGGGTGGGTAGCTTGCCGGAGCTGGCTAGTGTGTCGATACGGTCGGATCTCAGCACATCTACCAGTAATTCCATCGCCAGTTTATTGGCTGCAGTCACACCGGCTAATCTTTCGGCTGTCTTCTCGATAAGAAAAGGCATATCTGCCGATCCCATATTGACAGCAATACCCGAAGCATCAGCGAACTGCGGAGGTTGTATCTGCTTTCCGCCTGCATTTTTTGCAAAGATGCCGGATAGATTCGTAATCTTGGGGATATCGAAAATGCCACGGTCTTTGGTGGACCTTCTCATTTTCAAGCCAAAGCCTTCTGGCAGGTCGAGGATCTCATCTGCATTGGCGGGGGTCAGCTCCGTATGTTCGCACATCAGGCGGTCTAGGCTTTTGCCGAATTCTGCAGCGGTGTCCCGCACTTTTTTATTCGTGCCATATTTGGGGAAGGTGCGTTCAATATCACAAGCAAGCGTGTGTTTGAGCGACAGGGTAATCAACTGGGAACGCAATGAGCGATCCGGTATCTGCGCGAGGTAGGTAGCGATGGCTTCTGCATTCCCGACCTTGCGCGTTTCATAATCGAAGCGCGGCAGGTCGGCATTAAGGCTCAGTTCGCTCACAAGCGGCACGCCGCCATAAAGGAGCGGGTTTTTCGAATTCGCGCCAAATTCCACCACAAGTATTTCGTTGAGTTTTGCGCCCGGATTTGCATCTTTGCTTGCCATTTCGGTGATCTCGCCCAGTCTTTGTATAACCGCCGGATTATCGGATAAAAGCGTGGCGATAAGCTTTTGGGAAAGGGCAGGGTTGAAGTTGGTATCGGCATAAGGAAAGCCAAGAGGGAACGGCTTTGCAAAGGTGTGGCACTCAAGGCATTTGGTTATGGGAGGCCTGCGCAGTTCTGCACCTTCGATCCTGCCGAAGTCGAATTCATTGGTCTGGCGGTTATGTGAGATGAACTCAATGTCCCTCGTGCCGTCCTTGTGATATACGAAGCCGAAAAACAGCTTGCCGCTTAAATTCCGCATATTCGCCCTTTTGGGGTCAGACACGGAAATGATAAGGCGCGGCTCTTTGAACGAGGAGGGTGCTGCAACTGACACGGGTACAAATCCGGCGTGTATCTGGTAGTGCTGGGATAAAAGCCTTATCCATTCCTGACTGCTTTGCGGAACCGGAACTTTAGCACCTTCCCGCCGCAGGACATCGGTAATCGCGCTATACTCAATGCTCTGGGAAAAGGGATCTGTTACATGGCGATCCGTGTCGTGGCCTGCGCTATCTTCATCCCCATGGCCATGATTGTGGCCATGGCCATCGCCGTGCCCATGCTTATGGGTATGTGGTTTTTCAGGGGCGTTGGCTGGCTTTGGTTCATTTCTTGGACCCATGAACAAGAGGCTGCTGCCTGCAATGGCAGTTATGCCTGCGCCTCGCGCCCACCAGCGCATTCGTGATCCGCTATTTTCGTTCGATGCCATTGCTCATCCTAATAATAGTGGTGTACCCGGCGGGACTCGAACCCACGACCCTCAGCTTAGAAGGCTGATGCTCTATCCAACTGAGCTACGGGTACTAAAAAAGTTGATTTCTCAGGTTTCTAAGTAAGCCAGCCGCACCCCCCATGCAACAAAAACTTGTGGGCGGCGCGCCTGTGCCAAAAACCCCTCTCCATGACCGAGGAATCGATGGAAAGCAAGGGAATCCGCCATTTTTTAGACGATAAGAAAAAAGTAACACTTTCCTGCTACACATACTGCCCACTGTATTGAGTCCGGAATGAATTCAATTAATACCTTATTAATCTGTCATGTTTCATTTTGTGACGCGTAATATCGCTTAAGAGCTAGCATAGAAGCCAGTTTCGTGGTATTAAAGCGTCGCTATAACAAAAAAAGAAAGAGGGAGTTTTTATGATTAACACCAGCGAATATATTGCACCGCAGCAAATTGAAGACCTCAGCATCCAGTATGGCCGCGCACTGGCGCAGGCCGCAGAAATGCTTGATTTACGCGCTAACGCCAGCCCGCGCACCAAAGCAGAAATGCGCGAAGCCAAGGCTTTGCTCGCTCGCCTGAAATATGCCGATTCCGTGGCCCTGATAAGGGAAGACGAACTGGCATGGGCGCTGCGTATTGTAAAAGACACCTATGCGACGGAAATGTTCGGTGACCGTATCGGCCTTTTTGATAAAGCCGCCGCCATGCTGGGCATCGACCTCGGCCAGCATCAGGTGATTCCGCTGGATATGCAACGTAAAATAAACAATGAGTTACAGCTGGTGCGCAGCTTTGCAGCATCTAGCATGATGGCTCAGGCCGCGTCAAATCAGGCCGCATAACGCCAAGGGCTGCCCTTATCCCCGAGATACCACTTGCACAGCAGCGGGGTTTGCTGTTATCAATTCCCCCTGTTTTTTGGGGATAAGGGCGGTTAGCTCAGTTGGTTAGAGCGCCACGTTGACATCGTGGAGGTCGGAAGTTCGAGTCTTCTACCGCCCACCATAACTTCCTTTTGGTTAGAAAATTCCTTCAAAACCAAGAATGGCAGCGATAAAGCGGGAGTTCTATATCCCTCATTTCGGTGGTATGCCAAGGGGCGTGCGAAGGTAGCTTTTAGCACCAGACGCTTACGCTCTATGGATGAAGAAACCCAGTAATCGTGCGGGTTTCCAAGAAATTCCCACGAAGTTCTATTTATTTTCTCCAGTCGGTCATCCACCGTGCCACATTTCTGGATTTTTTCCTCGGTTAAGATGCGTTGCTCTTCCAGTTGTTTAATCTGGCGTTCATAGGTGGTGATAAGTGTTGGGCTTTCAGCGGCAATGACACGCTCTACCAACTGCTCAACCTTGCGTTCAATCAGCTGCTTTTCTTTCTTGAGCGTATCCAGAATTTCCTCTTGATGCCCAAACCGCTTAGTCTTGATTTCCTCAATAAAGTTTTCAGCCAGCTCAATCACGCGCTGTGAAGGCTGAATTTCTTTGAGCAGTTTTACAAAATCATCCTCCACCCGATCACGCTTGATGGATTTGCCGTAAAAGGCGCACTCCCGTGTATGGCACAGGTAGTAAGGATATTTGTCATACTTCCCTTTTGACCAGCAGGATCTCAACGGTTGCCCGCAGGATTCGCACAGAACAAATCCGCGCAGGGCAAAATCCTGATTGATATCGCGTCGCGCCGGTGCTTTGGCGCGGTCATGTAGCTTGTCCTGAATGGCCTTGTAAGTTTCAAAGCTGATGATCGGCTCATGCTTGCCTTTCATCAAACTGATATTCCAAGGGGTGTATTCAAGATATCCCGTGTAGAGGATTTGATTAAGCATATCCAAGACCCGTTGAATATGCACTTTCCCACGCCGGTCTTTCGGAAACTCTTTTTGATATTCTAAAAACGCCTGTAACTCGACCACCGAGCTAAACCGATCACTGGCATACCCTTCTAGTCCTTGCTGCACGATAGTTGCCACTGGCTCATCGCGCACCATCAGCTTGCCGTGGCCGCTGCATTTCTCCATCTTATAACCACGAGGCACTTTCATAATCCAATAGCCATTCATCACTCGCGCCCGCATGCGGTTCTTCACCTGTTCGGCATTCTTCTGCCGGTGATGTTGCGATACACTGGCCAGCATGTTTTCCACCAAACGGCTATCGGAATCTTCACCGAATTCAATCGAAGGCGATTGTAGAACTCCGCCCGCATCGGAAATGGCCGTGCGAAGTTCAATGTGGGCCTTAAGATCGCGGGCCAAACGGCTAATATCATCGATGATGACGACAATCCGTTCGCTACGGTGTTGACGTAAAAATGCAAGCATCCGCTTGATGGCGGGGCGATCAATTAACCCACCAGATACGCCTTCTTCGTTAAAAACCTGCACCACCTCATAGTGCCGATACTTTGCAAATTCCCGGCAACGTGTTTCCTGCGAGGATAAGCCGTTTCCGTTTTTAACCTGCTGTACATCCGACACTCGGCAATAAATGACTGCTTTGCTCATATGGTTCTACCTCCATGACTTTTCAGACAAGTCACCAACATCAATCGCTCGATGTTGGTGATCGGGGAGGTAGAAAAACCGAATTGATACGGTCATGTACGCCTTTAGGCTTGCGCCCTGAACATGCGCGTACATTTCCCCGACCATAGGGTTCGGACGAGGATATTACATCGTTTTCGGTAGATGCACACCGATCAATTTTGGAGTTTCTACGCTCCGAAGCGAATACCGCTTCATTATCGACTCTAGTGCTGGCATCCAGCGAATCAACCTCTTTGTTTTTCAGTATCAACTGATTAACGCCAAGGTGCTGGTCAAAAATACTCTCGATAATCATGTACAGCGCGTTGACCAACTCGAGCTTCTGCTCATCGGTCAAATCGAAGTCATCAACATATTTGCGATAAGGGGTGAGATCAGTGATCATTGACCACCCCCACACACAAAAACGCCAGCCGCGTGCGCGGCTTTGCAAAACGTCAGAAATTCAAGGAAGAAGCGAAACGCTGAAAAGCGTGACAGACGTAAATTACCTGATTGTAAGTTGAAACATAGGCTTTTTTGTTCAAGTTGTACAGAAAATTTAGCGGAGGCCATTTCGCCCCCCGTTTCGCTTGGTGTTCAGGCGGGTAACGATCTTCAAAAGAGCGATGCGCCACAGGTGATATGCGGTAGTTCTGCCACACCCCAGCTGCCAACATATCGGACGCCACGGCACGCGGGCGGCGCGTAACCAGATCAGGCGGCGTTCTTCTTCGGTATCAAGCAGGAAAATCCACTGGATGGTTTCTTCCATGCGGCTGATTGCATCGGCCGATGGCGGCCCCATCCGCATCGGCTCGACTTCCATCTGCAGGACTTCCGCAATGGTGCGAACGATGGGCGGCCATGCGTTGAAATAACCTTGCTTCTTACCGGATGGAAGGCGGCGGAGTGTTTTTACCGCTTCCTCAAAACGCTGTGCAACTTCGGGCATTGTCCATTCTTTCATGGTCAGCCCTCCACAATCAGTTCAACGCCGGTGACGCGGCTGCTGTTTTTGGTGGCCTCCGCAAACCAGCGGTTCAAATCAGCGAGATAGTGCTGATTAATCCAGTCGCGGGCGAACTTGCTGGGGCATAGCAGAGTGACTACATTGCCATCGCAAATGCGCTGCATGCGGGTGATGACCGTATTGGAAAGCCAGCTGCGGCATGTCGGCTTGCTGTGCTTATGCTCGAATAATTCCAGCACGGTATCCCATGCCAGCTGCAACTCCGGCACGTTGCATGCGGGCGGCTTGGGTGGATGACTGCCGCCTGAAAAGCCACCTTCCATGATGCGGGCGACATTATCCGGTGACGCAATCGCCCAGCTGAAATCAATCGTCCATGCCTTGCCTTCTTTGCCTTCGCGTTTGCCAAGGCAAAACTGGCTGCTTGCAATGATTTCGCAGTAGTATCGCCACGCTCTGATATCTTGGTTGAAATCTTCTATCCACCGCTTGGCGAGCAGTTCTTTTCTTTGCTCTGTGAGTTTTGCCTTCTGCCCTCTGGTGAGCTTGCTTTGCACCAGCTCGTTCCAGATATCGAGCATCTGCTGCAAAATCTCGTTCTCCTTCTTGCTCTCCCTTTGGCTCTCGGTCTGGCTCTGGTTCTGATCGGAAAGTTTTCCACCGCTTTCCTGTTTTTCTCTCTCGCGCTCTCTCTTTTCTGTGTGTGTCTTCTGTTTTGTATTTGAATTTGTTTTCTGTTCTTTTTCTGCCTCTGCATCCACTCTGGTATCTGCATTTCTGCCCTCTGTATCTGCAATCTGTTCTCTGTAATCTGTATCTGTCTGTTTTTTCGTTTCTTCGCGTTTCACCGTGTCACATGGCGTCACATCCGCGTCACTTCGCGTCACACCGCGTTTCTTCGTGTCACGGTGTTTTTTCATCCTATCGGTTGACGTGGTGTATTGGCGCTTATCCCAGTTGGTGAGCCGGTTTTCGGGCGTAAGCAGATTCTTCTCGTAAAACGCATTGATGATTCTTGTCACATCATCGGTTTCGAGATTCTGCATCACCGCGATCAGCTCGGCATCAATCACCACGTTGCCACGCGGATTGTGCTGCGATGCCATGTCGAGCAGATGCACCCACACCGCCACGACACTTGCCATTGGCTGCTTGGTGCGATGTGCGACGACCTTTAATTTAGCGTCCTGCGGCATACCGTGATAAGCCCTGTACCAGTCCATAATATTCACCGTTGGGGATTGGCAGATCGTGCTTTGCCGCTTCTGGCCCGGCGTTTTTCGGCGATGACCTTTTCCATCATGATGACGGCCATTTCGAAGCTGAATTCTAAGTTTTTTGCTTCCTTTACGAGCTGGGTTAGCTCGCTCACAGGCATCTGGTTCAAGTCGTTATAAATTCCATTCAGCTTGCCGATAAATTCGTGCCGGAAAACAGCTTTTGCTTTAATCTCTCTCATGATTGCGTCCCCCTTAATCGAGTAGGCTTGGTTGATTTGCGTCCTCTTGCGCCACCTCGCGCTCCTGCTCCTCCTGCTTCAAGGCAAGCGCGGTATCGATGCAGTTTTTGGTAAGTTTCGCCCGATCCAATTCACGGGTTGCTTGCTTCCTAAGTCGCAACAACGTGTCCATGTCCATGCGGTGCATGGTTTCGATGGTCAGGCGGCATATTTCGTCAAAGGTAGAAATGGGTCTTGGATTGTCGTTCATGTTGTTCTCCTTGGTTAAAACGGTTCGGTTGTTCGAACTGTTCAAACGCAAGGCTTGCAGACGACATGGGGGGATGGCGTGGACCTTGGGGGGACTTTGGTGAGGGATGAAAGGGGGGTGGAATTTGCCCCAAAATTGGAAAATTCAGGTGAAAATTGCCTGTCTACAACCTTGGTGGGGGATGAAGTGGTACATAGGGTGGGGATGAAAGGGGGATGACAAAAAATCCCCATTGAAAAATCGAAACAAAATCACGCCAAAGGGGAATGCAAAGAGAGCTATCTATTGCACTTTCGCATCCAGCGTTTATGGTGGATGACGTGACGGGGTGTAGTAACCCCAGAAACATGCGACTTTAAGGACTCGTATTCATCAAATGTCCCTCTGCGATTTATGTCGGGAGGGCGGCTGAATATAATACCCTCACGGGAAATAGGTCGCAGCCGGTTTCTGGCTTACTAACCTCCTGGCACCATCGTGCCACACCTCGTCGCCAACATAAGGGGCGAGGCTATGGTAGAACAAACAATCAATCCGGTTAATGCTTATATCGGCAACCGCATCCGGCAAGCACGGCTGATGCGTGATATAAGCCAAGCTCAACTGGGCAATAGCGTCACAAACCCGATTTCCTTTCAGCAAGTGCAGAAATACGAGCGCGGCATCAACCGCATTTCGGTAGTGATGCTGGAAGAATTCGCACAAGCGATGCACATGCCTCTTGGCTTCTTCCTGCCCGATAATGATACCGAATATGAGCCGATACTGAATCGCCGCGAAGCCGAATTGCTGGAACATTTCCACGCCATACCTGTCAAAGAACAGGATGCTATTCTGACGCTGGTAAGAAGCGTGAGGCGGCGCTGATGGGCTACCGCTATGAAAACAAACTGGATGAAGAAAGCGAGCGACGGTATTTGCAAAGCCTTCGACCGTGGCAACGCTGGATACATCGCCAACTATACCGCATGTTCATGATCGTGGCATTTGCATTGGCGTTTTACGCGCATATCGGCTGGTGGCTGTGGAAGCTGATTGCTGAGTAAGTGTTATGCGGCAATCGAATCAGCACCGATTGATTTTTGATTCATATCCGTTCCTTGGGCAACATTTAAGCGATAATAACCGCGCCCGTTAGAAGCAATGATTTTATTCCAGTCACGCTTGCTCTTGAAAATATCGCGCAGACGAATGGCTTTGGAGTTTGCCCCATAAATAAGCGTCTTACCATGTACCCATTGCGTTCGGCTTTGTAAGGCATCGTGCAGTTGTTCCACCACGCGTGCTTGTACATCCCCTAAATGGAATTCTTCACCGTTGATGGTGATGGCATGGTAATCTTGCGAAGCAGAAAATTCCTGCTTGGCCGTTTTTTCCTGTTGGGTTTTACCTATGGCTTTGACATCATAAGCTTCTTCAAACGCCAATCGATCTTCACGCAGTACCACCAAATCATGAATACGAACTGACAAAGCTGGTTGCGGCGGTTCGTATGCCATCCGCAAAATATGTCCTGCCTTTTTGGTTGAACGAAAAATACGCAGCTTGGCACAACCCGTGCTGCAGATGCGGTGGAAATCTTCCGGGCGCACACCCACAAAACCTTCCTCTGGCTGATGTTCCTCGTAGATGAATTTCTTGTTTTTGATTACCCCACGCTCCATAAATCGCAATGGCACCCACACGCATACTCGCAGCAAGCCGTTTTCTACTGCGTAATAGACATCTTCCTGTGGAAGCTCCCAGCGTCTCCACAAGCTATGTAGGCGATCATATGTTTTCTCAGGTAGGGCCATGATTTACCTCTACTAAATGCCAAAATTTACTGACATTTGTTTTCAACCATATATAGAATACCTATTGACACAATACAACCTTAAATATATATTCAAAGGTTTGAGTAAACTCCTAGGTTAAAACTCCAAAGTTTATCTTGAGGCAGAAAACAGTACGCTTAACACTCATGCACGCTTATCAAAATTTACTGATTATTTCATCCTGAACTTTGTTTAAGGGATATGGATAACTCGTTCGTATTAGGGTATAGATAACAGCGAGGTATTTATGATCAAAAGAATTGATAATATACTGGGCTTTCTGAAAAAAGAAGCGCACGCCAGTGACCGCCTAAAACATCTGGAAAGTGATGTATGGGCGCGGATTGTAGCGGAAAAATCTGAGCAGCCGGTAGGCTTCCTTGAGGGGATCGTAGCCTCTCTTTTTCCAAGACAGCACCGTTTTGCACCAGTGATGATAGCCGCTGTGTTCGGCGTTTTCATCGGCCTCGGCACATTGAAGTCCCCTGCGCCAGATGCGGCGGAAATGCTGAATTTCAAAGTTTTTAAGCCGAAGATTATCGCTTTGGCTTCTATCACCCCAAATTATGAGCGTTTATGAAACGATTTTACCGTGACCTCCGCCTCAGCCTGATTGTCGCAGCTTTAGCCTTCGGCGCGTGCTGGATGGTAGGCAATTCATTTATGGGACATGGTGAAACACCTCATGACCCGCATCAATGGCTCCATGAGCAACTCAATATCACGGCAGAGCAAGACAAAAATCTGGAGCCGATTGAGGCGAGATTTGCAGAACGCAAAAAGGCACTAGAAGCAGAAATTCATCAAGCCAACCGTGAACTGGCTACAGCCATTAACGAGGATGGCAACTATTCCCCACGCGTGCAGCAATCGGTCGATAAAATCCAT
>JAGVLO010000015.1 GCA_020049775.1 Alphaproteobacteria bacterium | reverse complement strand
CTTGACCTTGGAGTATGCTCCAAGGTGTAGGATCGGTAGTATGAAAGGTAAAGAAACAAAATTACTGACGGTTGGACGATTAGCGGAGCGTACAGGAGTTAGCCCCGATACGCTCCGCTATTATGAAAAAATGGGGTTGATTAAAGCAGCCAGCCGTTCTCAGTCTGGCTACCGAATTTATGGAGAAGATGCCGAGCGCATCCTACAATTCATCAAGGGTGCAAAAACCCTCAACTTCACACTAGAAGAAATACGCCAACTGCTCACGTTGAATCGTTCTGACAAGGCAACTTGCGCGGAAGTGCTGAAACACACTACTGGCAAAATCATCGAAGCCGAGCAGAAGATTCGTGAGCTTAAAGAAGTTAAAAGAATACTGAGTGCCTTGGTCGAGCAATGCCCAGCTGATGACACCTCAGTAAGTTCTTGCCCCATTTTGGGGCATATCAACCGATCAACCAATCTATAGGAGGCTACCATGTTTAAGAAGTTATTACCCGTCGTTATGCTGGTTTTTGTTACCGCCTGCGCCAACACGCAAGGTGGTTCAATGTCAGGTATGGATATGAAAATGCCATGCTGTGAAAAATGCGAATGCTGCAAGGACGGCATGTGTAAAATGTGCATGGGTAAAATGGAAGGCATGTCTTCCATGAAAGAAGGTGAACAATGCCAGATGTGCGCGAAAATGAAGCAGGGAAAATCTCCAAGCCCAGCCGTTAAGCAGTCAACACCCGCAACTGACCACAATGCCCACCACTAATATGAAGGATAAAACGTATGGAAAAATTACGCCCCTCATGCCCTTGGTGGAAAAGTCCTAAAGGGATTGCAATACTGATCGCACTTGCAGCACTCGGTGCGTACCTGATTGTATGGCATCAGCAGCACTTGCTTGGAGCATTGCCATTTCTGTTTATTCTGCTTTGCCCGCTCATGCATTTCTTCATGCACGGCGGTCATGGGCATCATGACCATTCTAAGGAAGGCGAGAAAAGTAAGGATGATACGAAAGAGCATAAAGGCGGTTGTCATTGATGAATCACTCACAGGAATCACATCACGGTGGGCATTGCTCACACCATAAGCATCAACCTGCCGAAGCACCTGCAACTGCCACACCTGAGAAAGCGGGCGTAATTTACACTTGCCCAATGCACCCTCAGGTGCGGCAGAAGCAACCGGGTAACTGCCCGATCTGCGGAATGGCACTTGAACCTGAAACCGTGTCACTGGATGAAGGCCCAGACCCGGAACTGGTAGATATGACACGCCGATTTTGGGTGGCGGCGGTGTTGTCCTTCCCGCTGGCATTGGTGGTGATGGGCGCACACCTGATTCCCGGCTTATCTCATGAGTTTTTGGATTCCCAGCTATCGAAGTGGATTCAGATGCTCATGGCAACACCTGTGGTGCTATGGGCAGGCTGGCCGTTTTTTGTCCGTGCAGCAGAATCGGTGAAACATAAAAGCCTAAATATGTTTACGCTGATCGCGTTAGGGGTGGGCGTAGCGTATATTTATAGCGTGCTTATCACAGTATTTCCTGAAGCCGCCATGCGCTTTGCGGGCGGGCAAATGCTCGATATTTATTTTGAAGCCGCATCGGTGATTACCGCACTGGTTTTGCTGGGCCAAGTGCTAGAATTAAAAGCCCGCAATCAAGCCCGCAATGCCATGCGTGCGTTACTTGACCTCGCGCCGAAAATGGCACGGATTATTCGCGCCGATGGCAAAGAAGAAGATGTGCATCTAAGCCAAGTGCATAAAGGAGATTTACTGCGTGTGCGTCCCGGTGAGAAAGTGCCGGTGGACGGTATGGTAGTGGAAGGCCACAGCAGTATCGATCAATCGATGGTGACGGGTGAATCCGTACCGGTGGAAAAGAATCCCGGTGACAAGGTCATAGGCGCGACGCTTAACGGCACAGGTGGTTTTACCATGCGTGCCGAGCGTGTCGGTAACGAAACCATGCTGGCACAAATCGTGGATATGGTTGCCAAAGCCCAACGCAGTCGTGCGCCGATTCAGCGCATGGCTGATACGGTATCAGGCTATTTTGTGCCCGTAGTTGTGTTGATTGCTATTGTAACGGCGATGATTTGGGGAGTATGGGGGCCGGAGCCGAAACTGGCTTACGCCATCGTTAATGCGGTAGCTGTGCTGATTATTGCTTGCCCGTGCGCCTTGGGATTGGCAACGCCCATGTCGATTATCGCGGGTACAGGCCGAGGCGCACATGCAGGTGTGCTGATTAAAAACGCCGAGTCTCTCGAAATCATGGAAAAAGTCGATACGCTGATTATCGACAAAACCGGCACGCTGACCGAAGGCAAGCCGAAGCTCATGGAAGTGGTCACTGCCTCCGGCTTTGAACAAAACGAAACATTGCGTTTAGTGGCAAGCCTTGAGCAAAGCAGCGAGCATCCGCTCGCATCGGCCATTGTCAAAGGCGCACAGGAAAAAGGTATTGCACTTTCATCTGTGCAGGATTTCTCATCGACTACCGGGAAAGGCGTGCAAGGCATCGTGGATGGCCATGCTGTCGCGCTGGGAAATGCAGCTATGCTTTCCTCGCTTGGCATGAATGCCGATTCACTCGTGCATGCCGCTGATAAGTTGAGAGCCAAAGGCCAAACCGCCATGTTCGCGGCCATTGATGGCAAGCCAGCGGCGATCATCAGCGTTGCCGACCCAATTAAGGCCACCACGCCAGAAGCCTTGAAGCAGCTAAAAGCCGAAGGCTTGCATATAGTGATGCTCACCGGCGACAGCAAAGCTACCGCGAAGGCAATAGCGGAGCAGCTGGGCATTGATGACTATGAAGCCGAAGTGTTACCAGAACGCAAAAGCGAACTGGTGCGCCAATTACAGGCGCAAGGCCGCAAGGTGGCAATGGCTGGTGATGGCGTGAATGATGCGCCAGCCTTAGCACAAGCGCATGTGGGGATTGCGATGGGAACAGGCACCGATGTGGCTATGGAAAGCGCAGGTGTGACGCTCGTAAAAGGTGACTTGATCGGGATTGTCCGTGCCCGCCGCTTAAGCCATGCGACCATGCGAAATATCCGCCAAAATCTGTTCTTCGCCTTTATCTATAATGCACTGGGTGTTCCGGTGGCAGCAGGGATTCTTTACCCGTTCTTTGGTTTACTTCTAAGTCCCGTCATCGCTAGTGCTGCAATGGCCTTAAGCTCGGTGTCGGTGATCGTGAATAGCCTCAGGCTGCGAAACGTAAGACTGTAGCGTTTCCAAGATACAGTTCAGCTTCTGCTTTCCGACGTTTTATTAACCCATTCATCTTTCTACCGCCCGCCCATACCCATTTGCGAAACTCGGCGGGGACATCGGCGTGTTCCTCACGGTTGACCTTGCGACGGAGCGTGGAACGTTGAAGTGCACCTGCGCCGAGGTTGAAGGTAAACGACACCAGCGCATCAAACTGCCCCTGCGTGAGTGGCACGCTAATCAAGCGTAATACGGCGCGTTCTGCAATCATCACATCTTTAGCCAGTAATTCTAGCCCTTCATCGCGCGTAAGTCTGTAGGGATAGTCTTTGGGATTCTGGATGACATGGCCGTAGCCTATCGTCCAGTATCCACCCGGACATAGATACGGCTCTGCCATAAATCCCTCGAACTGCTTAATAAGTGCCAGCCCGTTTTGTGTAATGTGACGCATGGCTATTTCCCCTGCCGCAATTTGCTCATGGCACGTTGGCCGAAGTAGAAGCTGATGATGCCCGCGAAAATCGCCTGATCTTCTTCTGTCCATAGCAACCACGGAAGCCCAGCAGAAAACTGCATCAGCTTCACCGTCGCATAAAGCAGGAAGAAACTATAGGCGATGACGGGACGCACCGTGCCATTGAGAGCATCCACCCAACGAATGCCGGTGTTATAGGTTTGGTAAAGTGCGCGTGATTCCGCGATATCTGCATTCACCTGTATTTCTTCTAGGCGATTGCTGTGACCTTGCGCCTGTTGCTGCATCTGCAATTCAAGGATTTTAAGCTCGTGCTTGCGATCCTGCGCGTCGCGGAACAGTTTTAAGAAATCAGGAAAGGCTGCCGACAGGAAGCCGAGTAAAGAACCGAGTAGCGTAATCATAAGAACCTCCATTATTTCCAAGAAAGATGACCAGCGGCGAAGCTGAGGAAGGCCACAAGGCCCGTCCACAAGCCGCCCACGATTAAAAGCGTGCGAAGACTCCCCTTGCCTTGATTTGCGAGTGCGGTGAGTGACTTCACTTCCTCGGCCAGCACATCCACCGTTTTGGTGAGTGTTTGGATTTGTGCGTTCATCACAGCCAGCTGTGACCGCACATCGATATCTTCGTTTGATGCCATTGATTCCTCCTTGGTTTTGGGCATAAAAAAACCGCCTCAATGGGCGGTGTCGTTTTTGGATTTTGCGTATTTTGGGGGTTATTTACTCGAAATAGCCGTTAATCATCACCAAACCGCGAATGATTTGCGATGCGGTTGCAGTCCCCACTGGCATGCGAAGTATCACATGCACGAATGTACCTGCGGCCACATAGAGCGGTGCATCCAGATTCACATCAATGGGCGTGAGTGAGCCGCCAATAGGCGTACTCACTGGCATGGACTGAATACCAAGCGGAATGCGGCGTGGTGATCGCGTGCCGGCAGTAACCGAATCCAATGTGGCAAGTGATACCGCAGTTGCGCCAACGGCCAGCGCCCACTGTAACAGTGTAGGCGTTGTGGCTGAGGCCGCGCCCATATTGAAGGTTTCAATGCGAAGCCCACGGATTACCAGATTGCGGTTGCCGCCCGCTGCTACAGCAGACGGTACTTGAAAGGCGAAAAGCGCATAGTCGGTTTCTGCCCCAGCTACAGCTGCAAACTGAAACTGCCCGCCAAGCGTGGTATAACCAGCCGCCGTATTAGAAAGCGTGGCGGATACGGGTGCGGTATTGTTGACATAGTTGGCCGATTGTCCCATTGCCGAGCCGCGAGGGTTATTGTAGCTCCCGCACTCCGCCCCAGCCATTGCAGTGGGCCAGAGGCGGTTTAATGCCAGATCACGGGCAATAACCGAAATATCCGCCACTTCCATGCGTTGAGCCGAACCGGTGGCGGCGGCATTGTAGCAGCGTAAAAGCAATGGCTGCCAACGCGACAAAGAAACGGCGGCGGCAGTGTTAGGTGAGAGAATCACTCCCTCCAATACTCCATCGATGTAGAACTCTATACGATCTTGATCGATGATAATGCGATAATGGCGCACCTCGTTGGCAACGGGCGGTGACATTGGCGCGGTGGTGGTTTCTGTGCCGTTGATATTCATCACACCCACCAGCACGCCCGCGCTGTTGAGCTTGAAATAAACACCATCGGTTGGCGTGGCAGTCGTGGCGGCAAAGCCTAAACCGAATTCGCAGACATTGTTGGCGATGGGGTTGATGGCAAAACGTGATCTGAACGCCACTTCCAATGAGCCAGCCGGATGCAGTGGGAAGGTTTTGAAGGTTTGAACCCGCGCCACCGCAGCCGAAGCCACGGAGTTGCCCGCATTGAACACCAAAAAGCCCCCCGTCATAGCGAGCGTGGCGGTTGTGGTGATGCACTGGTAAGCACTGCCATCAACCACCGTATGGTTGAACGTATCCGCCCAGTAGATGTTATCTACACCAACGCGCAAACGGCCATCGGTAGAAACTCGCGCTGTCCGAACAAGACGCGCTTCGCCGCTGGCGCCATCGTGTGACTCACCTGCGATGACCGAATAACCGGCTTCGGCCAGCGTCATCGGCAAGTTTATTTTCAAACGCTTATTGGCATCCACCGATGCAAGATCAGCGGAATCACCTGATTTTAGGATGATGCTCATACTATACCCCTATGATGTTAATGTTAAAACGCCCCCAGCTTCCCAGCGGCGCACGGGCGATCACGTCAAAACCCACGCCCTCATTCAGATTGGCGGCAAGGGCGGTAATTCCCTCAAGCGCAGCGTCCTCTGCATCGTGATCGGGCGTTGCCACCCCAGCGGCATTGCAAAGAATGACTGAATTATCCGCTACCCATGCAGCTGCTACCGTAACGCTGGCCAAGTGAGATTCGCCACCAGCTGCGTTGCCAAAATCCACCGTGACCTGTCCCGTTTTGGGAATCAGTGCCAGCGCACCATCCACCTGCGACTTGGTGTAATACCGCGCATCCCCACGCGCATCGTTGTGATACTGCGGGTGATCGTCATTCTCTAAGCCGTTTAGTGCGCCATGCGTTACATCGCCACCTGTACCGGGTGGCCCCTGCGTGCCAATGGTTGCTACTTGGATTTTCGGACTGGTGACTTTCACCACCTGAATCACTTTGTTAATGTTAATAATCTCCGTCATCGCGTTACCTCCGGGCTGATTGTGACCAAGCCCTCTAAAAGCCGCGTGACCGTCACCCCGTCACCGGCAACCAGTTCGAGATCGTAAACGCCGGAAGTGGCGGAAATAGCGGAAGTAGCAGCTGCGCTTGCCAGCAAATCCACCGTGCCAGCCGCGCCGCCCAGCGCAATGCCGCCATTTTCGGTGGTAAGGGTTAGAAATGGGGTTGTGGCTTCCAGTGTGTCGCGCATGTGCATACGCGCTGTGAAGCCGGTTAAATCGATTGCCACGCCGTTTTCATCCTTCCACTCGATTTGCTCGGAGAACGTCGCGCCGCGATAGACAAAGAAATTATGTTTTGCTGGGTGTGTCGTCATACATGCCTCACGCGCTTAGGATTGCGTACCATTTGCTGGCAGTAGCCGCCCAAAACAGGGCGTTCTTGCCAACTGCCAAAGAAAACGCCGCATTCGCTGCCAGCGCGTTAATGCTATGGCCCGTTGCCGGGTAAACGCTGAGAGCGTTCGCCCCAGCATTCGCTACAAAAATGAATTCACCTTGCTCCGGTGAGGGAAGCCGTGCGCCTGATGAAGCCGCAACTGTAGTGAATTCATTGGTTTGTTTGGCGATCGCCGTTGCCGTGCCCTGCGTAGTGCCAGCTGCACTAAGGCCAGAACCATTTGCCTTCAGTGCAATACGCCCGCTTGCTGCCAGCATTTTGAGCGAGTCATAAAACGTGGATCCGTCCGGTGAAACTTTGAGGGTGAAATTGTCATCGCCCAAAAGTCCGAATTCTGCCCGCGCTGACCAGTTCGACTGAAAAAGGAAGCTGGCTTTATCGCCCGCCGCGTTTTTGTTAATCTTCACCTGCATGTCACCACCGACATGGGTAAACAGAATCGCCACACTTGCCACTGCCAGCTTGTTTGTGGCATCGGCGCTGGTATTCACGCCCAGCATGCTCAAATTCTGGAAGGATGACAGATTATAGGTTAGCCCCCATGCCGCCCCGTCATAGGTGTAGAGGGCGTTGGCATCGTTGGCCCAAGTGCTGCCAGAAATTGGCCGGTGCGTCCTGCTTGCCCGCCCAATTCCCGCATCACATCGTTTGCTTGCTCACTGGCGGCATTAAGCACCACCAGTTCCTTGGAAGCCGGTTTTGTGGCTTCACGGATTTTCTCAAGCGCACGCTGGCCCTGTTCGCCGGTAAGCGTAAGCTCACGGCGCACTTTGTCGCCATCAACTACCGCGATCCGAATCGATATGTTCTGTGTTGCTGTCGCCATGTTTTTTAACCGCTTCGCGTAAGCCTTGTTCGGCATGTTCGAGCAGACGCAGCACCGCTTGGCTGTCATAGCCAAGGGCGTGCGTCATGCTCACAATGGTTGGAATATCGAACCCAGCGATGGCACCACTGGGGTAGTATTTGAGAACCTGACTGCGAATTTCTCCGCCTTCACCGGACTTGCGGGCCAGTTCATCCAGCACCAGCTTGCGGGCCTGTTGCAGCGGCGTGCCTTCGTTAATCAGCTTTTGTGCGAAGATATCCGGCAGTTTTGCTGCGCGGACGATTTTGCTGACTTCCAAAACACGGCTCCGCTCAAGCCGCATGCCTTCGGCGCGGGCTTCTTCCGCACCTTCTGGCTCTGGCGTTGCAGGATTGGCTGGGGTAGCAGGATTTTCTGGCGCATCGGCAGGCGGATTCGCTGCCGGTGTTTCAGGGGTTGCCGGATTTTCATTCGGCTGTGTGTCATGGTTAGACATAGTGCGTTTCTCCTTTGGGGTTGAAAGATTGATAACCTCACACGGATAAGTGTGAGGGGTAGAGCGGATGCCAGCGCCAGCATCCGCCCCGATAGGAACCAACGAAATTTCGTAAGGCTCCCAATCGATGGCGCGGTACAGGGGAACCGCACCATCGTTTCGTATGACCTCGTATCGGTGGACACGATAGCCAACGCTGACATTCCGGATGATTCCATCCCGAATTTTGCGAATGATAGGCTCGTTTTCCGGCCCGCCATCAATTTTTAGGCTGGCATAGGCTTTGATCTGTTCCTTGGTTAAGCCTTCCGCGACATGCACCGGCACTTTCTTGATGCCCAATTTCTGCGCCGCCTGATACCGAACATGGCCCACGACAATCACCATTTCGCTATCCACCACTATCGGCTGGCGAAACCCGTACTCCTTAATCGATGCCGCCACTTTATCCACGGCATGCGCGGTTATCCTTGGGTTGCGGGCGTATGGCACCAGCTTTTCAATATTCATCAACTCCACTTTCATGGTTTTTCCTCCTGTTAAAAAACGAAACGAAATGACTTTCAGGACGCTGAATCTAGCGAAATGGCGGGCCTAGCGTCCCCGTATAGCATCTGCTCAGGAAGGACCCGGCAGTTGCTCGCCATCTTCAAAATGACGCGCATCAGATATTGCTCGCAGTCACCAGCATGCTAGAGCATAGGTTTTAACCACCTGATTTATAGAGGTAATTATATGCAAGAGCAGCACAACAAAGCCCCCATCATAGCCGCCTTAAACGACCGATTCCGTCAAACTTTTTGGGGCGGCAAGGTCATGACAACCTGCGGCGTGAACGAACTTCCCGAAGAAACCCGCATCAAATTGTTCGCCGCTGTGCGTGATTTTGACGACTTTGTGCAGCATACCGGCGAAACTGTGCAGGATTCCGAAGAAGTTGTGCATGAGAACGACCCATACGGCGAACATGACTTCGGGAAAGTGGTAATCGATGGCCAAGATTTCTTTTGGAAAATCGACTATTACGATCACACACTTTGTTTCGGGTCAGAAAACCCAGCCGACCCAAATGTTACCACCCGCGTACTCACCATCATGATGGCGAGTGAGTATTAACACCTGACATTTACCAAATTAGAAAGGGGCAAGCAGAGTTCTTGCCCCTTATTCTTTCATGCCGCTGTTACCAGCGGCTCCCACTGGAAGCTCTTTCCATCGAGTTTTGGCGGTGAATCAAACGCCTTGCTCAGTGTTTGAATTGCCTCTATAAAACCCTCCAAAGAGTTCGAGGTTATTCCGCTACGGACCACCATAAAGGATTAAATCAGTTTAAATCCATCATGGTTCTAATATTCCAGCCAATATCGAACGGTTCTAGATTTTTGGGCGGCGCTAGCTAAGTGCTATACCAAATCAAGATTTTTGATAAGTGTATTGAGCTTAAACTCATTTCAGTGGTTAGTGCTTCTACCACCCACCAGCCTACGCTCTCTCGAGCTTCGGCTTGGCGAGCCAGGAACAAACGTGATAACACTGGAGGCAGCAATGTCTGAAATCATCAATCTCCGCCAGCACCGCAAAAGCAAAGAGCGCACCCAGAAGGACAAGAAGGCGTCAGAGAACCGTAGCAAGTTCGGGCGCACGAAATCTGAAAAAGAAACCGAGAAGCTGAAATCCAAGAAAGCTGAAAAGCATCTGGAAGGCCACAAGCTGGAAAAAGACGAAAACGAGGAATAGGCTACATGGCTGCGCTACGGCCCATCACTTGCTGAATCTCTGATACTTTTTCTTTCAGCATTCGCGCACTGGTCTTGCGCTCGCCGCGAATGATCGACATGTCATAAATCATATCCACCGCCTCTTGTATCAACCCTACCGACATGCTGGCGGGGAATTTTGCCGCGCTATGGTCTGCGGGCAGGTGGGCGGGTGGTTTTTCCCTAGGTAATTCGAAGCTCAGCAGCTTGTTGCGCAAATCGGTCAATTTATCGTCGATAGGTTTGAAGTCAGGATCGGCACGTTCTATCTGGACTCGGATTTTTGCGTATTTATTGAAATCCGCCAGTAATTCGGGAATGCCGGAACTCACAAATTGCGGATGGCTTTTAGCAACCGGAAGTATGGTGGACATTACATCATCCATACATTTCATTGCGCCTGCGGCCTTGTGAAAGCGGTTGCGGTGGAACATGTGAATATAGTCGGAGTTGGGCAGTGTGCCGATAAAGATATTATATGGCTCGCCCTTCATTTCGTTGAGCACATCGTCAATGTCGGGATGCCCGCGCTTGCGCCGTACATGCGGGAAATGCTCTACGGCTTCCATCAGGTCTGCGCCTACTTCCTTGTGCAATTTTTCAAGGGCAGGGTGGCTGTCAGGGGTGCCTGTCATGCGTAGTGTGATGTGTTCACGTGCCTTGTTGATACCGCGCTCGAGCAGGGCGATGGAAAGGCGGCTGCTTGCTTGACCTAAATGTGTTTCATCCGCCTTCTCAAGCGCACGGCGGCAGGTGTCAACATAGTGGTCGATATCACCGCGATGGCGCAGCGCTTCGGTTCCGTGGTCGGCAGTATAGAAGAAACGTCGCTCAAAACTTTCCAGCAGTTTGAGATATGCGCCCAAATCCTCTTTGGGGGGTAGGTCGTAGAATTTTACAAGGTAGCGTTCATCACTCAGCGGGTTGCAATATTCCACGCCGTTACTGCGTACTACGCCAAATGCTTCACGTGCTGTTTTTCCCATACGTCCTGCATATATTTTAGCCTAAGTAAGACTAAAACAGGCGCGAGAAAAGTTAAAGGATTTTAAATTTATTTTTCAACTGTAATATATACTGTAAAAACAATGCACTATTATTATGGGCCAATATCGGCAGACGGACCCATAGCGCCCACTTTGCCGTTATTCATGCGGTAGTTCATATCCTGCCATACGGGGCTGGGGGCATTGGTACAGCCGCATAATGCCCATAACACAACAATCAGTATAAGCGATGACAGGGAAGGCCACCTGATTCCGCCTATAGTGCTTTTTTCTATGATAGCTCGCATTTTTTGTACTCATGCAGTGTTGGTTTAAGAATAATACGCGCTACCTATTACAAGATGCGTGCCAAACTCAAAACCTAGACTGAGAGCCACTTTGCAAGTATTTGTTGTTTGCGGATTGCCTAAAAATGATGCAACACACAAAAACACCGCTTAAAAAATCGGCACAAGGCGCTGCCGCACAGTAAACCCCTGCATTAATTGAACATTAATGAAATGGGCCTATCTTTGGAGTATGCTCATAAATCAGAAAAAACCTTTAAATAACGGCAGTTGCAGCGGTTTTACCATGCTGGAACTATCTGTTGTACTTATCATTATAGGGTTGGTGTCTGCCGTGGGCATTACGTCCGGCATCGGCACCATAGAAGGTTCCAAACGGGCGCAGACGGTTGCAAAGCTCGATACCATAGAGAATGCGCTGAAAATTTACCGCGACCGCAACAACCGCTTGCCATGCCCCGCCAACGCAGTGCTGGTGAAGGCGGATCTGAGTTACGGTATTGAGGCAACTACTCCTGGCACATGCTCAGGCGCCAATTTCGGCTCGGCGGGCAATGTAGTGGAAGGCAGTCTTCCTACCAAAACACTTAACATAGCCGATGACTTTATGTATGACGGCTGGGGCCGAAAATTTGCTTATGCGGTTGACAGTAATGCCACCGATACGGATGCGTTCTCAACCATCGGCATCGCTGATATGTGTGGCATCACGGTTGATGATGCTTCATTGAACGCAAGGAGTACTGGCGCAATTTATACGCTTGTCAGCTTTGGACCGGACGGGCATGGCGGCTATCTTGCGAACGGCACACGCATGAATACCGGATCAGTAAATACGGATGTCCAGACCAATTGCCACTGCGATACATCTGCCAACACTTCATTATACACCCCTACATTTGTGCAAAGAGAACCCGCTGAAGATCCTGTGAACCCGAAGAACAGCTTCGAGAATTATGTGCGTTTTAAAGAACGCTGGCAGCTAACGAACGAGAATGACACCTTTACCTTTGCCATGAACGGCAGCTATCGAGGTCCCAATCTGCTTGCGGGGTTTGACCTTGCCGTTGCAGGTGACAACAGCGCCTATGCTTACAAAACACGCTGTGGAAAACTTATCAAACAGCCTGACCTTGACCCCGTTGCGGAAGAAAAGGCGACAGGCGTGGTATTTACTGCGGATAACCGCTATGCGGTCGTTTTTTCTGATGCGGGCTGCGTCATGTACCCAATCACCAGTGGCGCGTTAGAAACGGGTGATGGCACAGCCATACCGTCATGTCCGGCCTACAGCGCCAGCATCAAGGTGGCTGCAACTGACAACGAATATCTTGCCATGATGATTCCCAATGCGCCTTATGTGCAGCTATGGAAACAATCAGGCAGCGTATTTGTAGCGCTTTCTACACCTACGCCTGCTCCTGGCGCGGCCAGCACCATGATGTCACTTACCAGGGACTATCTTTTACTAGGTGATGGCACCAACCTGACGATATACCAACGTTCCAGCAATACATTCACGGCCCTTGGTACACAGCCCGCGGCAGTGCTGACACCGTTTATTTCTGCAGCAATATCACCCAATCAGTTGTATGTAGCAATAACTGTAGATGGAAATATCAGCGGCACACCTGCGCCCCGAATCAAGCTGTGGCGCATCGATATTGGCCCTGTGTTTACTGCGTTGCCGGTTATCAACATAGCCACCAATGATACACCCTACAGCATCACGTTTTCTGCAGATGGAAAATACATGGTCACCGGTGGCACCAACGGCGACAACGCTACTATATACAGGATTGATAGTGGTCATTCCTTTACGCGTCTGGTAACCCCCACGGGCTGGACAAATAGCGCTGATACAGCAGGTATCGGCTTTGCTTTTACCAATGATTCACGCTACCTAGCCATGGTAACAGCCAACACTGCACGCCCATTGGTTTTATTCCGCCGTGTATCGGCAAACGCATTCAAGTTTGCAACCGTACCTGACATCGTTCCGGCAACGGGTGGGTTATCGGTGAATTTCAATTATTAGGAAATCAGCTGGCCGCACGTTTCGGACGCAGGATAGGCTCATTGACTTCTGCGGGCAGTTTGAACCGTGTATTTTCAGCCTCGCCATCCATGTTCTTTACTTCGATACTGCGAATTTTACCGACAGCATTGACCACACCCTGTACCAGATGTTCCGGCGCAGAAGCACCCGCTGTAATGCCAACTGATGCAATAGAATCGAACCACTCAGGGTTCAGGTTTTGCGCGTCATCAATGAGATATGCTTTTGTTCCCATTTCTTCGGAAAGGTCGCGCAGGCGGTTTGAATTTGAGCTATTGGCAGAACCTACCACCAGTAGCAAATCCACTTGATTGGCTAGATTACGAACGGCATTCTGCCGGTTCTGTGTTGCGTAACATATGTCGCGTAATTCAGGCCCTGCGATAGCTGGAAAACGCTGCTTGAGCGCGGTGATAATATCCTTGGTGTCGTCAACGCTAAGTGTGGTTTGCGTGACATACGCTAGTTTTTCAGGGTCTTTTACTTCGAGCAGGGGGACATCCTCGACGTTTTGTACCAGTAATACGCCTTGCTTCACGCGGCCACTTGTACCCTCTACTTCAGGGTGACCTTCGTGGCCGATGAGGATAATTTCCCTGCCTTCATTTTCATAGCGCTGCGCTTCACGGTGTACCTTGGTTACCAGCGGGCAGGTAGCGTCTATAACAGGCAGTTCGCGCAGGCGCGCCGAGTTTTCCACTTTTTCAGAAATACCATGCGCACTAAAAACAGTAATTGCGCCATCGGGTATTTCATTTACTTCGCCGACAAATATAACGCCTTTGGCACGCAAGTCCTTTACCACCCATTTATTATGCACAATTTCGTGGCGCACATATACCGGCGGGCCATACAGCTTCAGCGCGCGTTCGACAATCTCAATGGCGCGGTCAACGCCCGCACAAAAGCCGCGCGGCTGTGCCATAATAACGGTGAGAGTATTTTTTATATCTGCCATAATCAGGTGGTTTTATCGGGTTTTTGAGGGCTGGCCAAGGGTTTTTCTGCTTTCAGGTAAGCTTCCGACTGCATTTCCACAAGGCGTGAAACCGTGCGCTGGAACTCGAATGCACCGTCACCCACTGTATATAGCTGCTCGGGAGCCACTTCCGCCGTGCAGATCAGCTTCACTTTTTGCTCATAAAGTGTGTCGATAAATGTCACGAAACGCTTGGACTCGTTACGTTTTTCTTCGCCAAGCTTCGGTATTCCGGTAAGGATAACTGTACCCAGATGATGTGCGATTGTAAGGTAATCAGCAGGGCCGAGCGGCTTGGCGCATAACTCGTCGAACGTAAACTGGCCGGTTAAGTGGTTGTAGCGAACAAATTCCACCTGCCGCGCATGAACACTAAGGAAATCCTTTTGTGGCGGGCAATTAGGGCAAAGCCGCTGCAATATGCCTTTTATGAATTGGTCAGCTGCACTGCCAAGCGGATAAAAATAGACTTTCTGCAGACTTTTGAGCTGCTGCATGCGGTAGTCGGTATCGCTTTGCAGATGCACTATCTGCATATTTTCCTGTAGTAGGATGATGAATTTATCAAAACGTTCCTTTTGCACACCGCCGGTATATAGTGTTTCCGGCGGGCGGTTAGAGGTGCTGACAATTATCACACCGGCATCGAGCAAGCTTTGAAACAGGCGGTAGAGCAAGGTGGCGTCGGTTACGTCTGGCGCTTGCAACTCGTCAAAACATAATAGCTGGGATTCCTTGGCCAGCTCTTGCGCCAGCATCATCACGGGATCAGCGCCGGAAGCACTACTTTTTCTGTCATTGCGCAGCGTATGGATGCGCGCATGTACTTCCTGCATAAAGGCATGGAAATGCACCCTGCGTTTGGCTGGGATATCCACATTTTTAAAAAAAATGTCCATCAGCATAGATTTGCCACGGCCAACGCTTCCCCACAGGTAAATACCAAGCGCTTGATGTGCCACTGGCTGCTTCTTGAACAATTTTCCAAGTGCCGGCTTGTTTTTGTGGGTCTTGTGAATTTCCTGCCGCAGCGCCTCCAACAGCACTGTAACTGAGCGCTGCGAGGTGTTTTCGGTAACCTCGCCGCTATTAACCATTTCATTGTAAAGCTGGGGAAGGGACATAATTATAGGGGTGCTGCGGTATTAAAGGGTGGAATATCAGGCAAAATCAGCTCATTTTTTATAAAATAAAGTGTTTTTTCGATAGCTTGCTTGCAATTTCACAGGCATTCTTTTAAACCCTTGGCGTTGCAGAGCGTTTTTGCCCTGCGGCACTCAAGGAATGAAACGCACTATAATGTAACGAAACTTATCATGCAATTGACTGTTACCAAAGATATGGAAGCCTTCCACAGAGCGCTTCTTACCTCTGCAAAAGAAGGCAGGCGCCTTGCTCTTGTGCCGACCATGGGTGCGCTGCATGCAGGGCATTTATCGCTGGTGGAACACGCCAGAACGCTGGCTGATACCGTGGCCATGACCATTTTCGTAAATCCGAAGCAGTTTGGGCCGAATGAGGACTTTGCCAAATACCCACGCGCGTTGGAAAACGACATAAAAATGGCTGAAAAGGCCGGCGTTGAAATCATCTATGCGCCTGATGCGGAAGATATCTATCCGGAAGGCTACAGCACCAGCGTTTCCGCTGGCCCGCTCAGTACGCAGTTATGTGGCAAGTTCCGCCCCGGGCATTTTGACGGGGTTGCAACCGTGGTTTCCAAGCTCTTATTACGCGCCATGCCGCATGTCGCTGTGTTTGGCGAAAAAGATTACCAGCAGCTTTGCATCATCCGCCGCGTGGTTGAGGATCTGGACATCGCCGTTGATATTGTCGGCGCACCTATTATTCGCGAAGCAGACGGACTGGCCATGTCATCACGTAATACTTACCTGAGCGCGGGCGAGCGTGGTGTCGCGCCGAGGCTGTATGATACGCTGGTAAATACCGGCCGTGAAATCATTATGGGTAATGTTACGACGAAAGCAGCCATTGCGGACGCCATAAAACTACTTACGGCGCTTGGCTTCAAGGTGGATTATCTTGAGCTGCGCGACTCGGATACACTAGAGCCGATGGATGGTTTTGAACCTCCGGCACGATTGCTTGCCGCAGTTTGGCTCGGCAAAACAAGGCTTATTGATAATATTCCACTGGAGTAGGGTTATGGACCAGAGTGCGATATTGCAAGAATTCAAAGACGCCGGAGCTATACTCATAGGACATTTCATTCTTTCCTCCGGCCTGCACAGCACCACCTACCTGCAATGCGCACGGGTAATGATGGATGCAGCACGCGGTGAGCGTCTCTGCCGCGAGCTTGCGAAGCTTATCAAAAAACAGGGTATGAAAATCGATACTATCGTCGCGCCTGCCATGGGCGGCGTAGTTGTTGGTTACGAAATGGGCCGCCACATGAACGTTCCCACCATGTTCTGTGAACGTGTTGATGGCACATTTGTGTTGCGCCGTGGTTTCAGCCTTGAGCCGGAAAGCCGCGTATTGATTGTGGAAGACGTGGTGACCACCGGAAAATCCTCGATGGAGGCGGTGGCCTGTGTGAAAGAACTGGGTGCAATCCCCGTAGCGGTCGCCAGCCTGATTGACCGTCGCGCACAAAACGATGTTACACTCACGCTGCCGCTGATATCATTGCTTAAGCTGGATATTCCCACCTACAAGCCGGAAGAACTGCCGGAAGAACTCAAAGCGATTCCTGGCATAAAGCCTGGCAGTCGTTTTCTGAATCAGAAGGCGTCATGACAGCGCGTCCCGCCATATTGATTACAGGCGGGGCGAAACGTGTTGGCGCTGCACTCGCGCGCTTTTTTTCAACGAATGGTTACGACATCGCGCTGCATTACCACCATTCGGAAACCGAAGCTAAACAGTTGCAGCAGGAAATTGCAGCAAACGGCAGTAAATGCATGTTGTTCAGGCACGACCTTGCCGATGCTGCGGGACTTGAAAACCTTGTAGGTAAGGTGGGTGCCTCGTTTCCGGCGTGCAGCGCACTTATCAATAATGCCTCGGTTTTTGAGCGTGGTGAGCTAATGCAAACCAGTGAAGAACTGTTCGACCGCCAGTTTGCCATAAACCTGAAAGCGCCATTTTTTCTGACGCAGGCCTTCGCAAAGCAGTTTAAATCAGGACATATTGTCAATGTTCTGGACACAGACATTGTACACAATCAGGTGAGCCATTTTGCCTATTTGATGTCTAAAAAATCACTGGCGGACTTCACAAAAATGGCGGCACGTGCGCTAGGACCAGATATATCGGTAAATGCTGTTTGCCCAGGCTGCATCCTGCCGTCAGATCAAAATGAAGAAGCCTATGAACAAAAAATGCAGTCCGTCGTGCCGCTGAAAAGCCACCCTGATACGGACGATGTGGCACAGAGTGTCTATTGGCTATTGCAGCAAAAGCATATCACCGGACAACTGATTTTTGTAGATGGCGGTAAACATGTACTCTGAAATGGTGTGGCGGGTGTATGTCAAAAATCTGGAAACCAATATTAAAATCGGCATTCATGCCCATGAGCATAAGCCGCAGCGTGTACTAGTCAATGCCACGGTGACAGGGCGTTATCCTTCGCATCCGTCATCTATCAATGACTGTTTTAACTACGACCATATTCACAAGCTGGTGGTAACCGAATGGCAGAAGCGCCCACAAACCAAGCTACTGGAAACGCTGGTGGTGGAGGTGCTTGAATATATATTCCGTATTGATAATCGCGTGGAAGCAGCAAAAGTCAGTCTATGCAAGCCTGATATATTCCAGACTGCGGAATCCGTAGGCGTTGAGGCGGAATGGACCCGCGAAGAGTATGTGCGTCTTTGCAGTAATAAAAAGACGTCATGACGACTGCGACAGTCATCACCGCTGCTTATCAGGCCGAATCATTCATCGATAAGGCGGTTCGCAGCGTTATCACGCAATCCAGCAGTGACTGGGAAATGATCATTATTTCAGATGATGGCGTCGATTACCGCGAAATCCTTCAGGGCTACGGCATTAATGACAAGCGTCTGCGTTTTTACTCCACGGGGGTAACGGGTGCGGGGCCTGCCGCAGCAAGGAACATAGGGCTGTATGAAGCCCGCCATGACATAATAATGAATCTGGATTCAGACGACATCCTGTCGGCTGATTATATCGGGCATATGCTGGCTGCCGCAATGCAGTATGGGCTTGCTACACCTGCCATTGAGGTTATTGAAGATGGCAAGGCCGCGCCGAGCTATCAAAGACACATACCAAGCGAGGTAAATTCCTTCAACTTACGTGACGCTATACGTTACTGCCCGACCTATGCGCCGATTGTCTTTAACCGCAAGAAGTTCAGGCAAGAATGGCCGGTGCTTCATTATGGTGAAGACTTGCTGTTGTGGTTGAAGATGTTCGACCATGCACCTGTAATCCCCTATGTAAGGCAAGCCAAATATTGCTATAACCACCGCATGCATTCGCTCAGCCGCCCGCAGGAACTAACAACACATGGCATATGCGAGCGTAGGAGAAATATGATTGAATGGATAAATAAAAATACTCCACAGGGGTATCAAAAAGATAACTACAGCCTGGTTTGTAGTTGGCTGGAAAGCTGTAACGAAATGGAAAAGCAGTTTAACTATCAACTTGTTGATATAGATGTATTTATGAAAGAAAATAACCGCCGATTTGATCAGCTAATTGGTGAATCCGGCAATTATAACACGGCGCATTCATGAGCGGCGTTTCCATTATTATTCCTACATACCGTGCCGAGGCATATATAGCGCGCTGTGTTACAAGCCTGTTGTGCCAGACAATGCGGGATTTTGAGGTGATAATAGCCTCTGACGACGGGCAGGATTATATAGGTATATTGGCAACCCATAATATACAGGACCCCCGTATCAGATGCACATACACTGGCGGGGTACGCACCGGACTTTCCCGCGCGCGCAATACGGCACTAGCTGCAGCCAGCAGGCGTATAATTGTATCACTGGATGCAGATGACGTGCTTGCACCTGATTATATTGAGCATATGACACCACTGGCAGAGCGGCATGGGGCAGCCATCAGCCAGATTGATTTCATTGACCACGCCAGTGGAGAGCCGCTAAAGAATTGCTTTAAGCCTTACCCACAAGGGTTTCTTAAGCTTGAAGATTTATATCTAGCTTGCACGCACACATACGCCAGTATGGTATTTGACAGAAGCCGCATCAGGCATACTTGGAATGAGCAAATTCCTTTGCTGGAAGACGCCGTATTTCTGGCGCAGTGCTGCGATACCTTGGGCGGGGTATGGTATAGCGATGCCCCTTTGTACCGCTATTTCCACCGTGACGGATCGTTATGTAATACACCGGATGCGGCAAAGCGCTTCCTGGAAGCAGGTGAAATCATTAGTCAATTACTGGAAGGCGGCGGGATAGAGCTGCAAAACGGCCATATACGCAAGGTATTGGCCGCCTATATCGCTAAAAACGATGCTATGGAGATAGCCTTTGAGAAAGCTGTTAAAGCTGGTGAAGCAAGCGATTATCAGGATTTCTTAAACAGAAACATTGCAATGCTGCGCGAACCACTGCTCTAGCCCTTACTTGGGGGCTACGATCATCACAATCTGTTTGCCTTCGATGCGCGGCGACTGCTCGATTTTGCAGTTATCTTTAAGCGCTTCTTGTACGCGCTCAAGCACCTGCATACCCAGTTCCTGATGGTCCATTTCACGGCCACGGAAACGCAGGGTGATGCGTACCTTGTCACCTTCATCGAGGAAACCCATAACGTTGCGGATTTTTATCTGCAGGTCATGTTTATCGATGGTGGGACGCAGCTTGATTTCCTTAATCTGGATAACCTTCTGCTTTTTGCGGGCCTCATGAGCCTTTTTCTGGATTTCGTATTTGTACTTCCCGTAATCGAGAATCTTACAAACGGGTGGGCTTGCATTGGGAGAGACCTCTACAAGGTCCAGGTTTGCCTGTTCTGCGAGCTTGAGCCCTTCATTAACAGATACAACACCGACCATTTCGCCGTTCTGGTCCACCAAACGGATAGACGCTGCAACAATCTGGGTGTTGACGCGGGGTTCGTCAGCTTTACTCATAGACCCCTAAACTCCTTTTATGCAAACAATCCTCCAATATTTGTTAAAAACACGAAAAATAATATTACCTGACAAAGGTTAAAAAACATTTGCAGGGCCTTTCTACATACCTCTGGCCAGCAGAAAAGCAAGCAAAAAGCTTATAAAAACTTATAAAGGCAGGCGCGCTTCTTCAAGCAAATCAGCCATGGCCTTGTCAAAGGCGGCCACCTGCTGCTGTTCAGAGCCAAGGCGGCGTATGGAAACACTCTGGGTTTCCTGCTCTTTAGCCCCAACCACGAACATAACCGGTATTTTCAGGGTAGAGTGCTCACGCACCTTATAGTTAATTTTATTGTTCGAAATATCGAGTTCGGCGCGGATTCCAGCGTTCAGGAGCTTTTCGTGTACCTCGCGGGCGTAATCGTCGGCGGCCTCGGTAATGGTGGCCACCACCACCTGCGCAGGCGTGAGCCAAAGCGGGAATTTGCCTGAGTATTCCTCAATGAGGATGCCGATAAAGCGCTCCAGCGAGCCTAAAATGGCGCGGTGCAGCATAACGGGACGCTGCTTAGAGCCGTCCGGCGCGATATAATTGGCGTTCAGGCGTTCCGGCAGCACGAAATCCACCTGCAATGTGCCGCATTGCCAGTCGCGGCCAATGGCGTCACGCAGCACGAATTCCAGCTTAGGGCCGTAGAAAGCGCCTTCGCCTGGGTTGAGCGTGTACTCGAGTCCTGCGGTGTTTACTGCGGCTTTCAGAGCGCCTTCGGCCTTGTCCCATGTGGCGTCTGTTCCGGCGCGTTTGGCGGGGCGGTCAGAGAATTTGACCATGATTTCCGTAAAGCCGAAGGCCTTATAGACATCCTTCAGCAGGGCGCAGAAAGCCACGGTTTCAGAGGTGATTTGCTCTTCCATGCAGAAAATATGGGCGTCGTCCTGTACAAAGCCGCGGATACGCATGATGCCGTGTAGCGAACCGGAAGGCTCGTTGCGGTGGCAGCTGCCGAACTCAGCCATACGCAGCGGCAGGTCGCGGTAGCTCTTGATACCCTGATTGAATATCTGGACATGGCAAGGGCAGTTCATGGGTTTTACGCAAAGCACATGGTCTTCATCGGAATTGGAGACGAACATGTTTTCGCGGAACTTTTCCCAGTGGCCAGAGGCTTCCCACAGGCTGCGGTCAACCAGAGTAGGTGTTTTGACCTCGATATAGTTGGCCTTGCGGATTTTCTGGCGCACGAAATTCTCGATAGCGCGGTAGATGGTCCAGCCCTTATCGTGCCAGAAAATCATGCCCGGGCTGTGTTCCTCGATATGGAACAAATCAAGCTCGCGGCCCAGCTTGCGGTGGTCGCGCTTTTCGGCTTCCTCCATCATGGTGAGGTAGTTTTTCAGGTCTTTCTCGCTGGCCCACGCCGTGCCGTAAATGCGTTGCAGCATTTCATTCTTGGAATCGCCGCGCCAGTAAGCACCGGCTACTTTCAGCAGCTTGAAAGCCGTTCCCACTTTGGCGGTTGATGGCGCGTGCGGGCCACGGCAGAGGTCGATGAATTCCCCTTGGCGGTATAATGAAATATCCTGATCGGCAGGAATAGAAGCAATGATTTCGGCCTTGTAATGTTCGCCGATGGATTTGAAGAATGTAACGGCATCGTCGCGTTTCCATGTTTCGCGGCGTATCTGTTCACCTCGCGCCACAATCTCTTTCATGCGCTTTTCAATAGACTCAAGGTCATTGGTTGAAAAGGGCGTCGGGCGTGAGAAGTCATAATAAAAGCCGGTATCAATAGCAGGGCCGATGGTCACCTGCGTTTCAGGGAATAGCTCTTTTACCGCTTCGGCGAGCAAATGGGCGCAGTCATGGCGAATCAATTCCAGACCGTCGGCGTCCCTGCCTGTAATGATTTGTACGGAGGCATCCTTATCGATGGGCATATACAGGTCGAGTAGTTGCCCATCCACGCGTATGGCCAGCGCAGCCTTGGCAAGGCCCGCGCCGATGCTGGCGGCAACTTCTTCGCCTGTCACTGCGCCGGGAAATTCTTTTTTGCTGCCGTCAGGCAGTGTGATGCTAACCATGGGATTCTCTGAAATTATTAGGATAAGTTAAGGAATTTATAGGCTTAATGGCGCGTGTCAAGGCGCAGATGCAGGCCAGCCCTTGGTTTGATGCCACTGGCGTATTATTGCCACAGAATCAGGTGGCGCGCACTTCCGGCGGAAACGAAATGGGTGCAAGGGTTTCTGTCTCTTGGCCGCTAAGCCGCACAGGGCGGTATTGCATCCGGACATTGCCCAGATCATCCACAAACCCCACGCTATGCTTCAGCCATTCCTCGTCATTACGCATGGGGTAGTCGTTTCGCCAGTGTGCGCCGCGGCTTTCCCTGCGCTCAAGGGCCGAGGCGGCCATGACTGTCGCCTGCCTAAGCAAATTGTCGGTCTCGAGTGCGTCCAGCAGGTCGTTATTCCATATCATGGAGTGGTCGGATACGTGCAAGTCTTGTTGCATGGCGTCCCACAAGCTGCGCAATTTACGCTGACCAACTGCCAGTATATCCCCCGAACGGAAAATATTAGCGTTCTCAAGCATGGCTTGCTGCAAGGCTTTGCGAATCTGGTTGGGGCGTGTGGTGCCTTGACGGTTTCTGAGAGAGTCAAATCTCGTGATAACAGGCTCAAGCGTCATATCCGATATTTTAGGGTGTGTGGCATCGGGCGCTACGGCGCGGGCGGCAGTTTCACCAGCCATTTTGCCAAACACAACCAGCTCGAGCAGGGCGTTGCAGCCCAGTCTGTTTGCTCCATGCACCGATGTGCAGGACGCCTCGCCGATGGCCATAAGGCCGCAAACCAGCTTTTCCTGCTGCTTGCTGTCGAGTGTTACTACCTGGCTGTTGCGGTTACACGGAATCCCCCCCATGGTATAATGCACGGCAGGCAATACCGGTATGGGGTCTTTGGTGATATCCAGCCCTGTGAAGGTGCGGGCAATGCTGCTGATGGCGGGAAGCTTGTATTTTATAATGTCCGGTGACAGATGTTCCATGCATAAATGCAGATAATCGGCCTTTGGCCCGCAGCCGCGGCCTTCCATGATTTCCTGCATCATGGCGCGGGCAATGATATCGCGGGAGGCCAGTTCCTTGCTGGCAGGCGAATAACGTTCCATGAAGCGTTCGCCTTTGGCATTTTTGAGTATTGCGCCTTCGCCGCGCGCGCCTTCGGTAATCAATACACCGCTTCCGTAAAGTCCGGTGGGATGAAACTGAATGAATTCCATATCCTGTAAAGGTAGGCCAGCGCGCAGGCACATGGCGTTGCCGTCGCCTGTGCAGATGGTAGATGCGGTGGTGGAGGCATACACCTGCCCGAACCCACCCGTGGCAAGAATAGTGGTGTGGGCGTGGAAAATATGCAGTTCGCCCGTTTCCATGCACCATGCTGCAACGCCACGGCAAATGTTATGCTCATCCATCAGCAGGTCGAGGGCGGTATATTCGATGTAAAACTCTACCTTCTGGCGCAGTGCTTGTGCATAAAGCGTGTGCAGCAGCGAATGCCCTGTGCGGTCGGCCACTGCACAGGCGCGGTAGGCAGTGTCGCCTTTGCCATATTCGGTTTTCTGGCCGCCGTAAGCGCGTTGGTAGATGCGCCCGTTTTCATCCCGCGTGAAGGGCATACCCATTTTCTCAAGTTCGATGACTGCTTCCGGCGCGCGTTCGCACATCAATGCAATCGCGTCCTGATCGCCCAGCCAGTCAGAACCCTTGATGGTGTCGTACATATGCCAGTGCCAGTCGTCATGGCCACGGTTACCCAGTGCCGCGTTTATGCCGCCTTGTGCGGCTACCGTGTGGCTACGTGTGGAAGGAACTTTGGAAAGGCAGGCGACAGAGTGGTTCAACTCGCTGGCGGCGACGCTCGCGCGCAACCCAGCCCCGCCGGCACCGATGACCAGCACATCATGGTAATGATGGATAAAGCTGTAAGCACTCACAATAGGTTATTCCGTTATGGCAATAGGCTGCAATCATACAGTCTTGGCGGTTTAGAGCAATCGCTTGTTATCACATATTTATCATGCTAAATAAGCCGCTTATGGACCTAACGCCGCCCGACAACACATTGGTTGAACATATTATTGCGCAAGCGCTTGCGGAAGATATCGGGCAAGGCGACGTCACCTCGCAGCTGCTGATACCAAAAACAGCTTTGGCGCAGATGGATTTCAACGCCCGTGAAGATTTGACGGTGTGCGGCGGATTTATTCCTGCCATGGTGTATAAAAAACTGGGTGCGGATATTCGGGTAAGCGTCCTTTCCAAAGAAGGTGCTTCTGTAAAGGCAGGCGCAACCATTGCCCGTGCTACAGGAAGCGCACAGTTACTCCTTACCGGAGAACGCGTGACACTCAACCTGATGCAGCGCATGTGCGGCATTGCCAAACTAACCTCACAATTCGCTACTGCTGTTGCGGGGACAAAAGCAAAAATATTGGATACCCGCAAAACCATGCCTAACCTACGCATACTCGATAAATACTCTGTGCGGGCAGGCGGCGGGCTTAATCACCGCATGCGCCTTGATGACATGGTGTTGATTAAGGACAACCATATTGCCGTGTATGGCAGCATTATGAATGCGGTGCAGAAAGTGCGGGCGGAAAGCAAGCTGCCGGTTGTGGTGGAGTGCGATACGCTGGCACAGGTGGAAGAAGCTATTGCAGCCATGCCCGAGCGTATCATGCTCGATAATATGAGCATCGCCGACATTAAAAAAGCAGTGGCGCTATCCGGTGGTAAAGTGCCGCTGGAAGTGTCCGGCGGCGTATCATTGGAGAGCGTGCGCGCTATCGCGGATGCAGGCGTGGATTATATTTCCGTCGGTAAATTGACACACTCTGCACCGGCGGCAGACATCGGTGCCGATATCACCTTAAAGCCCTAATAGAAATAGCAGGCTGCATTTGTAGCCTTCCTGCTCGTTGTCGTAGCGGGCGAGGGCTGGTACGTCGTTATCGGTACAATCGGGTGTGTAGGGGCTGGTATTTTTTGCGGCGATGATGTTGCCGCTGGCAGGCAGCCCGTCATCCTGCTTAGCGTCCAGCGCAAAGGCTTCCTGCGTTGTCAGTGCGGGCGCAAGTGTGGTGCTTGGCACGGTATCAGCCAGATCAGCACCGAGTTGCAGGACGTGCATATAATTGAGTGGGTAGTAATGGGCATTTCCTGCAGTTTCATTTGCTGTAAGGCTGATGAGTGTATATCCGGCACCGGCCAGCCGTGAAGCAGGCACATTGGTTTTCGTCACGGCATCTTGGACATTGAGGGGGCCTGCAACACCGCTGAATTTACCTTCAAGTAATGCGGCATTGCCCATATGCTGCCATGCACGGAACTGCTCATATTGCAGGCCCGCGGAATCATTATTCTGTGGTGCTATACGCCCGTCGCCGTTGCCATTACAGGTTTGTGTACCAGTGCCGATAGTGACTGAACAGGCAGCAGCATTGGCATTGGCTGCGCCCCATATGGTCGTTGCTTCCGAAAAATCACCGGGCAGGGCGCGGAATTTATCACGGAATTCATGTACAGCACGGCTGTAACGCACAATTTCGGTTGTAACTGCCCGCAACTCCGCACTGCGCATCATGTTCTGGCCTACAACGATGCCGCCCAGTATAAGCGCGAGCAGGGTGATAACGATTGCCAGCTCGGTGAGCGTGAAGCCTTTTTGCAAATGGTATCTGGTTTTCATATTACATGCCTAAAATAAATATCAGCGAGCAGGCGCGCTCGGTAAAGTCACCGTTGTAGTTGGCAAGATCCTGCGTACTATCTGCGGTAGTGCAGTCCGGCTGCATGGTGCTGCGCCATACGCGCACTAGTCCGCGGCCGGGTTTTCCGTCATCGATTTTCATATCAAGACTCATGGCTTCTTCTGGGGTGAGTATTGTACCGCGCGAAAACGTGCCGCTCTGAAAACCACCCAGATGAAGTACATGCCCATATTGATCAGCCCATAGCATACCCGTGGTGTTAAGCAGGAAATACGTCAGGCTCCAACCCGCACCGGAAAGTTGTGAGGCGGGGACGTTTACACCAATTACTGCCTCTGCCGCACCGCCGGGGCCGCCCGCACCGGTGAATGTACCCTTGACAAGTCCGGCATTGGATAATTGCTGCCATGCGCGGTACCACTCGTTAGGGCTGGATAAACTGCCGTTCACGTCGCTGCTACCTATTGTGCCGTTGCCATCGCCGTTGCAGGTGGCAGTTTTTGGAATAGTGTTATAGGCGGTGCTGGGGCAACTGGCGTCCGAACCCCATATGGATTCAGCGTTAGTAATGTCACCGGGAAGGCCAAAGTATTTATCCCGGAATTCCTTTAGTGCCTTGAGGTTTACGTCATACTCGGTGGCAACGCTTTTGAGCTGCGCCTGACGAATCAGCGTCTGCCCTAGCATGATAGCGCCCACCAGCAGGCTGATGATGAGCAGCACCATGGACATTTCGATAAGCGTGAAGCCATTTTTGCGCGACGCCATAAATCAGAACCCCGTAATGAAAATGAGTGAACAGTTAGTGCCTTCAACCAGAGATTTATATTCGGCAGTGTTTTCGATATTTGTATCGGCGCAGTCTTTGGTGTTGGAAAGGTCGGGTGTGAACGACAAAACATAGCCCGTACCCGGGCTTCCATCATCGACCTTCTGGTCAATCATGAATGCCTCTGCAGCGGTCAGGCCAGGATTATAGGTGCTGGCTTGCGCACTGACAGCTGTGCCATACACAAACACATGCCGGTAGTTAGCGTTAAACGCGCCTGTTGCAGGCCCGGGTAACACATGCAGCATGGAGAACCCGTTGCCCTGAACCTTGCTGTTGGGGATATTCATGCCCGGTGCAACACCGAGTGTATTTGCACTGGACGTTGTGCCAGTATAGGAACCGTCAACCAGCGTGGCATTAGAAAGCTGTTGCCAGAAACGATAGCTCTCATACCAGCGGATAGCACCGCCGAAGATGCTGCCATTGCTGTCCCCAACAAACGTATCGCCGTTGCCATCGCATGTCGCGGTCTTGGGAATATCGTTAGAAGGCGTGGTGGGACAGGCGGCGTCCGTACCCCAGAAAGTGGTGGCGTTGGGCATATCGCCAGGCAGATTTTTATATTTGGCTTTGAACAGAACGATGGCTTCCTTGTAGCTTTCCACCTGTGTGCTTATCGAAAGCAAACGGGCATTTTGTATGAGCGTCTGACCAGCAAGAATCGCCCCAACCAGTAACCCTACGGCGACTAGAACCATTGATATTTCTATGAGGGTAAACCCTTGGTTTTTCCTGTGCATACTTATTATGTGCTAAAGTGAACGTGTTGCAGTATAAGGATTATGATGTTAAAAAACAGCTTTTTATACGCCACCCGAGCGGCAATGCTTGCCATGTGCGTATTTCCGTGTAAATTGCTGCAAAAAAATGATTAATCAATGAAAGGTTCAGGGTATGGCGGCACGCGCTTCGCGTATTGAAGAAAAGTGTGCGGAAAAGGGGCTGAAGATGACGGGTCAGCGCCGCGTTATTGCGCGCGTTCTTTCCGAATCTGATGACCATCCGGATGTTGAGATGCTGTACAGGCGCGCCGTGGACGTTGACGCGAACATCAGTATTGCGACTGTTTACCGTACAGTTAAGCTTTTTGAGGAGGCTGGCATCACACAGCGTCATGATTTTGGCGACGGCAGGGCGCGCTACGAAGAAGCATCGAGCGACCACCACGACCATCTTATTGATTTAAAGACCGGCAAAGTTATTGAATTCACAAACACTGAAATCGAGCGTTTGCAAAAAGAAATCGCCAAAAAACTTGGCTATAAGCTTGTGGATCACAGGCTAGAGCTATTCGGTATGCCCCTTGATAAATCAGGCAACGAATAGCAGCGAATCAGAATTATAAGGAACTCATGTCACCATTAGCACCCACTATAAGCCCCATGACCAAGCCGCAATCACTCTACAATCTCGGCGAGTTGAAGGCGGGTAATCTTGAGGTATTTATTGCCAGCCGTGATGAAGATATCATTGAGTCGCAGAAGCTACGTTACCGTGTATTCTTTGAAGAGATGGGTGCGTTAGCCACGCCTGAGATAAGAGCTACTAAACGTGATATGGATAAATTTGATGATGTGTGCGATCATTTGCTGGTTGTAGCGCACCAGCCAGACGGTGATATTAAGGTGGTGGGTACATACCGCCTGCTGCGTCGCGAGGGCATGAAAAAAATTGGTCATTTTTACAGCGCTAGCGAATATAATATCAGCGCCATTGAGAACTACCCTGGCGAAATTCTTGAAGTGGGCCGCTCCTGCGTGGACCCCGAATACCGCAACCGCGCCGTCATGCAGCTTTTATGGCGTGGTATCGGCGCTTATGTAATGCGCTTTAACATCGCCCTTATGTTTGGCTGCGCTAGTTTCCACGGCATTGACCCGAAAGAACACGCCATGGCCTTGTCCTATTTGCACCATTATCACCTTGCGCCAGAGAACCTGCGCTCGAAAGCCTTGCCTGAGCGCTATGTGGAAATGAACCTCATGCCAAAGGAAAAAATCAATGTGAAGGCAGCATTCTCTTCGTTGCCGGCGCTTATAAAAGGCTATTTACGCTTAAGCGGTTACATTGGCAGTGGCGCGGTTATTGACAAGGAATATAACACGGTCGATGTCGGCATCGTGGTGAAGACCGACCTTGTAACAGAGAAATACGCCCAGCGTTACGGCAAGGGCATGAGCGAAATCAGCTAACATAGTATATGTTTAAAACACCGCTTAAGGTTTGCTCGCTCATTATCTGGACGGCACTATGGTATCCGCCGGTGTGGATAGCCAAGAGAATGAATAAACAAGCTCAATACAGCCGTATGATACAATTATGCAGCAAGGGTATGTTGTTCATAACCGGTGTCAGGCTCAGGGTTACGGGCAGCCCGAGTGACAAACGCCCGCTGCTTCTGGTAAGCAACCACCTCTCTTATCTTGATGTCATTATCCTTAGTAGCCAGATGCCTGTGCGCTTTACTCCCAAAAGCGAAATAGAAAAATGGCCGGTAGTCGGGAATATCTGCCATCTTTGTAACGCCCTGTTCATCGACCGTAGCGTGGACAAAGTAAAGGAAATGAAGGAAAAGCTTCATAAAGCGCTGAGCGATGATACGGTCATAAGCCTGTTTCCGGAGGCGACAACCGGTAACGGTATTCGCCTGCATCCTTTTAAATCCGGCCTTTTCAGTTTAGCAGAGGGTGATTTTGGCGAGCGCCAACTCACCATCCAGCCCGCTGCGATTACCTATACTCACATTTGCAAATTACCGATTGATATTACCCAATGGCCGGATATCGCATGGTATGGCGATATGGATTTTATACCGCACCTGTTCAATGTCCTTTCGTTGGGTCCAATTGACGCCGAGCTGGTATTCCTGCCGCCGTTGACAGTGGATAAGAAGGCGGGACGCAAAGAGTTATCAAGCCAATGTCAGGCCATGATACAGGAAACGCTGAACGGCATACGCGAACGGCGTCCTGCGGTATATTCAGCCCCGACAGCGGCCTAAAAGCCCCGATTTTCAAAATTACTGATATATAATAACATGTTATTTTTGTTGCTTAGATTGAAGTTTATGGATTATTAACGATTTCTTATGCCAAATATGCTATTGTAATAGATAGAATAGAATAACACAGGGGGATAAACCCATGGTTTCAGCAATCAATAGCGCACTCTCAGGAATTGCCGCCGCCGAACGACGTATCCAGAACAGCGCCAACAATATAGCCAACCAGTTCAGCACCAGAACAGTGGTGGACGGTGAAGTAACCAACCAGCCATTTGTTCCGCAACGCATACAGCAGGTATCCGGAGCCGGTGGCAGCGTGCTGACAGTAAGTAGCGATGTCGAACCTGCAACCACCGCCGTTTTCGATCCGTCAAATCCGGAATCGAATGCGAACGGCATTATGCAGTTTCCCAATGTTGATGTGGCGCAGGAGTTGATCTCGATGCAGATCGCTTCTTATGATTTCAAGGCAAACTTGAAAACTATCAAGGTTGAAGATAACATGCAAAAAAGCCTGCTGGATATTTTCAGCTAACCGCAGGCAGGTTATAAGCTGAAAAGGTTACAGGCGCATGGCAGTATTACAATCCCATACCAGAAACGAATCCGGCAACGGGCAGGATAAGGAAAGCCGCAGCAGTGTCATATTGCGCGACTACTGGAATAAACTTCGGGGAAAGCGCCCTTACCCGCGTGAGAATGAAATCAACCCCGACGAAATTGCAGAAATATGGGCATCCTGCTTCCTTGTAAGCATTGATGACGTAACGCACCGTATGGGCTTTCGTTATAGTTACCTCGGCGATAAGCTCATTGAAGCTTACGGCGACGACCTGCGTAATCCGGAAATTGTAATGAACCTGCTATCCACAGGTAATCCGGCTCTTACAGAGAAATTCAATGAAGTGCTTAAAAAGAAAGAACCGACCTGGGTAGAGTCGGAGTTTACAAACATTAAACGGGAATCGGTAAAGTTCAGGGTCAGTATTTTTCCATTAGGAAAAAATGATCGGGTAACCCATATCCTAGGATGTATGCGCTGGCGTATGTACTAGTCCCGTTACTTTAATCATGTAGATTATCGTGGTGGATTATGAGCAGAAAGAAAAACGAAGGATTCGAGTCATTGGCGTTGCCACGTAAGGACGTTCCTCATTTGATGGGCAGTCATTACCGTGTCTATTCCGACTATGCCAATTTCAAGGTGGTTGCCGCTGAGAACGCGCAGGAAGCCATGGAAAATAGTGGCATCCAGAACCCCGTCAGGGTTGCCCGCGACACTATATTACTTTACAGCCTGCTTAATCTTGGCGCTAACGTGTCAGCCGAGGAGATATCCGCAACGCCTCCGGCTAACGATACTGCCCCCATAGCAACGGCGCCCACTGTAACAGAAGAAGCGCCCGCAAGCACAGAAGCCCCTGCTGCCGCACTATCCAATAATGACGTGGATACCCTCTTGCAGGGCTAAGCCTTTATTCAATGTTGTTTGAACGGCCACACTATCTGGCCGATGAATCCGTCCGGAATATTGCTGCCATTCACACCGTAGGCCTCTGGCAAGCGGCCTTTTGGCATGTAAAAAGTGCCGAACATAATATCCAGCAAGGGGAAGGTAGGGGCGAAATTCTTGTCCATGCCCTCTGCTTGCGTGGTGTGGTGCCAACGGTGAAATACAGGGCTGGCAAAGATGGTGCGGAACGGGCCAAACGTCCAGCTGACGTTAGCATGAACCATGGCGGAATAAATAGTGTTAAACACGGACAACTCGGCAATGGCGGCGGGCGCAAAGCCAACAAGCAGCATACACACATCCACCAGCGTAAACGTAAACCAGACATTGATAGGATGAAAACGGTAGGTGGAAAGCCAGTCAACATTTGGAGACGAATGGTGAATGGCATGGTATTTCCATAATTTTGCGCCGTGAAACCAGCGGTGTGTCCAATAGAGGATAAAATCGCTAACGATAAATATCAGGGCCGCCTGTAGCCATATTGGTAATTGCGCCAACGGCCCGTAGCCACTCGTCAGGAATTTCTGGATAGTCATTTCCGGCTGGTTGTAGAACAATATGTATATGCCCATAGCAAGGAAAAACAACCGCACGAAGCGGGTGAAAAATGGCATCACGAAGTAGTAAAGTACATCGGTGATGATATCCTTGCGCCACTTGGTCTGCCCGGGATTACAGGGCGACAGATATTCAAAGAAACTACACCCAACAAATAACGCTACCAGCCAGATAAACATGGTGGTGTAGGAATCAAGCAGCAAATTTAAAAAGCTATCAAGTGTCATGCGTGCGGCTTGCTATGGGTGATTGCTATAGATCGATTTTATCACTTTTCTTCCTTTGCTGCAGCGTATTAATCAGTGTACGCTTCTGGCCGTTATTGAGGAAGGGCCACGCCGCAATTTCATCTGATGTGCGATAGCAGCCTTTACAGTATGTCGTTGCCTCATTAATGGTACATACACTAATACAGGGCGAAGGAACGTGTCTATTTTCGTCGTCAGGTTGTGGCATGGCTATAGCATCTGATACTGTAATTTTAGATAAATATTTACTGTCATACTGGTTACAATACCCTTAACAAAGGCATGAAATGATGAGAGTCACAGCTACAATATTATCGGTTTTATTGTGCATTTCCACGGCAACACCTGTGTTTGCCGCTGAAAGTATCAGGATAAGTGCTGCCGGACTTACACAACCTCTGGCCAAAAAAACATGGGATGAATTTTCAAAAAAATCACCGGCCAGCGCCGCTCATGTAGAGATTGCTTCATCCGGCGCCGCTTTTAAAAAACTATGCCCGGGCGGTAATGATGCTAGCGCAGATATTGTATTTGCAACACGCCCCATGACCAAGACCGAAAGGACCGCTTGTATTTCCGGTGGCTCTTCAACTGTCGCCGAAATGCCGATTGGCTATTACGGTATTGTGTTTGCCAATATACGCGGTGAGCCAAAGCTAAACCTTACCAAAAAACAGATTTTCATGGCATTGGCGGCGGAGTTGCCGGATGCAAGCGGCAAGCTGGTGAAAAACCCGTACAACACATGGAAAGAGGTAGATGCCACACTGCCGGACATGCCGATTTCGGTGTATGGGCCTGCGGAAAAACCAGGATTATATTTTTTACTTACAGAATCCATCATGCCTGAAGGTTGTGAAAAGCTACCAGCGATTCTGGCTATGCTAGAGGGTAGCAAGGAAAGGCTACAAGCTTGCCGGACAATCAGGAAAGATGGGAAATACCATACTACGGAAAGTGTAACCGAAGTGCTTGCGAAGCTGGGTAATAAATCTATCGGCATTATGGATTTACAGGCATACGAAGCAAACAGTTCTAAAGTTCAATCCGCCAAGTTGGAAGGCATGATGCCAGAACAAGAGTCCATAGGATCAATACGCTATACTTCCGTTAAAAACATCTATGTGTATGTAAATAAGCAACGTGCTGAAAAAAATCGGGTCATAGCGCAATATCTGCAACAACTGACCAGTGACGGTATAATAGGTAAAGGCGGTTACCTGACCAAAGACGGGCTGGTGGCGCTCAACAGTGTTGAAAGAAAGACATCAGAAGAAACGGCGCTAAGTCTTACGCCTAAGAAAATCCCTTAGTCAGCGGGCTTTTTCATCCGCTTGTTTTTGTGTTTACGCTTCATGCGCGGGAAGAAGTAATGGTCCAGAATGTGCCGTTTCAGGCTACGCAGGACATCTTCCGGTGTGTTGATGGTAAAATAGCGCAAAATGATATAACGCTCGGCATCCACGACTTCCTGGAAAAAGCGACGCTCTTTGCGTGAGCTGAGCAAAATCCCGCTTTGGGCATTCTCATGCCTTAAATGGCGCTTTATATCGCGAATAAAGGCCAGATCATAAGAGGGGACAGAAAGGGCCAGCAAGTCATCATTATCGTTTGAAGCCGCCGGCAGGAAGGTAAAGTTCTTACAATAACCTACATATTGCATAAACACACACTACATCAATCTATATGTGGTGTCAAAACACAATTACACGACATTAAAAAACCCGCCCTTTTTAGGGGGCGGGTCTTTTCAGTGGGTTTCTACCCTTCTGTCAATTAACGCAGGTTGGTCGCTACGTTATTGAACAGAGTGGTAAGCGCACTACCCAGAGCGCCCATTGCGGTGATGGCAGCAACGGAAATCAGAGCAGCGATAAGGCCGTACTCAATAGCGGTTGCACCATCTTCATCTTTCAGAAAGCGAATCATGTTTGTCATGGTCATTACTCCTTTTACTTTTTAACCTAAAAACGCTGAACTCATCAGCTAATTATTAATGTATCAAAAAGCGGTGAGGCCCACAAGTTAAAAAACGCTATTTTCTTATTTAATTTCAATGCGTTTTGAGTAAAAAAAGTCTAAATTTTTACTTAAATTGATATTAACGCATCACTCGAGGTTAACGACAATTGTAAATATGCGTTATGAATCATAAGCACAAATACGCTTTTTTATGCAAAGATAATTAACTAATATGGCTAACTAAATGTGATTTTAAATAATTTTTGCGAAAAAATACGATTAACTTATCATATTAACCACGCGTTTTTTTAGTCTTGAGTAGCCTTCCAATGCTCATGGAGTGCATCTAGTCCCAAGGTAAGGGCATGAATGAAGGCCAGCGATCTCCTGGATTGCCTTGCACCTGTAAGTTTTGATCTGTTCATCAATGGCGGCCTCTCATTATATATACATATACTCATCAGCAATGACGCGTGGCCGGTCTTGTTCAGGCATGTAATGGCGTCACTATATTCTTTCTCACGCTGGATACGCCATTGCTGGTCGTTTGCTTTTGTTTCAAGCCCCCCCATATGGGTGGGGTCTATGGCGCGTATGGTGGGAATACCGTAACGCAGGGTGTAGAGCCAGCGCAAATGAATGCCACACCAGTGCTGCTCCGGCGTAATGAGCCTACGCTCGAAGCACAGATCCAGTACCTCCGACGTTTCTCCCATGCATTTTTTCTGAATCAGCTCGGGCGTACCACGGTCTTTTTCCGCGCGGATAATCCTTGGCCGGCCGCGCCTGCGTGGAAAACGCAATATTACAGCATGTGGTTCATTGACTGAGGGCATGATTATACCTCCTGATGGTGATTGCTCCTATGAAGTAACTCAGGCGCTATAAACTCATGCAATGCCGCCAGCAGAAAATGCAACGATGCAAAATGCCGCCTGCGCAAATGTACATAAGCCGCGCACAGGATATCTTCAGGGAGGTGTTTCACTGCGCTATAAAGCTGTCGCTCTTCCGTGTTGGAAAGGCTGCATTCCGATGCAATAGAGCTAACAATTTCGCTTAATCGCGAAGGTTGCACAGATAGTGAATTATTTAATAGTGATGATATCATTTTTTATTCCTTACTTGATTCATGCATATTCATTTACGGGTGCAACTGGCGGTGATTCCGTAGATTTACTGCTTTTTGTGTTGCGGTATTTCTTGCGCTCCAGATAACGTTTGCCCTTTCCGGGTTCGGCTCGCCAGCGCTGGGGCGAGGCGATAGCGCGTTTTGCTTTCTTGCGTACATAATCCGGCTCAAAACCGGCACACAGGCACACCATGATAAAATCCTTGCTGTTGCCTGTTAGCCATGCAATGGCCGTGTGTTTACTATAGAGGGCTTCGGGATTGCGGGAGCGGGTGAGCGCGTCCATTAGCGCTTGCGTAATGACAGCTGACCACAGGGCTGTTTCTCCACGTGTGCTATCATAGGTTTTGCCAAGGAAATCTATTGGTGTGGCTTTTACCATTTTTGTGTTCTTTTTCGATTTCTGAATGCCTTCCATCAAAATCCCCGCCCCAGATAATAAGATTTACCCACTAAATAGGATATATCCTAATTTGTATCAACGGCTATTTTATATCTATTGATATATATAGATTAATTAAAAAATATAAAATTCCTATGAATACGACTTATCCAGATGATATTAGGAAATATCCATTGTCGGGAAGGGGGAAATTAGGCAGCGAAAGCTACTGTTGCCTCATGGCATTTCTGCATGTGCAGGTAGGGAATTGCACTCAGGCCATGGCTAAAATCATCACACTCTGAAATTTCAATTGGGTTAGAAAGTAGCTTAAGGCCCGTGAATATATTCTCTACAGGCCTGGTTGCTCTGCGCCTTGCGCGTTCTTCCTGACGTTCGCGGATACGCTCATTACGCGTTCTAATATCAAGATGCAAATCTGACATCGTGTATTCATCATGCTCTTCCATCAGCAAATGCTCTTTATGCATTTCATCACAATGGTGTTTTTCTTCTTCCTGCATTCTGCAGATGCGTGCTTCCCTTCTCAGGCGGCGTTCTTCTTTTTCACTTCCATCAAGGCGAAGTTTATCACGAAGACCAATGCCCTCATGATCATCTACCAGTGTTGCGTCAGCAGAGCAGGCAAGTACTGCGTCCTGCAATTCACCGGCTGTATATGCTTCGATAGGCAGGCCTAAAAGACGCAGCTGATTGATTACATTCTGCGGCAACACAATGCCATTCACTTCGTTTGGGTCTTTTAACCTAATGGGTGATTCGTCAGGTGTATGAGAAGGTGCGCCTGCTGCGTCAACATTTTCACACTCAAATTTGTCTGGCTGTTTACCGCCCATACCCTCCCAGAAATCATCACTGAGTTTTTTCAGTGTCTGCTGGTATCCGGATCCGGCTTCGTGGTAGATGAATTTCATTAACCCCATATGTTCACTTCCCGGGGGTTAAACTTCGCGATGACTGCGCCGAGCTTTGCCAGTTCTGCGGTAATGTCTATATCGGCTGCGGAGTGACTGGCTGTAGAGCTTGTATGGAAGGTGGGGCTGAGGCCGCCAAGTACGTTACCGCTCGCTCCGAGGTCTTCGTACATTTCATGAACTGCTTCCATTTTCTTGCCCTTAGTTTTTGTTGTGTTCTTAAATTCAGAATACCAAAGGGCAGGGGCAAACGGTGTGAACTGTCCATTAAGTGCCTTATTACACGGGGGTTAAGTGAAATGTGACAGCTATATGACGACATGGCGTACAATTTATGACAGCCGGTTTCCTATTCCTGAACAATATATTAGCGGTTAGGGTGATGTGGTCGTAACCAGAACTATGTAAGGAAAAATGGCCCATGGCGCGCCCATCCGTCGGCGGTAGTTTAACGGGCGAGGGCGGCAATTTCCTGATTCTCGACGATCCCATCAACCCTATGCAGGCCATCAGCCCGCTGCACCGCAAGCTGGTCAACCAATGGTTCGACCATACCTTTGCCAGCAGGCTCAATGACAAACGAAAAGGTGTAATTGTACTGGTGATGCAGCGCCTGCATCAGGACGATTTAACAGGCTATTTACTGGAAAAAGGCGGGTGGCAGCATCTTTGCCTGCCGATGGTGGCGGCTGCCCGCGAAGTGCATGATTTTGGCGCAGTGTGTAAAACACGTGAAATAGGCGAGTTCCTTCATGATGGGCGCGAAAATGCAGAAACCATAGAGCGCACAAAAAGGGAGTTAGGCAGCATGGCATTTTCCGCACAGTTCCAGCAGCAACCTGTGCCGGAAGAAGGCAACATGCTACGTGCCTGGTGGTTTGGCCGCTACAAGACAGTACCTATGGATATTACACGGCGGGTGCAAAGCTGGGACACGGCGATAAAATCGGGTGCGCGCAATGATGCCAGCGTGTGCCTGACATTTCATGAGCATGATGGACGCAGCTACCTGATCGATGTTGCCGTTATGCGCTGCGAATATCCCGACCTGAAAAAGTCCGTCTATAATCTTTACACGCGCTGTAAACCGCACGCGGTGCTGGTGGAAGACAAAGCCAGCGGCCAGCAGCTCATACAGGATTTACGCAGGGAAGGCGAAATAGCGGTCATCGGGCTGATGCCAAAGAACGATAAGGTAACGCGCTTTGCCGCCGTATCCGCCATGATCGAGGCAGGCAGGCTTGTGCTGCCCGAAGATGCGCCATGGCTGGCTGCATTTGAAGATGAATTGCTCCGGTTTCCGAATGGAATGCATGATGATCAGGTGGATGCACTAACCCAGTATCTCGATTGGCTACGCCTGGGTGTATTAGAAAAACTAAGGGTTAGAGTGCTTTAGTTGTACGGCTAAAATTAGTTACCATATTAACCTATTATTAAATCTATTGACGTATTATCGTTAATAATTAGATAAAACATTAATAAATCTGCGGTTATCGCTATGTCAAACGACGCTATTAATAATTGGGTAGAAAAGGCGAAAAGCCACACCGAAAGCGCAGATAACCGCGCGGGAGGGGTACAGGTCGTTAAACGTGCTGTACCCGTGACTAAAGGCAACATCATTATGGAAGTTGCCGAAAAATTACGTCCTTGGCTTACCAGTCTTTTTGCCAATGTGCGTGATGAACACGGCATGCTGGTTCAGCCTGCAAAAGTGCGTGCAATTGCTTTGAACGTGGCACAAGACCTCGTCAGAAAACAAGAAGAAAAACGTAACTAATACGGGAGTGGGCTATGTCAATTGACATGAGTGGCGCAACTACGGAAGAACTGACAGCTGCAGTAGGCAATAATTCGAGTGGCTTGCAGGCAGATGTTGTAGCGTTGATGGCTGAAAATCCGCCGCCGCCTGAATTGATGGACAGCATTCGTGAGGCCGGCATGGGTACGCGCGATAACAGCCGCAGCCGCTAATAAATAAGAAAAAGAAAAAAATATCATTCCCTTTAGAGTTTAAGCCAGCCTGCGGGCTGGTTTTTCTTTTGTGCATTTTCCTCCTTCCGGGACACGAGAACGCGCATTACAAACTTAAATATACGCTGGCTTTCGTGTGACCGCAGCTGGCAGACAATCCCACATATATTATTCCAAGGAGACAGGCATGAAGGCACTGCAAGGCAATGCTGCACGGGGTAGCGTATTTTCCAGACTTCTGAATAGATGGTTCGCCGCCACGCCGGAAAAGAAACATGGCGGGGTTTATAGCGAGTTGCATGGAAGTTCGCAGCAGCGCTCCTATATGGTCATGCCCGGCCAGCCGGTATGGATGGACAGGAACTACGCTCAGTTTTCAATGGAAGCCTATGTACGTAACGTTATTGCCAACCGCTCTATCAATATGGTGGCATGGGCGGCGGCCTCGGTTGGTTTTACCTTATATATAACAGGTCAGCGCGGTGCGCGGCGTGAAGCAAGCGCTCACCCGATTATTGAATTACTCAAGCGCCCCAACCCCACGCAGGCGAATGGTGCGTTCCTGCACTCCATGTATCAATATCTACTGATTAGCGGAAACGCGTTTGTACAGTCTATCGGACCCAAAGACAGGCCTCCGGCAGAGTTGCATCTGCTGCGGCCCGACCGCGTGGCAGTGCTGGCGGGCAAGGGCGGGTTGCCTGCGGGGTATAGATATACGGTAAATAATCAGGGCATCGATTTCCCTGTGGATCGCATCACAGGCCGCTCTCGCATATTGCATTTAAAAACGTTCCACCCGCTCAATGACTGGTATGGGCTTTCCCCTGTAGAGGCGGCGGCCTACAGCATAGATCAGCATAACCAGTCCGGTGCATGGAATCAGTCACTATTGCAGAATGGCGCACGCCCAAGCGGTGCGCTGGTCGTGCGTGGCGATAAAACCGGAAACTCCGTTCTTTCCGAAGACCAATACCACCGCGTGAAGCAGCAAATTGATGAACAGTTTACAGGCGCAGCCAATGCAGGACGTCCAATACTGCTTGAAGGCGGGCTTGAGTGGAAAGAAATGAGCATGTCCCCGCGTGATATGGACTTTATCGAAGCCAAGCACGCCTCTGCGCGTGATATTGCGCTTGCCTTCGGTGTGCCGCCGCAATTGCTGGGCATACCGGGTGACAACACCTATTCCAACCTGCAGGAAGCAAGGCTCGCCCTTTGGGAGCAAACGGTGCTGCCGCTGGTGCAGGCCACCACCGATGGCCTGAACAACTGGCTGCCTTTCTTGTTCAATGAACGCGCCGAACTGGTGCCGGATACGGATAATGTGTCGGCACTTGCCGGTCGTAACCAGCTTATCTGGGAAAGGGTGGAAAAAGCCAGCTTCCTGACCGAAGATGAAAAGCGCGCCGCCGTTGGCTATGGCCCAAAGCGTCGCGCCGTAAAGCCAGACGCATAAATACTTGCGACAAAATTAAAAACAAGCCAATCTGCTACTGTCAGATATAACGACAGTGAGCCTATGCCATTAAAAAATAATTCGCTGGTTTACGGAAGCATTACCAAGTTGTTGCACTGGTTGATGGCCGTTCTAATTATTGGGCTGATTATTATCGGACTGATAATGGCCGACATGGACACAAGCCCCGACAAGCTCAAACTGATAGGCAATCATAAAGCTATTGGCATCATCGTGTTGTTCCTTGCAGCGCTCCGGCTGGTGTGGAAACTGCGTAACCAGTCGCCGCTAATGCCGAATTCACTTAAGCAATGGCAAAAGAAAGCGGCGACTGGCGCGCACCTGCTATTGTATTTTTTCATGTTCGCCATGCCACTTTCCGGCTGGGCCATGTCGTCTGCGGCGGGCTATCCTGTTTCGGTGTTTGGTTTATTCACCATGCCTGACCTCATTGGGCCATCACAGGACTTAAGGGGATTTTTTAAAGAAGCCCATGCACTAATGGCGTGGGGCCTGATGGCGACCATTGCATTACATGCGGGCGCGGCTTTACTGCACCATTTTATTTACAAAGATAATATTCTGAGAAGAATGTTGCCTTACGGCAAACTGAAGGACGATTCCTATGCGCAATCCGATACTATGGCTGGTTGCTAGCCTGCTATGTTTTATCCCCGCTGCTCTGGCGGATGTGCCTACCTATAGTGTTGTCGCCGATAAAAGCTCCCTTAAATTTATTACCACGCAGAACAACGCGCCGCTTGAAGGCACATTCAAAACATTTACGGCTAAAATTCTATTTGACCCGAAGCAGCTTGATAAAAGTAGCATTGATGTGGAAATAGACCTTGCCAGCCTGCACATGGCGGACATGTCCGTTGCGCAGACGCTGGCTGGCTCCGAGTGGTTCGCGGCTAAAGATTTCCCTAAAGCGCTATATAAAGCCACTGTCATCACACATTTAAAGGACAATAAATATACCGCAGAAGGCACACTAACGCTTAAAAACAAGACGCTTCCCGTTGCCTTGCATTTTGTAATGGAAAAAATGGATGACACATCTGCCGTTGCCAGCGGCAGCGCCACCATCATGCGTAATGATTTTAATGTCGGTGAAGGCGAGTGGGCAAAAGACGAAAGCATTAAAAATGAAGTGCGCGTCGAGTTTCACATCACGGCACAAAAGCTGTAACAGCATTTTCTAAAAGGTTTCCTATGTATATCGATAAAAAAGTAAGCGCCACCATGCGTGAGCGCAAGCATCTCGACTTTTCCCTGCAGCTTAAATCGCTAGACAGGGAAGGGCGTTTCAGCGGCTATGCCAGTGTTTTCAATATCGTCGATAACCAGCGTGACATCATGCTGCGCGGCGCATTTGCAAGCACAGTAAAAAAGCCGCTGTCATCCATCAAATTCCTTTGGCAGCACCAGCAGGAAGAGCCTATCGGCGTCCTGACAAAGCTGTCGGAAGATGAACATGGATTATACGTCGAGGGCATGCTGCTGTTAAATGTGCAGCGTGCAAACGAAGCCTACACATTACTGAAAGTGGGGGCTATCAGTGGGCTGTCTATCGGCTATTCTCCGCTGCGCTATACCATCGATCCTCAAACCGGCGTTCGTTTGCTAGCGGAAGTGGATTTATGGGAAATCAGTATCGTGACTTTTCCGGCAAACAGTGATGCGTCCATAACCAAAGTAAAGGCCATGGGCTACGCTGAGGAAAGTTTATGGGAAAATGCGCGCAGGAGCGGTGAGTTGGTAAAGTTGTCTGACACACTGGACAACGCAATAGCACAGTTGCGCAGCTAGTCACTATTCCTTGAAGCCGTATTTCTTTTCCATCTGCCATTTGATTAAGTCAGATGGCTGGTCGCCAAAGCCGGAATAAAGCACTTTACCGAAATCCAGCAACTTCATGAGCTGTGCGTTTTTGGCGGTCTTGAATGCGCGGGTCTTTCCCGAGTCAACAAGCAGGTAGAACCACACGTCGTTTCCGGTGATGTCCTGTCCGCGCACAAAAAATATATTTTCCAGTTTGGCGTGTGCGGCTTGATGGATAAAGCTTTGCTTGGGCAGGATGGCGTTGCTGAACATAACTAGTTAGCCTTTCACCACATAAGGCATAGTAAGCACGCTACTTTGTACGAATACCGGCCTCATGATAAGTGGCTCAACAACTGCGTTCAGTGTTTCACAAAGCTGGCGCTTCAGGTCGCAGGCACACTTCGCCCGCTCCTTGATAGCATCGAGTGATTTATTGGCGTTAATGACCAGATATTCATCATTAACCTTGATAGCTGACTTCAATTCCTGTGGAAGTTTTTTCCAACCCTGCCAGCTTTCAACCATTTCACGAGTGAGTTCGGGCTTGTTGCTTACAAGAAGCAAAGCGGGTTTTTGTGCTGAACGCTCCCACGCATTGAGCAGGCCATGCACATCAGTTTTATAACCTGATGCGTCCGGCACACCAAGAATGGCCACGACTACCTGATATCCTTTATTGAGTTTGCCACCTATTTCATCGGTAAGCAGGCGCGAGCTTATACTTTGGGTAAGCGCATCAGAGGTAACGTGATACGGATTTGAGTCAGAGTCACGGCTTATGGTAAGGGATAGTTGCTTTTCGAAGAATTGTTCCGCTGCATAATTTGAGGGGTCAGCGATGATACCCACACTAATAGTGTTGTCATTGTCTTGCAGCATGCCCAATATCCCGTTCACTTCATTTTGCCGAGCTTTTTACGTAAGCGCCCTAGCTTTTTTGAGTTCTTATTTCTCGAAGAATTGACACCAGTAGAACCAACTTAAAAATTAATGTCAAGCCTAGCCATGCCATCACTCAGTGACATGGCTTTTTATTATTAACACTAAAGAGGAATTTATGAGCATTTCAGAAATCACCGAACGCGTTGCCGGCCTTGGTAATGCGTGGGAACAATTTAAACAAATTAATGATGCACGCCTGCGTGAAATCGAGCGTAAAGGCTATGCAGATCCTTTGTATAACGAACACTTAAACAATATAAGTACATCGCTCGATAACTATAAAAATCGACTCGACCAGTTAGAGACCGCCTACAACCGCCCGTTAATTTCTGGCGACGTTGAGTCTCATAGACATTATGATGGGTCTTACAACCAGAAAAACAATGAATACGGTAAGGCCTTCCGTAACTACCTACGCAAGGGTATGGACGCCGGTCTGGAAGCTATCCAGACCAAGTCACTTTCCGTAGGTTCTGACCCTGACGGCGGCTATCTGGTAACCCCCACCATGTCATCAAAAATCGTGCAGGCTATCTTTGAAAGCTCGCCCATGCGCCAGATGGCCTCCATCGAGACCATTTCGTCTGACGCGCTCGAGCTTATCGACGACCACGACCAGGCCGCTGCAGGCTGGACCTCGGAGACTGCAACTGTCACCGAAACTTCAACGCCGACGCTTGCAAAGCGCAACCTGCCGACGCATGAGCTTTATGCACAACCCAAAGCCACACAGAAACTGGTGGATGACGCTGCTATTGATATCGAGAGCTGGCTGGCATCCAAAATCGCCGACATCTTCTCGCGCAAGCAAAACACCGCATTCGTTTCAGGCAATGGCGTAGGTCAGCCACGCGGCATCCTGACCTATGCGTCAGGCACCAGCTGGGGGCAGATTCAACAGGTAGCCAGCGGTTCTAGCGGTGTTGTCACTGCGGATTCGCTTATCACACTGTTTTATAGCCTTAAAGACGCACACATGAAGCGTGCGAACTTCATGATGCACCGCACCGTTGTGCAGTCTGTGCGCCTCCTGAAGGAATCCACCACCAACCAGTATATGTGGCAGCCTGGTCTTGCTGCCGGCACTCCGGACACACTTCTTGGTGTTCCGGTGGTCATGGCTTCTGACATGCCGCTGGCTTCTGCCGGTTCGCTGTCGGTTGCTGTCAGCGATTTCAAGGCGGCTTACCAGATTGTTGACCGTCAGGGCATCCGCATCCTGCGCGATCCATTTACTGAAAAGCCGTTTGTGAAGTTCTACGCCACCGCCCGTGTAGGTGGTGATGTGGTCAATTTCGACGCCGTCAAGTTGCTTGCTCTGAGCTAAAACCAATCATTATTTCAGGACTAAAACCATGAGAGATATTTATCACAATATTAAAGTTACCCAGATGCTGAGTCCTGTAGTAGCCACCACTACTAAAACCTCAGCTACCGTTGACCTGAAGGGCTTTGACAGCGCTGTTATCACGTTTGATATCGGACAGTCGGGCGATACGCTTTCAGGCAGCGTTTATTGGACGCTGGCCATCCTTCATAGCGATGACGACTCCAGCTACAGCGCAGTTGTAGCTGCAGAACTAAGCAACGGCGCCAACTCTGTCGTTGTAGATTCCGCGTCACTGGACGAAACCGCCCATAATTTTGGCTACGTGGGCAGCAAACGCTACCTGCGTGCTACTGCGACACCATCTGGTACCCACACCAATGGCACTCCGATGGGTATTGTTGCCGTACGCGGCACTCCATCCTACATGCCTGCCATGTAAGCTGATTTCCTGCCCTGCTGTTAAAATGGCGGGGCAGGAATCACTTTACTGGTGCATAAATACAACAAACAGACACCAATCCACAGGTCATAAATAGCTAATTCATTGATTTAATAGTTTTTTAAGCAGCTTGACCTATATAATGGGTTTAGTTAAGCTATTGAATATTAGATTACCCTTACACCAAAGGAATTTTTTAGTGTCTAAGTTGACCCGTACGGAACAGATTATTGCTGAAAAAACAGTCTGTGTTTTGCTTATACGCGGTGAAAATCTAAACGGCGTAAAGATGTATGCTTATGTGGCCATAAGGGCAGATAAGCTTGAAGCGTTCATGGCCGCCCAGAAACAGGGTACATTTTACCCCGAGGACTATGGCATTATCCTTGATACCGGCGAAGGTGAGCCTTCTGAAGAAGTAAGGCAGAAAATGACCAAGGAATATGGATTCAATCATGAAGGTATGCTCGATATACCGGATGTCGCGAAAGCCCATGAGCTTAGCAGCAATCTTTCCAGCTACGCTATGGCGGCAAACATAAAGACCGACGAAAATTAATGCAGGGTTAAGCCCTGTTTTTTAACAAAATTGTAATACAGCTTGTTAACTTTTATGGTAGTCTGTGCCATGGAAAACTGTATCGTTTTTAGGGCAGCCATACGTGACATCACCCGATAAAAAGTTGGTCTATGGCAATATAGCCAAAGAGTCCGGTGGCTTTGCACTGGCCGAGATGGTGTCTATGAGTACCTCTCTGCTTGTTGTGGGGGTTGCCGATACACTTGCACCCAACCTGATAAAAGACGTCAGTAAATTTGTAGGCAAGCATGTTATCGAGCCTTTCCTTGAACCCATTGAAAGTACATTGGGTACTCTCTGTAAACTCAAGGAATGCCAACCTGACAAAACAAAAACACGCGCAGAGCGGGCTGAAAGCCTTGCAAAAACCATGATTGTGTTCAGTACGGCATGGGCGACCAGTATGCTCGCAAAAATCGCCACCCGCCGTTTATTCAACCGCGCCGTAGGTATTGCGGATGAAGCTGTGCCGGCTGGTGGATTATTATCAGCAAATGAAAAACGCATTCTGCTCTATGATGAAGGTGTACATTACGGATCCATATTGTTGATGAACACAGTAGGAGCAGGCATGACAGATGAAATGATAAACAGCTCCACCAACATACTTACCAAGGCTGGTATTCCTGAAAAGAAAGCCAAAGAACTCTCATCCATGGCAATTATCTGGGAACTGCCAAACCTCCTTGGCATGGCTGCCGGTATTGGCGGCATTTTCCAAAATCACCTGCAGGGTTCGCCTGCCAAAGGCTAATCGCTAACCCATTCATAAAAATTCTAATGATTGAACCTCATCGCAGCAGCGGGGAAGGATTCGTATTGCGTGGCCTTAATCCACAAAGGAGACATATGTATAATCATCACAATAATAGCTGCGGAACGCACCGCCTGCTTACAAGAATAACCGCGCCGGCATCAGAACCGGTAACCCTCGCGCAGGCAAAAACATACCTACGCATTGACGGCACAACAGAAGACACGATTATTACTGATATGATTGTGGCATCAAGGATGACAGCAGAAAACTGGCTTCGCCGCTCGCTGATAAATCAGGTATGGAAGCTTGGCTATGACGACATGCTGCCGGAATCGGTTTACCTGCCGATGGGGCCAGTGAATAGCATCACCAGTGTTACCATTATCAATCGTGATGCAAGCACACAGGCCGTCAACAGCACAGGCTATTATCTCAATACTGCGAAGACAGCGCTGATGTTCGACAGCGCTCCCGGCGGCTTTCACATCGAGATTGTTTACAACGCAGGTTACAGCGCAGATGCATCCGGCGTGCCGATGCCTATTCGCCAGGGCATGTTGTCGCACATCGCAAGTATGTACGACAGCCGTGGCGAGCAGGAGCAAAACGCCATTCCGGAACAAACATTGAGCCTGTTCGCGCCATTCCGCGAGGTGATGTTATGATCTGGAAACGCAAAAACAAGTCCTCGCGCCTGCGCCACAGATTGACACTACAGGAAGAAGTTATGACGCCAGATACCCAAGGAGGCTATACACGTGGCTGGCAGAATATAGCCGATGTATGGGCAGAAATTGTTCCGCTCGAAAACGGCAGCGGCAATAAAACACACGGTGGCGAGCAGTTATTTGCGGGACAAATCCAGTCACGGCTTACGCATAAAATCATACTGCGTTACCGCAGCGGGGTAACCACGGCAATGCGCCTGCTGTTTGAAGACAGGGCTTTCAACATACGCCATGTCGCTAATGATTACGAGCGCAATGAACAGCTCGACATATTGGCGGAAGAAGGTGTGGCATCATGAGTACATTAACGCATAACGCGCTGCAGTCAGCGCTGTACGGTACGTTGTCAGGTGACGCAACCTTGTCAGGCATGGCAACAGGAATTTTCGACCGGCCAGCGCAGAATACAGACTTTCCCTACATTACCATCGGTGAATCTGTGTGCAGTGACTGGTCCACAAAAACCAGCACAGGCACAAAGCACGAACTTGAAATACATATATGGAGCAGGGAAGGTGGGCGCAAGCAAACTGCCTCCATCATGGAAAGAATCTACAGCCTGCTGCACAACCAGAATATCAGCATCATCGGACAATCACTTGTTTTCATGCGTTTCATAGCAAGCAGCATCACTCTTGAAAATGACGGCTGGACATATCACGGCATGCTCAAGCTGCACGCTATGATGCATGATAGCGAATAACAACAGGATAGATTATGTCGGCAAAAAAAGGGGAGCTGGTACTCATAAAAATCAGCAATGGCGGTAGTCCGGAAACATTCCAGACCATTGGCGGTATCCGCACTTCCGTCATGCGCATTAATAGCCAGATGCTGGAAAGCAGCAATATAGAGTCCGGCGCATGGCAGCAGTTGCTGCAAGCTTCCGGTCTCAAAGAATTGACTATCAAAGGCAGCGGCATTTTTATGGACAGCGCCTCGGAAAGCCTGATGCGGTCACATGCGTTTGGAACACAGGCAAACCGCTACCGTTTTTTCTATGCCAATGGCGATTACGTTACGGCATCGTTCCATATCACGGAATATGAGTGCAGCGGCGAACACGACGATGTAGAAATATATAAGATGACACTTACGAGCGCCGGAGCGGTGGAATATACGGCGGCTGGCTAATGGCTAGGGTGTAGGCAGGTTCTGCGAGATAGCGTTTATATAATTGCTGTATTGCGCATGAAGCTGGCTGGTGTTCTGGTCGTTGCAGTTGCTTTTGGCGTACATTTCATCATAAGAGCCTTTTGCCGCTGTCATTATGTCATGCTCCAGCCGGCCGGGTGCATTCACTGAAGACATCTCGCGGGCGAGGGAAGAAATGATGGCATGGTAATCCTGCGGATTAATCAGTCCGCATTTTTTCAGGAAAAGATAATTCACGAGAAGGACTTCATATCTTTTCTTTATCGAGTCCATAGCCGATTGCTTATCTGATGACATTTCCTCGGGATTATATACGTCTCCCACCGTAGCGGCATTGTTGTTACTGGCCAGCTGCGTATTAATCTCTGTTTCCAGCTGTGCCGCATTTGGCGCCTCGGGATTCACGCCATTCATATTGCCATCATTCAGACTCGATATAATTGTCACGTTCTGAGCCGAAGGTGCAAGACCCGCTGCTTCGTCATAGCCATCGACCGCCTGCGCGGAAACCGAGACACTGGGTACTTGCGCGGGAGGCTGTTGCTGAGACTGTGGTTGCATTTGTACCTGTGTTGCTGGTGCATTATTATTTTGTGGCCATGCAGGAGGATTAATAGCCGGAGCATCTACTGGCGCAGCTACTTGCGGCTGTGCATTATTTTGTGGCGGCTGTTGTTGTGCTACCTGAGGTTGCCGGGGTGGTTGGGAGGGAGGGGCGTTCGCTACCAGTGGCGGGTAATGCGATGTTATCTGCTCCATCTGTGCAATCTGCGTACGGGATTTATTGATTTCATCCACGCTTTTTTTAAGTGCTACATCAAAATCACCGATAGTCTGTCTTGCGGAATAAAGTTCCCATCCGGTCACTGCGGTAAACAAAACCGCGCAGGCAAGAGCAGCCCATAATTGAAAGGTACGCGCCCAGGTAAATTCTCCCAGCCATTGCGCCGTTTCCTTGTCCATCTCACGCTTGAGCTGGTCAATAAGACGTTTATTCTGTGTGTTGTGCCAATATGCACTAAACACCAGCGCCACCAGAAATAAGCCTGCAACTACAAACGGCAACATGATTTTGTTGTCTCCCTGTCCTGCTATATGTGTACTAATCTGGACGCCATATGGCTAGCGGAGATTTATTGCGTGGGGTATTTTAAGGTGCAGTCTATCTCTAGGCTGTTACTGGTGGTCTGCTCGCGCCACGGGCGGTCAAATGCATAACAGCGATATTCAACGTCCAGCTGCCGCTCAGTACAGTCTTTTGGAAGTATATCGCCAAATACGTCGTCAGAAGCCGTTATGCTGCATGTCTCCTTGCCATTACAGGACTCTGACACTTGCTTCAATACGTTGTCGGCATGCGGCTTATTAGTGTTAGATTTATCCTGTACATAGGCTTGATCGAGGCTGTTTGACTTACCATCCACAAAAAGCGGGCAATTAAGCCCCCAGCTGGCATGAATAATGGAAATATTATAGGTTGTTTTGGTTATGGTTCGCGCCTCAGGCACGACAGTAGAGGCCACATGAACGCGCCAACCCACATACATAATAACTATCACTATTGAAACAATAATCAGATGAATTTTGAATGCCATAATGGACGGCACTATGCCTCTTAACAAAGGCACATGCAAGTATTTAGAAACATTACCTTAAACTAATATTACAGGTCTCGCTATGAACAGAGAATCACGCTCCTCGTTGATGCTTCGGTTGTCGGGTATGGAAAATCATTTTTCACGCATGAAAAACATCTATTCCCGCATACAGAAAATTACCGGAAGGTCGGTACGTAAGCAGGACAGGGAATTGCAACGCGTTGGCCTTGACGGGCCTGACAAGGGCTTGCTGTCAAAGCTTGAGTCCATGCAGTATCTTGATCCTTCCGCAGACCTAGCGGAAAACAGCAATAAATCTAATAAAATGAGCAATATACATAACCGTGATTTATCAGAGTACTCCCCCTTCCACCACAGCAATATTTTCAGGCTTAGCCAACGTCAAATATGGACCAGCCTGACCAGAAACATCACAAGGTCACTCGGTAGAGACTTATAAAAGTCAAAACTGTTACAGTCTGTAAGCCATGCAACTCATTAATTGTTAGTTATCTGTAAAATATAGATTATTTGCCAAATAAAAAACCTGCTCTGCGTAACCAAAATGTCATAAAAAATGGCTGGTTAAGTTGAATAAACTATTGCTATAATGATAGCGTGAGAAAACATATTTTTTGTTATTTTATAGGCATTTAAGTTAAAATGTCCGAATTTGGAAACAGGGGCTAGATTGCATGACAAAGGACTTAAGCGAGTTTGATGTCTCTGACCGTCAGGTGGACAAGTCAATCGCTGACCTTGCAAAAAATCTGCGTGCCAAGGAAGACAAAGGTGGCGATAGCCGTGTCTTGGGTTACAAAACCTCAAGAACAGTAGCTGCTGCTGTAAACTTGGCATGGGACTTAGGAATACAGCCAATCACTCAGCATGGCTCGGAGTGGATGCGCTATGCAGCTGAAGCAGGCGCCAGAGCCTTTACCAACTCAGAAGCCACTGTTAAGAATATCGGTAATTTCACGGTCGCAGCAACCAAAGTTGGCATTGTTTTGGCCAAACCGCTTACGCAGTTTGTTTCCGTAAATAAGGATTTCTTCTCACAACGCTCGGAAATGATAAGTGAGTTTCAGGATACCATAGCAGGTACGCCCGCCGATCTTGGAACCAATACTCTCGTAAGGGCTGAGTTGGACAATCTTTACGCAAGGTGGAAGCGCGAGACCTATAGTCAGGTCCCAGACCTTGCCAAAGCTGGCCTTCAGGGTGCTATCGTATTTACCAAAACAACTAAAAGTACCGATCCTGCAGCACCTGCCGCGCCCGACGTGGATGCAGGTGCCGAACCAGCTAAAAGCGGCAGCATATTTTCTAGATTTACCAGTGGAACTACCATGGAAGAAAAACTGGCGATGCTGGGTACAACCAGTGTTGCTACCGAAGGTTTGGTGAAGACCGCTGTCGATGAAATGACGGAAATCAAAAAACCAGCTCCCCTTGCATGGAAAAAAATCCAGAAGCTCGGTGATTCTATGGGCGAACAGATGCTGGGGCAGGAAGCGAATAGAATTCGCGTTGGGAATATTCCGCTCAAAAAATACATTCTTGACGTTATCAACCAGAGCGAAATTGATCAGGGTCGCGAAAAACTTGGTGAACGCGTTGTAGAGGAATTAACACCTGCCATTAACATGGTGGCTGATGGTATTGCAAAAGGCACTTTGGATGCAAAATCAGGACTCCTTTACCTCGTGGGTAACCAGAAGCTGATTAAAGTTAATGAGAATGGTATTCGCTCTTTCGTAGGTGAAGAAAAAGCCGAAGCCGCAATTCAGGAATTGGTTGGCGTCAACACGTCTAAGGACACTGTCGATGCAAAAGAGTTCTACGACAAATTTGCCGACCCAATGCTTGCTGAAAAAGTAGTTAAGCAGAACATGAAAGATCTTAAGGGTAGTGAAAGGGCTGTCTTCGTTTCCGTGTTCCCTGATGACATTTTGAAACTGGCAGGGATGAATAAAGATGAAATAGCCAGCAACAGGAAAGAAGCGCAATCACTGGTGTACGATATAGTAGCCGCAAAAACCCTTGAGCTTGCCGAAAAAGACCCCGAAGTGCTTAATAAAATTGGCCTAAGCAAAAAAGAAATAGAGGGAATTCAGGATCTGGCGAAAGATATCCGCCGGGGCAATGAAGAAAAAGTGAAGCTTGCTGTGGACGGCAGTGACCGTACCGTTGCGCGGGCTGTTGCCACCGCTACACTTCAGGAGCAAATCACCGAGGGTACAGAAGCAGGCGAAAAAGTCTGGACTGAGACCGTCAAAAAAGGCGCATCTTTCCGTGAAAAGCTCGAAAATGGTGAGTTGAAATCAAAAAGCGCTGAAGGCACGGGTCATGCAGACCGTGTGAAGCCAAGTTCCATGGAAGTTGCTACTGCCACAGAACGTGAAACACAACGCCGCAGCAGCAAAGGCAGCGAATCTCCAACGTTGGCAGGGTAGAGCATGATTGCACTCGGCCCCAATCAAACAAAGCAGCTGATGAATGCCACAAGGCTGGTATCTGCGCCGGGTGGCACGGTACTTACGCATGCTGATGATATGGCCCGTCAATACTCGCACGTAGCCTCTGAAATCAACGGATTGAAGGGTTCCATCAATCGAGTCCCATCTAATCTTGCGCCTGCAGCACAGGAAGCTGCGGTCATACAGCGCGAGGCACAATCAGGTCGCGCCATCGTAGAAGATGCCGCTCAGAATGTTGTTGGCCCAAGCATGACCGACAAGGTCGTCGGCAATGTTAATTTTGGACTCGAAATTGCAGCCGCCGCTCCGCTTCTGGTCGGTGGTGCGCAACTTGCCACGAAGGCGGTAACCAAAACGGGTACGTTCCTTACGGGCTTTGTAAGCCCGTCACTGGCCGAAAAAGTTGGCTCGTATATTCCGGAGAGAAGCTGGAACAGCATTACATTTAACGAAGTCGGTGGCGCTACAGGCCTTCAAAAGCCAGTGGGTACCGCTGTTCAGGCAGGCGCCAACTGGATTTCCGGCCCTATACAATGGCTCGCTGATAAAAGCGGTCTCAGCGGCTGGCGTGCAGGAGCAAACACGGCCGAAGCAGGCAAGCTTTTTGACGCCGCCAAGGGCATGACACTGACAGCAGGTGACGCGACAGTGCTTAGTGAGTTGCAAGGCAAGGTCATGGGAGTCTCGGGTGTTGGTGATTTAGCCGCCAGTACGGATGTCAGCGGCCTGATTACAGCCGCAAAAGAAGCCAGCAAAACAACACCACTTAGTGACGTTGGCCAGCAGTTTCTAGGCAGTGTTGAGGACTCGCTGCTGCATCAAAACAAGGCAGCCGGATGGAATGATGTCGGCGGGGCCGTCAAGAGCGCGCCGGAAAAATTAGGCGACACATCTGCAGCACACGGCATCATGAACGCAGCCTTTATCGGCATGTCAGGCATGAAAATGTTCGGTGATGCGCGTGGCTTTGCACAGAACCTTGATTCATTGCGCCAAATGTATTCCGATGTAACGGGCGAAGATCCGCAAAAAGTTTCTACCTTGAAACTACTGACCGGAAGCCTGCCAGAGCCGGTGAACGAAGCACGCAACCATCTTGTTTCAAAATATGGTGTCAAACAAGGCTTGAGCCTCGGCAATATTGCCATGAACGTCGCCATGATGATCAACCCCAAATGGGGTTCTTCATGGAAAGCTATTGGCGCCATGGTGGGTACATCGCTTGCTTCAAGCGCTGTCGAAGGCTTGATGGGCGAGTCGATTCTCCCCGTACACAAGGCATTCAGCGATGCTCATAAATCAGGCAGAAAAATTCCTGCAGAATTTTATGCGGCTTACCTCTATTCCGCCAGTAAAGAACTTAAATCGCGCGGCGAAACCGGCCAGCAATTTGCTATGGCAATCGGCCAGCAGTTTGCCGCTGAAAATATATCCCCGGGCGATTTGTTGCAGGAACTGAGCAACGGCAAGCTCATGGACCGTATCAACACGCTTACGCAGGGCGTTGATAAAGCGCAAATGGCCGCACCGGTACAAGAACAGCAGGGCTTTGCCAACCGTCAAGGTGCAGGTGGCGTGCAGAGCGAGCGTCAGACTTTAGGAAAATTTACAGCCAAAGCAAACCAGGAAGCGCAGCTTGCGGGGGTTGCCCAAGGAATTGCATAAAACAAGAATTGCCTAACAAATAAAAAAAGTGAGCGAGATTATTATGGCAAATGGTAAAAAAACTGTCGATAGCGGCAAAGTATTCGGCGTAAAAACAGAAACCGCCATGAACACGGTGGATATTGCTGGTGGCGCGGTAGGACTTGCAGCGGATTTTATTCCCGGTGGTAAAATTATCGGCTCAGCAGCTGATATCGGGCTTGCCGGTGTTAAAGGCAGTCTTCAGGAACGGCAGGATGAAGAGCGTCTGGCAAAAGCTGGTATCGACGTACATAGCTCACAGGCCAAGTACAATAGTTCCATTCAAAACCGTAAAGAGAAGAACTCTAACCGCTGGCAGATGAATGTGGGTAAGGCAGCTACGGCCGCTACCGCAGCCGCAGTGGTGGGCGGTATTGTCGGAAGCTTTTTCTTACCTGGCCCGGGAACAGCAGCAGGAGCAGCAGCAGGAACTGCAGTGGCCGGAGCGGCAACGGGAACAGCTGTTGCAGCTACCGCAGCAACAGGCGCATCATGGACAGCAATTCTTGCAGGTGGTGCGGCGGCGTCCGCTGGTGGTTATGTCGGAGGCAAAGGCTATGACGCAGTCATCAAGCCAGACCAGAAAGACGAAATTGACCTTGCGGTAAAAATTGCCGATGCCCAGAGGCTGGGGCAGGACGTACCGGCAGAAGCAGTATTCGCCCAATGGGCAGCCTCGCAAAAAGGTGATCTCGCGAACCAACTTGATCAGGACCTGAAGGATAAAACCGGCACCAGTGATTTCAACGAAGCGATAGAGCAAAATAAATTTGCTGAAATCCGCCAGATGATGAGCAACAAGGTTTATGAAAAGGCCATGCGCGTGCAAGTGGGTATGACGCCGGATAGCCAGAATCTCGACCGTCATGTCGCCGACCAGCTTACGGAATGGGTTAATGCAAGGCAGCTTCCGGCAAAAGATCTGGTGCTAAATAAATCTATGCTGCCAAACTATTCGCTGGAAGATGCAAGGCAGGCTGGATTGGTAAGTGATCCGATTGTTGTTCCATCTGTACAGATGAGCCAAGATATGCGTACAGCAAAAGATGCACAATATTCTATGGGCGCTTAGCAAAGCCTGTAGCTCGATTATCACGAATAGCCCGCTTCCAGCGGGCTATTTTTTTGCACTCATTTAACTAACTACAGGAAACTTTATGGCGTTCATCGAAACACGCTTCCCCACCGATATTTCATACGGCTCTGGCGGCGGACCGGAATATTCCACAGACATTGTCATAAGTCAGAGCGGCTATGAGCAACGCAATAGCAATTGGTCACAGGCACGCGCACGCTACAACGTAGCCCACGGTATAAAAACACAAGCACAGCTAAATACATTGATTGCATTTTTCCGCGCGCGCAAAGGCATGGCTGACGGCTTCCGCTTCAAAGACTGGACAGACTACAACGCTAGCGGCCAGCCTATAGGTACCGGCAACGGCATACAAACCATCTTCCAGTTGTTAAAAAGCTACAATAGTGGCACGGTTACCGAGTCGCGCATTATCAGCAAGCCGATCGCCGGAACTGTAAATATCTATGCAAATTCCATTTTGCAAAGCAGCGGTTACAGCCTTGATACGTCCACTGGCAAGGTCACATTCACCACCGCACCGACATCCGGCGTAGTAATCACTGCTGATTTCGAGTTTGACGTACCCGTGCGTTTCGATACGGACCGACTGAGCGCCACACTCGACACTTACGGAAGCAACAGCTGGAATGATATTCCACTGGTAGAGATAAGGGTATAGCGACATGAAAACCATATCCACAGAACTGGAAACACATATCAGTGGGGAAGTAACATCGCTTGCTACCTGCTGGAAGCTGACCAGAAAAGATAATACCGTATTCGGCTTCACCAGCCACGACCGCGACATTGTTTTTGAAAGCGCGACCTACAAAGCCTCCAGCGGCTTCACTCCAAGCGCCATTGAAACATCTGGTGCGCTGAGTGTAGATAATCTCGATGTCGATGGCATACTGAGCGCCGATATTATCACTGAAAAAGATATACTAAGTGGGCGTTACGATTTAGCTGCCATCGAGATATTTCAGGTAAACTATACCGATCTTTCGCAGGGCAAATTACATCTGAAGTCTGGCATTCTGGGCGAGGTGTCGGTTCACAAAAAACAGTTTGTGGCTGAAATACGCGGTTTGACGCAGCAACTCTCGCAAACCATTGGTGAGTTGTATTCTCCCTCTTGCCGCGCCACACTGGGCGACGGAAGATGTAAGGTGAATATTGCATCACACACTGTTTCCGGCAGCGTTACTTCCAAAATATCCGACCAGCAGTTCACCGACAACAGCCGCAGCGAAACCAGTGGTTTGTTCACCTCGGGGATGATTACATTTACCGGCGGCTCTAATGCCGGAATCAGTATGGAAGTGAAGGAATACCTGCATTCGTCTGCCAGTGGCGGTGAGATTATTCTCGTGTTGCCCATGCCCTACACTGTATCAATTACAGACAGCTACAGCATAACCAAAGGTTGTGATAAAACACTGGGGATATGCAAGCAACGCTTTGATAATATTGCTAATTTTCGTGGCGAGCCACATGTGCCTGGCCTGGACCGTATATTGGAAACGGCAGGCACAAGAAGCCAATAAAGTGCTTTAATTTTAATACTTTATTTAACTATGGCGTTATATATTCAAGATAGTTGAAGTGATAACTGGGTCGCACCATGAAAATTATTCTCACATTTCTCCAAGGGCTTATATCGGTCTTGAAAGTTTTAGGGGGCCCGATGGTCTATCGCTACCCATACCGCACGTCGGCAGAGGGGATTCGCGCCGACTGGCAGAGCATTGGCAAAGACATCAAAAACGTAATGGATAAACTGGAAGAACATAAGCAGCATGAGCAACGACCAGAATAACAACGATCAGCAAAGCGGCCACGAACAGCGCCCTATTAAAACCGGCGGCTATCGTCAAAACAACAATAACCGCGAGCGTGTCCAGAATCGTACGGTAGAAATGCTGCCGCATCCGGAAGTGCTGGAAAGCTACAACTATGTGGTCGATGGCTCGGCAAAAATGATTCTCAATATGTTCGAAATTGAACAGAAACACCGCCATGAATGGGAAAAGCAGGCGCTGAGCATTTACCGCTTTTCGACCATGCTTGGCCAGTTCCTTGGCTTCTTCATAGCTGTTTCCGTATTCGTGTCTGCCAGCATCATTGGTGTTTATGGCAACACGACGATTGCCGCCTTCATCTGGGTATTCGGCATGTCCATTGTGGTCATGGCGGGGCTTGTCTGGGCATATGCAAAGAGCATGGGCCAGCGCCCGCTGTTTGGCCGTCCGACCATGCGCACGCATTTCCGTCCGCAAAAAGACCGCGCTGAACATCAGCAGACCGAAGAATAAAATCAACCAACGTTATGGAACACGCAATAGTAGTCGCAGCACGCGGCTGGCTAGGCACGCGCTTTCACCATCAGGGCAGGCTTAAAAAATCCGCCGCGCATAAGGGCGGGGTGGATTGTCTCGGCCTGCTGGTGGGGATCGCCGTCGAGCTGGGCTTACGGGATAGCAAGGGCAATGCGTTGGTGCTGTATGACGAAACCAGCTACCCGCATAATCCAGACAGCAAACACCTCGCTAAAAGACTTTCAGAACTATTGCAACGCATACCACGCGAACAAATGGATTCAGGCGATATCCTGCTTCTGGATATTCAGGGTAGCCCGCAACATCTGGCCGTAGCAAGTATAGAAAAAGGCGAATATCGCATCATACACGCCTACGCACCCGCAAGGGCGGTAGTTGAACACGAGCTGGATACATGGTGGCAAAGCCGTGTCGTGTGCGTGTTCCGCATACCATAACCACAATTTTAACATTCATTTCGAGGTAATATGGCATCCATTGTACTGGGTAGCGTAAGCGCTGCTGCCGGCAAAGCAACAGGCCTGCCTTTCGCGCCTGCGCTATTGTCGCAATTCGGGCGCAATGTCGGCAATAATTTTGATAACGCACTGTTCACGCCCAAACGCACGCTAAAACCGCTTTACGGCCCGCGTCTTGCGGAACTAGGGGTACAGACCTCCACCTATGGCAAGGTCATCCCCATTGTGTACGGCATCATGCGTATCGGCGGCAACATCATATGGTCTCTGCCCATCAGGGAAATTATCACTACATCCACCAGCTCGGCTGGCGGCGTGGGCAAGGGTGGTGGCGGCAAAGTAACGCAAAGTGCAACCAGCTACAGCTACACGGCAACACTGGCCATCGGTATATGCGAAGGGCCGCTGGATGAAATCACGCGCATCTGGGCAGATGCCAAACAGCTCGATCTGTCGCAATATGTGCTGCGCATGTATAATGGCGACGAAACGCAATTGCCGGACACTCTCATACAATCCATCGAAGGCGCGGCCAATACGCCCGCCTACCGTGGGCTGGCATATGTGGTGATTGAAGATTTTCCGCTGGCCGATTACGGCAACCGTATCCCCAATTTCACTTTCGAAGTCCGCAAGCGCGCGCAGCACGCCGACTACGACAACGAAACGCTGGAAGACATGATAACCGGCATGGTGATGATTCCGGGTGCTGGTGAATTTGTGTATGACACGCAAACTCAATATAAAATACCCGGTACGCAGGTGGGCAGCAGCTGGGTGCAGCAGGGTTCGCAAGAACGCATCAATATGCATAATGCCGCAGGTAAGGCCAATGCCCTGCTTGCGCTCGACCAGCTGGAAAAAACCTGCCTGAATGTTGAATGGGTATCGGTTGTCGTAAGCTGGTTCGGCACTAGCATGGATGCCGGAACATGCACCGTGCTACCCGGCGTGGAATATCAGGAAGGCGCTATCACCAGCCCCGACAGTTGGCAGGTGGCGGGTTTTACGCGTGGCAGCGCACACCAGATAACGCTGGTGGAAGCTTCTCCGCAATATGGCGGAACGCCTTCGGACAGCAGCATATTGCGCTATCTCGACGAACTGATTGCGCGTGGCTACAGCATCGCTTTTTATCCTATGATGTTTATGGATGTCAGCGGCAAGCCATGGCGCGGCGACCTCACGGGAAGCGCGGCGAATACCACTACCTTCTTTACCAAAACCAACGGCTATAACGCATTCATCAATCATTATGCCGACCTTGTGAAAGACAAGGTGGATGCCTTCATTATCGGCTCGGAATTAAAAGGTCTGACCAAAGTCACCGACACACCCGGCAACTATCCTGCCGTCAATGAACTGGTGGATCTCGCCGCTGCAGTTAAAGCCACGGTTGGTTCAGGCGTGAAAGTAACCTACGCCGCCGACTGGTCGGAATATCACCACACGGATGGCGGCTGGTATAACCTCGACCCGCTCTGGGCTTCTGACGATATTGATATGATAGGCATCGATGCCTATTTCCCGCTCAGCGATGAACCGCAGAGCGGCTATGACATTGAAGCGCTGATAGACGGCTGGACATCGTGCGAGGGCTATGACTGGTACTACAGCGATGTTGAGCGCACCACGCAGGTGAACTTAAGCGCCGAATACGCTTGGAAAAACCTGTCATGGTTCTGGAGCAACGAGCATGTAAATCCCGATAGCAGCATGACTGGCTGGATTCCCGAATCCAAAAAAATATGGTTCACCGAATATGGCTTTCCCAGCGTGGACGGCGCGGCCAACCAGCCAAACGTGTTCTACGACCCGAATAGCAGCTCAAGCGCGCTACCATACCATTCCAAAGGCCGCATCGATTTTATGGCGCAGCGCGCCGCACATATGGCGACGCAGATAAAGTGGAAAGATTCCGCCATGGTGGAGCAGATGTTCATATGGACATGGGATGCGCGGCCGTTTCCCTACTGGCCCGACCTCGTGAATGTATGGACAGACGGCCCTGCGTGGAAAACCGGCCACTGGGTGCAGGGCAAGCTGGGTATATCCAGCGTTGCTGCCATCATCTCCGACCTGTGCCAGCGCGCGGGCATTCCGTCCGGCGTCATTAATGTGAATGGTCTGGTCAGCCAGCTTGAAGGATTTGTTATCAATAGCCAGCAGACTGTGCGCGACACCATTGAAACATTACAGCTCGCCTATTTCTTTGACGCGGTGGATTCCGGCGGTATCTGCAAATTTGTGCCACGCGGCGGCAGTCAGGTAATGACGATTGAAGAGGGCGATTTAGCGCCCGTGGAAGGCGAGCTATTTTCCGTCAAGCGCGTGCAGGAAGTGGAGCTGCCAAAGCGCGTGAATATCGTGTATCTCAGCAGGCTTATCAATTACCAGAGCCTGACGCAATATGCGCAGCGCGAGGCGACCTTAAGCCGCGAGAGCATGACGCTTGACCTTCCTATCGTTTTCCCTGACCAGATTGCACGCAATATTGCCGACGTTACTTTATATTCCCTGTGGATGGGGCGCACCAGCTACCAGTTTTACCTGCCCGTTAAATATGCACGGCTTGAACCATCGGATGTTATCGGTGTCATTGTTGACGGCACGCTGCACCGCATGCGCATTGCTTCAACCACCATCAGCACACCATCACTCATCAAAGTGCAGGCTGTGGCCGAAGACACGTCCGTATTTGATTTCTACGCATCACCTGCAAATACCGGAGGTTTGCTACAAGAAAATCGCGATATCGCAAAAACGCGGCTGGAATTTCTTGATATCCCCGCATTCCCCGATGACACTAGCGACAAGGGTGTGTTGCGCCTTGCTGCTGCCGGCATCTCAGAAAACTGGACAGGCAGTGCCATCTACCGTTCCGACGATAATGGCGCAAACTACTCGCGCCTGCTGGATATAAATGCGCCTTCCGCCATCGGTACAGCCATCACTACGCTGGCAGACGGGCCTGTAACTGTATTTGACTACAGCAATGGTGTAACGGTCATACTTATTGGCAACAGCCAGTTACAGAGCGTAACCGAGCTTGCAGTGCTAAACGGTGCGAATGCCGCCATCATCGGCAATGAACTTATTCAGTTCGCCACTGCCACACTTGTGGAGCCAGGAAAATATACGCTTGGCGGCCTATTGCGTGGCAGGCTTGGCAGCGAATGGGCATGTGCAACTCATGTGGCGGGTGAACGTTTCGTGCTGCTCGACAGCAGTCTTGGCCGCCAGATTATGGCCAACAACGTCATCGGCCTGACGCGCCATTACAAACCCGTCAGCTTTGGCTCCAGCCTGCCTGATAGCAGCGCACAAGAATTCGCTTATTCAGGCGTGGCACTCAAACCCTACGGCCCCGTGCATATCACAGGCGGGCGCGACAGCAGCGCAAATCTTAGCATCAACTGGGTTCGGCGCAGCAGGCTGGGTGGCAACTGGCTCGACGGAGCAGACGTGCCGCTGAATGAAACAACCGAACTTTATGAAGTGGATATCATGGATGGTAGCGACGTTGTCCGCACTATCAATAGCATTACTACAGCAGCCAGCTACAGCGCTGCCCATCAGGTAAGTGATTTTGGCGCGACGCAGTCATCACTTGCCGTTCGTATATATCAAATGTCAGGCGTCATCGGGCGAGGCTACGCAGGCATGGCAACCATTTAGGTTTATTGCGAGAGCAGTTTCTTTTTCTGCTCGTCAAATTCCTGCTGGGTGATATGGCCTTTTTCTTTAAGGCCTGCAAGCCGTTCAAGTTGGCTTGCGATATCGTTACCCGTTGCACCACCTTTGCCGCCGCCTTTTCGCATAACGGATATGAGTTCCTGAACTGTTTTCACAAACGGCATAATGGAGGCGCGAGCAATCATGCCGATAGAAAAGGAACTCGCACCATCCCACACAGTGATGGAACCAAAGCAGATTACGAATGAGTAATCGATGGATTGTATGCGGTCGAGAGGCATCTGCACCTGACGAAGGCCAAAGAACATACCGCAATTGAGGAATATCAGGCGGCGATCGGTGCATACCAGCAGCCATGTAGCATTGCTCATCATGCCGGAAGTCACTGCCTTAATCGGCTCGCCTTCTTCAAGGATAGAGGGCAGGGCGCGAACTTCTTTCCACGTCCAGAAAATATAGGTGTGCGGATAATTCGCCACCTGCTGCTTGACTTGTTCTAGCGTTGGCATCGCACCCCCTTGTTAATTGCGCCGCCATAATACCAGTTAGCTAACGTAAATGAAGCATTTTTTACTTAAGGAGAAATCATGACAACCACCAGCCATCTTGGTGTAACGCTGCTTGAGCAAGCTCAGGCACAGAAAGAAGTCACCGTTAACGAAGCGCTGACGCGCATCGATGCCATACTCAACACCGGCGCAGTAAGTCAGGCCGTAAGTACGCCGCCTGGATCACCCGCCGCCGGAGCCATTTATATTATAGGTGCGTTACCCACCGGATCATGGTCTGGCAAGGCCAGACAGCTTGCCTATTTCGACCAGATATGGCGCTTCGTAGTACCCAACGAGGGTATGTCCATGTGGGTCAATGACGAAGACCTGCTTTACAGCTACGACGGCACTGACTGGGTTGTACCCAGCGGTTCCGGCACAGGTACGGTAACATCTGTTTCCGTTACCACCGCCAACGGCGTGTCAGGCAGCGTTGCCACCGCAACTACAACACCAGCCATCACGCTTACACTCGGCGCCATCACGCCCAGCTCGGTCACAGCATCGGGAGCTATCACCGGTTCCAACTTGTCAGGCACCAATACAGGCGACCAGACTATTACGCTTACGGGTAACGTCACGGGTTCAGGCACAGGTAGTTTCGCAACCACTATCGCAAATAACTCAGTCACTAACGCCATGCTAGCGGGCAGTATCGACCTCACCACCAAAGTCACGGGCATACTTCCCGCGGCCAATGGCGGCACAGCCAACGGATTCACCGCTTTCAGCGGCCCCGCTACCAGCACCAAAACATTCACGCTGCCCAATGCATCCGACAGCATTGCCTGTCTCGGACAAGCCAATGCTTTTACCAAGCAGCAATATTTCGCGCAGACAACGCTCACCGACGCATCAAGTATTTCATGGGACGCAAGCACCAACCAAGCGGCTACTGTCACGCTCGGCGGCAACCGCACGCTTTCCAACCCCACCAACTTGCAAGCAGGCGCAAGCTATACGTTGATTGTAAAGCAGGATGGCACAGGCTCGCGCACACTGGCTTATGACAGCGCCTATAAATGGCCGTCAGGCACCGCGCCCGTGCTTACCACTACTGCCAACGCCACCGACATACTTACCTTCATCACCGACGGTACAAACATGTACGGTGTGGCGCAGAAAGGGTTCGCGTGATGGTTACTTTCCCCGCAACTTTCTGGAGTGAACCGCCCGTAGGCGGAGGAGGGGGCGGATCGTATGTCAACAGCGTACAGCATGTCACCATCACGATCCCCGTCAATGTCACCAGCGCCACTGCCACCATCAGCGCTGTGGGTTCATACGCCTTTATATTACATGACGGGTTTCTTGCCACTTCCTCTAGCAACAGCAGCATTTCTTTCGTAAGGCTGGAGCTTACCGATTCCACCACTGTTACCGCCTACCGCAACAGCAGCTCCGCAACGCAAACCACCACCGTACGCTGCGTTGTTGTGGATGCCACCAGCAGCCTGCTGGCGTCAGTACAGTTTGGCACAGTGTCTATTGCCGCAAGCAGTACATCCGGCACAGCAACTATCAGTTCAACCAATTCCAGCTATACAGCCATTCACCTGCTTGGCATAAACTCGTCACAAACCAGCCTGTCTTATACCGGTATCGAGGCAGTGTTAAGTGTTTCAGGCACTACCGTTACAGCGACACGTCTGGCAGCCTCAATCAACACACTGGATGTCGAATTCGTGGTTCTGGAATTCCAGAGCGCGGCATGTAACCAGACTATACAAAGCTACCAGAAATCATGGACCAACAGCTCTACGTCCACCACACAATCCATTACCAGCGTTGATGTAGATAACACTATCCTTATCTACGCCGGCAGCAACGGCAACAGTACCGGTAACGCCGCCAACACACAGCAGCAAGCGGTTCTGACCGATGGCACCACAGTTACTATCAGCACCAATTCTGCCGGATCTATTTCCTGTCAGTATAATTTCTTTGTGGTAGAATTTGCCTCCGGCGTGCTGAACAGCGCCGTCCAGCGCGGCACCACCACACTTACCGCTGTTAGCTCTAATACATCCACCATATCAAGCGTGGACACCAGCAAGTCGATTATCAACCTGCTGCATTTCACAGCCAGCCAGACTTCGTCCAACATTTCAAACGTGCAACCTCATGCGGCACTTACCAACGCAACTACCGTAACCGTTGCACGTAACGGCAGTACAAACAACGTCACTGCATCGTGGGAGGTGGCAGAATTCACATGAGAAAACACGAAGGGGAACGCTGGAAGATAGACAAGCGCATACCGCTGGCAGTCATTATCACCCTGCTGGTGCAGGTGGCAGGCACGCTCATCTGGGCCACACAGCTTGATGCACGCGTAAATCATATTGAACAGCAAAGCACAGGCACATATTCACTCAATGAGCGCTTCGGCAGGCTGGAAGAAAGGCTGGATAACGTTAAACATGACACAGACGCCCTCAAAAGGCTGCTGGCGCAGCTTACGGAAAGGCTGATTAGGCAATGAATCAAATGACCATATCGGAGCAGGGACTGGCTCTGATTCGCAAATTCGAGGGTTTTTCTGCCACTCCATATATATGCCCCGCAGGTCGTAAAACCATTGGCTATGGGCATGTGATCCGCGAGGGGGAAAATATGCCGGATAGCGGAATAAGCCTTGAGGAAGGGGAAATTCTTCTAAAACAAGATGTTAATATATATCAAGCCGCTATAAATAATCTTGTGGAAATTCCTATTAGCTCAAACCAATTTGACGCCCTTGTCTCATTAGTCTATAATATAGGGGTGTATGCTTTTGAAACATCAGGTTTATTGAGATATTTGAACTTTGGAGATTTTGAAAAAACTACCACTGAATTCAACCGTTGGATATATGTAAAAAAGCAGAAAAATAAGGGCCTAATAGCCCGAAGAGCAGAAGAAAGTCAGCTGTTTAGTAAAAAAAGTGGGTTTTAACAAAATTGTCACACACAAGACAGCTTTTTGAGCTATATTTAAGCTGTGATTAAGTATTAACCAATTGAAACGCGGAGAACGTTATGGGTATTTCAGATTATTTAAGCCAAGGCAAAGACGCTATCGTCGCAGCAGGTGGCATGATCAATGATGGTGTGAGGGGTCCGAGCAGGAGCTTTACATCAGGTGCGTTGACCACCGTTGGCACTCTTGGATTCCTGAAAAAATCATACGATCTTATAAATCATACCGGTCAGGCGCTGGGCGTTGTAAACGCTGGCGTGGATGAAACCGGCAAACAAAAAGAAGCTGCGGGTCTTGTGACCATCGGCACGGATGCACTGCTGCTTGCGCTATCTGGCCTCGCCATTTACAAGGGCGGTCAAATGGGTGGTCGCGCTCCAACCCCATAAGCTTCAGCTTAGGAAGTTATACATAACAGTCTCCGAAAGCCCCCGCCTAAAAACGGGGGTTTTCCATAAGTAAACCAGTAACTGCAACCTTGCCCAGTTTATATAGATGAGCGTCACGCTAGAACCAGTATTAAACGCACTAGGCTATCAGACAGAGCAGCAGCAACGCGGCATGGTGAAATTGCTGCAGGCCGCAGGCGCATTTGGCAAGCTGCCGGGCGTTGACGGTGTGGTCAATGACAGGCAAGCCGACGCCATTCTCAAGAACGTTCAGTTCGACAACATAAAATCCGCTGCAGACTGGCTGCACGACCTGACACAGGAAACCATGAAACGCGAAAACGGTAAATCGCGCGCAGAAACACCGGACCGTGCCGATTTTCAGGCTAACAGGGGTGCATTGCTAATAGCGCTTAATGATGCGGGCGCAATATCTGAAGTAAAGCCCAGGCTCAAATCCTACAAACATGTGCTGTTGCTCGGCGCAATGGAACCCACCGCCGAAACCCGCATGGACAGCATAAAACAACTCTGGGAAGAGGGCATACGCTTCGACAACATCCACCTGCTGGGTAACGAACGCCCGCTCGACGGCACTCAGGAAAGAATCGCCAATATCCCCGGCAAAACGGGGGAAACGCTTGCCACCGAAACGCAAATGCTCAAGGCCAGCTATTACGACAAACGTAACAACTGGCAGGAATCGCTCAAGCAGGTTTCCACCTTTGCCGTAAACAGTTTTGATGTGGACGGCCGCCCCGCCAACACACGTGACACGATTCAAACATGGCTAGACGCCAACCCCGAACCTGCCAGCGGCGACGTGCTGGTTATTTCAAACCAGCCTTACCTGCGCTATCAGGATGCTGCCGCAAAATCCGTGCTTCCCGCTTCATTCAATGTGGAAACCGCGGGTGCGGCAATTGAGCCGGAGCAGGTGAACATCGCGTTGGCCATGGACTCCATCGCCCGCCAGATTGATGTGAATTTTGACAAGCTGGTGGAAAAAGCCAGCCAGTCACCAGGCCTTAAAACCACATTGAGTATGCTCGACCCCGCCAATATAAAGAGCGACCCCGCCACCTACCAGTTCCGCTCTAACTATGACCAGTCGTCCGGTGTTACCAAAAAAGGGAAATACGAAGCAGCGCAGTGGGACCCTATCCTTCACGGCGATCCGCTGCTGGTGCATGAGCGCCTTGACGGTATCGTATTCGTAGCCGACGGCCATCACAGGCTGGAATTGGCAAAGCGCCTTAATAACGAAGGCAAAGGTCCTGGCAACGTCGCCACCATGGTACTGCGCGAAGCTGACGGCTACACGCCGGAAGACGTAAAAATCATCGCCGCCTATAAAAATATTTCACACGGCAAAACCGACCCCGTGGAAACGGCGCGTGTATTCAAGGAAGCGTATTCAGGTAAAATCCACACCGAATGGCTGCCACAGCTGCAAATGGACAAGGGCAATTTGCGCCTGTCCTATACCCTGTCAGGGCTTTCGGACAAATCATTGGACATGGTTGCCAAAGGTGATGTGCCGGTGGATATGGCGGTGGAGGTGGCGAGCCGTGTAAGCGATTCCAAGAGCCAGGAATCGGTGATGTCGGTCATCAAGGAACAGATACAGAACAAAACTAACCCCGACGATAAATCCTTTGCCTCCCGCGTACCGCGCAAGGCAGATACCTCACAAGGCTTCAGCGCCCAATTCAGTGATCCCTATAAAGACAGTGCAAGCGGATATACAGACAAAGTAACCGCCGACCGCACCAAAGGCACGGAACGCACACTCCACTAGAATACTGTGTAATCAGGTAAGAGGCTAATCAGCCCACACCGCGCGGTCCTTTAGGCTTGGAATCAGTAGTGCGGTCAGCCCAGCCCATTTGCTTGCGCATCTCAGCATATCTATCAGCTTCGGTAGGGCCTTCATTTACCTGCTCGCCGCGCTGTGTACGCCCATCCATGCCTTTTTGCATGTCAGTGAATTTCTTGGTCTGGCTTGTATCTGCCTGACGTCCAGCTTTCAATTCATCTTCAAAATTTCTATCACCCGTACCCATAGCAAACCCCTCTGATTTCAGTTGGAAATCCAATAATTAACATGGATTAACTCATTATCCGCCCCAATCGTTAATTTAATATTACTTTAGCCTATAGAGTCAAAAATTTTATGTCAAATAGATGCCTGACTTTCAGTGATAAAAAAAACCTTATTTACCATTGCAATAGGTCATAGTTTTGCATACACTGCCAACCTCTGAGCATTATTTTAATTAAATGAGAATTAACAATGAGTTACAAGGTTGCAGTCGTAGGCGCCACAGGTAATGTTGGCCGTGAAATTCTGGATATTCTTTCCGATCGTAATTTCCCTGTGCGTGAAGTGGTGGCACTGGCATCACGCAAATCCATCGGCAAGGAAGTCAGCTTCGGTGATGACGACATACTGAAAGTAAGATCGCTGGAAGATTATGACTTCTCCGATACCGACATCGCCTTATTTTCACCCGGCTCGGCTGTGTCCAAAATATTTGCACCCAAGGCCGCCGAAGCAGGCTGCGTAGTTATTGATAACACGTCGTATTTCCGCATGGACCCTGAAATCCCGCTGGTCGTGCCGGAAGTCAATCCGCAAGCGCTCAAGGATTTCCGCAAACGCAACATCATCGCCAATCCAAACTGCTCCACTATCCAGATGGTCGTGGCGCTCAAGCCATTGCATGATGCCGCCAAAATCAAGCGCATAGTAGTTTCCACCTATCAGTCAGTAAGCGGCGCCGGAAAAGACGGCATGGACGAATTATTCGACCAGACCAAAGCGCTTTTCGTAAACGACCATAAAGAACCACAAAGATTTACTAAGCCAATTGCTTTCAATGTCATCCCGCATATTGACGTGTTCATGGATGACGGCTCCACCAAGGAAGAATGGAAGATGGTCAATGAAACCAAAAAAATTCTCGATGCGTCCATTGCCGTAAACGCTACCTGCGTCCGCGTGCCGGTATTTGTCGGCCACTCGGAATCGGTAAATGTGGAATTTGAAACGCCACTATCGGTGGATGAGGCCCGCGAAATCCTGACGGATGCCGAGGGTGTGGCCATGTATGACGAAATGAAAGACGGCGGATACTGCACCCCGCTGGAATCAGTGGGTGAAGACGGCGTATTTATTTCACGTCTGCGTACCGACCCAACAGTGAAGCATGGCTTGTCCATGTGGGTGGTATCCGACAATCTGCGCAAAGGCGCGGCGCTCAACGCCGTGCAAATAGCGGAAGAACTCGTCAAAAATTACGGACTGGCACCCAAAAAATCACACTAAGCCGATGATACAACTGATAAGGAAAAACCCTGCGCTTGCTACCGGTATCCTGCTTCCGGTGCTATTGGTTATTCTGTTTTCTTTTGCAGCACTAGTGCCTAAGCTTCTGGTCGATGATCCGGCCTATGATTTCCTGTTCAGCGTTAAAAGTTACTCCCGCGAAAACGACCGCGAATATAAATTCACAGTCGATAAGGAACAACTTAAGCTGCAATCGCGTAAAGTTCCGGAATCAAAAGGCACGGGCAGCAACAGTTACCGCCTGTATTGGTATGAAGCGGCAACAGGTCATGCGCATGAAATCACGCTGCCGAGCGCAAGCAATGGCGGCAATGGCTGGTCAAGCTTGGCATTGCCTGAAACAGATGGCTGGAAAATCAGCCCCGAGCTGATAGCGCCCGACGGCTACAGCCTGCACAATGACTTCCGCCGCACCAGCGACCTCGGGCTTATATTTTTCTCCGGCAGCCAACGCAGTGCCATTCATATCGTCAAAAACGGGCGTATTGTTTCCGTCACGCCTCCCACGACCGAACGCAACTACTACACGCCGGAATTCATAGGCTGGATAGTGGAAAGGGCGAAAAAACCATGACCCCGCGTGACGAAGCCCTGAAAAAAATTATAGAACTCGCCACCACCCACAAAGTCACGGTGCGCGAATTTTCTAACGCTATGCGCACTTCCGAAGACCAGAAATCCAGCTATGGCCCAATGCGCCGATTGTTCGCGTATCTAAGCGGCATCTGCCTGTTTTCCGGCATCTGCGCCTACATCAACATGTTCTGGCATGCCATGAACAGCTACGAGCGCATCATCATCACTCTCGGCAGTGGCTTTGTGCTTTATATCGTCGCGCTGGTATTCACCAAAGACGCGCGCTACTCCCGTGCATCGTCGCCCATGTTTCAAATGGCCGCCGTACTGCAGCCCACCGGCCTGTTCGTAGCCATGCAAGAATGGGAGCTACCCACCAACGACAGCTGGTCGGCGCTGTTCGTGTTCGGGCTTATGTTCCTGCAGCAGGGCATCACATTTTATTCCCTGCGCAGCTCCACGCTTTTGTTTTTCACCATTGCTTTTGGTGCCATGTTCTTTGCCACGGCGTTTGACCTGCTGGGGCTAAATTATAACATCAACGGCGCAATCATCGGCATTTCCATTGTTTCCCTGATATACGGCATAAACAAGGTGCGCCCCACCAGCATGAGTGGTTTCTGGTATCTTGTTGGCAGCATATTGTTTTTGACCAATGTTTTTGATGTTTTAAAAGACAGCCCACTAGAAATACTCTATCTGGGCATCACCTGCTTTATGGTGTATATGAGTGTACTCAGTCACAGCCGTGTGTTGATGACGGTGAGCGTAGGGGCGATGTTGTCGTATATCGCTTACTTCACCATCCAGAATTTCGTCGATTCCATCGGCTGGCCGATAACGCTGATATTGCTGGGTTTGCTGTTTTCCGGCATCAGCGCCGAAGCGTGGAAGATTAAAGCTAAATATATCAAGATGTGACCTATGAAATCATTGCCCAAGAATTACGAACACAAGGAACGCGAAAAACACTGGCAGGAACACTGGGTAAGCGCGGGAACATACCATTTCCGTGACGACCAGCCGCGCGACCAGACGTTTGTTATTGATACCCCGCCGCCGACCGTGTCGGGCATATTGCATATGGGCCATATCTTCAGCTACACGCAGGCCGACTTCGTGGCGCGCTACCAGCGCATGTCCGGCAAGGACGTGTTCTACCCCATGGGCTTTGACGATAACGGCTTGCCCACCGAACGCTTAGTTGAAAAAACCAAGAACGTGCGCGGAAGCGCCATGCCAAGGGCTGAGTTCGTGGCACTGTGCCGCGAAGTGGTCAAAGACGCCGAGGACGAGTTCCGCCGACTGTTCAAAAGCACGGCGCTTTCCGTTGACTGGCGTCAGGAATACCAGACCATCAGCGACCAGTGCCGCCAGCTTTCGCAGGCCTCGTTTGTGGATTTATATAAGAATAATCACGCCTACCGCGATTTCCGCCCGACTTACTGGGACTGGGTTGACCAGACGGCGATTGCACAAGCGGAAATTGAGAATAAAGAACTGCCCGGCACGATGAATGAAATCGAGTTCGCGCTGGAAGACGGCTCGCCATTGGTGATTATGACCACTCGCCCAGAGTTACTCGGTGCGTGCGTGGCCGTCATGTATCACCCTGAAGACCCCAACGCTGCCAAATATAAGGGCAAGACCGCTATTACCCCGCTATTCGGCGTCAAAGTACCGATGATTGATGACGAAGCCGTTGAACGTGAAAAAGGCACTGGCCTTGTCATGTGTTGTACCTTTGGTGATGACACAGACAAGGAGTGGTGGAGAAAGTATGATTTCCCCTCAAGACCCATACTGGGATTAGATGGAAAGGTTTCGTTCAAGTTTTACGAATCCTATGATAATCATCCAACTATCGCCTTTTCTGGCTCAAGAGAAGGATCAATTCCAAACCATAACTACGGGTCACACTCTGGACTATCAATGCTTAATTGCGTTAGTATTCAGAAAACTAAGCAAATTTTTGAACAAATTTTAGGCCTCAAGCCCAAACAGGCCAATGCCAAAATGATTGAGCTGTTGCAGGCCGAGGGCAAGCTGCTGAAACAGACGCAGATGGTGCATACCGTCAAATGCGCCGAGCGCTCTGGCACGCCGATTGAAATAATCCCGACGCACCAGTGGTTCGTGCGCATTGTTGATAAAAAAGATGAGCTGCTGGCCAAGGGCGCGGCCTGCACATGGAATCCCGAATATATGCGTATCCGCCTCAACCAGTGGATCGAGGGCCTGAAGGAAGACTGGTGCATCAGCCGCCAGCGGTTTTTCGGTGTTCCGTTCCCTATTTGGTATGTATATGATTGTACTGATACTAAGAGCATTAACGACAGTGCATTCATTGAGAAAGTACACGCTGAATTTGATGAGTTGCCAGTTGATCCAACAACTTGTTTGCCAAAAAAATATCTTACTCCGCGATATAAAGAAAATACGCCAGACGATTGGGATGATGAGAATAGTAGGTTTGTTTTAGATACTGAGACAGGCAAAACTTTGCGCATTATTGCTGATACAGACGTCATGGACACATGGGCGACTTCGTCCATCAGCCCGCAACTCAACTCGCGCGGCATCTGCGATGGCTTTGCGCTGGACGCCAAGCGCCACGCCAAACTCTTCCCCGCCGACATCCGCCCGCAGGCGCATGAAATCATCCGCACATGGGCGTTCTACACTATTGTGAAAGCACATTTACACCAGAACACAATCCCCTGGAAAAATGTGATGATTTCCGGTTGGTGCTTGGCCGCCGACAAAACAAAAATGAGCAAGTCCAAGGGTAACGTGGTCACCCCCGTGGCGCTTATCGAGGAAAAGGGCAGCGACGCCGTGCGCTACTGGGCATCCACCTCGCGCCTCGGCACAGACACCGCCTTTTCCGAAGACCTTTTGAAAATAGGTAAGAAGCTGGTTACAAAACTCTGGAATGCCAGCAATTTTGCCTCGCTGAACTTAAGTAAGCTGACTGGCAAACCATCCACCGCTGCTGACGATACCAAAAAAGGACTCATCACCGAGACGCTGGATATGTGGATTTTGTCGCGCCTAAGTCAGTGCATTAAGAAAACCACCCAGCAATTTGAAATATTTGAATATTGCGATGCGCGCGTCGCCATTGAAGATTTCTTCTGGAACGATTTCTGCGACAACTATCTCGAGCTGGTCAAAGCGAGAGCCTACGGTGAGTCGGAAGGCACGCTTCCAAAGCCGACGCCCGCCGCCCAGCAATCGGCGCTTTATACCATCCATCATTGCCTTGAGGCGCTGCTTCGCCTGTTCGCGCCCTTCGTGCCGCACGTCACCGAAGACCTGTACAGCCATATCTTTGACGAGCAATACGCCAAGTCCGGCTCGGTACACGCACGGGGTATGTGGCCCAAAGCGGAACAATACCCATATGACGCCGCCGCCGAACTGTCGGGCATGGCCTGTGTGGACGTACTGAACGTTATCCGCAAAGCCAAGTCTGAGGCCAATGTGTCCATCAAATACCCTGTGGCCGAGGTGCAGGTGTTAGCTAAGGGCGACGAGCCGGGCTGGAAGCATCTTGCGTCCGTACTGGCTGACCTCAAGGCCGCCGGCAACACCGAAAATGTGGTGAAGTCAGACGGTGGCAAGCTCGCCTACACCACCGACAAGGGCTGGTTCACCGTGGGCGTAACCATCCTGAAGGTCGAGGAACAGCGCCGCAACCCCGACCAAGCCGCCCATGAAAAACTGGAAGGCAATGTTTTACATGGCCCCGGTAACCCGGATTTAAGCAAACATGTGGTAAAAACACAGGTAGGCAGTTTGCCTGATTCATTGCAAAAACAAAAATAAGCCGCGTTAAGCCGATGGGTGATATAGACGAATCCGATAATATGATGGAGAAGCTGCCGCACTACCGTGCGAAATATGACGCAGCTAAAAAAATCCATGTCTATTTTGTGCCAGCTCGGGACGAACAGACGGGCAGCAAACTGTATTTCTACGCCATCGCCAGCGACCTATTGCATGATGAAATGATGAAAAGCCTGAAAACGGGCGACATACCACATTTTGCCGTAGTGGTGGAAAAGGGGCAGGGCGACCCGACCGCTGAAGTTAAAGCAAAAATAAAAGCTTACTACGGCTTTGACCACGATTTCTACGCAAGTGAGTCAGGCAACTTACAATCCAACGCCGCTGTTTAATATATATAATATATTTATCTGTAGCCGCTTGACATAAACATTAATTAATAATAGTTAACTATCCATTGTAAAAATGGAGATTGCAACATGACTACAGAACTTACCAGAGAAATTCACGAAGCAGGATATCAGGCCGCTAACGAGGTGGTTGCTAAGCAACGAGACGGTTTTGAAGGTCTGGTTATGCAGCTTGTTCCGCTACGTCAGGGAATGCAGCAATCCAAAACCCCGGAAGAATTGTTTGGCTATGTTAGGGGAGCATCTAGGGCCTTGATACTCAATCCGTTATTAGAACGGAGTGATGTAACTTTGTTAAATAATTATATGAGCGCATATCTCGACGGCGTATACAAAAACCTCGGCATGGAAAACCCCTTAAAGGGGCGCGGTCTTTAATCTAAATACAATCAGGATGCAGAAGCTCGCTTCTGCCCCGAGCTAGCAGCCACGCTGCCGAGCGCCTTCAGAATAGCATCCCCCATTTCACTGGTAGATACCTTCTTCATGCCCGGCTGCATGATGTCGCCGGTGCGAAGTCCGTCAGCCAGCACCTTGCGGACGGCCGCCTCGAGCTGGTCGGCTTCTTTTTTCATGTCGAACGAGTAACGCAGCATCATGGCAAACGACAATATGGTGGCAAGCGGGTTGGCAACGCCTTGGCCCGCAATGTCCGGCGCCGAGCCGTGTACGGGTTCGTACAATCCTGGCGTTCCGGCTTCACCGAGCGAAGCCGAGGGGAGCATACCCAGCGAACCTGTAAGCATGGATGCGATATCGGAAAGAATATCGCCAAACATGTTGTTGGTGACCATCACGTCAAACTGCTTGGGGTTACGCACCAGCTGCATAGCGGCGTTATCGACATACATGTGCGACAGTTCTAGTTTTGCATATTCCTTCTGGTGGATTTTAGTCACTTCCTCGCGCCACATTTCGGTGCATTCCAGCACGTTCGCCTTATCCACCGAGCAGACGCGGCCGCCGCGCTTTGCCGCAAGGTCAAACGCCACGCGGGCGATGCGGATAACTTCGGGGCTGGTATAGACTTCGGTGTTGAAACCACGGCGCGTGCCGTCGGGCAATGTTTCCACGCCGCGCGGCTGGCCGAAATAAATACCGCCGGTGAGTTCGCGCACAATCATGATGTCCAGACCACCGACGATATCTTTTTTCAGGCTGGAAGCATCCGCCAGTTCGTCAAAACAAATAGCGGGGCGTAAATTAGCAAACAGGCCAAGCGCCTTGCGTATGCCCAGCAGGCCTTTTTCAGGACGCGAGGCAATCGGAAGCGGTTCCCATTTCGGGCCGCCGACCGCGCCGAGCAATACCGCGTCGGATTTTTTAGCGACAACTACCGTTTCATCGGGGAAGGGCGTGCCGACCGCGTCATAGGCTGCGCCGCCGAGCAATGCTTCGCTGGTGGTGAATTTCACCGCGCCATTATCGCTGAACCAGCGAATGATTTTTACCGTTTCAGCGACTACTTCAGGGCCGATGCCGTCGCCAGGGAGAAGGAGTATATGTTTAGTTTTCATAAAGTCTAATTATTGTAAAGCCATGGGGTTTGTGAATTCTGTTTTGCTTCGAACGCGGCAATCGCATCCAGCTTTTGCAGCGTAAGGCCGATATCGTCCAGCCCACCGAGCATGCAATGCTTGCGGAACGGCTCGACATCGAAGCGTATGAGGCCGAGGCCTTCGCCGGATACTACCTGTTTTTCAAGGTCAACAGTCAGCTCCTTGCCTTCGTCGGCATGCTTCATCAGCTTCTCGACCGTATCTTTCGGCAGCACGATGGGGAGGATGCCGTTCTTGAAGCAGTTGTTGAAGAAAATATCGGCAAACGAGGGGGCAATCACGCAGCGTATGCCGAAATCAAGTAACGCCCACGGCGCATGCTCACGACTGGAACCACAACCGAAATTGCTGCCGGACACAATAATTTTTGCAGTGTTGAACGGCACGCGGTGCAGCACAAAGCTGTTTATCTTGCGGCCATCCACGTCATAGCGCATTTCGTAGAACAGGCCGTCTTTCAGGCCGGTGCGTTTGATAGTGGTGAGGAACTGCTTGGGAATGATCATGTCGGTATCGACATTTTCAATCGGCAGTGCTGCGGCAACAGAGGAGAGGCTGGTGAATGCTTGCATAATATCTCGTCAAATTCCTTTCGTTTTATACTTCTGTCATTCCCGCGAAGGCGGGAATCCCTTTCTCCATTTTCACCCGTCGATGAATAAAATTATGCAGAGGCTACTTTAGGGTATAAGTCTTCCCATAACGGGTTCTGCCTATCAATTAAGTCGTTTTTCATAGACCGATCCCATTTTTTCAAGCGCTTCTCTCGTAAAATAGCCTGTTCCACATCTTCAAAGACTTCATAATATACAAGATTTTTGATGTTATACTTACTTGTATGGCCTTTCATAATTTTATTGCGATGCTCATAAACGCGCTTAGTAAGGTTAGAAGTTACCCCTATATAAATCGCTCCATCTGGGCGACTTGCAAGAATGTATACATAAAAAAGCTTCTCCATTTATATCTCGTAGAGATTCCCGCCTACGCGGGAATGACAATAAAAATTATTTTATACTCCTAGCCATGTCGGTCACGGTGGCGCCGGTGATTTTTGCTATCCTGTCTTTCAGTGCAGCGCCATCTTTCATGGCGGCTTCCCAGCTTTCATAAGGCACACTGACAATGGCTACGTCGTCGCCGCGCCATTGCACGTCCGAATTTTTATGGATTTTTCCTTCGTCCGAGGCACAAGCAAGCGAATTGACCGCTTTCTCCATGGCATCATGCCCTTCATCGGTGTTCACCCAGTCACCCTGCGTGCGCAGCGGGAAGGTGATGAAGCAGTTTCCGTTGCTGCTGGTGGCGGCGAATGGCCCACATGTAAGAATCATGCTCATAGCGTTACCCCTTTAATGTCCTGACATCTGCTAGTTTACCGGTCACGGCAGCGGCCACAGCCATAGCGGGGCTGACGAGGTGTGTGCGTCCGCCGCGTCCCTGGCGGCCTTCGAAATTGCGGTTCGACGTGGAAGCGCAGCGTTCGCCCGGGTCCAGCCTGTCGGCGTTCATGGCAAGGCACATGGAGCAGCCCGGCTCGCGCCATTCAAAGCCTGCTTCGATAAATACTTTATCGAGGCCCTCTTTTTCCGCCTGTTCCTTAACCAAACCGGAACCAGGAACAACCATTGCCAGCTTTACATTTTTGGCAACGTGACGCCCCTTGGCCATGCTTGCCGCTTCACGCAGATCTTCGATGCGGCCATTGGTGCATGAGCCGATGAACACTTTATCAATCACGACATCGGTGAGCTTCATGCCGGCGGTCAGGCCCATATATTCCAGCGAGCGTTCAATCATTTTGCGCTGTGTGTCGTCCTTAGCGGCTTTCGGGTCAGGTACGTTGGCCGTAATCGGCAGCACCTGCTCGGGGCTGGTACCCCATGTCACCTGCGGCACGATGTCGGCAGCGTTTAAAATAATTTCCGCGTCGTATTTTGCGCCTGCGTCTGAGGGAAAGGTTTTCCAGAAGGCGACGGCCTTATCCCAATCTGTGCCTTTGGGTGATTGCGGGCGGCCCTTGAGATAGGCAAACGTAATTTCGTCAGGCGCGATAAGGCCTGCGCGCGCGCCTGCCTCGATAGACATGTTGCACACGGTCATACGGCCTTCCATGGAAAGGCTGCGGATAGCTTCGCCTGCATATTCGATAACGTAACCTGTACCGCCTGCGGTGCCGATTTTACCGATGATGGCCAGCACGATATCTTTCGCGGTAACGCCAAGCGTAAGTTTTCCGTCCACGCGCACCAGCATGTTTTTGGCACGGCGCTGTATGAGTGTTTGCGTAGCGAGGACATGTTCGACTTCGCTGGTGCCGATGCCAAACGCCAGCGCACCGAACGCACCATGCGTAGAAGTATGGCTATCACCGCAAACAATGGTCATGCCCGGCTGGGTGAAACCCTGCTCGGGGCCGACGATATGCACGATGCCTTGGCGCTTGTCGTCCATAGCGTAATAGGTGATGCCGAATTCTTTTGTGTTGTCGGCCAGCGTCTGCACCTGTATGCGCGCTGTTTCATCCTTGATGATGCCCTGCTTGCGTTCCGGTGTTGTGGGTACGTTATGGTCAGGCACGGCCAGCGTAGCGTGCGGGCGGCGAACCTTGCGGCCAGCAACGCGCAAACCTTCAAACGCCTGCGGGCTGGTAACCTCGTGAACGAGGTGGCGGTCAACATACATTAGGCAGGTGCCATCATCCTGCGAGTGAACTAAATGGCTTTCCCAGATTTTGTCGTAAAGTGTTTTTGGCATAAGTCGGTAAAATCAGTGTAGTTGAAAACTGCTAGATAGAAAAATGGGCTGACGATGCAGCCCATATTTCTTTCGACGAATTGAAAAGGGGGATTACTCCTCGCCCTTAACAGCTACGTCGCGTTTTTCGGTAATTCGTGCGGCTTTGCCGGTGAGTCCACGCAGATAGTACAGCTTGGCGCGGCGAACGTCGCCCTTGCGAACCAGTTCAACGCTTTCAACACGCGGAGAGTAAAGCGGGAACACACGCTCAACGCCTTCGCCGTGGCTGATTTTGCGAACGGTGAATGCGCTGCGCAGGCCAGCATTCTTGCGGCCGATTACTACGCCTTCAAACGCCTGAACGCGCTCGGTAGCGCCTTCGACGATGCGTACGTTTACGCGAACAGTGTCGCCCTGAGCAAAGTCATCAAGGCGCTTGCCTTCTGACAGCTTCTTCATGCTCTGTTGTTCAATCTTCTGCAGCGTATTCATCGTCTTATTCCTTTTTATCTACAATCTTTGACCACATGTCCGGACGGCGAGCAGCTGTAATTTTTTTGGCCTGCTCAAGCCGCCATAACCTTATTTGCTCATGGTTTCCTGAAAGAAGCACCTCGGGAACCGGATACCCCTTCCAAAAAGAGGGCCTAGTATAATGAGGATATTCCAGCAGTCCAGCATATTCTGAGCTAGTTGTAAAACTTTCCTGAGTGATGGCGTCTTCCTTGCTGATAACCCCTGGAAGCAGGCGCACACAGGCGTCCAGCATGGCCAAGGCGGCGATTTCCCCACCGGACAGCACAAAATCACCCAGACTGACCTCCAGCATCCCGTGATGCTCGATGACGCGGTGATCCACCCCTTCAAAACGCCCGCAAAGTATTATCATTCCAGTATTTTTTAGCTGCTCAACCAGCCCCTGTGTCAGCGGCACGCCGCGCGGCGAGGTATAGACCAGCCTAGCCTTGGGCAGTTTGGCTTTGGCAGCTTCTATAGCCTCATCGACCACGTCGGGCTTCATGACCATGCCAATACCACCACCGAAGGATTTATCGTCCACCGTTGAGTGCTTGTCGTGGGCAAAATCGCGTATATCCATGGCTTCCAGCGACCAGATACCTTTTTCCAGTGCTTTTCCGGCCAATGATTGCCCGAGCGGGCCGGGGAACATTTCGGGAAACAGCGTCAGGGCAATGGATGAAAACAGGGGAGAGGCGCTCATTCTTCAGGCTCGCCCTCGACATATTCCGGCGGGATAACCACCAGATAGCCTTTTTTTACATTCACCTCGCCGAAAAACGACTCGCGGAAGGGCAGCATTTCGGTTTTGCCGCCCTCGAATTCTATTTCAATGATGTCGCCTGCACCAAAATCATAAACGGCAAGCACTTTGCCGTATGTTTTACCGTTGGAAAGGCGGGCTTCAAGCCCTTTGAGGTCGCTATAGTACCATTCATTCTTCTTGGGTTTTGAAGCCGATTTTATATCGCCGTATAGTTCGATGCCTTTGAGCATCTCAGCGGCATTGCGGTCATTCACTCCGTCAATGCTTACAATAAACGGGTTGTCCTTGCGGCCTTCCAGCTTGATGCCGAATGTCTTGCGGCCTGTTTTATCTGTGAGTACGGGGCAGGTGAAAATATCCTCTGGCGTGGCGAGGTAGCTGTGCAACTTGACCTGACCGCGAATACCATGGGCAGACGATATTACGCCTACTTTTACAGGGGATTTTGGATTACTGCTTTCAGGCCGCTGCATACACAGCCTGAGCCGCTAACGGATTAAGCAGCTACTGGAGCTGCTTCAGCACCGGCTTCGGCACCCTTGTCCTTTTTGGACTTGCGTGCAGCGCGCTGTGCCGGCTTGGTAGCAACAATACCAGCCTTGTTGAAGAACAGGTGAACGCGGGCGCTCATCTGTGCGCCGGTGGACAACCAGTGCTTTGCGCGCTCGGCGTTGATGGTAACGCGTTTTTCATTTTCATTGGCCAGCAGCGGATTGTACGTGCCGATCTTCTCGATGAACTTGCTGTCACGCGGGCTGCGCGAGCTGGTCACGACAATGTGGTAATAGGGGCGCTTCTTGGTTCCGGCGCGGGACATTCTGATAGTAGTCGGCATAGTTTCCTTGCTCGCAGATATAATGTTTAAGGGCGCGTTTTATAGCAGCTCCCGCACTACAGGTAAAGCAGAAAAATAAAGCCCTGCACCCTAGCGAAACTGCGGCTTTGCGCAAGAATCAGTCTTACAAACGCCCAATTATTCTGAATTTTTTGCCACGGCAGGCAAAATAAACATCGAAATAAAGTCAAAAATCCTTTATAATCAGTACATAGGAACTGGTTTATGCGTGATGCAGCAATCGCTTACATGATGAAATGGCGTTTACCTGTAGGAAAAATAAAGACATTTTCCTTCGATCCTTCCCCCTACTACCGCAGATTTATACATAGCCTTACACGTAGCGTTTACAGCATAGAGTATATCGGCTTTGAAAACATTCCAAAAGACGGTCCGGCCATCCTTATCAGCAACCACGTGTCCTACGTTGACGGCCCGATTATAGACGCAGGCTGCAACCGCCCCATACGCTACCTTATTGATCAGGACATCTATAATCTTCCCGTCGTGCATTACCTGATGAGCCTTAACCGCTCGATTCCCATTTCCTACAACCGCAAAAGCGTGGAAAAGGCCTTTGATGAAATTTCAGACGGGCTGCGTGGAGGCGATTTGGTATGTATTTTCCCTGAAGGCTACCTGACTTTCACCGGCAGCTTGGGGCGTTTCCGCCCGGGTATTGAATGGATAACCAAGCGTGACCCCGACGTGCCGATTATTCCCATCGCCATCTCCGGCCTGTGGGGTAGCATATATAGCAGGAAATACATGAAATCGCGTTTCCGCTTCTGGCCACGTAGATGGGGACGTAAAATAACCGTTATCTGTGGCCCCGCGATACCGGCAGACCAAGTGAGCGTCAACTACCTGCAGGAAGTTGTACTCAAGCTCAAATACTCGATTCCCGAACCGAAGGAATAAATTTTCATAATTCTCCACAAAAGAGAAGGGCTGTAACCTTTGGTTACAGCCCTTTTATCTAAAGGTCGTTGTAATTTAGATGAGTCCCGGCGCTGCCGCTGGTCCTGTCGGCGTGGCCAATGGCGATACCGATCCACCAACCGTCGGCGGAGCAACAGCAACTGTCGGTGCAGCAAGGCCAAGGCGTGCCTGCATCGGCATCAACACCTGACGCATGGTGTTACCCAAGTTAGCTGTCGTTTTTATACCATTATCCGTGAATATATCTGCACTCGGCATCGGTGTCTGCAGGCGCGTAGTTTCGTTTACATTCGCTGCATTGAAATCGCCCTGGAATGAATTAGTAACCTGCCAGTTGCCGCCGACTTTTTCGGCAACCATGGTGACAGTTGTATTATTGCGGTCATCAATCACAGTAATGAACTGCTTGTTTGCATCCGGCGGAGTGGTGGTTGCACCACGCGCTTTCACACGCACCTGCTGCTGGTTGAGTGAAGCAACCTGCTGGTTCATCTGGTTCACGTTATCACGGAAACCCTGTACTTCGGTGACGAAGCCCTTAAATTCGTTTGCCGGACCATTGACATATTCTGCAAGGTTACGGTTCATAGTCTGCATTGCGTCACGACCTTCGCCACGCGCACGCAGTGAATTCACATACTGTTCCATCAGCCTGAAGTTGTCGGCTTCCTTCTGGTTGCCATCTTCCTGCGCCATACGGATACCGTTCTGGATTTTAACCATGGCGTTATCAAGTGTTTCATTCGTCGGCTGGTAGCGTTCGCTATCCCTCAAAATATGGACAGCGTCACGCTTACAGTCACCCCAGCTGCAAATACCATTCTGGGTGCCATCTTTTTCTTCAAGAGCGCTGTTCCACCAGGTGATGTTACCACCAAGGCTGACAACATTATTAAACGTGCGGCCCCAGGAACGGCTGGCATTTTCGGTACTCCAGTCAATCGGGCCACCACCACCCGGACGCAGGAGAGCAACGCGCTCCTCGACCAACAACATAGCCTGCTGATTTTGCTGGCGGGGTGTGAGTGCATTCCATGCGGTCTCGTTTTGCGCCCTGTTACGACCAGGGTTAGCCGCATCAAACAAATCTACGGATACGCTGCCAAACGTGCCACCTGGCCTTGGTATGTTCAAATTACCAGTCGGGGCTTCACGAAGCGCCGGAGCAGCACCCGGAGCCGGAGCAGCGAAACCAAGACCGCTTCTGGCCTGATTGTAGGCTGTATTAATTGTATTGCGCTCACCACGGTTCCACTCGGTGGCCACGCGGTTCCATTCCTCGGCATTCGCTGAATATTGCTGTACTGTGCCTTCAGCGCCCAGATGCGCGTCGATATGGCGCGCGCGGTTAGGGTCGTTGATAGCAAGGTTTTCAATAGCGCGGCGGCGCTGTTCCAAACTCGTAAGCAGGCTGGCGTTGTCGCTATTCAACGCAGCAAAGCGATCGAGGTTGGGAGTTACAAGCGTGGTGTTTACGGTTGGCGCACCAGGCTGAAGTATTGGTTGCTGTGTTCTGGTAACGGCATCCGGTGTAGCCTGCACCATCGGCGTGCGTGCAAATGATGCCGCGTTATTCGTACCAAGCAAGCTGTCAAGTAATCCGGAAACCATCGGTCCGAGCAATGTACCGCCCACAGCGCCTGCGGCACCAAAACCGAGCATACCCATTATGCCGGAACCGCTGCCTAAATATGCGCCTAAACCACCAAGAGCGACGGTAGCTATAACAGTACCAAGCTTCATTTTGCCCGATGAATCGACAAACATGTTTTTGATGGTGTCAAGAAAACCGCCACCTGTGGACGGCGCTGCGCCCGCTGTAGGTGTAGTGACCAGTGGTGCGCCTACTGGGGGCGCAACCGTAGCCGGTGCCGGGGGTGTGGTTGGACTGGACATTATCTTAAACTCCTGTCTTGCCTTCTATTAGGCTATTCTATTTTATTCTAAATAATACAATTATATTGTTAATTTTTAGTAGTTTTATTTACTTTGCATTGTGCTTCTTACGCACCGGCACTAGTGCCTTGCGCTGGAAATAAGCCGGATTTGTCAAATAAATAAGTAAAAACATAATGTTGACTGCTATTTTATGAAGTTTTCCTGACTTATTCATATAAAACCCATACAAAATTTGGTGGTTACAAGTCTTCTATACTCACCACTTTGCCAAAATTGAGCAAGATAAGCCAATTAAGCTTTCATGACAGCAAATATGACACGAATATGACAATCGAATACATTATAAATCAAATGGTTATTTTAGTCCCAACAGATTTTGCATGCCGCCGCGCATCATACCTTTCTGCCCCATTTTTTTAAATTTTTTCATCATGTCCTGCATTTGCTGCTGTTGTTTGAGTATGCGGTTAACGTCCTGAACCTGAACACCCGCTCCCTTGGCAATGCGCAAACGGCGCGACCCATTGATTAATTTGGGGAATTTACGCTCCTTAGGCGTCATAGCCAAAATAATGGCTTCCTGCTTATTCAGGATGTTTTTATCGACATTGGCATTTTCGAGCTTGTCCTTTAGCTGTCCCATCCCGGGGAGCATTTTCATCATGCTGCCAATTCCGCCCATTTTTTTCATTTTCCGCATCTGGTCGAGCAGATCATTGAAATCAAAACTGCCCTGCATCATGCGGGCGGCCATTTCCTCGGCTTCGCCTGCACTTACCACCTCGGCAGCTTTTTCCACCAGCGAAACGATATCGCCCATATCCAAAATTCGTGAGGCAATGCGGGCAGGGTGGAATTCTTCGAATTCGTCGATTTTTTCACCCACACCGATGAATTTAATAGGCTGGCCAGTGACTGTACGCATAGAAAGCGCAGCACCACCGCGCCCATCGCCGTCCACACGGGTGAGGATAATGCCTGTAACACCAATTTTTTCGTGGAATGTCTTAGCGATATTCACCGCATCCTGACCCGTCAGCGAATCGGCAACAAGCATGGTTTCCAAAGGATTTGACAGTTGTTTGACCGCTTTAAGCTCGTCCATCAACTCATCGTCGATATGCAGACGGCCTGCCGTGTCGAGCAGCAGTACATCATAGCCTTCTAAACGCGCCGCTTTCATGGCGCGCTCCGTAATTTGCAGTGGTTTTTCTCCCTCAACGATCGGAAGGCTGCCCACTTCCGCTTTTTTCGCCACCTGTTCCAGCTGTTGCTGTGCGGCAGGGCGATACACGTCGAGTGAGGCCACAAGCACTTTTTTACCCTGTTTGGTACGCAGACGAAGCGCAAGTTTACCGGTGGATGTAGTTTTACCTGAACCTTGCAAACCCACCATCATGACAACCACCGGCGGCTCCGCGGCGAGATTGAGTACCTGATGTTCGCTGCCAAGCAATTCAGCAAGATGGTCGTTGACCAGTTTTACCACCATTTGGCCCGGGCTGATGCTTTCTATTACTTCTGTGCCAACGGCTTTTACTTTGAGTGATGCAATGAAATCTTTAACTACGGGCAGGGCGACATCCGCCTCGAGTAATGCAATGCGGATTTCACGCATGGCGGCGTCAATATCCGCCTCGGTCAGCACCCCGCGTTTGCGCAGGCGCGAAAAAATATCGTTCAGTTTACCGGAAAGATTAGAAAACATAGCCTGGTCAATACATTAGGAAAGGTTCATGGTTGTAAGTATTTCAATAATATAGCCTTATAACATGTTCAAATTTCATGTCCATGCGCTCGTGGCTTAAAATTGGGCTTAAAATTGGTTAATTTGCGTCATTAAATCTTAACATTCTTATTATATAGTGTCGTTGAGCTACAATGTACCCAAAAATGTACACATGAACGAACAGGGAACACCAGATAACAAACTAAAGCTTGTCTATCCCTCATCAAACGATGGGCCTGATGGAAATATCGCCCTGACTTCGTCCAGCCAATTACCGCCAAAAAGCCTTATCACAATGGGCGAAGTCGCCCATTTTACTGTTGGTGATAATGAAACTTCACGCGATCTCGCCAAGACACTGGCAAAAGATACTGCAAACGCCCTGAACATTCCTGAAAGCCGCACCTTCGGTTTTGCGCGTGATGGATCAGTTGCAGATCTTGGTGAAAATTTTGAAAAAGATTTTCTGCTGCCAAGACTTTCCACGGCGGGTGAAGGCGGTAAGCTCATGGCGCTGGACATGGAAGAGGCGCTCAATAACGCACGCATTAATATTGTAACCCATAGCTTTGGCCAGCGCATCGCCAACGGCATGGGTAAACAACTCGTCGAAGACCTGCAAAATCCAGATATTTTTGAAAAACCCTACACCGCTGAACAGGCAAATGCCATCGCGAAACAAATACTCGTAGTTGGCTTGGGCGCAGCACTTGACTACGACCACGTTAAAATGGCCGAAAGCGGAGAAATATCCTATGCGTCACCAGATACGCCATTAAATAACATTGGCCTTTATGCCAACAGGGAAGAATCCGTTCGCTCAGTAGCGGCAGCCTATCCCGAGGCGTTTGTCATCAACGGCAAGGGGCATGATCAGGACAGGTATCTCGAGGCAATACGCGACAATCCAGAACTGTCAGGCGCATTAAACCAGCTTATAAATGCTGACAGGCTACCCGATAATGCATCACTGGCGCTGGACGGTATCGCACAGCGTGCATCTATTCTCAATGATAATCCTGAGCTGAACCCTAAAGAAATGTTCAGTGCAACGCCGGCAGCAACACCGGTAAACCCTGCTATCAACCCGCTGTTGCAAGGCCTTGCCGCCATAGAAGGTGTAACTGTAGATACGCAAAATAACAAAGTTCTCTTTAAGAGGGGCGGTGGGGTACCAAACGAAATACTTACCATCAGGAACACGGAAGACGGCATCCAACTAGACCCTGACCGGAACCAACGCGCCAACCTCGGTAAAGCCATGGACGGTTCCGCAGCACTGCAGGATTATGTGCTAAACAATGAAAATGGCGTATTCAGTGACCGCGCCAATATCATGGCCCGTCACCAGTTGGAAGCGAAGCTCAAAAAGGGCGAACTCGATAAAATTCCTGCCAACGAACGCAAGGCATATGATTTTGAAGACCGCATACGTAAAGACATGTCTGAAAAGGAAGAACGCAAGGCGACCATGAAGCCTGCATCCAAGTTTGAGGTGCCAGACGGAGTTGTGTTCGGCTTTCCCGGAGAAGCGCCAGACGGCAAACCCGCAGCGCAGCAGCCGGTTGATCCACTGGACCCTAGGGAAGAGATAGTTGAAGAAAACCGCAATGCCGCCAACCGTAAGGCAAAAGAAGAAAAGCGCCTTCTGGATTCTGCCATACCTATGGATATAAAGCCGGGTGATACTATCACCATCGGAGGCCTTGACCATTTTCAGGGCAGCGATCAGGACGTGCGCCTGCGCAATACCATGAAGTTTCCTGCAGAACTTGCCGATGCGCTCGGACAACCGGCCGGCAAATTCAAGGCCATTATGATTACTGCCGGTGCAAAGGAAAAAATACCTAATTACGACGACGAGGGCCTAGGCGAATACCTTGCCAGAAATGTACTGCTAAAACGCGTTACAAAACCGGAAGGCGAAAGCCTTGTTCCACTTGCAGTTGACGAAGCAAAAGCAAATATGCGCATTAATTTTGTAACGCACAGTTTTGGCGGCAAGCTAGTATCGCGCACTATTGAATCACTTGAAAAGATGATGATAGACCCATCCGTCGTACAGCCTCCATATTCGCAAGATGATGCCAAAAAGATTGCAGGGCAAGCACTCCAGTTCGACCTTGGCCCCGCCATGGGATACAACTGGCAGGCGCCCGATGACGACATGCATATTGCGTTTAATCCGGCATCAACACGTGCGCAGGCATTCCTGCCTAAAGATCCGGATCTCGAAAGCGTACGTGTAAAAATCAACATCGGGGCAGAAGACATCCAAAACAGTAATGTGTACGTGTTGGAAGCTCCGGAACCGCCACATCAGTTCCAAAGCTGGGGAACGGATTATAACTTTAATGGTGGAGAACAGCACACGCGTGCGCTTTATATAGAAAGTATGCGCAATAACCCGCAACTGCTGGCTACATTGCGCGACGTAATAACCAGCCCTGAAATTGACAGGGAAGCCGTGCTTCAGGATTTCGCAAAATCCATGACCAGGATTGACGTAACGCGCAGCTCTGAACTGCCGCCGTTGGAAGAAACCGCAGGCACGGAAATCAACGCGCCCGCCAAACAACAGGCGAGGGGTACATGATGATAAACGCGGAAGGTTCCTTTGCCAAAAAAATTGCCGGCAGCCGGAATGATTTGTTGTTTCTGGTAAACGGCAAAAGCAAAAAACTTGAATATTGGTGCATCGTTGCTGTCGATCGCCTGAAGCTGGACATTTTCAAACGCAAACTTGGCGGCGCAATGCGCATGCAGGATTATGGCAAAGTTCTGAAATGGGGCTATGGCAGCGAACCGCCGGAATCAGTGCTGGAAGAATTCAGGACTAAGGCAGCTTAAGCCGCTCTACCACCCGCCCGTTTTGCAGATGCTCTGAAATCACTTCATCCACATCCGCTTTGGTTTTACAGGCATACCAGATGCCTTCAGGGTAAATCACCATGCATGGTCCAAGTTCGCAGCGGTCAAGACAACCGGAGTTATTAACACGCACTTTATCGATACCAAGGGTTTTGACCTTGGCCTTCATGTAATCACGCAGGCCTTCTGCATCTTTTTCAGCGCAGCAACCGCGCGTGTGGCCTGCTTCCCTACGGTTAGTGCAGCAGAACACATGCGCCTTAAAAAAGGGCCGCGGATTTTCCATTAGAGATTATCAGATATTATAGAGGTAGGTGTACAGCGCTTCGCGGGTGAAATTCAGCAGAAGCAGCAAAATAATCGGTGATATGTCCACTCCACCAAGGTCCGGCATTTTTTTCTGGATGGGCTTTAGCACCGGATCAACCAGACGGTTGAGTACATACATAATTTTCTGCACAACAGGCTGGAAGGCATTAATAATCTTGAATGCAATCAGCGTGGCCATAATTGCCCAGATGATTACGACCAGCATATAAAGGTGAATGGCTTCACCCAGAAGATTCACGAAAGGATTAAGCATGTTGGCCTCACATAGTTTGAACTGGGGCAGTTATACAGAAATCCACGCGCATGACAATCAATTGTTGCAAATTCAGTTTACAAAATAGGATGTTGTATCTCAGGAAGCACAATATCGTTAGCATCGCGGGAGCGGTTGGCCAGGTTCCAGCCAATGCCGATAACCTCGTTGTAATCGCCAGCCAGCTTAGGTTTCAAGATGGAACGCAGATGCGGCAAGCGATACCATGGAAGGTTTGGAAAAAAATGATGCTCGGTATGGTAACTAAAATTAAGTGTGAACAAGGCTGATAGCCCGTAAGGATAGTGGCAGCTACGTGTAGTGACATTTTGTTCCCACGGGTGCAACTTGTTGCGCTTTTCAGAAGTATGGAATGTCGGCAGGTTGACATGGTGTGGCAAATTCACCAGCTCAGTTACCATCAGGTACATAATCAATGAAGGCCACAGATTCTGCAGGTTTACGACATTGGGGAACAAGGTGAACGCAAGGTAATAGAAGCTGGCAATCAGCCCCACGGAAAACAGGCTTTGTAAAAAGCTTTTCATGTTCATTTTTCCGGTTTCCCACATGGTGAGCGGGTAAAGCCAGAACACGAAATGCTGCAACAGTGCCGCAAGCGGAATCCAGCTGCGCCACGCGAAATTCACCAGCCAAGATACTTTTTTCTGTTCGCGCATTTTTTTCAGGTTGGCCATGGTCGGGTCTTTATCGATGTTGCCCGCCCAGACATGATGTTCCTGATGAATCAGTTTCCACGGAAAATAGGGCATAAAACAGAACATGCTCGAATAATGGCCGATAACGGTGTTTATCCAGCGGTCATGATGCACATTACCGTGTCCGGCTTCATGCAGTATGCCGAAATTATGGAAGTAAAAAAGCGTCAGCAGAAATTGCGCGGCGATGAATGCAGGCAAACTACCAAGTGTCAGGAAATAAAGCGCGGTGGCAAGAATACCAAGGTCTATAACTATCAGTGCCAGCGTTATCCACAGCGGTTTATCGAAGGAAATCTGGTTTTTTATGGCAAAGTAGTCTGCCTTATTCATGCCTTGATCCATTCATATTTATTAACGAGCTATATATGGGTAATAATTTTTGATAGTCAACTGATTGTACAGTTCGGTAGCATTTCTTGACTTTGTGTTGCAGGCTGCCTACAAAACGACATGGCAAGCGCACAGATTTACCCAGACAGCACAAAAGGATACGCGCAGGAAATTGAACCTGTGCAATATACAACCACAGGTGGGCCAAAAGGATATCCGCTGCTGGGTATGTTGCTGCATGTAAAACGCGACCCTATAGGTGTACTGGCGGATAATTCGCTGCGCTATGGCGACATTATCCCGATACCGATGCTTGGTTTGAAATCGATTCAGATAAACCATCCCGATCTGGTACGCTATGTGCTGATGGAAAATAATAAAAATTACCGCAAGAGCGCCGCCTACATACGCTTTGAATCCGTGCTGGGGCAGGGCTTGCTGACCAGCAACGGCGATAAATGGAAACGCGACCGCCAAAAAATACAGCCGATGTTCAAGCGCGAACAGATTGAAGGCTATTATTTTGATATTTCCAACCATGTGGCCGATCGCTTCAAGCAGCGCTGGCTGAAACTTACTGAAAAAGGCGCGGCAGAAATCGACATTACAAAAGAGATGGCGTCCGTCACCATCGAAATCATCCTAAAATCAATTTTCGGCAAAGATAATCTTAGTGACAGCACAATTGCACAGATACATCATTCATTTAATATATTCATCGCCTACCTTAAAGACCTGCGTATTCTGCCTCGCGTCGATATGCGTAAAATGCTTGGTACGCCGTCTTATCGTGTATTCAACAAAGAGCTGATCTCGATTAAAGAAATCATCAGTGACCTGCTTGCAAAATACCGCCAGGGTTCTCTGACCGATAAATATAACATGCTGGCATTGCTTTACGCGGCGCAGCAGGGCAACCCTGAATCCATGACCGATAACGATATCATGGACCATACCCTGAGTATGGTTTTTGCCGGTTTTGAAAGCACATCAATACTGATGCAGTGGCTGTGGTATGCACTTGATAGCCGCCCTGATGTCGTGCGCACACTTCGCGATGACATACATACCGCAGCACCATACACCTCAAACACCGACAGCACGCCGCTTACTTATGAAGCCATCAGCAAGATGCGCTACCTGAATGCGGTGTTTATGGAAACAATGCGTTTATATCCCCCATTTTGGGTAACCAGCCGTGAACCCATCGAAGACGAAATAATTGGCGGCTACAAAATCAGCAAGGGGACTGCCGTAGTAATCCCACAGATTACAATGCATCGCCACCCGCGCTGGTGGGAAAATGCCAACGCATTTATTCCGGAGCGTTTTGCCCAAGGAGAAGATACGCCGGTTGACCACGGTCTTTATTTTCCATTCTCCCATGGGCCGCGAAAATGCACAGGCTATAAATTTGTAGAAATGGAAGCCAAGGTCGTCATAGCAAAATTGTTACCTCTCTTTAATATTAAGGCATGTAACGTACTTGGCAACCCGATGGAACCTGGTATCTCACTGAAATTAAAGCATCCTTTGCGGGTGAGAATCAGCAGGGCCTAGCCATAAGCTGTGCAGCTTAATTATCACAAAAGGCTTATAAAACTCGGCGATAATGCGATATTTTGCATTTTATTAAAATCCTATAAGGTTTTTTTAACCTTCGATTGCTAATCCTCGTAGCTCTTCAATAAAAAAATAGAGGATTATCAATGTCACGTCTTTCATATCTGGCCCGTAGCACCATACTAGGGTCATTTGCATTTGCCCTGAACATTTCCGCCGCCAGTGCAACCGAACTCAACCCAAACGAATTGCTCAGCCTTTCTCTCGAGCAGCTCAGCAACATCGAGGTGACCTCGGTATCCAAGCGCTCTGAAAAAGCGAGCGAGGCGGCAGCGGCCATTTTCGTAATCACACCGGAAGACATAAAGCGCAGCGGCGCAACATCCATTCCCGAGGCACTCCGCATGGTTCCCGGCCTCAATGTGGCACAATCCGGCTCGCACCAGTGGGCTGTCAGCTCACGCGGGTCAAACGACCAGTTTTCCAATAAACTTCTGGTGTTAATGGACGGACGCACCATATATACGCCATTATTCTCGGGTGTGTATTGGGATGTTCAGGATACACCGCTTCAAGACATTGAACGCATCGAAGTTATCCGCGGCCCGGGCGCAACGCTGTGGGGCGCAAATGCGGTTAACGGCGTAATCAACATCATCACCAAAAAAGCAGAAGATACGCAAGGCGGGCTTGCTTCTTTAACTCTGGGTAGTTTTAAGAACGCTGAAACTACTGGCCGCTATGGTGCAAAAATTGGTGATAAGGGGCATATGCGGGTATATGCAAAATATACTGATAATGACGAAGCTAAAACCAATACCGGCACAGGCGCGGGCGATAACTGGAACAAAATACAAACCGGTTTCCGCGCAGACATGGATGCAGGTGAAAAGAAATCTTATACAATCCAAGGCGACATTTACAGCGTAAGTGAAAGTTATGCACTAAATCTGCCAACCGATGGCGCAGCGCGCTCACTCTCCGACCGTGAAACTGCAAGAGGTGCGAACATACTTGGCCGCTGGAAAAACAAATTATCTGACACCACGGAATTTAATTTACAGATGTACTATGACGACGCACGCCGCTCTAACATATTATATTCCTCGAATATACAGACATTCGACATAGACACACAATATGCAACAAGTGATTTTTCCAATCAGGAAATAGTGGTTGGTGCGGCATATCGCTTTATCGACAGCAGCACTGAAGGCACAGACTATATTAAATTTGCTCCGCCAAGCCGTTCGGACAATCTGGTGAGTACCTTCATACAGGATAAAATCACCCTCCTGCCAAAAGAAGTGTTCCTGACTCTCGGCACAAAACTGGAATATAACGAATACACCGATTTTGAATATGAACCGAGCGCCCGCTTGTCATGGTTGATTAATGAAAACCACACACTGTGGAGTTCAATATCACGTGCTGTACGCACACCCAACGTAGGTCAGTCTGACCTGCAGCTTTCAGCTGCAACGCTTGCTGCCGGCGTTATAGGTGTACGCTACGGTGATCCGCACACGGAATCGGAAGAAGTGGTAACATATGAAATCGGTTACCGCATACAACCGACAGATAACACTTCGCTCGATATTGCAACCTTCTATAACGATTACGACAAACTTGTTCTGGGTATGCAGGGAACGCCGTTCGGCCCGATTACCACGTCGCTTGGCACCTATGTCGTAGTGCCGGTATTGCCCGTGAACATGGGTACAGCAAGCTCCTACGGCTTCGAAACCGTTGCAAAATGGAATGCTACATCATACGCAGAATTCACCGCCACCTACAGCTACCTGCAACTCAAATTTGACCAGCCAGATCCGTTTGGTTTCTCGTTTGCAGGCAAGTCACCCATCAACCAGATCAATTTCCGCTCGTCATTCCAGTTGCCTAATGACGTGCAGTTTGATACGTCGCTTTACTTCGTAGATAACCTTGACCGTCTTGCGATTCCACAATATACACGCCTCGACACAAGGTTGGCATGGCAGGCACTTGATTCACTGGAACTTTCCATCGTAGGTCAGAACCTGCTTGATAACCGTCATAAGGAATTCACAGGCTTCCTCTATCAATCACAATCTCAAATACCGCGTAGCGTGTACGGCAATATTACTTGGAAGTTTTAATTCGTGAATAAAGTCCTCTACCATCTAGCCTTTGCTCTCTGCTTCACATGCAGTGTGTTGGTAAGCGCACCCGCAGCTGTTGCCGACGAAGAAAAGGAAAGCCTCGTCAAGGCTGCCTTCATCTATAATTTCGTGAAATTTATCGAATGGCCGGGTGATAAATCCACCAGCAAGCTGTCAAACATTGACATCTGCACGGTTGGCAGCAGCGGTATCAATAAGGCCAGCAAGGTCTTCCAGGCTGCATCCACTGATAAGCTGAAGCTTTCCCTTGTGCCTGAAGCCAACTGGCGGAATTCTGACAAGCATTGCCATATACTGTTTATCAGCGCATCCGAATCATCCAATATTCCTGAAATACTCGGTACACTCAGGGCAAAACCTTTACTCACCGTCAGTGATCATGAACAGTTCGCTGAACAAGGGGGCATGATTGGTTTCGTCATGAGTGACAATAAAATAAAAATCGCCGTCAATACCAAGTCGATTACCTCTGCTGGCCTTCGTGTTGATGCGCAATTACTGGAAATTGCGCTCAAGGTCATAGACAAATAGGGGCGGCGGACATGTTGCTGTTCCTGAGAAACACATCCATCAAGCAGCGCCTGACCTACATCATCATGGCGATTAGCGCTGTGTCTGTGCTGCTTACTACATTCGCCATTTCAATTATCGGGGTTTACAACCTGCGGCTCTCTATTCTCAGGGAGCTGGACGTCTCGGCCTCTATCGTGGGCGACCGCAACACGGCAGCCCTTATCTTTAATGACGACAAGCAGGCCGAGGCAAACCTGAACGTATTCAGTGTGCAGCAGACTATCGTGCAGGCGTGTCTGTATAACCAGTCAGGCGTGCAATTTGCCCGCTATGGCAATAAAGCCATCGAAGAAAAGAAAAAGCTGCTATGCCCCACCAATCTTGAGCCACGCGCCGAAATTGGCGAAGATTCTATCGAGCTTATGAAGCCGATAGAAAAAATGCAGGAAAAAATCGGTTATATTTACCTCGAATCCACGCTCGATCCGGTTAAGCGCTATATCGAAAAGCAGACAACCATCGCATTGAGTGTTGTAGCTACGACGCTGGCCATATCCTACATCCTCGCCATTTACCTGCAGCGCACTATTTCACGCCCCATCCTCAACCTCGCAAGCACGGCACGTGAGGTGTCCATACGCAAAGACTATAATATACGAGCAGAGTTTGAGGGCGACGCCGTTAATGAAGACAGGAATGAAATGCATATCCTGACCAACGCCTTCAACGACATGTTGACGGAAATAGGCGCGCGCGACCAGCGGCTGAAGCAGCAATACACCGAGCTGGAAAAAGCCAAGGATGCGGCAGAATCCGCCAACCGTGCAAAATCGCACTTTCTTGCCAATATCAGCCATGAGTTGCGCACACCGCTCAACGCCATCATCGGCTTTTCATCTATTCTAATGAACCAGCTTTTTGGCCCAATTGGTGACCAGAAATACCTTGAATATGTAAAGGACATCAACGAATCCGGCTCGCACCTGCTGGACATCATCAATGACATTCTCGACCTTTCGAAAGCAGAGGCAGGTAAGCTTACGCTCAGTTACGAAGAAGTTCATATCGGCAAGGCTGTCAATAAATCATTGACCATTATGTCCGAACGCGCAGCCAAAGGCAGCATTACCATTACTACCGATATTCCAAAAATGTTGCCGCCGCTGGTGGCCGACCGTTTACGTTTGATACAGGTTATTCTCAATATCGTGTCCAATGCTGTCAAATTTACCGAATCAGGCGGCAAGGTGCATGTAGCCATCCGTACTCAGGGCGTGGATAACGAAGTCACGCATTTCATCATCACCGTGCAGGATACTGGCATCGGAATGAGCATGGAAGACGTCGAAAAGGCTTTCCAGCGCTTCGGACAGGTCGATAGCGGCCTGAACCGCAAATACGAGGGAACAGGTCTTGGCCTGCCCCTGACCAAGAAGCTAATGGAGTTGCACCATGGAACGATTGCTATAGATAGCGAGGTGGGCAAAGGCACCCTTGTGACCCTTACATTCCCTGCCTTACCACCAGCCGGAACCGAGTATAAGTCCAACGACTAAGTGCTTCCGGAAGGATAAACCAATCTTTTTTATTGTATTTAAACAGAATTTTAACAATTCGCGGATATTCTAGGCTAGAATACACAACCTAAAAGTGAGGCTGTCTTGAAAGAAGTATATACCGAGTCCATCCTGCTCATTGAGCGTTTGCACCGCCATTTCCTTGACGTTATCAAAACCGAGCTCGACCGCATGAAGCTGGACGACATCAATAACGTTCAAACCCTGATTCTCTATAATATTAGCGCTGAGCAGCTCACGATCGGTGAATTGACCAACCGTGGCTATTACCTTGGCTCTAACGTGTCTTACAACGTAAAGAAGCTTGTGGAAAACGGCTATTTGCTGCAGGAACGCGCCCCACATGACAAGCGCTCCACGCGCATCAAGCTGTCGGAAAAGGGTATGGCGCTTTGCAAGAAAATCGACGAACTCTACCAGCGCAATGTTGAAATGCTGTCACGCGAAATGGATGAAGCCGAGCTTCGTGCCATTAACAAGACCATGCAGCAGCTGGAGAATTTCTGGACGGGCTACATTAACAATATTTATAAAGTTAAGTAACTTACAGGTGTTTTTATGTTTTCCGCCTTGTTCCTTGGCTGGCTTTTCGCAAGTTACAAAAAGCCTTGACTTAGCCCCTCAAAACGCATAAAAACTCACACTTTCCATCACAAAATCCCTGAAACGTGGTTTCGGGGACTATACGACCAGAAAATAAGGAATAATATCATGTCTAGGCGCTGTGCAATTACGGGTACCGGTACACAATTTGGTCACAAGGTTTCCCACTCAAACCACAAAACCAAAACCCGCTTTCTCCCCAACCTGCAGCATGTTTCGCTGATCAGCGATGCACTGGGCGTGACCATTAGCCTGCGCGTTACCGCGGCTACGCTGCGCAGCATTGAGCATAACGGTGGGCTGGATTCTTACCTGCTCAATCACTCCGAGCGCAAAATGACGCTGGAAGCCGGAAGACTGAAGCGCCAGATTAAGCGCAAACTGGCTACTAAGCAGGCCGCTTAACTTTTTTTCCTGTAGTTTGTTTTGATTCGCTGAACAGCGCCGTGAGCTGCTGTGTCATTGTTTCGCCTAGTTTATCAATTTCCGAAATCGTGACTGCGCGCTCGTAGTAGCGCGTTACGTCATGGCCGATACCGATAGCAAGCAGCTCAATCGATTTTCCTGATTCAATACGCCGTATCGTTTCGCGCAGATGTATGTCGAGATAACTACCGCCATTGACCGATAAGGTGCTGTCATCCACCGGCGCACCGTCTGATATCACCATCAATATGCGCCTTTGTTCCGGCCGCGCCAGCAAGCGGTCATGCGCCCACATCAGTGCCTCACCGTCTATATTTTCTTTCAGTATGCCATCTTTGAGCATCAGCCCAAGGTTCTTGCGTGATTTACGCCAGCTGCTGTCCGCAGACTTGTACACAATATGCCGCAAGTCATTCAGGCGGCCAGGATAGTTTGGCTTGTTCTGTTTCACCCAATGTTTATAGCTGCTGCCACCTTTCCATTCCTTAGTAGTAAAGCCCAGTATTTCCACCTTCACGCCGCAGCGCTCCAGCGTGCGGCTGATGATGTCGGCGCTCAGCGCCGCTATGGTAATCGGCCTGCCGCGCATAGAGCCGGAATTATCGATAAGCAGCGTGACCACCGTATCGCGGAACTCGGTGTCCTGTTCACGCTTGTATATTCTTTCGTAATCAGGGTGGATGATGATGCGTGATAGCTTACGGCTGTCGATGATGCCGTCTTCCTCGTCGAATATCCAGCGGCGCGCCTGTTTAGCCATCAGCAGGCGCTGCAGGCGGCTAGCGAGGCGCGAAGTTACGCTCTGGAACTGCGAGAGTTTCTGGTCAAGCTGCTGGCGCAAGCCATCCAACTCTTGCGGGTTAGCCAGCTGCGATGCTGGCACAACTTCGTCAAACTGCGTTGTGTATGCGTGGTAGTGATCCGCCGGCCTCATTTCATTATGCTTGAACGGGTAGGGCGATTCATAATCCACTTTGGCATCTTTGCCCTTTTTGGGCTGCGCTTCCTCGCTTGCAGAACCGCCGGGCGACATCTGGCTTTGCACGGCTTGCGTAGCCTCATCTTCCGTCATGTCTCCGGCTGCCACCAGCGCAGCTTCCTGCTGTTGCATATCATCTGAGGGCGCGCGCTGCTGGGTTGTGTCGCCGCTGCCGCCTTCGCTATCGCCCGCATGCGCTGAATTCGACGCTTCCGATAGCATATCAATCATCTTCAGCGACAGCGACGCAAACGCTTCCTGATTATCAATCTTGCCATGCAGTTCTTTCAACAACGGCAGGATTTTTTTTACATTGTCATCTGGCGATTCAAGCACGCCTGCAAAAAAATCGGGTATCGGTAATTCCTGAATGTAGCGGCGCGCAAATATCTCCAGCTTATTGACAAGCGGCAATACGCCCGCGTTCAGCCCGCGCTGCATGGATTGCTGCTCGTAGCGGCGGTAAAGATTGTGGCGCACACCGGCCAGATGCTCGCTGCCGAGCGCTTCTGTGCGCACATTTTCCATCATATCAAAAAAGCTTGCGGCCATATAATCAGTGGGCCGATAATGCGCATGCAGCACCGTGTTGTGGTAGCGTAATAAAAGCGCCGCGTGGTCTGCCGCACCGCGCACCGCAGGCAGCGCTATGGGCGAGGGGATTTCTGGCAAAGCATCCAGCACAATGCCTTCATTAGATGTCGGCATATCGGCATAGCCGACTTCCAGTTTGCGCTTCGCCGAAAGCGCGCGCGTGGTAGAGACAAGCGCTTCCTTGAAGGCGGCCAGTTTTTTGTTTCCAGAATTCAGCAATGTTAGCTCAGAAATCGTTGAGCGGCTGGTTTTGAAGGCTCACTTGCCCATCCCAGTGATTGTTTCATTGCATCAGAGACCGTGTCTTTCAAGATTTGTGCACGCGAAACTTTATCACCGAGATCCGCATGCGGGTCATCATGCTTCTTCACAAAGCCTGCCGCCGCCATAACTTTTCCCACAGTCATTTTATCAAAACCAAGCTTTCTGGCTTCATCTACATATTGCGCAGGGAATTCGACGCCAGCCGAATATTCGACATGCTCGCGGCCATCTTTGGTGACAGTAAGCACGACCGCCTTGTCAACATAACGGTCGCCTTCGGTAAAAATGCCATTCTCAATAGCTACATATAAATCAGCATCCGGCGACAGTTCACGCGAATGCGCTGCCCGATTTCTTGCTCCTATCAACGTTTCGCCATCTATAGGTTGCTCCGGTGCGCGTGAATCCGCTTTTACACCCACTACTTCTACATTGTCATGAGATGCAAAAGCGCTTTTAACTGCTTCAAGTTTCACTGCGCTTTGTGAACCTACCACTACTTTCATTGCCCCATCTCCTATTGCTTAGTTAGTATATCGTGATTCATGCTGCGCTGGTAATATTCCGCGAAAATGATGCGCTCGTTCTCGTCCGACTTGTTGAGGAAGGTGAGCTTGAACGCTTCATGCACGTCACCGAATATCAGCGTGTTTTCCGCCCAGTTGATAACCGTGCGCGGCGACATCACCGTAGAAAGGTCGCCATTGGTAAAACCTTCGCGCGTCAGGTTGGCCATGGCAATCATGCTGCGCAGCTTGTCTTTCTGCTTTGCCATATCTTTTACTTTCGACAGCACCACCTGCATCTCGTCATCCGGCGGCAGGTAATTGAGCGAGGCCACAATATTCCAGCGATCCATCTGCCCCTGGTTTATAGGCTGCGTGCCATGATACAGGCCCGTGGAATCGCCCATGCCAATCGTGTTGGTGGTGGCAAACAAACGGAAATACGGGTGAGGGGTAAGCACGCGGTTCTGGTCGAGCAGCGTAAGCTTGCCCTGTGCTTCCAGAATACGCTGGATAACAAACATCACGTCCGGCCTGCCTGCGTCATATTCGTCGAACACCAGTGCCATCGGACGCCCGAGCGACCATGGCAGGATGCCTTCCTGAAACTGGGTGATCTGCTTGCCTTCTTTAAGCGTGATGACGTCGCGCCCTATTAAGTCCGTGCGGCTGATGTGGCTGTCGAGGTTTACCCGTATGCACGGCCAGTTAAGGCGGGCGGCCACTTGTTCGATATGGGTGGATTTGCCGGTACCGTGATAGCCCTGAATCAGCACGCGGCGGTTATACACAAAGCCCGCGAGTATGGCCTTAGTTGTTTCCGGCTCGAAGTGATAGTCGGGGTCGATATCCGGCACATGCTCGGCTTTTTTAGAAAACGCAGGCACATTTATGTGCCACTTGAAGCAAAACAGCTTCTCGGTTGAAACAGATTTATCGGGAACATCACTATTCATATCGTCTTTGGGCATTGCTTTACTCATGATGTCCTGATTACTCCTGCTTTCCTCGTTCAATTTCATTTACGTCAAACTGGCTTTTAGCGCGACCAATGCGGCGCTGGTTTCTTCCTATACAATCATCAAGCGCACGTGAACCCGCTGCTTCCTTTGCCAAGCAAAACCCCTTTATATCATCGGCTGTCCATTTATCAGAAACAGGCTTTTCATCCTCTTTTTTGGTCTCGTCGATCTTTTTATCTTTATCGTCATCGTTATCTTTGTCGGAGGAATCATTCTTGCCGTCTTTATCTTTGCCAGCGGCTTTTCCATCCGAATCATCAGACTTGTCCGAATCCCCGTCAGCATTCTTTGATTTATTTTTGCCCTTCTCGGCTTGTTCGGAATGTTTTTTGCCCGAGTCATCGTTCTTTTTATCTTTTTTTGCGATGGCCGGATCAGATGTCATCGCAAGCATAAGCGCAACACACGCAATTATATGCATAAATTTCATAGCAGTCCCCTAAGTAACTTTAGCCATCCCAATGATACACCAGCTATATGCGGCATCAATGCTTAAGATGCGGCAGAAGCCGAAGTTTTCAGATATTCCATAAGATAATGGTAGGAAGAAGTTATCTGCTTGAACAACTCCTCCGACTGTTTGTTGCCCCTGTTCACGTCTGGATGGTGCTTTTTGACCAGCACACGGTATTTCCCCTTTAACCCATCCATACTATAGGGATAGTCCATATCCATGGTGGCCAGCGCCTTGCGCAGCTTGGCAGGTAGTTCCGGATGCTGTTTTTGCGGGCGCTTCGCTCCCATATTCAGAAATTCGTACAGCGCGTCCTGAAGCTTCTTATACTGCGTGCTAACCTGCGTTTCACGCGTCCATGTCGGGCGGTGGCCGGTAACGGCGTCTTTCAAGAATTGTTCGATTTCGTCGCGGTCCATGCCCGCAAAATAATCCCACCGCTGGTTTCGCTCGCGGATATGCTCAAGGCAAAACCAGCAATAGCTGTTCAAATCACCGTTGGATTTTGGCGCTTTGTAAAGGCCCGCCTCATTACAGCCCGGCACGTGGCACGCCTGCGCCTTTTCAGCACTGCGGTGCGGTTCGTAATCCAGCTTTTTCTTTTTATTTGGCATGGATGCCTTGATTCGCTTATTTATAGGTCTAATATACAGTAATATTATTGAAAAATCGAGGAAATATGAGCCGTGCCGACCGTATAAACGACTTGCTCAAAAGGGCATTTAAGCCCAATTTTATAGAACTTATCGATGATTCGGCCAAACATGCGGGCCATGCTGGGGCAAGGCCGGACGGCGAGACGCATTACACGCTTGTTATTGAATCGGAGCATTTTCGCGGCTTAAGCAGGGTTGAATGCCACCGCGCCATCCATAATATCCTTGAAAGCGAGCTTAAGAACGGGCTGCACGCCCTTTCCATCAAGGCATCTGCTCCTAAGTAAAACTAAGCTGTAACCAGCGTTTTCTTTTTGGCTGATTTCGATGTTTTTTCCTGTGGAGCGGCCTCTTCATCATCATCGTCTTTCAGGACGGCGGTGATTTCCTTCACCAGCGCTTTTATTTCCTGCGCGGCGCTGCTGTTTGGCTCCATTTCGGTTGCGGTGCGCCCTTCCATAAGGGAAGAGGCGAATAGCACACGGTTGCCAAGAATGGTATCTGCCAGTTCAGGCAGTTCGGCAGCAATGGTCTGCGCAAGACGTGAATTTGGTGGCACGCGGTTGAGTACCACTTTTACCGGTAGTTTTTCCGCCTTGGCGAGGTCAAGCGTCGCCTTGGTTGCCCACAGATCAGTGGGGCTGGGCTGCACAGGAATTACAATCATGTCGGCGCTGCGGATAGCGGTGCGCGCTTCGGTTTCGGTGTGCGGCGGGCTATCGATGATAATGTAGTCGCATTGTTTGCGCAGGCGCGACACTTCGCTGCCCACACGCCAGCCTGAAAGGGAGTTGAAAATGAGGCCGGTATAGCCTTCACCGAATTTTTCCTCGCGGATGCGGTGCCAATAGCCGAGGCTGCCCTGTGGATCAATGTCGATGATGGCAACGCGGTTGCCCTTCTGAGCCAGCGCCACAGCGATATGTGCTGCCACCGTCGTCTTACCTGCTCCACCTTTTTGCTGTGCTACGGTAATAACTTTTGCCATACTCTCCCCCGCATACGAATGAACACTAATTAGAACATAGCAAAAAATACACCCATAACAACTATATTTTGTAGCCGCCTAAAAACATCACCACCATATCATGACAATCCTCAGCACCGATATACATCGCGCAAGCCAGCTTCTGAAAGAAGGAAAGCTCGTGGCGTTCCCCACCGAAACGGTCTATGGCCTCGGCGGTAACGCATTGTCCGACGCATCGGTGGCGGCGATTTATGCCGCGAAAGAGCGGCCAGATTTCAACCCGCTGATTGTGCATGTGTCATCGCTAGAACAGGCGATGGAGTATGTATCATTTAACGACACTGCAAAAAAACTGGCGGCCAAATTCTGGCCGGGGCCGTTGACGCTGGTACTGCCGCGAAAGGGCGATTGCACATTATCGCTGCTGGTTTCCGCAGGGCTGGACACCGTGGCCATACGCATGCCCGCGCATAATCTGGCGCGCGCATTGCTAGCAGAAACAAATATTCCCGTTGCCGCACCGAGCGCCAACCGCTCCGGCCGCGTCAGCGCCACCGAAGCGCAGCACGTGATGAGTGAACTCGAAGGCCGCATCGCTATGGTGCTAGATGGCGGTGCATGCCCCGTGGGAATTGAATCCACGGTGGTGAATGCCTGCGGCGATGTCCCGGTGATATTACGCCTTGGTTCGGTGACGCAAGCGCAGCTGGCAGATGTTGCGGGCAAAGTGGATGTGGCGGCGAAAGACGCCAAAATCGCATCCCCAGGGATGCTGGCCAGCCATTATGCACCCAGCCACGCCATGCGCCTGAATGCAAGCAACGTGCAGGCAGGCGAGGGGTTACTGGCATACGGCAAAAATATTCCAACAGGCGCAAAACTTACATACAACCTGAGTGAAAAATCCGATTTGCAGGAAGCGGCGGCGAATTTATTCCGCATGTTGCGTTTGCTGGATGCGGCAAATATAGAGCGCATCGCCGTTATGCCGATACCGGACGAGGGCATAGGCGCAGCCATCAACGACCGCCTGAGCAGGGCCGCCGCGCCGAAATAATTTATTAGATACGATTGGGATTAAGCCGCAGTCGCCGCGCCATCGCCAGCCATGCGCATGCCGACCTTGCCAAGCTGGATACGCTTGTTAGGCAGGGATTCCAGCCATACATTGAGGCGTTGCATTTCAGCGGCAATCACTTTTTCGTCACGCAGCGCTTTTGCCATAACGCTTGCGCCCTGAATACCGGACATAAGCGTAATAGCGTAGCTGTGCGCATCATCAGCATGGCCGAGCATGCGGAACTGGCGTTCTGCCCATTCCACGAAATCTTTCAGCACTTGTGCGGCGGTTTGCGCCACGGCATCTTTTTCTGTGTCGGCGTCTTCGATGATTTTGCCGATGGGGCAGCCGTATTTGGTGTATTCTTCGCGCACTTTATCAAAATAATTCACCGCCTCGATAAGGCGCTGGCGCGGGTCGGGGATGTTGTCGTCGAGCAGGGTGTAGGCGGCGCTGAACTGTTCCTTGCGCTTGTTGATGGCGGCGAGCGCAAGCTCTTCCTTGGTTTTGAAGTAGTAATACACATTCCCGATGGGGATGTCGGCGTGCTTGGCGATATCCGCCAGCGACGTGGCCGTCATGCCGTTATGGTGGAAAAGGGTAGCGGCGGATTCAACAAGGCGATCTCTTTTATTCAGTGCGCTCATATACTTACAACTTAGTTAATCAACTTATAAGCCACCACCCTAACGTGTATGATTTGTGAATGCAAGCGCCATATTTAGGGGTAGGATTTGCGCCATATTCCAAAAATTTATTGCGCTTGCGGTCAAAGCTTTGTAATCGTTCTGCCCACGCATTTTTATGCGCTCAGGTTTTACCTTGTTGGGGGATCGTCTAGCGGTAGGACTACGGACTCTGACTCCGTCAACCTAGGTTCGAATCCTAGTCCCCCAGCCAATTAGGCCAGTAAAGGTTCTTCCTTTACTGGCCTAATTGCTTTTGGGGGACTGGCTTGATGAGAAACGATGGTTCGTAAAATCGTCAGCAAGACGATTTTGACGGCGCAGCCGCACGAAGTGCGAGGGACAGCAGTCCCGAGTCAATCCTAGTCCCCCGATTATATTTTTCTGGACGACATGAAGCCAGTAGGCGAGTATCAACCCTAGTCTCCCATCCAACATATATTGAGTATTACCATGGCAAACCCGGAATTAAATAACGCGCTCGAAGCTATCTACAGCTCCCTGAAAAATGATAATGAGGATATTGATGCGCGTATTCTGGCATTAAAAATCATCCTGCATGCGCAGGGCATGAAATCGGTGGAAGTAGACCCTGCAAAGCTTGTGCAACCAAACAGGCAGGGACGCAAAATGATGCAGTCCTATTTCAAAAAACGTGGCGTTACCGTTACCTTCGCGGAAGTAGCGGCTTAAGGGTTGTCATAGGTGATATCTCAAGAATCAACCTTATGTCGCACCATCATTGCAACTGTCCGAAGCTGTTGTTCTTGTATTTGGGCAATTTGATTAAGCGCGTAGGCCAAATTTTCACAAAATTCGGAATGAAATGACCCCGGATTTTTTTCATGGTAGTATCGCCAATCAACAAAAATACGAGCATATTGCTTAAGTCTTGTCTCAAAGCTAAAGCCAAAAATATCTTGGCAGCGGCCGGTTGTTTTTACAAGACGATCATTAAAAGCACTTTTAATTTCTTCCTTCATTTGAGGAGGCAGGCGCTCGAATAGTTCTTCTAAATCGTGGCCTCGTACTTCTTCACCTGCACCGTATAATAAAGCCTTTAAAAAAAGTTCTATTGCTAACGCTAGATTAACAACGCTTGCACCAAATACAAATTGACCCTGAAGAATTTGGTATGAACGTAAAAAGTCTTGAGCGTTCATTAAAGTACGCGCCATCTTATCGTACTTAACTAATTCATCTGTGGGTAAAACTTCTTTATAACTCATGATGTGTGGCCTCATTCTACATTTTCATAGAATACTAAATGCTAGGCCAAATAAAAGTAAGAACTCTTGGATTAAGATTCTTTACGAGCTACCTAAACTCTATCCCGCTACCACCTGTGCGCCCCATCGGCACGTTGCCACTACTGACGCCTTGCCCCTGAGTCGGGGTGACGGAGATTCCGTTCACGGTGTTCTGCGCCTGCGTCACCATGTTGTTATGATCGGTATTGATGGCATTGATTTTTGTATTGTAGACCGTGGTCATCCTGTGTGTCTGGCGGGCGCCGTTCCATGCCGTATCAAGGAACGCAACAATCGGGTTCTGGCCATTCATCATCTGCGGCGGCACGGCATACACGCCTTTATCAGCAATAACGAATGTATCGCCCGTAGGCGCATATAACAGGCCGGTAGAGCGCGAAAACGGATCGCGGTCGTTTACGAAATGCGCCGTCGATTTGCCGAGCAGGCGGTCGTAATCTTTTGAGAATGTTTCATCGCCGAAGCGCGGCGCACCGAATGTCACCACCTTGATATCCGCGTTGGGAGCGGTCTTTTTAAGCTCATATCCGACAAGGCCAGCCACCGCGCCGCCAAGCGAATGGCCCGCGACAGTAACTTTGGCACCCGGTGCCTTATGATCGATCTGCCAGCGCACCGCACCGGCTACTTTCTGGCTGTGCTCGTCAAACCCGTTTGCAACTTTCCCCGGCGCGTCCACACGCGTCATCGGCACGGGGTTAAGTTTTGCATCGGTGATAAAATCCGTCATTTCCTTGCTGCCACGCACGAATACGCTGTGTTCATTGCCCTTGCTCACGGTTACGGCCAGCGCAAGGCCGCTTGTGTTGCCCTTTTCATAGATGGGCGTGACCTCAAAACCCTGCTGTTGTTTTTCCGCTGCCCACTTCTGGAACTCGGGGCTGTTGAGCGGTTTATATACGGCGGTTGAGCCGTCGGCGGCATTGAGCAAATCTTCCTTGGTTACGTTGCTCTGCCTGTCAGCGAGAACTCTTGATATATCTTTGCTGGGGGCAGGTGTCATCCCGCGTGACATGAGATTAGCGGTATAGGTGCCGGAAGGCGCCGCAGGCGTTTGCTGCTGTTGCTGCGTGCCGTCGGATTTTCCGCTGAAAAGGCCGGTGATGCCACTCCACGCCGAACTCGCCATGCTGCTTACATATTCCCAGATTTTGGCAAACGTACCCTTTTCCTGCGCGGGTGGCTGGGTAGCGGTTGGTGGTGTTTGCGTGGTTGGCGTTGACATTACGGCCTAAACCTCTGGTTTATCCAATGTTCCATTTTGTCAGGTTTATGTTAATGATTTTTAAAGCTGGAGTTAACTTTTTGTGACGTTTAAATTCAGGCCTGTAACCTAATGTTACATTCGCGCGAACAATATAATAGACTGAGTAATATTGATATTATCGCAGAGTCGATGTTCATATTTTTTTGACATAATGGTGATAGTATTTGTATAATGGACGCATGGGTTTATTTTGAGCTAAAATCATGGTTTCTTTGCATCTTCGGATGTTTAACACTGTAAAAACAGGTGGTTAAAAATTGAAGAACATACTGCATAGCCTATTTTGCGCTGCCATTGCGTGTGTTTTCGCGCTCCTGCCGGAAATAGCGCATGCCACGGATACGCCCATGGGCAAAGTCATGTGTACCGTAGTTTCGTGGATGGGCGGCAACCTCGGCAAAGGGCTGGAAACCATCATGATAGCGGTCCTGGGCATAGGTGCCATGATGGGGAAAATCAGCTGGGGTACGGCGATCCTTGAAGGCATAGGCTGTGCCATTATTTTTGGCGCGGCGCAAATCGTCAATGCCATGAATGCCGGTGCCGGCGGCACTTGTTCCACTACTTAAAAATCATCCGTAATAATAATGATTTTTGTATTCCGACTTCTTGTCATATACTTTTTTTATTGGATTATATAAAGCCCAAACTACGTTATTGCAAAGATGTGATGCCATCAGCATCCACCTGAATACGGCTTTTTGCTATCTTGGAAGCGTATGAACTCTGCATTTCAGGGCTATAGTAATCCGATGTTCTGACAGGAGAATTGAGTACAGCACCACCTGTCATAGCCTCCTTGATGCTTTGCGCTTCCGGCGTGTCCTTGAACTTCGTGCGGTTCATTTTTTTCAATCCCGCATAATTGTCGATAAACTCCGCTACGAATTTATCAGAAGCTGCTTTTTCATGTGGTAGGGAGAAGGTGACCTCATGCCCTTGATCCGTTTCTCGGATTTGTACCGACGGCACCTTTGGTTGATTGATTAGATCAGTAAAATAATAATTATTGGTTGATTCGCTGGTTGCCACCTTTGAGCCCATGATCTTTATTTGCGCGAGCGTATCAGCCAGACCCGTAGCCGGATCTTGTGTTTCCTTTGTTATTTTTTTATGGGTTTCCTGCCGCCCTATTTCTATTTCTTGCCAGTCAAGCACACTCTGGGGCGTCGCAGTTTTATCGAACATGTTGCCGATCATAAAGTCTTTTAAGAACTGATCAGGCGTTCGTGCGATGGCTTTTAAATTGGGATCCGCACCTTCTTTAAAGAAGGGCACCTCAAAACCAATACTATTGGCAAGATATTCCAGACCAATACGAGCAGCCGTAGCACTGCCACGGGTCAGTGGCATGTCATGGCTGAAGGAAGCGTAAAATAATATGGCCGCTTCTTTCCTGGTCTGCTTATCTTCCTTTTCATTCGTTGCGATCAAAAAATTCTGTGAGATCATGCTCCATAAATGCTCGTGGTCATGCTCTCTACCGGACGTGATGACCATGTCGCCCTTCTCCTTGTCCCAGCTGGACTCTGCGTACGGATGATTGATCTTACCGCCTATGTAACCTCTGGCATTCGTGCTGAGCATGATCCTTGACAAATTCACTTCCCTGCCATCACGCGTCGTTGCGGTGATTTGCTTTTCCATATCATTATTTTTTATATTCTCCATCTGCTCGGGGTTAGCCTCCAAGAAATCTTCAGCCAATATATTATATCGGGATTTTACAGGTATGTGGGTCGTGGCATCCATACCAGGCTTATCAAAACCCCTGATAGAAGCATATTTTTCTGCTATCTCATCGAGCGCATAGTCAGGGGTGTCACGACCATATAAGGCCTTATAGATTGCTTTTTCTTTCAGCAACTCAGATACCCGCACTAAAAAATCATTGGCGCTTTTGGGTTTTTCGTCGAGAAGCTGTTCGGTGATTTCCGCACATTGTTCCGCATAACTCGTATCCTGCGGATAGTTTATGGCACGAACGATGAATTTTGTTGGATCAATTTTCCCCATGAGCCCTGTAAGCTTCTGCTTTGTTCGGCTTATTATACCATACCAAAAGTTAATAAAGATGTTAATGTTTTGCTTAATGCGGTGGCAGGCCTCAAGCTCATTAATCCTTGTAAAAAAAGCAGGAATATGTTTTTTTGATGGCCTTCAACCTTTATAAAAAAGGTATCATTTATGGCGCGCAATAATAATCTGAAGTTTGAAACTCTGGCAGTCCATGCAGGCATGAAACAGGATGAAACAGGTTCTTGTCAAGTGCCGGTGTACCAAACGGCAAGCTATACCTTCAAAAGTGCCGAACACGCGGCCAACCTGTTTAACCTTCAGGAAAACGGCTATGTTTATTCGCGCCTGACCAACCCCACCGTTACGGCGCTGGAACAAAGAATCGCCGCGCTCGAGGGCGGCACGGGCGGTACAGCGGCCGCTTCCGGCCACGCCATACAGCTCACGGCGCTGTTTAACCTCATGCAACCGGGCGATGATATTGTCGCCTCCAGCCGCTTGTATGGCGGCACCACCAGCCAGTTCAAAAACAGCTTTGTACAGTTTGGCTGGAAAGCAAACATCGTGGATATTGATGATCTTGAAAAAGTCCGCAAGGCCATCACCCCCAAAACCAAAGGCATTTACGTCGAAAGCTTCGCCAACCCCGCAGGCGCGGTCGCAGATATCGAAGCGCTGGCGAAAATCGCGCATGAAAACGGCATACCGCTGCTGGTGGACAACACCATGGCCAGCCCATACCTGATTCGCCCGATTGAGTGGGGCGCGGACATTGTACTTAACTCCACCACCAAATTCCTGTGCGGTAACGGCGCGGCCATGGGCGGCGCAGTCGTGGAATCCGGCAAGTTCGACTGGGCGCAGAATGATAAATTTCCGCTGATGACGGGGCCTGAACCCGCTTATAACGGCATGCGTTTCTACGATACATTCAAACATATGGCCTTTACCGTGCGCGCCCACGCGGTTGGTCTGCGCGATCTCGGCGCGTCGCAAAGCCCCATGAACGCGTTTTTGACCCTGAACGGCATCGAAACACTCCACCTGCGTATGGAGCGCCATTGCGAGAACGCAATGAAAGTTGCAAAGTTCCTTAATGATCACAGCGAGGTAAGCTGGGTGACTTATACCGGACTGCCTTCAAGCACTTACCATGCGCTTGCCAAAAAATACTCGCCCAAAGGCTTCGGTGCGGTATTCACCTTTGGCGCCAAAGGTGGCTATGATGCAGCAAAATCCATCGTCGGATCGCTCAATCTGTTCAAGCATGTTGCCAATATCGGTGACACGCGCAGCCTTATCATCCATCCGGCATCCACCACACACAGCCAGCTCTCCGATGAACACCGTGCCGCAGTCGGTGTAAAGCCGGAAGGTATGCGTGTATCAATCGGCCTCGAGCATGTGGACGACATTATCGCTGACCTCGACCAGGCCCTGCATAAAGCTAAAAGCTCTAAGGCTGCGTAAAAGTTATATAATTGAAATAAAATAGTATTTTTTACGACTATGTGTGCCTATTTATTTATGTGTCTTTGCCTGACAAATATGCTAGGAATTATTAAAATTTATAAACTACTTTAAATTAGCACTGTCCCGAAATAGTGCATTCTGGGGAATATGGGTAAAGAACCAGGTTACGCTTTTAAAACAAAGCTTAAAGGTATTGATATCATCGACGGCAAAGGCGATGACGGGGAGCCGCAAGCTTTTCTAGCCGTTACGCTCGGCGGCAAATATGAAGACCTGATAGACGCGCAGACTTATCTCATGGAGATGTTCCCCGAGATGAAAGCAGTAAAAAAACCTAAGCGTTTGCGCTTCCAAATACCTATGTCGGGCAGTGAAGATGCGCCTTCCGTCACAGACATCGTAGAAAACATTGTTGACCTGCTTCATTGTAATCTTGACTATGAATTCAGGCTAGCGGCAAGGCATCACGGCTCTAAATTCAAGCCTGAAGTTACCATCCGCCTTGCTGAAGAAATATCCAGCCAGTCGCTTCTGGGCAAGGTGGTGATGGACCTGATTGAACGCAAGATAGATCCAACAAAAACCAACGATCCGCTGAAAGATTACACCTATACCCGCAGTGCAAATGGATCGTCATTGATTGTCACAGCTGACAACGAGGTATGCGATATTGAGCCGCAGGCCATACTCTATGACATGGTGATGGCCAAACACTTCAAGCACCGTCTTGATGCTGCCGCACACCACATGCGCATGGTGGGACTGGAGCATGTGAAAATTAAAAACCATAAAACCGCCGATGACGAGGGTGAGGAGTGGAAGCAGGAGGAGGGGGAAGATGGAAAACTTAAAGACGGGGTATCCATTCTTCTCGCGGGTAACAATGAAGAACTGCTTATCGCCAAGCGCGCTCTTGCCAAATCTGCAAAAGATTTGCATGTGGTGAAAAACGAACCCGAAAAAGGGCAAACACAAGGTACATTGCGCATCAGCGCACCCGCAGAAAACCTGAACGAAATAAGCAACGTAATTCGCGGCGTTCACCTGAACACGGGCTGCAAACTGCCGGTATCCATGGCAAGCACAGCCTATACAAACAACAGCAAACTTTCGCCCACCGCACCGGCAGTGCCTATTTACAGGCCTTGCATAGCATTGCTTTTTAATACGCCCGAAGCGCAGTATAACCCGCTTATGGTACAAGCGCTGGCAAGCTACATTTCCAGCTATATGAAAATGAACGGAACCATCCACTTCCCTATAGAACACGATATTTCAACCGGCAAAAATTATTTCAACCTGCAGCTGCCTTCAGCATTTATATCACAGCAAACTTATGCAGACGCGGAAAGTGCCATGGCGCATGCACAAGTAATATACAAGCGCATTCAGCCCATGATTGATTTCGACGGCCCTGAAAAAGGCGGCAAAAGCCATTAAACAAAAAATCCCCTATGTTTCATGGGGATACCACCCATCTAATCATCTGTATTTCATAAAACTTTAATATTCCCAGCCCATTAGGCGGTTATACTACAAGCTGAAATACAAGGTTTAACCATGGCCCGACCAAACAACATCAGTGCAGAACTGGAAAGCGCTATTAAGGTGCTGGGGGATGCGCTCGACCAGCGCAAGGGCAGCATTCAGCCAGGTTGGGAAAGCGGCCCGCAACGCAACATCATCATACTTTCCATAACGGGTGAATCCGGACAGCCGTTGCTTACAACCGAGCAAGAAAAAGCGCTGGTAAAAGGGCTTGGTAAATATTCCGCCAAAATTGAAGACGGCGTACTCAGCATTGTAAAACCCGCTGTATATTCCAAACGCAAGATCACAAAATTCATTCACCGCATGAACCGCGAATTGCTGGATGGAACTGCAGCAAAAAGCATTACAGCCGGTAGTAATGAGGCATTTGAACAAATGCTTGCTGAAACACCGAGCCAAAGCAATGTATCAGATGAATCCCGCGAACTCTCCGACCGCCGCTGGCGTGAATCCCGCCAGCGCGAACAAGATGCAGCAGTACAGCAAAATGATGATGTACCCGTTGTGGTTGATACACGGCAAGTAACTCCCGCCGATGAGAAAACCGAGAGGATGCTTCGCGAAACACCCAGCCAAAGCGATGTTTCAGAAGAATCCCGCGAACTCTCCGACCGCCGCTGGCGTGAATCCCGCCAGCGCGAGCAGGATGCGGCAGCACAGCAGGGCGATGGAAATGCGGCAAGCGACAACGCTGATAAAAATAAACAGGATGATGACAAGCCGATTCAAAAAGATGAAGGCGGCAGGAGAACATCACTGCCGATTATAGACCCTATAGAAAATGCCACGCCGCAGGTTGACCGACCACCACCATTAAATGATGAAGCAGGTTCAACCGATCATCCGGAAGCTGTTTCAAACACAGGCGGCGGTGACCCGGGCGATGGTAAACCACCGCGCAAGCCTTCCAACGATAACAAGCGGATTCCACTGCCTATGGTGCCGCCGGAAGAAGAGGCGCCTGTAGAGAGTGAACCAACGCACCAATCTGCGGATGATAGAATTATTGACCCACCACTGCCTGAAAATTGGGATGATGATCTGCCACCACTGCCCCCGGATGATCCAAGCCGACCGATATTTGAGGATGAACCCTCGAGACCGCTTGACGACACAGATGCGCCAGACCTGGATGGAGGTGACGGCCCACCGGATAATGATAAAGCTGGCAAAGACACGGGTAATGCAATCGGAGCTATTGGTGATTTTCTCTCCAAGAACGTCATTGCAACGGGCATCACTATTGCGGCGACTGTACTGGCGGGCGGTTATGGCATTTACAAGTACCTGACCGGGCAAAGTGATAAAAAGGCTGATAAGAAAACAAAATCCGGCCCGATGAAGCCCAATCCGGAAATGCATGCAGGCGCCGTCGGCGTCAGTGAACGCAAGGTTGAGCTGAAATCACGCGATAAGGAACGCTAAAACAGCACATTTTCTATAATAAGACGTCAAAATCAACGTAAAAACAGTTGTTTTAAACCCTGCCGCAAGGTAAGGAATTAGCCCATTATCGTGAAACAGGGGACGCATGGCCAAACAAGCCACAACAAGCACCACATCTGCCAAAAATCCGAAAGTTGGTTTTGTCAGTCTCGGCTGTGCCAAAGCTTTGGTGGATTCCGAGCGCATACTCACACAGTTGCGCGCCGAGGGCTATGATTTTGCTCCCGATTACGACGGCGCCGACGTAGTGATTGTCAATACGTGCGGCTTCCTCGACAGCGCACGTGACGAATCGCTTTCTGCCATCGGTGAAGCCATGGCAGAAAACGGTAAAGTCATCGTCACCGGCTGCATGGGCGCAACACCCGAGCTTATCCGCGACAAATTCCCCAACGTATTGGCCATTACCGGCCCCGCACAGTATGAATCGGTACTCAATGCCGTTCATAAGGCTGTGCCGCCGAAGCATGAGCCGTATTTTGACCTTGTACCGTCGCAAGGCGTGAAACTGACACCGAGGCACTATGCGTACCTCAAGATTTCCGAAGGCTGCAATAACCGCTGCTCTTTTTGCATTATTCCCAAACTGCGCGGCGACCTCGTCAGCCGTCCTGTGGGCGATGTGCTGAAGGAAGCCGAAAACCTTGTAAAATCGGGTGTGAAGGAATTACTGATCATTTCACAGGATACCAGCGCCTACGGAATCGACACAAAATACGCGACAAGCCAGTGGCAGGGCCGCGAAGTGAGGGCAAAATTCATCGATTTATGCCGCGAGCTGGGTACAATGTCTAAAGATATGGGGGGCGCGTGGGTACGCCTGCATTACGTGTATCCATACCCGCATGTGGACGAGGTGATTGAGCTGATGGCAGACGGCAAAATCCTGCCTTACCTCGATATTCCATTCCAACACGCCAGCCCGCAGGTACTCAAAAACATGCGCCGCCCCGCCAATCAGGAAAAAGTGATTGAGCGCATTGCCAAATGGCGCAAGGCTTGTCCGGATATGACTGTGCGTTCCACCTTTATTGTCGGCTTCCCAGGCGAAACCGAAGAAGATTTCCAGTTTCTGCTCGACTGGCTGCAGGAAGCGCAGCTCGACCGCGTGGGCTGCTTCCGCTATGAAAACGTGTCCGACGCCGATTCCAACGCGCTTTCCGGCCATGTCAGTGAAGAAGTGAAGGAAGAACGCTGGAACCGCTTCATGGAAGCGCAGCAGGGCATCAGCCAGAAACGCCTGCAGAATAAAATCGGTAAAACACTGGATGTGCTGGTTGATTCGGTATCGGAAGAAGGCTCGCGCTCAGGTAGCGAAGCAGTAGCACATTATAAAATCATTGGCAGAAGCCATGCCGACGCGCCGGAAATTGACGGGCTGGTGCATGTGGAAAGTAAGGGCAGGGTGCTACCCGGCACCATCATAAAGGTCAAAATCACCGATTCCGACGCCTACGACCTGTTTGGCACAAAATTGTGAGCATCAGGCAACTGCTGGCACATCCGCTGGCTAAAAACCTCGATATTGATGCACCTGAAACCATAGAAATCCACCGTCAAATTATACTCTCCAAGCCGTTATTGCTCAGTATTTACAGGGAGTGGTATGAGTTATTATATGCCTCTATTCCAGATATAAAGGGAGAAGTTCTGGAGGTAGGATCACGCACCGGACTGATAAAATATTTCCTTCCGGAAATTATCACTTCTGATATCGCAGATTCATCTCTGGTGCAGCTTGTAACTAATGGGCAGAGCCTGCCATTTGGTGATGCGTTCCTTCGCGGTATTATCATGACCAATGTGCTGCACCATATCCAGAAACCTGAATTATTCTTAAATGAAGCGGCCAGATGCGTAAAAAAGGGGGGTGTCATTGCCATGGTGGAACCATGGGCAAACCCTTGGTCTTCATTCATATATAAACGCCTGCATCATGAACCCTACCAGCCAGAGGCAGAGCGCTGGGAATTGGCAGAGGGCGGGTTTATGTCATCGGCCAACGGCGCATTACCATGGATAATGTTCAAAAGAGACCGGAAACGCTTTGAAACGGCCCATTCGTCATGGGAAATTGTACGAATAGCGCCCTTGATGCCCATTACATACCTGCTCAGTGGTGGCGTTTCCACCCGCTGCCTTATGCCTGCAGGAAGTTTCCGCCTGCTGCGGCTGCTGGAATCACCACTCGACCACGTGGCGGGAATGTTTGCCCTGATTGTCCTTAAACGCCGCTAAAAGGCATATTTGCATCTTGACCAGCCTATGACTAGCACCCTATATAGGGCGACACGAATGTTCGCCGTGAGGCCGGGTAGCAAAGTGGTAATGCACGGGACTGCAAATCCTGTATTCCGGAGTTCGATTCTCCGCCCGGCCTCCAATTTTCCCTTAACATTTTGAGATAAATGGTTAAAGAAATCGCTGGTTTTTTACCTTGCGACACACTATTTTTTTCGCGCTGAGCCTATGAAAATGCAGGCCAGCCAAAGTTATAACAGAGGGTGAATGAAAAAACTGGTTTTAACACTACTGTTTATTGTGTTTGGCGTGGTTATACCCACCCATAGCGCCTTTGCCGGCAATAAATTTTATGTTGAAATCGGCGATGACATCAGTGAATCGAACGCTGAGGAAGAGTGGCACTCTCTTACCAAGCAGCATAAAAGCCTGCTTAACGGCCTGTATTACTACCCTAAGGATATTTATGCGAATGGCAAAAAAACCAGCACGCGCATACAAGCCGGCCCAATAAGCAGCAAAACGCAAGCACAAAAAATTTGTAAGCAGCTATTTATAAAGAAAGTTCCGTGCTTTGTGATTGAGGATATTTCACAGGCACCGCCAAGCTCAATCGCCAGCCTTGCCGAAAAAGTGCAGGAACGTGCGCGCGTACAGGAGATAGGCGAGGCGCCCAAGGTATTGCCATGGCTGGCAGCGGAAGCCTCCGCCAGACCCGAAACCGAACAAGACCGCAGCCTATGGACAAGACTGGTTGATAACCTGCCGGAAATGCCCGAATTACCCGAAATGCCTGAATCTTCGGACAAGACGGTAATCGCGGAAAAGCCACCGGTTAGTGTTGAAATCAAGGATGTGGAACTGGCACAGCCAACAAAAACGGATAAACCAGATAAAAAGGCCGACGTAGCGGTTGCGGAAGCTATCCGCGTACCACTAACACAGGAATCGCAGAGGAGCGACGATGTACCGGTGGCAAAGGCCTCACTGGGCAAACGCCGCGCTCCCGCCGAACAAAATACGCTTGCCACGCGCGCAAGCAGGGCTGCCGATGGCGATGAATCAGGCGGCAATGGCTCGTCAGGCTGGTTAAATGTCGCATCCTTTAGCAACGAAGCACAGGCAGCGGAAACATGGCAGAAGGTGCGCAAGGTCATTCCGGAAAAAGCTGCAGGCTTACGTACCCGTATATTAAAACCGCTGGCCGGTCAGGCAGAAACCACGCTTAACATTGGCCCCTTTGCCAGCCGTAGTGATGCCGACAATTTCTGTACAAGTGGTGTGAAGGCAGTCAATAGCGGTTTGCTGTGCAATTTCTCAATGCAAGAGCCGAACGACATGGTTGCAGAACCGCTCCGAATCGTGCCGGAGCGCAATTATGCTTATACAGAACGCCGCGAAGCACTGCTCGCAGAGCGTAATGCCAAGCTGGTCAGCGCCGCCGGCACACCCTCAAAAATGAGCAAGCGTATTGAAAAAGCATTTTGGATTGAGGTGCTGTCAGCAAAAAGCCAGATAGAGGCGCTCGATGCCTGGGAAGAGCTGAGAACAGCCCATTCCGAGCTGTTTCAGGGCAAGCGCAGCAGCGTTTCCACGTCTGCAACAAATCCCGGTAATTATGTGGTGCGGGTAGGGCCTATGGCTGAAAATGCCGATGCATCCGAACTGTGCAAGCAACTCAAAGAGCGCAACATTGAATGCAATATCGTGCAGTCATCCCGTTGATGTTGAAAAAGCAGGTTTTTAGCCATTAATTGCCTTACCTGCGAAACAGCCACAAAAAAATAAAAATATCCACTTTCTTTCAAAATCAAGTTTTGCTATTAGTGTCCCCCTTACAGACATTTAGTCATGTTCCGCGATAGCTCAGCGGTAGAGCATCCGACTGTTAATCGGACGGTCCCTGGTTCGAATCCAGGTCGCGGAGCCATTCTGGACGATTTTGCATTTTGACTACTTTGTCGAATGGCTTTCGCATTGAATATTCAAGTTTATTCGCTTTTATTTTTAAGTTCGAGAATACAAATCCCATCAAGTGCCGTTTTTCCTCTATCTCCGAACTCAGGAAATGGTCATAGGCCTGCGAAGCCAAGTCCAGTAACGATGTGACGGTATTTGAGAAAGTTTCGTCCGCTTTCATGTGTCCTTGAAGCTGGTTGTTCAGCTGGTGCAACCGGACGCGCAGCTTTGGCACGATTTCGTCGTATTCCTCCTTAGTAATACTCTCATCCAGGCGCAGCTCTAACGCATTATCCAACTTCTTCTTTACGAGATCATGCTCTTTGCGAATATGGAGAATGACCGCATTATGCGCATCTTTCTCATGCTCCACGCCGCTTTTCAGATGACCCCGCAATTTTGCCAGCAGGTCATGCGGCAAGCGAAGCGTCTTAAATGCCTCTGCCAATTGCTCAAGCACTACTTCTTCTCGCATGGTCACGCACTGGCAATCTCCTTGTGAACGCGTCGGGCGCAGGTAGATGTATTTTCCCTTTTTGATCTCGCTGGAAAAGGCACAGCCACAATCAGCACAATGCAGCAGGCCACGAAACAGAAAGCCCTTGCCACCATATTTGAACGGTTTTTTGTGATGGCCGAGTCGCACTTCCTCGCAACGCTGGAACAATTCCGGCGTAATGATGCGTTCGTAATAATGTGGATATTGCTGGCCGTTCACCTTCATGAAGCCGGAATAAAAGGGGTTCTGGATTAGGTAGTGCATCTGGCTTTTCGAGATTGGGCTGTGAGTCTTATTATTGGTAAGCCCCCATTGCTTTGCCCTTCTTGTCAGTTCGCCGACGCTGATCGTGCCGGTGGCATATTCCTCGAACAGGTGGCGAATCATAAAGGCGCGTTCTTTATCTTGGATGACGGTGCGCTTGTCCTTTACCGAATCGTAATCGTTCCAGTAGCCGAGCGGCGCCTTACATGCCCACTCGCCATTTTTTAGCTTGTGTTGGTAGGAGCGCTTCACGTTTTCGCTCAGGGAGGTGACATAGCTTTTCGACATCACCACGCAAAAGTCCCAGCGGATAATATCGCTGCTGCTGGCGTTCCGGCCAATCACCATATTTTCACGGTTAAAGTGGATTTCGATTTTCTCTTTATCCACCAATTCCTGTAGCAGGATGCTTTCCTTAAAGCCGCGTTGTACTCTGTCCACGGCATCCGCTACCACGGCGACGGTGCCGGGCTGCGCCTTGACGAAATCCAGCATGGCATGGAATTCTTTGCGCTTGCCCTTTGTGGATGATTCCACTATGCGGAATACCTGAACCACATCGAGATTGCGTCGCTGGCAATATTCGCGCAAGCGATCCACCTGGGCATCAACAGAGTGGCCTTCTTCCTGTTCGGCGGTGGATACGCGGGCTAAAATTACTGCTTTCATAATGTTACCTCTTGTTAGTATTCGAGCTGAATAAATGAATTTCGTACCCAAAAATGCCCCAGTTTTTCCCTGTTTTGACCCAGGTTTTTGGCCAATAAGTGTATTTTAGAAGCTGTTTTACCCTCTTTCTTGCAATTATTAATAGAACTTGATGGTTTAAAAACCGCTATTTTCCTCATGTTTTCGGTATTTTTGGAATAAATGAAGCTATTAAAAACGCGCGCGCGTGCGCGAGGTATATTTCATAACCCATCCATTATCTCCAATTGCCGCTCTCTGGTTGCTGGTACCGGAACGACTTCGGGGACATGAATTCCAAGCGCATCCTCAAACCATTCTGCAATCATTCGCCGGTGGCACCACTCGTCGGGTTTGGTCAAATCCTCCCAGCATAACAGCACAGGTTCATACGGTGCGGCCAAGGCACATAACGCATCATAGGTTGCCTGAGAATCGAGCGGAGCCAGGATTTCGCTAAAATAGCGTTCGCGGTATGCCTGCTGATCGTATTTGTATTGGCGCTCGTATAACCATTTGCCCGGCGCGAGGGCGCGGAAGATTTTATATCCGGGCGCAGTGAAGCGTGGCACGCTACGGCTGACGGAAATTCTGCCGTGGCCGCTATAGGTGAAATAATTGCTGGTTTTCATGTTTGCCTCTTTGCAAGGTTGCTATCATCGAGGCTACCATGTTGACCTTGACCGTCCACAAAATTCGACCTCGTAACAGAGTATTTATTAGTTTTATCAAATGCATACTTGATACATTCCGAACTGCGCAACGGCGCAAATTTTTCCAGCGCGCGCATAACCTGGGCGACACCGAACAGCTTATTGCCGCTGGGCAATTGCAGTGCCTCCAGTTGTTTTCTCAACTTCTGCCACATACGGTCGGACGTATCATCGAGCATGGTGCGTAAGCCCCGAATGCCGACAGACCGTGCCACCAGCAGCGCGCCGGTAAGTTGAAAGGCTTTGGCTGATTTCAGGGCTTCGCTTTGCATGATTGCGCGCAGCACATCTTCCGGCGCATTCTCTGCGATCGACAGCACATCCCATGCATCCAGGATCTGCTGCCAATAATGCAGCAGTACCGCCTGCGATAATGCTGCGTTAAATAATGCCTCCAGCGTCAGGCTACTTTCCCGATCTATGGTTTTCAGAATTGCTTTCAATGGAGTGCGCCGGCCAAAGCGTATTTCCAGCCTTAGTACCTCACAGGGCGGTGATTTCTGCCTGGATGATAAGAGGGAGTGCTGCGTATGATAATCCCTCTCCAATCCGCGCTTAGAACTGATTTTGGATTGCTGCAAATCCGCCCATTTGTCATAGACAATGATCTCATAACAATTCGCATGGTATTTGACCGCTATGCCGCCGTTTAGAAATGTAGTGCGGCTAATGTCTAGCCGCTTGCTTACATTCACCTTCTGCAATTCCGTGATAATCATCGAACAGGTGGCATAGTCGCCAAGCAGGATGTTTTTGGAAAAATGAATAGCTGACACCCCAGCCTGCCGCAAAGCTTGCTCGCTGGCCTGCACTCCCATATCTTCCAGCCGTTTCTGTAACAGCCGCAGCACCACAGGCAAATCGCCATCGGTCAACTCATCGAAATTATTGCCATAGACCAGTTTTGGCAGTGATGCTTCCACGCGCAGGGAAATTGCGCTACCCTGCCGTCCAGCTATGCGGGAGAGTGTCAGGCGCGGGTAATAAATAGTTTTGTCCTTGAACTGCTGCGTGCAGGCAATCCTGCCTTTGATATTCCGGCTGGTATTCATGATTTCCGCCGAAGGTGTAAATTTCTCAGGCGCATAGATTATGAAATCACGACTGTTTAGTGTCAGTGCTACGGTGTCCAGCATTTGCAGCGCTCTTTACAGTTTTCAATTGCGTTATTACGGCCTGCTCGATGCGCTGGCTCAGTTCTTTATGGACGGGATGGAATAGCTGGAATGGCTTATTGCCGCTCATCTTGATCGGATAAGTCAGCCGGTAACCGCCGCCGCTCATTTTCTCATGTATGCCAATGCCGCAAAGGAAAAGCTGCTCATCCAGCACAACCTCAGCAAAAGCAACCATTCCAGCGACAGGTTTGATAAAGGTGATTTTAACCTTGGTGACTTTCATGTTTTCCTCGTTTTGTGCGTTGATCGATCGTTATGAGCAATTTGAAAAAACCCGTCAGATTGCGCTCCGCTTCCGCCATTTCCAGCGCAGAAAGCGGCGTGTCGTAAAGCGACTGTATGGCGTCGTGCAATTCTTTGGTGTCTTTGCCCATGCCGCGAACGTAGGCGGGTGAGGCAGTGCTGTCGTCGCAGCGTCAGGGGATTTCAGATGTTTTCAGTAAACATCACTAAACGTCATCAAACTACATTGCGGCGGTGCTGCGGTGTAGCCATTAGCCGAGCTATGCTAGAAAGGAAAGGAGCAAGGGACTCATAGGGTCTTATATCGTCTGGATACACCTCTTTGCGAAATAATATGGCCTGTTTTGAGACGTCAAAAAACATGCGCCGGTAAAATCCGGTAAAGCCGAATGCCCGAACAAACTCATGCAGGGTTTTATGAAGCGGTTCCCGCGTTGCTTCCGCCTCCAGTTCTTTCAATGTAATAATTCGGTTAGGATTATTATAAAGATAGGTGAATACGAGGTCGTTTTGCGCGGCGAAATGTAATTGCGCTAACGGCTTGCCATCGTTTAGGAGAATGGTGCGATTGAACTGGGAATATTCGATCCAGGCAATGGGCGCTTCCTCAACGAATAGGTCATATTTGAGTTGCGCAAATGCGCCCTTACTATGCGCCATACGTTACATCCTTCATTCGTTACTGCCTTAATATGCGAATGTATTTAAGCCGATGACGCGAAGACTTGAAAGCAATATTGCAATTTAATATCAATTGTTTGCAAGTTTGCTAATATTTTGCAGAGTTGCAAAATACCTATAGGGTTTGATAGGGTTATTTCTGTGTTTGCTCTTTATCAGCTTGGCAAGTTTCTTTGATGTTTAAAATAACGGCTTGACCTTGGAGTATGCTCAAAGGTGTAAACTGAATAAAATAGGAAACGCTAGAAAATATGTCACAACATCACGACAACGAAGAATCATGCTGTCACGGCGACAAGCCGATGTCGCACGCGCATGGTAAAGCAACCTCTTTCGGCACCGCTGCTCATGCCACGCTACATTGCTTGACCGGCTGCGTGATAGGCGAGATGGTCGGATTGATGATCGGCGTAACGCTCGGCCTTCATCCCTATATCACTATGGGATTAAGCACGGCGCTGGCCTATATCAGCGGCTTTTCGCTGACTATCTTTCCGCTGATGCGGCGCACCGGCTTTACCTTCAAAAGCGCACTTAAGACGATCTGGCTAGGCGAAGTGATCTCTATCGGTGTGATGGAGTTAGTGATGAACGCGGTTGATTACCACATGGGCGGTATGCGTGCCGGTTCGATTTTTACCCCGCTGTTTTGGCAAGCACTGGCGGTAGCGGTTCCCGCAGGTTATATCGCGGCGTTTCCGGTCAATTTCTGGCTGATCGGCAAGGAATTAAAACGCTGCCATTAGGCCAAAATTCCCTAGAAAAACAGCCAAAATCATGAATTTATTGATTATTAACCTGACCCTGCTATAATGTTGCCATGCAGATTGCTAAATTCATCGCCACCTGTTTATTGAGCTTAAGCATCGCGCTGGCCGGATTCCCTGTGCAGGCGCAGCCGGAGCCTGAATGTCCTATGGCGAAGATGATGCAAATGGATCATGCCGAGCAAATGGATATGCAGGGCATGAAAGACTGCAAGGGCTGCGATAAAATGGCCAAGCAGGAACAAAAGAAAAGCGGTTGCTGCGATGATGCCGCCTGCAATGCCAAGTGCTCGGCGCTTAATAGCAGTGTGAGCATGAATTTACCCACTTATAAAGCCGAACTACCTGCTATGGGCGAACAAGCCCTGCGGCTTTATCCTGCCGACGCTGCGATTGCGTCCGCACACCTCAACGCCCAAGAACGCCCTCCCAAATCTCTCGCGTAAGGATAAGTGTGTCCAGCGTTTGGCCTAAAGCCTAGCGTTTCCTGACATCGCTTTATCCTCTTTGCTCGCGCGTGGCTACTTTAGCCGCGTCGCGCCCGCACATTAACGCGAGAGGAATTATGCCGATTATCATTGCATGGCTGTTGCTGGTTATCAGCGCCGCCACCCCCGCCTGGGCGCAAGAAGATGCGCCACAGGAACAGGAATTAGGGGCCTTCACCCGGCTGGCGGAAAAACTCCGCAATCATCCGGAGGTGCAGGCTTACGTCGAGAAAGCCGAATCGCAGCGCCTTTATGGTGATGGTGAGCAAGGTTTGCCCGACCCGATGCTGATGGTGGGTGTGCAGGATTATCCCATCGGTTCCAGCAACTCGCGCAGCGAGCAACAGAAGATGATCGGCTTCCGCCAGGACATCCCCGGCTTCGGCATCCGCGAAGCCAAAGCGGGGAAAGTACATGCCGAATCACAAAAAACAAAACTCATGGCGGATTACGCTTTTGCCGCCATGAAAGCGAAGCTGGCGACAACGCTTGCCAACTGGCAGCGCATCAAGGAGCAGGAAGCCATCTATAAGCAGCAGGACGCGCTGTTTACCACCGAGCGCAAAAGCCTCACCGGTCGCATCGCCGCCAATCAAAGCAGCGTGAGCCAGCTTACCATGCACCACGCCGATCAAACGGAGGTGGAGATTTCCTTAAGCGAGTTGGAGGAACAAAAGCACGAAATCGAGGCGATGCTGACCAATATGCTAGGCGAAACGCCGGATATTGCCCCGCCCGATCTGGAAATGATCGCATGGGATCAGAATGCCGAAAAGACTTACCCGGTGAGAATCGCCGCGCAGGATATTCAAGTGGCGCACCGCGAGATCGATCTGCGCGAGTCTGAATATGGTCCTAATTTTGAGGTGCAGGCCAATTACGGGCGGATGTATGGCGGCGATAATTCAGGCACGATCACCGTGGGCGTAAGCATTCCGCTATGGGCGTCGGCCAGCCAGAAACCCAAGCTCGACGGTGCGAAGGCCAGCTTGCGTGCCGCCGAATGGGATGTGGATACGGTGAAGCGCCAGACCATCGAGCGGCTCTCCCACCTGCAGGCGCAGATCGTCACCAGCACTAAGAAAGTCGAATTATACAAGGACAAACAGAATTCCCTGAATCACGCCTCCAATGCGATAGTTCGGGAATACGAGGCCGGAAAAGCCGATATGCCTTCCGTTCTCAAAGCCAAGCGTAACGCTTTAAGCGTGCGCGCATCCCTGGCGGCGGAGAAGGCCAAGCGCCTTTCGCTGATCGCTGATTTCAACCGCTACTTTACCCCGGAGGTATCCAATGAATAAAATTATTTGTCTAGCCATCGCAGGTCTGTTCGCCTTTGTGCAAATGCCAGCGGCCTACGCTAAGGAATATGTGGTGAGAACCGTATCAAAACCGGACGGCACCTATGCCTTTGAACCCAGCACGCTCATGATCAAATCCGGTGATACGGTGAAATGGGAAAACGCGCAGGACGATAGCCATGACATCATGGCCGAGCGCCTACCGAAGGGTGCGGAATACTTCGCCAGTCCCATGCTGGAGAAGAAAGGCGATCATTGGGAATACACGTTCAAAACGTCCGGCACCTATCTCTACCACTGTCATCCGCATGCCGCGAATAAAATGCGCGGCTCGATCATAGTTGACCAGCCATCCATGTCAGAACCCGTTAAAGGAACTGGCCATCATGCTGCTGCGCCGGATCACCACAATAGCGCAGCTGCGGATAAGCAAAGCCCGCTGACCGAGCAGCAGGCCGTGCAACTCCTGCAAGAAGGCAAGCCGGTTTATTCCTGCCCGATGCACCTGCATGTGTTCGCAGGGGATAAGGACAGCAAATGCCCGATCTGCGGGATGAACCTTACCCAGGTTAAATCCATTCAGGATGGTAAAGCCGTGTTTGATACCGGCAGCCAAAGTACACCAATGATGAACATGATGGAGAAGAAGTAATGAAACGCTCACCGCTGCCGCTTCTGATGGGTGTCGTTATCGGCACTCAGGCATTGTTAAACGGCATAGGCGCATGGTCGCCTACGCCCACGCATCACGATGGCTTGCAAAAGCTGCTTGGCATCAGTGCTGCACATGCCGAGGAAGCGGCGGCGGTGAAATATACCTGCCCGATGCACCCGCAGATTATTTCCGACAAGCCGGGAAGCTGTCCGATCTGCGGCATGGATTTAGTGCCGATCGCGGGCGGGAATAGCCACACGCCCGCCGCCGAGCAGAGCGGCGCGCCGGTGGTGGAAATCGCGCCGGAGAATGTGCAGAAAATGGGCGTGCGCACCGAGAAAGTCGGCAAGAGCGGCTTCGGCCAGGGCATCCGCGCCACCGGCCTCATTATGGAAAACGAGCGCAAGCGCTGGGATATATTCAGCCAGGTCGAAGGCCGCGTCACCGATCTCAAGGTCAGCGCCGTGGGCGATATGGTGAAGAAAGGCCAGCCCTTTTATTCACTTTACAGCCCGGAACTGCTGGCGCTGCAGAATGATTATATCGCCGCACTCAGCGGCGGCATGAAGGATATCGCCGCAGCTGCGCGCAAGCGCATGAAGCTGCTGGGCGTGGACGACCAGGTACTCAACACTCTCGCCAAAACCCGCAAGGCGTATGACGAAGTGCCGTTCTTTATTCCTGCCGATGGCGTATTGAACCGGCTAGAGATTCGCAACGGCCATTATTTAATGACCAATGGCGAGATCGGTCATATTCAGGATTTGTCCACGGTGTGGGTGGAAGCCGCCGTGCCGGAGGGCGATCTGCCTATGGTTAAAGCCGGTGACAGCGCCACCGTGATATTCACCGGCAATGCCACGCCCTACGAAGCCAAGGTGGATTATATCTACCCTACCATCACGCCGGAGGCGCGCACCGGCAAGGTGCGGCTGGTGGTGGATAACAAAGATGGCAGCTTGAAACCGGCTGGCTATGCCACGGTCAGTTTCGCCGCCGCCAACGCGCAGGAAAAGCTCGCGGTTCCCTCGGAGGCGCTCTTGCGCGGCAGCACCGGCAATCATGTGATTGTGGCGCTGGGCGATGGGAAATTCCAGGCGCGCACCGTCAAAACAGGTGCCGCCAGCGGAGGGAAAACAGAAATCCTCGAAGGCCTTAAGGAAGGCGAGGATGTGGTCACCAGCGCGCAATTCCTGATCGATTCGGAATCGTCCTTGCGTGAATCGCTGCAAAAACTGAGCGCGCCTGCCGATACGCCGAAGCAGGATATGCCAGCCACTATGCCGGGGATGAATCATGGCAAATAATCTCTCCCACGATCCGACGCAAACCGGCGTCGCCAAAGTCATCGAATGGTCGGTGAAAAATCCGCTGATCATTTCTATTTTGGCACTGGTGATTCTGGTGGGCGGTATTTTTGCCATCCAGCGCACGCCGCTCGATGCCATTCCCGATTTGTCGGATACGCAAGTCATCATCCGCACCGATTTTGAAGGCCAGGCGCCGCAGATCATCGAGAATCTAGTGACCTATCCACTCTCCACCGCCATGCTCGGCCTGCCGAAAGCCAAGGTAGTGCGCGGGTTCTCGATGTTCGGCGCATCGTTTGTGTATGTGATTTTCAAGGACGGCACCGACCAATATTGGGCGCGCTCACGCGTACTGGAGGCGCTGTCGAAGATTCAATCCTCGCTGCCGCCAGGAGCGAAAGCGCAAATGGGGCCGGATGCCACCGGCGTCGGCTGGGTGTTTCAATATGCGCTGGTCGATAAAAGCGGCAAGCATGATCTGGCGCAGCTGCGCAGCCTACAGGATTGGTTCCTGCGCTTCGAGCTGGCGACCATTCCGGGCGTATCGGAAGTGGCGAGCGTCGGCGGCTTCGTGAAGGAATATCAGGTACTGGCCGACCCGGTAAAACTGCGCGCTTACGGCATTCCTTTAATGCGCCTGGAAGAAGCGATTAAATCCTCCAGCCAGGAAACCGGCGGGCGTGTCATCGAGCAGGCGGAAACGGAATTTGTGGTGCGCTCCAAAGGCTACGTCACCAAAACGGCGGATTTGGAAAAGCTGGTGCTGAAAGCCGAAGGCGGCACGCCGGTTTACCTTTCCGATGTGGCGCGCATCATCGAAGGTCCGGAACTGCGGCGCGGCGTGACCGAGCTTAACGGCGAAGGCGAAGTGGTATCGGGCATTATCATCATGCGCCCAGGCAATAACGCGCTCGATGTGATCAAAGCCATCAAGGAGAAAATCGAAACCTTAAAGCCCGGCTTGCCGGAAGGTGTGGAGATCGTGCCGGTCTATGACCGCAGCACGCTTATTGAAGGTTCAGTGGAATATTTGAATACCAAGCTGATCGAGGAAGCGATCGTGGTGGGGTTGGTCTGCCTCATTTTCCTGCTGCATGTGCGGTCGGCCTTCGTTTCCATCGTCACCTTGCCGCTTGGCGTGCTTGCCGCCTTCATCATCATGTCATGGCAAGGCATCACCGCCAATATCATGTCGCTGGGCGGCATCGCCATCGCCATCGGCGCGATGGTGGACGCTTCTATCGTCATGGTGGAAAACGCGCACCGTAAACTCTCTGAAATGCCTCAAGACGCTACAGTACAGGAAAAGAGCGATGCGTTGTTGCTGGCAGCTAAGGAAGTCGGCCCCGGCCTGTTCTTTTCACTGCTGATTATCACCGTATCGTTCTTGCCGGTATTTGCACTTACCGGCCAATCGGAACGGCTATTCACGCCGCTGGCTTTTACCAAAACCTATTCGATGGCGGCGGCTTCCATTTTGTCGATAACCGTAGTGCCGCTGCTGATGTTGTGGCTGATTCGCGGACGCATACGCTCTGAGGAGGCTAATCCGATCAACCGCTTTTTCATTGCGCTGTATCAGCCCCTCCTTGCGATGGCGCTCAAGGCAAAATGGCTGACGCTGGCACTCGCCGGGGTATTGCTTATCAGCATGGCAATTCCCATCTGGCGCACCGGCAGCGAATTCATGCCCGCGCTCTATGAAGGCGATCTGCTTTATATGCCGACGACGTTACCGGGCGTTTCCATCACCAAGGCGAAGGAAATCCTGCAAACCACCAACCGCGCCATCAAGCAGTCGCCGGAGGTGGAGCTTGTGTTCGGCAAGGCGGGTCAGGCGGAAACCGCCACCGATCCCGCGCCGATTTCCATGATCGAAACCTGGGTGAAGCTGAAACCCCGCAGTGAATGGCGCGAAGGATTGACCACCGAAATGCTGATTAAGGAGATGGATTCAAATACGAAAATGCCAGGGCTGGTTAATAGCTGGGGCTATCCCATTAAAATTAGACTCGATATGGTCACCACTGGCATCCGCACGCCGGTGGGCGTGAAGATCTCCGGCGCGGATTTAACCACCATCGGCGAGATCGCCGTGCAGGTCGAGCAAGCGGTGAAGGATATTCCCGGTACGCGCTCGGCCTTTGCCGACCGCGTGGTGGGTGCAAAATATCTGGAAATCGAGCCGAAACGCGAAGCCATCGCCCGCTACGGCATAGACCTTGGCATGGTGCAGCAAGTGATCGCCACGGCGCTGGGCGGCATGCGCCTGGCCGAATCGGTGCAAGGCCGTGAACGCTACGGTATCATGCTGCGCTATGACCGCCCTTTCCGCGAATCCATTGAAGATGTGAGCGATATCCTGGTGGCGACTCCCGAAGGCGCGCAAATCCCGTTAGGCGAATTGGCTGATATCAAACTCGTACCCGGTCCACAGATGATCGTGTCGGAAAACGCACGGCTGAATGGCTGGGTGTTCGTGGATATTACAGGCCGCGACATTGGCGGCTATGTGAAGGAAGCGCAGAAGATCGTGGCGGAAAAGGTCAAGCTACCGGCGGGTTATTCCATTGGCTGGTCAGGCCAGTTCGAGCAGATGCTCGAAGCGCGCGCCCGGCTCAATATCGCCATCCCAGCCACCATCGCCATCATCTTTGTGCTGCTGATACTGCATTTCGGCAGGCTCGATCGCACGCTGATGGTGATGCTGTCGCTGCCCTTCGGTCTAATCGGCGGGGTGTGGACACTGTATCTCGCCAATTACAATTTCTCGGTTGCGGTGGCAGTGGGATTCATTGCGTTGGCTGGTATCGCCGTGGAAACGGCGGTAGTGATGCTGATCTATCTCGATCACCAGGTACGCCATCACCCACCGCAAAACCGGCAACAACTATTCGACGCCGTGATGCACGGCGCGGTATTGCGCGTGCGGCCTAAGCTGATGACGGTATCGGTGATCATCGCAGGACTGTTACCGATTTTCTTCACCGAAGGCTTCGGCTCGGATGTGATGCGCCGCATTGCCCTGCCGATGGTGGGCGGCATGGTGACTACTACCCTTTTGACACTTATCGTAATTCCGGTGATATACTACCTGTACGAAGGACGTAGATTGCGTCTATAAACGATAAGCTAAAGATAAATAAGGAATTATGGTTGCTCTACTATCCCTTAACCTAGAAGCTGGGCCGCGCGTCAATAAAATCACGGTGGCGCAACAACAGCTGGAAACGGCGGTTGTACTACTTTTTCAAGAGTCCGAATATGCACCTGTGCATACGCTGGCTGGAGCTGCGACCCAAATTTTGGAAGACGTCTGCTCGGCAAAAGGCATCATATCTGAAAGCTTTTCGCTGTTTGCGGATTATGTTTGCGGTGACCAGCTGACTAAGGAGGGCCGCGATGCAAAGCGTCGGCACCGCAATTTTTTCAAACATGCGGATTCAGACCCGGAAGAAATTGTCCGGCTGCCCGATCCGCGCTTTGTCGAAATCCTCATTTACCAAGGAATAGCCGATCTCAACAAGCTCGGCTATCACAATACGGAGATTTTACGCAGCTTCTATATTTGGTTTTTAGTGCAACATCCAGATAGCCTAGAATTCGATGACCCGAAAATGCATCGAATTCTATCTCAAATTCATAACGTCATAAAAGATTTTTCTCATGCCAATAAGCTACGGTTTGGGTTGATCATGCTACGAATGCAGCAACAGGAAATCGAAGAAATGCAGTCGCTGATGGCTAAGCTCAAAAAATCGACTGGAGCCGATATTATGGCGATATTGGAGATGATTTCTTCCTATCGATAGTCCTCAGGATACGGTATGGCATACGGTATCCGATACCCTATACCATACCGTATCCTAGGATAGAATTACATGATCCGCGCAATAGGCTGAAATCGCTGCTGCATTATCAAGATCAGCGGTGACAAATCCATCACATCCTGGTAATGCTCGGTACGGAATGACTCCATTATTGGGAGCCATAAAGCTCCTCATGTTTTAATATACAGGCATTAGCGCATTGCACAGTATGAAGGCAATTAGCGCTGCGCATGAAATATAGCAAACCACCAGCCCCACCAAACCTTTGGGTGCGCGTATATTTCCTATGAATGCCGCCATATTGCATATGATATAGCCAAAACCCAGCAACGCAGGGGCTATGTATATTCCCTTATTAGGTATGCCAAGCGGGTGCGGATACCGGTAGGTATATGCAACAAGTGCTAATAGCTGCATAAACCCAAATAATATGAGTACAATACCTAGCCTGTGCCAATCGGATTTATTACAAATATCCATGTAAAAATAAATGATTCCAGCCCATATCAACCAAAACGCTATATCAGCATAGAGAATGCTTAAGCGTAAAGACGCTTCAGATTGTTCTACATTGTGTTTGCTTCCGCTCCATAAATCACGCCAAGAATTGAATAAACGCACTGTATTTTGGTCGCGATCCTGCATCAATGGCGCATTGCGTGAGCTGGATGCCAGAAGATTTCTTGTAAAAGACAGAAATTCCCAATCCTCCTGCCTTTCTTTCGCCGCAACAAAACGCTTATTGTAGCGTTCCAGGTCCATATTTGTTGGAAAAAACTGCTCCGTTTGCTTGTAATATCGTTCATGATAATAAGGAAATGCAATTGCTACAGCGCCAAGGCCAATACAGGCTGCAATCAGCAAATTTATAAATCTCCCCCTAGACATAACATGCCCAGATTGTGTGGGAGCCACCAGCACAACCAGCACGGGGATTGTCAAAAGCAGAAGACCCGAATATTTGGTCATAATGGCCATTATCAGGCACAGTAAAAGCACGCCACCATACTTAAACTGAGCATTCCGCGATAAAATCCTTGTATTTCTGTTGTAGAAAAGAAGCAGTGACAGATACAGCACCGCACATGCCTGAGCATAAACAATGACGTCTATATTGATGCTTCTGGCCAAATATATTTGAATTGGCAGAGATGAGGTAAAGTATAAAAAGAACAGTCCGGCCCAGCTATACAACAAGCCAAGATAGGCAAGACTCGCCCTGATGCAGAAAAAACCTATAAGCGATGCCAGTGCCGAGACGATCTGTATGCTAACAGTCACATCCAACCCAATGAAATAAAGAAATTTGGGCAGCAGAAACGCTACAGGAGGGTGAAAACCATAAAAATAAAATCTAATATCCCATGCCTCATAGTCCCACGGCCAGTAGGCCAACCTGTTGATATGTGCCTGCATGTCCCAGCCAACGGCATCGCCATAATGCGCGATGAAAATCCACAACCTGCTAAACAAAAACAAATACAGGAAATAGGCTTCTAACTTTTTAGAAAAACTCATTTTTTCCATGGATGATTTGAGTCGAAACATAAGTGAGGATCAGGAAAAGGGTTGGTGAGGCATGAATCTAACAGGCAATTGAAAGAAAAGAATTTATTTGAATCGCAATTCACACGTTATTGTTACAGGAATAATTATATTTATATGTTTTTCAATATCATAATAAAAAAGCAACAGTTTTTTAGATTGAACATATTTTTTTGCTTTTTAATATAATATTCACAATATCTTAACCAAAGTGTTATTAAATTCAATGATATAGTAGAAGACGATACTAGCTGCAATTATACGTAAAATGCTAGTGTTGTATTGATATAACGTTGCTTTAAAATAGTCGGATTATACATGTCAGGCGATACGCCAGAAAAACAAGCAGATACCGAGCAGACCTACATAGGTTCGGCAGACGACCCGTTTGCGATGCCTTTGCCTGATGCCGGAGGCAACATACCTGTAGCGCCCCCCGTTTCAGAAAACGCTGAGTTGGTTGTAGATCCTGAAACAGGCGAGTTTTATTACGTAGAAAAAGACACGCCTTACAAAAAAGAACCTGAACTGACTGATGCGGATGTTTTACTAACCATGACCGCTGAGGAATTGCAGGCACTGCCAGACAAAAAATTAGTAAAAGCCATTGAAATAGCTAAATTACTCGTCTCAGGGCATCGCGATCAGGCAAATGCAATATTGGCACAAGCCGGAGGCGATAAAACAATCACGGCTTATCTTACTCACCTGATAAGGGGCAAAATTCCCGTCACTTTGGCTGACTATTATTACGCAACAGATGCTGACCTTACAGACAAGCTTAAGGTGCCTAAATTCCTTGCGAATGTTGCCCGGATCAGCAGGATGTGGATTGCAGGTGAAAAACAAAAGGTTTTTGATGCCTGCGACGATATTGCTACAATCATGTATGTTTCCCACATGATTGAGGATGTGGATGTCGAGCAAGGCAACGCTTTTGATACTATGATTCAATCCAAAATGTCGGGGTTTGTACAGGACCCAGAACAGCTTACAAAATTATGGCTACTCGGCGAAAAACGCGCCGTAGTGATTAATTGTAAAAGTAATGAATTAAAACAAAAGGTTGCCGAGTCTTTGGAGAAAATTTCGCCACAACAGGCTTTAGCCTTTAAAGAGGCGGTCGCTTAAGGAACCTGACCTTGTTTTTTCAAAATCTCCTAAAAAACACAAGCAATTGTATTTAAATGTTATATTAAAAAAAATAAACTAAATTGTAACAAAACCGCAACAATTCAGGCATGGCTTGCCACAATTAATTAACAATAATGCCATATAATTGTAACAGATGTAGTATAGTGTGGGATGTAGTATAAAGGTGCAATTCTGAAATAGAAAATATTTAAAAAGTCAGGGTTCACATTTAGTAACTACAACGATAAACCAGAAAGATAATTTTATGTCTTTATTTTCATGGATTGGTGATACCGCTTCTGATTGTTGGGATGGCATAGCTGACAATATATGGCGCAGCGACCACGACCAGAGTTCAGCGCGTGATGCACGAGCAGCTGAAGAAGCCGCTAGGGTGACGAGAGAAGCGCGTGCTGCAACACCGCAGGGACAAGAATACAGGCAAACGCTGCACGATGCAGGTATTGCACTTGGCATGTCGGAGGCGCAGGCCAATCGTTACGCAGAAGAGTGGGTACAGAAATCTGCGACAAACAACTCGATCAATGTTGACCTTGAAACCGAGACTGGCAACCTTAGAAATATCCGTGCAATGCACGACCAGTTTATCGAGCAACAGAGGATATCCGGTGTAACCGGCCCTCAGGCAGAATCTAACTGGCGCGCATTAGCAGAAACCATGAAGCTCAAAGATACCAACGTTCCACAGAGCAGCGTGGACGGAATGGCAACGCGCACCGCGAATCTGCAGAGGCTGCATGATAACTTTGTAACCGAACAAACGGCAATGGGTACTCCTCCTGCGCAGATCGAACAGCGCTGGACTCAGTATTGCCAAACCAACCAGATCACCAACCCGCCATGCACTGCTGTTGCCAACCAGCAAGCAGTGGCACGTTATGCAGAACATGATGCACTTGCTCCTGCGATGCAGAACCTGCGTACGGCTGTTGAGCGTAACCTCACCGAACAAGGTGTGCCGCCAGATCAGCTTCAGGGTCGTGCAAACACTGAAATGCAACGTCTCTGTGGTCCGGGTGGTACGTGCCGCACCGCTGAACAATGCACCACGCGCACGACAGAGTTGAATGGCCAGTCCGACCAGCTGCATGCACGCAACGAATCCATTGCGCGCTATGCTGAAGCTGCAGGCCTTACCGATGCGCAAAAAACGGCAATGAAAACCCGTATAAACAACATGCCGGAAGCAGATCGCAATGCAGCTCTTGCAGATCTTCCTGCCCGTACGGCGGCTGTTGAGCAATATCGTGATACATGTATGCGACTCGCGGCTGCCCGTGGTGCAAATCCGGCGCAAGCAGAGCAGATGTGGCAGCAGGAACTGAACCTGAACCGTAGCATCAGGGAAGGTACCGCGACCCCAGAACAAATCGCAGAGCGCACAAACCAGCGTCAGGGCCAAATACCTGCTGGTGCGGGTGCGGCTCTTGATCCGTTCGCGGCACCGGGTGCCGGTGGTGGCGTACCAGGTGGTGGCGCTCCGGGCGGCGCCCCGGTTGCTGGTGCTGTAGATCAGCGTGCCGAAATTATGCTGCGTCAGGCTAAAGATTCTCAAGCTCCTGCCGGACGTACCGGTGGTACTGCTGGCGGCGACCCGAATGCGCGTCGCCTTGAACAGGTTCAACGCCAGAGAGAACAGCTCGAAGAGCGCCTTGAAAGTGAACGGGATCGTTCTTCAAATCGCTCGTTCGGTGGTGGCAGGCCAAGCCGTGCTTGTACTGCTATGGAACAGCAACTTGAAAGGCTAAACAGGGAAGAAGCACGCCTAACCGGTGGTGAACGCCGCGGTGCTACTCCTGCAGGTCCGCCAGTAGCAGGTACAGTATGTGCTATGGGCCGTACCGAAAGTGGGCAAGTCGTAGTTCTGACCGAAGAAAATGGTCGTATTCGTGCGTATGAAGCTCAGCAGGTTACGGAAAATGGCCGAGTCACGGTTAAGATAGGTAACCAGGTTGCAAGAGATGAAGTGGTAACTGTTACGGCAGCAGATTCTGCTACGTCAAACATGAACCTTATTCGTGGCAACAGGCTACAGCTTGCATGCGGCGAAGTGGCCGGTACAGCAGCTGCTGCTCCTGGCGCGACGCCAGGTGGTGGTGCGCCTGCTCCCGGTGGACGTGGCACGTGATACCGTGATTAATGCATAATAGTTAGGAGAGGTAGATGTCATTTACGCTTGAGGCTGACGGCAAGGTTAAAAAACCAAGCTCTGAAGATTTAAGACAGGCCGATGAAGAAAGTGGCATTATATGTCTCAGCAAGGGAACGCTTGCTGATGGCTCCCCTTATTACGCCTATATTGCTGTAAAACCAAGCAAATTTGCAGAATTTCACCGCTTGTCCTCCGAGCGCAAAGCCATTGATCTCGATGATTACGGCGAGGTACTGGCGTTTGGTAAGAAAGCCGAGCCTTCTGAAGCTACCAAGGACACTATGTGCTTTGTTCATGGTTTTGATGAGAACTTCCAAAACCGGCTTGTTGAAGAACTCCAGAAAGAGCGCTCTACCTTTGGCGAAAAACAGGAAGAAAAGCGCGTTATGGACATTGTTGCCATGCTGAAAAATCAAAAGCCCGCAGGCAATGCCTAGACTGTCAGAATAATCAAATAAAAGGCAGCTTCGGCTGCCTTTTTTTATTACGACTGGCCATAATTATAAATACAATATATACATCATCGGCTTAGCCATAGGTGGTGGAAATTTATAGTTATTTACAATCATTAACCAATGCGGGTATATTGAATAATATAGAAAAATTAAGGCCAAATAGTGATTACCAAAGTGACTTACCTGCAATCAGATGACCCGTCGAACCCCAACAAACCAACGCAAAAAACGCGGGTGGCAGTGTTTGGCAGTTTTTACCGCGGTTATCATATCCTCAATAACCTGCTGAACGACCCCGAACTGGCAAAACGCATCGAAATTGTCGGCGTTGCGACGGATGATCCAACCAAGCCTGGTGTTTCTGCAAAAAAACGCGTGTGGCAATATCCGCACACAGAGCAAGAAGAACAAATGGTAGAAGAGCTGGCAAAAAAACACGGCATCCCTGTTTATAAGGGCAAAGTAAAAACACAGGAATTTTACGACTTGCTGAAAAACGACTGGAAACCGGACATTGTGTATATGGGTACATTCGGCCAGTTACTGGACGAAGCCATCATCAACACACCCAAGCACGGCATATATAATATGCATCCGTCTGATGGTGTGAACTGGCCATCCTGCGTTGGCCCAAACCCGTTCGAGCAAATGTTTGAAACTAAAAAACCCTTCTGCTCGATTACGCTGCACAAAGCCAATCCAAGATTCGATGATGGTGAATTTACCGCATTCTCGCAGCGTATTCCCATTCCGTATGATGATATGGAACATATGACGCTGGGTGAAAAAGTGGTGCATATGCACCAATTGACATCGCCATTTGCAGGTGAGCTGGCTAACGCACACTTGCGTAGCGAAATCGGCATGTCGCTGGCGCAAAGCCAAGATTTTTACTCAAACAAATTCGAGAAGAAATCAGCCGCCGCATTACCCACTTCTTACAGGGCAAGGCTCAATGTAGAGCAACCGTCCATCGGCGGATCAATCGGCAGCATGTAGGCTATAGCCACCCGCGTTTCCTGAAATATACAAACGGCACTATCGAGGACACGAGCAGCATTACAAGTGCCAGAGGATAGCCAATCACCCATTCCAGTTCAGGCATGTGCTGGAAGTTCATGCCGTAAACGCTGGAAATAAGGGTCGGCGGCATAAAGAATACGGCCACTATGGTGAATATTTTTACAATCTGGTTTTGTTCAACGTTGATTACGCCCAGCGTGGCATCGAGCTGGAATGTCACCTTATCCGAAAGGAACGAAACCTGCTGGGTCAGCGAATTGACGTCAGTCATGAGTGTTGAAATAGCCACGCTCACCTGAGGGCTGACGCTTGGCACCTGCTTAAAGAAAATCAACATGCGGCTGAGACTGTGCAAGCTTTCGTTAATCTGCGAATTCAGGTCTGCCGCTGCGCCCAATCTTTTTAGAACCATTTTCATAGCCGTACTCTGGTTCTTCTTATCTGTGTCCAGCACGTCGGCGCCAAAAATATCATGCGAGAGCTTGTCCAGCTCGTTTACCACGATTTCCGAGTTATAAGCCACACGGGTAATTATTTCTTCCAGCAGTCCTTCCAGCACCTCACAGCCCTTGTAGAAATGCTTATAATTTTTCAGCATCCGCTGCGAAAAATTGTTAAACGAAGTAGGCATGATATAGCGCAAGGTGACCAGATAGTTTTCAGCGAGTATAAAGGTAACGGCGCTGGTTTGCGGGTAGGGGGTTTCCAGCTTGGTGATAATGGCGGCAGTCATGTAGGAAATATCATTTTCCGTATAGAAACGGTTGAGTACCTGATTTTTCCAGACCTCTTCACGCGTGAGGATTTCTACACCCGTCTGCGCTTCGATGGATTGCTCCTCGGCAGCACTGGGGTTGTAAAGATCAATCCAGATGACATCTTCAGGCACTTTATCATCGGCCGTGATAGTCTCTGCGACGATTTTACCGTCGGATAATTTTCTGAATAGAGTAATCATAGGAGTATTGTTATACCCCTTAATTATCTACAAATCGTATACGGCTGGTGCCAAATAATACCACTACCGCCAGATTGCTTTCGGATTCATTGACGATATCCATGACCCCGTGATGCAGGTTAACCAGTGTACGCGCCAGTTCCAGCCTCAAGTCCGGCTGTTCCTTAAGGGCTTCCAGCGAGCGCTGGGGTGACTGGTAGGACGGGTTAAATAATACCTTATCTGCCAACTCGGTTAATTTGGCATTTGGCAAGGTAGTATCCATACTGTTGATAACCAGCGCGAAGAACTGCTTGTCCTTGTTGTCGGTAAACATGCGTGCATCAAGTCGCATGGTGGCCTGGGGCATAGTGTGGCCAAGCACATAAAGCAACAGGTTCATAATCACCTGTTGCAGGCGGAACTCATCGGCAATCAGTCGCGGCATTGGCTCATGCAGGACAACTTTAACCGACAGTTTTTCTACTTCCAGCCGCTCTTCCACAAAGCGGATAGCCTTGTTGACCACGGAACTGACATCTACGGCTTTTTCCACCAGTTCTACATAATCCGTGCCTGCCTTGGCATAGAGCTGCAGGTCTTTTACATTATCTAACACTGTATTGCTGGTAGTGAATATATCGGAAGCATATTGGCGGTATTTGCGGTTTTCGATAGGACCGTAAAGCTGCTCTTTCATCACCTGTGCGAAACCGGCAATGTTATTCAGCGGTGTAAACATCTCCTGACACATATAGGCGAGGAACTCTACAAGGCTGCGTTTTTCAATGTCAGAGCGCTCCTTGCTCTTTTTGAGCGTGAACATCTTGTTGCGCAACTCGTCTTCGATACGTTTGCTTTCCTGAATATATTCGCTGACGCGCTTGACCTGCGCCGACAGATTCTCGATTTCCATTGGCCCGCCCTGCGGCAACGCTGTGTGTGGCTGGCCTTTGGCCACATCCGATACGATAGATGTCATGTCCATAACCGGTGCGATCATGCGGGCGCGGACAATCCACAGAAAGAGTACGAAGAACAGCGCCATCACGACCATCTGCAGCAGACGTGACCACAGCATGTTGCGCATAGAACCGTCGATATGTTTGCTGTCGTAGCCTATAAGAATGATGTAGGGATAATGTTCGGAAACACTGTAGTAGGCATACGTTCCTGTTCCCCAGAACGGGCTGCCCTGCGCAATAAGACCCTTAGGGCTGGTGCTGAAATTGACATTTACCAGTTTCTGGGTGGGGAAATTATGTGTCATGAAATCCTTATCTTCAGACACCTGCGCCAGCGGGATAAGTGTTTTACTGACAATGGCAAAGCTTATGCCGTCGCGCTTGACCAGCTTGCTCAACTGTTCGGTAAGCACGCTAATATCCAGGCTTATCATCAATGTGCCTGCAAACTTGCCGGTATAATCGGTAAGCCCCATCGCCACCGGAATCACCCACTGGTTAGACACGCGGCCCTCAATCGGGCGGCCAATCGTCATTTTCCATGGGTCGGTCAGTGATTTTTTGACATAGTCGCGGTCGGAAATATCCACCGGCTTTTCCAACACGCCGCGGTTGCTACTGACCAGTGCATGCTGCTCAGGCCCTATCCACGAAAAAATGGAGTAAATATTGCCCTTGCTGTCGAAAGATTTCAAAACCTGCGCCAGCCTTGTCAGGTCGTTGCCAAGCCCAAGCACAATTTGTTTGCCCAGCGCAGTAAGCATGTAATTGGCGCGCTCTACTTCGGTGGCAAGTGTGCTTTCAATGCGTAGCGCTTCTTTTTGCAGCTCCTCTTCAACACGCTTCATATGTGTGTTGTAGGTGGCATAGGTAACCCATGCCGAAATCATACACAGGATGAATAAAATCGCCGCAGAAAGGAGCGCAAAATCACGCGATAGGGAAGGCTGTAGCCAGGAACTTCTCATGCAACCAATGTACTGTTTCTAAGTCGAGACAGCACTATAGCTATTTTAATGGATTAGGCAAATATGCAGATGAAAAATAATCTGTTTCCTGCTGGAACATCTGCCGCGCTTACGGCGCAACCTGAGCAGACGTTTCCTTGGCGGCCTGACGGTCAGTATTAACTTTTTCCTTGTAGCCGTTTGTTGGAGCGCTGACACCCTTCCTTTGCGAAGGTTTGTGATGAATTACCTCTTCAACATCCACATCGCGGTCCAGCCTCTTGTCCGGATTTTTTGTTTTGAATTCGACAGCTTCTTCCTTACTGACCCAACCGTCTTTGTTTTTGTCCACTTCCTTGGCGTCTGCCCCTTCATCAGTCCTGGTCATGAAGAAGAAGGTAGCCATGGACACAACAGTCAAGATAGCATCTTCCAGCAACAGTTTAGCAAAGTGCAGTGGGTTGCCGATCCATTTATCCGTACCAACAAGATGCTTTGTCACCGGTGCTGTTTGCAATTTATCAGCCAGTCCGGGAATAACAGCGTTTTCTACGTTGGCATAGCCCCTATCACCAAAATGGCCTCTTTCCTCGTCCTCTACCTTCTGTTCTGCAGTCCGTTTGTCGCCCTTGCTATAACCAAGCAAAGCTCCCGTACCCATTGAAAACAGGATGGCAACAGCACGCGCCTTGAGCATTTCCCACCATGATTTCTCAACAGTATCAAACTTTGCTTCACCATCCTCTTGGAAAGCAAAATGGTGTTTTTCTTCGAGACGCTTAATTTCTTCTTCGGATACACCATGCGAGCGACCAAGCTTGATGGACGCACTGATATGGTCAATCATTTTATAATCGGCGAGATTCTTTTCTGTATCGACATTGCCCATACCCAAAAACTTCTGGGTTTTGTCGAGGAATTTACTGACACCGTACTGGTAGCCCTGCTTGTTTTCCTCAGCATGCTTCATGTATGGCAAAAGCGAGGTGCCGCCCATGGTGAGCAAGCCTGCACTGACAGCATAGTTGGCCGCTACGAAGGATGAGCTGCCCTGGGTAGTGTGCAGCAAGCTGGCCAGTCTCTGCCTGTAATTGTCATTCAGAATGTGCTTCTCAGCAAAATATGTGAAAGTGGCAGCAATAATAGTGTTCAGTGCATAATTCACCACAACGTGGTTGAAGAAGCCAAAGAGCTTACCTTTAAAGCGGTCGCCCCAGCTGCGGCTTTTCATTTCGGGGGCAATTTTCTTCAAGTCATCGCCCTGACTGGCCTGCTTGGTTTCGGTGTTCCTGTTTTCGGGAGCGGCAGACTGGCTGGTCACAGGCTTACTGGTGGCTTTATCCGCCTCAGCCTGCCCAACGGACAGGGGAGGGGATCCCAGCTTATCTGTAGGATTTTCAGTGGTTAATCCCGATGCCACGGTAGAATGCCTATTACTATTTAGAGGGTTAAAACCTGAATCACTGTCTATAACATAACATAACTAGCCCCCTGTTGTTGTGAAGTTTCCGTGAAGAAATCACAATATTTATATGTGAATAAGAACGGGTTAGCCGGACACAAAGGAAAAGGGCGGTATAAACCGCCCTTTTCCATGGTTAATATAGATGGTTAGAAGATTAGAAATCCATTCCGCCCATGCCACCCATACCACCCATGCCGCCGCCACCAGAATTACCAGAAGAATTCTTGTCTTCCGGCAGGTCTGCTACGAGGGCTTCTGTGGTGATAAGCAGGCTTGCAACCGAGGCCGCGCCCTGCAGAGCAGCGCGTACAACCTTGGTCGGGTCGATGATACCAGCCTTGATCATGTCGCAGTAGTCAAGCTTCTGCGCATCGTAGCCATAGTTGCTGTCGCTGCTTTCGAGCAGCTTGCCTGCAACAACTGCACCGTCGAGGCCAGCGTTTTCAACAATCTGGCGAAGCGGAGCTTGGAGGGCGCGTTTCACGATGTTGACACCGGCTTTCTGGTCGTCGTTTTCAACCTTCACTTTTTCGAGAGCGCGTGAAGCGTAGAGCAGGGTAGAACCGCCGCCCGGAACGATACCTTCTTCTACTGCGGCGCGGGTAGCGTGCAGGGCATCGTCAACGCGGTCTTTGCGTTCTTTTACTTCTACTTCGGTAGAACCGCCAACCTTGAGAACCGCAACGCCGCCAGCCAATTTAGCAAGGCGTTCCTGCAGTTTTTCACGGTCATAGTCAGAAGAAGTTTCTTCGATCTGCGCACGAATCTGGGTGCAGCGGGCTTCGATATCCTTCTTTGCGCCGGCACCGTCAACGATAGTGGTATCGTCTTTGGTGATAACCACTTTCTTGGCTTTACCGAGGCTCTTGATGGTAACGGTTTCCAGCTTAATACCGAGATCTTCGCTGATAACTTCGCCAGATGTGAGTACAGCAATGTCTTCAAGCAGGGACTTGCGGCGGTCGCCAAAGCCCGGAGCTTTCACAGCGGCAACCTTCAGGCCACCACGCAGCTTGTTGACCACGAGGGTAGCAAGCGCTTCACCTTCAACATCTTCAGCGATGATGAGGAGAGGACGCTGTTGCTGAACAACTTGTTCAAGCAACGGCAGCATCGGCTGCAGGCCCGAGAGCTTCTTTTCGAAAATGAGGATGTAGGGGCTTTCCAGCTCTACAACCATCTTTTCTGCGTTGGTCACGAAGTATGGGGAGAGGTAACCACGGTCGAACTGCATACCTTCTACGGTATCGAGTTCGAAAGCGAGACCTTTGGCCTCTTCAACTGTGATCACGCCTTCTTTACCAACTTTTTCCATGGCTTCAGCGATCTTTTCGCCGACTTCCTTGTCACCGTTAGCAGAAATGGTAGCAACCTGCGCCCACTCAGCTTTGGAGCTGACAGGCTTGCTCTTCTTTTTGATTTCAGCAACAACTGCTTCAACCGCGAGGTCGATACCGCGCTTCAGATCCATCGGGTTCAGACCGGCAGCAACTGCCTTGGAACCTTCAGTAAAAATAGCCTGAGCGAGAACGGTGGCGGTGGTTGTGCCGTCGCCAGCGAGGTCAGCGGATTTGCTGGCCACTTCGCGGAGCATCTGTGCGCCCATGTTCTGGAATTTGTTCGGCAGGGTGATTTCCTTGGCTACCGATACGCCGTCCTTGGTGATGCGCGGAGCGCCGTAGGATTTGTCGATGATGACGTTACGGCCACGGGGTCCGAGGGTAACTTTTACAGCGTTTGCCAGTTTCTGTGCGCCGACGAGGATTTGCTCGCGGGCCTCTGAACCGTATTTGAGTTCTTTAGCGGTCATTGTTCATTCTCCTTAAAATTTGTGTGCTAACTAGTTAGGCTGCTTTTTTTTTGGAACCGGCATCTTCGATGATACCGATAACGTCGCTTTCTTTGAGAACCAGCAACTCTTTGCCTTCAACTTTCACTTCGTTGCCTGCCCATTGGGTGAAGAGAACGATATCGCCTACTTCAATATCCATCGGGATGCGCTTGCCGTTATCATCCTTAGCGCCTGGGCCAACAGCAATTACTTTTGCCTGCTTCGGCTTTTCTTTCGCAGTATCGGGGATAATAATGCCGCCGGCGGTCTTGGTGTCCTGTTCCAGACGCTCGACAACGATACGGTCGCCTAATGGTTTAATTTTCATAGTGCTACTCCCTAAAACAAATCATACAAATGGGTTATAAATCTTGTAAACGTACGTAAACAGCCAAAAGTGCCGCTCAGACGCGTTGGTGCACGTGATATAAGTATATGGGTGACAGCTTTCAAGAGGTATTTATGAAAAATCTCAAAAAAAGCCAAAATTCCTGATAAATAGACAAAAATACGGCCAAAAAATATAGACTGCTGCAGGGATTGCAGGTTAAGGTTGAGTGTAACATTTTAGGGCAGCAAAAAATGAACTGGTACGGAATTCATAACGATACCGCTGAAAAACTTAAGGAAAACAATGGTATTACTTATATGGGCATGGCCATTATGGATACCAACGGTTATGATGGCTTCGATCAAGCAAAGCAGGTAGTTGAATCGCTTGGTATCGCCTCGGCTATCATCAAAATCAGTAGCCGTTTCGACCCGGAAGTTTCAGAAACCATCAAGCCGGATGCCCTTCCTGAACTAACCGGAGTGCATGAATTTAATAAACAGGTGATAGAAGAATTCGGACATCCGTACGAACCGATGGATCTTGTCACTTTCAGTGTGATTGCCCCTCTGGGTGAGCTGCTCAAGGCCGGAGTAGATGTCACACACCCCGAGAATATCGAAAGCGAGCTGGATACGCTGGAAATTCTGGCCAAGCAGGAAAACGATCGCGATTCCGCCGTTGACCGCCTGCGTAAAAGGCGCGACCGCGACCCCGGCCAACATCAGATGGAATAATAGGTAGCATGATCCAGCCAGATAATGATTGTACGCTCTGCCCAAGGTTATGCGGCTTCCGCGAACAGAACAGGCGGGAATATCCCGGGTTTTTTAATGGCCCTGTGCCGGCATTCGGCAGCATGGATGCGGAACTGTTGGTGGTTGGGCTTGCGCCCGGACTGAAGGGCGCAAATGCCACAGGCCGTCCGTTTACCGGCGATTACGCGGGTGATATTTTATTCCACGCGTTATTGCGTAATGGCTTTGCCAACGGCAGCTATTCCAGCCCGCGCGGCGACACCATCACCGGCACTTACCGCGACGGCCTGAGCCTTGCCAATTGCCGCATCACCAACGCCGTGCGCTGCGTGCCGCAGGAAAATAAACCGGAAACATCAGAAATAAAGCAGTGCAACAACTTCCTTGCTGCTGAAATGAAAGCCATGCCCAACCTAAAATGCATCGTTTCGCTCGGCCAGATTTCGCACAATGCCGTGCTGCGAGCGGCGGGTAAAAAAGCTTCTTATGCCAAGTTTATACACAACGCAATATACCCGCTGTTCGGGCAAGTCAGTCTTATCGACAGCTACCACTGCTCACGCTATAACATCAATACCGGAACGTTGACGGAAGCTATGTTTGACGATGTTATCAAGCATGCCCGTTCAATACTGGAAGCAGTAAAAACCCGCAAAGCCATATAATTTTAAAGTGAATTAGCGGACGGTGCCGCCTACGGTGTTCACCGTATCGGGAATTACACCCGGGCGGCTTACTTCCTTGCCCGCGCCGCTGGCTGCCTTACCAACGCTGCGGCTGGCGCCGCTAGCATCCACACCACCGGCTTTTCCAACAGCTTCAATGCCTGCCTCGGTGACACCCTGCATGGTATCTGCCACACCTTCGACAGTAGCGTCACCCATAGAACCTGCACCCACACCACCAATACCGCCACCGCCACTGACTGTGCTTCCAACACTGCCAAGAGCATCTGTAACGTTATCAACAAGATTATCAGCGCTGCCTTTGCTGCGTTCCATGGCACAAGTACCTGCATCATTCATACCCAGCTTGCACCAGCCCTGATACCCTCTGCGCTTGCAACCGATACCTTCGTTTTCACCCTGCAACCCATGCACAGTAAATACTTCCGCAAAATTACGGCAGGTGGATCCTGATTTGCTGATATAGGCTTGGGATACGGTCATCGTACCCTTAGCGCTGTAGCTGGCCCATTCATATTTACCATCAGCTTTGACGGCTTCCATAACATAATCAAACACGAGATTGTAATAAGCCCGCTCGGAATCAGACAGGCTGCGTAGCGCCAAATCATCCAGCGCCAGCCCATGACGGGGGAAGCTAAAGGCTAGAACGGCAATAAGGGCAAAAAATAAGCGCATGAATCTAAAATAACAAACAAAATGAGATTACTCAATAACCTTATCATATTCTATCCTCAAGTAAAACATGACAGCAAACAAGGTTGTGGTGAGTCAGGCTTCCGTGTTATAGCCTTAACCGTACTTCACACATTTTCGATGCTATCCATGGTACAGCCGCAAAAACCCGTTACCGCCATACTTGTCGCCTATAACAGCGCAGGCGTTATCGCGCAGGCGCTTGCCAGCCTAAATGGGGAAAGCGCCATTGAAAAAATTATCGTGGTGGATAATTGCAGCGTAGATGACACCTGCGAACTGATACGCAGGGACTTTCCCGCCGTTGAACTTATTGAAAACCCAAAGAATGACGGCTTCGGCCGTGCCAACAATATAGGCCTTAACAAAACACGCACGGAGTTTGCCCTGCTGGTTAACCCTGATGCCGTATTAAAAGAGGGCGCATTGGAAAAAATGCTCGAGGCTGCCAACCGCTACCCTGAGGCAACCATACTTGCGCCCGAACTTGCAGATGCACAACACGAACCGCACCACAGCTACAAGCGCAATGTGTTTGACCGTGAAAAACAGCGCGACAAAGCCATAGCGCCTTCAGGTGATTTATGTGCCGAGTTCCTTTCCGGCGCTGTGTGGCTACTCAATATGAGACATCTTAAAACCATCGGTTTTTTTGATCCAGCCATTTTCCTATATTATGAAGACGACGATTTATGCCTGCGCGTGCGGCAAGCGGGAAATTCGCTGGTGCTGGTACACGGCGCACATGCCATGCACCTCATGGGCGCATCTGTGGCCAAGCCCAAATCACCAGAAAAAGTTGCAGAAGCAGAATCCTTCAAGCAGAAACAGATGCTGTGGTCACGCCTGTATATAGAAGAGAAATATCACGGCAAAAAAGCCGCAACCAAGCTGGCCAATAAGTTACATTTGCTATATTCACTGCGTGCGGCTTATTACATAACTATCGGTAACGATGAAAAATACAACCGCTACCGCGGCCGCATCAAAGGTATCAACGAGTTTACTGATAAACCAAGACCGCCCCAAGCAGCGTAAGCACTCCGAGCGAAACCCAGCCAAGCAACAGCCATTGCCCCCACACTTCGCGCCGCGCCTGATTAATGGAATCAATACTCTGCGGGTGCAGGCGTATGCCGCGCTCGTCACCCAATGCACGCACCGTATGCTCGATATGCGCAAGCATCATCGGCACTTTGCGCACAATATCATAGCCCTGCTGCGCAGCGTCTTTTGCTTTTCCGGCAAGACTAAAATGCGAAACAGCCCATTCCTCAATCAGCGGGCGCGACAGCTCCCACATATTAAGCTTCGGGTTCAGCATACGGCCCACGCCTTCGGTGACCATCATGGTTTTTTGCAGCAGCAGTAGTTGTGGCTGTACTTCCATTTCAAATTCGGCGGCTATCTTAAACATCTGGCCAAGTAATTTAGCTATCGATATTTCATTGAGCGGCTTGCCGGTGATTGGACGTGCAACGGCCATACAAGCCTGTGTGAAGGCTTCCAGAGATTTGCCGTAAGGCACATAACCTGCGGTGAAATGTACCTCGGCCACATGGCAGTAATCCTCGTTTAGAAAGCCGCGCAGAATTTCAGCGATATACATACGCGATTTGAAATCCAGCCGCCCCATAATGCCGAAATCTACGGCCACAAGGTCGCCATTTTTATCCACAAATAAATTGCCGGGGTGCAGGTCGGCATGGAAAAAGCCATCCTGGAATACTTGCGAAAAAAGGCTGTTGGCGGCTTTAGTCAACAGCATGTCCACATCAAAACCGCTAGCACGCACCGCTTCGATATCGCCAAGCGGAATGCCGTCCACCCATTCCGTAGTAAGCACGCGCTTTGCTGTCAGGTTCCAATGAACCGCCGGAATGCGAAAGCCATGCGCATGGCGGGCGATGTTCGCGGCCATCTCGGTTGCTGCCGCTGCCTCGAAGCGCAAATCCAACTCAAAAAACACAGATTCTTTTAGCGTTTTCACCACTTCTAGAGGTTTTAGGCGGCGCATACCGCTCACGCGGCGTTCCAGAATCTCGGCAACCCAGAAAAATAAGTCGGTGTCACGGTCAAACGCTGCCTCGATATTCGGGCGCAATATTTTAACGGCAACCATCTTGCCGTCTGCAGTAGTCGCTTTATGTACCTGGGCAATTGAAGCAGCAGCTACCGGCTTATCATCAAACTCGGTGAACAACTCTTCAATTTTTTTGCCAAGCTGCTCTTCTATAATAGGGCGGGCAATTTTGGTGGGGAAGGGGGGCAGGTTATCACGCAGGCCACCAAGGTCGTCGGCCACTTCATCGCCAATCAGGTCCGAGCGGGTGGAAAGCACCTGCCCGAGCTTGATGAATGCGGGGCCAAGACGAACGAATGCCGCCGATAGGCGTTGACCCTTGCGCAGTCCGCGCTTGCGCCTGCGTACCAAGCTTGCGAAGCGCGACGCCAAAGGTATCACATTAAGTTCGTCGAAGATGAACAAGGCGTCCTCACGCGCAAGCGTGAATAATATGAAGAATAACCTGCGGCTGTTGCGTAATGAGCGTAACATTAAAACTTTCTGGCTGAATGAATCGCCACCACTCCCTGCGTCAGGTTGCGGTACTGCACATTGCCGAAGCCCGCCTGTTCAATCATGCGCTTGAATTCTTCCTGCTTCGGAAACTGACGGATACTCTCTACTAGATACTGATATGGTTCGCCGTTGCCAGTTACCCATTCGCCCACGCGCGGAATGACATTAAAGGAATAGGTGTCATACATTTTCTGCAGCCAGTCATGCGCGAGATGGCTGAATTCGAGGCACATGAAACGCCCGCCTGGTTGTAGCACACGGTAGGCTTCCGAAAGCGCCTTATCTATATGAGTGACGTTGCGTATGCCAAAGGCGATGGTGTAAGCATCCCAGCTATTGTCGGCAAAGGGAAGGGACTCGGCGTTAGCGCACATCCACGACAACCCTTTGCGCAGGTTGCGGTCAAGCGCGCGGTCGCGGCCTTCTATAATCATCTGCTGGTTGATGTCGCACACAGTGACTTCGCACGGTGCATATTCCGCCATGCGAAAAGCAATGTCGCCGGTGCCACCAGCCACATCGAGTATTTTCATGCCCTCGCGTGGGGAAAGCCAGCCGACCATGTCATTTTTCCACAGGCGATGCAGGCCACCGCTCATGAGGTCGTTCATCACGTCATATTTAGAAGCAACGCCATCGAACACACCGCGGACGAGTTTTTCTTTTTCGTCTGTGGCGACCTTGCGGAAACCAAAATGGGTTGTATCAGCCATGGGGAAATTTCATTAATCTGTGGAAACGCGCTCAAAATAGGGGTAATTGACTGCTGACTCAACCTATTTTCCGTTAAAGCGCAATATGCCTGAATTACCTGAAGTAGAAACGGTTCGCCGTGGCCTGGAGCAGGCACTGAAGGATGCTACCATAAAGAAGGTGACGCTTCGCCGCCATAACCTGCGCATACCGTTTCCTGATAATATAAGTACGCTGCTGGAAGGAAGGCGCATTAAGGCCATCCGCCGCCGCGCTAAATATCTGCTGTTCGATTTTGACAGCGACGATGTGATGATAGCGCATCTGGGCATGACGGGCCGTTTCAGTGTGGAAGCAAAGGCTCCAAAGCGTTTTTCAAAACATGACCATGCAGTGTTTGAACTGTCTGATGGCCGTGTCACTATATATAACGACGCGCGCCGCTTCGGGCTTATAACATTGTGCAAACGCGCCGAAACAAGCACTCATCCATTGTTCGCAGCGCTTGGTCCAGAGCCGTTGGAAGAGGAGTTTTCGGTAGCCTATCTCAAGACTGCGCTGGCGCGACGCAAAGCACCCATCAAAACTGTGTTGATGGATCAGGCGGTAGTAGTGGGCGTGGGAAATATTTATGCCAGTGAAGCATTGTTCCTGTCTGGTGTTGACCCGCGCAAACCTGCACTGGAAGCCGCTGGCAAGGCAAAGCAAATGATAGTATCCATACGCAAAGTGCTGGATGATGCGCTTGCTTCCGGTGGCTCATCACTGAAAGATTTTTTGCATGTGTCGGGTGAGTCAGGTTACTTCCAACATCAGTTCAATGTTTACGGACGCAGCGGAAAACCCTGCATTTCCTGTCATAAGCCAGTGGCAATGCTAAGGCAGGCGGGGCGTTCCACCTTCTTCTGCAAATATTGTCAAAAATAACCCATTGTTATATATTAATAATAAATATCAGCCCTAGACGCGTTGGTATAGGGCGTTTATTCCCGCATGTGTCTTGCTTGTAATTCATCACTGCAATCGCCGGAAACCCTTGGAAATACAGGTGTTACAAGCCATCAACAGAAAATGGTTTTTTGCTGAGAATTGCGCTTGACGTAGCACCAAAACGTCATTAGTGTCGGCAGTCCGTCAGCGGTGGAAAACAACAGCTGGTGTAGCAAAAGATCAAGTTCTAAGGGTAACGGTAAAAAATTATGGCTAACCATAAGTCATCGGAAAAAAGAATTCGTCAGACGGTCACACGCACCGCAGTAAACCGCGCGCGCGAAAGCCGTATTAAAACCTTCCTCAAGAAGGTGGAAGTCGCCATTGTTGCAGGTAACCAGACCGCAGCAAAACAGGCACTTAAAGAAGCTCAGCCTGAACTGATGCGTGGTGTCAGCAAGGGTGTGGTTAAACTCGGCACCGCTTCCCGCAAGCTTAGCCGTTTGTCTGCCCGCATTAAAAAGCTCGCCGCCTAGCAGTACTACTTTCTAATCGAATCTCTTCACTGCCAACTGCCTTATAAAAGGCAGAATAGTACAACTTTACCTAAATTCTAACTGCAACAGGGAAACACCGTATAACGTTATGCCGCTGTCACAATCATTGAAAACACCCGAAATTACTCCCCTCGAAGAGCTGCTGGCCAAAGCAGCCCAAAACAAAATAAACAATCTTCCCTACGCTGGCGAACTGTCGCCCGAGGAAGTGTATAGTTATCTTCAGGCCAACGAAGGCGTGCTGGTGGATGTGCGTACACAAGCAGAATGGCAGTTTGTCGGCATCCCCGATATTTCCGGAACACTCGGCGCACTCGCCGTTATTTCATGGAAAAACTATCCGGGCTTCACGCAGAATATGCAATTCGCAGAATCACTGGCGAGCGTAAAAAATATAACAAAAGACACTCCTCTGTTTTTCATCTGCCGCTCCGGAGGGCGTTCGCTGGATGCCGCCGTCGCAATGAACGCGGCAGGCTACTTCCATTGCTTTAACGTCACCCATGGTTTTGAAGGTGAACCGGATGCGGAAGGCCACCGTGGTAACACGCAGGGCTGGAAATCCTCGAAACTTCCATGGAGGCAGGGTTAATTTATGACGCTTGCCCAAATGGAAATAAGCACACTCGATGACGAACTCGCACATGCGTGGCAGCGCGTCAGCAGCAAACTAAGCTCCCGATATGGCGAAGCCATTTTCAAAAGCTGGCTGAAGCCGCTGCGTTATTTCGGCAGCAAGGATGGCCGCGTTACACTCAGCGTGCCGACGCGCTTTATGCGCGAATGGATTAATTCCCATTACGCAGAAGACATCCATACATTATGGAACGAAGAACCTTCAGCGCAGGGATATGTGATTGATATAATCGTTCCCGCGTCGCAGGCCACGAACCCAAAAGCAGTGGCAGCTGAACCCACACAAGCCGCAGCAACCGCACCAACTTCTGGCGTAGTCATGTCAAACAACTGGCAGTCATCGGCTAATGACACGGTGGAAGCCGATTTGCAGATGGGTGCAGCGCTCGACCCACGCTACACATTCGAGAATTTTATTGTCGGCAAACCAAACGAGCTGGCGCACGCCGCCGCACGCCGCGTGGCCGAATCCGCGCAGGTAGTTTCTGGCTGCAACCCACTGTTCCTATATGGTGGCGTCGGCCTTGGCAAAACCCACCTGATGCATGCTATCGCCTGGCATATTCGCCGCAACAATCCGGAACGTCGCGTGCTGTACCTCTCGGCTGAAAAATTCATGTACCAGTTCATCCGTGCGCTGCGCTTCAAAGAAGCCCTCGCTTTCAAGGAATATTTCCGTTCCGTTGACGTGCTGATGATTGACGACGTACAGTTCATCAGCGGCAAAGACTCCACACAGGAAGAATTCTTCCATACATTCAATGCGCTGGTTGACCAGAACAAACAACTCATTATCTCCGGTGACCGTTCACCATCCGACCTCGAGGGCATGGAAGAGCGCGTGCGCTCACGCCTTGGCTGGGGCTTGGTGGCCGATATTCACGCCACTACTTACGAACTGCGCCTTGGCATTCTGCAATCCAAAATCGACCATATGCCCAATGTGCCAATTCCACAAAAAGTGATTGAATTCCTTGCACATAAAATTTCTTCCAACGTGCGTGAGCTGGAAGGTGCGCTCAACCGCGTGGTGGCCCATGCCACACTCGTTGGCCGCCCGATTACGCTGGAAACCACGCAGGATGTACTTCGTGACCTGCTACGCGCCAACGAGCGCCGTATCTCGGTGGACGAAATCCAGAAACAAGTCGCCGGACACTATAATATAAAAGTGTCGGACATGCACTCCGCCCGTCGCTCTCGGGCCATTGCCCGCCCAAGACAGGTGGCCATGTACCTGTCCAAGCGCTTCACCTCCAAGAGCCTGCCGGAAATCGGCCGGAAATTTGGCGGCAAAGACCACACCACCGTGATGCATGCCGTTAAACGCGTGGAAGAACTGATGGCCGCTGACAGCGAATTCGCAAAAGACATAGAGCTGCTTGAAAAAATCCTGCAGAGCTGATGGATTTTTCCGTCATACCGGCGCAGGCCGGTATCCAAACAAAAAGGCAGATGGACTCCGGCCTTCGCCAAAGTGACAAGTTAAATAAAAAGATTTGCCACTACAAACGTGGCTGCTATAGTGTGTTAATAAATCTATAACAACCAGCGGAAAAGGTGCATATGTCAAGCCAAGCCACCACTGCAGACGCAATCCCAACCTCCAAGAATGCTCCTATGCAAGTAGTCGTAGAACGCGTACATCTTATAAAGAGCCTTGGCCATGTGCAGTCCGTCGTTGAAAAACGCGGCACCATCGCTGTGCTGTCTAACGTTAAACTGGAAGCCAAGGGCGACAGTGTTTCACTCACTGCCACCGACATGGACCTCGCCGTTGTCGAAAAGGTGCAGGCCACCGTTAGCAAAGCCGGAGCCACCACCGTGCCGGCACACACTTTTTATGACATCGTCCGCAAACTGCCGGAAGGCTCGCAGATTGAAATTTCCACCAGTGAAGACGGCAGCAAGGTCACCATTAAGGCCGGACAGTCGCGCTTCTCGCTGGCATGCCTGCCGGTAGATGACTTTCCGGTCATGGCCGAAGGAGACCTGAAACATAACTTCACCCTGAAGTCGGCTGAGTGCATGTCGCTTATCGACAAGCCAAGTTTCGCCATTTCCACCGAAGAAACCCGTTATTACCTCAACGGTATTTACCTGCACGCCGCTGGCTCGGGCAAAGATAAAGTGCTACGCGCAGTTGCCACCGACGGCCACCGCTTGGCCCGCATCGAAGTCACGCTGCCCGCAGGCGCCGACGGCATGCCGGGCGTTATCGTACCGCGCAAAGCCATATATGAACTCAAAAAGCTCATTGAAGGCAGTGATGGCGATGTGGAAATATCGCTTTCCGACACCAAGATCCGTTTCGTATTCGGCAGCGCCGTGCTTGTTTCCAAGCTGATTGACGGCAACTTCCCTGATTATGAGCGCGTTATCCCGAGCGGAAACGACAAGATGATGGAAGTGGACTGCAAGCAATTCGTGCAATCGGTTGACCGCGTATCAGTTATCAGCTCTGAAAAATCACGATCGATAAAGTTCAAGCTGAGCAACGGTAAGCTTACCATGTCCGCCAGCAGCGCTGAACACGGCACCGCTTCGGAAGATCTCGATGTTACCTATTCGTCATCTGCCATCGAAGTGGGTTTTAACTCCCGCTACCTGCTGGACATGATGGCGCATATCGAGGGCGAAACCGCGCAGTTCCTGCTCAATGACGGTGCGTCACCCGCCATCGTGCGCGATAGCGCAGATATGGGAGCGCTCTACGTCATTATGCCGATGCGGGTCTGATAGGGCTTTCATGGTTACGCTGACAGATTTACAAAGGCGTAATCTCAACAAGGAACTCGAAAGGCTTCGCCTTGCGCTGGCTGATATCGGCACAACGGTACAGGTGTATCAATTCCCCAACCGTTACGAAGATTTGACCAGCCTGATGCAACGCCAGCAAACAGCCATAAATTCATTGCTGGAAAATGGTGAGCTTGGTTGCGACGTAAAATCATTGCGTTTCGATAGCGGCACCCTGATTAACAAGCAGCACCTCGAAAACCTTGCATTTGTCGGGCAGGAAGCAATAAAGGTTCAGGATAAGGGTGAAGAAGCGCAACAAGCCGTTATCGACCGCCTTGGGTTTGTCCTGCATAATTTAAAAAATACTGCGGCAAGTGCCGCATATGTGTATGATCACCTAACAGAAATGCTTGATACAGGAAAAGGTAGCCAGTGGACGCGCTGAAAAAAATAACCGAGCATACTGGCATTTTATTTTCACTGTTCTTCTGTCTGCTGCTTGCAGCTTGCATCAACGTCAAGGATTTCGGTATTTACTGGGACAGGGGTATTCCGGACAAGCTGCTGGTTGGATCATGGCTGCCTGAAGGCGACATATCTTCAGACTGCATCATGTTTACCGCAGAAAAAGGCCAGTTGCGCTTTACCACCGAAGACAGGGATGAACCCGCCGTGCGCACGCTGATGATAGGCAGGCATTCATTCATGATGATGCTCAGGGGAAGCAAAGGCGGCGAGATTTATAAATACACCGCCAGCAAGAATGTGCTGGAAATGTACCAGCTGAACAAAGATAAAAAAGAAGAATTCCTAAAAAATCATGCCACACCCAATATTGTAATCGATGATACCACCGTTACCATCAACGCACTGGACAAGCCGACGATGGAACTTCTGCAGACGATCGCCAATGATGGAAGCTATTGGGTGCTGCTGACACGCTACCTGCCGTCGAATTGCAAACCCGTGCGCAATAAGAAATAATGATGCTTACACAGACGCAAGGCCTGCAGCTCGATGAAGGCACAGAGAGTAAAGTTCTTTACGTATCCACCCTGTCGCTAAGCAATTTCCGTAACTATGCCTATAGCCGCCTTGAAGTCACGCCCGCGCCCGTGGTGCTAACGGGGCGCAACGGCGCTGGAAAAACAAACATACTTGAGGCTATTTCACTTCTGACACCAGGCAGGGGGCTGCGCCGCGCGCGGCTTTCGGAAATAGACAGCCGCGAACAGGCAGGCCTACCATGGGCCGTGGCCGCCACCATCAATGGACGCGAAGGGGAAATTAAAATCGGCACTGGCCGCGACCCCGAAAGCAGCGATGACAATCCCGACAAGCGCATCACCAAGATAGACGGCAAAATTGTGAAGGGACAGACCGAGCTAGCACGCCATTTTTCTATGGTGTGGCTGACACCGCAGATGGAACAGCTTTTTCAGGAAAGTGCTTCCACCGCACGTAAATTTTTTGACCGGCTGGTATATAGTTTTGACGCCGAACATGCCTCACGCGTGAATGAATATGACTACGCCATGCGTGAACGCAACCGCCTACTGCAAATGGAACGCGCCGATTCCACTTGGCTTGACGCGCTGGAACAAACCATGGCGGAAACGGGGGCAGCCATAGCACAGGCGCGCATACTCACCAGCGAACACATCAACCACGCCATTCACCAGTCGGCTCTTTCCTTCCCTAAAGCGCATATCCATATCGAGGGATTCATTGAGCGCAAGCTGGAAGCCGGACAATCCGCCGTGGATGTAGAAGATGAATTCAAGGCCTTACTGCGCCAATCACGTGGGCAGGACAGGGCGACAGGCCGCACGCTCAGCGGCACACACCGCAGCGAAATGCAAGTAACGCATATTGAAAAACAAATGCCCGCCGAATCCTGCTCCACAGGTGAGCAAAAAGCCATGCTGCTTTCCATCGTGCTAGCACAAGCGCGATCCGGCGCGCGCTGGCACGGCATTACACCTGTATTGCTGCTTGATGAAGTGGTGGCGCATCTGGATGCAACACGCAGGCTGGAACTGTTTGATGAAATTTGCCAGATAGGGGCGCAGGCCTGGATGACTGGAACCGACCCCGCCACATTTGCCGCGCTAGGCAGCCGCGCACAGTTTTTTTCCGTCAGCAATGCGTCGCTAGAGCCGCAGCTATAGAGCGCGGCTGGCGCTTTTTTCCTTGTTGCGCTTCGCTTCTTCGATAAGTTCCATAAGCTCCAACGGCGGTTCGCTTATAGTGACGTATCCAGGCGTACCCGGACGGCCATGCGCCCAAGGCATGCCTTCCAGCGGGCGTGAATTTTCACTGACCTGCATGAATTTTGCACCTTCCTTATCAGCATATAATTCCTGCACAAAATGGCGCACAAAGCCGCGCACGTCTTTCCGGTTATGTATGCTGGCAACATATGCCGCAGGCGTGCCTGCATTGCTGTCAATGTGGGTTGATGCCAGATTCAGAAAATGCTTCAGCGCGCCATGCATTGAATCGGTTTCCTTTTTGGAAGGCGCATAGTCGTCGCCTTTCATATTTCTTTCTATTTGCTGTGAGCCACGAACGTCATATCCCTTGTGATAAACACGGCTATATTCATCACCCACAAATTCTTTCAGTGTGCCGTTAGTGTAGGCACGCAAGTAGCGTTGCAACACGCCAACGCCTTCCTTAAGGTATGACATCATGCCTTCCGGCGGAATAAACTGGTAACCCGTCTCCTTCATGACGCGCTTCATGAAACCAGCCATTTCCGGCTCTAGGCGCAGCAGCCACGGCTCTTCACCAGTGATGTCGGTGATTTGCTTTACCAGTTCCATGCGGCGAGGCTCCAATGCCTGCTCAGCCTGAAATACCTGCTGCGCGCGCATAGTGGCCTTATGGATGTTTTCTTTTGTGCGCGGACCTGAGAGTAACTTCCAGAACGGGTCGGAATAAAGTGTATATGTGTCGCTTACCTTTGCCTGCTCCGGTGTGGTTATACCCAATACATATTTATCCAAAACGTTGGGAACCTTGAATTCCAGCCTGCTTTTGCTTTGCTCGTTGAGCTTATCCAGATCACCCATGGCTGCCAAAACACGAGGATCGGTAATCCAGGGGTAGGGGTTTATGCCTGCTGCCATCTTCCCCAAAGCATCAGGAACACCGCCAGAAAACAGGATTGAAGAGACCAGCCCCATGAAGTCACGGCGACTTACTCCGGCACCTGTTTTTTTCAGGTCATTTTGAGGTGCAATTTCAGATGCTTTCGAGGCATCATTTTTTTGCCCATTTTCTGAGTCATTTTTGCTCATATTTTTGCCGTTTTCCATGGAGTCAAATTAGTTAATATGTGGTAATATATAGGGGTTGATAACTAATTGCAATATGGACATTTTTTGGGCTTAAAAAACTGGTTAAAAAAGCCACTCTAATGCTTGAATCCTTTACTGAAATCTGACATGTTAAGGCATTCATTTTAAGCAAAGGAAAACCTATGTCTTCCGTAAGCAGAAAGACTGCAAATATGACCGATGAAATCGTACAGGAAAAAACCGCCGCAAACGAATATAGCGCGGACTCAATCAAGGTCTTAAAGGGCTTGGAGGCCGTACGCAAACGTCCGGGCATGTATATTGGTGATACCGATGACGGATCAGGCCTTCACCACATGATTTATGAAGTGGTGGACAACGCGATTGACGAAGCACTCGCCGGACATTGCGACCTCGTTACTGTAAGCCTGAATGCCGATGGTTCATGCAGTGTAACCGACAATGGCCGCGGTATTCCCGTAGATATTCATGAAGGTGAAGGTGTTTCCGCCGCAGAAGTAATCATGACACAACTGCACGCAGGCGGCAAATTCGACCAGAATTCGTATAAAGTTTCCGGCGGTCTGCACGGCGTAGGCGTTTCCGTAGTAAATGCGCTATCCGTCTGGCTGCAGCTGAAAATTTACCGCAACGGCAAACAATACGAAGCGCGTTTTGAAAACGGCGACACCGTAGAACACCTGAAAATCACAGGCGATGCGCCTGACATGAAAGGTACGTCCGTTACCTTCCTGCCATCGACCGAAACTTTCACCATGACCGAATTTAATTTCGAGACCGTCGAACACCGCCTGCGCGAACTCGCGTTTCTCAATTCCGGTGTGCGCATCCGTTTGACCGATTCACGCGTTGACCCGGCTATTGTAGCGGAATTCTACTACGAGGGCGGCACCGAAGCCTATGTGCAATATCTCGACAAGAGCAAAACTGCCGTTCACCCCACCATCATGATCAAGGGTGAAAAAGATGGCATGGGCGTGGAAGTGGCTATGCAGTGGAACGACAGCTACCATGAAAATGTGTTGTGCTTCACCAACAACATCCGCCAGCGCGACGGCGGAACGCACCTTATTGGCTACCGCGCTGCGCTTACCCGCGCCATCAATAAATATTACGAAGAATCCGGCATGGCGAAGAAAGAAAAAATCGCCATCACCGGCGACGATGCGCGCGAAGGCCTGACCTGCATTGTGTCGGTAAAAGTGCCTGACCCCAAATTCTCCTCGCAGACCAAAGACAAGCTGGTCAGCTCGGAAGTGCGCCCCGTAGTGGAAAGCTATGTCTATGAAAAGCTGGCCCAGTGGATGGAAGAACATCCGCATGAAGCAAAAACCATCATCGGCAAAATTATTGAAGCCGCTTCCGCACGTGAAGCCGCCCGTAAAGCGCGTGAGCTTACACGCCGCAAAGGTGCGCTGGATATTTCCAGCTTGCCGGGCAAGCTGGCCGATTGTCAGGAACGCGACCCCGCCAAATCCGAACTGTTCATCGTAGAGGGTGATTCGGCAGGCGGATCCGCCAAACAGGGCCGCAGCCGTAATTTTCAGGCTATTCTGCCGCTGAAAGGTAAAATCCTGAACGTTGAACGCGCGCGCTTCGACAAAATGCTTTCCTCACAGGAAATCGGCACGCTGATTACCGCTATCGGCACCGGCATCGGACGCGAGGAATTCAACATCGAAAAAACCCGCTACCATAAAATCATCATCATGACCGACGCCGACGTGGACGGTTCACACATCCGTACACTACTGCTGACGTTCTTCTTCCGCCAGATGCGCGAGCTGATTGACAAGGGCTATCTCTATATTGCACAGCCGCCACTGTATAAGATGAAACGCGGCAATAACGATGTGTATTTGAAAGACGATGAAGCACTGGAACAGCACCTGCTGACCACAAGCCTGGAAGATGCAACCCTCACACTCGGCGGCGTCAAGCCCCGCGTTATCAAGGGTGACGAACTACGCGCCGTACTGGTGAAGGCATCACAGGTTGCTACCGCCGCAAGCGCACTCGCCAAACGCATACCGCTTACCATTATCGAAGCTGGCGCACTGGGGCATATATTCGACGGCAAGGGTGGCAGCGAGCAGAAAGCCAAATTCTGGCAGGCCGCACTGGAAAAACTGCTGGGCGAACAAGCCGGCTGGAGCTGTGGCTACAAGAACGGTGCTTTCCGCCTGCAACGTATTGTGCGCGGCGTAGAAGAACTGCATGTCATTGAAGATAAGCTGCTTGCAAGCAAGGAAGCGCACGACATCGCCGCCAAGCTGCCCTTCATCGACGAATTTTTCGCCGAGGCTGGAAAGCTCAACCGTAAACAGGCAGAGGTCATCGTGGCTACGCCGTCAACACTGTATAACACCATGATGGAATATGCCCGCAAGGGTTCTACCATCCAGCGCTTCAAAGGTCTGGGTGAAATGAACCCCGAACAGCTGTGGGATACCACACTCAACCCGCAAACCCGCCGCCTGCTTAGGGTAACGGTGGATGACAGCGCCGAGACAGAATCTATCTTCTCGACACTGATGGGTGACGTGGTTGAACCGCGCCGCGACTTCATTATCAGCAACGCGCTGAAGGTTTCTAATTTGGACGTTTAAGGAATATCTATGTCAAGAAAATATACATTTACAGTAAAAGAGGGTAATGGTCCAAATACTGCTTGGATTCAAGCTGAACCAGCTGAAGCCAGAAAAGTATTACATATTATGCTTAGAAATAAGTCCGTTGAGAATGCAAAAGAAATTGCCTCAATGCTTAATGACACTGTAGTTGATATAGAAATCGAAGATATTTAATCAGTGAGCTTTGGCGCTATCTTTGCGTAGCCAGATTTCCGCTGTGTAGCTGGGAAGCTTTATCAGGTGCGACTGATAATTTGCCTTGAACTCCGGCTCATCACCCATGCCATAGAGCGGCTTTTTATTGCCCGCGTGGAAAATAATGATGTCTGGTTTGCGTGACAGCACATATTTGCTGTTGAATAATTCGTGGCCCACAAAACCCTCGCCAAATTTTCCGAAGCCGTGCGCCTCGTTGCGGTGTTTGGTGATATAGCCGTCGTTCAGCCCATACATATCAATGCTCGGCAGCTTGGAATAATAGGGAATGATGCCCGCCAGCGTGACCGCCGTCAGGGGCTGCTTTTCGCCATATTCCTTGCGCATGAAATCAGCCAGCTCTTTGGTTTCCCACAGCCAGCCTTCTTCGCGCGCGCGCTGGTTTTCATAAAATTGCAATTGCAACCACACAAAGCAGGCCAGCACATAGCCGATAAATACATGGGTGCTGCGCACACTACCCTTGCCGTACATGGCGTCCAGACTCTGCAACAGCATGAGTATGATGGCGGGTACGATGTACAGGAAATGGCGGTAGCCAGGGAAAATATCACCACCCGCGATCACCAGCATGGCAACCCACAACACGCACACCAGCGACATAAAGCCTATGCTGCACTTGGCAGCTGCGTAACCAGCGTCCTTGTGTTTTTTATCAAGGCGCATCGGCGCCATGACGATAAGCGGCAGCATAGACGCCACCGCGAGCAAACAATACATAGCGCCGTTATTCAGGCGCGAAGCGGTGAAGGCCACCTTCACATAATAGGTGTTGGCCACCCAGTCGCCGTAATAGGCAAGGCGGAAACCAAGCTGGCTGGCAAAGCAGAGAAATGCCACAGCACACATTATTACCACCGGCTTGAAAACTATCATGCGCGAATAACTGGCGCACAGCAGCAGCCCAAGCGCAAAGAACACGGTGAATATCGCGCCTTCCGGCCTGCTCAGGCACACACCGCCAAGCAGCAAGCCGCACCACAGCGCTTTTTTTGTATCGGGTGATTCCAGCACATCATGCGCAAAGACAAACGCCCACGCCATCAACGCCATGACCAGCGCCGCTTCAAGACCGCCGATAGACCAGATAGCCACCGGAGCAGTAAGCGCAAAACCAAGATTGGCCATGAACAATGCTTCAGTGCGCTGGCAGCGTTTGCGGAAAAAATGGCCGAAAGCGAGCATGGTAACCACCGCGCACATCATGCCCACGGCGCGTCCGGCGGCCAGCAAATCCATGCCAAGTAGCCCAAGCGCCGCCGTTGCCAGCACCCATAACAGGTTGGAATAGCCCTCGACATATTCGCCGTCGTTCCAGTTCAGACCCTTGCCAGCAATCAGCCGTTCGGAATAACGCAGGCTGATAAAGGCATCATCGGCGAAGAAGGGGTAATAATAAAAGGCATGCGCCAGCAGCACCACCAGCGGCACAGCAAATGCCAGCAGCAGCGCATGGGGCGATATGTTCTTTGCGTCAGCCATTCAGGTAATATTCGATAAGTGTGTGTGCCGCATCAGCGGGGGATAGTTTGCTTGCGGAAACCTGTTCCTCAAGTTCGCGGATGCGGTTTGCGATTTTGGGGTGTTTTTCAAAACGCGAAAGCAATGTTTCGTGGATTTCTTTCCACATCCATGCCTTGGCCTGCTGGTGGCGTTTCTTTTCCCATTGGCCGGAAGCTTTCATGGCCTGCGAATATTCACCGATGGCCTGCCACACTTCGTCAATGCCCTGATTATTGAGCGCAGAGCAGGTAATGACCTTCGGCTGCCAACCGCCAGCATTTGCGGGATGCAGCATGCGTATCGCCGCCGAATAATCCGAGCGTACGCGCTTTGCCTGCACTATCAGGTCGCCGTCGGCCTTATTGACCACCAGCAAATCCGCCAGCTCGACAATACCTTTTTTGATACCCTGTAGTTCGTCACCGCTGCCGGGCAGCAATAGCAACACAAACATGTCCACCATGTCGGCCACTTCCGTTTCCGACTGGCCAACGCCGACGGTTTCCACCAGCACGACGTCGTAACCTGCCGCTTCGGTAAGCAGCATGGCTTCACGCGTGCGGCGCGCCACACCACCCAATGAACCACTGGTAGGTGAGGGGCGGATATAGGCTTTTTCATTCTGCGAAAGTTGGCTCATGCGCGTTTTATCACCAAGGATAGAGCCGCCCGTGCGCACACTGGAGGGATCAACCGCCAGCACCGCTACCTTGTGGCCCTGATTAATGACGTGCTGGCCGAAGCTTTCTATAAAAGTGGATTTGCCAACACCCGGCACACCCGTTATGCCGATGCGGACGGAACGGCCCGTTTTTGGCATCATTTCCGTGAGTAATGCCTGCGCTTCGCGCTGGTGGTCTTCACGCGTGGACTCAATCAGCGTGATGCCGCGCGCAAGGGCTGCGCGGTCACCTCTTTTAATGGAGTGTAGCAATGGATTATCCATAGTTTGTTGAAACCACAACCGCACCCAGTTGGCAAGCTATTATCCTTAATTGCCCCCCTAGGCAGCGGCATTGCCCCCCTAGGCAGCGGCAATGAAATAATCTGTTAAAAAGGATAGTTAGTAAAAATACGCTCCATACTCGTATCACGCGCAATGGAGGCGGGTGTCACCAGTTCCTGCTTCATCATCACTTCATAGCAGCCCTCAAACGTGTAGCCCTTACCCACGCAGGCGGGATATTTCTGCCAGCGTTGTTCAATTAATTTTTTTACAAAGCTGTTATTGATATTGAGTGAGCCGATTTTTTCTACCTTGCCCACAGGCACGCCCACGGCGTTAAACACGAGATGTTCCAGCTCGCTGCAATAGATGCTGTCGTTATCAAATGAAAAATAATGATCATACGGCTTGCCGTAATAGGTCTTTGCCACTTCCAGCACATCTTCCGCCTGTTCGGGGGTGAGCGTCTTGTGGCGGAAAACAGCAAAGCGGCTTAATGCGCCGCTGCGTATCCATTCACTCAATGGAGTTTCCAGCACAATTTCAGCGGCATGCACCACCGATGGCCCTTTGTCCGTTATTTTGATGATGCCGGTATGAATATAAGGACTGAGGCTGGCAAGCCCGATCGCCATCGCACCCGGCATGGTGGTGGTCTGGAATATCAGGTCGCCATTTTTGAGCGGCGGCAGCTTTGATTCATCCAGCGTGTAGAGATAGCCGGAGTAAGAAGTGATGATAATCAGCAGGGCGAAGAAGAGGCGCATAACTAAGATATGTAATTAACTAATAGACCTAAAATTATTGTGGTTAATATTGTGATTATACCTCTGTGTATATTTTTATTGAGATTAAATTTTTTAACACCAGGACCAATTAAGAAAACGCCTTTAGGAAAAATACTGCTCTTACATCTATCAGTAAATATCACCATAACTACAAGAAGAACAAAAGCTCCAAAAATTTGCGCGCCGTAATTTGATGAAGAGATGTCTTTTTTATGATATGTAAAATAGCCCAATGTTGTACCAACAAAAATTGCTATAGCTAGTGCGCAAACAGTAAAAATAAACCCTTTAAAAAAAAGGACTTCAAAATCTGTGAATGCTAAAAATCCGTACCACTGGTTTAAATCAGCAATTAAACTTTCTAGCTTATTTGATAAAAGAATTACATTCTCATCTGTATCTTTAATTGTGTAACTTACCGTCTCAGATAAAAAGCGATAGCCCATTCTACTTTCAAAACTAACAGATATGTTTTTATTTGATTTGTAGTCGTTTCCACTGAAGCATATTGATTTTATTTGGCGGGATTTATTAAGTGTAATATTTTCTATTTGCTTTATGGAATTTAAAGTTACCTTACTATCATCGGTAAGCCAAACAATCGCGTTGTACTGACCAACTGGCTTGATTATATCTTCAAATTTTAATAACTGCTCCATCCCAAGAGCAAATGCCACTTTAAATGATTTTGATTTATTTGTAATTATCAGTGAATCATTCATTAACTCACGCTGCCTTCCGCTTCTTTTCTACCAGTGCCAGCACCTTGGCGGCGGCATCGGGGATGTTTGTTCCGGGGCCGAAGATTTCGGCAACACCTGTTTTATATAAATAATCATAATTCCGCGCGAGGGCAATGAAATAAGCCACTAAAAAGGGTAGTTGGTAAAAATGAGCTCTACGTTAGGATCATCCGCAATCGAAGCAGCAGTTATAATTTCCTGCGACATCATCACCTCGTAACATTGATCGAATGTGTAGTCTTTGCCCGCGCATGCGGGGTAATTCTGCCAGCGCTGCTCGATAAGGTTAGTCACAAAGCTGTTATTGACGGTGAGTGAACCAATTTTTTCGACTTTTCCCAGTGGGATATTCGCCTGTTTAAAGGCAAGATATGCTAGTTCGCTGGAATAAATCTCGTGGTTATCAAATGAAAAATAATGGTCATACATCCTGCCGTAATAGGGTTTAAGCGCTTCCAGTATGTAGGAAGTATGTTCGCGGCCAAGACCTTTATAACGATAGACGGAAAACCGTTTCAAAGCACCCTGAGCAATCCAATCGGACAACGGCGTTTCTACCACCGTCTGCGCAGCATGTATCACCACAGTGCCGCTACCGCTTTGCTTGATAATACCAGTGTGGAGATAAAGGCTGCCGCTGGCAAGGGCAAGCGCAAATGAGTGCGGCACATTCGTTGTCTGAAAAATGAGGTCACCGTCACTAAGTGGCGGCATATTTGTTTCATTAAGGCTATAATTATAGACTGCGATGCCAACAAAATATATTAGCAGAAGAACCAGCGCATTTTTTATCACGCAGCTTTCCGCTTCTTTTCCACCAGCGCCAACACTTTGGCAGCGGCATCGGGAATGTTGGTGCCGGGGCCGAAGATTTCGGCAACGCCTGACTTGTAGAGATAATCATAATCCTGCGCGGGGATAACGCCACCGCACACCACCAGAATATCTTTGCGGCCAGCCCTGCCAAGCGCTTCGATAAGCTGCGGCACAAGTGTTTTATGCCCCGCTGCGTGGGATGATACACCGACAAGATGCACGTCATTTTCCACGGCCTGACGCGCCACTTCATCGGGCGTGGCGAACAGCGAGCCGACGTCCACGTCAAAACCCATATCGGCAAAGGCGGTGGCGATGACTTTTGCACCACGGTCGTGACCGTCCTGACCCATTTTGGCAACGAGCAGGCGAGGGCGGCGGCCCTCGGTTTCAGCAAATTTTGCCACTTTTTCACGGATAGGTTTCAGGCTGTCGTCGGCATCATACACAGCGCCGTAAACTCCTGAAATAGTCCTAACCTCGGCGTTATAGCGGCCATAGACTTTTTCCAGCGCATTGGAAATTTCACCCACGGTCGCGCGGTGCTTCACGGCTTCCACCGCCAGCTCCAGCAGGTTGCCCGTTTTATCCGCAGCGGCTTTAGTCAACGCCTCCAGCGCCAGCTGGCAGGATTTTTCGTCGCGCTTTTTACGCACGTCGCCGAGGCGTTTTAGCTGCGATTCACGCACCTTGGCGTTATCGACATCGAGAATGTCTATCGCGTCTTCTTTTTTGAGCTGGTATTTGTTCACACCGACAATCACGTCTTCCCCGCGGTCAACACGTGCCTGACGGCGGGCGGCGGATTCCTCGATTTTCTGCTTGGGGATACCGGCTTCGATAGCTTTGGTCATGCCGCCGACTTCGTTGACTTCTGCAATCAGCGCTTCCGCGTGTTTTACAAGGCTATCGGTGAGGGCTTCAATGTAATAGCTACCGCCCAGCGGATCGATCACTTTGGTGATACCGCTTTCATGCTGGATGATGAGCTGCGTGTTGCGTGCGATGCGCGCCGAAAAATCGGTGGGCAGCGCAATAGCTTCGTCCAGCGCGTTGGTGTGCAGCGACTGCGTGCCGCCAAGCACGGCAGCCATGGCTTCGATAGTGGTGCGCACGACGTTATTGTAGGGGTCTTTTTCCGTAAGCGACACACCGCTTGTCTGGCAATGCGTGCGCAAAGCAGAGGACATAGGGTGCTTGGGATTATACTTCGCCATGGTCTTCGCCCATAGCAGGCGCGCGGCGCGCAGCTTGGCAATCTCCATGAAAAAATTCATGCCGATGGCAAAGAAAAACGACAGGCGGGGCGCAAAGTCATCCACGTTCAGGCCTTTGCCAAGCGCGGCTTTTACATATTCGTCACCGTCGGCGATGGTGTAGGCGAGTTCCTGCACGGCTGTCGCGCCCGCTTCGTGCATGTGGTAGCCGGAGATGGAAATGGAATTGAACTTGGGCATGTTCTTTGCCGTGTACTCAATAATATCGGCGACAATGCGCATGCTCGGTTCCGGTGGGTAAATATAGGTGTTACGCACCATGAACTCTTTGAGAATGTCGTTCTGGATAGTGCCGGAAAGTTCTTCCAGCTTCACGCCCTGTTCAAGGCCAGCCACAATATAATTCGCCAGAATCGGCAGCACAGCGCCGTTCATGGTCATCGACACGCTCATTTCGTTCAGCGGAATGCTGTCGAACAGGATTTTCATGTCCTCGATAGAATCAATCGCAACGCCCGCCTTGCCGACATCGCCCACCACGCGCGGGTGGTCGGAATCGTAGCCACGGTGCGTAGCAAGGTCGAACGCTACAGAAAGGCCTTTTTGCCCTGCTGCAAGGTTGCGTTTGTAGAATGCGTTGGATTCCTCGGCAGTGGAAAAGCCCGCATATTGCCGCACCGTCCACGGACGTACCGTGTACATAGTGGCGCGCGGTCCACGAGCGTAAGGCGCAAAGCCAGGGAGGGTGTCGATATATTCGAGGTTCTCTAAATCAGCAGCAGTATATACGGGCTTTATGTCAAAACCTTCCGGCGTGTGCCACGTTAGGGAATCGAGTGGAACGGGGTTTCCCGCCTTGTCCTTGCCGATATCTTTTTCCGCCAGCTTTTGCCAGTCAGCCACTGTTTTTTTGGTAAAGGACATAATTCCGTATCCTGAAGTTTTTAAATAGGTCAGCATGTTATACTATTTTTTTGCTATTTTCTACGCCAAAAACACAGCATTTTAGGCATTATATCAATATTATTAAGTAATTTGGGGTACATTGGACCTATAAAAAAAGTAAAAAACCGCAGGGAGCAAGACCATGGATGACCCAAAAGACGAAATCGGTTTTGACGGAATGGAATTCAGGTGGGGAAACCACGTAAAGGCACAACGTAAAAATGGTGCTGTGGCAGAGGTAGTCGCTTCGCTGGCTGCTTTTCATAATGTGATGGATGAAGAGCGCGTGATGTATGACATGATTGGCGAGAAATACGCTCCTAAAGTCAACATTACACGCGGCGCAGCAGGCATGGAATTCACCGATATTCCGCAGGATGACCATGAACGTGAGATGGATACCTACTACAAATCAAAGCAGGGTATGATCAAGCGTGGCATTGCGGCTTTTGAAAAATTTATGAATGCGGTTGCCGCAACAGATTACGGCAGTGACCGCATCAAAACCGCCGCAGCAGAACTAAAACCCGTACTTGCTGAACTTGGCAAACGCGAAAGGATGGTCAGCATTTCCATGCAGTCCGCCGTAGAGAATATGGGCAAGGCACTGGATATGATGGACGCCATGCCAGAGGTATTCAGGCAGGTGAAAGCCCGCGTAGCACCACCGCCACCGGAACTTAAACCCGACAGAGACCGCCCGTCCTTCGTAAACCGGAAGGAACTGACCGAAGGCATCTTTGCCCAGTGGCGCAAGGAATTGAGCAATATCCGTCCGGATACTGGGCGCAGAGGCGGCTACTAAGCTTTGTTACTCAGTTCCTGAGTATCGCCGGAAACAATGTGCATCTCGCGCTGCGGAAAGGAAATGCGCACACCGGCAGCCTGAAACTTATCCAGTATAGTCATCATCACATCGCTCTGCGGCCCCATGCGGCCTTCGCGCACATCGGGAATCCAGAAGAAAAGGGTGAAGTTCAGGCTGCTCTCGGCAAATTCGCGCAGGAAACAGTTGGGTTTAGGGTTTTTCAGGCATAGCTTGTATTCACGTGCGGCTTCCAGCATCAGATCGATAACCTGTCTCGGGTTGCTGTCATAGGCAACGCGCACATTCACTTCCACACGCGCAAGATAGTTGCTGTGTGTCCAGTTAATCACCTTGGTTGAAATCAGCTCTTCGTTAGGAACCAGGATTTCACGGCCATCAAACGTTTCCAGCAGTGCATAGCGTATATTGAGCTGACGCACATGTCCGTCGATTCCTCCCATTTCAATAAGGTCACCAATCTGGATGGATTTTTCCAGCAACAGGGTAATGCCGCTGACGAAGTTGGCGGTGATTTTCTGCAAGCCAAGACCGATACCGACACCGAGCGCACCACCGAATACGGCAAAAGCGGTAAGGTCAACGCCCATGGCGGAAAGCGTCACCATCACGGCGATAAAATATACCAGAATCTTGAAGAATTTTACCGTCAGCTCACGTGCGTTATAGCTGAGGCTGGAGCTGCGGCGCAGGTAGGTTTCCAAGGTTCGGGAAAAGGCACCGGCAATCCAGAACACGATGACAAGGATAACCGAGCCTTGCAATATCTGTAATATTGACAGGTTCAGGCTGCCCACGCCAAACGACATGGAATCGAGGTAGCTTACCGTGTCTTTCATAAAACCGGTAACATCAAGCACCGCCAGCACCATGACCACAATGGCAATCAGGTACGCCACAGGCCGGGATTGCACAAGAATAAGCGCAGCCTTTGCGATGACATAAGCAAACAACAGTTGCACCACGGCATTCACCCAGATACCGCCGTCACCATAACGTTCGGCAAAGGGTTTAATAATGCTGAGGTATAAAATAGCGAGCAACGGCGACAGCAGGGAGGCAGGCCGCAGGATGATTTCTGGGTCGAGCCGCACCGGAGGATGCACCCTCAGGTGATGTTTCAAACGGCGGCGCACCAGCACGGCAATAAGGAATGCCAGTGCCACGGAGACACCAATCATCAGAATTTCGACGTAAAATTCGGGCGTGGTGAGGGCTGCTACCAGCTCTTCTGAGCTAAGCGAAAGGCGTTGAAGCAGTTTGTCTGATGCGTCCATGTAAAAACTAAATAAACAGTTTAGGCAAAATTAAAACTGCACTCTTTATAACGTTTGTACATTGGCAAGGCAAAGAGGAAATAGGCAGGTTAAGTGCTTTTTAATGACTATGGTTTAAATAAAAATTCCGGTTACACAAACACAGTGCTACAATATCGTATGCGTTTATTCAGACATTACAGAAAAACAGCAGCCACACATGAGCGCGGCTTCACGCTACTGGAGCTTTCCATCGTGCTTCTGGTGCTTTCGCTGGTAGCGGGTGGCGTGCTTGCTATCATGACGCAGGAATTACGCCGCAGCAAGCAAAGTGAGTTGCAATCCAAGATGGATGCCATTCAGGAGGCGATGATAAAATTCCGCCGCCAGAATAACCGGCTGCCATGTCCGGCAGATGGAGCGATTGCATTATCTGAAGAAAAATTCGGCCTAGAAGCTGCTAATAACGGCACGTGTGACGGCGACCCCGCCGCTAATTTCAACGACACGGAAAATACTGCGGGCGGTGTTGTGCCTATAAAAAGCCTCGGCCTGCCGGATGATTATATGTTCGACCCGTGGGGTGGGCGCTTCAGCTATGTAGTGGATATACGCATGACGGCACCGCTGGCCTTCACCACCTATCCGGTCACCAGCACGACCATCGGCAGCATCACGGTGCTGGACGGTGCAAGCGAAAACCGAACAACCAACGCCATCGCTGTGATTATCAGCCACGGCAACAACGGCCACGGCGCATTCCAGCTTAGCGGACTGCGAAAGTCGGCGCGTTCCAGCAATACCGATGAGCTAATGAATTGCTACTGCGATGAGAATGCCACCGCCACCACCTTCGATAACACATTCATCATGCGTCCACACACAGGAAGCACCTCCACAAGCGCCAGCGGCTTTGATGATGTGCTGCGTTACTGGGTAAGGTCACAGATGTTTTCACCCGCTGATATAGGAATGCGTTAGTACGCGTTTACGCAATGATGTTAATATTTTTGCCACATCCTGTGCAAAAAATATTGTTTTCAAATATCTAAGCTGTGTAGCTTAATGATTTCGCGCTTTGTTCTAACAATCAATATCAGCAAAAAATGTCAATATTTGTTAACCAGTTGCTGCGCTACATGTACTTGAATTTTTTATCTAACTAGTATATGGTGCAGTAAGGTGCTGAATAAAAGCAAGCGAACTTACTCAATACAGCCTGATTATAAGAATACTAAAAAAGCAGCGCCTAAACATAGTCTCAGTACAATACTTAGTTAGAATTAAATTTTTTAATTTTACTGAATTTGAGACTTAAACGGGGAGTGTAGGTATGGTTGTTTCTCTTAGAGAAGCATCTGCAGTTGCTTTACCGGGGGCCACATCAGGTGATGGTATTAGCAGGATGGCCGCCTCGGCCTTGCATGATGCGTCAACACACATGAATCAAACGAGCATTGATGAACTTATTGCTGCCATAAACAGCATGGGTGCGTCGCAATTGAAGGCTTTTCCAAGTATGCATGCTGATACGGATCAGGTTTCTGGCCAGCTGCATGTGCAGAAAACCCCTGAAATGGCGACGTTAACATCACACGGGATAGGATAGGCAGGCAGCTTCCATGTCCATGGTCGAAATTACACCGCCGCCGCTTTCACAGCAGTCCATGGCCGACCTGCTATGCACCATCATGTTGTTATGTTACGGAACGCAGGAAGACGGCCAGCCTTTCTGGGCCTATCTGTGCATTAAACCCAGTATGGCTAAGGCTTTCAAGGAAGCGCGCGATAGCGGATCTTTCAACCTTGAAGATTACGGAACTATCATCGAAAGAGGCATCGGTATGGATGTGCCGCTCGATGTGAAGATGCGCATGGAGCATGATTACGGCGTAAACCATCATTATGAAGCCGACCTGATGGGGACTATCCAATCCCTGAAAGACCAGACCAACGTCTAAAGCACAGTAAATTGCTGGACAAACAAGCCGCCTTCGGCATTACTATACCTCATGAAAACAATTGCTATACTCACGGGCGCCGGTGTTTCGGCGGAATCAGGGCTTTCTACCTTCCGCGATAATAACGGGCTGTGGTGCAACCACCGCGTCGAAGATGTGGCGACGCCGGAGGCTTTTGCACTCAACCCAAAGCTGGTGCAGGACTTCTACAACATGCGCCGCGCACAGCTAAAAGAAGTCCGCCCCAATTCTGCGCATCTTGCACTGGCGAAGTTTGTCGCCGCGCAAAAACACAAGGTGTTTTTAATAACGCAGAATGTCGATAACCTGCACGAACAGGCAGACAAAGCCATTGGTAATAGTGCGCAGGACAATCCTTATTACACGCTTATTCACATGCACGGGGAACTGCGCAAGGCACGCTGCTCGGTGAGTGACGAGGTGTTTGAATGGGACGACGATATCACCACCGAAACACGTTGCAGCTGTTGCAACTTGCCGGGAAGACTGCGCCCGCATATCGTGTGGTTCGGGGAAATGCCACTGCATATGGACCTGATTTACCATGCGCTGCGCGATTGCGACCTGTTCATATCCATCGGCACATCAGGCAATGTCTATCCAGCCGCTGGATTTGTTCAGGAAGTCCGCATGAACGGTAAGGGACACACGGTGGAACTCAACATGGAGCCTTCCAGCGGACATAATATATTCGCTGAAAAACTCTATGGCCCTGCCACGCAGGTAGTGCCTAAATATCTGGCAAAAATCGCGGCCTGATTACAGAGACTTCACGGCCTGAAGAACTTCGGCCACGTGGCCTTCTACCTTCACCTTGCGCCAGATATTGCGGATGATACCACTTTTATCGACAAGGAATGTAGTGCGCTCAATTCCCATGTACGTTTTGCCATACATACTCTTTTCTGCCCACACGCCATAATCCTCGCAGGTAGTGCCATGCTCGTCGGAAGCAAGCGGGAAGGGGAGGCAGAATTTTTCCTTAAACTTGTCATGGCTTTTTACCGAGTCTTTGGAGATACCAATAACAACGGCGCCAGCCTTTCCAAAATCGGCGATATGGTCGCGGAAATCCTTCGCTTCAATCGTGCAGCCGGGTGTGTCATCTTTGGGGTAGAAATAAACCACCTTGTGTTTCCCCTCGAGTGTTTCAGTCGTGATTTTCTGACCATTATCGAATTCAACAGATAGGTCAGGAGCGCGGTCGCCAATTTCAAGCTGCGCGGGTTTGCTGTAAGCGGCTTTAGTCATAACTACTCCAATAGTTTATTTAGTAAGTAGGGTATTATAGATAGCAAAAACGCCTTGTTCAACAGCAATTACTCTGGCTTTGAGTGACTCAAAATCCATCTCTTTCACAGAATCAACCATCAGCTTGCGCAGGCCCTGCGGGGCGATGGCTTCATCAAACCTGCGATCACAACACAGACGCAAGATATTGAATATCTGCCCCAGAAAACGGTCTGCCTCTATTAATTCATCAGCCAGTTTTGCATCCAGCCGCCTGGTTTCTTTTAACCATTTAAAAACCCGCGAGGCAGCGCCTGGATTTGAGCCTGCCGTTTGCGGGGCATGCAGCAACATCATGTACTGGGCAATGAAATCAATATCCATCAATCCACCATGCACGTGCTTTATGTCCCATGGGCTGGCCGCCGCATACTCCTTGTCAACACGGCTTCGCATGTCCACCACGTCAATGCGCAATTTTTCCACGTCACGCATCTTGGTAATTTGCGCATGAATTAATTCATCCAGCGTTGCCTTGAGTTTTACGTCACCATAGGCCACACGCGCTTTTGTAAATGCCATATATTCAAACGTCCACGCAGATTCGTCAAAATACTGGCGCAGCGCCTGCACACTAACGGCCATCACGCCCTTGGCGCCGGAAGGACGAAGGCGTGTATCCACCTCGTAAAGCCTACCGTCGCGGCCCATAGCCGAGAGTGCATTAAGCAGGCGTTGCACCAGCCTGTTATAATACACGCTGGCTGAAAAACCTTTTTCACCCGTGGATATCGCGTCGGCATCCGGCACGTCATAAATAAAAATGAGGTCGATGTCGGAGCTGAAGGTCATTTCACAACTGCCGAGCTTGCCAAGCGCGATGATTGCGCAGCGCGCGCCTTCAATCGTGCCGTAGTTACGGCTGAATTCCGCAATTACAGCATCCAGCGTTTCTTTTACCATCAGGTCAGCCAGCGATGACAGGAAACGCGCCGCCTGTTCTGCGCTTATCATACCTTTAAGTAACTGCACGCCCGCCTGAAACTGTTTTTCGTTGCGGAAGCGGCGCAGTGCATCCATGCAATCTTCAAATTCATCTAAAGGTGTCAATAGCTGTTCGAGCTGTTGTTCCAAATAGCCCACCGTCGGTAGCGGGCCATAAAAATCGGCCTGCAACACGGCATCGAGCATGTGCGGCGATTTGCTGAGGTGATCGGCCAGCGTTGGAGCGCTACCCATAATGTCGGCAATCAGCCCCAACAAATGCGTGTTGACATTAAACAGCGAAAAAAGCTGTACACCTGCGGGCAGATTGGTCAGGAAATCGTTGAACTTGAGGAACGCATGGTCAGGGTTTACCGTTTCGCTCAGGCGCTTGAGCAATGTCGGCATCAGCTCGGTGAGCAACTCCCGCGCACGTTTGGTGCGGGTTGCGCGCTTTGAGCCGTGATGCCAGCCCATCACGATTTCGGAAATAGTCTCGGGATTGGAATACCCCATCTGGCGCAGGGTGGCCAGTGTGTCGGGATCGTGGCTTACGCCCGTGAATACCAGATTGCCTTCATCACCCAGCTTCTCTGCGCTCTGGAATGAGTTGGCATATATATCATGCACGGCTTGTAGCGTTTCCATCACCGATTTTTCAAACACTTCTATTGAATCATAACCCATAAAACACGAGATACGCCGTACCTCTTCATCACTGTCAGGGATAGTATGGGTCTGCTCGTCCGCAACCATTTGCAGCCGGTGTTCCAGCTTGCGTAGAAAAACATAGGCTTCGTGCAGCGTGCTTTGTGTAGTGGCATCAATCAACCCATGATCGAGCAGGCGCGCCAACGTCTCACAAGTGGCCTTGGTGCGCAGCACCAGCACGCGCCCGCCCCATATGAGTTGGTGGATTTGTACATAAAACTCGATTTCGCGGATACCGCCCATGCCCAGTTTTATGTTGTGGCCCTTCAAGCTTATCTGCTTGTTGCGCACGCTGTCCATCTGCCGCTTGATGGAGTGAATGTCGTTAATCGATGCGAAATCAAGACTGCGGCGCCACATGAAAGGTGCCAGCGCCTTGAGGAAACGCTCACCCGCCGCAATATCACCCGCCACGGGCCGCGCTTTTATCATGGCCGCGCGTTCCCAGTTCTGGCCGACGCTTTCGTAATAATAATAGGCGGCATCAATATTGATAGCCGGAGGGGTGGAGGCTGGGTCAGGGCGAAGCCGCAGGTCGGTGCGGAACACATATCCATTAGCGGTGCGCTCCTGCATGATGTTTACCAGCTCATGCGCCAGCTTGTTCATGTAGTGCTGTTCGTTATGACGGCCTTTGTAGCCCAGTTTATCCGGCTCGAATATTACAATCAGGTCAATGTCGCTAGAATAATTCAGCTCACCACCGCCAAGCTTGCCCATGCCCAGAATAATAATTCCGCAGTTAGCGGAAGGTTGCTGAGGGTCGGGGAGGGTGATGTCGCCAATTTTATGACCTGCCAGCAAAAGCGCATCCAACCCCATGGTCAGACTCTTTTCAGCAAAGGCGGAAAGTGCCTCTGTTACATGTTCCAGCGGCCATGCGCCTGATAAATCCGCCAGCGCCACCAGCAAAGCCAGCCTGCCTTTGGCGACACGCAATATGCGCGTAAGTTCCTGCGGGGTTATATCCACAAGTGCAACTGCGCCAAGCTCCTGCAGCAGTTTTGCATAAGCGCTGTCTGCGCCTTTAAGCGCATAATCATGCGCTGTATCGGGGTAAAGCTGCAATAAACGCGAAAGATAGGGCGAATTGCTGAATACGGCCGTAAGCAGCGGGTAGGTGGCATGGTGTATTTCCACCGCCGCCTTCATCCACTCCGATAGCGGCTTTTCCTGACGTGCTGCCGTTTCCAGCCATTGCTGCCAGCAGCGCTGGGCATCGCCCATGTCATAAACCACAGGCAACTGCGCTGGTTGTGCTGGAAACTTGTTTGGATTAGTGCTTATATGGGTATCCTTGACTACAATATAATGCCAAAAAATCTGTAACTTACTTCGGCCGCTATCACAATGACCAGTATTTACACCCTGACTATTTTTACAAGCGCATTCTTGCTGTTCCTCATACAGCCGATGATATCCAAGCTCCTATTGCCCCACCTTGGCGGCAGTCCTGCCGTATGGAACACGTCCATGATGTTTTTTCAAGTGTTGCTGCTGCTGGGATATGCTTATGCCCACCTGTCGGGCAAATGGCTGGGGGCAAAAAAGCAGGTATGGCTTCATCTGGGCTTGCTGGGCATTTCTCTGGTATGGCTGCCTATTGCCGCCAAGACCGACATTGGCTTTGTGAGTGTTGAATATCCTATCAGCTGGATGCTGGTGTCGCTGTTCCTTTCCGTCGGATTTCCATTTTTTGTGCTGGCCGCCAACGCGCCGCTGCTACAATTCTGGCTTTCACGCACCAGCCATAAAGACGCACAAAACCCGTATTTCCTCTACAGCGCCAGTAATGTCGGCAGCCTGCTTGCCCTGCTGGGGTACCCGTTTATCGTCGAACCTGCGCTGACACTTCACCAGCAGACGCTCTACTGGTCATTTGCGTTTGTGGCTTTCATCCTGCTGATTGTCGCCTGCAGCCAGTTGATGAAACGCAATCTCACCGTGCCGCCATTGTCTGCACGAGGCAGATCTGAAGCCGTAGCTCCGCCGACAAACCGTAACCGTATATACTGGACGGCGCTTGCCTTTTTTCCCTCCAGCCTGCTGCTGGGCGTTACCACCTACATCACCACAGACATTGCCTCGATTCCCCTGTTCTGGGTGGTTCCGCTAGCGCTGTATCTACTTACCTTCATCATGGCTTTTGCTAAAAAACCCATGCTCACCGACCGTTCGTTTCAAGCGCAAGTCATCATCATTCCTTTCGTTATCATGTCGCTGGCGTTCGAGATTAATTTCCTCAGTCAGGTAATGATACTGCACCTGTTCGCCTTTTTCTATATCGCGCTTGGCTGCCACGGGCTGCTTGCAAAAAGCAAGCCTCCCGCCAGCCACCTTACCGAGTTTTACCTATGGGTATCATTCGGCGGCATGCTTGGTGGCGTATTCAATTCACTGCTCGCTCCGGTTATTTTTACCGCACCGATTGAATACCCGCTGATACTGGTTTTAAGCCTGCTTATGCGCCCATGGAACGCCGCATCCAACCGTACAAAAAAGCGCGAACGTTTCCTCGATATCATGATTCCGATGGATTTTGCACTGTTCCTCTGCCTCGCCTTTTTTGGCTTCACCAAATTGGTAAACGATCATCCGGATACGCTCGAGGGTATCAACAGCTGGCTGTCATCATTACTGCCTGATGGTGGCGCCAGTATGATGGGCCTGTCGATTGTGCCGTTGCTGGCAGTGGCACTGTTCCTGATATTCTTCATGTTAAGTACCATGAGTAGCGAACGCCCGCTGCGCTTTGCGCTGATTGCAGCCAGCCTGCTGGTAGTCGTGCAGTTCGCCGGCTACAATAACAGCGGACGCATTGTGCCAAACGCCATATACGAAGAACGCAATTTCTTCGGCATCAACCGCGTATTGCAGGGCAAGGAAACAAACGCCATGATGATTATGCACGGCACAACACTGCACGGCATGCAATCGCTTGATCCGCAAATGCGGCTTAATCCGATTTCCTACTATGGTCCATTGAAGCAAGTATTTGCCCATGTGGACAAGAGCCTCAGCAACGCTCCCGTAGCGGTACTCGGTCTGGGTGCGGGCAGCCTTGCCTGTTTTGGAAAGCAAGGCCAGCCATTCGATTTTTATGAAATCGACCCAATTGTGGCATCCATTGCCCAGAACCCGAAATTTTTTACCTTCCTGAAAGATTGCGGACCTAAAATATCAGTAATTATGGGCGACGGCAGACTTTCACTGGCAAAGGCCATGGAGGGACATTATGGCATTGTGATTATCGACGTATTCAGCTCTGACGCCATTCCCGTCCACCTGCTTACACGTGAGGCACTGGCCATTTACAAAAACAAGCTCGCTGAAAACGGACTGATGCTGTTCAACGTATCCAACCGCCACTTAAACCTTGTGCCGGTAATGGGAGCGCTTGCAAAAGACCTTGGTGTAAAGGCCATGTACATTAACGACCTGTCGCCCAAAGAAAAACTGCAATCACCATCCACATGGGTGATTATGGCGCGCGACAGCAAATATTTTAACCATCTGGACAAAGCCAACCCCGAGTGGAAAGAATTGAACCCGAAAGAACCTGTCGATGTCTGGACTGACCATTATAGCAACATCCTTCAAGTGATATTCTGAAACCTGTGCGCAAGAAAACTGTAAAATTCCTGTTTGGTTTGATTCTCGGGCTTACGATTGCCTTGCTGTCGGCGGTCAATACCATATTAATATGGGTGGCAACTGGCCCACGCTCGCTTGAGCAGATTACGCCTTATCTCGAAAGGGCGCTGGAACAGGGCGGGCAGGGCTACAAGGTCGATATCGCCGAAACATGGCTGGTGTGGGATGGCTGGAAGCACCCAGTAGATATACGTATTAGCAACGTTGCCGTTATAGATAAGGACGGGCGTATCTTCTCCACTTTTCCGGAAATATCATTGGGTGTGAATGTACTCTACATTCTCGCCGGTGAAATTTTGCCGACGTCGCTTACCATTTCCAAGCCCGTTATCAATCTAGTACAGAACCCCGACCGCTCCATCAGTTTCGGCTCTAAAATGCCGGAGGTAGTAAAAGAAGTAGAAAAGCAGGAAGCACCTGCCACTGAAGGCGAGGCACCTGCTGCCATTTCAAACGTTGAAGATATAGCAGTGCCGTTTGTTGCCGTGCTGTCACCTTTACTAATGCCATCCGAGGATGGCGGCTTCCGCAAACTGCGCTTAATTAAAATTCAGGACGCAGATATCAGTATCGGCAGCAAGAAACGCGGAGAGTTTTTCAAATCTTCGGGTACAACCATACAATTCCGGCGTGACAAGCGCGGCACCATTCAGACGGATATCAGCGGCGATATACATTACGGCCAGTACAAGACACCGCTTAAGGCGCAGCTGATGCTTGATAAGCAAAAACCCACCTTTGACGGCACTATTACCTTTACCCAGTTGATGCCAGGGGTATTGGCTAACATGTTTTCTGACAGCCCGCATCTGAAGCTGCTTAATTTCAATGTGCCGCTTGACGGTAAAGCCACCATGGTGTTTGAAAAGAATGCGGGCTTGCAGCGCCTTAATTTTAGCATGAGTGGTACAAAGGGAACAATTGGATCTGAAAAGCTGGAAGGCACGCTTGATATCAACTCCATGCACGCCGAAGGACAAATCAGCAATAACCTGAAAGATTTCCAGATAAATGAATTGAGCGCTGATATTGGCGGCTCGCTGCTAAAGGCAGAGGGTCTGGTCACGCTCGATGGCGCCGACGCCGCAGTACGCGCCAACGCCAGCATAGAAAATGTATCGGCAGCAAATGTGCGCCTGTTCTGGCCGCCAAGCCTTGCACCGCTGACACGCGAATGGGTCACCACCAACATCACCGAAGGCAACGTTCCTAAAGCAGAAGTTGGTATCAATATTGCCTTCGGCGACCTTAAAAAACCCATACTCCCCAAAGAAGCCGTAGATGCCAATATCACCCTTCGTAGCGCGAACATCACCTACCTGCCAGACCACCCGCAGGTCAAAAATGTCAATGCGCTTATTCATGTGGACGGCATGGCGCTGAACGCCGCCATTGAATCCGCCGAATACCTGAAAGAAACAAAAATGTCGGCAGGCCGTGTGCTGATTGAAGACCTGAACCCCGATAATCCCTATATCAAAGTCAGCCTTACCGCCAATTCCACTGCGCCGGACATTGTGCATTTTCTTGGTCTGCCACGTCTTGATAAGGCCAAGCGCCTGAACCTAGTGGAAAACGAAGCCAAGGGTATCATCAGCGGTAATGCCGATGTAGGATTCCATTTCTTTGCGCCGCAAGATGAAAGTGGTAAGTCGGGAAATCCTGACATCGATTACCGCGTGAGTGCCGACATGAAAGGCATGTCGCAAAATAATTTTATGAATAAATTCGACCTCAGTAATGTCGATGGCGGCCTTGCCATCAGCAATATATCCCTGGTGTTTAAGGGCAAGGGTGATGTTAACGGCGCCAGCGTATCTGACAGCATGGTGAAATACCTGTTCGACGCCAGCGCCGACAATAAGGAAGGCTTCGACACCTTTATTGAGGCGACAGCGTCCGCACCTGTAGCCAGCTTACCGAAATTCGGCTATCCGATACCACCATTTCTCAGTGGCAATTTAGGCGTTAAGGCAAGCGTTAAACAAAGCGCCACGGCAGAAATATCCACCGCTAATCTTGACCTTGTGAATGCGGCGCTCGATGTCGGCAGTCTTGCTTGGAAAAAACCTGCCGGAGAGCCGGCAACGCTTTCGCTTACGGCTGAAAAGAAAGACGGAGCGCTTACAATTCCTGCATTCCACATGAAAGGTTTTAACGTTGATGCTGCGGGTTCGGCAACGCTGAATAAGGAATTGTCCGAGCTTCAGAGTGTAAAATTGGGCAAGTTCCGCTTTGGCAATAGCGACCTCAACAGCCTTTTTTATGAAAAAATTGACGGCGCGTATAACATCAATTTTGAAGGGGTGACCGCCGATGTCAGCTCGTTTATCGAAGGCGACGCAGCCAGCGAACCAACTTTTTCATTCCAGCATTTTCCTGCATTGCAATTCAAGGGTAATGTAAAACGCCTGATACTTGGAAAGGATCGTTTCCTTGACGACATCAAGGGTGAGGCTGATTGCAACACCACATTGTGCAAATTTGCCAATATCAGCGGCGCCACCACTGATGGCAAATCATTCACGCTGCGTATATTGCGCAACCCGAAAGGCCTGCGCCAGTTAGCCGTGAATGCAGACAATGCAGGCGCGTTCCTGAAAGCACTCAACCTGCTTGATAGCATGAACGGTGGTGAAATGAGCATCACCGGAAATTATGATGACACTAATGCCGACAGTGTGCTGACAGGCAGGATGCTCATCAATAAATATGTCATTAAAGATGCGCCTGTGCTTGCCAAGCTGCTAACGCTGGCGTCGCTGACTGGCATTATCGACACGTTAGGCGGCAAGGGCATTCAGTTCGATAAATTTTCGGCACCATTTACCCTGACAAAAGATGTCATCACGCTTGGTGATAATACCAAAACCTATGGTTCGGCCATCGGCCTTACGGCAGAAGGCACAATCACCTTCCCAAGGCGCACACTGGATGTACAGGGAACGGTTGTGCCGTCTTACACGCTCAATAACGTATTTGATAAAGTGCCGTTGTTTGGCCCCATACTGACGGGTGGTGACGGCGGCGGCATATTCGCCGCGCGCTATAGTATCAAGGGTACGGGCGCAGACCCGTTCGTTACCGTAAACCCGCTGTCGATACTTACACCCGGCTTCCTGCGCGGGATGTTTGATATTCTGGATTCGCCGAAAAAATCAGCACCGGCAAGCAGCAATAAAAAAGAAACTAAAGGATGATCGTGTAATATGGGTGTTAGATACACCACTCTCACCCGTCGAAACGGGTGAAAGGGGTGGTACGGGGAATCACATGCTAGTTAGTGTGCAGCTCGTACGTTTGGGTGCCGATACGCAGGCAGCTCTGGGGGAAGCCGTTCCACTGATGGATGGTGTTGATTTGCACTTCCATCGTCTCGCCGGTTTTAAGCCAGCGACCACCGAACTTGCCTTTGATACTGGGCCAGAAGCTGACGCGGACTCGTTTCTTCCCTTCGTTTTTGAGGACGAGGGGAACGATGACACGTCCACTGCTGATGATCATGATTTTACCGTCCATGATCTCACCCGTCAGATGCTCACCACTGATCACGAGATTCCCGATCTTGACGCTTTTCATGGGGAGTACCCAGAAGCGGAAACCGCTTTTTCACGACAGGGGAAAGTCCCTGCGTTACTAGAGCGAGTAAGACAGGTTTATTATAATTAGTTTTTTAACTTATTTGAATAACTATATTGGTTAATAATATAGGGGCATAAATAAACAATATTATTAAATTACAGTAATTTAATAAAATACGCGCCGATTTTTCTGGCTGTAAAACAACTATTTCAACTTCACGATAATGTGTTTTTTGCGGCCTGCGGTTAGCTTCAGGCTGTCTTCCTTATCAAAGAAGGTTGGCCCAATCAGCTCATTCTCGTCTTCCAGCTTGCGGTCGTTGATGCGCGCGCCGCCACCACGAATCAAGCGACGGGCGTCACCGCCAGTACCAGCAAGTCCCGCCTGACGGATAAGGTCATATGCCGGAATACCTCTTCCCAGTTCGCCGCGTGGAATTTCAAACACAGGAATATCTTCACCTACTACGCCCTCTTCAAACATCTTGCGCGCACTTTCTGCTGCCTGCTTTGAAGCGCGGTCGCCATGACACAACTTGGTGACTTCGTTGGCGAGAATCTTTTTTGCCTCGTTGATTTCAGAACCTTTGAGTGATTCCAGTTTTTCGATTTCGGCGATTGGCATTTCAGTGAACAGGCGCAGGAAACGTCCCACATCAGCATCGTCCACATTGCGCCAGAACTGCCAGTAATCATAAGGCTGCAACATATCCTTATTCAGCCACACGGCGCCGGATGCTGTTTTGCCCATTTTTTCCCCTGCGGCGGTAGTCAGAAGCGGCGTGGTCAGGCCGAACAGCCCGCGGCCTTCGCCCTGGTTCATGTAGTTCATGAAAGCTTCGGTGGTGTAGTCCGACGGATCAGTGCGCTTGGACTGGATCATCGGCTGCACTTCAAGCACTTTGAGTGCCGGCTTACCCTTTTTCTCAAGGCTCATGGGCTGGAAACGCTTTTCCGAGTCCATGCGGTTGAACAGGTCAATGCCCATAACGATATTGCCCCACTGGTCAGATCCGCCGATCTGCAACGAACAGCCGAAACGCTGGTTCAACTCCACAAAATCATAGGCCTGCAAAATCATGTAATTGAATTCGAGGAAGCTTAAATTCTGTTCGCGCTCAAGCCGCAGCTTCACGCTGTCCATGGTGAGCATGCGGTTGACAGAAAAATAGCGGCCATAATTGCCGAGGAACTCAATGTAGTTGAGTTTGTCCAGCCACTGCGCGTTGTTAACAAGAATAGCGTCCGACGCAGACGTGCCGAAATTCAAAAATTGTTCAAACACAATTTTGATGGAGTCCATATTAGTCTGGATCGACTCGGTTGTGAGAACCTTACGCGCTTCGTCCTTGCCGGATGGGTCGCCGATCTTGGTCGTGCCGCCGCCAAGCAAAACGATGGGCTTATGGCCGGTCTTCTGAAGCCAGCGCAGCACCATGATTTGTATCAGGCTGCCGACATGTAGGCTGGGGGCGGTGCAGTCAAAACCGATATACGCCGCTGTGCGGTCCTTCTTCATGCGTTTGTCGAGATTATCGGCATCCGTGCATTGCTGGATGAAACCGCGTTCTTGCATTATGCGCATAAAGTCAGATTTATATTCCGCCATAAGGATTCCCTTGTATTACGCCATCATTATTCGGTATTGTCATACCTCAATAAGCTATATAGATTAAGTTCTTATTAATAAGATGCAACAGGATTAAGCAAGATGTTAAAGGAACAGGAGGGCGTATGGGCCCTTGGGCTGATGAGCGGAACTTCTCTGGACGGCATAGATGCAGCCCTCATACGCACTGACGGGGAATATGTCTATGAGTTCGGCGAGTGGCACACTATCCCGTATGAAACGAATTTTAAGATCAAGCTGCGCGAAGCCGTGCATGGCCGTGGCGATATGCTGGCTGTTGAACAGGAAATGACCCTGCGCCATGCCGAGGCGGTACGCGCCCTGCTGAAGCAGGCGGGCGCCAGCTACAAGGACGTGCGAGTTATCGGCTTTCATGGCCAGAGCGTGGCGCACCGCCCGCTGGAACATATCACATGGCAGATTGGCAACGGCGCACTGCTGGCTGAAAAAACACGTATTGACGTTGTCTGTGATTTCCGCCGCCGCGACATGGCCGCAGGGGGTGAGGGAGCGCCGCTGGTGCCGCTATACCATGCCGCGCTGGCACGCCGCATGGAATTGCCGATTGCCGTGCTAAATATCGGCGGTATCGCCAACGTCACATGGATTGGCCGTTCTGAAAACACCAGCAACGACCTGATGGACCTCGACATCATGGCGCTGGACACCGGCCCAGGCAACGTAATGATAAATGAATGGGCGCTTAAGCACACAGGCAAGGACTTCGACGACGAAGGCAGATTGGCGCTGGCAGGAAAAAGCGACAATGCCATTGTCGAAAGCCTTCTAAAAGATGCGTTCTTTGCGCGCAGGCCGCCCAAATCGCTCGACCGCAACCATTTCTCTGATGAGTCGCTGGCCAAGCTGTCGAAAGAAGACGGCGCGGCCACACTGGTGGAATTCATGACTTCAGCCGCCGAAAAAAGTTCGCATTACTTCCCCAAACCCGCAAAGCAATGGTTTATTACAGGCGGTGGACGTCATAACCCTGCCGTTATGCAATCGCTGGCGCGGCGTTTTTCCAAAGTATATCCCGTAGAATCGTTGGGCTGGATTGGTGACGCGCTGGAAGCGCAGGCCTTTGCCTTCCTTGCCGTGCGCTCGCTCAAGGGGCTGGCTATTTCACTACCCACCACCACCGGCGCCATACGTGCAGCCACGGGCGGGGCATACCACCGTGCCGACTCGATTTAATCGCATCCGTAAAGAAAACACAAAGGTTAATGATTTTTTACTTTTATAATGACCGTTCCTGAGGTATATTATGCTCCGGATTAACGGCATGCTTCATTTTTATTATATTACAGCATGTTATAAAATAGGGCGTTATGGCAGTCATTGATACCAAGATATTTGCTATCAAGAAGTACACCGAGAACCTCGATGTATTGCCGGTAAACCGCATGAAGGCACGCCTTGTCCGCAACTGGTTTGAGCGGCTTGAGAAAATAAAAGAAAATCCGGATTGCTGCCGCCTTGAAGATGTAGGCGAACGCATCACCGACCTCTCGAAGCTTTACCCTCAATTCCAGAAACGCCGCAAGGCGGCCTAACCAACATGGATAGGCAGGCGCTTGTAGAAAAACTGCAAACGCGCACCAGCATATACAATGCGCAGCAAATCGCCGATGCGCTTGATGCGCACGAGCTTACCGAAAATATTTCATTCCTGCGTGACGGCTCCACCACTTCAGTTTTTCGTATTGATGGCAGCAACCTTGTGTTCAAGGCCTATGACTGCCGGAACATAAAAACGCCGCGTATCAGCCATAGCCGCTTTATCCTGAAAAATAATTGTCAGGCCACATTGTCAGACACAAGCGAGCGAGCGGAAGCGGGCAGGCCTTCGGAAGTCATACTGGAAGTAGAGCCGGAGCTAACACATAGCGGCGTCACAGAACTGCATCAGGAGATGCTGCGCTATAAATTCTGGACAGAAGAGGGGCTGGATTTTTGGGATCACGCGCCTGCACGCAGCTATCCGCACGAAGTCAAGAACACCATGCTCGACCATCGCGGTGTGCCGTACCAGATAGACGAAGACGCAGTGCGCTCATTTGACGACAAATACAACGACTACCCGCCCGATGAAAATGGCAAGCGCAGCGATGCGCAGTACCTGCATTACCGCGCCAATTCATGGAACAATTACGGAAGCCCTGACGCCATAGAGTCCGCAAAATTTGCCAAAATCGTGGAAGCCTGCAAAAAATGCGAGTGGCCGACAAAACAGGATAAAATTTTTGATGCGCGCACCGACCATGAAGCGGTACGAACCTTTGCCAACGCATTCAATACGATGCGCCCGCGTATAGCCTTTTCTGTAAGGGCTTAGGCAACTTCTTTGAGTTTTTCCACATCCGCCTTGATACCAAGGCGTTCAAACACCCACACCAGCGCACGCGTCAGCTCCACCATCATGGCATGAGTGTGGCACGGATTGGGGGTGATGCGCAGGCGCTCGGTGCCGCGCGGAACGGTCGGGAAATTGATGGGCTGCACATAAATATCGAACTGGCTGAGCAGCATGTCCGACGCCTGTTTGCACAGCACGGGGTCCGCCACCAGCACGGGTAATATGTGGCTCATGGTCGGCATCACGGGCAGGCCCGCCTTTTCCATCATGCCACGCATCACACCTACTTTATATTGCTGGGCGACGCGTTCGTCGCTGCTTTCCATCAGGTGGAGGATGCTCGCCGTTGCGCCCGCAGCAAGCGCGGGGGGAAGGGCGGTGGTGAAAATAAATCCGGGTGAGTAGGAGCGCAGCATATCAATCAGCGCATGCGAGCCGGTTATATAACCGCCCATCACGCCATAAGCCTTGCCAAGCGTTCCCTGAATCATTGTTACGCGCTCCATCACGCCGTCGCGCTCGGCAACGCCTGCGCCGCGCTCGCCATACATGCCCACGGCATGAACCTCATCAAGGTAGGTGATAGCGTTATATTTCTCGGCAAGGTCGCAGATAGCGCTGATGGGTGAAATATCACCGTCCATTGAATAGACGGATTCAAACGCAATCACCTTCGGACGCGCAGGGTCAGAGGCCGCGAGCAGTGATTCAAGATGCTCAAGATCGTTATGGCGGAATACATGTTTTTCGGCCTTGCTGTTGCGGATGCCATGAATCATGGACGCATGGTTGAATTCGTCGGAATAAATAATGCAGTTCGGCAACATGGAACAAAGCGTGCCAAGCGAGGCTTCGTTAGCTACATAGCCGGAGGTGAAAACAAGCCCAGCTTCCTTACGGTGCAGTTCTGCTACGGTTTTCTCCAAGGTGACGATGGCGTGGTGATTGCCGGAAATATTGCGCGTGCCGCCCGCGCCGGTACCCAGCCTGCCGATGGCTTCCGCCATGGCGGTGATGACTTTCGGGTGTTGACCCATGCCGAGATAATCATTGCTGCACCACACTGTGACCGTGCGTCCGGTGATGTTGCTTTTTGCCAGCGGGAAAGAGCCTGCTTTGCGCTCGAGATCATTGAAAACGCGGTAGCGGCCTTCTTTTTTTAGCCTCTCGATGCTTGCTTCAAAAAACGATTCGTAGTTGATAGTCATACGTCCAACGCTTTATTTTTACCTGTCAGCCCATGCAGCAAAACCACCGCCAGCATCAGCAATGCAACTGCCACCATCTGGTGCGTCAGTGCCAGTGCCAGCGGCGATTGGTGGAGTAGGGTCAGCACACCGAGGGTGAACTGCACGGCAATGATGAATGCTACTCCGGCGCAAGCCCTGCCAAGGCGTGAATTTCTAACATAAGCGCGGTGGCAATACCACCAGAATAAAAACCCGAAAGCTACAACCAGCGCCAGTTTGCGGTGCATGAACTGTACCATGGCGATGTTCTCAATAAAGTTCATATATATCGGCGACATAGAAAACAATCCGTCTGGTATCCACTGGCCGTTCATGGTGGGGTATGTGTTGTAAATGAGGCCTGCATGAAGCCCTGCCATAAACGCCCCCAATATCAGCTGTAAACACATGAAGAAAAACCAAATTTTATACCAGCGCGCGGCTGTATGATTACTGTTAGCAGCACGCTTTGGTTGTATAACATCCAACCACGCCCATAGGATAAATGACAGGATAAGCAGCGCCAATCCAAGATGCAGCGCGAGCCGGATGTGGCTTACACGCGGCATGTCCACCAGCCCACTTCTGACCATCAGCCAGCCCATCAAACCCTGCAATCCGCCGAGCGCGAATATGCCCGCCAGCCGCCATGCAAAGCGTGCAGAAAAACTTTTACGCACAAGGAAAAACAAAAACGGTACGAAGAACACCAGCCCGACCATGCGCCCGAGCAAACGGTGAAAATATTCCGGCCAGAAAATAGCGCAGAATTCTTCCATGTCCATTCCCTGATTGACCTTCTGGTATTGCGGGCTGGCGCGGTAGGCGTCGAACTCTTCTTGCCACTCGGCATCACCCAGTGGTGGCAATGTGCCGTGGATAGGCTTCCATGTGGTGATAGAAAGACCGGAACCGGAAAGGCGTGTGTAGCCACCCACCAGCACCATCATCACCACCAGCAACGCACACAGCAGCAACCAACCCGCGACGCCGCTGCGGTCGCGGTAAAGCAAAGGCGTGGTATTTTCTTGTGGCACAAGCGTAACCCAGTTACTAATGTCTGGCGGTCTTTTATCACACAGTACAGGCCTGACAATGTCAAAATCTGGGTCAAAACCCGAAACGCCGAATTTTCCCGCTCTCGCAGGCGGCTTAAGCCGCTGGTGGATGCTTATGGGCGTTTGGGCGCTGGCCATACCCGGCCTGTTTGCCATCGTGCTGGTGGCGGGCCGCAGCAGTGATACTTTCGCCGCATTGCCGGTATTCAACCACATGTTCGACAAGGCACTGGTGGTGCATGTAGATTTGCTGGTGCTGGTGTGGTTTTTATCCATGGCCTGTATGCTTTGGAGTGTCGCCGTATCCCATACCGAATCATGGTTTCCGATGCTGGAAGAAACGGCGCTGGTGTGTACCGCGCTGGCTACGCTGTTCATTACATTGTCTGCGTTCGATCCAAACGGCGAGGCGTATAAAAGCAACTACATCCCCGTTATCATGAGTCCGCTGTTTTTTGTAGGCCTGTCGTTGTTCATGTGTGGCATGGCGCTGATGCTCTGCCGGTTACTTACGGCAAACGGCGCGCACCCGTGGTTTTCCAAAACCGATGAGTTCGCGCTATTTTCAGCCGGATTAATCGGGCTTATCGCCATCACCGCATTTTTCTGGTCACACCAGCAAATGCCGCCGGAAATTGACGGCGAACAATATTACGACATCGCTTTCTGGGGCGGCGGGCATGTGCTGCAATTCATACACACACAGCTGATGATGGTGTGCTGGCTGCTTATGGCACGCACCATAAAAGCTGATTTCCGCCTGCCGGAAAAATTGCTCTACGCAGTGTATGGTATTGGGCTTCTATGCGCCTTTTCTACGCCTGTGGCGTATTTACTGTATGATGTTCACTCGTTTGAACACCGCCACTTCTTCACCAACCAGATGATATTTTTTGGCGGCCTCGCGCCTGCAATTATCGGGCTGATGCTTGCGCCCATGATCTGGAAAACGCGTATGTATCGCTGTGAAAACCACCGCGCCCTGTGGTCGGCGCTGCTGATGTCAATTATTTTATTCCTTTATGGCGGTGTTCTCGGCGGCATGATTGAGGGACAGAATGTGGTGATACCTGCACATTATCACGGCTCAATCGTTGGCATCACACTCGCGTTCATGGGTATGGCTTACCTGCTGCTGCCAAGCTTCGGCTATAAGGATATGTCGGCCACAAAACTGGCCTACTGGCAGCCTATCATTTACGGGATTGGACAGATGATGCACTCGCTGGGGCTGGCATTACTCGGTGGCTACGGCGTGTTACGCAAAACCCCTGGCGGGTTGGCTGATGCGGAACTTAGCGTGCAGATTGCCACACATATCATGCGTTGGGGCGGGCTGCTTGCTGTTGTTGGCGGTGTCATGTTTATGGTGGTTATCTGGAAAGCTGTGAGCAGCACAAAAAAATAATCAGCCCGCCATCAACCGTTCGCGCACGCGTTTAATCACCGGCTTCCATTTTAGTAACGCTTCCTGACGCTCAAGGCGCAGGCTTTTATACCAGCGGTTGCCACCGCCCGATAATCCCCAGCGCCAGTCCGGCATGGCGCTAGTAAGGAACGTCACCGGCACACCTAGCGCACCGGCAAGGTGAATGGTGACATTCGAGATGCTGATAATTTCATCCATGGCACACATTTGTGCCGCCAAGCCGTCGATGTCGTTATAGGCATCCACGGCAGGGTCGGTGAATAGTATGTCCTTGAATTGTTTGTTGATGGCATCCACATCCGCCTGATGGTCGCCATATTGCAGCGAGACAAACTGGACACCCGCAACAGAGAAGAGGGGGCCGAAATCCGCCAGCGGTATATTCTGCGTAAAGCCCACTTCGGGATTGGTAGTGTGCCATGAAATACCGACCAGCCGCTTGCGCCCGCTCTGGCTGGCATATTCCAGATATTGCGCGCGCAGCTTTGCGGTTTTGCCTTCGTCAGCCTTGAAATAGGCCGCATGCTGAGAGGGCGTGCAATACGGCAGGGCATATTTGATTAAATCGCCAAGCGGCAAGTGATAATCGTAATTGCTTATGTTGCCCTTTATGGCGTCGCTATCAACCAGATTGGCGATATCCGGAAGGCTGCGCTGAATAATCGGTACAAGACGCGGGTTGACAGCAAAGCCAACCTTGCCCGCCTGCTGCAACAACCACGGCATAAGGCTGATGAACATAATTACGTCACCAATCCCTTGCTCTGACCAGATGAGGATGCGCTTGCCCGCCAGCGACTGGCCATTCCATTTGGCGGTGGCAGAGAACAGGGCGATAACATCCTTTTCCTGATTGCGGCTGGCATATTCTTCGAAACCCTCGCGCATATCGGTACGCAACATTTTCAACATACCCGCCATACCCAGCGAATGATGGTCAGATTTATCTATTGTGCAGAGGTGGTAAAACACCTGTTCGGCCTTTTCATATTCACCACGCAATGAAAAAGTAAGCGCCTTGCTGCGCAGGAGTTTTGGGTTGTCGGCGAATTTTTTCAGGCCTGCTTCAATAACCTGCAGTGACAGGCCGAAATTGCCCGCACGTTGCAAAGCCCGGGCATAACGAAAATAAAGCTCTGCATCCGGCGACGTGGCCGACACCAGAAACGCCAGATGGGGCAATGCCTCCTCGAACCGCTGCTCGGATTCATACAGGGGGGCGATGGCACTGTGTAATTCGATATTTTTAGGGTGTTGCTTAAGCGCGATACGCGCCCGCTTGAGCGATTCTTCAATTCTGTCAGACGATGCGGTCATGCACCTGTCCTACAACAGAATGGAAAAAAATTCTAGATTCTATTAATGGATTTGGCGCTGTGCGGCTTCGTTAAGCTCAGCAGTCTGGATAGATTTTGACCAGTCTTTCTTTTTCTTGTCCTTGCATTCGCAAGACGGGTCTTCGGATTTACCCGCCTCTTTTTCAGATGCAACGCACATGGCGTTTGCCTTTATTTCTTTTACAGTTTCTATCGCCTGCATCTGCGAGCGTTTTTCTGCCAGATCCAGCTCTTCAGCACGTTCCATGGAGGATACGGCATTAGACGCCACAACCGCCGTAATTAGTGACGCAGTGGCAGCAAACAGAAGGGCGACACCAAGCACAAGTGGAACCACAGGATTAGTGGCAAGCGAAGCAAGCAAAGCCGCGCCACCCACCGCGTAAAGCGGGCCGGTAGTAAGGCGTGTAATAGACGCGATACCCTCAAGAAATGTGCGCCAGCGCTTTTTGGAATAGGTCGTTTCCTCGCGCGCTTCTTCTAACAGCTCGGGATCATGCGTTTTAAGATAAGCTTCCGTTGCCTTGTATTTGGGCATTGGTTTCACAGCCTTGGTTGTATTGATGTACAAGAAAAGATTCTATATCGAGTATAACCTGCAGACAACTGGATTAATATTACAGTTGCATGACATTTTTGCTAAAAAAATCATCTACATCAGCTGGTTGTAGCATATACCAATCCAGCTGTGCCGCCAGTGAAACCACCTTGCCGATAATTAATAGTGTTGGCGCTTCAAAAACTGCCTCACGCACTTTGACGGCAAGCGTATCGAGCGATGCCACAAGTACCCGTTGCTCATGGGTGGTTCCCTGTTGAATGGCCGCCGCCGGAGTGGACGCAGGAAGGCCGTGTTCCATAAGCTTTTGCGTAATAACGCCAAGATTAGCTAGCCCCATATACACCACCAGCGTGGTATCCGGATCGGCAAGGCTGTCCCAGTTTAGCTCAAGGGGTATTTCCGCGTTCTCATCCGCCGTACGGTGACCCGTGATATAGCGCACACCGGTGGCCAACCCGCGATGCGTCAGCGGTATTCCGGCATAGGAGGCGCAACCCTGCGCCGAGGTAATGCCAGGAACGATTTCAAAGGGAATATGGTGCTTTACCAGCTCCAGCGCCTCTTCACCACCACGTCCAAAAAGCAGGGAGTCACCACCTTTGAGGCGCACTACGTGATGTCCGAGTTTTGCCAGCTTCACCAGCAAGTCGTTTATTTCGTCCTGTGTCATTGCCTTATGCTTACAGGATTTACCAGCATAAAAGCGTGGTACTCCCGCAGGAATCAGGCGCACAATTTCATCCGCAACAAGGCGGTCATAAACCACCGCACCGGCGGATTCTATGGCCCGTAGCGCCTTCAGTGTTAATAGTTCTGGGTCACCGGGGCCTGCTCCCACCAGCGATACCCTGCCTGTTGCCTTCATTGCATTTTGCCTAACTACTGTTGCAGAAAAGCCGTGATATTAACACAAGCCAAAAGGGCGTTTAAGCGAAATTTTCCCATAAAATCACAGCTTACTTACCCATTGATTTAAATTACCTGTTTGTAACCTTGCCGCCATGTCTTGGTAGTTGCCAATAGGATAAGTTTGTGGAATATATGGTTGCTCCATATAGACCACCCCCTAGGCCCACAGCCTTGGCGGTTTAACATGTAACGTAAGGAACGGAAGATTATGAAAAGTTCAAAATTTGTTGCTATTGCCCTTACTGCTTCACTGCTGGCTGCGTGTCAGCAGGGCGCTCCTGGTACAGGCGTCATGAGCGGCGGCAGCGTAAATAAACAGGATGTCGGCACCGTAGCTGGCGCTATTGGCGGCGGTGTTATCGGTAGCACCATGGGCCGCGGCGCAGGCCGTACCGCTGCTACCATCGGCGGCGCACTCATCGGTGGTATGATCGGCAGCTCCATCGGCCAGTCGCTCGACAATGCCGACCGTGCTGCTTACAACTCCACCACACAAAAAGCGCTAGAGACCGCACAGCCCGGCCAGAGCCTGCCATGGAACAACCCCAAGAGCGGCAACTCGGGTACTGTGACCCCATCCAACTACTACCAGAATGCCGATGGCCAGTACTGCCGCGAATACACACAGACCATCATGGTCGGTGGCCAGAAGGAAGAAGGTTACGGTAAAGCTTGCCGTCAGCCCGATGGCAGCTGGAAAATCATTCAGTAGTTATCGCCTTGCTGAACACAGCCCCAATGACAGAACAGACGGAAAATGAGCCCAGCGTGCCGAAAGGCACGCTGATGGCTGGCAAGCGTGGCCTCATCATGGGCGTCGCGAATGACAAGTCGCTCGCTTGGGGTGTTGCCAAATACCTTGCCGCGCAGGGCGCTGAACTGGCCTTCACCTATCAGGGTGAGGCGCTGGAAAAACGTGTACGTCCACTGGCTGCTTCTGTTGATTCAAAGGTAATCCTGCCATGCGATGTCACCGACACTGCCAGCATGGACGGCGTATTTAATGAGATTGAAAAATCGTGGGGCGGCATGGATTTTCTTGTCCACGCCATCGCCTATTCCGACAAAAACGAACTAAAAGGCAGGTATGTCGATACGTCGCTGGATAACTTCCTGCTGTCGATGAATATCTCCTGTTATTCCTTTACTGCGCTGGCCCGCCGCGCTCATGCCTTGATGCCAAATGGCGGCAGCCTGCTGACGCTGAGCTATCTCGGCGCCGAGCGCGTTGTACCGCATTACAATGTTATGGGCGTTGCCAAGGCCGCGCTGGAGGCCAGCGTACGTTACCTTGCCGCCGACCTCGGCCCGCAGGGTGTACGCGTGAATGCTATTTCCGCAGGGCCAATCAAGACGCTGGCTGCCTCGGGCATTGGCGATTTCCGCTATATCCTGAAATGGAACGAATATAATTCACCGCTTGGCCGCAACACCACCATCGAAGATGTGGGCGGCGCTGCGCTTTACCTGCTTTCACAGCTGGGGCAAGGCACAACCGGTGAAATTGTTCACGTTGATTCCGGCTATCATGTTGTTGGCATGAAGCGGGTGGATGCTCCCGATATCGCCACGGTATGAGTTTTAACACCTTCGGCCACATGTTCCGCTTTACCACCTGGGGCGAAAGCCACGGTGAGGCAATCGGGTGTGTGGTAGATGGGGTTCCCTCCATGATTCCCCTGAGCGAAGCCGACATCCAGCCATGGCTGGACAAGCGCAAGCCTGCGCAATCCCGCTACACCACGCAGCGTAAAGAGGGCGATAAAGTCAAAATTCTTTCCGGCGTATTTGAAGGCAAAACCACCGGCACGCCCATCAGCCTCGTTATTTATAACGAAGACCAGAAGTCGAGAGACTACGCCGACATTAAAAACAAGTTTCGCCCCGGACATGCCGACTACACCTATCTAGAAAAATACGGCATTCGCGACTATCGTGGTGGCGGACGCTCGTCTGCGCGTGAAACAGCCATGCGCGTTGCCGCCGGAGCCATTGCCCGCAAAATACTCGGCAGAAAAATAACCATCCGTGGCGCCATGGTGCAAATGGGCAGTGACGCCATCATCCGTAAAAACTGGGACTGGAAGGCAATTGATAAAAATCCTTTCTGGTGTCCAGATACAAGAACGGCAACCCGTTGGGAAACCCAGCTTGATGCCATACGCAAGGACGGATCATCCATAGGGGCGGTTATCGAAGTAGTAGCCGAAGGCGTGCCTGTTGGCTGGGGCGCGCCGATATATAAAAAACTCGATGCTGACATCGCCAGCGCCATGATGAGTATTAACGCCGTGAAAGGTGTGGAAATCGGTGATGGTTTTGCCGCAGCCGCGCTGCGCGGTGAAGAAAATGCCGACCGGATGCGTATGCAGGGTAAAAACGTTAAATTCCTTTCCAATCACGCAGGCGGCATACTTGGTGGCATATCCAGCGGCCAGCCTGTGGTTGTCCGCTTTGCCGTAAAGCCTACCAGCTCTATATTATCCGAGGTTGAAACAATTACCGCTGACGGAAAAAATACTAACATCTTTACAAAAGGACGGCATGATCCTTGCGTAGGCATACGCGCCGTACCCGTAGGTGAAGCAATGCTTGCCTGTGTACTCGCCGACCATTATCTTATGCACCGTGGACAACAAGGATAACCTGAATGAAATTCCTGATAACAATAATAAGCGTCATCAGGCCTAAAAATTGGCGCAGGGTTTTTATTGGCGCAGGTATTGCGGGAATTATTTTTTCCAGCATCGTTGTTATTGTACCATTTTTCTTTTCAGAAGAATCATTGAAAGCAGCGGTTACTCAAAGTTCTGAAGCTATGTTGGGGCAGGCTGTTGTTGTCGAAGGTGCCGCATACATGCACATGCTGCCTTATCCAGGCATCAAGCTTACCGATGTCTCGGTACCCAATCCTCCTAAATATCCTGATCTTCCACCATTACTAAAAGCCGATACAGTCATCATTGAACTTGACCTGTTATCATTAATTATTGGTATCGCAAAACCATCATCAATTGAGGTCCTGAAACCCGAGATATTTTTACATGTAACCGCTGGTGACGTTCCGAACTGGGGCTTTAAGCAAGCAGATGCAAGTAATTTTAAAGCAAAGAGTCCTGCTGAATCTAAAAGGCAATATGAACAGTACATAAATGAAATGCTCAACAGTATGCCTGCAGGTATATTATATTCAGATATTATTATTACTGATGGCACCTTTGAATACCAAAACAAGGCACGCAAAAAGAATTTTAGGGTTACAGGGTTCAGCAATACACTTTCTCTTGATGGGCCGGACAATGGGCTGTCGCTTGAAGGTAAGGGTTCATGGAATAACGAGGTAAATGAATGGAAAATCACATTCAGCAGCTTGCGTTATTTACTCAATGATAACCGTGTAAAAATCACTGCAAAAATTAATAACAGTCTATTTGGCCTGAACACCAAGGGCTTCTTCGAAAAAGATAATTATTCGGGAAGTATTAATCTGGCGGCGCCGTCAATAAGTGACTTTATACTATGGGTGGATTCGGATAATGAAACAGCGCCGATGATGCCAACCAAAATGGATATTAACATCAGTGGTGCTAAACTAGATTGTACCGTGGCAAAGTGTGCCGTCGAAGGAGCAAATTTTAAATTTCATAAACTCAGTGGGAATACTTCATTTGCAATCGGCTTTACAAATCCACCACAAATTGATGTGGACATTAATGCTAATAAAGTAAATTTAACGCCATTTTTTCCAACGCTTTTTGAAGAGCCTGTTCGCAATGATATAGCATTAAGGGGCGAACTCGAACAGAGTGCTATGGAACATTTTGATCCGGTCTTGGGTCCGATATTCATAGGCGATGACGAATTTGCTAGCGTAAGTAATGTTTATGTTGACGCCTCTGCAATTACTGCTGATGACACACTTGATGACACTGCAGATATCAAAGCCCCAACTAAATGGAATTCTGAAGTTTTTGACTTTTCGTTTCTAAATTATTTTAATGGTTCACTAAAAATTTCTGCAAAGGAGTCATTCAACTTATTTAAGTTCCAGGCATCTAAAGCTCAGTTCAATGCCAAGCTCAAGAATGGCCTTCTATACGCTGAACTCAACAGTTTTGAAGCGTACAAGGGCAAAGGTAATACAAATTTTACAATGAATACCAGAACACTGCCAACCAGCTGGCAATGGAACAGCAATTTCAGTGCAGTGGAAATGGGAGGCGTGCTAGGAGATATATTTAACATACGGTTATTCAATGGTCAGGGTACATTGCAATTGAACGCCAGCAGCATTGGTGACAGCCTTAATGACATCATGAAGAATATGAAAGCCAGTGGCTTTATACTGATTAATGGCGGCCAAATCCGTGGCTATAACATACATGATATGTTTAGAAATATACCCAAGTCCTTCAACCGCGGGAAAACGCCTACCGAATTCAAAAACCTGCATGCAAGTTTTGAAGCTGACAAGGGTATAGTTTACAACGCTGACCTCTCAATAAAATCTAAAATGCTAGAAGCAGAGGGTGAGGGAACTGTAAATCTCTCCGAATATACATCTAATTTTTATTTGAAACCCCTGATGATTTCCAAGCCAGATGGCAGCGCCTATAACAAAAACGTGCAGATCAGTCCAATATTCATCAAAGGTGATGTGGACTACCCAACTATAACTGCTGATGCAATGAATATTGTCGATAATTCAGTGGTTGCACCGGAAGTGCAACCCCAGCTCCCCAAGCGCGAAATTCACAGAAACAAAGAACCCGCGCTTACGTTAAAAGATCAGAGAGACAACATAGTAAAGCAGAAGCAGCTTGAAGCAAAAAAACAAGTTCCCGAAAAGGAACCTGTTCACATCCCGTCAATGCCTGCAATCAATACGGGGGTTGAAAAGACTATGCCTACCATAAGTCCGGCAGCGAAGGCGCCAGTAAGCAACATCAATGATGACGCATCACTAACGTTAAGAGGGCGTGTCGAAGCATTGCGCAGACAGCGTGAAGCAGAAAAAAATCCTTAAAAATAAAAGCGTTTAACTAGATTTCATTAAAAAAACAGGTTTTTTCGCCCGTGTGGCAGGCAGGGCCTTTCTGGTCAACCTTCACCAGTAACGTGTCGCCGTCACAATCAATAAAAAAGTATTTAAGTGCCTGCGTGTGGCCGGAGGTCTCACCCTTGTGCCACAGTGAATTGCGTGAGCGCGACCAGTAATGCACCTGTCGGCTAGACAGCGTTTTTTCAACCGCCTCGCGGTTCATCCACGCCATCATTAACACTTCACCTGTTTCATAATGCTGCGCGATAACGGGGACTAGCCCACGTTCATCAAAAACAATTTTATTCAACACTTCATCAATACTCGTTTTCATAGCGCGATATCCATCATCACCGGTACATGGTCGGAGGGACCGTCCCAATCGCGCGCATCCTTGAATATGCTACATTGCTTAAGCGCAGGCGCGAGGTCCGGCGTTACCCAGATATGGTCCAGCCTGCGGCCACGGTCAGACTTGCGCCAGTCGCGGTTGCGGTAGCTCCACCAGCTATAGAGTTTCTGTTTCGGGTCAACGAAATGTCGCGCCACGTCGCACCACCCGCGCGAATCCCTCAGCGCATCCAGCCGCTCCACTTCAGCAGGCGTATGGCTTACTACGCCCAGTAATTGCTTATGTGACCAGACATCATCGGGCAGGGGAGCAATGTTGAAATCGCCGACGATAATGGTTTTGCCGCGCTTATCCTTTTGAGCTTCTTTTGCCCATTGCGTCATTTCTTCTACAAAACGCAGCTTGAAACCATAAGCCGGATTCTGCACAGGGTCAGGGGTATCACCACCGGCAGGTACATAAAAATTATGCAGCTCGGCGCCCTGCGACAAACGCACGCCGATATGCCGCTTGTCGGCAGAACCTGCCATTTCCATGCAGCCAAGCGGCTCTAGTTTGATTTTGGAAAGTACGGCAACACCGTTATAGCTCTTCTGGCCACTGAAATAGACATAGGGGAAGCCAAGCGATTTTATATCCTCCAGCGGAAAAGAATGATCCTCCACTTTGGTTTCCTGCAGGCAAATAATATCAGGCGCGGCGTCCTGCACCAGCTTCTTCAAAAGACCAATGCGGATACGAACGGAATTGACGTTCCATGTAACGATTTTGAGTGTCATGGCCGTGACTTTACGGTTTTCTATGGCGTCTTGCAACTGCTGCAAAAAAGAAAAGGCCGCCGAAACGACCTCCCCCCAAACGATTTAACGTTTTTTGTTACAGCTTTTGGCTTCAGACCGCTACCGCACTTTCGGCCGAAATATCTTTCGCCAAAACATCTCTCGAAAGTGTGACACTTCCATCCCAAAGACTTTCGTCAACGCAGACCATTACGGTCTGGTTTTCGTAGTACCCATACTTAATCATCAGACTGATCAGCCGGAGCCAACCATCTTCCGAGATTGCCTTGTTTGGGCACGGATCACCGAGACGGAACCACAGCCGGTAGCTGTTTCTTGCTGCGGTTGCCGGACTAAATTCTCCATACACCACCTTGCAGGCAATGTTTTTGAACCTCTTCCGGCAGTACCCGTCCATCTCTTCCTGAGGAATATCTTCCGTAAGATACTCTACGACGCGCATCACTATTTTTGTGAGCCAGCGGCGTTCGGCATCCTCCTCCTCAAGTTTGCGGACGGCATCGGACCTGAACCAATTGTTGAATAGCGCCACGGTATTTCTCCATGTGTAGCGCAACCCTTAACACTCAAGGGCAAAACACCAATGAGCCTGGACCTATTGACACCAAAATGGAAATCAAAATATAGGTCGAGTAGTGAAACCACTATAGATTAATGATTTTTAACTATCAACCACTTAGGCTTACATTCACACCCATTGAATATTTAATAAATTCAATAACATTCATCAAATTGAAACAAAATGGGACTACAATGCACTCAAATGTAAGCTGTTCAGAGTGATTATGGCCACCAGCGACCCATATGAAATAAAAGACCTGCCGACACGGAGCATGACTGCGAAGCAGCTGGCGCATACGCTTATGTATAATGCGCCTTCGCGCGGCTGGGCAAACTATGACGGTATGGACGAAACGCTACGCATCGCCATCAATATCGCCGAAGCAAAACAGTCGGACGTAGGAACCGATGGCATGATTGAGCAATATGGCAGCGCCACCATCACCAGCGAGATGAAGGGGCTGCGTGCCGCGTTGAACATACTGGCAAAGCAGGGACCGGAAGGCCTCGGCCACCTCGACAAGCAGGCGTTGCGCACCGGCAACCTCACCGTTTCCGGCATGATCCAGCAATCGCTAATAATGATGGATGCACATATACCAGGCGCCAAGCAGGACAGGATTGCAGAAGAATTTCTGGCCGAAGGCAGCGAAGAATACTGGGAGTCACGCATAAAAGCGCTTTCACGAACGACAAGTTCGGCAGAAAGCGACCGCAACACCTATTCAAGCTCTAAACAATTTGTGCATTACCTTGCCGACGTCCAGAAAGTGATTTCAAAAATTTGCCACGACCTAGGCTGCCCTGAAATCACGCAGCGCCAACGCTAAATCCGTCCCTGAACGAACATAAAAAAAGGGGCTGGTGTTACCCAGCCCCCAACAAATCGCAGGACGTTTACAAAGACGCAATATAGTAATTTACGCCGAAACATGGATTATAATAACAAGAAGCGTGCCAACTCGGAAACACCAGTAAAATTGCGGGTTACAGAGATTTTCCGCCCCTTGGGAATGATTATTTTTTGTGCAGACTGGAGGCCGCTGCACAAAGTTTAGGCACTTGTATATTTTGCAAACTCATCTTAAGTTGATGAACGAAAAAAAATCGTCTGATAGCCACCAAAAGAAAAAATGACTTATCTTTTTATCAAGGCGGCGCTCTCCGGCCTCATCATCATGATAGTGTCGGAAATCGCACAGCGCAGCCCCGCCCTTGGCGGCCTGATAGCATCTTTACCCCTTATTTCAATATTGGGCATTATTTGGCTATGGAGAGATACCACTGATATAGAGCGGGTGGCCGCTCATGCCCAATCTACTTTCTGGTTTGTGCTGCCATCATTGCCGATGTTTCTTGTTTTTCCCGCCATGCTACGGCACGGAGTGACATTCTGGCTGGCCCTGTGCCTGTCATGCGTTCTGACTATCGGCCTGTATGTGATTACACTTTGGCTGCTGCCAAAATTCGGCATCAACCTTTAGCTGTAAGCTACTGAAAGAATCAAACGCGGGTATGCGCCAGATTTTTTTCGTCAAAGGGACGGGGGAAATCGGTAGCATCCGGATTTAGCTTAAGCGTTTCTTCGGCTATAAGGTCGTTGAGAAGCTTGCCTGTCGCACGTTCCATGTCGATGCGCTGCGTGTACATCGGCTTACCGTCTGCTTTGCGCATTTCATTCGGGTCCAGATGAGGGTTGGCCTGATAGATGGCTTGCTTAAACGCATCCATCGCCAATTCATAGTCCACAGTACAATCATTCATCTGCGCGTATTCAATGCCAACCAGCGCCGCTTTTTTGCGCATTTCATCGGTCACTACAACGCGAATGGTGCTTCTTTCGTCAAGAATATCAAGTAAACTCATAATCCAATTCCCTGTTTATTTTTTTGTATTAGGGGTGGCATCATAGCGCGGGATTGTGAAAATAATATGACAAAAACAAATATTTTTTATTTTGCGTAATACGCTGTATTTTATATGAAATACTTAAACGAAATCCAACAGTATCTGCTGGCAATTCGCGCAGAAAATTCTATATTCGTAAACCATGAGTACCACTAATCCAAATCACTATGACGTCATCATTAATGGTGGCGGCATGGTCGGCATGAGCCTCGGCATCGCGCTTGCGCGAGCAGGCATGCGAACCGCCCTTATTGAACGCGGGCCGATGCCCGCACAGCTCGAGCCAACGTTTGATGGCCGCGCCAGCGCCGTCGCGCTGGGATCAAGCCATATTCTGGAAGGCATCGGCGTGTGGGAATCCATGCGTCCGCACGGCGAACCCATACTCGATATACGCGCTACCGATAGCGATACGCCAATGTTCCTGCATTACGACCATACGCAGGTGGGTGATAAGCCCTTCGGCTGGATTATTGAAAACCGCCATATCCGCCATGCGCTGCACGAAGCGGGAAGCAAGCTTGAATCACTGGATATCATCGACCGCGCTGCCATTGACTCGTTCGAGACAAGCGAAACCCACGTCACTGTGCGCGTTAAGGGCCACACAGACATGCGTTGCCGCCTGCTAATCGGCGCAGACGGAAAACAATCGAGCGTGCGCAAGTTGGCTGGAATCGGAGCGCATGAATGGAGTTATCACCAGACTGCCATTGTCTGCACCATTGAACATACCGAACCGCACCACGGCCTCGCGCAGGAGCGCTTTTTACCAGCGGGGCCTTTTGCTGCACTCCCGATGACAGGCAACCGTTCGTCGCTAGTGTGGGTGGAACCGGAAGAACGTGTGCAATTATATATGGAACTGCCCGAGGATGAATTCGTGCAGGAAATAACGGAGCGGGTAGGCGGCTATCTCGGCGACATACGCTGCACAGGACCGCGCTTCTCCTATCCGCTGTCACTTATGCACGCCAAAAGCTATATCGCGCCGCGCATAGCGCTGATTGGCGACGCCGCGCACGGTATGCACCCGCTGGCGGGGCAGGGCGTGAATGTCGGCTTCCGCGATGTCGGCGTGCTTGCCGAATTGCTTATTGATCAATTCCGGCTGGGGCTGGATATCGGCAGCAGCGACGTGCTTGAACATTACCAGCGCTGGCGGCGTTTTGATAATGTCACCATGCTGGCCGTGACTGATAACTTAAACCGCCTGTTCACCAACTCCCTATTGCCGGTAAAACTCGCACGGGGAATCGGGCTGTGGACAGTCAATAGAATCCCGCCTTTAAAACGCTTCTTTATGCGTCATGCCATGGGTCTGGTGGGGGATCTGCCTGATATGGTTAGGAAAAATACATAAAATTGTTAATAAAATAAATGAGTTTGAGATAAATTAACAATTAAATGTTAACTATTTTGTCATATAATATTTCTTAGGTAAACAGGGCAGAACCGAGGGTTTTACTAGGGTTTTAGCTGCCTTGTCATCATCAGGAATACTATGGCAATTGTTGATTTTATGCCAACAGGCGGCAAAAAAAATAATAAGAACTTCGCCGAGACACTAGGGAAAGGTTTTGTTGAATCTCTGGGTAACGAGCGCTATGGCAGCCGTGCGCGTAAGGCGCTGCACGACATGATTGTGTTCAATGAAGCCGTGGAAGAAGAAATGCAGGTTATGCTGGGTGCGTCATCGGAGGGCAGGGCCGTGGACCACGACATGCTGTCAAAAATGGTCGCCGTACGCGAAAAATATTTTGCCATGCTTGAAGGATTCAAGAGTTTTGATTACCAACGCGAACATCTCGCACTGGTAATATACGCTGATGCCGTACAGGACCTGATTCAACAGATAAACAAACAAAAAAAGCATTGATATGAAATCGCGCCTGACCTCGGAATCCGCGCTTAAAGCCTATCTCGCAGCATCACAGGCGCAGCGGCCGGAAGTTATGAACGCCATGAAACAGCTTCTGGATAAGAATCCGGACATGGCCGAACTGGCCAACGATCTCAAGGCCGAAGAATCACACAGCCGAACCTAGACTTCATCAAGCTTTCGCGCTTCTTCCACCAGCATAATGGGAATGCCGTCGCGTATGGGGTAGGCGAGCTTCGCCTTTTCGCTGATTAATTCCTGTTTGTCCGCGTCGTAACGCAAGGTGGCCTTGGTCAGGGGACACACCAGAATTTCCAGCAGTTTCCTATCGACTGACGCCATATTAATATCCTCTATTCTATTGAAAAACCGTGGCCATCCTAGCATCTAAATAACCTTAAAGTAAAGGCTTGCAAACTGATTCAAAATGCCTATTATCCGGCTTCCATCTTGGTACTCACCGGAAATTGTTTACGATTATCCGGCAGTGAGCGGGCGTAACTCAGGGGTAGAGTGCAACCTTGCCAAGGTTGATGTCGAGGGTTCGAATCCCTTCGCCCGCTCCAGTTTTTTCCTAGAAAGTACAAACATAAAAGGGATGAGAACCCCGAGGGTTCGTCAAATCGTCAGCAGGCGATTTGGACAGCTTTGCTGCCCCGAATCACATGAGGGGCGAAGGCCAGCAGGCCTGAGTCAATCCCTTCGCCCGCTCCAGTTTTTTTCCCTCCCTAACATATTATGTTTCAACAGGGTTGCTTATTCCTGCATTTCTAAATATAAGTAGCCAATCATGTTGATTGATTGCCTGATCATCGTATCCCTTATCTTGCTCAACGGCGTTTTTGCAATGACCGAGCTTGCTGTGGTCTCTTCCCGCAAAAACAGGCTGGTGGCCATGGCCGAAAACGGCAGTAAGGGCGCAAAAATCGCGCTGGAGCTTAAAGAAGACCCAAGCAAATTCCTTTCCACCGTCCAGATCGGTATTACACTCATCGGAATTTTCTCCGGCGCTTTTTCCGGCGTTACCATTGCCGCTCCGCTTGGCCACCATTTTACAGAGATATTTCCCACATTGGGTACGCGTGCCGACGACCTTGCCATTGCACTGGTCGTTACAGTCGTCACCTATTTTTCCCTGGTTATCGGCGAACTCGTTCCTAAACAATTTGCGCTGCGGCACGCCGACATGGTTGCAGTTGCCATCGCCCTGCCGATAAGCTGGCTTTCTGTCATCACAAAACCTGTGGTGTTTATTCTGGATATTTCAAACCGCGCCACTCTTTCGTTGCTTGGAATTGGAAAAGACAGCAATCACTCCGTCAGCGAAGATGACGTAAGAGCGGCTATTGCCGAAGGCGCAGCGTTCGGCACGCTGGAACCGGAAGAAAAGCAGATGATGGACAGGGTAATGCGCCTTGACGATATTCCCATCACCGCCGCCATGACCCACCGCAAGGATGTGGTGTGGATTGACGAGGGCGAAAACCCCGAGTCCATCCTGCACAAAGTGCGCGATTCGCGGCATTCGCGCTACCTGCTATGCAGCAAGTCGATTGAGAACGTGCTGGGCATACTGGTACTCAAGGACGTGCTTCTACAGATGGGGCATGGTGAAATTCTCGACCTGAAAAGCATTGTACAGAAACCGCTTTATATTCCCGATTCACAAACCGTGCTGGAAGCGCTGGAAAAGTTCAAGCAGTCCGCAACCAATATCGCCATTATCATGGACGAATACGGCACGCTTGAAGGCCTCGTTACCCTTAAGGACATCATGGAAGCCATTGTCGGCACGCTGCCCGAACCCGCCCATCGCGAAGACTTTGCCGCCGTGCAACGCGCAGACGGCAGTTGGCTGGTAGATGGCGGTCTTTCGATTCATGAAGCCGAGGAAGCACTCGGCATCAAGAGCATGGCCGGTGAATCCGATGCATTCACCACAGTTGCCGGATTTATACTCTCGCATCTTGGACACATACCAAGGGCAACGGATAACTTCGACTGGCAGGGCTGGCGGTTTGAGGTAATGGATATGGACGGCAACCGGATTGATAAAATCCTGGTGAGCAGGCAAAAGCCTATAAAATAATCAGGCGGCGCTGTTTAGTTTAAGCACTGCGTCGGTGACGTCTTGCGGCGGCTCTTTTCCCCAACCGGAAAACAGCACACTGCCAAATTTGGCGACATCAAGTTTGCCGCCATGCACCGCCTGCTTGAATTCGTTTACCTTATCATGCGGTACTTTTACGTAATGCCAGAGTTCCTTGCCCTGGCTTTTACCGTGAACAAGGAACACGCCGCGCCCGACTTCATTTGCAATCCGGTCTGCAAAGCCCATTAGCGGTCTTTTCGTGCCGCTGCACCCATCAGGGTTTCCTCAACCTGCGTGGGGACTACTTCACCACGTTCTTTGTTGATTGTTCCCCGCGCCTGCTCAAGATATTTATTGGGAATCTCATATTCATTCCACGAAGACTCGCTATACCTGCCCGCGCGATACTCCTTTTTCGATTTGATCTTCGACTTTTCATCATCAGGATTGCCGGTAAATGCAGAGCTGCGCCCGAGATAACGGTCAAGGCTGTTCTCAAACGCCTTACGGTATAAATCTTTGTCTGGAAATTCACCTGGCTGAGTCTTCATCTCAAACTGACCCGTTACAGCCATCTTGCTTTTGTTATCACCAACGTCCTCCCAACGGCTTTTATCCAGTATTACATCTTCCGCAGTCCTGATGGCAGTCCTGATTTGTGCATCGGTAAGTTTTTCATATACGGGACCACTGTGACGCATTTCTACATAGATTTGCTGGCTCTTTTTCATAAAGCACCTCCGGCTGGAATTTTCTTTTAATTATTATTGGTTAGCTAAATCTTTCTTTGCCGTTATGGTAGCAAAAATCCATTAATTTACCATTAACCGGCCGTAAATGGTTAATATTTATTGATAAACTGCTGGCGAGTGGCATAATCATGCGACAAAAGTGCAGGACGCAAAACCGGAACAGGCGGCATTGCCAATGAGCGTATCAGAAGATATCAGCGAACTTTATGCGCAGTTCCTAGCATACCGTGCAGGACGCAGCATGAAAGCGCTCGACGCCAATGACCCCGAATACAACGCCATCATACAGCCCATGCGCCATATTTTGTTTGCAATCGCCCATACCAGCATAGGGAGCAGATTTGACGAGAGTGCCGCTGATGAAAAACTCATGGCACTGCTTACCTTACCCGATGGCCATGTAGCGCCTGAGAAATTCGCCTCCTATGCGCTTCGTGCAATAAAAATGGATTACCTCGACAAGTACAAACACAATAAGCGTTATGTAACCCTTGAAGAGAGCGATGCCAGAAGCATTGCGCGTGAACCTGACAAGGAAGCGGAAAACACGGAAGAATTAGAAGCAGCATGCCAGCGCCTGCGGCGTGCCTTCACACTGACATTGAAGGGCAAGGACGATAAAGTCGTACAAAGCGTCATCATGAAACTCGAGGGGAAAACGTACGAAGAAATTGCCGAAAAGCTTGGCGAGGAATCTCCGGCTATCAATATGCGCGTCTTTCGTTTTTTCAGTAAAGTAATGGAGTGTTACGCCTCAGACCCCGGCATCGAAGGTCACGACCTCAAGCAGTTGATGGAAGACGACCTCGCACTGCTCAAGTTCGAAAAAGTATCTGTGTTGGATGTGCTGGGGCTGGCTGGCAGCGAAGAGACCGCTAAAACACAGCACGCAGCCCAGCGCCGCTAGCGTTCATTCCCGTTCGAACGTCCAATATCGTTATCAAGGCTGTTTACAGCGCGCGACGCTACCAGCGTGGTTATTGCGTCAGATTTTTCCGGAACGAATTCCCACTCGCATAAATGCGTGCTGACGCAGCGATTCAGCATTTCCTGTAAATCGAAATCAGGCTTCAGGTGATAGCGTATCGCTATCTTTGTGGCGTCCTCCAGCATCTGGCGACGTAAATCCATGAAGTCCTCGTCGCGGGCAAGCGATGGCGGAACCTGTCCGTTTCCTTCACCAAAAAACTGTTCAGGCGTGCGCGGCCACACTTTACTGATTACCGACCAGTAGTGACGGCGCAAATCTTCGCGGTCTATATCTTCGGGCGGTTGCGGATTGCTCTCTAAATCCTTGCCCAGCAATGTTCCTGCGAAATGCTTGTAATCTGCCTCTAACACGGCTTTCAACGCCAAATCAAACAAATGATGGTCCTTACACTCATCCGCCGGAAGTCCGGTGATGACCGTGTGATGCTCGAGGTTTTTATTTTCCACGCCATGTGGAATCAGTGCGCTGTGGGTGCAGGTGATTCCGGTACGCTTCAACTGCAGCTCGATGGTTTTGATAAGTGATTCAGCAAGGTCGCTATCGAAAGGAAAACCGCACACAACATGCAGCTTATTGCCATCCGGATTATAGGAATCCAGCGTCACCTCAACGCCCTTGATGGTGATGTCTTCGCAGATCTTGACAGTGTGGCATTTATGGCTTTGTGCAGACATGAATCACTCTACATCTTTTGAGCCTTGTTTCCCTGTTGGTGACAAAGATAGTGGTTGGGGAAAAAATGTAAATCCATTTGAAGCACAATGGCAGGCTATGGCGCGTAAAATAAATAAATATTAATTATCAATAGGGTAAACTGCCGCTATGCAACCAAATCAGGTTGGGTGGGCTTTAATTAGTTAACACAAACCCATGAATTTCTGATAGAATTAACCTGTTTTGCGATTACTGACGAGATAGCAACTTCGCTATCCCGAATAGGTAACGCTGGTCCCTTTTTACGAGGGCAACATGAAGGCGCAGACTCAGACGAAGACGAATTCTCGGATGGGCATGACGTTGGTGGAAGTGCTGGTGGTCATTGCGATCATCGGCATCCTGATCGGTCTCCTGCTCCCCGCCGTCCAGCGGGTTCGGCAGGCAGCGGCTCGTATCCAAGACGCGAACAACCTCAAGCAATTGGGGTTAGCAGCGATGATGCACGAGCAGGACAAGGGCTACTTGCCGCTCAACAACACCCGGTACTTCAGCAAGACGCTGAACGCCGAAGTGATCGAGAGCTGGCAAATCCAGATCCTCCCCTACATCGAGCAAGGCAACTATGCCAGCGCTTATGACAAGGAGAGCTGGTGGTTTGGACCCGGGAATGAAAATCTGGCCCGCAACGGCCTCAAGATTTTCCAAAACCCGCTGTACAGCCAGACCTTCCCTGGCCAGTGCGACTATGCGCTGTCCGCCGGAAGCGTGATCCCTACGAATTACGATCCGACTTCGTTCGGGCCGTTTAATACGTACTACCAAACATCGGGATTCCCTCACGGGGTGAACGGTGCTGGTGGAAGGGACATGCGGACGGTGTACAATGCAGCAAGCCGGCCGATGGGCGTGGTGCGGCTGGCAGACATCACGGATGGGACTTCAAACACCATCCTGATTGCTGGCAGCAGGTTCGCTCCCTTAACTGGGACGATGGCGAATACGGGTGGAAATCCGTATCCGCAAGCCTTGCCGTACACGATCACCAACCCTATGTACGGGCTGGTGACCATGGCCCCCGGGTATGTCGGAAACCGAAAGGTGAATGACGATCCGACGGACCCCAAGGTGAAGTACGGCGCGTGCTTCGGCAACATGCTCTTCTGTGATGGCAGCGTACGCTACATTGCAGAGGGTACGGACTCTACGGTGCTGCAAGGCCTTTCCACCCGCAACGGTGGCGAGGTCGTGTCGGTGCCGTGACGTAACGTCATATGCAACGCCTTAACGGGCCTTTTCTCCGCAAGGAGAGAAGGCCCGTTCGCATTTGTGGGCCAAAAAATTACAAATAAATCCAGGCAATAAAAAAGGAGGCCAAAGCCTCCTTTTTTATTTTAGCGTAGCCGTAGATATTATTCTGACGGCGGAACTGCCGGAGCAGCAGCTGGGTCAGCTGCAGGGGCCGGAGCAGCAGCTGGGTCAGCTGCAGGGGCCGGAGCAGCGGCTGGGTCAGCTACAGGAGCCGGAGCAGCAGCTGGATCAGCTGCAGGAGCCGGAGCTGCTACAGGAGCTGGCGCAGCTACAGGAGCGGGAGTGGCTTCCGGAGCTTTACCTGCTGCGGCATCAGTAGTGGTGCCGCCCATCATGCCGGTTGAGGGAGTTGCGCCGGGGCTTGCTTGCTGTGGGTTTAACACCGGGTACCATATAGCGTAAATGGTCGCCACGCCGATAAATGCAATAAAGAGATAAAAAAGCACTTTCTTCATGATATTAGGCTCCTAAAGGTGAGTGTGTATCGACAGAATTCGATACTAAGGCTTATAATAAAATTATATTGATATTCCAAACATTTTTTTGTCTGCCACTAGAAAAACAAGAAAATTTTCAAAAAAAGATTGAAGGCGTGTCAATTTTGCATATAATGGCGCGGCAAAGGTGGGCAAACAACCCACCTTTTTATTTTACCTGAAATCTGACAGAAACACAATTTGTACGAAATAGCCGTAACCTATGGATATATTACAAAAAATAACCGATACCATTGAGCCGTCACTGGCAGTGATGGGCTACACGGTGGTGCAAATCAAGCTGGCGGACGGCTTGCGCCGTAAAACCCTGACCATCGTTGCAGAACGTCAGGACGAGCAGGCCATGGGTTTTGACGACTGCGCTGAAATCAGCCGAACGGTATCTGCCCTGCTGGATGTGGAAGACCCTATCCAGAGTGCGTATGACCTCGAAGTAAGCTCGCCCGGGCTGGACCGCCCGCTGACGCGCCCTGTGGATTATACCAAATACGCAGGTTGCGAAGCTAAATGCGAAACTTTTATTCCTCTCGACGGCCGCAAGCGTTTCCGCGGCATACTGAAGGGAATGGAGGGCGAACATGTGATTATGGATATGCCGGAAGGCGAAGCGCGCATTGCATATAGCAATATTCGCAGCGCCAAGCTGGTGTTGACCGACGAACTGGTTGCAACCGCCATGAAGAAGGATAGCGGCAGCAACAAGAAGAAAAAACATATTAAAACGTAATTATTTGAGAAGGACGCAAGACCTATGGGTGCAAGCCAAGCAATTTACGGAAGCACGGAACTCTTACAGATTGCCGATGCAGTAGCGCGTGAAAAAGGGCTGTCGAAAGACTCCGTACTGGAAGCCATGGAGCAGGCCATTCAAGTGGCAGGTCGCCGCAAATACGGCCATGAGCATGATATCCGCGCCGAGATCGATAAGAAAACCGGCGAAATAAAGCTGTACCGCGTACGCACCGTGGTTGAAGCGGTTGAAAACGAAATCACCGAACTGACGCTTAAAGACGCCAAGAAAATAGACAAGGAACTTGAGCTAGGCGGTGAAATCAAAGACCTGCTGCCACCGATTGACTTCGGCCGCGTAGCCGCACAGACCGCCAAGCAGGTGGTGTTGCAGAAGGTGCGTGATGCCGAACGCGAGAAGCAGTTCAACGAATTCAAGGATAAGATTGGCGAAATCGTCAGCGGCACCGTGAAGCGCGTAGAATACGGCAACGTAATTGTAGATTTCGGCCGTACCGAAGCCATGATCCGCCGTGACGACCTCATCCCGAGGGAAGTGTTCCGCCCGGGCGACCGTATCCGTGCTTACATCCACGACGTACGCCGCGAAAAGAACGGCCCGCAGATTTTCCTGTCACGCACACACCCCGATTTCCTCGGCCGCCTGTTTGCACAGGAAGTACCGGAGATCTACGACGGCATCATCGTTATCAAAGCCGTTGCCCGCGACCCGGGTTCACGCGCCAAAATCGCCGTGTACTCCAAAGACTCCAGCGTCAACCCCGTGCTTTCATGCGTGGGGGTACGTGGTTCACGCGTACAGGCAGTGGTCAACGAATTGCAGGGTGAAAAAATCGACATCATCGAATGGGCGCAGGATCCTGCCACCTTCGTGGTCAATGCCCTGTCATCGGCTGAAGTATCCAAGGTCGTTATCGACGAAAACAAGAGCCGTATCGAAGTCGTTGTTCCCGATGATCAGCTCTCGCTGGCTATCGGTCGCCGCGGCCAGAACGTGCGCCTTGCTTCACAGCTTAGCGGCTGGAGTATCGACATACTGACCGAAGCCGTGGAATCCGAACGCCGCGCCGAAGAATTCAACACACTGTCACAGCTGTTTGTTGAAGCTCTCGACGTAGAAGAAGTGATTGCCCACCTGCTGGTCACCGAAGGTTTCACCTCTATTGAGGAAGTGGCTTTCATACCGGTTAACGACCTTGCCAGCATCGAAGGCTTTGACGATAACGTGGCCCAAGAACTTCACAATCGCGCACAGAATTGGCTGGAAGGCCGCCAGAAGGAAAATGCCAAGAAACTCAAAGACCTTGGCATGGACGCAACCCTTATCCAGTTTGCCGCCCAGAACCCTGCAATTAAACAGGAATGGCTGGAAAAACTCGGTGAAAACAAGGTGCTTACACTGGATGACTTCGCAGACCTTTCCACCGCTGAACTGTTCGATATACTTCCCGGCACTGGCCTGAGCCAGGAAGAGGCCGGCCAGCTTATCATGCAGGCGCGTTCGTCATGGTTTGATGGCGAAGAACCCAAGGCATAATCAGTAGGAGGCACGAATCACTGGATTTCGTGCCTCAACTGAACTATAAGCACAGGAAAACAGGTCAGAAATAGTAGAGCAATGAGCGACAGCAACGACACGCTAAAAAAAGAAACACTGAAAGTCGCAAACCCGGGGCGGTTGCAACTCACTAAAACCGTCGAAAGCGGCAAGGTGAAGCAGAACTTCACCCACGGGCGCTCAAAGAGCGTGACCGTAGAAGTGCGTAAAACGCGTACCTATGCGCAGGGCGCAACCGGCGGCATGGTGGAGGTAAAGGCACAGCCCGGTAGCATCAACAACACACCACCCGTTATTGAAACAGGACTGGATGACGAATCCATCCGCCACCTGACACAGGACGAAAGACAGACGCGCCTCAAAGCACTGAAGGGCGCCGAAGAAGAAATGCGCCGCCATAGCGAGCGCCAATCCACCACTAAACAAGAAGCAGAGAGGGCCTTTAGCGAAGCAACCGCTAAAGAATCTACAACCGCTGCACCGCGAACTGATGTTGTGATTTCACCGTTGGTTACTGAAAAAGAAAAAAAGCAGGCAGATGTTACAGCAGAAGCTTCAAAGAAGCTTACGATCAGCCAGCCACCGGTAAAGCCAGCCACTCCTTTACATACTCATAAAGCAACGCACAACGCGCTAATCGAGGAAGAAGGCGAACGTGCCGACAAAGGTAAAGGCAAGCTCAAACTGCGCGGCAGCGAAGAGCGTCGCTCATCCGGCAAGATCACAGTAAACCAGGCACTCTCTAATATAGAAGAACAGCGCATGCGTTCGCTGGCCTCCATTCGTCGCGCCCGCGAAAAAGCGCTCAAGAAAGCGATGGGCGGACAGGAAGCCAGTGAAAAAGTTATCCGCGAAGTCGTTATCCCTGAAGCCATTACCGTTCAGGACTTAGCAAACCGCATGGCGGAACGCGTAGTGGACGTTATTAAAACGCTCATGAAACTGGGCATGATGGTAACCGCCACCCAGTCTATCGACGCCGACACCGCCGAATTGGTGGTAAGTGAGTTCGGTCATAAGTTCAAGCGCGTCACCGAAGGCGACGTGGAAAACGTGCTGCGCGACGATGAAGAAGAAGCAAGCGAAAACCTTATATCGCGCCCGCCGGTCGTTACCGTTATGGGGCATGTTGACCATGGTAAAACCTCGCTGTTGGACGCACTGCGCAAAACCGACGTTGTGTCCAAGGAAGCCGGTGGAATTACCCAGCATATCGGTGCCTATCAGGTAGAGCTGGCAGGTGGCCAGAAAGTTACCTTTCTTGATACACCCGGCCACGAGGCCTTTACCTCCATGCGCGCACGCGGCGCACGCCTGACCGACATTGTCGTGCTGGTAGTCGCCGCTGACGACGGCATCATGGAACAAACCAAGGAAGCCATTGCCCACGCAAAAGCAGCGGAAGTGCCTATCGTGGTTGCCATCAACAAAATTGACAAGCCCGGCGCCGATACAACACGCGTAAAGAATGAGCTGATGCAACAAGGTCTCGTACCTGAAGAATTCGGTGGCGACACCATTGTATTGCCTGTATCCGCGAAAACAGGCGAGGGGCTGGAGCAGCTTGTAGAATCCCTGCTGCTGCAAGCGGAAGTGCTTGAACTGATGGCAAACCCGAACCGCTCCAGCAGCGGCGCGGTTATTGAATCCAAGCTTGATCAGGGCAAGGGTGTGGTCACAACCGTACTTGTTCAAAAGGGTACTCTGCGTGCCGGTGAAATCATGGTGGCAGGCCCGGCTTATGGCCGCGTGCGCACCATCATGGATGACAAAGGCCAGACACTTAAAGAAGCCACCCCGGGCATGCCCGTTGTGGTGCTTGGCCTTTCCCAGCCGCCGGAAGCGGGCGATAAATTCTCCATCGTGGAAAATGAAAAGACCGCGCGCGACATCGCAGAATACCGCGAACGCCGCATCCGCGAACAAAATGTGGCGCTTTCAGCGCGTACTATGGAATCGCTATTCTCCACTGCAGCTGGCACTAACGTGAAAGAACTGCCGGTTATCATTAAAGGTGACGTGCAAGGCTCGGTGGAGGCAATTGCCGGTTCAGTCAACAAATTCGCCGGTGCTGAAGTAGCCGTGAAAATCCTGCACTCCGGTGTGGGCGGTATTTCTGAATCCGACGTAACGCTGGCACGCGCAACCGGTGCCATGATCATAGCCTTTAACGTGCGTGCAGCGCCCAAGGCAAAAGAGCTGGCGTCCAAGGAAAAAGTCAATATCCGCTACTACTCGGTTATCTATGACGTGGTGGACGATGTGAAAGCTGCACTGTCGGGCATGTTGTCGCCGACGCTGAAAGAAAACTTCCTCGGCTATGCCGAAATCCGCGAAGTCTTCAACATCAGCAAGGCAGGCAAGGTGGCTGGCTGTATGGTTACCGAAGGCATCATCAAGCGCGGTTGCAAGGTTCGCCTGCTGCGTGACAACACGGTGATTCACGAAGGTACGCTCAAGACGCTCAAACGCTTCAAAGACGAAGTCAAGGAAGTCAAAGGCGGAATGGAATGCGGTATGGCGTTCGAAAATTACGAAGACATACGCATCAGCGACCAAATCGAATGCTTCGAGGTGGAAGAACTGGCACGCACTGTATAGGCCCGTTCTTAAGCGAGAATCACCATGGCAAAACTTCATGACCTCTTTTCCGGCAAAGGTGCCGCGAGCCAGCGTCCGCTGCGTGTGGGCGAAGAAATCCGCCATATCCTCGCCGATATCTTTATCCGCGGGGAATGCCGTTCGCCGGATTTGTTTGACATCACCATTTCCATTTCCGAAGTGCGCGTAGCACCAGACATGAAAAATGCCACGGCGTTCTTCATGCCTCTCGCCGGACAGAACAAGGAAAAGATTTTAGCAGCACTCATTGATTCCGCGCCGGAAATCCGCCATCACATCTCCAAGCGCATCAAGCTGCGCCACACGCCGAAAATTCATTTTAAACTCGATGAATCGTTCGATGAAGCGCAGAAGATTGAAACCCTGCTGAATAGTCCGGCAGTGGCCAAAGACCTCAAGAAAGACAAAAGCGAGGAGTAGGGGTTATGGAGGGCTGGAAACTACAAACCGCCATCAACAACTTCACCGATGCCTGCGAGACCAATTCTCCACATATAGTCAAATTCGCCAAAGACCTTCGCCGCACGTATGATCATTTACGCAATCCTGCCCAGCAGCAGGACGTACTGGAACAAATTGCACCCTTGCTCGACGATACTCGCGCCCATGTGCGCCAGTGCGCCGCCTGTATAATGATGAACCGGCCTGTTGAGAAATTTTCTTCTATGCCGTCGCAGATATTCATTACCGTGTATGATAAACAGGGCAGGGATTGTTTTTCTTTTAAGTGGAATAATCTTGTGCCAGACGCAGTACAGCAGCCTGCGTGGATAGAATTCGTTGCAAATCACATGATGTATTTAGAGGATAAAAAGCGTAGCCGCGGCTGACGTTTATGTGCGGCCATCCGGAGTGCGGCCGGCTGGCTTGCCAGCTGGTGTGCGTGGAGAACCCATATTTCCGGCTACTTCCTGAGAACGGCCCTTTTTCCATTCGTCGATAGATTCTTTAGTGCCATCAATAACCGCCTCTAAAACTTCTCCAGCTTTCCTGTCTAGTTTTTGAAGAGGGGTGGATGTGTCAAAAGGCGAAGAATAGTCTGGCCTCATAGCAGATACAGAACCATGCGGTGCTGGGTTTCTTGCTGTGAACAATTTATCGATAAGGCCTGTAATAGGTTTCCACTTCTCGTTCTGTTCTTCTTCTTCGCTTAAAGTGGGTTTTTTGGAACCAACCATCTTAACCTCTGTTACAAAACATAATTTCTATCATTTCACATGATATCACCCAGTTGATAAATCGCCACGTGAATGTTTTATGACGCTGCGGCAATAGGCAGTCAAAATGTTGTAATAAAATGATATATAATGATAAATTATACAATACCGCGTTTAGTACCCTCAGGCGTACGCGGTGTGACGGGAGAGGAAACCTCGGGGCTGGATACGGCCATACGGTTGTCGTTAGCCTCACGGCTACCACTGCTTACAGCAAGAGTAAGGGCTTCGCGTATCTTATCGGGAGAATCAAAGCGGAAAATGGCTTTAAGCATCTCGTCCACACCCTGCGCTTTCTCTAGTGATTTGCGCTCACGTTCGTTCAGAGTAGAAATAAACTTGTCCACACGCATACGGCGCACAGCAACCTCAGCCTCACTGATATTAACCTCTAAGGGTTTGAGCTGTTTTGCTTTTTCGATCTCCTTATTCCAGTCGATCGTATCTTCCGTTGTGTGCGTCATAATCATACTTATCAGTATGGTTTATAGTTTCTATTGAACACAGGATAGCACAGGACTACAAAGCCACGCGTGAAGGTTTCATTAAGTTCCTGTTACATAACCATGACAAAAGACCTATCTGGCTGGATTATTCTCGATAAGCCCTCTGGTATCACCTCGGCCCATGCGGTGGCAAAGGTCAAACGCGCCCTTAAACCGGCCAAAATTGGCCATGCAGGTACGTTAGACCCTTTGGCCTCTGGAATCCTGCCCCTTGCTCTTGGAGAGGCTACAAAGACCGTTTCCTTCATGATGGATGCTGGTAAGGCCTACAGCTTCGAGGTGACATGGGGTGAGGAGAGGGACACTGACGACATCATGGGTGCAGTAACCGCAAACCAGCCTAAACGCCCCTTGCAGGCGGAAATATTAAACCTACTGTCTGAATTCACAGGAAAAATCATGCAGCAGCCCCCCAGCTATTCCGCCATAAAGGTGGATGGTAAACGCGCCTATGACATGGCAAGGCAGGGGGAGAAGGTGGAGTTAAAGCCGCGCGAAGTAACCATCCACTCACTGGAAATGACGGATTACACCATTGATAAATCAAATTTTATTTGCTGTTGCGGCAAGGGGACCTATGTCCGGTCACTGGCCCGCGACATGGGCCGCAGGCTGGGCTGCCTTGGCCATATATCCCGCCTGCGCCGCCTGTCGGTCGGAAATTTTGCAGAAAAACATGCGATTTCTCTGGAAGTTCTGGATGAAATGCGGCATAAAGGCGACCCCAGATACTTAAATTTGGATTTTTTACTACCGGTTGAATCTGCGCTGGACGACATCCCGGCGATGGAATTGGATTCCAACCAGGCAATGCTGCTCAAACGCGGCCAAGCCATACATCTTCCCACCGAACTATCGATGAAGGAAGAGGGTGCGGGCATCACTATGCTGGCATCTCATAATGGCAAGGCTATCGCAATTTGTGAAGCATCGCAGGGCAAGGTGAGACCGATTAGAGTGTTTAACATAGTATAATTGAAAGGATAGCTGCGATGTCGAGCAAAGCTCAAACGACCACGAATAACAAACAGGATATCATCAAGCAACACGCCACCACCAAGGGCGATACCGGTTCACCGGAAGTACAGGTTGCCTTGCTGACTGACCGTATCAACCACCTGACCGGACATTTCGAGTCACACAGGAACGACCACCACTCACGCCGTGGACTCCTGATGCTGGTTGGCCGCCGCCGCCGTCTGCTTGACTATCTCAAGAAGAACGACGTGTCGCGTTACGAAACTCTCATCAAAAAGCTCGGTATCCGTAAATAGTTACGGCTACTGTTTATTATGTAATCAGGTGCGGCGATGGCGTCGCGCCTTCGCAGGTTTAGGAAGGAAGAAATACACATGTTCAATATCACGAGAAAATCCATTGAATGGGGCGGACGCACACTTACCATGGAGACCGGACGCATTGCCCGTCAGGCTGACGGTGCGGTATTGGTTACTTATGGCAACACCGTGGTGCTTTGCACCGTAGTAGGTGCTAAAAAAGCTAAGCCCGATGTGGACTTCTTCCCTCTTACCGTGAACTATCAGGAAAAGGCGTTTGCCGCTGGTAAAATTCCCGGCGGATTTTTCAAGCGCGAAGGCCGCCCGACGGAAAAGGAAGTTCTGACCTCGCGTCTTATCGACCGTCCGATACGTCCGCTGTTCCTCGATGGCTTCTGCAATGAAACACAAGTAGTGTGTACTTTGCTGTCACACGACCTGCAGAATAACCCTGATATCATTGCCATGGTCGGTGCATCTGCTGCACTCACCATTTCCGGCCTTCCTTTCATGGGTCCGATTGCCGGCGCCCGCGTAGGTTATGTGGACGGCGAATACCTGATCAACCCCACCGCTATGGAAATGCTTGAAAGTAAGCTTGATCTCGTTGTCGCAGGCACCAAGCGTTCGGTGCTGATGGTGGAATCGGAAGCGCACGAACTGTCCGAAGATATCATGCTCGGCGCCGTTATGTTCGGTCACCGCGAAATGCAGCCGGTTATGGACATGATTATCGATATGGCCGAAAGCTGCGCCAAAGACCCATGGGATTACCAGCCGAAAAAAGACGAAGTGCTTGAAGGCAAAGTACGCGACATGGCTGAAAAAGAACTGCGCGAAGCCTATAAGCTCATGGGCAAGCAGGACCGCTCCACCCGCATCGACACTATTAAGGCCAACGTCAAGGATGCGCTCACGCTTGATTATGATGATAAAGCCATCAGCGGCCAGATTAAAAAGCTGGAACAGGCCATCGTCCGTACCGATTATGTGAATGTGAAAAAGCGTATTGATGGCCGTGGTCCCGCCGATATCCGCCAGATCACCAGCGAAGTCGGCGTATTGCCAATGACGCACGGTTCGGCATTGTTCACCCGCGGTGAAACGCAGGCTATCGTGGTTGCCACGCTCGGCACCAGCCAGGACGAACAACGCATCGACGCGCTGGAAGGCGAATACACCGAAGGCTTCATGCTGCATTACAACTTCCCCCCATATTCAACAGGTGAAGTTGGCCGCATGGGCAGCCCGGGCCGCCGCGAAATCGGCCACGGTAAGCTTGCATGGCGCGCCATACATCCGCTGTTGCCGGAAAAGAACGATTTCCCCTATACGCTGCGCAGCGTATCGGAAATCACCGAATCCAACGGCTCTTCCTCAATGGCTACCGTCTGCGGCACTTCGCTGGCGCTTATGGATGCCGGTGTACCGCTGAAACGTCCTGTTGCCGGTATCGCCATGGGCCTTATCAAAGAAAAGTCGGGCTTCATCGTATTGTCCGACATTCTGGGTGATGAAGATCATCTGGGCGACATGGATTTCAAAGTGGCCGGTACCGCAGAAGGTATCACCGCATTGCAGATGGACATCAAGATTGATGGTATCACCGAAGAAATCATGAAGGTTGCTCTGGAACAGGCGCATCATGGCCGTAACCACATCCTCGGCGAAATGGCCAAGACGCTGTCTGCTCCGCGTGAATCCGTCGGCAGCACCGCTCCGCGTATTGTTACCATGACCATTCCGAAGGATAAAATCCGCGAAGTCATCGGTTCAGGCGGCAAGGTTATCCGCGAGATATGTGAAGTTACCGGCGCGAAGATTGATATTGATGATGACGGCACTGTCCGTATCGCATCGGTCAGCGACGAATCCGGCAAGAAAGCCTATGACTGGGTTTACGGCATCGTTGCCGAGCCGGAAGTCGGCCAGATTTACAGCGGCAAGGTTGTCCGCATCGTAGATTTCGGTGCATTCGTAAACTTCTTCGGTGCAAAAGACGGTCTGGTTCATATCAGTGAAATGGCTGAAGGCCGCGTCAACAAGGTTGAAGACGTCGTTAAAGAAGGCGACACCGTAAAGGTGAAGGTTCTCGACGTTGATAACCGTGGCAAGGTTCGCCTTTCCATGCGTTGCGTTGACCAGCAGACAGGCGAAGATATTTCTGACCGCTTCCCGCCAAAAGAGGCTAGGGAAAAGCGCGAAAAGAAAAACGCCTAATTAGCACATACCTTGTAAAAAGCCCCCGCTGGAAACAACGGGGGCTTTTTTTATGTTCAGGAAATGATGCCCGTATGTTCGAGCAATATTTTTGTGCCGATAGCAAAAAGGCATAGTCCGCCCAATATTTCCGCTGCCCTTCCGGCTTTGCTGCCTATGAAATGGCCGGTCATGATACCGATGGTGGCCATAGTGAAGGTGGCGGTGCCAATCATCGCCGCCATCAGCCAGATGTTTGCATCCACCAGCGCCAGCATAACACCCACGGCCATAGAATCTATGCTGGTGCCGATGGCGGTGAGTACCAGCATTTTTGTCTGTCGGGATTTATCGGGCTGTCTCTTTTCCGGTTGCAGGCCATCATACACCATTTTGCAACCAATTGTAGCCAGTATCGCAAACGCTATCCAGTGATCCACTGACTCAATAAAACGGCTGGCAGCAAGGCCGGCGCACCAGCCAACCACGGGCATGAGCGTTTCCACGCTACCGAATACAAATCCAATCTTCATGGCGTCAAGAAGGCGTGGTTTCTGTAGATTGGCCCCCTTACTGACAGACGCAGCAAAAGCGTCTGCCGACATGCTGAACGCCAGTAATGTGTTTGATATGCTACTCATAGGCCCCTAATTACTACCGGCTATATACAGGAAAGCATAATGGTTGGAAATACGGGTTTTTGAATATAAAACTATTGTGGCAGAACAAAAGCCTAGGCTATAACCATGGCAGGGGAGATTTTACCTGCCATGACAAAACCTGTGATCAGTACCGTGGTCCTTAACTGGAACCGCTCGCACCTGCTGGAACAGACGCTGCAAAGCTACATAGAGACCGTGTCATGCCCGCACGAGCTGTGGATTGTTGACAACTACAGTACCGACAACTCACGCAAGGTGATTGAAAAATTCGTCAACGCCCACCCTAAGACAAAGGTCATATTCCTACCGGAAAATCGGGGTGGCGAAGCCTATAACGAGGCCATACCCCACCTGTCAGGCAACCTGGTTTATTTATGCGAAAACGACCAGATACACATGCCCGGCTGGTGTGAAAAAACACTGCACGCCTTCCAGACCTACCGCAATCTCGGGCAGCTCAGCCTGCATTGTCCCGTACCTACCGATGATGAGGCGTGGGTCAGTAAGCCGGTGAAAATACGCTTCGTCAATGGCTGCCTGCTGTACCTGCTGCAAGACAACGTCACCACATCGTCAATCATCCGCCGTTCACTTTTCCAGCACGGGCTGCGTATTATCAACATGCCCAGTAATAATAAGGACATCAAGCTACCCGACGACGGCAGGATAAGCGGCGCGGTCAAAGCCATGGGGCTGTGGGTGGGCTACTGCGACCGTTATTATGTGCGCAATATCGGCCATGAATCGAAGGAAATCGAAAGCGATCCTGACTATTACCAAACCAATTACAAGGCTAAGACCGACGTGGGTCCTGCTGAGCTTAAAAAACGTATAGAGCTGCAAAAACAACTGCGCAATGTACAGCGAAAAACCATGCTTTTCCCGCGCGAACAGGCCATAGGCGAGCTGTCCAGCCAGCCGGTTGGCGGCCTTGACCCGCGCTACTGGTCTATGTTTGATGGCCGCACGCTTGAAGTTGAAAGCCTTGAATTCATCCATTCGCTTGTGCGGATGCTAAAGCCCGCCAGCGCACTGGAAACGGGAGGGTGGCTGGGTTACACGGCTACTGCCATTTCACTGGCCATAACTGCCAACGGCTTCGGAAAACTGACCAGCATTGAAGATGACATAAACGCCTATGCCCATCTGGCGGAGCGCATCAAACGCCTTTCGCTTTCCAACGTGCAGGCTAAAAATGACAAGAGCGAGCGTTTTGCAGCGGGTGAGCAGTATGATTTCGTTCTGTTCAACTCTGTCTATGAAGACCCGGAAGAAGAGTTTTTCCATATTATACCTTTCCTGAACGAGGGGGCAACGCTTGTATTCACCGGCTACCGCCGCGAGATGCACCAGATAAAAAGCCTGCCCAAAATACTAGAAAGGTTCGGGCTGCTTTCAGGCCAGTTCTATGATACGCCGCGTGGCCTGTATGTAGGCAAATACAAACCCGTAGAGCCGCCGGAATCACGGCGCACTATTTTCTGCATGTCGTCAGGGCGCAGCGGCACTGCCTATCTTACGTCGCTGCTTAAGGGTATCCCCGGCCTGATTGCTCTCCACGAACCGGAACCGAAATACCAGTGGCAAACATTACCGCTACAGCAAAACCCTGCCCATGCCGAAGCGTTTGTACGTAACCACAAACAGCCATGGATTAAGCAATTGCCGGACGCCACTTATTTTGAAGCCTCACATTATATGCATAAAGGCTTTTTCGAAGCATGGCTGAATACGGGATTGGTACCCGATATAATTGTCATGCAACGTGAACTGCGCGCTATTGCGCTCTCATGGTATGGACTGAATGTGGATTTCTTTGCCAATCCACAGTTCGTAAAACAACATATGCTACATCCGGAAGATACGCGCGAACTGTTCCTGCCGTTACCGGACTGGAAGTCTTATAACAATTACCAGCTCTGCTACTGGTATGCACTTGAGCAGCAAAAACGCGCCGAGCATTATGCCAAACAGATCTCAAAGAAGGGGGCCAAGGTCTTCACTACATCGCTGGAAGGCCTGAGTAGCGGAAAAGATATCCAACCCTTATTGGTATGGCTGGGGGTTAAAACTGACAAACGTGGAATGGAGATTATTCATAACCGCAGTAAGCAGCGTATCAATGACAAGAACCAGTTTAAAAATGCTAAGAGGCTGGAATCAATAAATGAAATGGACTTTGACAAGCTCGAAGCAGAAGTAAATAAGCACCACAAGAGCAAATAAGTCAGCTATTTAACTATATGATTTTCAGCCAATTTTTGGATAAAAAAAGGGCCCCTTAAAGAAGGAGCCCTATTTTTTTAAGTCACTTAGACCGTCGAATTAGAGACGGATCGGAGTTACTTTCTTAGCCGCAGCAGCGCGAGCCATCATGCTCATGCCAACCTTTGGCTTGGAACGCTTAGCAGGACGCTTAGCTTTTTTGGCAACCTTCTTTTTGGCAACCTTCTTCTTAGCGGTCTTCTTCTTAGCGGTCTTCTTTTTAGCGGTCTTCTTCTTAGCTACCTTCTTCACTACCTTCTTTTTGGTAGCGGTCTTTTTAGCTGCCTTCTTCTTGGCTGGCTTCTTTTTTGCAACAGACATGGTTAAACTCCATCTTGGTTAGATAAATACCTGCTCACACCACGTGAACAAATATTACGCTTACAGTCATAGCAGAAAAATGGTGAAAATTCTATTAACGCAAAAAGCAAAGTTGCTCTTTGTGAAGTGCTTGCACAGCATCATGATGCAAATTCATACCGTATGCGTTACAAATATCATCGACTGCAAATCGGCTCTCACTCTTTGTTACATCGATTCGCATCCGTTACGAATATTTGTTTTTCGCGTCGAAAAAATGCACATGCATAAAATTTTATCTAGAACAAATATCGTTCCGAGTGTGATATAAAAATCACTATGGAAGCCGCCGCAAACATGCGGTATAGCTAGAGTAATCACTAATTACGAGGCCTATGCGCAGCTTACAGTCGATACTTTTTTTACTGTTATCATGCACGCCGCTATACCTGCTAGCTGGTACCGGACAGGCTTCCGCCGCCAACAATAATTCCTACTTTATCATGGGCGAAACACGCTCCGGCAATATCTCGCCCTTCACCAAATGGACCGGAATGCGCTTGCGCTATGACAGGCAAAAAGGCGTTCCCGATAGTCAATGCGGTAAAACCAAATTTCACCCATGCTCTGTAAAAGACTGGCGGTCTTTACTGGAATCCATAGAAGGAAAGTCGCTGCGCGAGCAGTTGAAGATTGTCAACAGCTGGTCGAACGAACACCCCTACATCGAAGATATGATGAACTGGGGTCTGGAAGATTACTGGGAAACCCCATACGAATTTATGGAAATAAACGGCGACTGCGAGGACTACGCCATTTCAAAATATTATTCCCTGCGCGCACTTGGTGTATCAGCAGACAAGATGCGTATTATCATTCTTCAGGACCTGAACCTCGGCGGTATTATCCACGCCGTGCTAGGTGTCTATGACGGCGGCGAACTTTTCATACTCGATAACCAGATTAAGCAGGTAACGCCCGCCATGAAAATTTATCACTACCGCCCCGTCTATGGCATTAACGAAGATGCGTGGTGGTCATACCGCCCCAAAATGAATTAATATTTTCTTCATTCTTGGTACACACAACAAATGTCATTTTGTATTCCATTCTATATATATAGTGTTATTGTATGCGGCGTTCGCATGTACTGAATCGGCCCCGGAGAAAAAATAACATGTCTGAATCCACTATCCATAGCCCGCACGATAATCCAAACTTCGCACCCAAGCTCTATGGCATTGCGCTTTTGGTGACTGCGCTTATCATTACCGGCATCTGGCTTGTTAACCGCTATACTGCTATCGACTTCAAGCGTGACCAGGAAGCGTGGCAGGAAAAACTGACCCTGATTGCCGAAAGTCGTGCCAGCGATATCAATAAATGGGTAGCAGATAAATATAAAGAGTTGCACCTGCTGGCGGATAATCCTTCGCTACAAATATACATGACCGAATTGCAGATGATGTCCGCCGCACCAACAGGTGAAAACGGTTTCGTCGAGGAAAGTGAACCCGCCCCCCGCAGCTACCTGCGCAACCTCCTGATATTTTCGGCGGAGCGCGCAGGATTCATCGTCCGCAATAACCTGCCCGCCATACCGGCCAACGTCACTCCGGAAAGCACCAGCGGCGTCATCATCCTAAATAGTAAAAACGAGATGGTGGTCTCCACCATTGTGAATAATGAAACACGCGACTCCATGGTGGCGCAAGCCGCACAGACGCCTGCAGGCCAGCAACGCCTCATCGATATGTTCAAGGGCAGTGACGGTAAACCTTATGTCGGTTTTGTCGTACCGGTATATTCTATTCAGGGCGACCGCAAACCGGAATCCCAGATTGGGCGCATTGTCGCCATCGCCGCACTGGATGATAGTTTTTTCAGCCTGCTGAAACACCCGGGTACAACAGAAAAAACACTGGAAACCATTCTGGTGCGCAAAACGAATAACCAGCTTGAGTATCTATCGCCACTAAGCGACGGCACCAGCGCACTTAGCAAACAGAATGCTTTCGACATCAATAAATATACCGAGGCAAAGCTTGTCCAAAATATTGGTGACTTTATGTTCAACCAGAAAGATTACCGCGACAAGCCGGTACTCGGGACCTCGCGCAGTGTCATCAATACCCCGTGGATAATGGTAGTTAAGATCGACCGGCCCGAGGCCTATTCAGCAGGCAACGACCGGCGCGTCAGCATGATTACGTTCTTCTGCCTGATGATTGGTTTCATCATCATGATCATCATTGCCATATGGTGGTACGCTTATTCCAAGCGCGCCATTTTTATGTCGCGTTATTTCCGCAGGCTTGCCGCGCAAGCAAAAGCGCAGGAAGTGCTGTTGCAACTCGTGACAGATTACCAACCGGAATCCATCATGATTGTGGATACTAAAAACACTATCCACTTTGCCAACCTGCAAGCCGCAGTCGATGCCAACATGACGCCTGGCACACTCGGAAGCAGGCAACTGGAAGATGTGGTGGGCAGGGACCGCTCCGTGCAAATCGGCGGCCAGTGCATACAAGCGCTGGAGGACAACTCCGTCGGTTACGACATGTACCGCACGGGAACGGGCGAGGGCGAGCGCGTAGTGCGCAGTGCTTTTGTGCCGCTTCGCTATATACCTGTGCCATCGCTACCTGAAAAAATCCCGGGTGTGCTGGTGGTAGATCAGGACATCACAGAAGTAGTGCGCGAACGGGAACAGCGCATGGAAACCAACCGGCAGCTAGTAGAAATGCTGGTGAGCATGGTTGATAAGCGCGATCCGTTCTCTGCCAATCACTCCAAGCTGGTCTCCAAGGTAGCATATGAAGTAGCCATCAGCGTGGCGCTGGATCAGGTGATGGTGGAAACCACGCAAACCGCGGCAAACCTTATGAATATCGGTAAAATCGTAATTCCGACAGAGCTGCTAACCAAGACAAATAAACTCACTGAAGAAGAAAAAGGAATTATCCGCGACTCGATGAATGCTTCCGCTGATATGTTGCATGGCATTTATTTCGACGGACCGGTGGAGGACACGCTACGCCAGTGGCAAGAACGCTGGGACGGCGCAGGCCCGCTGGGACTGAAGCACGAAGCAATCCTTATCTCCGCACGCATCATTGCCGTGGCCAATGCCTTCGTGGGCATGATAAGTCCGCGCGCCTGGCGCGATGCGATTCCCGTGGATGATGCCAGCAAGCAGCTTCTGGATAATGCGGATAGGGCCTTTGACCGCCGCACTGTGATCGCGCTGATTAATTATGTGGAAAACCACAGCGGCCGTGAATGGCTGGCGCAAATGATGGTTGGCACTTCAGAACTCAGGAAAAAGCAAAAGCCCCTATATTAGGCTTAATGCTTGCTTAGCCATTTTACCAACGCATCTTTAAATTCCTGCTTGGTAACTGTACTTCCGTGGCCTGCATTTTCAATCACCGTTAACGGCCAATCTGTGCGTATGGCAGAAACGGGATCGATATAACTCCGCTTCGCGTTATCACGGCTACCCACGATAAATGTCACAGGTTTTTTTATTGCGCGAATTTCTTCCTCTGTCAGAGCAAGTTTTGCCGGCCCGCTGGATAGCGGATCTTTCATGCGGTCCCATGCAGTTTGTATGCGACTTCCCTGCTGAAGCCAGCCGGCACCTCCAATAATACCCGATATGATATAATCGGGGTGCGTCGAAATAAACTTCATCGCCACCATACCGCCTAATGAATATCCAACTATGTGTGCTTTCTGTATGTTCAGAGATGCCATAAGCGATTTAATATCGTTTACCCACTGCATTCCATACGCCTCCGCAGATGACGGTTTGTCAGATTCTCCGTAACCAGACAGGTCAAGTGCAATCACCTTATAGTTTTCTGCAAGCATCGGGAAAATGCCTGATGCCACCCAATTTGTGCGGGCAGTGTATTTTGCACCATGGATAAGCAATACAGGAGTGCCTTCACCTTTCATTATGTAGTGAATTTTTGTTCCCTTATCCGTGGTATAATATAAGGTAGAAGGTGGCTGGCCAGACACAGATTTGTCTTGAAATACGGATTTGCCTTTAGAAAGATATATGGGGACAAGCCCAATACTGACGACAATCACAAACAAGATGGCCGTATTGATATTAAATCCGCTTCCCTTGTTTTTCTGTTGCATCGCTTACCCCGAAAATTTGTTGCTACGCGGAAAGCCTGTAGGCGGCAGCCTGCCTGCATCCGCGCGGTTTCCTACCCACGGTTTCAGGTCGGTTTCCACGCGCACGCGGCCACCCACCATCCAGCTCAATCCCTCCTTGAGGTTAAATACCTGCAGGTCGGACAAGCCGCCGTCTTTATATTTTTGTAGCGTCACGCCCATGCCCTTTTTCATCGGAGGTATTTGTGAAAGCGGGAAAACAAGCAGCTTGCGGTTGTCGCCAATAATGGCCACATGGTCACCCGACACAGGGTAGCAAATAACGGCTTTCTGGCCATCGGGGACAGTGAGAATCTGCTTGCCACCGCGAGTCTGCGCCATAACTTCACCAGCATCAACGACAAAGCCTTTGCCGCCGGATGATGCCACCAGCCATTTCGCACCTTCGGTATAGATGCTCATGCCAACGATATCAGCGTCATTCTCAAGATCTATCATCAGGCGTACCGGTTCTCCCTGACCCTTGCCACGCGGAATCTTGTCGCAAGGCAGAGTGTAGAAGCGGCCGTCCGATGCGAACAGCAATAGCTTGTCGGTCGTCTGGCCGTGTAGCTGGAAGCGGCCTTCGTCACCCTCTTTATATTTAGTATCGGAGGTATCCGCAGCATGGCCGCGCACTGCACGAAGCCAGCCCATTTTCGAGCAGAAAATGGTGATGGGTTCTTTTTCAACAAACGCTTCAATATCGATGACCTTACCCACTGGCGCATCGGCAAATTCGGTGCGGCGCTTACCCATGGGGTTCTTGGCGCCGAAGCGCAGTTTTATGTCTTTTATTTCCTCGGAAATCTTAATCCAGCATTTTTCGTCGGACGCCAGCAGGCTTTTCAGCTCCTTCTGTTCCTTGGAAAGTGCGTTATGTTCGCCCTTTATCTCGAATTCTTCAAGTTTTCGTAGAGAACGCAAACGCATGTTCAGGATGGATTCCACCTGCACTTCGCTGAGTTTCCATTTTTTCATCATAATCGGCTTGGGTTCATCTTCCTGCCGTATGATGCGGATAACTTCGTCGAGGTTGAGGTAGGCGACCAGTAAACCTTCAAGTATTTCAAGACGGTGTGCAATTTTACCCAAGCGGAAATTGGTGCGGCGGACAAGCACGTCCAGCCTATGATCCAGGAACGCCAACAATATGTCTTTCAGGTTCATCACCTGCGGCGTGCCTTGTGCATTCAGCACGTTTAAATTCATGTTAAAGCGTTTCTCGAGATCTGTGACCTTAAACAGCGATTCCATAAGCATTTCCGGATCAACCGAGCGGCTCTTAGGCTCGAGTACGACGCGCATTTCTTCTGCCGACTCGTCACGGATATTGCCAAGCAGCGGCAATTTCTTTTCTTTAAACTTTTCGGCGATGTCCTCAATCAGTTTGGACTTGGCCACCTGATAGGGAATCTCGGTAATGACAATCTGGTACAGGCCATGACTGAGTTCCTCTTTTTCCCAACACGCACGCACACGAATGGCGCCACGACCAGTTTCATAGGCAGCGGTGATGCTGGCCTCGGGTTCTATAATCACGCCGCCGGTCGGGAAATCGGGGCCAGGGATGTGTTTCACCAGCCGTGCCACCGTGCAGTCGGGGTGGCCTATAAGGTAATTCAGCGCATCGCAGATTTCGCCCACATTGTGCGGTGGGATGGATGTTGCCATACCCACAGCGATACCTTCGGAGCCGTTAGCCAGCAGATTCGGGAATGCAGACGGCAACACCATCGGCTCGGCGTCTTCGCCGTCATAGGTAGGGCGGAAAGCAACTGTATCTTCGTCAATGCCGTCGAGTAGCGTCATCGCCACTTCGGTAAGGCGCGCTTCCGTATAACGCATGGCCGCCGCGTTGTCGCCATCGATAGAACCGAAGTTACCCTGACCTTCTACTAATGTATAGCGCACAGCAAATGTCTGGGCGAGGCGCACCATGGCTTCATACACAGCTACGTCACCGTGCGGGTGGTATTTACCGATAACGTCACCGACCACGCGCGCGCATTTTTTATAGCCGGACTTGGGGTCGAGCTTGAGTTGCAGCATCGCATAGAGCAGGCGGCGGTGTACAGGCTTCAGTCCGTCGCGCACGTCCGGCAGCGAGCGGGAAGTAATGGTGGAAAGGGCATAAGCCAGATATTTTTCTTCCAGCGTGGTGCGGAAAGAAACTACGTTGATATGTTCTTCACGAGTCTGTTTTGGCGGCATTGTTTTCTTTCACTATATATATGAGCCTGCTGCGCGCGGCTGGTAGTTTGCGGTGGTGCGGCGCAAGCAGCCAGTGTTCGAGAAAGTATCCTGTCAGATGCAATCCATCAAGGATTTCCGCGCCTTTTGCAAGGTTTTTTTTATTCGCAGGCAACAGGAATGAAGGCAGCGGCAATAATTTTTCACGGTAGGGCATACCCGCATCTTCCGATACGGCACGGCCAGATTTCGGCGAAACATACACAAGATTTTCTTTTTCGCCCGTCGCCGCACATTCACGCAAATCCAGCCCAAAGCCTGTTTCCGCCAGCAATTCCAGTTCAAGATATATATAGTGCTGCTGCCAATCCTCGCCGGTTTTGAGCAATTGCAGGAATTGTGTAAGCAAGGTGTAAAGCCGCGGGTAGGGGTGACGCTCGGGCAATGCCGATTCCACCAACGCACACACCGACGTCAGCGCCGCCAGCCTGTCCGGATACTGCATCAGCAAAGCGGCAACCGGCTCGGTCATTTCCAGCTTAAAGCTTCCCAGCTGCTCCTGTAACCGTGCCTGCCATGTGGCGCTCACTATATTGCCCGACTGGACCACACCGCGCATGGTTTTGGACGTAGCGCTGCGGACCACCCCGCCATATACGCCGTGTTCACGCGAAAAGGCGCGCACAAGAGCGCTATTTTCGCCGTATTTTCTGATAGATAGCAAAATTGCGCTGTCGGTCCACTGCATGTGCTTTAAGGGGGCTTGAAATCCAAAAAACCATCACCAGATCTAGTATTACCGGACGCCATAACGGGTCCGGCAACTTAACAGACCTAGCTTATTTAGGAGGTTTATATGAATGCTTACGATTTGTCGCCATTATTCCGTTCCACAGTCGGTTTTGACCATCTGTCACAACTGATTGACAGCGCTTTCAAAATGGACGAGCGCGGGCCAAGTTATCCGCCCTATAACATCGCCAAGCTGTCGGAAGACGACTATGAAATTACCATGGCAGTCGCCGGATTTAAACAATCCGAGCTGGTCATCACCGCACAGCAGAACACGCTCACTGTCAGCGGATCCACGGCTGAGAAGGCGGAAGAGGCGGGTAAGGCTTACCTGCACCGTGGTATCGGCACCCGCAGCTTCGAGCGCAAATTCTCGCTGGCTGACCATGTCAAGGTGGTGGACGCGCATCTCGCCGATGGCCTGCTGACACTTAAACTGGTACGTGAAATCCCAGAGGCAAGCAAGCCGCGGACGATTACCATTAACACCGCAAACAATAGCAACGGTAAGCTGATTGAGGACAAAGCGCCTAAAAAAGCCGCCTAAAATGCCCTGAAGAACTTCGGTCCCTGCCGGAGTTACTACCAGTCCCCGCCATGCTGACAAAACCGATGTGGCGGGGATTTTTTATTCCAGATTGATACGGCTCGATACACCCCAGAACAATCAGTCAGTTAACAAGTGTGTGTACTTGATACAACAGCTGTGACAAGTAATGTTAACAATACGTTATTACAGCTTTACATTAAATACGCTATCCACTAGGAATGTCCCGTTAGGAATGTCCCGTATTTTTTCTCAATTTAGCGTCATAGGAATAACATCGCATGAAACGCCAACTTACACTTCCCTTATCGCTTTCCCTCGCATTTCTCTTTGTTTCCGGCGATGTGCTGGCGCAGGTTCCTAACCCAGCCCCGGCCCAGACAGGCCGTCAGGCAGAGCGCACGCGCATTCAGGAAGCCCGTCCGGAAGTAGGTGGTATGCCCATCATCACCGTGCCGGATGACGAAGGTAAGGACAAGAAGCTCTCCGAAGGTGCCACCTTCACCATCAAAGGCGTCTCATTTGAGGGCAATACCAGCTTCACCAGCGAAGAACTGACCGCTGAGTTCCAAGAATACCTCAACACCAAGATTAACCTCGGCACCCTGAACAAGGCCGCTGGCAAGATCACCGCAAAGTACCGCAACGCGGGCTACATCCTGTCCCGCGCCGTAATCCCGCCACAGCGCATTGGTAACGGCGTGCTGAAAATCCGCATCGTGGAAGGTTTTGTTAATCAAGTGACCATCGAAGGCCTGAGCGATGAAACCAGCCGCCTTGCCCAGTACGCAGAGAAAATCCGCGGCGCCAAGCCGCTGGATTCCGCCACGCTTGAGCGCTACCTGCTCCTGATGGAAGATCTGCCAGGTGTAAAGGCACACGCTGTAATCCGCCCGGCTCAGGGCGTTTCCGGTGCGTCTGACATCGTGATTCAGATTGAAGAAAAGCCAGTTGATGTTACCGCTACCATGGATAACCGTGGCACACGCTATCTCGGTCCGGTTGAGTTCAGCTTCTCCACCGCATTCAATAATCTAATGGGCATGTATGACCGCACACAGGTCCGCCTGTTTGCGGCTGACAATACAAACGAATTGAAATATGGCCAGATTGTTCAGGAATTCCAGTTGGATGATGAAGGTACCAAGCTTCAGCTTTCTGCTGGCCGCACACGCACCAACCCAGGGTACACCCTCAAGAATTTTGATATCGTCGGTAAGGATACCACCTTATCGGCAGCAGTTTCCCACCCCTTTATCCGCTCGCGTGAAACCAACCTGTTTGGCCATGTGAAGTTTGACTGGCGCAACACCTCGACCGACGCTCTCGACACTGCTCTGTTCCGCGATAGACTGCGTGTACTGCGCACAGGTGCCGCCTACGACTTTGTTGACCAGTTCGCTGCCGTAAACAAAATCGAAACTGAAGTTTCCCGCGGTTTCAAGTGGGATGGCTATGGCCGTCCGGCGTTGCAGTCACGCGCACGTGGTGACATGGACTTTAGCAAAATCACTGCTTATGTAAGCCGCTTGCAGCCAATCGAAGGGCCATTCAACCTCTTTGTTGCTGCTCAGGGCCAGAAATCGGGCAATGTGTTGCTCTCCGCCGAACAGTTCGGTGTTGGCGGCCCGAACTTCGGTTCTGCTTATGACACTTCTGAAATTATCGGCGATGACGGTGTGGCCGCACGTGCTGAACTCCAATTTAGTGGCATGGAAGATGTTGGCTTCTTTGAAAGCTACCAGCTCTATGGTTTCTATGACGTGGGTAAGGTGTGGTCACGCACTGTAGTTGGCCCAGGTTCCACTGCCGCGCTTGCCTCTACCGGCCTTGGTGTTCGCTTTGACGCATCACAACCTCTCTCCGGTGGCTTTGAAATTGCGTTACCAACCACAAGAAAAGTTGCCGCATATGGTCAAGACGGTGGCGCGCCGCGCTTCTTCTTTGACTTATCATACCGTTACTAAAATCATCTAGATCAGTAGCTTAGCTGCAATAGTCAGTTAAGCACCTGATTTGTCGCATTTGTTAAAAAAGTATGAAAAAAGGGTTGCCAAATGATTAAGAAGCAGTTAACCAAGAGTTCCTTCAAAAATAATCTTTTTGGAGCAACAGGTGAGCAACTAACAAACAATTCATACAATACAGCAGTTTACGAAATTCATCCCAAACGTAAGAGACATATTATGAAACAGAACCGTTCTTCCCTCTATACCAGCTCCGCACTCAATTCTCGCGCATACGTTGTAGCCGGCATGGCCATGTTTATGGCTGGCTTTGGCAGCACGCGCGACGCGTTTGCAAATCCGGATCCCAATAATCTTATTGTGACCTCCGGTTCCGCAACGTCCTACCAGCTGGACCCGAAGACGGTTGTAACCGATCAGCACGCGCAAAAAACCGCGCTGCTCACTAACTATATCGATATCGCGGCAGATGAACTGTGGCGCATTAACCAGAGTGCAGGGGATGTCATGCTGGTTCGCGTTAACGGTCCGACGAGCAACATTCACGGCCGCCTCACTGCTGATGCTACACTTATGGTTGTCAACCCGAACGGGGTGCTGGTTGGCAATTCTGGCTCTATCAACGCAGGTAGCCTGGTTCTTTCTACCGCTGATATCAGCGACGCTAATTTCAACGCTGGCAACTACAACTTTGACGCTGCAAGCGCCAACAAGTCTGCCGCTATCATCAACAAAGGCACTATCACCGCTAAAGAAGGCGGTCTCGTTGCCCTCGTAGGCGCTGGCGTGAAGAACGACGGCGTTATCGTTGCAAACGGCGGCACCATTGCCATCGGCGCGGGTGAAGCCTTCACCGTAGATATGTATGGTGACAACCTCTACAGCTTCCAGATCACCCAGCAAGCTTCACAGAAAGCCAAAGACGAAAACGGCAACGACATGAATGCCGCTATCGAAAACACCGGCTCCATCACCGCCAAGGGTGGCCAGATTTTCATGACCGCCAATGCAGCTAAAGACGTAGTTGACAAGGCGATCAACACCACCGGCATCATTGATGCTTCTTCTGCAACCGTTAACGGCGGCGTTATCGTTCTTAATGGCGGCGAAGGCGACATTACCGTTGCTGGCACCATCGATGCATCCGGCAAGGGCGCGGGCGCGAAGGGCGGCTCGATCACCGTTGAAACCAAGGGTGATATTGCACTCGCTTCCGCAACTGTTGACGCCAGCGGTAACGCAGGTGGCGGCAAAGTACGCATCGGCGGCGACCATAAAGGTCAGGGCGCCATGGCGCGCGCTGCTAACGTAACTATTGATTCCGCAAGCGTTATCGACGCCAGCACCCAGAGCGGTCTGGCCGGTGACGTAGTGGTATGGAGCGACAACTCCACCGTATTCGAAGGCACCATCAACGTCAGCAACAATGACGGCGTGGGCGGCTTCGCAGAAGTTTCCTCCGCTAATGAACTCACCTATGCAGGCTTCACCAATGCCTACGGCACTGACGGCCTTGGCGAATTGCTGCTCGATCCGGGTAACTGGACCATCAGCAACGCAGCAGGCGGCCCAAACCACATCAACGTAACCACCCTTCAGGGACAGCTTAACGCAGCTAACGTCACCATCGACACCGCTACCGCTGGCTTTAACCCTAGCCATGATGGCGATATCACTATCAGCAACAACCTGTCATGGAGCGGCGCAGGTAACCTGACCCTCATCGCGCTTGATGACATCATTGTTAACGCCAACGTCACCGGCACCTCCGGCACCGCCGGCCAAGGCGGTATCACCATGCAAGCGGGTGATAATATCGATATCAACAGCCGTACTGTATCCAGCGCCAACGGTTCTATCACGCTCTCCTCTGAGGACATCAACATCATTGCTAACGGTAACGATGGCAGGGTCACTACCGGCACCGGCCTGATTACCCTGACCGCTACTGACCGCGTCAATCTTGATGACCAAGGTTCAGGAAACGCAACCGTTGATTCGACCACCGGCAATATCGTTGTTTCCGCTGCCGACTTCGACATGCACGATTCTGATATGTTCACTGGTGGCGACATTTCCATCACCGCAAGCAGCGGCACCATGATCATCGATGGCAGCTCCATTGACGGCGCGGTTGTAAGCATAACCGCTACACTGGGTGATGTTGATCTTGATAATGACAATATTTCCAGCATTACCGGCAGCACCAGCGCCAGCGTTACCGCCGGTGGCGACGTACTTCTCGATGACGGCAGCGCAATCGGTGATGCCGCAGGCACCACCACCGTCACTGCAGGCGATGACGTTATCCTCGATGACGGCTCTTCCATCACCGGTTTCGACACCACCATCAATGCTGATGACGTAACTGTAACCGATGGTAGCGCCATCAGTGCAGACGCCGCTGCAGGTACACTGCAAATCAATAACCTTGACGTATTCAGCGGCAGCGCAAACTCGCTCTCCGGCCATATCGTCAACCTGTTCCAAAGCACCGGCGGAAGCATCCAGACCGCCATTAACGCTGTAGGCACACATGATGAAGCAACCCTCGCGCTGCGTGCGGGTACCTTCAACCAGCTCGTTGCACTCAACGAATCCAACTTCACTCTCACCGGCCAAGGCGCGACCACCATCATCAACGCGCAGGCTAACAACAACACCGTTATCAACGTAACCGGCAGCAACGCAGACGTTTCCAACCTGCAGGTTAGCGGCAACGGCTTCAGCAACGTTGTAGGTATCGGCTACAACACCGCCTCGGGTGATGTATCCGGCGTAACCGTTGTCAACACGGCTACCGGTATCCGCGCTACCACCAGCCAGCTTGATATCAGCAGCAGCACCCTGACCAACAACACCACCGCAGGCGTGTCTTTCGTTAGCAACAGCCATGATTCGTCTGTTACCAACAGCACCTTCACCGGCGGCACCACCAGCATTAACGTGAACGCCAGCAACAACGCGCTTATCGATGGCAACACCATCGGCGGTTCCAGCACCGGCGTTCAGATCAGCGGCGGCAGCGACGCTACCGTTTCCAACAACATTTTCACTGGTGGCAGCACAGCCGTAACCTTGACTGGCGCAACCATTGGCGCATTGGTCGATAGCAACACCATCGACAACTACTCTGTTGGTGTCGGCATCATCGGCTCTTCCAGCACCAACACCGTCAGCAACAACACGCTAGGCGGCACTACGGCTAACACCACCGGCATTAGTGTTACAGGTTCCAGCGTCAATAACGTTATCGACGGTAACATCATCACCGGCGGTACCACCGGCATCAACGTGAATAACGCACCAAGCAACACGCTGAGCGGTAACACCATCACTGGTGCAGCTACCGGTATCTCGCTGACCAGCGCTAACAACGCTTCCGTAGTTGATAACACCGTTACCGGCACCGGCGCAGGCATCGGTATTGATGTTGTAAGCGGCACAGGCATTAACATCGGTGACGGCACTCCGGCTGGTCAGAACACTATCAGCGGCTTCCTCACCGGTATCCGCAACGCAGTTGCAGCTTTAATCAATAACAACGTTCTGACCAATAACACGACCGGCATCAGCCTCATCGGCACCGGCGGCGCAACCGTCAGCAACAACGAAATTGACGGCGGCACTACTGCAATCAACGTAACCAGCCACTTCAACACCATTGATGCAAACACCGTTACCGGCGCAACCAATGGTATCAATGCGGTTGGCGTTAACAACACCACCATTACCAACAACGACCTGACCGGCGTTGCAAATGCCGGCAAGGGTATCCTGCTGCAAAGCGGCACCGTGAATAACAATATCTCCGACAACATTGTTGCTGATTACGATATTGGTATCCACAACAGCGGCAGCAATGGCACCTACTATGGCAACAACACCCTGACCAACAACACCACCGGCATTCTCGTTAACCCGAGTTCCAACGTGGTGATTGACGGCGCAATCATCGTTGGCGGCGTCACCGGTATCGAAGTACTCGGCGGCAACAACAACTCCGTACTCAACAGCAACATCACCGGCGTGACCGACGGCATCGTCTATGATGGCAGCACCAACGGCACCATCGACAACAACGTGGTGACTGCAGGCGTAGCAGGCGTGGGTAACGGCATCTCCATCATCAACGGCAGCAACGGCGCTGATGTTACCAATAACGATGTTTCCGACTTCGAAAACGGCATCCTTGTTGATGGCAGCACCGGTATTCTGGTGGATGGCAACACCCTGACCAACAACACCAACGGCATCGTGCTGCAGAACGGCGCATCCGCTACCGTTTCCAACAACACCATCATTGGCGGCACCGGCTCGGGCCTCGTGCTGAACAACGCTAACAGCACCACCATCTCCAGCAACACCTTCACCGATCTTGAAGGCGACGGCATCGTAGTCAACGGTGGCGACAGCGTAACCATCGTCGGTAACGAAATCGACGGTCTCGTTGGCGTGAATAACGGCACGGCCATCAAGTACATCGGCACCACCGGTGTGAACAACGTAGGTGACGGCACGCTCCTCGGCGGCAACATCATCAGCGAATTCATGGATGGTATCGCCCTGCAAGACCTTACCCTCAGTGTGACCAGCGTTTACCGCAACACCCTGACCGACATGACCGGCGACGGCATCATCGTTACCAACAGCGACAGCGTGACCATTCTCGGCAACAGCATTGATGCTGCAGCCAGCAGCACCGGCACCGGTATCATCATCACCGATGGCCTCGGCGTTAACCAGATTGGCGACGGCACACTGCTCGGCGTAAACACTGTCAGCGACTTCTACGATGGTATCGTTGTCACCAACACCGACAACATGCATGTTAAGAAGAACACGCTCACCGGTATCCTGAATGACGGTATCGTACTCTCCGGCGGCGAAAACAACGCCTTCACCGCAAACAACGTAAGCGGCGCACTGGGCAACACCGGCACCGGCATACTGGTTGTTGACGGCACCGGCACCACCACCGTGGGCAATGGCTTTGCCAGCGGCACCAACACCGTGAGCAACTTCAACATCGGTATCGCACTCGATAATACCGTTGGTTCCATCGTCCTCAACACCATGACCAACAACAACACCGGCGTCAGCCTCACCGAAAGCGATGACAGCCTCGTTGACCAGAACACCATTACTGGCGGCGGCACTGGCGTGTATGCGTACCTCAGCGATGACCTGAGCATCACTAACAACAACATCTCCGGCGTAAACGGTTATGGTATCCAGATTGTTGACAGCGACCTGCTGATCCAGAACAACACCATCAGCGGCGTTGGCACCGGCACCGGTATCTCGCTCGTTGGCGTATTCGGCAGCGGCAACCTCGTTGACAACAACGATGTAAGCATCTTCGAAAACGGTATCTCGCTCGATGCAAGCAGCGCAGATGTTACCAACAACACCATTACTACTGTTGAAAGCGGTATCCTGGTGACTAACGGCAGCGATGACAACCAGATCACCGATAACTCGGTGGCAGGCGCAAGCGTCAATGGTATCTTCATCGAAAACAGCACCGGCAACACAGTAACCGATAACACGGTTAGCACCTCTGTTACCGGCGGCAACGGTATCTACGTTAACTTCGGTGATAACACCGTCATCAACGACAACACCGTAACCTCTGGCCTCGCAGGTTCAGGCGTTGGTATCTTTGTTGGTAACTCGGCTATCAGCAGCCTGGTTGAGAACAATGATGTGGACGGCTTCCACTATGGTATTACCTTCGACGCAAGCAGCGGCACCATTTTCGACAACACCGTTACCAACAACACGGTCGGTATCAGTGTTGAAAACGGCAGCAACAACGTCCTCGTTGATGAAAACGACATCACCGGCGGCAACGTTGGCGTAAGCGTTGATGACAGCGACGCAGTAACTGTTACTGAAAACACCATCAGCAATATCGCGGGTCCCGGCATTATCGGCGACGGCGCTACCAATGTTGATATCAACAACAACATCCTGACCAATGTTGGAAATGGCGTTGAACTGCACAACGGCAGCAACAATGCAACCATTGACAACAACACCATGACTACTGTCAGCGGTAGCGGTGTCAGCATCAACGACACCACCGGCGTGTTTGTCACCAACAACACCATCACCACCGCTACAAACGGCGTGATAAGCAACAACAGCAATGAACTTGAAATTACCGACAACACCATCAGCGGAATCACCAATGACGGCATTTCTCTGGTTTCCGGCACCACCGCCACCATCCTTAACAACAGCGTGACCGGCAACCTTGGTTCTGACGGTATCGCCCTGAGTTCCTTCAGCGACGCTGAAATCGGCGCAGATGGCGATGGCAACGAAGTGACCGGCTTTACCAACGGTATGACGATTTCTTCATCTAACGATGTTTATGTTGGCTTTAACAACGTTCATGACAACGGCCAGTTCGGTATTGCCTTCGACAACAGCAACAACTTCAATATCGACAGCAACACGGTTGATACCCATGGCACCGGCGGCATCATCGCCGTAAGCAGCTATGACTTTATCGTCCAGAATAACGAAGTGACCGACACCATGATTGGTATCGGCGCTGCTGACTCTGATGATTTCGAAATCACCGGCAACACTATTGATGATACATATGTTGGCGCCGGCGCTATTTTCAGCGAGAACTTCAGCATCAACAACAACACCGTCACCAACAGCTATGCTGGCATCGGCGTTGGTTACGCTTCTGACTTCGATATCACCGACAACACGGTTGATGTTGCCACTTATGGTATCTATGTCACCGAAGCTGAATTTTTCAACGTAACCGGCAACGGCGTAACCAACACGACCAACGGCATCGACATCAGCTACAGTGAAGAAGGCACCGTTGATGAGAACGACGTTGAGACTGCGACCACCGGCATCACTGTAACTTACAGCGATGATATTCTGGTTGATGCAAACAACGTAACCGACACCACCACAGGCATCAACGTTGGCAACAGCACTGCAATCACCGCTTCCAACAACATCATCGATGATGCTGACTATGGCGTGGTTATCTCCAACAGCTCAGATGTAAATGTGGAAGATAACACCCTGACCAGTATCTACCTGACAGGTGTAAGCTCGACCTTCAGCGATGATATCTATGTTGCTGGCAACAGCATCACCTCTGCTGCACCTGATTCAGGCGCAACCGGCGTGTACCTGTCCGAAACCACTAACTCCACCATTGATAACAACACCATCACTGACTTCACCACGGGTGTGAGCCTCTACAGCAACAGCGATAACGTGTTTGTTACCAACAACATCATCGATAACAGCTACACCGGCGTGTATGTGGAACTCAGCGACTACGCTACGATTTCTGACAACACACTGACTGAAATCGACTTCGCAGGTGTACATGTAGTTGACAGCGATCTCGTGGTCAGCGGCAACGATATCACCGCTGCCACCTTAGGCACCGGCACCGGTATCCTGCTGGATGGCGTGTTCGGCATCGGCAACACTATCAACACCAATACGGTGAATGATTTTGCTACCGGTATCCATCTTGATGACAGCCAGGCTGATGTTACGGGCAACTTCCTGTACAACAACACCACAGGTATCAGCCTCGTCAACACCAGCGACCTCAACCTTGTCGATGGCAACCTGATCGATAACAGCACCACCGGTATCTATGTCACCAACAGCGACAACAACATCGTATCGAACAACACCCTGACCGACATTACCTCGGATGGTATCTATATCGATGACGTGGTTGGCATCACTGTAACCGGCAACAGCATCACCGCTGACGCAGGTGGCGCAAGCAACGGTATCTACATGTACCAATCCTCCAACGCTACCATCGGCAGCCTTGGCAACGGTAACACGGTTGACGGTTTTGACACTGGTATCAACGTTCAGGAAAGTGCTACTTTCAACGTTGACTACAACAGCGTGACCAACAGCACCACTGGTATCAACGTTTACCTGTCCACCGACTTCACCGTGAACAACAACGAAGTTGATGAAGCAACGACCGGTATCAACGTAGAGGAAAGCTCATTCTTCGATGCTGACAACAACATCGTTACCAATACCGGCACCGGTATCAACGTTTACTTCTCGCAAGATTTCAGCGTTGGTAGCAACGATGTTGACGTCGCCGACACCGGCATCAACGTTACCGAAAGTGAAGACTTTACCGTAAATAGTAACGAAGTGACCAACATCACCGGCACGGCCATCAATGTCTTTGACGGCTACAACTTCCTAGTTAATTCCAACACCATTGAGAACGCCGCCACTGGCATCAATGTTGATGAAAGCGAACTGTTTGATGCTAGCGGCAATACCATTGATAACACCACCACCGGTATCAATGTTACCGACAGCTATGACTTCGATATAGACAACAACGACATTGAAGAAGCCAACACTGGCATCAATATTGTTGATGGTGAACTCTTCGGGGTCGATAACAACACCATCACCAGCACCACCACTGGTATCAATGTTGTGTCCAGCACGGATTTCGATATCACCAACAACGATATCACGCTTTCTACAAACGGTATCAACATCCTCAACTCCAGCTTCTTTGGTGTAAACACCAACATTGTGGATACCGCTGAAGAAAACGGCATCAACATTTTCAACAGCTTTGAATTTGGCGTGGATGGAAACAGCGTTGATAATGCCACCACCGGCATCAATATCGGCGAAAGCGATACGTTCAACGTAATCAACAACACTGTTATCGATGCCGTAACCGGTATCAACGTGAACAACAGTGAAGACTTCTACGTGAACGATAATATTGTTGAAGAGACCACCACCGGTATCAACGTAACCGACAGTGGGTCATTCGATGTTAACAGCAACGATATCACCGACGCTGTAACCGGCGTTAATGTTGACACTGGTTATGACTTCCAGGTCAACAACAACACGATTGAAGATGTTGACACTGGCGTCAGCGTTTCAGATAGCGAACTGTTCAATGTAAACGGCAACACTATCAACAACAGCCTCACCGGTGTGTTCGTAACCAATTCTTACGATTTCCACATCAACGGTAATAACATTGACGTGGCGGTTGATAATGGCGTTCTCGTGACCGACGGCGAATTGTTCACTGTCAATAACAACACTATCAATGACAGCACCAACGGTATCAACGTACAGAATAGCGAAGATTTCGATATCGTTGATAACGGAATTGATGAAGTCACAAACGGTGTGAATATCAACGATAGTGTAGATGGCGTTGTAGAAAGCAATGACATCACCAATTCGGTGACCGGTATCAATGTTGACAATTCCGACATGTTGTATATCGCCACAAACGTCATTACGAACGCTACCACCGGCATCAACGTAACAAATGGCGAAGATATCGGCATCGAAGGCAACGAAATTGATGAAGTTACCACCGGCATCAACGTTGGTTCCTCATCTCTGGTTGGCATCAGCAACAACAATATTGAAGATGCTACCACCGGTATCAATGTTACAAACACCGAAGAGTTCAATGTAACCGCGAACACAATCGACGAAGTTGACACCGCTATCAATATTGATAGCAGCGAAGACGGTATGGTTGACCAGAACATCATTGACGACTTCGCCACTGGCATCAATGTAACCGGTAGCAGCCAAATCACTGTCTATGACAACTCGATCAATATTGGCACCACCGGCATAAATATAACCGGCAGCAACAATATTGATGTTGACGATAACTCGGTATCAGATATTGACACCGGCGTGATTGTTTCAGACAGCGAATATGTCACCGTTACCAACAATTACATTGTTGATATCTCTGATGTTGGCGTCAATGTTTCCGACAGCGATAATATCAACGTTGACAACAACTACATCAATTCATGGGATTGGGGCAGCTACGGCGTTCTGCTGAACGACAGCACCAACTCCACCATTGATGGCAACGAAATCTACAGCTTTAACATCGGCGTAGGTGTCTATGGCGTGATGGATGAAGGCTTCACCACCGAAAATATCTCGGTATCTGATAACACTATTGAAAATGTAAATATCGGTATCGATGTTGATCCAGTAAGCAACATCATCATCGACAGCAACAACCTCTCTGACATCTATGATGTAGGTATCAGCCTTGATGAAGTAACCACCTTCGAAATCACCAACAACGATATTTACGGTGATGAAGGCAACACGGGCATCCGCGTTACCGATAGCAACAGCGGTATTGTTGATGACAACTACATCGACGACTTCTACACGGGTATCGAAGTATCCGGCGAACCGTTCGGCGGCGAAGGCGATAGCCCGCTTGACCCGACCTCGTTCGATATCGAAGTCACCAACAACTATGTTGAAGAAGTTGAAGATGGTGTGATTGTTTCAAACAGCCGCAACATCGACGTGGACGGCAACCAGCTCTATGCTCAGAGTAACGGTATCCTGGTCAACGACAGCGAAGACCTGGAGATCAACAACAACAACATCTATGGTGACTACAGCAACACCGGTATCGGCCTCGATAACGTGACCGATGCTAACATTGGCAACAACTACATCCAGACCTATGAATTCAGCATTCTGGTTGAAGGCAGCAGCAATGTTGACATCACCGAAAACGAAATCGATGAACCATTCCATGGCGTTGTCGTAAGCGACAGCACCGACATACTCGTAGATAACAACAACATCTATGACGTATTCGGCAACGGTATCGACATCAGCGATAGCGACGGCGTAATCACCGTAACAAACAACGATGTTTATGCAGATGGCTTAGGTTATGGCATTATCATCTCTAACGTTCAGGATGCTACCATCAGCGGCAACGAAGTTGGCTTCTTCAATACCAACATCGCGGCAGTTGACGGCAGCGATGGTGCGCTCATCGACGACAACTACACCTTCGGTTCGAGTGTGGCTGGCATCTTTGTTGATGAGAGTGACGATGTCTCCATCACTAACAATGAAGTTTATGCTTCCAACGGCGATGGTATCCTTGTTACCAATAGCGACTTACTGGTATCCGGAAACTCCGTATATGGCCTCCCATTCGTTGCTGACAACGGTATCTCGCTCATTAACGTCACTGGCGTCAACCTGATTGAAAACAACTATGTCACTGGTTTTGGCGCAGGCATCAGCCTCAATGGCAGCCAGGCTACCATTAACGATAACGAGTTGTACTTCAACGGTAACGGCATACGCTTGTCCAACGGCAGCAACGACAATGTTGTAAGCAACAACTACCTGTTCGGTAACTACTGGGGTGTGAACATTTCCAATAGCAATAATACTCAGCTTGCTTCCAACGTTATCACGGGTGTAGGAATAGGCTCCAATATTGGTGTGCTGATGACCAACACACAGGGTACCACCATCACTGGTGGCGAAATCCTCGACTACCTGGTTGGTGTAAGGCTGAACAACGCTACTGATACAGTAATCAGCAATGTTGCACTGACCGACAACTGGACGCATCTGTGGGCTTACAACGGTTCCACCGTTCTCGTTGGCGACACTACCTTCACTGGTGGCTTCACCGGCGTATTCCTCGGTCGCACCGGCTTTGACGATACCAACACTGAAATGCAGTTCATTGGTAACGGCAGCAGCTTCACGGGTATGAACTACTACTTCTACCTGACCAACGGCGCGATGTTCGGCCGCATCCTTGACGCTCGCTTCCAGACGTTCGATGGTGTAGTTGCAAACACCTTCACCGATGAACAGCTGGCCGCAGCAGAACTGAAGACCCGCCACCTGCCGGATAACGGCACGTTGGGTCTGGTTCTGTACACCTCACCGGATGGTATCAACATTGATCTGCTGAACCAGTTCCTGCAGGATCGCAGTGGTCTGTTTGAAGGCCCGCTGTTCTCCTACGCTGGCTTCCTCCTCAATGGATCGGGCCGCGCACCGATGAACTTTAACATCAATGATGTTAACCTGAGCATGCTTGGCCAAGGCGGCAACCCGCCAACTGGTGGCCCGGGCGCACTCAACAACCTGGCTCCGGCCGCAGGCGGTAACGCCGGTGACCTGGCAAACCTCAGCCCATCTGCGGGTGGCGATGGTTATCAGGATTGCGGCAATGACTTCCTTGCTAAGGGTGTCTTTGGCGGCGCTTGTAACGCTAACCAGTAAACCTATAAGGTAAAAAGGACTTAATTTTATGGCTAAATCTGCCCAACCTAAATCCACACAGGGTACTGAACCCGCAGCGCCTTCAAGCCTGCCCCTGTTTTTCAAGAAGCCTATGCCACTGGACATGAAGCGTCATGCCAAGGCCGGCCTTCTTCCTGTGCAGGATTTATCCTTTGCCAGCTCAACCAACTCTATTCTGGTGAATGCAGTTGAGTTCTTTGAAGCTGCGAAGCAGTACCCCATCGTGTTTACACAGGGTGAAAACCCTCTGCCTGCCGCTATTGTCGGCCTTGAAAAGCAGAACTACTTCGTAAACGAGAAGGGCAGCTGGAAAGACGGCGCCTATCAGCCCGCTTATGTTCGTAAATATCCGTTCGTATTCATGGATATGCCGGAACGTAAGGAATTCCTGCTGTGCATCGACGAAGGTGCTTCGCAATACAAAGAATCTGGTAGCAAGGACGCCCTGCCGCTCTATAAGGACGGCCAACCGGCTGAACTTACGCGCAATGCGCTTGAATTCTGCACCGCATACCACAACCATCACCAGCTGACCCGCCGTTTCTGCGAAGACCTGAAGGTGGCAAACCTGCTGACCCCGACACGTTCGGATGCCAAGCTGTTCAATGGCCGCGAAATCCACCTCGGTGGTTTCCAGGCAATTGATGAAAAGCGCCTGAATGCACTGCCGGAAGCAACCATTCTTGAGTTCTTCAAGAAGGGCTGGCTGCCACTGATTTATGCAGCGCTGATGTCTTCTTCAAACTGGAAAAAGCTGGTCGATATGGCCGCTGAGTTTGAAAAAGAATAGGTTAATTTATATTTACACTAAAAAAGCGCTCCTTAAACGGGGGCGCTTTTTTTATGTGCTTTATGTATAAATTACCTAGCAACCAACCAAGTGCATTTACAGAAATTTAACAACTAACGTTGTATTTTAATAAATAAGTCGCAGTTTTAACATTTCAAAAAATTTAAGAGGTTCTTTTTATGGCCGTCGGAAGATTGATGCATAGCTTGTCTTTTCGCTTACAATTGACATGTATTTTCCTGTCATTAGTGGGCATTGCATTCGGCGTTAAAAGTTACCTGCACATAAAAGATCTATACGGGGCTGAAGCCAGCCTAACGTTCTATGACGACCTCATGATGCAGATTTTGGCATCGATTGGCGTAAACGTAATTGTGGCATTAGTGCTTTACCAGATTGCCACAAAGCCCATCAAGGTGCTGGGTGAAAGCATGCGAGCAATCACACAGAATGAGCTGGAAGTTGCAGTGCCGTACGTCACACACCATACCGAAATCGGTAGCATGGCGCGTAAAGTTGATATTTTTAAGAAGAACGCCATCGAGAAATTAGAGCTGGAAAAACACCAGAAAGAACATGAAGAAAAAATGCTGGCCGAAAAGAAAAAAGCCATGCACGACCTGGCGGGCAGCTTTGAATCACGCGTGCAGGGCATCATCAACGAAGTGATTACCACCGTTTCCACCCTGAAAAGCACCTCTGAAGAAATGTCCGCCGCTATCGATAATGCCAACCAGAAGGCATCTGTTGTGGCGCAAACGGCTGAGGCGACCTCACAAAACGTGAACAATGTGGCTTCCTCCGTTGAAGAAATGTCATCCACCGTGCGCGAAGTGGCTAACCAGATTAACCACTCAAATGATTCCGTGAAGGAAGCTGTACAGGCGAAAGAACGCGCCAATCAGGTATCGGAAACACTGGAAGTGGCCGCTACCAAAATTGGTGAAATCGTAGAACTCATTCTTGCCATCGCCGGACAGATCAATTTGCTGGCACTCAATGCCACCATTGAGTCGGCAAGGGCAGGGGAAGCCGGTAAAGGCTTTGCCGTGGTAGCTAACGAGGTAAAATCGCTGGCCAACCAGACGACCAAAGCAACTGACGACATCTCCAATCAGGTAGTGAACATCCAGAGCGTGTCCAAGCAGGTGATACAGTCGCTGGCAACCATCAATGATTCCATTCATGAAGTGGACGAGCTTTCCACCTCGATTGCAGAAGCTATCCGCCAGCAGACCACAGCGACCAATGAAATCGCCCATAACATGGTCACCGCTGCACAGCGCACCACACAAATTTCGACCGATATCGGGGAAGTACGTCAGGCGTCTGACGTGGCGACTGCTTCTTCCCAGCGCGTGCTGGAAGGCGTAGGTACTCTGTCAACGCAGGCCAACAAGCTGCAACAGGAAGTAGGGGCGTTCCTGCGCGAAGTAAAGAGCGCGTAAGCGAACTACTCCGCTATCTTGGGTTTGCCATTCCACAAAATATTCAGCTTTTCATCACGGCCGCAACCGTATCGGTACATTTTGTAGCGTGTTTTGTTCTTGATGTAATAATCCTGATGATAGTCCTCGGCAGGCCAGAACTCCACCGCAGGCCTGATAACGGTTGCTATGGGCTTTTCAAACATACCCTGTACTTTTTCTTTAGATATCTCCGCCTGCACCTTTTGCTCATCGTCATGCACGAATACGCCTGCGCGGTATTGCGATCCCTTGTCGCAGAACTGGCCATAATCATCCAGCGGATCAACGTTTTTCCAGAAGATATCCAGCAGCGCCATATACGACACTTTTGACGGATCATAGGTAATCTCGATGGCTTCGAAATGGCCGGTATCACCTGTCGAAACCTGCTCATAAGTGGGGTTGGGTACAGTACCGCCGGTATAGCCGGAAACTACCTTGCTTACGCCATCGATGGATTTAAACTCCGGTTCCATGCACCAGAAACACCCGCCTGCAAATGTCGCTTTTTTTGTCATATCCCCTGCCATTGCTGATTTACATATTACCAGTGAACATAGTACCGCTACGAGAAGCCGTATTTTCATATGTCACCCTTATCCGGCACGAACTTAAGCGCCACGCCGTTGTTGCAATAGCGCAGGCCGGTCGGGTCGGGGCCGTCTTCAAACACATGCCCCTGATGGCCGCCGCATTTTGCGCAGTGATATTCCGTGCGTGGCAATCCGATTTTATAATCTGTCCTTGTTTCCACATGGCCGGGTAGCACATCATAGAAACTTGGCCAGCCTGTGCCGCTGTTATATTTGAATTTGGCGGGAAAGAGGGGAAAATCGCAACCCGCGCATACAAACACACCTTCGCGCTTTTCTTCATTCAGCGGGCTGGTGAAAGCGCGCTCTGTGCCTTCCTCACGCAATACATCATATTGCTCGGATGACAGCTTTTTTTTCCATTCTTCATCAGTCATGGTTATCCTCTCAATCTTTGCTTTGACTTCTGCGGCAAATACCTTGCCCGCATGTAGCACATTACCAAATGCGGCCATGCCAGCCGAAACCCCCAGTAATTTTAATGACAATTTTAGAAACGACCTGCGCCCAACCATACAAAAACCTCAGGACAGTTTATATTGCTTACCATAACGCAGGCGCAGCAAATGATCTGCCGAAAACTTGCCCGCACCCTGCGTGAGTATGACACCCAGCAGCATCAGCCAGTAATAATGTTCGGTGGCTTCCTGATAGGTAAAATTGATGACCAGCGTCATCACAATCAGGGGCAGGGTAGCGACACGGCTCATAAAGCCGACGGCAAGCAGGATTGGGCAGACAACCTCAAACATGGTACCCATAAAAGCCGCCAGCGGCACCGGCAGGAACGGTACGGGATGCTCATACATGAACAGTGACAATGTATTATCCCAATCGCTCGCCTTAAGTACGCCGGAAGTCAGGAATATCTTTGCCATCCATAGACGCAAAACCAGTATCATGGCTGGACTAATGGCCGCAGCGTAGTATAAAAAGCAGTTATGTAAACGGAGTATGGCTTGCATGCAGAATTTCCTTATTTTTTATGCTATCTGGCAAGTAATTCGTACCAAGCCTTAAAAAAGTTACAACAGGGTCTTTAAAGGGTTTCATGCCGCCGGAGCAGGACACAACGGTAGAAATATTGATGAGACAGGCGCTTGCAGGCGACAAGCGTGCTTATGAATCCGTGCTGCACTATACCAGCCGCCTTCTGCGTCCCTACCTGTTACGCCGCCTAAACAGCGCCAGCGCCACAGACGACGTAATGCAGGAAATATTGCTTTCTATACATAAGGCCCGCCATACTTATGATGGCAACCGCGCCTATGCGCCGTGGGCCTTTGCCATTGCCCGTTTCCGACTTACCGACTACCTGCGCACGCACTATGCCGACAAGCTGCGCCACGCTGCCGATTTGTCGGACGTGGAATATATGATTGGCGATGATGTAACCAAATCCGAATTTACCTACGAATCAATTAAAGGAGAGATAGATCAATTGCCTAAAAAACAGGCGGTTATATTACAGATGATACATGAAGAAGGATATACGGCAAAAGAAGTTGCAGAAAAAATCGGCATGAATGAGTCCGCAGTCAAGGTAGCAGCGCACCGCGCCTATAAAGTATTAAAAAAAAGGCTGGATAGCTGATGAGTAGCGACGACCTCATAAAACAACTGGCCGGAGAGGTGACACCCGTTAAAAAGGGCGTATCGCCTTTTGGCCTTGCGATCAACTGGCTGGCTATTATGTCTGTGTATGGTCTGGTTGCGCTGTTGCTCATGGGTATGCGGCCAGACTTGCCGGCTAAAATGCAATCATTTCTGTTCTGTGCTGAAATTCTATCGCTGGCGGGGCTGGTGGCAAGCAGCACGCTAGGCGCAGCCCTGCTGTCTTACCCTGACCTTTACCAAAGAAGGAAGCTGCTATCGCTGCCTTATGTTTTTGCTGCACTGTTTACATTTACGCTGGTAGCCGCGTGGCTGGCCGATAATCCACCAGCACCGGCGCCGCAGGAAGAGGGCTGGGTGTGCTTGCTGAGTATTTCCTTAATTGCGTTGCTTCCCGCCACCGGAATTTTTTATGCCGTGCGCCGCATGGCCACTACCCATGCCACACAAGCTGGCTGCTGTGCCGTGCTTACGGCGTTTGGAATAGGCGCGTTATTGTTGAGAATGGCTGAAGAAACTGATTCCATAAGCCATATCGCATGCTGGCATTACCTGCCTATGGTGGCGGTTGCCTATATCGGCATGCAACTCGGAAAACTGCTGCTTAAATGGTAAGCTAGATAAGCTTGTCGCCACGCTTGTAGGACACTTCTATCTGTTTGCGGGCAATAGCCTGATAAATGCTCTGGCGTATCGTCACACCGCTGCATTCCCCTTTAATCAGGAATTCCTGTGCGCCTGCCTGAAGCGCATCATGCACCATGTTGATGTCCGAATAGCCGCTGATAACCACAATCGGCACATCGGGAAACTGGCTGCGCACTTCTTCTATGGCCTTAAGCTCCTTGGCATCAGGCAGTTCAAGGTCAAGCAGCACCACATCTACCTTGATGGTGCTTAAAAACTCTATGCCCGCCTCCAGCGTCGCCTTACGCGTAATCCTGAAATTATAAAAAGGTGCGCCATACACCATGGCTTTGGTAATGGCCGCGGCGTCACCCGGCGAATCTTCTACCAGCAGTGCCACGATATCCTGTGGTTTGGTCATTTCTGCAAGCTGCATCATACTGCCTCCTGTATATTACTCGCCGCCGCCGAATCAGGTAGGGTAAAGAAAAAACGGCACCCTTTTCCTGTCGCGGATTCAACACCAATCTTGCCGCCATGTGCCTCAACAATCTTGCGCGAAAGCGCAAGTCCCGATCCATGACCCTGATATGCATCACCCGGTTGTAATCGCCTGAAAAGCCGGAAAAGCATATCCGTATCTTCCCCGCGCATGCCGATACCGTTATCGGTAACGCTTATCTCCTGCCAGCCGCTGCCCGCACCACGCGCCGATACATGTATCATCGGTGGCTGCTTGCCGCGAAACTTGAGAGCGTTCTGCAACAATGCCGCAAACAAGCGGGTAATACGCCCGTAATGCCCCCACACGGTCGGCAAACGATCACATGTCACTGTTGCGCCCGCTTGTTTTATATCCTCTTCCAGCATGGTAATAACTGTTTGCACCACCTCATTGCAATCTACTGCCGCACTCGTCACCGGATGCGTCTCAAGCTGAATATAGTCCACCATCGACTGTATCATGGACTTCAGACGCTGCGCTTCCGAAGCCATCATTTCCAATGTTGCGCGCTGTTCAGGTGGCAGCGTAGCCGCATTTCTTTGCAACTCTTCGCAGCCTGCGAGCAAGCCACGCACCGGTGACTGCAGGCTGTGGGACGCAGCATAGGCAAGCACTTCCAGTTCACGAACCAGCTTTGATACGTTTTTATCCATCACATTTCATGCGCAGTTTTATTATATCATATGTACACATATTTATGGAAATTCATAGTGTTATATATAAAATTTGCCATAAATTATTCTCGCATTTCCTGCATCAATATGGCACATAATCAATACTTAAAAATATACCGATAAAAGTGACATAACCACTGATAAATGCTAGTATTCTGGCCTTTCATAACTCAATACAGGCCCACACATAATGAGTAAAGCCAAGGTAGCAACGCAGCTCCCCGCACTTGATTTTCAGGTGATATTTGAATCCGTACCAGGGCATTGCCTTGTGCTGTCCACCGATTTCACCATCCTTGCTGCAAGCGACATGTACCTTGGCACCACCATGACAGCGCGTGAGGAAATTGTCGGGCATTATGTATTCGACATATTTCCTGACAACCCGAATGACCCAAACGCTAATGGCGTGCGCAACCTACGCGCATCACTGGAAAAGGTAATCAAAACGGGTGAGATGGACGATATGCCCACCCAGAAATACGATATTCGCCGCCCGAAAGCGGAAGGCGGTGGATATGAAGAGCGTTACTGGAGTCCGTGCAATGTGCCGGTAAAAGACAAAGATGGCCGTGTGGAATATATTATCCACTGCGTAAAAGACATGACGGAAGTCGTCACCATGAGCCAGCAGGGTAAAGCACACGACAAGGAAGTCGGCGAAATTACGCAAAAGCTCTATATCGCAAACAAGGAACTTTCCGAATCACGTGCATTCCTGAAAAATATTATCAACACGGTGGTGGACCCGATTTTCGTGAAAGACAGGAAACACCGCTGGATAGAAGGCAATAACGCGCTCTGGGCATTGTTCGGCAAATCAGAAAACGACTTGCTCGGCAAAAGCGACTACGATTTCTTCCCCAAGGAAGAAGCCGATGTTTTCTGGCAAAAAGACGAAGAGGTTTTCAACAGCGGACAGGTGAACATCAATATTGAAAACTTCACTGACGCCTCAGGCAAAATCCATATTATTTCTACAAAGAAAGCACGCTTTATTGCTCCTAACGGCGAACCGATACTGGTGGGCGTTATCCGTGATATTACCGAGCTGCATGAAATGGAAGCCAAACTCAAGGAAAGCGATGAAGCACGCTTGCGCGCTATTATGGATCATTCCGGCAGGCCCGTGTATATCAAAGATCTGGAAGGACGCTTCATTCAAATTAACAGCGAGCTTATCTCGCTCATGGAAATCAGAGAAGAGGACGCTGTAGGCAAAAAATGCAGTGATTTCTTCCCGAAAGAATTTGCTGAAAAATTAAGGCAGAATGACCTTCTGGTAATAGAACAATGCGCGGCCATAGAGTTCGAAGAGAAAGTCCCGCATAAGGATGGCAGTATCCATACCTACACTTCCGTAAAATTCCCGCTGTTTGATGCCAATGATAAAATATATGGCGTCTGCGGTATTTCCACCGACATCACCCAGCGTAAGGAAGTGGAAGCAAAGCTTCTGCACTACACATGGGAGCTAGAGCGCAGCAACCAAGAACTGAATGACTTCGCCTATATTGCGTCACACGACCTGAAAGAGCCATTGCGCGGCCTGTTTAATCACGCCACGTTCCTGCTCGAAGATTACAAGGATAAGCTGGATGAAGACGGTATCCGCCGCTTAAACAGGCTTTCGCAGCTGACACGGCGCATGGAGCAACTCATCAATGACCTGCTGTATTATTCACGCCTTGGCCGTACCGAGCTTGCTATCCGCGAAACCGACCCTAACGATATCGTAAACGAGATTAAGCAGATGCTCGACAGCTCCATGCCCGACCATCGAACCAGCATTACCATACCGAAGGAAATGCCCGTTATCGTTTGTGATAAGCCGCGAATCACCGAAGTGTTCCGCAACCTTATTACCAACGCCATCAAGTATAATGACAAGCCGGAACGCAAGATTGAAATCGGCTTCATTCCTGAAGTTAATACACGCAATGGTATTGAGAAAAACGTGTTTTATGTAAAAGACAACGGCAACGGCATAGCGGAAGAATTTCATCAGGACATATTCCGCATCTTCAAGCGCCTGCACAACACATCGCGCGACAAGGAAGAAAGCACGGGCGTCGGCCTTACATTCGTCAAAAAAATTATTGAACGCCACAATGGGCATATCTGGCTGGAGTCAGAACCCCAGAAAGGTTCTACGTTCTATTTCACACTGGGTAGTGCCGTATGATAAAAATGCCCGCAAAACTTCAGCCCATAGTGCTTATCGAAGACAGCGAAGACGACTGCGAGGCCATCATGCGTGCATTCCGCAAATCAGGGGCAGATCACCCGATTATATGGTGCAATACAGGCCAGCAGGCACTGGATATGATGCATAAAAGCTGTGTGCAGGACAGTACATTACGGCCCATTCTTATCCTGCTTGATCTGAACATGCCCGGCATAGATGGTAGGAAGATTCTGAAAACCATCAAATCACATGACAGGATGAAATCCATTCCGGTGATTATTGTCAGCACATCGGATAACGACCGCGACATCAACCACTGCTACCAACTTGGCGCAAGCACCTATATCCAGAAGCCGCTTGATTTCGATGCGCTTACCGAAACCGTGCGCCGACTGAAAGAATACTGGTTAGATACCGCGTTATTACCTAAGGAAAGTGCTTATGCTTGAGCAGGTGAACATACTTGTAATTGACGACAGCGAAGACGACAGGCTGTTCTACAAGCGTGTGTTGCACACTATATTCGGCAATCATTGTTATCTCGCAGAAACAGATAATGGTGATGAAGGACTACAATGGATCGACGAGCAGCCACCCCATTGCGTGCTGCTGGATTACTCGTTACCTGGCAGGAACGGTATTGAGGTACTCAAACGCATCCGCAGCAGGCATCCCTTTGTACCGGTCGTGATGCTTACAGGGCAGGGCAACGAAAAAGTGGCTGTGGACGCCATGCAGCATGGCGCACAGAATTATATTTCCAAATCAGCCATAACACCTGAAACGCTTGACCATGTCATCAACATGGCGATTGAACACTGCCTGATGCAAAAACGCATAGATGATCAGCGCACCTCGCTGGAAGTGTTCACGCGGGCGCTTGCCCACGATTTAAAAGAGCCGGCGCGCACCATACGTTCGATTGTGGAGATGCTGAACCACTACGAAAAATTCTCGGAAAAGGGGCATCAATACCTTCAGCACATACAAAATGCTTCCGACCGTATGCTCACCCTGATTGATACCGTATTCCTATACACGCGCCTCGATGACCCGGGCCTGATGGCAAGGAGCGCATGTGATACACGCAAAGTGTTGCAGGAAGTACAGGAAAACGTCGCGCAGTTGATTCAAGAGCGCCACGCCACAATATCAGCTAATTCGTTGCCCATAGTGCATGTGAGCCATACACAGATGACGCAGCTGCTGCAAAATCTAATATGCAATGCCATTAACCACAACAACGGCCCCGTACAAATCAGTATCCGCGTTTCCGCACAGCATGATTACTGGCTATTCCGCGTCAGCAATAACGGATCCGGCATCGACCCCGCCCACGTCAAAAGTATTTTTGACCCCTTCCGCCGCCTGAACAGGGATGGCCCGCAAGGTGCAGGACTCGGGCTATCTATCTGCAAAAAAATCGTTGAGTCACACGGCGGCAAAATATGGTGTGAAACCGGCGCAGGCGAGGGAACTGCGTTCCTCTTTACCCTGCCTCGCGAAATGCCGGTGAATGCTGAAGAGCAGCAACAAGTTTCATCAAATAATATGCTGCAACTAACCGGACGCAGCAGGAAGGGGGCGCAGTTGGCCAACGTTCTGCTGGTGGATGACAGCGCCGATGATCTGGAGATGACCAAGTTCCGCTTGCTGGAAAGATCGCATCTTGAATGTAATCTACTCACTGCGCTTGACGGTGAATCCGCACTGACAACCATGCGTACCGGCGACCCGATAGATCTCATGCTGCTTGATATCAACATGCCGGAAATGGGTGGTTTTGACTTGCTGGAGGAAATTCGCAAAGATAAAAAGCTGCAAAAAACTCATGTCGTAATGTGCAGCGGCTCAATTTACGACAAAGATATGAGCAGGGCACTGGAGCTTGGCGCAGCCGGTTATATCGTCAAACCTATCGAATTTAGCAAACTCAAAACTATTATCGAAACCAGTACCGCACTCAGGCTGCATCATGACGAAGACCGCTACCGCCTTGTGCGCAATGGTTAACTTTATGTAATCATTAAATTTCTTGATTATAGTGCCATGCTGCTGGAAATTAGCGAAACATGGTCTATATAGTTATGGGGTTCACTCAATGCTTGGAGCAATTGCTATGAAATATTTACTACGCACTGTTATTTGCGGTTTTGCATTCATGCTGGCTACCCAGACACCGGCAAACGCTTCCGGCACACTCGAAGAAACCCTGAAGGGCCAAAACGAGATTTCATTGTTTTACACACTGGCTACAAACACCGGCGTACTGGCTGAATTGCAGCCGGACACCAGATATACTATTTTTGCTCCGGCCAATTTCCAGACCGATTCAATAGCAGAAAACTATGACAAATGCGCAGCAGACCCTGAATGTAAGGAAGTACTCAAAAATATTGTGCGCAACCACATCGTCAAAGGTGTGCAGCCAGTAAGTGACGCCGTAAAATACCGTGGCAGCCTATTTGGTATCAGTGGCCACGCGATTCCCATAACCGATGTCGGGGCAGGGCGGCTAACTGTTGAAGGACACAACATCATTGACACTGCAAACTATGACAGCGGTGTGATGCATATTATCGATGGCGTTATAGCTTCGCGCTATGAACTCGCATCGCTCGAGCTGTTTGCCAAGGAAGGCGAAGTAAAGGAAAGCGTAAAGACGGAAACCATCACCATTCCTGACCCCGCCTGCGGCGAGAAGGGTTGCCCGCGTTCTTCTACTACCACAACAACGACCATTCGCTCTTTCAAGGGCATTCATCAGCAATAATTGCGAATGAATCTTTCTTTAGATGTGGCCTCTATTGATGATGTACAGGCGCTTTCAGCGCTAGCACGGCAGACATTTATCGAGACATTCGGCTATCTCTACACTGCCGAAAACCTGTACCAGCACCTCGATAAAACCTGCTCTACAGATTTTTTTATGTCGTCGCTTAAACAAGACCACATAATCACCGCGCGCGATGGCGATTTAATTATCGGCTATGCAAAATTCGGTGGCCTTGGATTGCCCGTCAATAATCCACAGCGGGACGCCACTGAAATCCACCGGCTATATGTTACACAGCCTTATCAGGCCAGAGGTGTTGGCGCCGCGCTTATGGAAGAAGTCATGCGGCACGACAGAATTCAGTCATCACCTGCCATATATCTTGGCGTCTGGGAAAATAATATTAAAGCCCAGCGTTTTTACAGCCGTTACGGATTTTCCGCAGTAGGGGAATATATGTACCCCGTTGGCACGCAGCTTGACCGCGAAATTATTATGATGCATTGTCCGGCAAAATTATAGCAGAGGGTCTAATATGTCTTCTAAAAATCCGGTTGAAATCAGAATTGATTATATCACCATACGCGGTAAGAAAATCAAAGCTAGATAGGATTTTACTCCTTATCCTTGTAGCATTCGGCGTACACCTCTTTGCAGAGGAAAAGTCCTGCATTTGACTGTCTTTTGCATTGAGTGGTACCCGACATTCTTTCTGCGCGGTTAAAAATAATTTTAGCTTTAATCATGCATGTCTTCATTTTTTCTTTTACTTCTTCCGCGCAGTCATGATGATCGGCTGAGAATTGCTGCTTACACAACTCAAGTTCCTCTTTGTCAATTTTCTCTGTTTTCTCCGCTTTTTCTGCAGCCGTAGAAAGACTAGGACTGCATAAAAACAGTAACCACACCAAATGTATTAAGTGAATTCTCATCTCCAACCCATTATTGCACGCCTGTAAGCAATGTTACAGCATCCACAACCTTTTTAGTGGCTTCCGATATCAGCACGATATCGTTGTCAATTTTTCCGTATTTGTGGCCTGCCGCAGGATGGAGCTTATTAAGCAGTGATGCAGGTAAATTAGACATATTCACGCCGGAAGGAAGTGGCTTGCCGACTGTGTATTTCTTGGCAATCCCTGGTGGCAGGCAGCCATTTTCCTTTTTAGCAAGGCCCGGCGGACAATTTTTGGCGTGGTCTTCCTTCAGGAAATCACGCAGTAATTTCATGTCTTCTGAAGCAATCGCAGCATGTTTTGATTTCTCAATCTTGCTTTTGTCAGCGTGATCCATTTTTTCTGATTTCTTGTTTTCACCTTTATTTGCATGTTTATCCATTTTTTCTGACTTGCTGCCATGTGCTTCCGGCTTGCCTTTACCTGCTGGTGGCTCTGCAAATGATGCGGAGGAAACAGCAACGGACGCTGCAATCATCAGGCCCGCAATAGTAAATGAAAAAGTTTTACGCATGAAATTATCCCCTGTGAAATTTATATATTCAACAAGCAACAGATTAGGGGGTAATTTACAAAAAATCTACAACTCTATGGAAGTCATGAATTGCTTTGATCCTTCATTGGTTTCATCGTTGCTGAACATTAACAATTTGCCAAATTTTGAAAATTTAACCACATAACTGAATAGGATAGGTTAATCCGTTTTTTCGTCTGCGCACACGGTATGCTCCCATTTGCAGGTGGTTATTTCCAATACTGCTTTACGTTTGCATTGGCTCGTACCTGCCGCCCGGTCTGATTCATTAAAAAGCACTTTTGCCCTGCTCATACAATTTTGATAGCGTGTATCCACACTCTCTGCGCAAGCGGCATAACCATCGGTCATTACCTTCTCGCAAGAAGGCTTTTTATTTAGGCTTGCTGGCCCGTCGGTAAATAACATAGGCAAAAGCAGCACTGCCAGCAGTGCAGAAATTACACCCGCAACAACAATGTGGCTGGAGAGTTTCTTTTTCAGGGATATGTAAAAAATCTTACGCATGAAACTCCCCCCGATATCAATGTGCAGAACGCAGCGTAAACTAGAGTGTAAACTGCAAAAAATCTACAACTCTATGGAAGCCATGAATTGTCTTGTTTCTTCGTTAGGCTCGCCCTTGCCGAACATTAACACTTCGCCATAGTCTGAAAATTTAACCGTTTCCGATGTTTCGTATGCGCCCATAAGCTGCTCATAGCCCTTGCGCTCCATTTTAAGGTACACAAATATATCTATACCGGATTCATGTGCGCATTTCACCAGCACCAGCGCTTTTGATTTCTCAAAGCGAACCTTTTCCACATGACTCAGTTTCTGTTGCTTCATACCACTTTCTCCTGAGTCTTGGCTTCGGCCTTGCCAAAACGTTCCAGTTCCGGCTGCTGGCTAATGCTGCCTTGCAGGTTTTCGCCGATATTCTGTATCTGTTCGCTATACATCCCGCGCATTATATTTGCTGCCAGCACAGGGCTGTTGCGGTAAACATTGTTCAGGAATCCCTGACTTTCCAGCCCGCGCCTTGCAATGGCGTCACCAATGACTTTTTCCGCCACAAACCCGTTGATGTAATGTGTGGGGGCGATTTTCTGTTCAGTGTCGATATTCAGCGCGCGTATGGTCGTGTCTTCCTTGAAAACACCTGCATTATACCCGCTTTTGAACACGCCTTGCTCTTTCCATTTCCCGAAGCCGATGGCCTGCACCACGATGTCAAATGTATGCTCTCTCTTGTCCGAGCGCGCGCCGTCGCGGTATTTCACATCGGCTTCGTCGAGATGCTTGTCTGATGTTTTAACGGTAATGCCTGCGCCGTCCGTTGCTGGCTGCAAATCCTCGACTTTGGCGGCAATGAACCTAACATCCATGCCGTTTAGCGCTGCCTGTGATTCCGGCGCCATGTCTTTCTGCTTGCCTTCCGCTGCTTCCTGCACGGTGCGTGTATAACCCGTGGATGAAATAGAACTGAGGCTGACAGCCTCCTTTAGTTCCTTGTCGTTATAAATCAAATTCACCATGTCGAGGAACGACAACCCTGCGCCGAGTATGCCGACTTCGACCTTCTGGCCGCTTTCCTTGTATTTTTCCATCACGGCCTGCTTGAACTGGCCGGCAAAGTTATCGCCCTCGCGCGTGCTGTGAAGCTCGGTGGGATTGTGGAAATAGTCGCGGTTTCCCTGCATGGCGACGAATGGCTTTGGCTCGGGCGGGCCAACGCCGATAACGTCCATGTCCACCGTCAGGCTGGTAAGCGTTGTGCCTTCTTTGGGCTGCACAGAAATTACGCCGTCACTGTCTTTTACCAGTGTCACTTCCGTGGCGGGTTTTTCAAATGCTAGCTCGTTGCCGAGTTCATTCGCGCCGACGCCTGTCACCTTGCCATCGAGCATGACTACGCTAAGCGACTTGGGCAAACCCTGCAACGCGTCGTATAGTTTTTCCTTCATGAACATGCCGTAGGTAAAGCGCGGGAAATGTACTTTTCCATAATCCTTTTGCGCCAGCGCGTCAGCATTCTGCTCAAACCATGTTTTCAATGCACCGTCGTGGTGGGCTTCCACCTTGGGCATCCACGCATCTTCGCTGTTTTTGAGCCAATCGGTAAAACCGTCGCTGAAGCCGCCCACCGTGTGGCTGAACAACATGCTGGGATGCGCGTGCCGCCCCCAGGCCTTACCGGTACCGTGGTTGCCTTCATGGTCGATGAGGTAAAGTGTTTTGGGAGGTAGGGGAGAACCGGATAATTGCTCGAGCGTACGGGTTTGCTCAACAAGTTGAGCTACAAGATTTACGTTGCTGGGGCCAAGCCCCACTATTGCAAGATTATCTGCCATCCTTACCCATAAGAACCAGAGCCACGGCCAGTATAACCACTTTATGTTACCCTTTTATGTAGGGATGATTACGACACTGGTGACCCCGCACGCACGCCGACAACAGTGCAATCAATATGCAGGAGCATGGACAGCACTAGAAGATGAACATCTCAAAGTATTATCAACAGGATAATGGCTATACAACCCCAGATAGCGGGGGCTATTTATATAATTATTGTTATTTCAATATATTAGCTAGCTGCATAAAATTTATATTACATTTTATTAAACCTATGGTAGAATGAGACTGATGAAACATTAATCAAAAACCAATAATTAATGAAATATTAACAATAATGGCTGGACGTCGTGGGGGGAACTTATGCATGACCTAAGCATTAAAATTTCAGATAGGCTTGGTTATTACTGGAGTGAGCTGGCAAGTACCGCCAAAGAATTCTTTGAACGGGTGTGGTTTGTTACGCAGGAGCTGTGGGGCGGAGGCAAGGATCTGGTTAAGGATGCGAGTTCATTGTTACAATGCCAGCTCAGCGTATCAATGAATAGCTTATTCTCATTCATTTCATCAATAATACGATAGCGTCTAATACGCCACTGCAACACAGTTTGGCGGCATCGGCAGCGTAACGGCTTTCTATTATTCTTTGCATATCGGAATGGCATATATTAAGCCAAGGCAATAAATTATTGTTTTTATTTATATAATTTTCTATGCTCACGGCATTATGGTGTTTCGTCCTAACCAAGGTATCTCCGGCGGTATGCGCTATGATGCACTGGCAGTAGCCAGCGCAGCACTGAAGCTGTTGTATCTCGAACATCTCGCGCGGCATTTCAACGCCCGCAACCTGCCCGCCGTATCCGTCGAACATGGTGTGGGCGATCCCGCAAAGCCGCACATCGCCATGAAAATAATGGCTATCGGTGCGCAGGAAGCAAATGCGGCAAACCGCGACATGCTGGAAGAGCTTCAAGCCATCAGCAGCGCCGGACGCAACGCCTTTGCGCTTGAGCCGCAGGAAGATAACGGCAAGCTGCGTGAAATAAGGCTGGTGCAACCCGCCAATGCCATGGCGCTTGTCGAGGCCATACGCTGGCACAGGGCAGACCTTATCGACCGCGCAGAAACCGAGCTGCTCGGCGGCGGCATACCGCTGTAACATTCAAACAAAAAAGGAATTACATACCCATGTCCGGATTCACACTGATAATTGATGGCATCGCCAATGGCAGCCCGATACCGGAACAATTTTCACATTGCGCATCGCATAATAAAAAAGGCGGCAACAAACGCCCCGCTATGCACTGGAGCGGCGCCCCCGCAGGCACGAAATCATTCGCCATTATCGTGGTGGACCCCGACGTGCCGAGCAGCTTCGAGATGGCCAACCGAGAAGGCCACACCATTCCCGCCAGCATGACGCGCCAGAATTTTTATCACTGGCTGCAACTGGATATTCCGCACACCACCACAAATCTGCCGGAAGCGCCCGCAGGTTTGTGCGACATCGGCATAAGCGGGCGCAACGACTACGGCGCCAGCGGCACCGACAAGGGAATCGGCTATGACGGCCCGTGTCCGCCATGGAACGACGAGCGCCTGCATCACTATCACTTCACACTCTATGCGCTGGATATTGGTTCGCTTGGACTGAAGGAAGGTTTTTCCGGAAAGCAAGCGATGGCGGCGATAAGCAAACATATACTGGCTAAAACGGAAGTGACGGGTACATACACCACAAACCCGAAACTGCGGCAGGCCGTAGCATAATCTATCCGAGTCAGTTAGCCAACTTAGCATTTTTGCCTGTGAATAACACAATTAAGCCTTGGTAATTAACAGGATAATTTATTGAATTGTCATGAACATGGCGGTTTGCAAGGCATTGCAGCGTGTTGCAGCGCGGCAAGCGGCCTTTTTCTTGACTTTAACCACTTGTTACAGCATCCTCACCCTTGAGTTTTCTGCTTACTCTTAGTATCCACTGTGTGCCTGAATATCCCGGACGATGTAGTACTTGAGAGTGACCGGTTACACCGGAGAAGGAACTCTCAATAACAATAGCTGCCCCACGGTGGGGTGGCAAAAACGTGCTAACAGAGTCGAGGAGATGACAATGGCAACTGGTATTGTAAAGTGGTTCAACCCAACAAAAGGTTTTGGCTTCATTCAACCCGATCAGGGCGGCAGCGACGTATTCGTGCATATTAGCGCACTGGAACGCGCAGGCCTTTCCACCCTGAACGAAGGACAGAAGATCAGCTATGAACTGGCGACAAACAAGGGTAAAACCTCTGCCGCCAACCTGAAGCTGATGAGCGAAGCCGCTTAATCTCAAGCACTCACGCTTAACTTCAAACATAAAACCCGCGCATGGGCGACCAGCGCGGGTTTTGTTTTATTTAGGCAAACCATGTAATTGAATGAGTTAAGCTATGAATCAGGCCGAAATTATCAAAATCTTTTATAAAAATGGTTGGTTTAAGGATTATCGCAATTCTTCTGTTATGATGCGTTTTTATTCATCTCATCGCGTCAATGAGAAATTGATAGAACAGTTTTTTGGCAAAGAGTTTCAAGAAGGCTTCGATGATGTTTTAGTGCGGACAGGATTTGTCGCAGACCTTTATTACTCATTATCTAAAGCATTTTTACCATCCGATGAAAATGGCAACCCTCAAAATCCCATATTATTGCAGGTTAAAGACTTAAAACTTCCTAATTCAAATTACACAATTCTTTCAACCCCTGCAAAAATTGATGGAAAAAAAATCGGGGAAAGAACTATACACGCACGATTAAATAAAATAGCTGCGCTGTTAAGAATCATGATAGGCAGCAATTTTCTCAAGGATGTATTTTACGAATTTGAGTTGGATTTAATCGATGGAAACATGACCTCACACGGTGAAATAGTGTCTTTAATTACGCCTGACCATGGCCCATTTTTGAACGAAGTCAACATATCAGAATTAAAAGAGATATATACTGCCGTTACATCATGTGAAGGCACAAAAAAAGAATTGATACAGCTTTCTTTGGATATATTTGAACGAGCCGCTAAAGAAGAGAGAGAGAAAAGATTTATATATTATTGGATAGCGATAGATATTCTACTTGGAAAGGATGATAACAATCCTTTTCGTATCTTTAAACACATTTACAGCAGTGAAATTAAGGCAGAGGCTTTAAATGGCAACCCTGATTTCTTAGGTAATGATTTAGGTATTCAATTTATAACCGATATAAGAAACAATTACTTTCATGAAGGAAAAGAATACCCATTGTTAGATGCGCAGGAACGATACATTCATGTTTTATATATTGACCTACTTAGACATAAACTTGAATTGCCGCCCCAAAAACATCTATTAAGGTATGTTAAAAACGGGTTTAATCCAAACAACTTAAACACACCTGAACAAAATGTGCTTCAAATAAGGCTGCCTAAAATAGCTAGCAAAAACACAACCTAATTCTCAACCTCCACAAACACCTTCTTTTCATAATCCTTCTTCGTTCGCGAAGGGTCAAAGAGTTTTTCGGTGAAGGCGATATAGACGCCTGCGGGTGCGGTGCGCGCCTGTTCAATGGCGAAGCGGAGGTTGTCATAGCCGTCGCTTTTACAAATGCCTTCCAGTTCATTGGCGATTGGGATCATCGATCCGGTGAACATCACCACCTTGTCACCGCCCAGCATCTTGCGGAGCTGCTGCATGCTGCGTGCATTTTCCACCATGCGGTCGGTGCCGTGGGTGATCACCACGCGGGTGAAATCATGCTCGCGGATAAGTTCCGCCAGTTCGCGCAGTTCTGTTTCGGTGAATTCCTTGCTGTCTTTGCGCAGCCACGTGAAACACACGCATTCTTCCGCCAGTTTCAGCTTTTTCAGCGAATCGGGAATGATGCTGCTTTCCAGCGGTGTAATATTCACGGGGGTTTCACGGTAGGCGCGCGCATCAATAGTGCCGCCGGAAATAACTATAAGCGTCCTGTCGCGCACTTCTACTTACGCGGCTTTTCTAAATTCGGACATCAGCTCGCTTATCGCGGCCTGTAACTGTTCTATTCTCAGATTTTTGGGGAGATAGCTTTTTGCGCCCAGCTTGCGCACGGCGGCTTCGTCGTCGCTGTCATCACTTCCGCTTAGCACAATGGCTGGCATATCAGGAAAATGGTGGCGGATATTGCCCAGCACGGATATTCCGTCCAGCTCCGGCATATACAGGTCGAGAATGACGGCAAATGTATCGCCGGAAATTTCGTGGATGCGTGCCAATGCGTCCTTGCCGTTGCTGCATAAATCGGCCTTATAGCCTTCCTTCTCCACGATTGCCTTCAGCATCTCGCGGTAGAGGGGCGAATCATCAACAATGAGAATGGTGTCTTTTGTGACCATGATGTGTGGCGTTTCTAGTAATGTGCCTTTGTAGTCTTCTTATACCATATCCGCCTGCGCACCACCAGCAGCACGGGAATGGCGGAGCGGAGAGGATTCGAACCTCCGATACGGTGTTACCCGTATAACGGTTTAGCAAACCGCCGCCTTCGGCCACTCGGCCACCGCTCCACATTATCCCAAAAGAACAATTTAAGAGGCGGCATTTAAGCATCTATAAATCCAGAATGCAACTATCTACTGCACGAATGGCAACAGGCTGTTATATGCTGTATTTCAAATAGATACCCTTTAGACCAGCGGAGCTTAATGCACCATGGCCTGAAAGGAGGAGGCATTTTCGTAGTCGCTTAGCACAGTCGCGCAGCGGCGAATTTCTGACGTCATCGAAGCATATTTGTTGGCGTTGCTCGCATCCAACTTGGCCATTTCTGTCAATGCCAGCTGCACAATAGCAATATAACCACTCAGGCCCATGCAGGCCTGCACAGCCATAGCCAGCGGCTGCTCCATGCTGATGAACTCTTTATTATTCTCCATCATAATGGCTTCGCCCTTGCTCAGGCGTTCCATGGTCTTGCGCCATGCGCCAAGCTTGCGCGTAATTTCAGACACAAAATCACAGGTGCTATCCATAAGCATCACTTTTGCATCAGATGGACGCATCTTGCCAATCAGTAAGCTATTCTTGCGCAGGCGTTCAAACGCCTCCTTGGTCTGCTTGCTTTCGGCAAGCGTTCCGAGGATACGTTCCGCCGTCTGTAGTGCCGGTTCGGCATCGGCAAGCACGGCAGATGCGCGGCTAGCCAACGTCAGCGACTGATAGCGGTTTTGCAGGTGACCAAAATCTTCTATTTTCATGTGTGATGACCCGAGGGGATAAGAATAGGTGTAACCGTACAACATATTGATATATCTCGTAATAGTTCTATCAGTCTATTATAGGCCTTCTTCGCTAAAGAATGCTTAATTTTAGTTAAACATTTATCAAAGTTTCGGGCCAATTTTCAGCCAAAGTTTCGCAATTGCTGATTGCCTTCAGGCGGACTACAAGTAATATGCTGATAATCAAACATACCTTTTTCCCGCCACTCCCGAATGACCACCATACAATCCGCTGAAAAACAAAGAAAGCCATGGGACGAAACCATCCGTACCCTGATATTCGCGCTGGTTTTGGCGTTGATTTTCCGCAGTTTTGCCTTTGAACCGTTCCATATTCCTTCCGGTTCGATGAAAGACACGCTGCTTATCGGCGATTATCTTTTTGTTTCAAAATACACCTATGGCTATAGCCGTTATTCTTTCCCGCTGGGAATGCCGGTGATGGAAGGGCGTATGCTCGCCAATTCGCCGCAGCGCGGTGACGTGGTGGTGTTCCGACAGCCTGCAAACCCCCGCATTGACTTCATCAAGCGCGTTATCGGGTTACCCGGCGACCGCATACAGATGAAGCAGGGCGTCGTATATATAAATGGTGTGGCATTGCCAAAAATAGCCGATGGCAATTTCATGGATGATGAAAAAAAGCACCTGCTGAAATCCATCCCGCGCTATGCCGAAACATTGCCCGAGGGCAAAATCATTCATGTATTGGATGAAACACCCGTAGGCGAGGTGGACAATACGCCGGAATTCCGCGTTCCCTTAGGGCATTATTTCATGCTGGGTGATAACCGCGACAGCTCCCGCGACAGCCGCTATCCGGAAGATGTGGGCTTTGTGCCGGAAGAAAACCTGATTGGCCGCGCCGAACTGATTTTCTTTTCCACCGACGGCACGATGAAATGGAGCAACCCGATAAGCTGGTTTACCGCCATGCGTTTCGACCGATTCTTCAAATATATCAACTAATCCGCAGATACCAATGAAAACGCTGCAGGAAAGCATTGGCTACCAGTTCAGGAACGAAAGCCTGCTGGCGCTGGCGCTGACGCACCCCAGCGTGAATACGCAGACCAGCAACCAGCGGCTTGAATTTCTCGGCGACGCCATTCTGGGCGCAGTTGTCGCCAAAATACTTTATGACCTCTTCCCCGACGAGCAGGAAGGCGAGCTTGCCCGCCGTCACGCGGCACTGGTGCGCGGCGAAACGCTAACGCAAATCGCGCGCGACATCGACATCGGCGAGGCTCTCACTTTCGGCTTAAGTGAAGTGCAGGCGGGCGGTAAAAACACTGCCTCCAACCTTGAAGATGCGCTGGAAGCGCTCATCGGTGCGCTTTATCTCGATGGCGGCATGGAAGTAGCAGAGCGCTTTATTCACCCGCGCTGGAGTGATCTGGCCAAGCGTGTGCAAATCGCGCCTAAGGACGCCAAAACCGCACTGCAGGAGTGGGCGCAGGCACGCAGCCTGCCCGTGCCGCGCTACCGCACGGTAGAAAGCGTTGGCCCTTCACACGCACCGCTATTTACCATCGAGGTCACCATTCAGGGTTACCCATCCGTGCAAGCGCAGGGCAACACCAAACGCATCGCCGAGCAGGCGGCGGCTTCACTCCTGCTGAAAGAACTCAACCATGACACCTAAACAACATTGCGGCATCATAGCCATCGTTGGTGAGCCGAACGCGGGCAAGTCCACACTCATCAACAAGCTAGTCGGCGGCAAGGTGTCCATCGTTTCCCCCAAGGTGCAGACCACGCGCTTCAATATTCGCGGCGTATGCGTGCATGAACACACACAGCTTATATTTGTCGATACACCCGGCATTTTCGATGCGGGCAAGCAATTTGAAAAAGCAATGGTGAAGGCAGCGTGGTCAGGCATCGGCGATGCCGACGCCGTATTGATGATGCTCGACGCCAAGCACGGCATGCGCGACAGCACGGTACAACTTATCGAACGCTTGAAAAAAATCTCCCAGAAGCCCGTGTTCCTTGCCATCAACAAAATTGACATGGTGAAGAAGGACGTACTCATCAGCCTTGCGAAAAACTGCGACGGTCTAGGCAATTTCAAGCGTATATTCATGATTTCCGCCCTCAAGGGCGACGGTGTTTCCGATATTCTTTCTACGCTGGCCAGCCACATACCGGAGGGCCACTGGCTATACCCAGAAGAGCAAATGAGCGATATTTCCATGCGCCTGCTTGCCGCCGAGGTCACGCGCGAGAAAATATTCATGAAGCTGGATAAGGAGCTACCCTATGCCATTTTTGTGGAAACAGAGGGTTGGGACGAGAGTGACCGGCTTATTAAGATTTCACAAGCCATTTTGGTACAGCGCGAAGGACAAAAAAAGATTGTCATCGGCGATAAAGGTAGCATGATAAAAGCAATCGGCATGAGTGCGCGCAAGGAACTGGAAAAGTTCACAGGCAAAAAAATCCATCTTGAACTATTCGTCAAAGTAAAACCCAACTGGAAAGAAGACTCGGAAAACTACAGTACCTTAGGGCTGGAATTCAGGAAATCTTGATATGAAAATTACACGACGCAAGGTCATTGCAGGCATGGGAGTACTTTCAATAACAGCACTGGCAAGTGCGCGTTGTGCTTTTATGCCCAAAAAAATATCCTCCAGGCGTCCTAACCTGATTTTATTTATTGCTGATGACCTACGCTATGATGCCCTTGGTTTTACGGGGAACAATACTGTAAAAACCCCGTATTTGGATAAGCTTGCTGAAGATAGCTTTGTATTCACAAACAGCTTTGTGACCACCTCGTTCAGCCCAAGCAGCCGCGCCAGCATTTACACTGGTGAATATGCATTACGCCACAAAGTGCTGGCGTCTGGTCAGGCACTAGGCAAAGCCTCTTTTGACAAATCATTTTTCATGCAGTTAAAGGAAATTGGCTACCATTTAGGATTCATCGGCAAATGGGGCTTGGGTGGCCAGCATCCTTTAAAGAACTTTAATAAATGGTACGGATTTTCCGGAGAAGGCGAATATTATGCAAATAAGGGTGCGCCACACCTGACAGATTCACAAACTAATCTGGCAACGAAATTTATTAAAGAAGTGCCGAAAAACAAGCCTTTTGCGCTTATTGTTGCTTACAAAGCACCTCACGACCCACTGGTACCGCAACCGCGTTTTAGCGAACTCTACAAAGATATTGAAATCCCGCGTTTTAAAACCGACTCAAAGGAAGCCGTGGATTCCCTACCTGAACTTGTAAAAAAGCACGCCAAATACGAAGAGCCAACACCTGAATATAATCAAGAATTCAGCGAGAACATGCGTAAATATTATCGGCTTGTTTCCGGCATGGATGAATCGGTTGGAAAGATTATGGCTGCACTTAGTGATCGGCAATTGGATGAAAAGACTTCCCTTATATTTACCTCAGGTAATGGGCTGCTGCAGGGTGACTATGGGTTATGGGGAAAATCTTTTATGTTTGAAGATTCCATCCGCGTGCCACTACTGATTCGCCCTGCTGCTGCAACATTCCCAAATTTGAGGCCAACAAAGCTTGATGTAATGGCACTTAACGTGGATATAGCACCGACTATTCTGAATATGTCTCTATTGCCATCACCTTCACGTTCGCAAGGTAAAAGCTTGCTTAACGTAATGGAAAACACAGATCAAAAAACCAGAGATGGCTTTTATTACCAGTTCGGCGGCAATGCAAATATCAACCCATGTATTGGCTACAGGAACGAACAATGGAAATACACGCATTACATTAATCGCAAAAGTCCACTGGATTACAGTGACTGCCTTTATAATCTACACGATGATCCTGATGAATTGATCAATCTGGCAAATAACCCAGAATATGAAGAAAAAATGGGTGAAATGCGCCACGCAATGCAGGAAGAAAAAAAGCACCTGCAGAAGTTATAACTCAGGAATTCACGGCGGTCAGGGCAGGGGTGTCCTGTTCTTCGTCTCCCTCGGCATTCGCTAGTTCACGCGGCAGAGATTTGGCGGTTTTCGCGCCGAGCTGCTTTAGCTTTTCCGCACTGCCAATCAGGTTGCCACGGCCGCTTACCAGCTTGTTCATAGCCGCGTCATAGCTCTTGTGCATACCGCTCATGTTGCGGTCAATGGCCTGCATGTCTTCCACGAAGCCCACCAGCTTGTCATACATCGCGCCTGCCTGCCGCGCGATTTCCTGCGCGTTCTGGTTTTGCTGTTCAATGCGCCATAGCGAAGCAATGGTGCGTAAACTTGCAAACAGCGTGGCGGGGCAGACGAGTACAATCTTCTTGCCCCATGCGTAGCTGTGCAGTTCGTTATCCTGCTGCACGGCCAGCGAATAAGCGCCTTCCACAGGCAAGAACATAAGCACGAAATCCGGTGTACCAAGTTTTTCTATGCTCTGGTAACGCTTCTGCTCCAGCCCGTTGATATGTGCCTTGATGGATTTCAGGAAGTCGCGCAGATGAATCTGCTTTGCCGTTTCATCTTCTTCCGAGCAATAACGTTCATAGGCCACCAGCGACACCTTGGAATCCACAATGATGTGCTTGTTATCCGGCAGGCGCACGATAACATCCGGCTGCAGGCGGTTGCCTTCCGCGCCGGAAAGCCCCATCTCCGCGCCTTGCAACACATAGTCCTGACCCTCGCGCAGGCCGGATTCTTCGAGTATGCGTTCCAGCATCACTTCGCCCCAGTTGCCCTGTGCCTTTACATCACCGCGCAGCGCCTTGGTCAGGCCTTCTGTCTGCAAGCGCATTTGCTCATTCATCTTCACGATGCGCTCAATTTCGCTTTTCAGCGCGTGTTGTTCCTTACCCTGTGTGGTGAATGAATCGCCCACTAGTTTCTGGAATTCGCCAAGACGCTCGCGCAGCGGATTGAGGATATCACCAATTTGCTTTTCCGACTGGGTGGAAAACTTTTTACCCATTTCGTCAAAAATGCTGGTGGCTGCATTGCGAAACTCCAGCTTGAGCTGTTCCTGTTGTTCTTTGAACCGCTGCTCGATTGCCCGTTTTTCGGCATCGGCACGCACGGCACGTTCGCGCTGTTCGGTCAGCTCGCTGCGGATAGCAGAAAGCGCGTCCTGCAGATTATCATGGGCTTCCTGCAGGGCTTCCAGTTTACCCGTGAGCGAGGCCTTTTCATTGGCCAGAGCGTCAAACTCCGGTTTAGCCACGGCGCCAGCGATATCAGCACGCAGTTTAGAGCGCATCAGCACCCAGCAAAACGCAGCGCCTGAAGCAAGGCCGATAACAAGTGAAAGCACATCTAACGACGGCATTGAAAAATCCTCTGTTTTTTGGTTCTTTTTTGCAGTATGACTGCATATATTGCTCAAGGATTCTAGACCTATGACCGCCAATCACAAGCATAAATTAGTCAGCCTTATTCTGGCCGCCGGTAACGGCAGGCGCATGAAATCCGACCTACCCAAGGTGATGCACCGCATCGCGGGCAAGCCTATGATTGAACATGTGCTTTCGGCACTCAAGCCGCTATCGCCCGAGCGTGTAATTACCATTATCGCACCCAATGTGGACAGCGTGAAGGAACATGTGCTTTCCGTCGCGCCAGACGGACATTTCATAGTGCAGGAAAAGGCGCTTGGCACCGGCCATGCCGTGCTTGCCGCACGCGACGAACTGGCAGGCATAACCGGAACAACGCTGGTTGTATATGGCGATACGCCGCTTATCCAGCCATCTACGCTTAATGCATTGCTGCAATCGCGGGAATCGCACAAGGCGGCCATTGCGCTTCTGGGCATGTACCCAGAAGATCCGACGGGCTACGGACGGCTGGTGATGAACGGAGAACCTTATGTTGAACGCATCGTTGAATGCCGCGACGCTACCTCGGCAGAAAAAGACATTCACTGGGTGTGGGGCGGCGTCATGGCCTTTGAAACCACCTTCCTTTATGAGGCGCTGGAGGCGTTGCAGCCTTCGAAGGTAACGGGCGAATACTACCTGACCAAGCTGGTGGAAATCGCCAATGACATGGGTTTCAAAGTGGTCATGGAACCGATGGACGTAACTGAGGCCATGGGCGTGAACACGCGCATGCAGCTGGCAGAGGCCGAGGTGGTGATGCAGTGGCGGCTGCGCGAACGCGCGCTGGAGCAAGGGGCGACCATGCTTGCGCCCGAACGCGTTTATTTGCATATGGACACTAAAATCGGCCGTGATGTCATCATCCAGCCGGATGTGTATTTCGGGCCGAACGTGACTGTCGGCAACAATGTGGAAATACGTGCCTTCAGCCATATCGAAGGCACAGTGATTGAAGACGGCGCCGTCATCGGCCCGTTTGCACGTCTGCGCCCAGGCACTGTGGTGGGCGAGGGGGCGCATGTTGGCAATTTCGTGGAACTCAAAAAAACCAAGTTGGGCAAGAGCGCTAAGGCCAACCATTTAAGCTATGTCGGCGATACCGACGTGGGCGAGGGTGCGAATATCGGCGCAGGCACGATCACCTGCAATTACGACGGCATCAATAAATACGATACGAAAATCGGCAAGAACGCTTTTATTGGCTCTAACAGCTCACTGGTCGCCCCCGTAACCATCGGCGAGGGCGCTATCATTGGCGCAGGCAGCGTGATTACGCAGGACGTAGAAGCCAATGCTTTAGGCGTTGCGCGCGCGCAGCAGCTCAATGTTCCCGCCAAGGCAACAGAAATCAGGCAACGTAAACGAAAGAACGGTTAAGCGAATCCTGTAGCATCGTAAGCGCCGTTTCCACCGTCTGGATGCGCACCTGCGTGCGGTCGCCGTCGAACTGGTAGCGGCGAACCACCGTGTCCTGCTTGGTCGCGACCCCGATATACACCGTGCCTACCGGCTTACCCGCCACAGCGCCGCCCGGCCCTGCAATGCCCGATACCGCCACGGCAATATCCACCTTGGAGCGAAGCATCGCCTGCTGCGCCATGATAGTCACAACCTGTTCGCTGACCGCGCCGTGCTGTTCGAGTATGGATGTTTCTACCCCGAGTAATTCGGTTTTTGATCGGTAGGAATAGGTGGTAAAGCCGCGCTCAAACACATCGGACGAGCCGGAAATATCGGTAAGCAGCGCGCCAATCAACCCGCCTGTGCATGATTCGGCCGTAGCCATAAGCAGCCCCTTGCGGCGGCAATGCTCCAGCACATCGGTGGCCTGCTGGCGCTGCGCGTCAGTGAACATAGCCACCCCCGAGGAAATTGACGACGGGATGGAGCAGGTTATAGCTGTCCATCATGTATGTTTCGAACAATATGACGAGGTATATCAGCACGGGGTAAATACCCGCCAGCATGTCGTCAAACATCACGCCCAGCCCGCCGTGGATTTTCTGGTCAGCGATATTCACCGGCCACGGCTTGAAAATATCAAACAGGCGGAAAAGTATAAAACCAACAAGGTACGACTGCCATGTGGGAAATAGCGCCGCCAGCAGCAGCCATTGCCCCGCCACTTCATCAATCACGATTTCATGCGGGTCTTCACCGCCGACATGCCTGAGATATTCGTTAGACGCCCACCATCCTACAAAAAAGACGGCGAAAGCGGCCACCACCAGCGCCATGCTGCCCATTGTGTATTGTATGACAAAAGCAAAGGGCAATGCGGCAAATGATGCCACTGTGCCACTAAGGTAGGGCGATTGGCCACACCCGAACCATGTGGCAATCAGCCACCATGCCTTATTCGGGTGGGCAGGTTTTATGATTTTGCGTTTCCAGCTTTTGACCATGTGTTATCCCCTTGGCAGACGTACTGTTGCCACCGCTTGCGCGGCAATACCTTCGCCGCGTCCGGTAAAGCCCAGCTTTTCCGTGGTGGTAGCCTTGATGCTCACACGGCTGCGCGAGAGCTTCAGCAGCTGCGAAATGTGGTTTATCATTTGCTCGCGGTGCGGCGCAACTTTTGGTTTTTCGCAAATCAATGTCACATCGAGATGCACAATTTCGCCGCCGCGCGCCCGCACAAGCTCATAGGCATGCAGCAGGAAACGCTCGGAATCCGCGCCCTGCCATTTGGGATCATCCGGCGGGAAATGCGTGCCGATATCGCCATCAGCAATCGCGCCGAGTACAGCATCCACCATCGCGTGCAGGCCGACGTCAGCATCGGAATGCCCTACCAGCCCATGCGTAAAAGGAATACGCACGCCGCACAGCTTGATGTCCTGCTGCGTCATAGGCGTGTCTTTGTCATGCGCCTTCAGCTGATGCACGTCATAACCCATACCCGTTCGGATTTCAGAATTGAGTGAAAGCAAGGTTTGCATACGCGCAACATCCATCTGTGTTGTGATTTTGAAATTATCGGTATCGCCGTCCACTATCGCCACCTTGCCGCCAGACCTTTCAATCACGGCTGCATCATCGGTAAGCGATTGCCCCACCAGTTTGCGATGCGCGGCAAGCAGGCCTTCGAAATTAAAGCCCTGCGGCGTTTGTACATTATAGAGATTATCGCGGGAAATCGTTTCACCCACCACACCGTTCTCAACGCGTTTGATGGTGTCAGCCACTGCCAGCGCAGGCACCACTGCCTTGTGCGTATCCAGCGCGGCAAGCACACGCGCAATCAGCGCGGGGCTAGCCATCGGCCTTGCCACATCATGCACCAAAACACGCTCGGGGGCGCGATGGGCGACGCTTTCCAAGCCCAAACGCACCGATTCCTGACGCGTTTCGCCGCCAATAACGCAGGGAAACAGGGTAAGTCCTTCAACCGCCTTGCGATAGTAGGGGTGGTGTTCACGGCGGATAACCACGCGCACCCCGTCAATCCCCGGCTGGCCGAGGAAGCATTTCACGGCGCGGCGCACCAGCGGCTCCTGATCTACCGACAGGTAGGGTTTTGGCATATCTGCCTGCATCCGCTCGCTTTTTCCCGCTGCCACCAGCAGGGCTATGGTTCTCTCAACCATAAATGACCAGAATTCCTTGAAAAATAACGTAACATGCGGTATATCCCCGCCCGTGATAATAAGGTAGTTTTATCCGCGGGTACTTTAGCGTGCCTTGGGGCGAAAACACAAGGAAATATAATGGGTAGTATAAACATAGGTCCGCTTTCGATTGACGATCCGGTATGGCTTGCGCCGATGACCGGCGTATCCGACCTGCCGTTTCGCAAGCTGGTGAAGCGTTTCGGCGCGGGCATGGTGGTTTCGGAAATGATTGCCTCAAGGGGTATGACGCTGGAGACCAAAAATATCCTGCGTATGGCCAGCTTCTCACCCGACGAATACCCATTTGCCATCCAGCTTGCCGGATGCGATCCGGAAGTAATGGCCGAAGCAGCTAAGATGAATGAAGGCCGCGGTGCGCAGATTATCGACATCAATTTCGGTTGCCCCGTGAAAAAAGTGGTCGGCGGACACGCTGGCTCGGCGCTGATGCGCGACGAACCGCTGGCGGCGAAAATTCTGGAAGCCACCGTGAAGGCCGTAAAAATCCCTGTAACACTCAAGATGCGCACCGGCTGGGACGACAACAGCCGCAACGCGCCTAGCATGGCAAAAATCGCCGAAGACGCAGGTATCAAATTACTCACCGTGCATGGCCGCACGCGCTGCCAGATGTATAAAGGCAGCGCCGACTGGAGCTTTATCCGCAAGGTAAAAGAAGCGGTGAAACTGCCCGTTATCGCTAACGGCGATATCGTAAGCTTTGACGACGTTGACCGCGCGCTGGCTGAATCCGGCGCCGACGGCGTGATGATCGGGCGCGGCGCATATGGGCGCCCTTGGTTTCCCGCACAGGTGGCGCATTACCTCAAAACGGGCGAACGCAGGAATCCCCCGCCGCTGGATTTGCAGCGCGACATCGTGCTTGAACATTACGATGACATGCTCACACATTACGGAACAGAAAACGGCGTGATGGTTGCGCGCAAGCATATCGGCTGGTATTCTACCGGACTGTTCGACTCCGCTACCTACCGCCAGCATGTAAACACCCTTACCAACCCGGATAAAGTAAAACAGGCCATCCACACGTTCTACGACGGCCTGCTCAACAACCCCACCAACACGATTGCCGCATAAAAAATGAACTCTTCTGTGAATTTTTCTGCAAAGCCCGCTCAGAGCGCCTATGATTTCGAATTTGAAAGTATCGAGGGTGGCCGCATGCCGCTGTCCGAATATCGCGGACAAACAGTGCTTATCGTCAATACCGCCTCGCGCTGCGTATTCACACTGCAACTAGCACCACTGCGCGACCTTTATAAAAAATACGGCGGCCACGGTTTCACCATCATCGGCGTGCCGTCCAACGATTTCCAGCAGGAGCCGGAAAGCAATTCGGAAATAAAGAAATTTTGCAAGGTGAAGTACCTTGTCAATTTCCCGCTGACATCCAAAGCGCATGTGCGCGGCAAAAACGCCCACCCGTTTTTCAAATGGGCGGCAAAGCAGGGCGGCTGGTTTTCCGCGCCTTCGTGGAATTTCTATAAATACCTCATCGGCCCAGACGGCCAGCTCATCAGTTGGCATTTGCCCTCGACATCACCGCTGTCACGGCGCATAACAGGACGTATCGAACAGCACCTCAAATACAAACCGTAGCCGCCACCATGATGGAAGCGCATTACCTCAACGCCATGCCTTCCGCAGTCATCGCCGTTGACCGCGCGCTCAACATCCAGTTCATCAATCCTGCGGCCGAAGAGCTGTTTGCCACCAGCACCAGCCAGTGTATGCAAAAACAGGTGACCATGCTGCCCGGCATCACCAACAGCCTGTGCAGTATGTGCGAACGCATCCTTGCCTCGTGCGAGGATATCAGCCTGTTCCAGCATGTGCTGTCACTACCGCAGGGGCATATCCCCGTCAATATCCACCTCACGCCTGTCATCACTGACCTCACGCCGGGTGCAAAACTCAAAGCCGCCCAGATATTATTCACCATCGAAAAATCCGATGGCTTCGGCAGGCTGGCCGCCGCCGAATCCAAGCAGGAAACCACCCGCGCGGCGGGCGTTATGGCCGCCATGCTGGCGCATGAGGTAAAAAACCCGCTGTCCGGCATACGCGGCGCGGCACAATTGCTGCGTGAAGAAGTGCCGCCGGAGCATCAAGCACTGACCGAGCTTATCTGCATGGAAACCGACCGCATCCGCGACCTGCTGGCGCAGGTGGAAATCTTCGCCGCCGGTGCGCCTGTGGAAAAGCAACCCGTTAATATACATCAGGTGCTGCAATATGTTCTCTCGGTGGCGCATACCGGTTTTGCGCATCATGTGGAGTTCAGGGAAAAATACGATCCGTCACTGCCGGAAGTGCTGGGCAAGCGCGACCTGTTGATACAGATGATACTCAACATTGTCAAAAACGCTGCCGAAGCGCTGTCCGGCCAGAAAAACGCCGCCATCACCTTTACCACCAGCTACCGCAGCGGCTACCGTATCCAAATAGGCACATCCGGCGAAAAAATTCCGCTGCCCATTGCCGTGGTTATTGAGGATAACGGGCCGGGTATTCCCGTAGATGTGCGCCCAAGATTATTTGAACCCTTTGTTTCTTCTAAAGAAGACGGGCGCGGGTTGGGGCTGGCCATTGTCGCCAAAATCGCCTCGGACTTAGGGGCAGTGGTTGAGCTGGACACTGAATTTAGCGGTGGAACACGCTTTACCATATTGCTTCCGGCAGTAGAAAAAGGCAGCTAATGGTTGCTTTGCCGCTTGCAGCTTATTACTGTAACTGCGGCTTTAAACAGATAGATAGCATATGTCCCCGACCATATTGATAGCCGACGACGACAAAGCCATCTGCACCGTGCTTGCGCATGCCGTGCGCAAACGTGGCTGGGAACCCATGACCACGCACCGCGGCGAATCGCTGATGGAGTGGATAGAGCAGGGGCTTGGCGACGTAGTGATTACCGACGTGCGCATGCCGGTGGGTGACGCGCACCGCACCGGCCTTGACCTGCTGCCCGACATACGCCGCATCCGCCCCGAGCTTCCTGTTATCGTTATCAGCGCACAGAACACACTGACCACCGCTGTACGCGCCAATGAAGTAGGGGCATATGAATTTGTACCCAAGCCATTCGACCTCAACGTGTTGCTGGAATATGTAGAAAAATCGCTGGAACGCGCTGGTAAAGCCGCGCCGCCACCGCAACAGGATGTTCCTTCCGAGCGCGGCGTAGAACATTTCATCGGCACATCACCCGCCATGCAGGATATTTACCGCACGCTGGCGCGTATGGTGAATAACGACCTGACCGTTACCGTCATCGGCGAGTCCGGCACCGGCAAAGAACTGGTGGCCCGCGCGCTGCACCAGCTGGGCAAGCGCAAGACCGCACCGTTCGTGGCCATTAACATGGCCGCCATCCCGCGCGAACTAGTGGAAAGCGAACTGTTCGGCTACGAGAAGGGCGCATTCACCGGAGCGACGCAACGCAAAAGCGGCAAGTTCGAGCAGGCCGAGGGCGGCACGCTGTTCCTTGATGAAATCGGCGACATGCCGATGGACGCGCAGACCAAGCTGCTGCGCGTGCTTCAGCAGGGCGAATACATCACCGTCGGCGGCACGCGCCTGATTAAAACCAATGTGCGCATTGTCTGCGCCACACACCGCGACCTGACGCAACTGGTCAAATCCGGCGACTTCCGCGAAGATTTATATTACCGACTCAACGTCGTTCCCATCCGCATACCTCCCCTGCGCGAGCGCCGCGAGGATGTAGCACCGCTGGCCAATTACTTCCTGCGCAAGGCGAATGAGAAGGGGTTATCACCCAAGATTCTGGATTCCGAGACTATCGAGGCCATGCAGGAATACGACTGGCCGGGCAACGTGCGCGAGCTGGAAAACATGATGTACCGCTTAAGCGCGCTGCACTCGGAAAACATCATCAGCAAAAGCACATTCCTGTCGGAAGTCCGCCATGACCAGAAAGACAATATGCCCGCCACCAACGGCGGCACATTGGAAAAAAACGTAGAAGCGCACCTGCGGCAATATTTCGCCGCCCATAGCGGTGACGAACTACCACCGCCTGGCCTGTATGACCGTATCCTGCCGCTAGTGGAAAAACCACTGATTGAAATGACACTGCGCGCCACCGGCGGTAACCAGATAAAAGCCGCATTCGTGCTGGGCATCAACCGCAACACGTTGCGCAAGAAGATCAACGAGCTGGCCATAGACGTCAAGGAGACTGCCGTGTGACGACACTTGCCTATGATCGCCTTCTTGCCCGTCTCTATGAAAGCTGGGTTGGCCGCAACATCGCTATCGTGCTTACCGCTGCCGCTTTTATATCCGCCATAGTGACCTATATTGTGATTACCAGTAGCGAAGCGCCACTGGGCATCAAGCCCAAGCGCGTGGTTAACATGCTGGTTATCAACATCACGCTGCTGACACTGCTTGTTACAATCATCGGCATACGCATCTATAACCTGTGGTCATCGCTTCGCGCTGGCAGTGCCGGATCAAAGCTGCAAAAGCGCATCCTTATCCTGTTCAGCTTAGTAGCAATCCTGCCCACACTTATCGTATCGATTTTCTCGGTATTGTTCTTCAATCTCGGTATTCAGGCATGGTTCAATGACCGTGTGCAAACCGCCTTGGAAGAGTCGCTGATAGTAGCCGAGGCCTATATATCCGAACACAAGGAGAATATCCGCGCCGACGCCATCGCCATGGCTGACGACCTCAACAGTGTCGCCAGCGTGTCGATAAGTAATCCGGCAGAGTTCAAACGCATTGTAGCGGCCCAGTCAGCGCTGCGCGTACTGACTGAATCGATGGTTTTCCGTGGCAACCAGATTATCGCGCAGGGCATGTTCAGTTTCGCGCTGGCTTTTGAGCGCATACCGCAAGATGCGCTGGAGCGCGCGAAGCGCGGCGAGGTTGTCATAATGGCCGACAACGAGAATGACAAGGTTCGCGCGCTTATACAAATGGAAGCGCTTGCGGACACCTACCTGCTGGTGGGACGCCTGATTGACAATAAAGTGCTAAACCACATGCAAAACACGCAAGGCGCAGTCAGTGAATACAACAACCTCAAGGAACAGTTGAATAAGCTGCAATCCACCTTCATGCTCATGTACATCACGCTGGCGCTGCTGCTGCTGTTTTCCTGCATCTGGTACGGCATGCTGTTTGCCGCGCGCATGACAACGCCCATCTCAAGACTGGTGGTGGCGGCCGAGCGCGTGCGCGGTGGCGATTTTTCCGCCCGTGTGCAAGACCCCGAATACAAAGATGAACTGCGCACCCTGTCACGCGCCTTCAATAAAATGACCGAACAGCTCAGCGCCCAGCGCGATGACTTGATAGACGCCAACCGCCGCCTTGACGAGCGCCGCCGTTTCTCCGAAGCCGTGCTTTCCGGTGTATCAGCAGGTGTTGTCGCGCTTGACCGCGACAAGCGCATCACCCTTTCCAACCGCTCAGCGGGCGCCATCCTCGGCACGGCAGAGCAGGGCATCACACCCGATACCGATATTGCGGATATACTCCCTGGTATTCGTGAGCTGCTGCAACAGGCGGAGCAGCAGCCAGGCGAAACAGCGCAGAACACTCTGACACTTGACCGCGAAGGTAAAATCATCAGCCTGCATGTGCGCATTACGGTAGAAAAATTTGACAGCGAAATTGAAGGCTTCATCGTCACCTTCGATGACATATCGCCACTCGTGAACGCGCAGCGTAGCGCTGCATGGGCCGACGTGGCACGGCGCGTGGCACACGAGATCAAAAACCCGCTGACGCCTATCCAGCTTTCTGCCGAGCGCCTGAAGCGTAAATACTTGCGCTTTATCACCGAAGATCAGGACAATTTTATAAAATACACCGATACTATTTCCAAGCACGTCGCCGATATCGGAAAAATGGTGGAAGAATTTGTGTCCTTCGCACGTATGCCTACCCCGCGCTTTCAGGACGAGGACATCGCCTCCATCATCCGCAAGGCCATTTTCTCCGCGCAGGTCAGCAACCCCGCCATTGATTATGAGCATGACGTACCTGAAAACGAAATCTGCTTTAAGTGCGATGAACGGCAGATAACGCAGGTGCTGACCAACCTGTTGAAAAACGCTGCCGAGGCCATTGAAGGCAAACAGGCAGGGCAGCCGGAAGAGCCGGTAAAAGGCGTTATACGCGTGTCACTGGCAAGCAAGGGCGACAAGCTTGAAATCAGCATTGAAGATAACGGCGTCGGCTTCCCTGCGGCCGATATAAACAAGGTGCTGGACCCCTATGTAACCACGCGCAGCAAAGGCACCGGACTGGGGCTGGCAATCGTTAAAAAAATCGTGGAAGATCATAAAGGTACTATAGGCTTGAGTAATATACCTGGGGGGGGTGCGCGAGTTGTACTTTCTTTTCTGCAACACTGTGATATAAATGCCCCAACTTAACTTTAACTAAGGTTAAAAAATGACAGCAGATATCCTCATTGTTGATGACGAATCCGACATCCGCGAGCTCATTTCTGATATTCTGAAAGATGCGAAATATGCCACCCGTACCGCCAGCAACAGCGACGGCGCTTTTAAGTCGCTTGCTGAACGCGTTCCGTCTGTACTGATTCTGGATATATGGTTGCAGGGTAGCGAGCTTGATGGGCTTGGTATTCTCGAGATGGTGAAGAAGAAATACCCGCACATGCCTGTCATCATGATTAGCGGCCATGGCAATATCGAAACCGCCGTTTCCGCCATCAAAATGGGTGCTTACGACTTTATCGAAAAGCCTTTCAAGGAAGACCGCCTGCTGCTTCTCGTTGCCCGCGCACTCGAACATAGCCGCCTGCGCAGCGAAAATATCGAGCTTAAAGCCCGCGGCAAAATCGAAATGCAGCTCAACGGCAACTCGTATTCCATACAGCAAATCCGCCAGTCGCTGGAAAAAATCGCACCGACATCCAGCCGTGTGCTGGTTACCGGCGCTCCAGGTACCGGCAAGGAAATGCTGGCACGCATGATCCATAACCGCTCGTCGCGCGCCAGTGGCAATTTTGTGGTCATGAGTACGGCAGGCCTGACGCCCGACCGCGTAGAAGCCGAACTGTTCGGCATCGAAGAAAGCAACCCCACCGGTGGTGCAGAAAAACTTGGGCTTTTTGAACGCGCCCACAACGGCACATTATTTATCGACGAAGTGGCCGATATGCCTATGGAAACGCAGGGCCGCGTGCTGCGTACCTTGCAGGAACAGAGCTTTACCCGCGTGCGCGGCAACCGCCGCGTTGAAGTGGATGTGCGTGTTATTGCCAGCAGCAACCGCGACCTCGGCACAGAAATCGCCGACGGCCGTTTCCGCGAGGGCTTATATTACCGCCTCAACGTAGTGCCTATCAAAATGCCGTCCCTTAAGGACCGCCGTGAAGATATCCCTGAACTCTGCCGTTATTTTCTGAAGCGCTCTTCGGAAATCGCGGGCCTGCCGCTGCGTGAACTTTCAGAAGAGGCCGTGGCAATGCTGCAATCCTATAACTGGCCGGGTAACGTACGCCAGCTACGCAACATGATGGAGTGGCTGCTGATTATGACTAATGTCAGCAAAGAACCGATTAGCGCTGCCGAACTGCCACCGGAAATACTTTCGTCCAATCCGGTGCTGGCACGTCCTGAAACCAATGCCGACATTATGTCCATGGCTTTGCGTGAGGCACGTGAGTTGTTTGAAAAGCAATATCTCGCAGCACAGATAGAGCGTTTTGGCGGCAATATTTCCAAAACGTCAAACTTCATCGGCATGGAACGTTCGGCTCTGCACCGCAAGCTGAAAATGCTTGGCATCACCGCCGCAGAAGAAAAAGCAGCATAATTTTCTTACTATTTACGGAATCGGTACCATCAACGCACCGCCGGTGCGCACTGGGTGTTCAGGCTTGAGAAGTGGCTGTGCAGGTTGTTCTTCAACCGCAACTGGCTGCTGAGACGGCATCGAAATAGCTGGAGCAGCAAGCACTGGCGCAGCTTTTGGCTGCGGCACAGGATTGGTCGGTGTGGTCAACACAGCGGGAGCGCGTTTGAAAACCTTGTGCATCACGCGGTCACCCGGATTAATGCCATTTGCTTCGCACGTTCCACCCGGCAAAAACAGGAAAGCAAGAATAGGGGAATGCGGCATCATGTCGTCTTCCAGATTCGCCAGCACAAGGTTAGGCATAATCTGTATGACCGTGCCTTCTTTATCTATCATCAGTATGTCGAGCGGCGCATATTGCGACATCGGCGCTAACGGGGCAATGCCCGGTGCGGTGAATATCAGCATCAGGCCGTTTTTATCGGAAAGCCCGCTCAAGTTATACCAGCCATCCTGATTATAGAGCGTCATGCCATCGCGGATTTCCACGCTGAAAATAACCCCCGGGCTGTCAGCCGGTAGCGAATCGCGCTGCCATGGCAAGGGCGCAGGGCCTTTGTCCAACATGCTTGCCCGCATAAGCACGATATTGGTGCGGCTATAGGCCAGCGGGCCTTGCTGCGTTGCATATGACGGCACGGCAAGCCATAGCTGGAGTAACAGGACAGCGATCAATGTAAAAAAACGTGTCATGGTATGAAATACGGGTGAATGATGGAATCGCCGACCTGAATGTTCTTCTTCTCCGCTGTGCCGCCCAACATTTCTATGACAGCACGGGCAGGGGTGGAAAAGCTGATTTCCTCGGTGGAATTCGGCGTCGCACGCTGCTTGATATACAGGATTTTACCATGCTTATCAACGAATAGCATGTCCAATGGCAGCGGCGTGTCCTTCATCCACATAGAGCGCTGCCTGTCATCAGGAAACAGAAACAGCATGGCATAGTTTTCCGGCAGGTCAGTACGGTTCATCAGGCCGTATTGCATCTGCTCCGGCGTCTGCGCGATTTCGACATCAAACTCGAGTAATGCCCCCCCGGTCCTGACCTTCATCGTGCCTTTGGTGAACCCCTGGGCGGGCGGCTTTAGAGTTGCACCACTGGCCAGCGCAGGGGTCAAAACCAGTGCCGCCAAAGAAATAATAATTATAATACAATATATTGCTTTATTTAACATTTGTTGCAGTTCTGTGAATTTTGCTACAAAGCACTGGTTAGGAAACCGGATTTTATATATAATGTTCATATGAGTACAGTTCGATTTTTTGGTGGCGGTAGAGATCCACGCAAGCGTAGTGCTGCGGCGGAACTCATGCGTTTTGAAATCGAGAAAAAAGGCAAGCTGCCCCCGGGCGAGCGCTACAAGATGCTCCTGAAAAAGAAGCTGGCCGCCAATAAAGAAAAAGCGATGTTCAACCAACCGGGCGGACGCACCATGTCCAAACGCGCGGAACAGGCGCTGAAGGAAATCGCGGCCAAGAAAGCGGCCAAGGAAGCCAAAGCGCTGCGGCGCATGGTTATTGTGCAGCCCAAGATTTACCACAACGGTAAATTGAACGCCAAAGGTAACATCACCGACATTGAAGGTAACATCGTAGGTAAGATTGATACCAAGACAGGTAAAATGGTCGCCAGCGGCTCCAACCTTGGTAAGTACAAACCCGGCTCAAGCCGCACGCACACTGCCATCATGGGCGCTATCGACAAATACAGCCCGTATTACATCAAGCAGCGCAAGTTACAGGAAGCCCAAAACAGCACCATTTACGGCCAACAGGAAACCGTGAACCTGTTCGGCGTATTGGAAGGCAGGCATGACGATCATCACAAACCTGAAAAAATGAACCTCTACGGCGAAACAGGCGGTAAAGACAGAACCAACGTGGGTGTGACAGCCTTCGGTGCCATGGCCGACAACCCATGGGGCGTGTTCGCCGACAACGCATGGGGTACGATGTCCGACAACGTGTGGGGTACTGCAAGCAGCAACATTTGGGGTGGTATCGGCGGCAGTCCGTTTGGTAAGGGTGTGCAGTTCTGGGGTACGGGTAACGGCAAAAACTACCTGCAGTCAATCACCAACATCATCAAGGCCTATTTCGGCATACGCTCCAAAAGCGGCAAGGAAGCTTTCAAGGCCGTGGTCAAGTCACGCACCGGAGGCGGTGGCCCAGTTCCGCGCAGCGCACCGATACGCACCCGCTAATTATCGCATCACAACCACTATTTTTTATTACCCAACAACCAATACCCACCCAACAGCTCCTTAAATCCACGACAATTCAATTTTACTTCCTGACTACAAGAAACCAAATTTAAAAACATGGAGTAGATATGCGTATTCTCAAAAATATAGTTTTTTTATCCGCAGCCGTAATTCTGTCCACCAGCGCAGCAAATGCTGACCGAGTTGGTATCGATAGACTTCCGAAATGCGATGTAATTGTTCAGCCGCCAAAAGTTGATCCAAAGCCACCAGGAGACGTGGGTCTTTTCCCGCCGGAAGTTGAAAAATGCTGGGCCGAATGCAAACAGCAACATGAGGATGGTGTTAATTTGTGCTATGATACACATGATCCGGAAATAATAGGTGATGACGATGCTGCGTGCCAAGCCCATGTAGCATTAAATGAGTGCCTAGAACAATTTAATGAGGCTTATGAATCCTGTGTTAATGATTGTTTAAAGCTGATGCCCCCAATATTATAGGATCCGCGCACACTAACGGTATTTACACTATGGGACAGTTACAAGCGTTACGTTTGCAACTGTCCCATTTTTAATATTTTCCTTTTTCCGCACGCCAGCCTTCAGCGGCAATATGTAACAGTCCACTTTGCTGTAAGGAAATATGGATGTCGCCCAGCTGGTGCCGCCAATCGTCACTGTAACCCGTACAGAACCCCAGCCCCTTCGCGGGACAGTCGCAAAAAACTTGATTTGCTTTGATGTTTCTTTTGGCAGCGTAACGAAATGCCATGTCCCATTGCCACGATACACCCATACTTCCGCCTTGAAATGGTAGCGCCCGTTATGGGTTGCGGGTTTTGCCGCTGCGCGTTTTTTCATTTCAATACCCCAGATACTGTTCCGACTTATGTATCAGGTGAAGGTGCTGCTTTGGCATTTTCAGGGCAACGCCTTCGCCGGATGGTTTGATTTTAATGTTCTGCCGCAGTTCTTCATCGCTGTGGCCGTTAATTTCCAGTAGCAGGTGCAACAGCTCTTTGGTTTCCTCCGCCTGCCGCAAATCTTTTATACGCCGCACCACATAGCGATCATCACTGCTGCTTTCCTTCCAGCCGTCTAATGCCTGTTTCATCATTTTATCAATTTGCAGCGCCGCTGCTTCCACGGGCAGTTCGCTTAAGCTTCCGTCCTTCATCTGCCACTTGATTTGCCACGCGTCGGGGTTGATGAACACTTTTGCCTCCGGTGACTGGTGGTCATCTTTCTCGGCCAAGCGCCGCAGCGCCATGCCATGCGCGTTAGCCACAAATTCAAATACGCTGGTAAGCCATTCCTGTACATCCCTCTCACGGCGCAGCAGGTTGCCTGCTGGCACATTCAGCACATAGCTGCGTTCTACCTTGTCATCGCCCGTGCCGCAGCTACAGGTCACGCTTATTTCCCGCAGTGGTTTTTGCGTTTCATCATATTCAATCTCTGCATCCACCGCTATGGTCAACGGGTCGGCTTCACTGGCGGCTACTTCCCCGTCTTTAAGCCGTTGCTGCTTGTGGGAACGCATCAGCAGCATCAATTCCTTGGCAAACTGGAACGCCTGCATTGCTTATGCTTTCCGGCTTAGCACGAATGGGCCGCAGGCCTGCTCGGTAGGCATGAGTTCCACGCGGTTGATGTTCACATGGCGCGGGCGGCAAATGCACCACAGGATAGTTTCCGCCACATCCTGCGCGGAAAGCGGCGTCAGCCCCTTATAGACGCTGTCCGACTTTTGCTGGTCACCGCCGAAGCGCACCAGCGAGAATTCCGTTTCTGCCATGCCCGGTTCGATATTGGTCACGCGCACATTCTTGCCATACAGGTCAGAGCGCAGATTAAGCGAAAATTGTTTCACGAAGGCTTTTGTCGCGCCATACACATTGCCGCCCGGATAGGGGTAGTTGCCAGCGGTGGAGCCGATATTGACAATATGGCCGCCTGTTCTGCTGTCTTTCGCGCGCTCGACCATAGTAGGAAGCAGCGCATGGGTGCAGTACATCAGTCCCATTATGTTGGTTTCCACCATCTGCTCGGCGTCGGCCATTTTCACATTTTCAAACGAGGATAAATCCAGCGCCAGCCCTGCGTTGTTGATAAGTATGTCCACTTTGGCAAAGGCTGCAGGCAGGGAGGCGATGGCTTTTTCCACCGCCACCTTGTCGCGCACGTCAAAGCACAGCGTGTGTACCTCTGCACCCTTGAGTTCGGCGGCAAGTGCCTTTAGCCTGTCAGCACGCCTGCCGGTGATAATCACCCGCGCACCCTGCGCCACACATAATTTTGCGCATTCAAGGCCAAAGCCGGAGGTGGCGCCGGTGATGAAAACTGTCCTGTCTTTTAGCAACATACCATCTTTCCTTACTGTTCTTTCCTTACTGTTCTTTCCTTACTGTTCTTTCCTTACTGTTCTTTCCTTACTGTTCTTTCCTTACTGTTCTTTCCTTACTGTT
>JAGVLO010000009.1 GCA_020049775.1 Alphaproteobacteria bacterium | reverse complement strand
AGTCCAGGAGGGTGCTCGCCAGAGCATCGTCCCGGCCGGGGCACCGGACTGGATCACCGCTGAACTCATCGACGCGACGATTCGCACCTGGCAACCCTTCTACAAAGACGTGCTGACGGCCGACGAAGCCGTTACAATGCTTGTGGATGTCGGTCGGTTGTTCGATGTGCTTTCGTCGAGGTCTTGAGCCATGAAACAGTTCGTCGCACTGGCACGGGTGAGCAGTCGGGAGCAGGAACGCGAGGGCTTTTCGCTCGAAGTGCAAGAGGACGCACTCAAGCGTTATGCGACGCAAGCCGGCGGCGAAATCATCAAGCTCTTCAAGATTGCCGAGACGGCCAGCAAGGGCGACGAGCGGAAGACTTTTCGCGAGTTGGTTGCCTACGCGAAAAAGAACGCGGCATTTCTCGATGGGCTGCTCTTCTACAAGGTAGACCGTGCGGCTCGCAATCTCTTCGATTACGTTGAACTCGAACGGCTGGAGTCGGAATACGACCTGCCGTTCATTTCCGTTTCCCAGCCGACTGAGAACACGCCTGCCGGTCGCATGATGCGGCGGACGCTGGCGAACATGGCCAGCTTCTACACCGAACAGCAATCCGTCGATGTCCGCGAAGGGCTGGCCCGCCGCGTTCAGGAAGGCTGGTTCGTCGGTCTGGCTCCCTACGGCTACCGTAACGTCCGCAAGGAAGGTCGCGGCCTCATCGAAATCGAACCGCAAGCTGCGGCGAACGTCAAACGTATTTTCCATCTGTACGCTTACGACAATCTCACGCTGGACGGCCTGGTCGAGCGGATCAATGCCGAAGGCATGGTCTTCCGGGCGTCACAACCGAAGTTCCCGCGTAGCTCCGTCCACAACATCCTCAAGGACCGTGCGTACATCGGCGAGCTTCTGCACAAGGGCGAGTGGTATCCCGGCAAGCATGAGCCGCTGGTTGACCGTGCGACGTGGAATCGCGTGCAGACGCTGCTCGGCGGGCATGTCTACCAGTCGCACACGCTGACCTATGCCGGCGATGTCATCCAGTGCGGGCATTGCGGGCATCCGATCACCGGCGAGCGTGTCCGCAAGAAGATGAAGTCAGGCGAGCGGTTCTACACTTACTACCGATGCACCTACTACACGAAGAAGGACCATCCTCGCGTCCGCGTGACGGAAGCCGATCTCGATACGCAGGTGATGGCCGTCTTCGACAAGATGCGGGTGGAAGACGAAAACGTCCGCGACTGGTTCCGGATGGTGCTGGCGTCAAAGACCCGCGATTCGCAGGCCGAGTCACTTGCTCAACGTGCGGAGCTTCAGCGTCAGGAAACGCTGCTGGTGCAACAGCAGGACCGGCTGCTCAACATGCGTCTGGCCGAAGACATCGACCAGGATACGTTCGCCAAGAAGCACACGGAACTGCGGGACCGGCTTGCCTCGATCAAGCTGCAACTCGATGCTGTGGACCGCTCGCATGACGAAACGGCGGAGTTGGCGGCGAAAGTTTTTGAACTTTCGCAAACGCTGAAGCAGCAATGGCTTACCGCCGACTACCCCGAAAAGCGTCGAATCCTCGAAATCGTGTTTTTGAACTCACGTCTCGATGGCGTAACTCTCGTCCCCACAATGAGAAAGCCCTTCGACGTAATCGCCGAAGGACTTCTTTCTGAAAATAGTCGGGGCGACAAGACGGCTATTGAACTTTTTATGGCCGGTATCCGGGGCTGGGAAGCCGCACTGCGGCGGCTGCTGGGCCAGAAGCCAGTACACCCAAGACCCTGATTTTCCGTGAAAGAGGTGTTTTCTCGATTTCCGGTGTACTTTCCTTGGCCAGCGTGGTACACTTCGTCTTGAGTAGTTCACTTTTATGGTGATTTGCAAGAGATGGAATATCCTATACCCAGCAACAGAGCCGACGGCCGCTCGCGGACGCGTGAACGACTCGGCAAATTGCTGCGCGAGGGTGGCGATGTCCTCACGGTCGAACACGCAGGCCGCATCCTTGATATCGACAGCGCAGAGGCAGCGAAGACGCTCGCACGCTGGTGCAAGCAGGGCTGGCTGAGCCGCATCAAGCGGGGAGTTTATGTTCCGGTCCCGGTAGAGTCGATCAGCACGGATCGTGCTCTTGAGGATGCCTGGATCGTCATTCCCGATCTATTCGGGCCGGCGTATGTCGGCGGCTGGTCGGCAGCCGAGCATTGGGACCTGACAGAACAGGTTTTCCGGGACATCTGTGTCTTCACCGCGCGGACGGTCGCCCAACGTCACCAGCTGATCCACAACATTCCATTCGTGGTGACGCACATCGCGCCCGACAAGCAGTTCGGCACGAAGACCGTGTGGAAGAAGGAAAAGAAACTGTCGGTGTCCGACCCGACCCGGACCATCGTGGACATGCTTTCCAACCCGTGGGCCGGTGGGGGCATTGAGCATGTCATCGACTGTTTCAAGAGCTATGTCAAAAGCGATCACGTCAACCCCAAGCAACTTGTCGAATACGCCGAGCGTCTTGGCAACGCTGCTGTGTTCAAGCGGCTGGGCTTCATGGCGGAACAGATTCTGGGCACCGGAGATTTTCTGGTGACCGCCTGCAAATCGCAGCTTAGCAAAGGCAACGCGCAGCTCGACCCGGCGCTGAAGGGCGACAAGCTGATCACCCGCTGGCGGCTGTTTGTCCCCTCGAAACTCTCTTTGGGAACGGAGACAACGCCGTGATACCCAAGAACGAAATCATTGAAGTGGCAACGCAGGCCAGCCTGCAAACCCACGTCATCGAAAAGGATTACGTTCTGGGTTGGCTGCTGGCTGGCATCGACCAGCATCCGGCGATTCATGACACCTGGGTCTTCAAGGGAGGCACGTGCCTGAAGAAATGCTACTTTGAAACCTACCGCTTCTCTGAGGATTTGGATTTCACGCTGCGCGACCCGTCGCACATTAACGCAGAGTTCCTGCAAGCGACTTTTACCGAAATCTCCGAATGGATATACGAGCAGAGTGGTATCGAGATTCCGCCCGACCGGATGAAATTCGAGGTCTATACGAATCCACGCGGCGTCAATTCGTGCCAGGGGCGCGTCTACTACAAGGGACCGGCTACTTTTTCCGGCAAGCATTCGATGCCTCGAATCAAGCTCGACCTGTCGGCAGACGAAATCGTCGTTGAGGAACCGGTCACGATACCGGTGCGGCATCACTACAGCGACTGCCCCGGCGACGGGATCAGCATCCAGTCCTATTCCTATGCTGAGGTCTTCGCCGAAAAGATTCGGGCGCTCAAGGAACGCACACGTCCGCGCGACCTGTATGATGTCATCAACTTCTATCGACGCCCTGAGTCACGCGAAGTGGCCGGTGACGTGAAATCCGTCCTGACGAAGAAGTGCGAGTTCAAGAGCATCACGTTCCCAAGTCTTGCCGATCTGAATGAGCACAAAGATGTCTGTGCCGGTGGTTGGGAGGAGCAGCTTAGTCACCAGTTACAAGCGCTGCCGCCGTTCGATTCGTACTGGAATGAACTGCCGTCGTTTTTCACGTGGCTCGATCATCCTGAAACCGCCCCTGCGGCCCAACTAGCCGCCATTCCGGCGAAGTACGAAGGCGAAACCACGACCATTGCGATTGACGCAGGAAACCCGAATTTCAGCACGCTGGAACGTGTGCGTTTCGCTGCCATGAACCGCCTGTGCGTCGAACTCGATTACCGGAAGGAAAGTGGACAACGCTCAACCTATGTCATCGAGCCGTATTCGCTGCGGACCACACGGGAAGGCAATATGCTCCTCTACGGTGTAAAGCTTCCGACAGGCGAAATCCGGTGCTTCCGCACCGACCGGATCATTTCCGCGACGGTGAGCCGACAAGCGTTTGCTCCGCGCTATTCAATCGACTTCATCCCGGAAGGTCCTGTCCGCCTCAGTGCCCGCCAGTTGACTTCAACCAGCCTTACGGTGCCGCAGCGGCGCTTGTCCGCGCCGAGCGTCCGCACCAGACCGACACGCGTGAGCAGCAAGAGTGGGCCAAAATATGTGTTTCGATGCTCTGTGTGCGGAAAGCAATTCACGAGAAGCACCCACGATTCCCGTCTGAAGCAGCACAAAAACAAGCAAGGGTATCGCTGCTACGGGACGACTGGCATCTACGTCAAAACCAGGTATTAGAGCCAGGGTCGACAGGACTACTGATCATCGAATGGTATCGCGCCGCAACGCTCCAGCAATTTGGCAGTTGCATCAAACGGTGCTCTGGCACGCGTCAGGTCAGCATCATCTCCTTGTGGAACCCAGAGAATAAGGCCCTCACGAGCACGTGTAAGCAAGACGCGGTACGAGTTTTGGACGTATTGTTGTGCCGAAGATTCTCGTACCAACTGCCAAGAAGTGCCGGACAGGCGGAAGTACGACCAGGCATGTTGCGATTGATTCCAAACGAAATCGCCACCCCAGCAAAGGCATACCAGGTCAAGTTCCAAACCCTGACATGTGTATTCATTTGCAGGTACTTCAAGCGCAAACGAGGAGCGAATATCTCCACGAGGATTGAGGTACCAGTGCGCAATTTCATTCCCCGCTGATGCATGCAACAACGTGCCCAAGCCCTCAGCGCGCAGGCGTCGAGCGCCAGAACTTGCAATCAGCCCGAACCGCCTTTCTCCACGGCCATGTTCGCGCAGCCAGTTCTTGGCGTTTGCAAGTGAGCGAGTCACGAGGATTGGATACTCCCCAAGCTCGCGGGCGGTGGCAGCCGCCGCCCCTTCGTCTCCGGCGAGAACATGATCTACCCACTTACTTACACTGGGAGAGCGGTAACTCCTCTGCGGAACTCGCAACTGTAGATGAGGCTCAAGCCGCGTATGGATTTCTGGCGGTACATCGCTCTGCAAGATGGTTCGAGCCGAGGGAACTTCCCCAAAAACATCGGGCGGGGCAAAAAGAGTCCACTGGCAGCGTAATCTCGGCTCCAGACGCCCCAGCGCAACGCCCCATCCGCGAACTCCCTCTTCTCCTGAGTTGATCTCTTGGCCGCTTCCGATAAGGCACACACATGCGCACCAATCGTTATGCTTCGACATCAACTCAAGCAAAAGGAGCGGTTCGGAAGCCGTGCGGTTAAACTTTTCCAGACCCTGCTTTTCATCCCACGCACGCTGTGCCTCGTCAAATACTATGACATGTTCTTCGGGCGCCTCTTCAGGTGAACCTCTGAGACATTGCTGTAGGAAGTCATTTATGTGCTGAATTCTGACGCGCACATCTCGTCGGATTTCATCCAAGGTGCGCCGTTGATCGGAAAGCTTACTACGTCGAAACTCATCTCGCGCCAATGCCTCGCGTAGCACCACGACGAGTGGAGTGTTCCCGGACAGATAAACAATGTCGCCCTTCTTTTCCACACCAGTCTCTATTGCCGTATGGACGACGTTTAGTCCGGCCAGCGTTTTTCCCGATCCGGGGACGCCTGTAAGGAGGAGAAGGTATCGCTTTCGCTGCTCTCTCGCTTCACGAATCAGCATTACTAGCCTAGACGACGCACAACTAAGATTGTCTGCATCTGCATTGGCAATGCTTGTGACGCCGTGGCCGGAGAAGATAAGCGTGGCTGCATCAATGACACTAGGCACTGGTCGGTATGGAGCACGGTCCCAAGATTCGGCAGAAATCTGCTCGTCGCCTCCCGAATTGTCAAACGTGGCTAGCCATCGTTCGAGTCCTTGAGTTCCAAGGCAAATGACTGGGCCGACAAATGGATCGGTATTCGCTTTCTGTGGAGCTGCGTCGGCAAGTGATTCTGCGTTGGTGCTCCATAGGATATCCGCCGCGTATCTCGCGGCCGTCGCCGAACGGAAAAAGAACGGGCAGGACAAGACGGCGCTCGTCGTGTCGCCGACGCATGCGGAAGCGGATCGAATTACGCAGGCCATCCGTGCCGGGCTGAAGGCCCAAGGCAAGCTGGGGCCGGAGCGCACCGTCAGCGGCTGGGTTTCATCGCATCTGACGGACGCACAGAAAGCGGACGCAACGGAATACGAACCGGGCGACCTGCTGCAATTTCACCAGAACGCACCGGGCTACCAGAAAGGTTCCCGCGTTATCGTGAAGGACGGCGCGAAGATCCCGGTCGAACTTGCCAACCGGTTTGAGATGTACCGGGCGACGCAGTTCGCCCTTTCCGCCGGCGACCGCGTGCGGGTGACGGCGGGCGGCAAAACCAAAGACGGCAAGCATCGCCTGAGCAACGGCTCGCTCTTGACGGTGCAGGGATTGCCTCAGCGTCACGATCTCGTCGTGCATCGTACTCCGAGCAGGTGCCTTGCCGGTGCGTGACGTGGAAATGCGATGGACCCGGTATTTCTGAACCATGCCCGCCGTTACTTCCGAAACACCGCTCTCGCCGAAGAATGGCAGCAGGTGAAGGCGAAGCCTGATTGCATGGCCCTCGATCCAGCGCGGGCTTCGCTGGCCTTCGGTAATGATCGCGTATTCCTTCAGGAATTGCTTCGCAGCCTTCTCGAATGACACTTCCTGCTTGAGAACGCCGGCTCGCAATTTACCTCGGAGCGTCAGGTACCAGTCCTCGGCCACTTGCTTGGCAAGGTCAAGGCTGTCTTCCTTCGTCGAACTGCGGAATTGCTTGCTGCCGACCGTGGCGGCACATTGCCAGTACCGGCTCCTGTCTCGTTTGTAGAGCTGGATTAAACCGCCTAATACCTCATGGCTGGACATACGGAAACGCGCTGTTTTGTTGCACTTCCGGCCATTTTACCACGTTTTGGAACCAATATCCAAAAGTGTGTTAGAAGTGTGCTAGGCGGTTTCTGTCCCAGTTTGGTGCATTGGTATGGCTAAGGTATTGAAAGTTGGTTGCGGGGGCAGGATTTGAACCTGCGGCCTTCAGGTTATGAGTCTTTTTTAGGGGAGTTCTACTGCTTCCTATCAATTCCTACAAAATGCCATAAGCTACCGTAATAAAAGAATTATTGTGCTTTTATCATTGCTATGACATGATATGTATACCAATGTTTTTCTCTGCTTTCAGCTTACTATACGCTTACTAATTTTTGCGCTGCAAACGAGGGAATCCAACAATTTTTATTATCAGAGTGGTTATATGGCACTTGCTAAACTTACAAAGAAATTTGTCGAAGAACTCCCCTATACTCAAGGCGGACAGGTACTTTACTTCGATACGGGCCTTAAGGGGTTTGGTCTACGGGTCGGAAAGGAAGCTAAAACCTATTTTGCCCAGAAGAAGATAAATGGCAGAGATGTGCGAACCACTATTGGGAAGCATGGTATCTTTACACTGGAAGAAGCTCGGAAGGATGCACAGGCCTTTCTTGTCGACATGTCACGTAGCATCAACCCCAATAACGTAAAGCGTGAAAATCGTATCAAGGCACAAACACTACAAGATGTTTATGATCGTTTCTTGGAGCACTCCCATCGTCGCCTGAGTCCCGGCACACTGGTAGGTTACCGTGATTTCATGAATCTTCATTTTGAACAGTGGAAAAATAAGCCGATTACTGAGATCAGTAAGGATATGGTCATCAAACGTCATGGCCAAATTGGAGAAAATTCTGGTCATGCAGCTGCCAATAATGCCATGCAATTTCTGCGCAGGCTTTATAATTTTGCGCGTATTGATGATGAAACCATGCCCAATCCAGCGGTAGTATTATCCCAGAAGAAGCTATGGTACCGAATTGACCGCAGACGTACGATTATTAAAGACCACCAGCTTTCTGATTGGTTTAAGGCAGTAATGGAACTACCGAACGAGACAGCTAGAGATGTACTGCGATTTTTACTATTTACGGGATTGCGTAAGTCAGAGGCGTTGACCTTAAGATGGGAGAATGTTGATCTGAAGGCAAAGACTTTCCTGGTGCCGGATACTAAGAACCATATTCCTCTGGAATTGCCGCTAAGTGATTACTTATTACTTATGTTGACTGAGCGGAAACTACTAATGGGCAGTAGTGAATGGGTATTCCCAGGGGATGGGGGAGTAGGGCATGCGGAAGATGTTAAAAAGGCTGTGACCAGAGTGATTGATGCATCCGGGGTTATATTCATGCCACATGACCTGCGTCGGACTTTTATTACGACAGCCGAACGGCTGGACATTTCAGCATATGCGCTGAAGAAGCTGGTTAACCACAAGACCAGTATCAACGACGTAACGGCAGGATATATCGTGATGGATGTTGAAAGATTGCGTGATCCGATGCAGAAAATAACTAATTATCTGTTGCAACAAATTAATACCAACGCTGAGGACGCATTAGCCGGCTAATAATCTACTCACCCTCTTTTAGTATTTCTTTTCCTAGTAGCCGTACTATCCGCCCGATTATTTTTTTGTCGAATGTTTTGTATCGGATATCGACATTATGATTGCCCTTCTCCGTTCTGCCAATATATAGGGAAAGTTTTTTCCCTGCTGGAGGATTGTTTAACTTTAATACTCCGATTACTGGCTTATTCAACAATTCCTTGCGACCCAAGGCATAACATTGTTTTGCGCTACTGCTTGGGTTGTTTTTAGCAAAAAGCTCAGCACCTTTTTTGGCAAGAGCGTGAATATTTCCTTTGGTGTGTTTAATAAATCTCTGTTCATCCCAATCTTTCTGCACGGCCAGATAAAGAATTTGTCCAAAACGCCCTCGAGAACTTTTGTCTACGGTATCAGGCAAACAAATATTGGCGATGCTTAGGTATGGATTGTCCCTCTGACGGGTAAGGACGTCTTTATGGTGCTTTTTTAAAAAAGAAAATAATTTTTCGTTTTTTTGACTCTTATCAATAAGGATAAGTTTATATCCTTCCTTTAGGGATTTTAATCTCCCCACAGGATCATTATCATCGATTTCATTTTTTTTATTTTCGATAATCTGGATTTGTTTTTTAAATTTTTCGGTTAATGAGTTTTTGTGCCGAGCATTCTTCATACGACCTCCTTAGGGAATAAACAGTCCCCATAACTGAATTATATATATTTGCTATTTTGGGGGACATAATTTTATCCGTGATAATAACACACCATATTTACAGCATTGTTTTTTCTCGCTAGAAAGCAATTTCCTCTACATGAAATGCTGAATTTCTAATCTTGTAAAGTATTCCTACAATTATTAACTGTAGGAGATTTTATGAGTGAAATTATTACTGATACTATGTGGGGAACAATTACTCCCTGTAAGATTAATCGTACAAATTCTGAATATCTAGATGAATCGCAATTAGCACTGCGTTGGCAAGCATCAAAGAAATTTATTCAAAAACTTCGCTATCAAGGTGGCGGTCCAAAATTTGTCAAGATTGGCCGCTTGGTGCGTTATTCGCTCATCGACATTACGGAATACGAGAATCAGAATAAATGCATTAACACCAGTCAGGGAGCAAAGCAATGAAGTGTTTCCTGAAAAGGCTTAAGCCGGAATTTGATGTTCGTCTACGGTATTCTGACTTTGAAACGTTTGAAGATAAGAATAATGAACGGAATAAGCGTATCAGAATGCTTTTGGTAACTGACACAAAATGGGCTAGAAAATTAGCAAAAAAGTTAGAGAAGTGTAAAAAATATAATCGTTGCTGGATCTCGGCCTGCCCGGTATGCATGCGTCGCCTTAGAATTTGGCTGTGTGGGGAGGAACTTCGCCTCTTAGCTAAGGGCGACGATGTTAGATTCGTTACAATAGTGATTACCGATGAATTAAAGACCTCCGAGGCTTTGTTCGAGCTGTCTGTTCATAAGTTGCGCAATCGTCTTCGGACACAATTAAGACGTGCTGGTTTGGGGGGAGCACGAATCATTGGAGGATTTGAACTAGATTATAACTATCATCTAAAGCTTTGGATTCCCCATTTCCATTTACTGATATTGGGGAGTACTGCGGAGGCACGAAAGGAGTTTAGAGATCGCTATTATCAGCCAACTGAAGAAATTCATCGGCCTATGATGGATTTAGATATTAGGAGTGGGGAAAAGGCAAAAACATTTTCATACTGCTTAAAATCATTTTCAAAGCCTAAAAAACATCCTGCATGGGAGAAACGTCTTGATCTCGAGGAACATAATCTATCCCTGCGCTTTTTCTCACAGTATAAACCCCAAAATCTGGTTTTTATTCGTGGAGGTACACGTCGTGGGGAGAATATTCTCCCTATTAAGAATGGAAAAATCGTATCGGAAGGAAATTAAATCAGCACTTCTAGTGTTATGTCATTTAACAGCCATCTAATATCACTTCACTATATAAAACTCATCACTAATCCTGAAAGTATGCTGACAGCAACAATCCTATTTCTCACTAATCACCTGAAGTAAAATTACGTCTTATACTAATTTAGTGCGACTCAGTATATTTCATGAATTAAGTGGTGAGTGGGGAGCTGCTATTACCTAAGGGGACCCCTAATAGACAGGTTGCGAACTAATCATTATTGGGATGTGATAGCTTTAACATCCAGCATTAGCGGCACAACTTTTTCGTCTTTAATTTCAGGATCTGCCGAACTGCATTAACCATGCGAAAATAATATATATTATAATTAATGGATATTAGGGGTTAATGATTATCAATCAACACTCCGACCGTCGGGTCGAATGCTTTCTGAACGCAGAACCCAACTGTGGCGGTCAACACCAGCGTTGCCAAGCATATGGCTACGGTAATGTGCCTGCATTCTTGCCTCCGGTGATTCCGGAGTCATGATATTTCCGGGCTGCAAATCTTGCATGATATCAGCCACGGCTGATAATTGTTCCAGTAGTGCCTTGCGGTTTGGGCGTGTAGCAGATTCAAGATACTTTTCTAAGTTATGCTGATACACATTCAGAAATAAGCCAAATGCTTGCTGCGAGGTCGCATTATTAGTAATAACCAAAGTATAGTTGCTATTCGCTACGCCAAAGTTCTCTCCACGATAGGCGCGGGTGACCTTATCTGCAGATGCCTTAATCTTAGGATCAGAGCCATGAGCTGCACCCAGCACTGAAAAGAAATCAATGAATGATTGTGCAATCAGATTTTCTATTTGTAGACCTAGCGCCCTCTTTGGGCCGCGCGCTGTTTGCAGCGCCAAACGCTTAATAAATTCTTCGGTCACGCTATTGACCATGTCCAATGCGCCCAGCACATGCGGGTGATCTGCAATCCTCGGCTGATCTGCAATATTATGGCCCTGCGTTAATAAATATTCGTAGGCACACACTTCTGTAAACAGGCTGCCGATACGAGGAATCTCAGCATTTCTTGGTTTTTCACGTACTATGTCGCTGCTTTTATCCGCAATTTCTTCGCGCGTTTGGCTTTGCCCTGCATCCACTATCTTTAGAACATTGGTGCGGCGGCCTCGCGGATCTGATAGGGATTTGTCACCATGGCGCGACATATAATATCCAAACATCCGGTGTACATCATTACTACCCACCAGAGACATCTCACCCTCGCCGGAAAGCAGCGCCTGAAGCGCCTTGTCGGTCTGTTTTTTGACAACCTCACCTATTGAATAAAATGGAGTGTTCGTCGCCACCACATTACGCATTTCCAGATAATCCATCATCGATGCCTGTCGCGCATAGTCGTGGTAATTTGGCTTGATGATATCTTCTACACATGCAACCAGTAAGGCCTCTTTAGGGCTGGCTGGCGCATCAATACCATTAGCTTCCACCACAAGCACTTTCAGGTCATTGCTGTTAGCGATACCCAGAAGCCAGTTCTCCATGGCATCTGCCAGCCGTTCATTACCAGTGCGTAGATCTGCAACAAAATCATCAAGGCTGGCAAAACCCGCCTTCTCCATCCGCAGTTCAAGTGCTTCAATGTTGTTTTCACCTGACACCAGCCGCGGCATAATCATATACATGTTGCGTATGTGCTCAACATCTTCGCTGCTCTCAAGGAATTTCAGAAAGTCCTTGTCATTCCCTAGTTTCTTGAACTCTTCGTCCAGCCTTTGGAGGTCTGCTTCCAATTCATCCAGATTATAGCGGGCGGCTCTTTTCTTCAAGGATGCCTCACGAACCTCGTGTTGAGCCATGCCTCTGATATATCTCGCTGTCGCCTGTGATTGACGATCTATAACTCTTCCTAGAGAAGCATTTGCCGCTGCAGCTGATACTGGTTCTCCCGCCATTGCGCCAGCCAGAGCGATTCCAAATCTGGCCAATTCTCCTAAACCAGTGCCAGCTGCGCTCTCTTTCATAATCTCATCAGGATGGTTTATTTTCAGCAGTTCCCGCTCTGTAGCTATCGACTCAGCATTACTATACCGATGATCCAAACGATCTAGTTGCGAGTGCGTTATGCTATATTTACGCTCAATCTCTGCGAGTACGCGGTCAACACCAGTGAAAAGTGCGTTAAATTGTTTTACTGATTTATCGGCATTTTCCAAAGTGCTTCGTGCTTTTCCTTAATACCCATATTGCTTTGCAGGGCTAATTGCATTCCCGACACGGCTGTGTTCGCAAGCGTGTCCTGTTTCTTCACCGTATCAATGCCACGCTGCATGCCTTCTGTAATTTTAACCGGTGGTTTCTGGACCTCCGGCGGCGGATTTTCTTCGTCTGTTTTAATAGATTTAGAAAGTGATATTGGCTTTTCCCTGAATAATTCCAGTTTTGGCCGTTCTTCAGGTTGATTTGCTGCAAATGCCTGCTCAATTTTTGATTTTTTCTCTTCAAGATCATGCATCTTGCTGGCCCAGATCTCGAAATAGTCGCGGCGCACCATCAGGGAATGGTTGATAAATTGAAGTGCCGCCCTTTGCTCGGCAGAAGCGGTTATCGGCGCGTCCTTGCCATAGGCTTCCAGCTTGTTCAAGTCAGCCTCACGGTAATCGCCTTTCAGCAGGTTCAGCAGCGATTCAGCAACCTCCGGCGCGACATCGAATAAATGTTGTGCAACAGCGTCCTCGCCAGTGCCGTGACGTTTGGCGAATTTGCTGAATTCTTCTTGTATCTTTTTGGCATGTGCCACGCGGTGTAGCACCACTGTTGGCTCAAATATCGCTTTGAGCTGATCCTTGTCAATTTGCAGCAATATGCTGTCTTTGTGCTTTCTGGCTTCTTCTAGCAGCTGCTTGAGCTGCTCTGCGCTTGCCTCCACCGACTTGATTTGATTGCCGGCTTCTTGAGACTCACTGGCAGATGCACCAGTGAGTACAGCTGTCGCTATAGTAACAAGCAATGAGAAAAAGCCCATTCCTCCCGCACTATCCAGTGCCAGAGCGAGACTCCCAGCAGCCCCAGCTGCCGTTCCGACATTGGCATCGCCCTTCTTTTTTGTCAGATCTTTCTTCTGCCCATCAAGCGTTGTTACGCCCTCGTTTGTTTCCACTTCCTGTTTGGCGAGCAGTGCATTTGCTTCATCAGCCAGCGATTGATGGGTGTACTCAACCCATTCCCTAACCCTGACCGCAGACAAACGTGCGTCATCAATATTCCGGCTAATATCAGTAGGAGTTCTTGAAAGGCTAATGGCGACCTGGCTGTTTTTTAACTGTGTGAATGTGCTGCTGCCACTTAAATCCCACGCTTTCTGGCTGGCTTCGGAAAATAATTGCAATGCGGTTACTGGCTGCAACGCTGTTTCTGGTTCGCCGGATGTTTCTTTAGTCATGCTATTTCCCTGATTATGAATACTGCCAATAACAAGAACTCAATTATTAACAAAAATCATTAACATTTGTTTATTAATATGTCATCATCAATCAAATTAAACCAGAGATAATAAGCAATAATAACTTTAATATCAGTATATTAACCATATTTTACGGGTGGGGAATGTAATAAAACTTTCCATTTTCACAGCAGGCTGGATGTGGTAAACATACGGGGTAAATATTAATACTCGGCTATCCTCTTGAGGCACGCAGAGAAAACAGGCACAGGAATTTATGAACCCATATGGCAAGACAAAGGCTTTTGACGCCTGGATGAGCAAGCAAAGCCCAGAATGGCTGATGCTTGCCAGCCAATCGGACGCCTATGGGCATTACAACAAGGACGACCCGCGCCCCAGCAGCCGCAGGGATACACGTACCCATTATCCGAACGCCAATAAATATGTGGGTGCGTATAGTTCGGTGAAACTGCCGGATTTTGCTGCAAAGAACTTTATTGCCTACTTCAACAACTACGAAGAAGACTCAACCAATGCTAAAGGGCTGTATGATCCAGAGAGCCTGCTTAGTCTTTTGCAAAGAGAAGGGGAGTATTATTTCAAGGCATTTGCTTTGCCGGGAACTTCAAAAAATCCATATACTCAAGAGTTGATTAAACAAATTGAGGAAACTTACGGTGAAACCACATTGGGTCGATACAAATGGGATGCTGATTATATCAATGTGAATGGCAATATGTATGTGGCACTGGCGGTGGCAGCCATTCGTGACACGGCACTCACCAATTACCTGCACCGTAAGGGCGAAATAACGGATATTGAAAAGAAAGCTTCGCTCGACCACATTAACGAGCGCATGGACCGCATAGGCCTTAACGGTGTTGACCTATTGCTGGAATCGCGGCCCGACCTGATTAAAGTAATCGAGCAGGACGAACGTAAACTCAAGGGTGATGACGTTTATTCATTCGTTTCTGGGCTTGAATCGCGCAGTCAATTTTATAAAACAAAAGTCAAGGAAGCCGAAAGAGATGCCGAAACCCAAAAGAGTGCTTCGTCAATCGATACACTGACACGGTATCGAACGGCCCTTATCGGCAAAGGCTATGATGACCTGCAACAGAAAAAACACCACCATATGCTTGTGCATGTACATGACTTGCCGCCGTTGCAGGACAAAGAACGGGCAGTTTTCGAGCAGTATTTACGGGTAACGCCAGATGCAAAAATTACGGAAGATCACCCGGATTTGCAGTATAACAAAAAGAAGCTGGAATTCATTAGTAGCCTGAAGCGCGGTAATAATGAAGACCGCTATTACGATTACCTGAATGCGTATATTCAGGACGGCCTTGCCATCAACCACCCGCAGCGTGAGACTTTCGTTGCCAGCTTGCGCGAACGCATGAAGGCCAGTGAACCTGACCCCAATGTGGTCGATGCTGAGTTTGTAGTAAAAGACGCTTCCAGCCAACCATTGTTGGGTATTGATAGTAGCACGACACCTCCTCCCGTTGATGCTTCATCACAGCCGCTCAATGTAGATGCAGATGCTAGCGTGAAAGAAAACGACGAATCGAAGGACAAAGAAAAGCCTGCGCCACTCAAAGATGCAAAAGATGATGTGATTGAAGGCGAATTTGAAGTCAAAGAGACGAGCCGCGCACTAGTTCCTGTCAGCAAGGATAAAGACAAAGCGAAAGAAACCAATTACGATAACTACGTTACCGCAGGTAAAATCGGGCTTACAGCGGCGATTGGTGCTGCCGTGGCCGCATCGATGCGTAGCGGAAGCAAGAGTAAAGACGAGAATCCTTCCTCTGCAAAGTCATCCAGCAAAGATGATAAAGGCGGCTCCAACAAGACATTCTATGCGGTTGTTGCAGTTCTTGCGGCAGTTGCAGGCATTGCACTGGTGTGGAAAACACCGCTGGTGGAATCAATCGTCAAATCTATTACGCGTTCCGCGTAGTTTCCCGCATGGCGTTATCCTTTGAGCAGAAAATGATCCTGAAAGACGGCAGCATGGTTTTTTATCACGAAGGCAAGCTGCAATCCGGCGAAGATTTTCATGTCATAACCATGGTTCCCGGCCAGAAGATCGAGGGTTATTTTAATTTCATTGCCTCCCGCGAGGATTTTCCAGTCAAGGAATTGGCGTCTTTTGGTAAAATCCTTCGCTGCGAAAAAGGTAAAATGACCGATGATCAAGTGCGTGAATTCACCGCAAACTCTCCCCTAACTGAAGCAAGCGTATAGGCCTGATCATGAAGCTTTACCTCAGTATAATCCTAGGTGTTTGCTTATTATTCCTTTCGCTTTGGGGAGTAAACCACTGGAGCTTCTATTCTAAACGCTGGGAAGGCTTCAAAAGCCCATATGACACCAAAACAGCTTTTATCGTGTCGTCCTTGGCTCAGGATGTTGAAGGAAATCTTCTGGAGTTGGGAGTCAACCGTACAAGTATTCCCTATCGTGCAGTAAACAGTGTGAATCAGTGGGCAACTGAAAAAGCTATTGCTGCTATTCCAGAAAGCGACGGGGAACGCGAGCTTTGGCGAGCATGGAGTGCTATTAATCCTTATCGTAATATCATGACATATGCACACAAGGCGCATACCAAAATGCCCGAAGATGTCCTAAAAGAATTTGTCAATGAAGCAGCTTCAATTGCCATTACTTTGCCGCGTGCGGCTAAAATAAATAACCCAATAATGGATACGGAAGAACGATACACTTCTGTCCTCAGCGCCTATGCACTACTTGTGCAGGTGAATGTATTAGAGTCGCAAATACTTGAAAAGCCGACTTTGGCCGAACTGCTAGCAAGCGCAAACAAAGGCATTAAAGCAATAAAGGCGCACGGATACAAAGATAATAAAATGTTGAGCCAGTTGTATCCTTCGTATGTTGTGTTTTCTACTCTAATAGGTGCAACTTTAATCGGGAAAACAAATGATAATCCGCTAGAGTGTAGCAGTGCGCCGGTTCTAGACTACGTGGCTGTAAGACACGAATTGGACGAGTATTTGGCACAAAATAGAGATAGTGCGAAGCTGACTACCAAAGCAATAAATACTGTCGAGAAGGTGTATAGCGACGAAAGTGTTATGGCTCTTGATAAGCGAGTTGCAGAAGCATGCAAATAATGTGGCGTAAGGAGTGTATAGCATGAGTTCTATCGAAGAAGAAGATGATAATAGCGCTGCCAAAGAGGGATTGGGATTAACGCTTGACGTTGTGGCAGAGCATAATCCTACTGCTCAAATGGCAGCACAAGCAGGACAGGTAATACTTTCCGTAAGAGAACAAGTCCACGAAGGTCACAGCTATTACGTAGCAATACTTGCGACCACAGCTGGTGTTGCGTTAGCTGCTCTTGCTGCCCCTCAAATTGCGGGGCTGGCTGGCCTCACGCGTGCTGCTATGTTAGCGGCAGAGGCTGCTGGATATGGTGAAGCGACGACAACATTTATTGCGGTTAACGGTGCGTTTGTTGAGGCGGGTATGTTAGGAACACTCGCAAAAGAAGGAACTGAAGCCATGACTAAAACAATGGCTTGGGCAGACCCAATATTCCAAGACACTAATATTCAGCAAACTCTCGCAGTTGTTGGAGAGAAAACAACAGAACTTGGGCGTGAGATAGGCCCAGCTCTAGGTAATCTCGGCGATGGCGTCTGGATGTCTGTTAATAAGATTGGTGAGCTGGAAACTGAAGCCGCCGCTAGCCTGCAACGTGCCATTGAAAACGCATCGCTTGAGGGCAAGGTTGTTTTAGGGGATAACACATGGGTCTCTGTCAAAGATTTTGCCCCTGAGAAACTACAATCTCCGGAAGCTGAGAACCCTCCTGTCGCTCCAAAAGAGTTCAATGAGGGTATTGCCGATGTAACTGGTCAGTCACAAAAGGACGTAAACCATCCCGATGTAACGCCTGATGTGCCGACTACTGAGCTTGAACATCCTACTACTGTCAATCCAGAGTTTGGTACTCCAAACCCAAACGGTGGTCTGGATGAACCTCCTGCCGCGATAGAATTAGGATCGACACAGCAAGATGGCCCGCCGCCAATACCGCCTACTGCAGTCGAACAACAGAATGATGCAAAGCCTGATCTCGTTGATCTACTAGCCGTAAATCCGCCTGCGGCATTACAGGACGAAGGTCAAAAAGAAACTCCTGTCATCGCCCAACCGCCGACAACTCAAGAAGAGCCGCCTGAGCAAAATAGAGAAGGTATTTCTACTGGAACCGCCGTTAGGGAGGAAACCACTCCAAGTGAACCGCCAGCCGTTAATCCGCCTGCCGTATTACAAGACGAAGCTCAAAAAGAAGCACTTGTCGTCGCCCAACCAGTTGTGGAGCAGGAACGCGAACAGCAAGTACCAGTAAACGAACATAGGGAAGAGAACGCGCCGCCGCCCGTCATAACGCACCAGCGCGAAGAGATTCCCACCCGCGAAATTGTACAAAGAGAAGAAAGAGTTGAGGTTGTAGAAGAGCGCCAACCCTACGTTCCTGAGACACAACCACCTGCACCCGCTACACCTGTAGAAGTTCAGCGTGTCGAGGTTATACAAGAGCCGCCACCAATACCCGAAGCGCCAGCCGAACAATCTTGGTTTGAAAGAGGAATTGAAAAACTTGGAACTTTAATGCGTGGTAATGAGCCGCCAGCACCAGAAGTAATGCCACCCGAAAAATCTTGGTTTGAGACACAGCTTGATAAGTTAGAAAATCTTTTGATGGGGCGTGGCAACCAAGATCAGGAACAACATCAATCACCGCCCCCTGCTAATGAACAACATTATGGATATCATGGACGTGATGATTATCACCACGAGCACGAACGCGGGCAACCCTGGACAGAAAGAGTAGGCACTCAGGAAAATAGCCCGCATGTTGATTCAGACGGTGGTCGTCATACAACATGGGCAGACCAAAATCCCCCGCATCAAGATCACACACATCACCACGACGACCCCGGCCATGGACACACAAACGATAGTGGGCATGGAATCAGCTAACGCACTTACAAAAAAAGCCGCATGAAGCGGCTGTTTTCAGTAAATGGCCCCTTAATAGACAGGTTACGAACTAATCATTATTGGGATGTGATATCTTTACTCTCTGGCGTTAGTGGCACAACTTTTTCATCCTTGTTTCTGGAATCTGCGGTGCCTAGGTAACCACATGAAAAATAATACATATTATAATTAATTACCCGTTTATCCCTTCGGCATAAGTAAGGGAAGGATAATGTATAAATCACCCCTTCCTGTACTTGTTAGGATATGTATCATATGGCCATGACAAGCTCAAAAGACATTTATATTCCAGCACAACTGCTCCTTAAACAGCATGGTGACAAGGCTGAGGACGTGGCTGATAAGAGAATGCAGGAGCTGATGGCAAAGGACGACGCCAAGGGCGCCGCGGTGTGGCTTTCTATTTCCAGTGCCATTCATGATCTCCGGTGCATGCAGTCCCTGGAGAAGCTTCACTAATGCGCAAACCCTGAACATTGGTAGTCAACTCCGATGCGTTCCTGATTGTAACGCTTGTTACACCCGGTATCCTGAATTACGGCTTCTTGCATTCACTGCTAACACGCCTGTAGCACATTCCTGACAACATGTATGCGGTAAGTCTTGTCGCCTGTATTGTGTTCGGTTAGCCAATCCCACAACTGCGTCTACTGTTGGGTTTATCCGGATAGGTTGCCTGTGCAGAATATGTCGTCTATTCAGTTACATACGAACGAAAGATATGCCCATACAAAAAATCAGTGCAAGCGGTACACAACCTGTGGTATGCAATTTGTGAAATCATAACCCGTCGAAGGAGCGACAATGACCAATGGATTAAGGAATACAACTGCACTTGTTTTATCCATCTGCATGCTCGCGGCGTGCGCGAAATCTACAAAGGAGATTACGCCGCAATATGTGTCTCCAATGCAGTACAACAGCTACAAGTGCTCTCAAATTGAGCAAGAGATGCAGATACTGTCGCACAGAGTAGCTGAGTTGGGCGGACAAGTAGACAAGACTGCGTCGGACGATTCAGTCCAGATGGGTGTTGGCCTTGTATTGTTCTGGCCCGCATTATTCTTCCTCGATGGCGACACCCCACAAGCAGCCGAGTATTCGCGCCTTCGTGGAGAATTCGATGCCCTAGAAAAGGCAGCGATTCAGAAGAACTGCAAGATTCACATCGAGCGCATTGAACCCAAGAAGGAAGAGCCGAAAGAGAAAAAGCCGGCGTATCCTTCGAAATAAACTGCAGCGAGACTTCGTCGCGCGTGGTGCTAATGCAGGAATCCGCCCGCCGTCTTTCCGAGCCATTCCTTGAGTTCGGCGTTTGACTTGAATTCAACGATGTCGATGCTGTCGATGGTCGGCCCGGACTCGCCGACTTTGGCTTTGTGGCGCCTTCGTGAGTGCGATGGCACCGCGACAGCTCTGTCGAGACGAGTCTGTGAGGACTTGCCCGCTTTGACCTCGCATTCTCGTGGGAATACTGCATGGGAACGGTGCAAAGCCATTCCGTCCACAGAAATGCGGTTCCGGGGGCGCGAAGTCGCCGTCAGAATTTAAGTGGGACAATGATACGTTGGCCTTCGATTTATACGCACAGCTCAACATCGGAACAAGCCGATGTTCCGAGCCACTCACAGTTATGTGAGGTCCTAATCAAAGTGCCAAGCAAGCCCCGCTGATAGACTATGCTCATCACCGTTTGTCACAGCAGTTGCCCTCAAATCCACTCGCTTGCCAAGAACGTGCCGTGTCTCCATTTGCAGGCTCATGTCTTCACTTTTGATCGACTGCGTGTACCTTCCTTCCAACTGAACATTCATCATTCTTGTAACATTCATCACACTGCCGACTTGCACAACGAGATTGGCATAGCTACCAGTATCATTCTCCTTGGTATGGACACGACCGCCACCCAGTCCGTAGACAAGCACCTCGTCGTCCACCCGGATAGCCCGTCCTATTGTCCCTTCGACCCCCGCAGATCGACACTCGGCGCACAACTCATTTCTTGGTGAGTAATCCATCCGAAATCCCCAAGAATATTCTCTTGTCAGAAGAATCGGCAGCGGGTTCGTATTGAAATTGACAATATCCAACGCTACCACCTTACGCAGGCTCAAATCAGTATCACCATACTCCAGTTGAGCCGCACCCATAATGAACTTGGACACCTCCTGTCCGGTGATCGGCGCATCCAACATATCGTTATTCGCGGCCCTGACGGTAAGTCGCCCAAACGCATTTCCATCATGCACTCCAGACTCCAACCGCACGGATGATGGCTGCCGTGTATCGGGAAGTGGCTGAACTTCGATGGGTTGCAGCGGTTCTCTTTGCATTGCCGATGCAGGCCGCCGGAGCATTTCCGCAAGTATTATGCTTCGCTGCTGATGTATATCGCGCATCTGCTCCGCTTTCTCTTGATCTTCCTTAAGCTTTGCAAGCTCCAGGTCATAGTAGTCAAGTAATCCAAAAAGAACGGCAGCGTCTATTTGCAATACACTTGCCTTACGCATATCATTCTCGGCCTCCAAGTATGCCTGTAGTTGCTCCTTTTGATTTCCACTCAATTGCGCGTACCGCTTCGAAAACACGGTCTTGAGCGAAGGGACATAGGTCTCCCCCTTAACCAACGTCGTACTACCCTTATTGTCCATTTGGCGAATCACTTGTGTCGGCAGCAACCAGAAACCAGACACATTGGTAAGATCGCGCCCCGTCGCGTTTTCCACAAGTCGTGCAATTCGGTGTGCGCAATTGTCATTAAAGAAATAGTAACTGAATTTAGCCCTCATCACCTCCCAGCTGTGCTCAACGATGAACGTTCTCTGTTCAGGTGTTAGGTCCAGCGTGTATTCCCATACATCGCGGACCTGTACGTTGGTGTAAGAATGCGTATTGAGGAACTCGTTATTTCGCTTGTACTGTGCTTCATACCCCCCGAACACTCCTCTGATGATGTAAAGGGGCCCAGGGTTATCCGTATTATTTGCACCATAATTGAGGCTGGCATCTAGTGTTGGCTGGTCTAAGACATCATCGCCGTAATTAAATTTGAGCATTTGATGACCATAGTATGAGCTGGGGTTATCGAAATGCCCGCTGGCAAACACAATCGACACCGAGGTAATCTTGTCAGGCCTGTTGACGGAATCATAAGTCTCGCAGACCGGCCTGATAAAGTCGCTAAATTGGGGGTCCGATTTCTGCATGAAGGTCATCCGTGCAGGGAAGCGGCATAAGACATCTTCTTGTCCACCTACTTCCATTTGCCGCACCATCGCTTGCTGGAAGGCAACCAGTTCAGAGTGCGGATTGGTGCTGCCATTCGGAGCGACGAAATAATCATCGTTGATGATTTCACTGGTAAAGCGACCGTCACTGCCCTTGTGGTAGTAATTAAGTGACAGCCATTGCGGGAGTCTCGCTAGTGTTTCTGATCTACTTAACTCCAACGCGAATGCAGAAGGAGCGCATTGGCAAAATAGGATACAAACACAAAAAGCCAGTTTTCTCCGAGAAGAAAACTGGCTTTCAGAATGATGCTGATCTTTGCGACGATTAGAGTACAACGTTGCAGTTAGCGGCAGTCATTGCATCCTTGGTGCTGGAGTAAAAGCTCGCAGCGCGATCGATGCGGGACTTATCTGCATAATCACCGGCGCTTACCATTGTGGCATAGCTTGAACGCATGTTAGCGGTGATCGCACCTTTACTTGATGCGTCACAGCCTGCGGTCGCCAACAGCGCAGTGATGTATTTGCCTTCTCCTGCGGCAACATCTTTTTCAAGTTCCGGCAGCGTTTCTAGGATCAGCTTGGCTGTTTTCATCTTTTTTGCACTGCAGGTTTCAGGCGACGAGATGGCGGAGGTAATGGCTGTAGAGCCTAGGTCCCAAATCGCATTTGATGTAACAGCGGCCCAATTGGTGGTAGGAAACAACGCCGCGCCAATACCGCATTCAACGTACGGATTTGGTCCGCTGCCTTGGGTCTTTTCGGCCTTTGGAGCAGTGTCAGTCTTTGGTGCAGCGTCCGCAAACGCTACAAATGGCACCATTACGAAAGTGAGAGCTGATAGTTTCAAAATATTCATTCCAATTCCCCTTGGTTAAGTTGCATTATCTTTACAAATACTTGCGCATTTTCATATGTCAACGGCAAATGCCGTGAAGGTAATAGGTATGTCTGACCCCGTGTAGATGACAAGAGTATGGCTGATTGCACTATTATCAACACACAGACAAGGATACAACAGAAAACACACAGACAAGGATGCAACAGAAGTAGATTGAAATATCAAATAGATATATGTAGAAATCCAACTCATAGCCTGAATGCAGCGGATGCTATTGCTGACTTCGTTAGGAAAACATTATAGATGGGAATCTGTACCCAAGGCGTTCCCTTGGTCACTGCAGAGCCTTTTCTTGTGGGCAATCCTATGTACGGATTCAAACCCACGACTACCCCAAATTTAAGGCATTTGTAGCTGTGGATGAAGTCCTTTAGCCAATGAATTTTAATAATAAACACATAATGTAGGGGTTGTGTGGTTGCCTTATATACCATATAATGTCAACAACACATGTAGTGCGATTGTTTTCAAGTAGGCTTTTTTGAAAGATGTATGTACGGAAAAATGTATGGCTGGATCGGAATATAATGAAGTTTTAAATGCTATAAAAGCATTATGGGATAGCACACAAAGCGAAACAATATACCTAAGCCCTAATGATGGACATCTGCGATCTGTTCCCACACCGCAGATCCGCAGCATATTAAAAGGTCTACAAAACAAGGGATATATAACTCTTCTTAAAGCCCCCCTAATTGATCCGGTAAATCGTCATCCCTCAAATAACGCAATTTACTTATGCTACGAGATTCATTTACAGAAAAGTTTAATAGAAATCTTTACCCCGTCAGTGGTTGATCAGGCTGTAACTTTATCTACTCAGGAAGAAAAGCCTAACGATGCAAAAATACTCTGGCTGGATTATACCCAAAAGTACTGAGTTACTTAATTCCACTGAATAATTCACTGATACTCATATGCAGCGTAGCGGCAATTTTAGCGATATTGTCTATCGATACATTACGTTCACCACGTTCTATATCACCCATGTAGGTGCGATGTAAGCTGCATTCATAGGCAAATTCTTCTTGCGAGAATCCCTTGGCTTTACGCAACGTACGTATGCGCACTCCAAACGATTTTCGGATCTTCTTTAAGTCAGCTTCTTTCATGAAGCCGGATTGTCAAATTATGATGGCTATGAGTCTACAGACTATGAGTGGAATTATGCTTGCACATCAAATGAATGTCACTTATAGTCATCTTCGTTTTAGAGGTCATACTATATGCGTGTATTAATCCCATTCAAAAATCCAAGAACTGGTGAAATCAAGAGAGTCGAGTTAGGCTTTAGTTGGACACTTCTTTTATTCTCAGGTGTTTTTGGCATTCCTCTGTTTCTTCGCAAGTTAAATGTTTGGGGCAGTGTTTTTCTATTGTTTTGGGTAATTCATCTTGTTACGCATCAGGCAATGCCGGATGTGGCCACTGTTATATCTATTGCCTTTGTGCCCCTATCCATTTGGATAGGGTGTAAAGGCAATGAGATGACAGCAAAAAATTATCTCGATATTGGCTGGATATTGGCCGAACCGGACAGTGAATTTACTAAAACGGCTATGCAGCACTGGGGAATCAATATTGCTCCAACTTCTGGTTCTACGGATACGCTAGTACCCACATCGGGTCAAATTGGTATTATCGCCACTAAGCCAAAACACCATGAATCGCTCTTATGGATATTACGTGCCATTGTTGTTGTGATGCTCGGTTTATTTGCTTTGGGTTCATACCTCAACCATAGCGGTGCTAATCAGGAAAAAGGCATAAATGGCCTCCCTAGCTGCAACTCTGAGGCATCTAAATACCTTATCAAGCAAACCATCGAACAAAGCATGTCCAATGCTTTTGTTACCTATAAGGTCTTTTCTATCGAGAAAATCGTAGACGATAGACCGGTAAAACCTAAAGATAAGGAGACGTTCTGTAGTTCCACCGTTTTGACCAATAAGGGTGAACAGCATTTTCATTTTAGGCTGTTTCATGGATCAGGTGATGTCCTGTATCTGGAAGGCCGGTTTTTAGACTATTAATTAGGCAATTTTATGATTCAGAAAAAATACATTATACCTGCATCAATAGGCTTTTTTATATTGATAGCAGCTGTCGTAGATTCATTGCCAAAATATGTTTTGCCGCATCTGTCCGTTATGTATAAGCAGGCCGTTTATAACAGCAAGGCATACGTGCTCGGATTGGAAGGAAGCTATAACGAGCATTGCCTCCAGAAGAAATGTGCTACTATACACGTATTTGGCAGACTACTGCAGCCAGTATATCCTATAGTAGAAGAGCATCTCCTGAAATTACCTGATGGAACGATACGGTCTTTTGTGATTGAAGCTGTGGAACGCCACCAGAATCAGATTAAAGTGGATGGCCAAATAATCTTTGATGACAGTGTTCAGGATAGCAGTGGCAATACATTCGCTCTGAATTATGAGAGAGAGTTCAGGATTTCAGATGGCGTTGTCGTTTTAGTGACGCAAATTTCAGGAGGGAATATTTGTGAAATTGGCAATTATCGTATGATTACGGTTACAAGCAATGAAGTGCAGGTCAGCAATCAGTTTGGCGAGTGTGCAGGAATCGTTACGGTTACGGAAGACCGTGATAGGATAGAGCTTAATCTCACTAATGCACAATACCGCTATGATTATGGCGCTGTCCATAAATTGGATAAGAATGGTGGAATATTAACGTACTAACGCATAAATATCAGGAAATAGCTGTCTGATATACATCATTATTGGCGATACGGTTCTGAATAAAAATAAACTGTTACAAGCCAGAATATTAGCCATTTAGACATATCAGTACTCCTCTGCCAGCATCAGTGTAAGCATGCGGCAAGTGACGTCTGGATTGGCGGGGTCAGATGAGTGCCAGCTATATTGCTGGTCGTAATAGTCGATCTTCCAGAAGCACTTCTTTCCTTCATGGAAAATAACGCCAAAATCATGTTCTCCATATGGATCGTTATCCTCGGAAAAGTCAGAGTAACACTGCATTAAAGTCATGATATGCAGGATAGCTTCTTCTCCTAAAGCTAAAATGCCACGCGTGAGCAATATCTTTCCTCCAGTTCCATATTTTCGCAATTGATCGTTTAACTGGCGTATTTTCTCAATATTCATAAAAACTCCCTTGATAGATTACAAATGAAGAGCGGCCACCGACAAGCTTGAAGGTGGTATTTGATAATTAGTTGTTTGGGTTGTTAGTCTTTTTTAAGGCTGATGCCCCAGGCTTGAGTGGGGATGAGATGATACCACTTATGGCTATAGGGTTTGCCGATACGGCAAAGTCGCCTACGTAGACGTTTAGCTCCACTGGAGTCGAGTAGCTTCATGGAGTAGTGCGACATTGCTCTTACGCACGTCCAGTGATCATCTCGACCATTAATTCCAATGATAACAGAGCGTTTTTTAGTGGCGTGAAGAAATTGAAACACTGTATGCCAATATAAGGTTAGGCACATATCAACGCCGCGCCGGAATAGGGGTTTTACGGCAAGCGTAACACCATGCCTTTCGCTCACATAATCGATGGCTTCATCAAGCATCGCTTCTAAATGTTTTTTACTGGTGCCTCCAACCAGTGCTTTAGCCACATGTTTATCCTTACCAAGTCTAGCTATCAGCCGTTTGAATAATTTCTCTCGTTCTGACTCGCTGAGTCGATACACAGCATTAACAGCATTGATAATACTATAAACACCGCAAAGACTATCCAGATGCCCCTGTCTGTCTGGTTTTTTGTATTTTTTCCTTCGTGTCTCGGGAGGCATTTTTATGATCTTGATCGGCTGACGCAGCCTATTGTGTTTACGGTATTCATCGAAATCTATGATTCGTGCCATAATCACCCCCTACAATCTGGCAACAAGTCGGTGTTTAATACGGCTGTCGCCTTCAATGTAGGCTTGCGTAGTCTCTAATGATCTATGCCCGGCTAATTGCTGAACATCCAATAGACTGCCTCCCACTAGATGAATTGAGCGGGCTGCCCTAGTCACGAAGCTGCGCCGCCCAGAATGGCTACTACATCCTTTAAAGCCCAGCTCTCCATAGATGGATTTGAACCATTTCACGACACTGGCAGGAGTCATAGCCTTACCGCGTTCGCTAAATACGATATTTCCCTCAATCGGGAACTTTTGTATTCGGTGCAACTTTGCCAATGCTTTCTTGAGATATGGATTGATCGGTATGGTTCGGCCATGTAATTTCTTGGCTGCTATGTTATGCAGTTCTATTGTCTTGCCGATCTTGCCATTGGCATCGAGCACCATAGGCCATGTCAGTTTGGCGATTTCACCCGCCCGTAGTCCCGCCTTCACTGAAAGTAGAATCATGACGCTATCGCGTGCAGGGTAACGTTTTTTCCGGACGTGTTTAATCGTTGCTGTGACCATGCTATTGGTCAACAGCTTGGCTTGCTTGCCAGCCATAGTAACCCCTCTAAAAATGTTGATTGGAAAAATGTGCTGTTGCTAATTACAGCGCATAAAAAAAGCGCAAATGTGCTTAGACATTGCGCAATTTTACTATAGCATGCTTAATGAGAAATGTCAAATTACATATATTATACAGTATATTGCTAATTTTTATAGGGTGGCAGGAATTGAACATAGATGTATAAATATGATAGTGGTGCTGACATGCAGAATGAGCCTAGATCAAAACATAGCAATACTATGCAGCCCTACAAAATGCCCTGTAGTTAGCTTACTATACGCTTACTTTGAAATTTTACTTAGGAGGGTGAAATCTTCGGAAACTGGCTCTGGTGTTGGTTGCGGGGGCAGGATTTGAACCTGCGGCCTTCAGGTTATGAGCCTGACGAGCTACCGGGCTGCTCCACCCCGCGTCACCATGAATACAGAACACTAGTTGCGTTCCGGCAGTTTGAATAAGGGCTGCTTCCCCTTTCGCTGATGCTACGATGGACTTTCACCACCCTGCATCGCTGAATATACAACAAATCAGCTGAAATATGAATAGTGCTTATACACCAAAAGTGCCGGAAGACAACCCCCAAAGCCATAAGCACAATAATTCATTATAATTCATTGCGTTAACAGCAATGAACGGGTGGTTTCGCGCCGATTGCCGGAGTCATTTGATATTTATCAAGGTAGCAGTTAGCCACGCCATTACTATTTAGCGCAGAAATTATGTCTGGATGTACATGGGTATTGATTGATGAAAAGATTTGGCATAATGCTGTCGTCATTGCCGCGTTCCTGCTCGGAGATGTGCGGCGGTGCATGCGGTGATAAGCCGGACGTATGGGTGGTAACGGGTGATGCCCTCCATATTGCCCTGTTTGAGAAAAGCCGCAAGCGGCTGATGCTTGTGCCGATGGATGACGAACATATTTACTACACGCCCGATCAACTGGTCACGGTGCTTCGCGCGTTGATGGATGAAAGCGGTCTGTGTCCTATCCTGCTGGTGGCAGAGGCAGACGGTATGGATATTCTGAAATCAGCAGTTCCCAGCGAGCTGCTGAAACATGTGAAAACCAGTATTTGCAATGATCATGATACCTATACCGAGGAAGGCGCGCTACTGTGCTTCATAAAGCGTGTTGAGCAGCTATTCTGGCCAAAGCCCGAACCTAAGGCCGAAACATGCCTCAAAGAGTATCGCTGAACGCATAATCGCCTGAAATAAAAGACCAAAATAAAGCCGCATATTTTTTCTAGTCAGGACTGGGTGATGCTAGTATTTTAGCCCTGTGCAGCGCGTATAAAATCAATAATAAAAAGTGCGGCAGATTAAACGCAAATACTAGAGCAACAGGGATTGCGTAATGACAACGTATAGAGAGTTGGAAGCACATCTCGCCAGCCCGCAATTCCGGCGGCGTCTTACTTACCGCACGGCGGAGCGTCCGTCTGTTTCGGTGGATGACGTGGAGTCGAAGCAGCTTGGCCATATGCTGGAGACATTGACTGATGCCATGATATTCATGAACCGCATCGGTGGTGATCCGCATATTGACGTTGCCGTCAATCCCACCACGCATACACACATCCCCAGCGGTCCTGCATTCATGCAGGAAATCATCAATGATCCGCGCGGCGCGTCGTCCTACAGGCGCTCGGACATGCCTATTCCGCGTCTGGATAAGCGTGCGCCCGTAACTGTACTGTCTGATGATTTGCACGTCATGCTGCGCAGGCAGGGCAACATGATGGGTAATATGTTTGTTGTGCCTGACGGCATGGAGCTTTTGTTTGAAGAATATGCAGATATGATCCGCCGCTACAAGGAACTGGTGAAGTCGTACGGCGATCATTCACAGGTGCCGGAATCGGCAAAACAGGAATACACGCGGGCTTATCAGGAGGTAGCCGATCGTTTGTTCAGTGCGCTGAAAGCATTGCCGAGCGTTTCGATAATCGTGGACAGCACACAATACACACTGCCCAATGACAAGCCGGTAAACCCGATGCAGCCGGATTCCTACCCTGCGTTTGTGTTGTTTGCACTGCGTTCCATCGGCAAGGAAGGCATAGACCGCAACCGCAGGCCGCCTGCTGAATTCCGTCGTATCTCCGATATTGTCGGCGTGGAGTCCGTCATCAGCGACACGATGCAGGGCTTGCTCGATTGCGGGAAAGCCGCATGCGGCGCACAGTTTGCAGGCTGTGGCCTGAATCGTGGCCAGCTTTCCGGCATGCTCAAAAAGCATGTGCGTGCCGTGCAGCAGGTGCTGGAATTCTGCCGCATCGCTGATTGTGGATATAAAACATTGTATGATGATTTAGCATTGTTTGCGCGCATGGCAGGCGAAGAACCGGTGATGGGCGCGCCGCAGGATGCCATGGAAGTAGCGCTGCTGCTATATGCCATAGACAGGCGTTTTGCGCGTGAAGATACGGGTGATACGCTGGGCCGAAAACTGCAGGAATATGCGCAGAAAGCGGCGCAATATACACAGTTGCAGCAGCTTGTGGCGGACATGTCACAGGATGTAGAACTGCAGCGCACGTTTATGAATAGCCGCCAGCTGGCCGCCGAAAAAGGCTTTGGCAGTGTGGTGGCGGCCATTGACCAGCTGCAGTCTGTATTGCGGCCTGAGCAGAGCGTCGCGCAGCGCCTTGATGCCCAGCGTGACCGTGATCAGCGCGCTAGCGGGCAGGGCAACGGTATCGGCTAATCTTTTTTTGCTGGCGGGGTTTCGTCATCGTCGCGTAGTATGCGCTGGGCGTTGCCTTCCGGATCGTCAAACTGGTTGTTGTTCAGCGCCCAGAAAAAACCATATAGCCCGAGCAACCCGAGCGTCAGTGCGATAGGCACAAGATACATCAATATGCCCATGCTATATTTTCTTGTTCATGGCTTTAAGGCGCATGGCATTAGCCACTACAATCAGTGATGAACTGGACATGGCAACAGCGGCAATCAATGGCGTGACGTAGCCAAGCACCGCCGCCGGAACGGCAATGATATTATAGGCAATTGAAAGCACAAAATTCTGCTTCACCAGCTTTGTGCTGGCGCAGGCTATGAAATAAGCTTCCGTTATGGCCCGTAGTTTTTCGCCCTGAAAGACGATGTCGGCGGCGTTCTGCGTAATATCAATGGCGGAGGAGGGGGATATGGAAACGTAAGCGCTGGCAAGCGACGGCGCGTCGTTCAATCCGTCACCCACCATCAGCACGCGGCGCCCCTGCTCTGACAGGGCCTTGATGCGCGCGCTTTTTTCAATAGGCGTAACGGCCGCTGCAAAATCGCTGATACCGAGTGTTTGTGCGACTGATTGCACTACTTCCATCCGGTCACCTGAAAGCAGCACAATATGTAGTCCTTTCTGCTGCAACTTAGCCACCACGTCTTTGGCATCAACGCGCAGCATATCGGTAAAGGTGAAACGCACAGGCGGGCTGCCTTCTGCCGCCAGCCACAGCTCCAGCGTGGCATCGCTTGCGGCGTCATCATCACCGCACCAGCTGCGCCTGCCTAACTGAATCGTCTCTCCTTCGTAAGTGGCGGATAGCCCTTTGCCTGGCTCTTCGGTGATGGCCATAGGCAGTATATTGCCCTGCCATGCTTTTGCTACTGCTTGCGAGAGAGGGTGCCTGCTGTGGGCGGCGAGCGAGGCGGCAAGCTGCAGGTCATGGTCGCTGATAGATTCGCGGTTGGCCAGCTGCGGCCTGCCAAGCGTCAGCGTGCCGGTTTTATCGAATACCACGGTATCGATGGCGGCCAGCCGCTCCAGCGCGTCGCCCGACTTGAGCAACATGCCCTGCCTGAACAGGCGGCTGCTGGCAAGCACCTGCACGGCAGGCACGGCAAGCCCAAGCGCACACGGGCAGGTGATGATGAGTACGGTGGTAGCAATCATCAATGCCGGTTGCCACGCCATGCCCGCAGCCAGCCAGCCAAGGAACGCCGCCAGCGCCAGTATATGCACCACCGGCGTGTAATAGTGCGCGACCCTGTCGGCGAGACGCACATAATTGGCCTGCCCCTGTTCGGCATTTTCCATCAGGCGGATGATGTCGGCAAGCAGGCTATGTTCACTGGCGGCAGATACTTTTACCTCAATAGGTGCGGTGATATTCACGGTGCCGGAGAAAAGTTTTGTGCCCGTCTGCACAGGCTGGGGAATGGTTTCGCCGGTAATCAGGCTGGTATCCACATCGGAAATGCCGGATGTTACCTCACCGTCAGCGGCAATTTTTTCACCGGCGGCAACTACCAACTGCATGCCGGCCATGACGTCGCGTATGGGGATGCTGCGCGTTGTCTGCCCTTCGCGGATGGTGGCGAAGCCCTGCATCATGGCCAATAAATCCTGCGCAGCTGCGCGTGCCTGCCCGCGCGCCTTTTTGTCCAGATAGCGTCCTATCAGCAGGAAAAAAAGCAACATGGTGGCCGAATCGAAATAGACATAATCACCATGGCGGAAGGTTTCTAAAATGCTCATAGCCGTTGCAAGTATGACAGCCAGCGATATGGGTACGTCCATGTTGGTGTGACCGCGCCTGAGTGCATTCCATGCGGAAATATAGTAAGGGATGCCGGAGTAGATGATGGCGGGCAGGGCAATCAGGCCCGATACCCAGTGCATCATGTCACGTGTGGCGACGTCCATGCCGTCATGGCTGGAAAACCACAGCGCGAGCGAGAACAGCATGATGTTTCCGGACGCAAATCCGGAAACGGCAATACATTTAAGCAGGAATTTTTCTTCCGAAGCTTCGGCGCTTTTCTGCGCTCCGGCATCAAACGGGGTAAATCGATAGCCAAGCGCCGTGACTTTAGCAACCAGCGCGTTACCTTTTTCGGCAGCACCTTTCCAGGTTACGACCAAACGTTTGGTGGACAGGTTGATGCGTGCATTAACATTGTTTTCTGAATTCAGTGCCGATTCAATCGCCCACGCGCAGGAGGCGCAGCGCATGCCGTCTACCATCAGGTACAGGCGGTTGCTGCCGTCCTTTACATCATGATCCACGAAATGGGAAACATCTGCCTGTGTGTTCATTGGACTGTGATATTTTGTGATTGCTGGTAGTTATGCTCGCCTTTGCTCACGGAAATACGCATGTTCCACAATCCGGGCAGTTCCAGCTTGATGCTGCCTTCATAAGTGCCTTGCGCCTGCGGTTTCAGGGTGATTTCACTGTCATGGCCACTTTGGGTTGTGCGGGTGAAACGGACAAGTACAGCGGCGTCGTTAACAGGTTGGCCTTGTTTATCCTTGAGTTGGAAACGCACCTGTACGCCGTCTGCATCGGCTTTTGTTTTTACGTCCGTTTTCCAGCCCAGCTGTTGCTGTGCTTCGGCATGGGCGATGGTGCTATTATACGTCAGGCCCTTCTCGTAGGCGTTGCTGGTGACCTGTCCGGTGTAGGTATCAACCGAAAGCCATGTAAACCATGCCAGCGGAATAATAAACGCAACAAAGAAGGATACGATAATCCATGGTATCCAGCGGTCGGATGGGCGTGGGGTCGAATTCTGCATAGCGGTTACTGCCCGGCAATAAATATGCTTTCGTGGCTATAGCTTTGTTTAGTCTGGTTATCGGTAATCGTAAAGATTATCTTGTGACGTATCTGGCTGCCACCCGGCATGGCCGCGAGCAACACCCTGAATTCACCAACACTGTCTGCAAATACCGGTATGGCATCGGTTTGTACTTCGCCCGCTGCTTCCACTTTCATGGCCGCAGCGCCGATACCCTCTACAGTCAATGTATAGCTGCGGTCGTCATGCGTTTTGTTCAGTATTTTGATGGTATAGTTGTTGCGGATGCTGCCGTCAGATAGCTGCACGAACAGCGGGTTGCGGGCGTGGATAACGTTGAGTTCCAGCGGCGATCGCATCAGCAAGCCGTATAGCATGATGCCACCGACGATGGACAATATGACTGCATAGTAAACAGTGCGCGGGCGCATAAGTTGCAGCCTGCTGGCAACGCTGCTGCCTGATTTGCGCGCTTCATAGTTGCTTTGTGTGTCATAGCGTATCAGTCCTTGGGGTAGGCCGATCTTTTCCATCACATTATTGCATGCGTCCACGCACAGGCCGCAGGCGATACATTCCATCTGCAGGCCATTGCGTATATCAATACCCATAGGACAGACAATGACGCAGGAGTCACAATCAATGCAATGGCCGCGTCCTTCCCAGCTGTCGCCCTGCTTGTGCTTGCCGCGCGGTTCGCCGCGGTCCTTGTCGTAAGAAATAACCAGTGTGTCCTTGTCGAACATGGCGGACTGAAACCGCGCATAAGGGCACATATAGGTGCAGACCTGTTCGCGTGCATAGCCAGCCATGAGATACGTAGAGAATGTCAAGGCAAGAATCCAGCTGCCGACACTCCACGGTACATCAAAATGGATAATTTGCTCAAAGAGTGTAGGAGCGTCATTGAAATAAAATACCCATGCGCCGCCGGTGCATAATCCAATGAACAGCCATATGATGTGCGTCAGTCCTTTTTTCCAGATTTTCTCGAAGGTGAGCTTTGACTGGTCGAGCTTCATGCGGGCGTTGCGGTCACCCTGCACAATGCGTTCCACCCAGATAAACAGATCGGTCCACACGGTCTGCGGGCAGGCATAGCCGCACCATACGCGGCCAAAAAGTGATGTGACAAAAAATAATCCGATGGCAGCTAAAATCAAGATACCTGTCAGGTAATAAACTTCCTGCGGCCAGATTTCGATAAAAAAGAAATAGGCGCGCCGCCCGGGCATATCAATCAGTATGGCCTGGTCCGGCGCATTGAGGCCACGATCCCAGCGTAGCCATGGCGTAAAATAATATATGAACAGCAGAGTGATCATGCTCACCCATTTCAGCTTGCGGTATTTACCCCACACACGCCGCGGGTAAATGCTGCGCTGCTTGGCAAATAGGTTGACGCCATCGGACATGGCTTGCTATTCCCCTCCGCCCAGCGAATGGATGTAGATGGTCAACTGGCGCAGCGTATCGTCGCTCAGGCGGTTTTCCCATGTAGGCATCACGCCGTTTCTGGCATTGGTGATGGTTTCAATAATCGATGCCTTGTCATTGCCATACAGCCAGATGGCGTCGTTAAGTTTGGGCGCGCCCTTGCTGCGGTCGCCTTGTCCCTGTTCTCCGTGACAGGCGGCGCACTGCGCGGTATAAATTGTTTTGCCATTGAGGTAACTTGGCGTTTGCTCTGCTTTGCCGCCTTCATGCAGCTTCTGCACAAACTCTACCACGTCGCGTACCTCGGACGGTTTCAGCAATCCGTCCCTGCCGAACGCGGGCATCTGCGCAAAGTGTGTATCTGGATGGTCAGAACGAATACCGGTTTTCAGTGTGGTGTAGATTTCGGCCAGCGTACCGCCCCACAGCCAGTCATCGTCATTGAGGTTAGGATAACCTTTGCTTCCGGCAGCACCCGTGCCGTGGCAGGCCGCGCAATGTTCCTTGAATGCGGCAGCGCCACCTGCGCGGGCGAACTCATAGATTTCACGGTTTTTAGTAATGTCTTCCAGTTTTACCTTACGGAACTGCTCAAGGTATTTCTGCTGGCGTTCGGCAATCAGCGCCTGCTTTTCCTGCAGCTCTCTATGCTGTGTCCATTCCTTTGCGCCTTTAGTGTTGCCGGTGAGTGTCGGCCATGCAGGATAGAGTACCCAGTAGCCGACGGCCCAGATGATGGTAATCAAGAAAACCCACAGCCACCAGCGCGGTGCGGGAATATTGAGTTCTTTCAGCCCATCCCATTCATGGCCGGTGGTTTCCGCGCCGCTTATGGGGTCTTTTTCTTTATTGCCCGCCATGTTCACCCTCCTTCAGCGGAATATAGGCATGGTTCTGCAGGCGCTCCTTATTGGCGGGCCAGTATGCCCACAGCACAATGCCGGAAAACACGCCGAAAAACAGCAGCGTTGCAATCAGTCCGGTATTCATCAAAAGAAAACTCATATCACTTATCCTTGGCATTTACAGGGTTCTGGGGCATCATATCCGGATCGTAATCCTTGAAATCGATGTCCGTTCCCAGCTTTTGCAAATAGGCCACCAGCGCATCCATCTCCGATACCAGGTTGGGTTGGTCATCGAAATCGCGCGCGGTGACCTTCTTGCCATAACGTTGGCGCAAGCCCTCCGCCATGGCTTCGCCGGAAGCTTGGCCGATAGCATCGTTATAGGCGTTTTCAATCATGTCGTCCGTATAGGGAACGCCCGCTGCCCTGAGTGTTTTCAGGTGGTCGGCGATGCGGCGCAGGTCAGCACCCTGATTCATCAGAAACGCATAGGTAGGCATGATGGATTCCGGCACTACCGAGCGCGGGTCTTTCAAATGTGCTACATGCCACTCGTCGGAATACTTACCGCCTACGCGCGCAAGGTCTGGCCCTGTGCGCTTGCTGCCCCACAGGAAGGGATGATCATACATGCTTTCTGCGGCGAGTGAATAATGGCCGTAACGTGCCACTTCGTCGCGAAGTGTGCGGATTTGCTGGCTGTGGCAGCTGGAGCAGTTTTCGCGGATGTAGATGTTTTGCCCTGCCAGTTCCAGTGGGGTATAGGGGCGTACGCCCTTGACCGGCTCGATGGTGGTTTCAATACGAAACAACGGCACGATTTCCACCAAACCGCCAATCGACACGACCAGCAGTGACAACACCAGAAGCAACAGGGAATTTTTTTCAATTTTTTTATGGTTGTCTAGCATGCTGCGGTCTCCTTCCGGCAACCAGGGCAAATGGTCTTGTACAAGTTATAGACCATGATCAGCATGCCAGCCAGATAGAGCGCCCCACCGAGTGCGCGTATCAGATAGTAGGGATGCAAGGCCTGTACGGTTTCTGCAAAGGAATAGGTGAGGAAGCCCATATCATCGTATGACCTCCACATCAGCCCCTGCATGATACCGGCAATCCACATGGCGGTGATGTATAGCACGATGCCAAAAGTGGAAATCCACAGATGAAAGCTGACAAGGCGCATGGAGTACAGCTCGGGGCGTTTCCACAATACCGGAACAAGATGGTACAGTGCGCCAAAGCTGATAAACGCGACCCAGCCCAAAGCGCCTGAATGCACATGGCCGATGGTCCAGTCGGTATAATGCGACAGGGCGTTCACTTCCTTAATCGACATCAGCGGGCCTTCAAACGTACTCATGCCGTAGAATGCCAGGGCGATAATCATGAATTGTAGCACCGGGTCTTCACGCAACTTGTGCCATGCGCCGGACAGCGTCATGATACCGTTAATCATGCCGCCCCATGATGGCATCCACAGCATAATGGAAAAGGTCATGCCCAGCGTCTGCGCCCAATCTGGCAGCGCTGTATAGAGTAAATGGTGCGGTCCCGCCCACATATAGATAAAAATAAGCGACCAGAAATGCAGGATAGAAAGACGGTAAGAATAAATCGGGCGGTTGGCGCGCTTGGGTATAAAATAATACATGATGCCAAGGAATCCTGCCGTCAGGAAAAAACCAACAGCGTTGTGCGCATACCACCATTGAATCATAGCGCTCTGCACGCCAGACCACAGTGAATAACTTTTAGCATCCATGAGCGATACGGGCAGTGAGACGTTGTTGACAAGGTGCAGCACGGCAACCGTGGCGATGAATCCCAGATAAAACCAGTTGGCGACGTAAATATGCGGTTCTTCTCGGTTGCGAAGCGTCATCATAAAAATCAGCAGATAAGAAACCCAGACTAGCGTCAGCCATAGATCGGCATACCATTCCGGTTCGGCATATTCCTTACTCTGCGTGACGCCAAACACATAGCCTACGGCGGCCATTACAATGAACAGTTGGTATCCCCAGAAAGTAAAAAACGCCAGCTTGTCGTTCCATAGCCGCGTGCGGCAGGTGCGCTGGACGACAAAATAGCTGGTGGCGAAAAGCACGTTGCCGCCAAACGCAAAAATAACCCCCGATGTATGGACAGGGCGCAGGCGTCCAAAGGAAAAATAGGGTTCAAAGTTCAGCCACGGAAAACACAGCTGCAGGGCAATCACCAGCCCTACCAGCATACCCACCACTCCCCAGAATACGGAGGCGAGGGTGAATAATTTTACTATGTCATCGTTATAATCGGGTAAGGGCCTTGTGCTCATGTGGCTTCCCGCTCACTGGATTGTTGCTGCGGCGTTTGTGTGTCTTGCGGCGCTTCCTCCGCATCCTTTTTGTAAAGCAGCTTGTCGCAATGTGCCGTGACTATCACCACGCTGAGTATCATAAGAAAACGATAAAACATAACCCCCTCAATACTGTATGGAATTGCTAGGCTACTATGTGCTGCCTCGCATGTATTTGACCACGGTCAATACATCTAACAACATGAAAAGATTACTAGATTCGGCTATCATCTTATCGGCGGCATCAAATATAATGTTGTGAGGTCATGCGCTAAAAAAATGGCACAAGGCGGGGAGCCTTGTGCCATCAGGGCAGGGGTCATTTGAATATAAACAGGTGCGTTCTTTTTATCGCTAAATGGCGTGCGAGTATTTGACGCCAGTCAAGAAACAAAAATGATATTGAAAATATTCAGAATGAAGAAAGTGACTCAGGGATGGCTACGCGTCGCCAGACTTGTTGCTGCTTTTGCGTTCCATTTCTTTATGTGTCGGGCAGTCTTCTGCAATTGAGCAGGCAGCGCACACATATTGTTCAACGCTAGCAAGGTCGGTAATGGAAACGTGAGAGCCTTTCACAAGTATGCCATGCTCTTTCAATTTCGCAAGCGTGCGCGAGAATGTTTCCAGCTCCATACCGATACGGCTTGCTATGATGGTTTTGCTGTAGGGGAGTTCAAATCCTTTGGGGTCGAAATCATAGAGTACACACATGCGTTGCAGGAAACATGCAACTAGCTGTGCCGCTTTCATATTGGCGCGTTGTTCGGCTTCCACCTCTGCCATATGCGCTTGCTGCGCAATGTGTGATAACAGGTTAAGCGCGAACGCACTATATTTGCGCGCACTATCTTTCAACCACGCTACCGGAAACTCCATGACTGTTACATCATTAAGCGCCATGGCATTGACGCGGTGATTACGGCAGGAATCCAAAATTTCGCTTTCACACATCGTCTGTCCTGATTTGACGACGTCGATGGTTTTTTCATGACCGTCTGGTGTTTCGCGGAACAGCTGTACGGTACCTTTACTGATGATGTAGAACGATTTTACAGGATCCCCATGCAGGAACAGATGTTCCCCGCGTGAACACTGGCGTAGGCGGCCGCCTTTTATCAGTTCGTTCTTTTCATTCTCGCTCAGTCCGGCGAAGAGTAGCATGGCGTGGATGGTTTGTGGTGCAACGGTGGTAGACATAGTTAAATTACAAAGGTTTGTTAGAAAGAAGCATTATTTTACCTCCGTTGACCATAGTCAAATGCTTTTATGCCCACAGGCCTATGATGCCCATATAATCAAGACAAGGGAGGCTAAGCGAGGTGTGTATGGCTAGCAAGGAAATAACTGAAAATACATTGAATTATAGAAATATAGAGGCTTTTAAGGCGTTACATTCTATGGAATGCGCTTTGGTAGGTGATATCGAAAGTCTGACCATCAGCGAGATCGAAGAGTATGCCAGCCGTTTGAGGGGGCATGCCGCCTTGGGACTGTTGGCGGATTAGTGGGGCATAGCATGATACATCTTGCGGACGCATATGTGCTGGAGGTCATTGACCACGCAAAGGAAGCAATACAGCGTATGGGGCCTGTAGTTTCAGCGCGTCTGTGCCAGAGGCACGATGTGGTGCAATATGTTTATAATGTGCTTGAAGAGGAGCCGGATTGCGAAGCGATGGTGGGGAGTGGAAGACATGCAAACGGATAGAAAAACGGAATCGCGCCATTCGTGTCGCCTGTCGTTCTGGTTGATAATAGCGTTATTTATCTTCATTATCCTGCTGGTCAGCAGGGGCGTACAGGGAATTTTTTGATAATGTAACAGTGAAGGAGTAATATTATGTTACCGCATTACAAGAAATACATCATGCTTGCCGTATTGCTGGTATTGGTGGGCGCCATCGGTGTTGTTGCCACTGCGCAGGCGCAGTGCGGCCCCATGGATCTTATGTGCATGAGTACGCCGTAGAAGCAGGTTTTTATGGCGTCACGTCGTAGAATATATGTACTTGCCGCGGCGGTGTTACTGGCGCTGGGTGCGGTTGGCATGGTTGCTGTTGCGCAGGCGCAGTGTGATCCCACTGACCTTATGTGCCTTACCACGCCTTAGCGGGCGGGCGTTAACCAAGCCATAACATTCTGCCATTACTATGGTGGCGTAAACAAATGGTAGGGTGTCGGGGTGCGCAAGCGCGTTGGGTTGTATATCCCCATAAGGGAAGAAGGCGACAGCATACATAAAGGCATTATGCCGTCTTCTGTGTTGCGGGAGCTGCAGGCGCATCTGGAAAGTGCGGGCATTGGCTACACGCATGTGGACTTACCACAATCTGACGTCCGTGATACAGGTATTTGCCTTGGAGATGGAAGCAAGGCGGATTTTGACCTGCTATACTGGTTCTACATTTTGCCGGAAGATATGCAGTCCGCTGACATGCACTGCCTTAAATCCCTTTCGCAGCATATGCGCGTATTGCCTGATCCGTATGCGGTTGAGCGCAGCTGGAACAAATTTTCCGCCCATAGCTTGCTTGCGGCAAAGGGGATCGGTGTCCCTGAATTTTGCCAGTTCAGTTCTGATGATGTTGAGTCTATGGGCCATTTGCTCGAACAGTGGGGCAAGCTGTTGCTCAAGCCGGTGATGGGAAGTTTCGGCCATGGCGTGACCATGGTAAAGACGCGGCAGGAACTGCTGGATATCGTGCAATACGCCGCTTCGTTTCATGCACAGCCTATACAAATATATTGCGAGCGCTTTGAGCCAAACGATATCAGCCGCTGGATAAGTGTGGTGATGATAGATCGCGAACTGGTCTATGGATACCGCAAACGGCCGGAGCGTTTCGTTGATGGATGGAAGGTGTATGATCCGGGGCGTGTAGGCGGCGCGGCAGATTATGCCGATCCCGCACCGGTCGTTGGACTTGTAAAAGCGGCCTGCGAGGTGCTGGGGGCGGATATGATTGGCTTTGATTGTATTTTTTCGGAGCGCTTGAACAAATATCTTATCGTGGATGAAAACACTATTCCCGGCCTGTATCCCGATTGTTTTGAGCGTGCAGGCAAAGGCTCATGGGCGCAGCATATTGCGCGCATGATTGCACAACACCTTCCCAAGGCTTAGGCTTCAGAACCTTGCTTCATCTCCTCAAGCTCAACCCAGCGGGCTTCAGCGCGTTCCAGTTCTTTTTGCGCTTTGCCGATACGCTTCGTGGCCGCATCAAAAGCGGCTGGGTCGCTGATATAAAGATCGGGTTCAAGTAGCCTGTCGTTGAGCTGCTGGATTTCATTTTCCAGCGAGTGGATTTTATCCGGAAGGCTTTCCAGCTCATGCAGCAACGTATAGGCCATTTTTGATTTCTGCTTGCTTGCGGAGTCTGATGGTTCGGGTGCTGCAACTGCTTTTGCTGCTTTCTTCTGGGGTGCAGGCGCGTTTCTTTTTTGTTTTGCCGCGTAATAATCGCTATAGCCGCCGATAAATCCCTCTATCTTTGCATCTCCTTCAAACGCCAGTATTTCGGTTACGGTGCGGTCGAGGAAGTCACGGTCGTGACTGACGATAATTAGCGTACCCTTATAGTCCGAGAGCATTTCCTGCAGCATATCGAGCGTGTCCATATCGAGGTCGTTGGTGGGTTCGTCGAGTATGAGCAGGTTGCCGGGGTTGGTCATCAGCTTGGCGAGCATCAGGCGGTTTTGCTGGCCGCCGGAGAGCGTACCTACGCGGTCGCGGGCGATGCGCGGATCAAACAGGAAGTTTTTCAAATAGCCGCAGACATGGATGGGGCGCTGGCCATCGCCGCTGCCAAGGAATACATAATCCCCGCCGCTGGGGCAGAGCGTATCCCACAATGTCTTGTTGGGGTTAAGCTCTACGCGGTTCTGGTCGAAATAGGCGATCTCGATATTTTTCCCGCGTGCTACCCTGCCGCTATCGGCTTCCATTTCACCAATCAGCAGCCGTATAACAGTAGATTTTCCGGAGCCGTTCTTGCCCACAATACCGATGCGGTCGCCGCGCAATATTCTAAAACTGAAATCATCCAGTATGGGTGTAACCACACCATCGCGCGTGAAGGATTTGCTGACATGTTTGAACTCGGCAATAATTTTTGATGCCTGCACCGGCTTAAGCGTGTCAGTCTCAATCACGCGCATGCGCTGGTTGTATGCGGCCTTGTCAGTTTTTAGTTTATCGCGCAGTCGGTACAGTTCGCCCAGGCGGCGCTGGTTGCGTTTGCGGCGGCCGGTGACGCCACCTTGCGTCCAATCCACTTCGGCAGCCAGTTTTTTCTGCATATTCTGGATTTCGCGCGCTTCTTGCTGCACCACTAGCTCCGCCCAGTCGTCGAACTGCTTATAACCATAGGGGCAAATTCGGATTTTATGATGGTCTATCCAGAACACTTTTTGCGATATGGCGTTGAGGAATGTGCGGTCGTGGCTGACGCATACCAGTGCGCCGCGATATTGCCGCAGGTAATTCTCCAGCCACTCGATGGCTGATATGTCCAGATGGTTGGTCGGCTCGTCCAGCAGCAGCACGTCCGGTTCTTCAATCAGCGCGCGTGCTAGCGCGGCGCGGCGCAGCTGCCCACCGGAAAGCGTGTTCATGGTGGCATCCGGCACCAGTTCCAGCGGCTCCATCATCATGTCTGCCAGATGGCCGCGATATTCGATTTCCGAGATGTCTCTCAGGCCGGACAGCACGAACTCCCGCACCGTATGCTGCGGGTTGGTATCTACCTTCTGTGCGAGATAGCCAAAGTTCAGGCCGGGCAGCATGAAGCGCACACCTGCGTCAATTTCCAGATCGCCGGTAATCAGCCTCATCAATGTGGTTTTGCCCGCGCCGTTTCTGCCGACAAGGCAGATTTTATCGCCCTCGCAGATATTCATGCGCAGGCCTTCGAACAATGGTTTTCCGCCAAAGGTCAGTGATACGTCTTCAAGATTTATGAGTAATCGTTCCGCCATGGCATCGATATAGCATCATTTGGCGGGGATAAAAGTCTATTTATACAGGCTTTATAGCCAGAATTGTGGCTTCGTCCACTTCGTCGATAAGGTGCGAATCCAGATATTTGCGGGCAAAGTCGAGATATACTCGCGAAGTTACAAAAAAATCAACAATATCAGGGTCAAGATGGTGCTGTTTCTTCATCTGGCCGATTATCTGCATCGACTCCGACAGCTTTTTGGCAGGCTTGTAGGGGCGGTCTTTGGCGGTAAGCGCCTCGAACACGTCGGCAATTGCCATCATGCGTGCAGGTACTGACATGGTGCCGGCCTTGATGCCCTTGGGGTAGCCCTTGCCATCCATGCGTTCGTGGTGGCCTCCGGCATACTCAGGCACACGCCTTAAATGTTTAGGAAAGGGCAGGGCTTCCAGCATGGCGCAGGTATGTACCATGTGATCTTCCATGATTTTGCGGTCCTCTGCCGTCAGCGTTCCACGGCGTATGCTCAAGTTGTAGAGTTCGTTTTCCGACAGGGCGGGGATAATGCCTGTACCATCATCCAGCGTATAATTTTGTGCAATCAGCTTCAGGCGCTCAAGGTCGGCGTCAGACATGAACTCGCCGCCGATATTGGCCTTGGCGATAAAGGCCATGTCGTCATCCAGTTGTTTTATGCGTGCTTCGTAGTTTTGTTTTACGGCGTTGCTGTCTGCATTTTTTTTCTGCAGCGCTTCCATCATGGTGATGCGTGTCTCGCGCTTGAGTATTTCAAATCGCCCGCGAATAGTGTTTACACGGTCATAGATGGCTTCGAGCTTGGTGGCCTTGTCCATGATATGCACGGGCGTGGTAACCTTGCCGCAATCATGCAGCCAGCCCGCGATATGCAGCTCGTATTTTTCTTCATCTGTCAGGCTGAAATCGCTGAATATGCCATCTGTTGCGTCACATGCCGCTTTAGCCAGCATGTTGGTGAGTACGGGTACGCGCTCGCAATGCGCACCCGTGTAGGGTGATTTGGCATCAATCGCCTTGGCGATGAGTTTGATGAACGATTCCAGAAGATCCTTCTGCGCTACAATCAGCATTTTATTGTCGAGCGTGATGGCGGCTTGTGAGGCAAGTGATTGCATTATCTGGCGCAGCTGCGGGCTGAAGGGAACCACTTTTCCGCTCTCCGGATTGCGTGCATTGATAAGCTGCAGGCAGCCGAGCGCTTCTTTCTTATGGTTCAGTAACGGAATGGTGAGCATCGAATGTGTTCGGTAGTTATGTTCCTTGTCGAATTTCTTCACACCGTCAAAGTCAAAATCATCGGATGTATAGACATCCGGAATATTGATGGGTTTTTTCATCAGCGTGGCAAACACGGCCTGCACCGCGTAATTCGGCTCATTGGTTTTAGGGTCGTATATCTGCAGTGGTGGAATCGGTACTTTAGTTCCGGTTGAGCCGCCGTAAGCGATTTTAAGTGTATTGTTGCGTATAATTGCAAACTCCAGCCGATTATCCTCGGTGAGGTGATAGAGCGTGCCGCCCTCGGAATGCGAAAGGTCGATGGCCTCCAGCAGAATGATTTCCAGCAAGCGGTCGAGGTTATTTTCGTTCGATAGCGCAATGCCAATCGAAGTTAATCTTTCTACAAGTTTAAGAGGTTCATTTACGGGCATATCGATAGTTTCAACCCTTCTTTAGCCAATAAAGTACCCTTTCGCGCTTTTTCAATTTGCAAGGCACGCTTGTCGAGTATTGCATCTGTTGCTTCCGGATCGTGGTGGAAGAGGACAAGGTTTCTGACGCCAGCGGCATCGGCGATGCGCACGGCTTCCTGCCATGTGGAATGACCCCAGCCTTTATATTGCTGGAATGTTTCGTCGGTATAGGTGGCGTCATACACCAGATAGTCCGCCTTACCAACGAATTTCACCAAATCATTATTTATTTTGCCGGGTACATGTTCGATGTCGGTAATGTAGCATAGGCTGTGACCGTTATATTCAATGCGGTAACCGGTAGCGCGGTCGGGGTGGTTCAACGGCAAGGTGGTAATCTGTATGCCTGCTTTTTCCCAGCGTTCTTCCCTAAGCTCGCCGCCTGCGGTGAAATCGTGATAGTGCATTTTTGCTTTGAAGGCTGCGTCCGTAATCGGGAAAATGGGCGGCGACATGATATGCGAAATGACCTGCGGCAGGCTGTGTTCGGGTTTCAGGTGTCCTGCCCATACGTCGATTCTCCGCGCGCTATCATAGGCGGGTTTGAAGAAGGGAAGGCCTGATATATGGTCAATATGGCTATGGCTGAGCAGTATGTCGATGTGTTTCTCCTGAATTTTTTCGCCAAGATTGCGGATGCCGGTTCCGGCGTCGAGAATGATGGAAACGCCATTGCAGTTTAACTCGATGCAGGATGTGTTTCCGCCATACTGCATGACAGAAGAGCCGGTAATGGGAAAGGTGCCGCGTACGCCCCAGAATGTTGCAGTAAATCCCTTATTGCTTGTCATGCATTTCCTTCAGGCTACTTCCGCCGTTTTTGCAATTTGTTGTTTCATCTGTTTTGCAGCCAGCGCATAGCCGCCGTCCGCGCCATCGACAAAATGCACATGGTTTCCGGCTAAGCTGAACACCAGGCAGGTCATTAGTGCCTGCGATGATTCATGGATGCCATAAACGATTTCGCCCTTCTTCTGGCGTACTTTCAGCATACTTTCCAACGATGCTTTTTGCTCAATGGTACTGTCGAGTACCATGCGCAGCATTTCGTCAAATTTCTTTGCGTCGCTGTTAGCGGCCATTTCCGCAAGGTATTTTTGGCCGTCGAATGTGCCAACCTTTTTGCCTGTGCGGAAAGAATATGAACCCAGCATATTCTGGATATACATTAGCAAAAGATAGATGGCGTAGGAAACAGGGTTTTGTCCCGCACGGATTTTAGCTTCTTTGCTGAGCTTGCTATAGTCAAAGGTCATCTGCATGCGGTTGGCCTGTACGGGGAAGGCGTCGGGTGCTTCCGGATAAATGTCTGCAATCTGCTTCATGATATCGCCGTAAAGATTCCATGCATTGGCCTCGTGCTCCGGCGTAACGCGCACCAGCAGGCTCACCATAGTGCCGTGGCGGTTCTGGATGGGTTGCCAGCGGCACTCCAGTCCCTCCAGGTTGGCATCGTCAGCATTTGTTGCCGTACAATTAATAACCGGCCCGCCGCCTTTTTTAAGCCATGTTTCGGCAAGCGCGAGAGCAGTCCCCTGAAAGGCGGCCTGTGATATTGCGGGGGACAGGTGGAATTTGGCGACTTTCAGCCACGCTTTTTTTGCATAGAGATCAGAAATTTTCACACAGCCTGCGCGCAGTTCCATGTCAAAAATGGCTTTTACCTTGGCCTGTACCGCAGACAGGGTTTCTTTGACGCTATCGATCATGTGGGCTGGAATCAGCATGGTAGCACCGTCACCGCCAAATGCGTAAGGGATGGGGATACGGCCGGTAGTGTTCAACACAGCGATAATCGCTGCCGCACCCACAAGGTTTACTTCTTTATAACGCCCGTCGGCGATGGCTTGCGTAGAGCCTTTCACATCGGTGATGACCACATACCAGTCATCCGGCGCAGGTACATAATAGCTTTCGTCGGTCAGTTGCGAGAACTGGCTGAAGCCTTTCAGGTTTTCGTAAAAATTATCGATCATGGGTGACAGGTGGTTGTAAAACAGAAATATTCCACCTTAAACACTAGCAAAATTTAGTTGTGGAAAGGTTAATAGCCAGAAATCCCAGTAAACGCTAGGTTTTTGGCGAGTTTTTTTCCCATAACGAGCGTAGCATACCCCTGAAAGTACGCAGTTCCTGCCCACTCATGGCACTGCGTTGCAGCATGTTGCGCAGGTTCTGCCACATGATGGGTTTTTTATGCTCCACACGGAAATACTCGCATTCATCGAGATAGTTTTCCAGCTGGCTGAACATGCCGTCCCATTCTTCTTTGGGTGCAATATCGGGGAAGTCGCGCGCCACGGCTTTTTCATCCTGCTGGCTGCGAAACCATTCATAGCCGATGATGACGGCGGACTGTGCAATATTGAGCGACCAGTTTTCCGGCGCGGTGGCAATGGTAATCAGCGTGTCGCAGCGGATGATTTCTTCATTCTCGAGGCCGGAGCGTTCAGGGCCGAATACGATGCCTGCGCGCATGCCAGCTTTAGTTTCAGCGGCGAGCGACTGCATGGCGGCTTGCGGTGGCAACACCTTTTTTTCCATGTCGCGCGGGCGGGCGGTGGTGGCGTAGAGCAATTGCAGGTCGGCAGCAGCCGCTGTAAAATCAGGAAACACCTGCGCGCTATTGATGATGTTTTCAGCGCCTGCGGCCATTTCCAGCGCTTTCGGGTTCGGCCAGCCGTCGCGCGGGGCGGCGAGGCGAAGTTCGCTCAGGCCGAAATTGCTCATGGCGCGGGCAACAGCGCCGATATTTTCGCCCATCTGCGGGCGCACAAGGATAACGGCGGGGCGTTTCATGTTAGCGCTTGGCGTTCAGCAGCTTGTAGGTGACGGAATCATGCAGCGCGTTGAACGACGCGTCAATCACGTTGGTGGAAACGCCGATGGTGTTCCATACCTTGCCCCCACCCTTATTATTAGGGCTGTCGCGTGATTCGATCATTACGCGTGTCACCGCCTTCGTGCCTTCACCGGGTGTCAGGATGCGCACCTTATAGTCGGTGAGCTGAATGTCTTTGAGTATGGGGTAATGGCCGGAGAGTGCCTTGCGCAGCGCGCCGTCCAGCGCGTTTACAGGGCCGTTACCTTCAGCCACCGTCATGATTTCCTCGCCGCCTATGTCCACCTTGATGGTGGCTTCCGACACGCTGATAAGCTTGCCTTTGGCGTTGTGCCTGCGCTCGCCGATAACGCGGAAGCTGAGCACATCGAAATAATCTTTTACCGTGCCGAGTGTGCGCCGCGCTAGCAGCTCGAAGCTGGCCTCCGCCGCTTCATAGGCATAGCCCTGCTTTTCGCGCTGCTTGACTTCATGCACTAGATCGCTGATGCGTTCGTCATCGTCCTTGATGGTGATGCCGAACTGCTTCATGCGGTCGATTATATTGGATTTACCCGCCTTATCCGACACCAGCACGGTGCGCACATTACCCACCAGCGCGGGGTCGATATGTTCATAGGACGAAGAGTCCTTGGCCATGGCCGACACATGCAGCCCGCCCTTATGGGCAAACGCAGCCGAGCCGACAAACGGCGCGTGCTGGTTGGGTGCGCGGTTCAGGCGTTCATCAAGGAAGCGCGACACATGCGTCAACTGCGCCAGTTTGTCCTTGGCCACACCGGTGGTAAAGCCCATTTTCAGCACAAGGTTGGGGATAACGGAAATCAGGTTGGCGTTGCCGCAGCGCTCGCCGACGCCGTTGATTGTGCCTTGCACCTGCCTTGCGCCTGCGCGCACGGCGGCCAGCGAATTGGCGACAGCGCTTTCCGTGTCGTTATGGCAATGTATGCCGAGATTTGCGCCCGGAATATGCTTGGTGATTGCGCCGACGATTTTTTCCACGTCGAATGGCAGCGAGCCGCCGTTAGTGTCGCACAGCACAATCCAGCGTGCGCCGTTGTCATAGGCGGCCTTCAGGCAGGCAAGAGCAAATTCGGGGTTGGCCTTATAGCCATCAAAAAAATGTTCTGCGTCGTAGAGCGCCTCGCGCTTGTGCTTTACCACATGGGCAATGGATTCGCCGATCATGCGTATATTTTCTTTTTCCGAGATACCCAGTGCGGATTTCACCTGTTTGTCCCAGCTTTTGCCTACTAGGCAAATGGATTTCGCGCCGCTTTCCAGTAGCGAAGAAAGGCCGGGGTCATTATCGGCAGAGCGGCCGGAGCGGCGTGTCATGCCAAAGGCGGAAAGGCGGGCTTTGGAAAGGGCGGGGGGTTCGGCAAAAAACGCGTCGTCATTCGGGTTTGCACCCGGCCAGCCGCCCTCGATATAGTCAATGCCGAGCTTGTCCAGCTCGCGGGCGATGGCCTGCTTGTCGGCAACGGTAAAATCTACGCCGCGTGCCTGCGCACCGTCGCGCAATGTGGAATCATAGAGGTAAACGCGCTCAGCCACGGCCAGCCACTTGTTTTAATACGGGTTGTTTTACTTCCACGGGGATTTCTTCCAGCGTGACATGCATCAATTCGGCGAGCGTTTTAAACACAGTATCGGCGTTGACGCGGCGCTGCGAGGTGATGCTGCGGTCAGTATATAGCTTGCGGCGGCGGTTAAGCAGCGATTCGGGGTCGGCATTGTTGCAGCATTCTTCCAGCTCGTCGTCAGATAGTGTTTTGATGGACTGGTTCAGTGCGCGCTGGGCGTCCGTCAGTTCGCTGAAAAGCCCGTCAACGGACTGGTGCATGGCGGCGAAATCGTAGCGCGACAGGCTGCTGCCAGTCAGCTGCAGCTGGTCGATTTTTTCATGGGCGGCTTTCTGGAATTCTTCCAGCTTGGGAACGCTGTATTGCTGCAACAATTTGCTGCGGCGGTTGATGAGTTGGTCACGTGCGGGCATAAGCTTCAAGCCTTTCTCCAGTCAGTCGTTCCGTCGGGCCTATCTTCTAGGATAATCCCTTGTTCGGCAAGCTCTTTACGGATTTTATCGGCCTCGGCCCAGTTCTTGGATTTTTTGGCGGCAATGCGGTTATTTATAAGAAATTCAATATGCTGTTTGTTCACACTATTGTCAGTGCCTTTGAACCATTCATCGGCAGTCATATTAAAAAATCCAAGTATTCGTCCCTTGGCGTATAGGTCATGAGGAGAACCGCCAAACATTTGGCTTATGGCACTTGGTACGTTAAGGTCTTTTGTTAAGGTGTGAACAAATACGGAATTCCATATTGAACTTACGTATTCTTCTGAGGTCGGTATCATTGTACGATACCAGTGATCGAGCGTCTGTTTGGCATTATGCACCAAGTTTTCATTCCAATCCAGTGGCTCGTTGTATTTGGCAGAGAGCAGCGCAAGGCGTATTACTTCACCCTTTACACCCTTGTCCAGCAAATCGCGCACGGTGGTGAAGTTGCCAAGGCTCTTGCTCATCTTCTCGCCGCCGACGGTGAGGAAGCCGTTATGCACCCAATAATTGGCAAATTTGCTGTCCGGCATGGCGCAGCGGCTCTGTGCGATTTCGTTTTCATGGTGCGGGAACATCAAATCTGCGCCGCCGCCATGAATGTCGAAATGGTCGCCTAAATAATTGCTGCTCATGGCCGAACATTCGATATGCCAGCCCGGTCTGCCAGCGCTCCACGGGCTTGGGAACACGCTGCTGGCGTCATCCTCCGCGTCAGCAGGTTTCCACAACACAAAATCACCCGGATGTTTCTTGTACGATTCCACCTCCACGCGTGCACCCGCTACCAGTTCATCCAGCTTGCGGCCCGAGAGCTGGCCGTAATCCTTGTAGCTATTTACCGCAAACAGTACATGGCCTTGCGAAACATATGCATTGCCATTGGCAATCAGTTTTTCGATCATGGCCACCATGTGCGGGATATGGTGAGTGGCGTGCGGCTCGCCCATGATGCCCTTGGCATCTTTTACTGTTTCTTTTCCGGTCAGGTTTTTGGTGGCAGGCAGCACACCCAATGCAGCAATATCCTCATGAAACCAGCCATCGACACGCTTGGTCAGCGCTGAAATCGGCTCACCATTCGTTTTGGCGGCGGCGTTGATTTTATCATCAACATCGGTGATGTTACGCACATAAGTGACATGCTGTGGCCCATAGACCATCATTAGCATGCGGTACAGCACGTCATACACCACCACCGAGCGCGCATTGCCAAGATGCGGGCGGTCATAGACCGTGGGTCCGCACACATACATGCGCACGTTTTTGTCATCAATCGGCGTGAAGACCTCGTGCTTACGGGTCAGCGTATTATAGAATAAGACGTTCATGCAGAAAGTCTTTCCACCACCTTCTTGCGCCCCAAAAGCGGCAGCAGTTTTTTCAGCTCCGGCCCATGGTCGCGGCCAGTCAGCGCCAGGCGCAGCGGCATGAACAGTTCCTTGCCCTTGCGCTGCGTGGTTGGTTTGATGGCGGCAATCCACGCGTCATAGGTGCTTTCACTCCATGGCTCGGCGGGAAGCTGGTTAACCACGGAGCGGATGAAAGCGCGCTCGTCATGGTTAAGTGATGCTTCCACATTTTCGTGCATGATGGCGAACCATTGCTGCACCTCGGCAAGGGTCTTGATGTTGTTGCGCACCGACAGCCAGAATTGCTCATCAGCAAAGGTAATCTTGTCTTTCACGGCTGCAAACGGCAGCTGGTGCAGCAATTTCTCGTTGAGTTTTTCCAGCTCGGCTACGTCATAATTGGCGGGTGCGCGGCCAAAGCGTTTGAAGTCAAAGCTGTCTGTCAGCGGTTTCATATCGGCGAATGCTTCCACGGCGTCGGACGTGCCGATGCGCGCCAGCAATGAATTAACCGCCATCGGCAATATGCCCGCCTCGCGCAGGGCGCGTATGTCGTTGCCGCCTAGGCGTTTGGACATCTCGCCTTCCTTGGTTTTGAGCAGCGCCATATGCGCGAATTCAGGCACTTTATATCCCAGCGCCTTATAGAGCTGCACCTGCACGGCAGTGTTGCTGACATGGTCTTCGCCGCGTATGACATGGGTGATGTTCAGCTCGCCGTCATCCACTACCGAAGCCAGCGTGTAAACCGGCACGCCGTCAGCGCGCAGCAGCACGGGATCGCTCATGGTGGTGGCGCGCATGGCTACCTTGCCGCGTATCAAATCATCCCACGCCACTTCCTCGTCATTGAGTAAAAAACGGTAATGCGGTTTGCGGCCTTCGACCTCGTATTTTTTATTTTGTTCTTCCGTCGGCCTTTTATAAATCGGTGGCAGGCCACGCGAAGCCTGCATCTTGCGCTGTATGTCGAGTTCTTCCGGTGTCTCGTAGCAGGCATAAAGCCTGTTTTGTGTGCGAAGTTTCTCGGCGGCGAGCGCGTAGCGGTCAAAGCGTTTGGACTGGTGTTCCTCGGAATCCCATGTGATACCCAGCCAGCCTAAATCCTCGCGGATGGCCGTGGTATATTCATCCTTGGAGCGCTCAATATCCGTGTCATCTATTCTTAATAGAAAATGCCCGCCATGCTTACGGGCGAACAGCCAATTGACCAGTGCCGTGCGCACGTTGCCTACATGCAGGAAACCGGTAGGCGAGGGGGCAAAGCGGACTTTGACGCTCATTGTTTACAGCGCAGCCTGTGCCGCTGCCAGCCTTGCCACGGGAACGCGGTAGGGCGAGCAGGAAACATAATCAAGGCCGACTTTCTGGCAGAAAGCGATGGATGCGGGGTCGCCGCCATGCTCGCCGCAGATGCCGAGTTTCAGGCCCGGGCGCGCTTTGCGGCCACGGTCGGCGGCAATCTGGATGAGTTCGCCGACGCCGCTCTGGTCGAGTGTGACGAACGGGTCATGCTCAACGATGCCGCGCTGTTTGTAAATCTCGATGAAGTTGGCCGAGTCATCACGCGAAATGCCGAGCGTAGTCTGCGTCAGGTCGTTAGTGCCGAAGCTGAAGAATTCGGCCATGCCAGCTATATCGCCTGCGCGCAGCGCCGCGCGCGGCAATTCAATCATCGTGCCGACCATGTAGGAAATTTTGGTCTTGGTTTTTTCCATGACTTCGTTTGCCACGCGGTCGATGATGGCTTTCATCAGCTCGAGTTCCTTGGGCATCATCACCAGCGGCACCATGATTTCCGGCACCACGGTTTCCTTCTTTTCCTTCATCACTTGGGCGGCGGCTTCAAAAATCGCCTGTGCCTGCATTTCGTAGATTTCGGGATACGTCACGCCCAGGCGGCAGCCACGATGGCCGAGCATGGGGTTTTGTTCTTCCAGCTCATGCGAGCGCTGGCGCACCACATCGACACTCACGCCTGCGGCTTTGGCCACCTGCTTGATGTCTTCTTCCGTGTGCGGCAGGAACTCGTGTAGCGGCGGGTCGAGCAAGCGAATTGTTACCGGCAGGCCGCGCATGATGGTAAACAGTGCCGCGAAGTCGCCCCTCTGCATGGGCAGCAGCTTGGCGAGTGCGGCTTTACGGCCTTCCACGTTTTGCGCCACAATCATTTCGCGCATGGCGATGATGCGTTCACTATCAAAGAACATATGTTCGGTACGGCACAGGCCAATGCCTTCGGCGCCGAACTTGCGTGCGGTTTCCGCATCCAGCGGGGTTTCGGCGTTGGTGCGCACTTTAAGTTTACGCACTTCATCCGCCCACTGCATCAGTGTGGCGAAGTCGTCGGATAGCTTGGGCTGCACGGTCGGGATTTCACCGAGCATTACTTCACCGGTAGAGCCGTTGATGGTGACGATGTCGCCTTCTTTAATGCTGTGGCCCATCACCTGAAATGCTTTGGCATTATAATCGATGCGCAGTTCGCCGGCGCCGGAAACGCAGGGCTTACCCATGCCGCGCGCTACTACGGCGGCGTGGCTGGTCATACCGCCACGGGCGGTAAGGATGCCCTGTGCGGCGTGCATGCCGTGAATATCTTCCGGTGAGGTTTCGATGCGCACCAGAATCACCTTTTCCTTGTGGTCGAGCGCCATGCGTTCGGCATCTTCGGCGGTGAATACTACCTTGCCTGATGCAGCGCCGGGTGATGCGGGCAGGCCATGCGCCAGCACGGTCTTTGCCGCCTTGGGATCGAGCGTGGGGTGCAGGAGCTGGTCGAGCGAAAGCGGGTCGATGCGCTTGAGCGCTTCTTTCTGGGTAATGCGTTTTTCCTTCACCATATCGACGGCGATTTTCACAGCGGCGGCGGCGGTGCGCTTGCCGTTGCGGGTTTGCAGCATCCACAGCTTGTTGTTCTGTATGGTGAACTCGATGTCCTGCATGTCGCGGTAATGCGCTTCCAGCTTGTCGAATACGCCGATGAGCTGCTTATACACGTCGGGCATGACGGCGGGCATTTCCGAAAGCGGCAGCGGGGTGCGGATACCGGCCACCACGTCTTCGCCCTGAGCATTGACCAGAAATTCGCCGTAATATTTTTTCTCTCCTGTACTCGGGTCGCGCGTGAAAGTCACGCCGGTGGCGCAGTCATTGCCCATATTACCGAACACCATCGATTGCACGGTAACAGCCGTACCCCAGCTTTCGGGGATGTCGTGCAGCTTGCGGTAAGTGTTGGCGCGTGGGTTCATCCACGAGTTGAACACGGCCATGATAGCGCCCCAGAGCTGGTCGGTCACCGACTCGGGGAAGGGTTTGCCCAGTTCTTCGGCGACTTTGTCCTTGTATTGCTTCACAAGGTCTTTCAGGTCATCGGCGGTGAGTTCAGTGTCGAGCTCGATATTATTGTCCTGCTTTTTCTGCTCCAGCATTTCCTCGAAATGATAGTGGTCAACGTCCAGCACTACGTCGGAATACATCTGGATAAAGCGGCGGTAGCTATCGTAAGCGAAGCGCTCATTGCCGGTTTTCTTGGCCATGGCCTGTACGGTTACGTCATTGAGGCCGAGGTTGAGTACGGTATCCATCATGCCCGGCATCGACGCGCGCGCGCCTGAGCGCACGGAGACCAGCAGCGGATTGGCGCTGTCGCCGAACTTGGCGCCGGCTTTCTTTTCCATCTGCGCCATGGCGTCTTTCAGCTGCGATTCCAGTCCTGCGGGCAGTTTTTTGCTCTGCGCGTAATAAGCCACGCAGACTTCGGTGGTGATGGTGAAGCCCGGAGGCACAGGCAGACCGAGCGAACACATTTCAGCGAGGTTAGCGCCCTTGCCGCCGAGCAGGTTTTTCATGTCGGCCTTGCCCTCGGCACTGCCATCACCAAAGCTGTAAATCAATTTAGATGAACTATCGGTTTGGGCCATATCCACCTTCGTTTGTGCGTTGCTTTTTGCGTTCATAGTCATGCTGCCTTCTTTTTTTGTTCTTTGGTATCGCCTTCGATCAGTGAAAAATCTGCAACCGCATTGAGAGTACGTTTTAATCGAGATAGTAAATTTAAACGTAATTCACGCGTTTTTGCGTCCGTATCATTGACCATCACTTTGTCAAAAAACGCATCGACTGGTGTACGCAGTTTGCTGAACACTGACATCGCCGCGGTAAAATTGTCATCTTCAAGTGACGATGTTACACTCAATGTCGTTTGGCTGAGCGATTGATTCAGCATCAGCTCTTCTGCAAGTTTTAATTCATCAGAATTAACGGGCTTATTATATTGTCTGTTATCTTTCTTTTCTTCGATAGCTAAAATGTTTGCTGCCCGCTTATAGCCTGCCAACAGTGACTTTCCATCTTCCGTAGCCAGAAAATCCTGAACGGCCTTGGCGCGTTCGACAATGCGCACGAGGTCGTCGTCGCCGTTGGCGACTACAGCAGAAATCACGTCATGGCGGATGCCCTGATCCTTGAGCTGCACCTTCAGGCGGTCGATGAAGAAGTCATAGAGCATGGCGCTTAGGTCATCGGCCACGGGTTTGTCTTCACAGGCTACCTCATTGACGGTCAGGTATTTGCCGACCTTGTCGGGGGCATGAAGCGCCGCTTCGGTTTTTTCCACTAGTTTTTTATGTGCGCTGTGTAGCGCAATGGCTTTTACGGGCGGCTCGGCGAAAATGTCCTTCAGCGGCAGGCGGATGTTGTTTTCCAGCACAATACGGATAACGCCCAGTGCGGCGCGGCGCAGCGCAAACGGGTCTTTGCTGCCGGTGGGTTTTTCGCCGATGGCGAACATGCTTACCAGCGTGTCCAGCTTGTCGGCCAGCGCCACGCAATAAGACACAGGCTGTTTCGGTACATCGGTTGTTGGGCCAAGCGGCAGGTAATGGTCGCGGATGGCATCGGCCACTGCAGCATCTTCTTTTTGCTGCGCAGCATAATACCGCCCCATCACGCCCTGAAGCTCGGGGAACTCGCCGACCATGCCGGTCACCAAATCCGCCTTGCACAGGCGGGCGGCACGCTCCGTCAGCTTTTTATCAGCCTTCACGCTGTCGGCCAGTTTTACGGCCAAAGCGGTGATGCGCTCCACCTTGTCGGCAATGCTGCCGAGCTTGGCGTGGTAGGTGACGGTCTTGAGGCCTTCGGCCCATGCGTCGAGGGTTTTCTTGCGGTCGGTATCCCAGAAGAAGCGGCCATCGGCGAGGCGGGCGCGCAGCACGCGCTCATTGCCTGCGATGATGGCTTTGCCGCCGTCCTTGGCAATCATGTTGCTGGTAATCAGGAATTTGTCAGACAGTGCGCCATCAGCTTTTTCCAGCGCGAAATATTTCTGGTGCGCGCGCATTTCAGACACCAGCACTTCCTTCGGCAGGTCCATGTATTTCGCATCGATAGTGCCAACCAGCACGGTCGGCCATTCGACAAGTCCGGTGACTTCTTCGAGCAAGCCTTCATCTTTTTTGAGCACAAGGCCTGCGCCCTTGGCAGCGGCCTCGGCCTGTTTCAAAATCTCCGCCTTGCGCGCTTCGCGGTCAGCAAGCACATACGCTTTTTTCAGCGCAGCCTCATAATCAGCAGGGCTGTTGATGGTGATGGCGTCCGGCGCAAGGAAGCGGTGGCCGCGCGTGGTATTGCCAGCCGTCACGCCAGCGAACGATACCGGAATCACCTTGCCGTCAAAGATGCACAGGATGGAATGCAGCGGGCGCACCCATGTCGCCTCGCCACTGCCCCAGCGCATGGATTTCGGCCACGGGAAGGAGGCGAGCGTGTGTTCAATAGCACTCTTCAGCAGGTCAGCGGTTTGCTGGCCTTCTTTGCGCACAATCGCGAAATAGACGCCGTCACGCTCGGTCAGGTCTTTTTGCGCGAGTCCCGTTTTTTTCAGGAAACCCTGCACAGCAGCATCGGGCGCACCGACCTTCGGGCCTTTGAGTTCGGTTTCAGTTGATTCTGATGCGATAGGAAGGTTGTTAAGCCAAACAGCTAAACGGCGGGGAGTAACATAGGATCTTGCTTGAAACGCAATCTTGCCATCATCGAGGCCATTTTTACGCAGTGCATTAACTAACGATTCGCGTAAATGCTCAACCGCGTCCGCCTGCATGCGCGCCGGTATTTCTTCCGAGAAAAGCTCTAGCAGCAAATCAGCCATGAGGATTGGTTCCTATGGAGGCGATGGCGTTGTCATCGTTCATGATGAGTACCTTGGGTTCAAATTTCTTGGCTTCGGCGGGTTCCATCTGCGCGTAGGCGATGACGATAACGCGGTCGCCCGGGTCAACGAGATGGGCGGCGGCGCCGTAAACGCCGAATTTTTTCGAGCCGCGCTCTTCTTCGATGATGTAGGTGGTGAAACGCTCGCCGTTATTGATGTTCAGCACGTCAATCTGCTGGCCTGCCATCATGCCTGCGGCGTCGATATAGTCGCGGTCGATGCCCATAGAGCCGTTATAATGCAGTTCGCTGTGGGTGACGCGGGCGCGGTGGATTTTGCTATGCAGCATGGTAATCAGCATGCGACTGTTTCCTTTTTTTGCTTTTGTTGTTTTGGGTTTGTAGTGCGGATATGGCCTTTGAGGGTGGTCACGGCCTGTCCGGTGAGCAATACGCGCTCACCCTTGACGGTGACATCGATGATGCCGCGCCCCTTGGACGCCTGAATGGCGTGGAATTGCTGCTTTCCCGTTTTCTTCGCCCAGTAAGGGCCGAGGAAACAATGGGCAGAGCCGGTGGCGGGATCTTCATTGACACCGACGGCGGGTGCGAAATAACGCGAGGCAAAGTCAAACCCTTCCACGTCTTTATTCGTGGTGACAATAACGCCGACGCATTCCAGCTTGGCGAGCTTTTTGAAGCTGGGCGCGCAGGCGAGCAGCGTTTCGTAATCCTTCACTTCGACGAGGTAATTGTCGCGGTTTTGCTCACAGGCAAGTATATCCACGCCGAGCGCTTTCAGTGCAGCGGGCGCTTTGACAACTGTGCCGGGCAGGGCCGGAAAATCCATCTCGATTCCGTTATCCAGCACGCGGGCGGTGAGTTTTCCGCTGAGTGTGTCGTAGGTAACAAGCTCGCCCTTTTTCAGCAGGCCGGACTGGTGCAGCACATGGGTGGCGGCAAGCGAGGCATGGCCGCAGAGTTTTACTTCCACATCCGGCGTGAACCAGCGCAGCTTGTAGGCCAGCGGGCCTGTGTTCACGAGGAACGCGGTTTCCGACAAATTCATCTGCGCGGCAATCAATTGCAATTCCTTGTCAGACGGAAACGCATCAAACATGCATACGGCAGCAGCATTGCCACGGAAAGCAACCGGCGTGAAGGCGTCCACTATCCAGATGCCGTCTTTCACGCGGCCTCCTGACTTGCCACATAGGCTTCGCAGCAGGCCTTGGCCAGTGCGCGCACACGGCCAATATAGGCGGCGCGTTCGGTCACGGAAATCACGCCGCGCGCATCGAGCAGGTTGAAACGGTGGCTGGCTTTGATGCACTGGTCATAAGCGGGCAGGGCCAGCGGTGCAGGCACGCCGCCACGTTTGAAATTCAGCAGTGCAGTGCATTCTTTCTCGGCATCTTCAAACTGCTTCAGTAATTGTTCTGTATTTGCTGCCTCAAGATTATACGCTGAAAATTCTTGCTCGTTCTGCAAAAACACGTCGCCGTATTTTACACCTTTGCCGTTGAAGTCGAGGTCATAGACATTTTCCTTGCCTTGGATGTACATGGCGAGGCGCTCCAGCCCGTAGGTGATTTCACCGGATACCGGCTTGCACTCAATGCCGCCGACCTGCTGGAAATAAGTGAACTGCGTCACTTCCATGCCGTCGCACCATACTTCCCAGCCCAACCCCCATGCGCCGAGCGTGGGTGATTCCCAGTCATCTTCCACAAAGCGTATGTCGTGGTCGGCGGGGTTGATGCCGATCATCTTCAAACTTTCCAGATAGAGTTCCTGAATATTGTCAGGCGAGGGTTTCAGTATCACCTGATACTGGTAGTAGTGCTGCAAACGGTTGGGGTTTTCACCGTAGCGGCCGTCTTTCGGGCGGCGCGATGGCTGCACATAGGCAACGCTCGACGGCTTGCTTCCCAGCGCACCAAGGCAGGTGGCGGGGTGAAATGTGCCGGCGCCGACTTCCATGTCGTAAGGTTGCAATATCACGCAGCCCTGATTTGCCCAGAACTGGTGCAGGTTGAGGATGAGTTGCTGGAACGGCAGGGACACGCGTTTGGCCTTCAAGGTTAATCAGAGGGCGCAATCCTAGCGATTTTGCTGGCAGTTTCAAGCGATAAGGCGTGTTTTTTGCGAGGCAATCCTGCAGCTCGGAGGCAAAAGATTAATGCGACCGGGGCAATGGCTCGCTATGGGCGTTTATAGTCAATAATATCAATTGGATAATGCGGTGTTGTTTTATAACCCGCGGCTGCCGGCATCAGACGTGCCTGCAAAGCGGTTCCAGCGTTCCTTTGAGTCGCGCTTTTTATTGGTCAGCCTGTTGCGTATGGTAACCATTTTTTCGCTCCAGACCTTGTCGTCCCCGTCTTCTTTTTTTTGTTTTCCCTCTCGGTTGCGCTTGGGTTTGCGGTCTTCTTCCAGCGCCTCTACGCGGTCTTCGTCCAGCCGCTGCAGGCGTACGATATTATACAGCTCCTGCTGGTGGCGGTTTTTCTTGTTCTGTAGTTTTTTCTTTTCTTTTTTAGTAAGGAAAACATGCTTCATGGCGCGGTTACCTGCTGCCTTCAGCGGGGTTGTCGCCTGTCTTGGCGCACGCTTTACGGCGCAGCAAATTTTTGCGCAAGGCATCCGCCAGCCGCTTTTCCTTTGCGGTCTTTTCGTTGTCTCCGCCGGACAGCTTTTCCTGCGCGGAGCTACCTGCAGTTGGTTCGGAATGGTTCATTGCGTCCTAAATATTTTAAAGTGCTGTTTTCACAGCATTCATTTTGTATAAACTATCAGAATTGCGCAATTATCTATTAGATTATTCAACCAATAGCAATCAGGACTTGCCATTGGGGGTTAGCTGTGGCATTTTCCGCGCCTGATTTTGCCTTCAGGTGCAACATACTGGCTTGTACCGGAGAAATGGATACGCTGCTGTAGCTCAGTGGTAGAGCACGTCATTGGTAATGACGGGGTCGGAGGTCCGATTCCTCTCAGCAGCACCATTTTCCTGCTATAATGTAGCACTCCTACCTTAATATCGGCCCTGGTGACTGCAGCAGGAACAGCAGGCGGCGTAGTGAGCGTAGTGCGGGCATAAATATTTCCTTTCTAGAATGATTTAATATGATTCGTGCTGATGGGCCGGATCGACACAAGCATCACGCCGCAGATAATGTTTTCCAGTTCGGCGTCCAGAATAATCGGATCGTATTTTTTGTTATCCGATTCCAGCCAGACACGGTTGCGCAGCTTCACAAGGCGCTTTAGCGCCAGATTGCCGTCAATGGAAGCCAGCACCACATCTCCGTGCATGGCTTCGATGCCCCCATCAATCATGGCAAGGTCACCGGCAAATACGGTAGGTTCCATAGAATCTCCCTCCACCGGATGAAAAAACGTCTTGTCGGGATGCCTGATAAGCTCATTGAGGTTCAGGGTGCGGTCCACATAATCGATGCTGGCCTTCATAAGTCCCATGGGAACTTTCATGGCATACACAGGCAGGTTGAAGCCCTTATGCTCGACATAGTTCATGACAGACTGTTCCATGCTGGCGGGAATACGCAGCGCCTTAGTCGGTTCGCCGTACTTGCTTTTAGGGCCGCTGCCGGGGCGCGCTCCCCCGCGTTTGCCAGTAAAAGCGATGACTTCTGATTTGGGCTGGTTAGGGCTGCCTTTTTTACGGCCAGCGCCTTTTCTTGATCCTCCCCACTGCGACATAACGGCTATTCCAATAAATCAAGTTTGAATATGTACATATTCTTGAATTAGTCGGCAAATAGCAAGGAGAAATTTTTCTTATTTAATAATCAATTGAAATATATATAATATTATGACCATTCTTTGGTGATCACAAATTTAAGGAGCGGCATTTGCCCTGGACGGTCTATATTTTACAATGCGCGGATAAAACGCTCTATACCGGCATCACCACCGATATGGAGACCCGTATCGCCAAGCATGAAAAAGGCACGGGCGCGAAATACACACGCGGCCGCGCGCCCTATCACATCCTCTATACCGAGCTTCACGATACAAAAAGCAGCGCCTTGAAACGGGAGGCTGAAATCAAATCATTTGGAAGAGACCGGAAACTGCAATTGGCGGCGACGATTGCGGTAAGCAGCTAATGCCCATACAGCTTTTTGTGGATAACGACGCCTGTCCTGTCAAAGAAGAAGTTCTGCGGGTAGCGGCGCGCTATAAATTACAGGTGACGCTGGTGAGCAATCAGGGGATGCGCCCTGTCGCCGCACCCAATGTCAGGCAAGTGGTCGTAGGTGCGCAATTCGACGCTGCGGACGACTGGATTGTAGAGCATGCCGGCACGAATGATATTGTTGTGACGTCCGATATCCAGCTCGCGGCCCGCTGTCTGGACAAGGGCTGCAAGGCGCTGAATTCGGCAGGTCATGTATTTACTTCGCAGAATATCGGCTCGGCTTTGTCCATGCGCGCCCTCAATGCCCATTTGCGTGAGACTGGCGACATAAAAGGATTCAATCCGGCCTTTTCCAAAAAGGACCGCTCCCAGTTTCTTCAATCGCTGGATATGCTTATTCAGAAAATGTAATGTCTCAACCGCCGCGGTTTTTGTCTTTTTCGGCGGTCTGGCGCTGGCGGATGATATTTTTCTGCCACTGCCGCACTTCCTGTCCGGTAATGCTGTCATCAAAAAAGGGATGTGCGCCGTCCACAGGCTGCATGGCAAGGCGCGTGAAATCCTTGGGGTTGGTGAATAGCGCGGTGGTGTTGAGGTCAACATCCTCTTTGGTGTAGGGTACTTCAAAGCCGATTTTGTTGCTGAGATAATCCAGTGCGATGCGCGCCATGGTGGCGGTGCCACGTTCCATGCGTACCGAGTGGGAAAGCAGCGCATAGCAATCATAGGCGGCGGCTTCGCGTTTTTTTGGTGACAGCTCGCGGTCCATGGCCTTGCGGAAGTTTTCATTGGCACGGCTGACGATAGGTTCCATGCGCGCCATTGTTTCCAGCAGGCGCGGGGTAAGGTGATCGCGCAGCTTGGCTTCTGTTTCCTCATTGTTGCTGTAGATAGGGTGAATCAGCATATGGTTGTCGCGCACCACCTGACCCTGCATGTCGTAATGCTCGACTTTCGCGCCGCCCGCATCCATTTCATTGAGTGGCAACGGCCACGTGTCCTTGTGTTTGCGAAGGTGTGGAACGAGGTTGCTTATCTCGGTAAGCTTGAGCGGTTTTTCACCGCGTTCGTCGTAAAATGCCGCGCGGTACACGGCTGATGTATCGCCCGGCAGCATCTTGCGGAAGGCCTTGAACGCTTTCCACAGCCTGTTTTCCTGCATTTCCAGATGTGGTGTCGCCATGAAGGCGCTGGTACGCGGCAGTGCGTAATCATCGTCGGGGTCAGGGTTGTTGCCGCGCAGCGCAATGCGTTTATCGCGCATATGCTCGGCGGTGTGATCAATAAAGCTGTAGAGATCCCTGAAGTTTCGGGAATAAAGCTTGTCGGCAATGCTTTGGCAGGCAACGGAGTATGCCTCCGATTGCGGGTACTGCACGTTGCGCACAATGTAGCGCGCTGAGTCTTTATCATTTTTTGTCATAGGGTATTTTATACCGTTTATTGTTGATAATCAAAAAATAACATGTTTTTACAGAGGTATATAAATTGCTGATTTTATAGGCCGGATATTCGCATACTCCTGACTTATAAGCCATTTTATCAAGCCTTTGGCGAGCTTGATGCATACCTTAATATTCTTTAATATTCATTGACATGGCAGGGTTTATGGGATACCAAGCGCCCCTCGCCGGTTATAAGTTATCCACAGTCTGCAGAAAGCCCTGACTTTTTGCGTGTTGTTCTGAGTTTCTTAACGAGTTTTTCGGCCTTTGTTAATCGGTTTGCCACATCATGGTAGGGTCAAATAAACTTTAGTTTTCTCAATGTATTATTTTATTGTGGCATTACTGAAAATCCTGCTGGTGGCAATCGTGCTGCTGATCATCGTCTATACGGTGCGGCATTACTATTTCACTCTGAACCGTCTTTTCGGCAAGCAGCGCCAGCCTTACATTAATGTCGATGTAGCCGACTGGCCGAGCGTCACCATTCTTGTCCCCGCACATAACGAAGAAGCGGTGATAGCGGATTCGCTGCAGGCGCTGACACAGGTGCATTACCCGCGCGAAAAACTCAAGGTGATTGTTGTTAATGACCGCTCAAAAGATAATACGGCTGCGATTGTCGATGATTTTGCTGCACGTTTCCCCGACCTGATTATCCCGTTTCACCGGCAGGAAGGCATTGGCGGCAAAGCGCCGGCACTGAAAGACGCCACCTTGCGTGTTAGCAGCGATATTATCATCGTATTCGATGCCGACTATATTCCTGGCCGTGGGCTGATCAAACAATTGGCAGCGCCGTTCTTTGACCCCGAGGTAGGGCTGGTGATGGGGCGCGTAGTGCCTATCAACCTCGCCACCAACCTGCTTACACGCCTGATGGACCTTGAGCGCGCAGGCGGCTATCAGGTGGATCAGCAGGCACGCATGAATTTAAATCTTGTGCCGCAGTATGGCGGCACGGTGGGCGGTGTGAGGATTGCCACACTAAAGGACGTGGGCGGCTGGCTGGATGATACACTGGCGGAAGATACCGATATTACTTACCGCGCCGTGCTTAAAGGCTGGAAGTCGGTGTACCAGAACCGTTCGGAATGTTTTGAAGAAGCGCCGGAAACATGGCCGGTACGCATTCACCAGATCAAGCGCTGGGCCAAGGGTCATAACCAGACGCTTGGGCGTTACGCCATGAAGTGCCTGAACAATGAAAAAATGCGCCCGTCGCAGCGCATTGACGGCATGCTGCTGCTTGGCGTGTATGCCATGTCGCTGGTGATGCTGGTGGGCTGGATTATCGCCATCTTGTTGTTTTACCTTGGCGAGAACAATATTATTATGGGACCGCTGGCGCTGATGATGGTTGCGTCATACGGCGCTGTGGGAAATTTTGCCGCCTTCTTTGAAATCGCAACGGCTGCCTATCTTGACCGCAGCAAAAACCGCATACGCCTTTTGCCGCTCAACCAGATAAATTTTTTTATCAGCATGGTGTCTGTCTGTCAGGCAAGCTTGTTCCAGATTTTCCGTTCGCGTAAAAGAGCGGTGGTATGGAAGAAGACTGACCGCTTCCGCAGTGCCGGAACAACAACGGGGCTGTCATGAGTTTGCTGGTATTCCTGCTTATTACATTGCTGCTTTTTATGCTGCCGCTGCTTCCGGCTATTCTGGAATTTGCGTATCCCACCGATAACAAGCCGCTGCGGATTGTACAGGAATACGACACCGACATACGCCATTTTGCCAACGGCTTTAAAAGCTACCTGCAAAAGCAGTTTGGCGAAAATTTCCATCATGTGCTGGCCGAAGGTGTTGCCTTTCAGGAAGGCAATTTTGCTGACGGCGCGCCGTTTCAGGTATTGGGGCGCGATAACGCACCCGAATTCAGCATGCTTGAGAAAACAGCGCTTTCCACGCAGAAGGTTATTATTTCCACGGCTCCCCTGAAACTTCCGGCGCGTTATTCTTTCGACCGCGAAATTTATAGCACGGAAGACATCACTGCCGCTGCAGATGGTCATTACCGCGCTCTGCTCGCAGAAGGAAATATCGTACTCGATAAGTCATGCACGCTGCTGCGCTGGGTGCATAGTGCAAAGGCGCTGAAGGTTGGCAAGGAATGCCGACTGTATGGCCGCGCGTCGGCAGATGGCATGATGCAGTTGGCAGAGCAGTGCGAGTTCGAACGTATTTCGGCGCCCATGCTTGTATTCGGTGAAGAAACACTCGCGCATATAACCACATGGGACAAAAACACACTGCAGCCACTGGCCGAGCCACCCAACATCAGCTTTAAATACAATAACCGCTGGGTGATTGACGGCAGCATTACCCTGCCGGAAAACAGCTATTTCGAAGGCGATATCATCGCCACGCAGGATATCATCATCGGCCGTGGCTCATTCATCAAGGGTAGCGTAAAAAGCAACCGCAACCTCACGCTTGAAGACAAAGTCTGCATCGAAGGTTCCGCCGTCAGTACCGGTAACATCACGACGGGTAACGGCTGCAAAATAAAAGGCCCGGTAATTGCCGAAGAGCAAATCATCATTGGTTCGGGAAACAGCATCGGCACGGAGTTATTGCTTACAACGGTAACTGCTCCGGTAGTTGCGGTGACTACGGGTACAATAGTGTATGGCAGTGTGTGGGCGCTGGAGCGTGCGCTGGTAATCACGCCAGAAAGCGCGGTAGCATGAAAATGCGCGGCCTGCTGGTTTCATTATTGCTTGCGACGCAGCCTGCAGCGGCTATGGCGGCAGATTTTGACCTGTCGAAATATCAGGAGCCGGATGGCGCTATCGTGACATGGCATGGCAGCGGCGTGGTTGATCCGTATTTTGCCATGAAGGCACTGCTGATGGCAAAAGATGCTGGACTTTCCATCCGTAAGCCTGCGATGGCGTGGGTAGAATGGATGCTTAAAATTCAGAAGCCGGACGGTTTGTTTGAGCGCTACAAGCTCGATGAAAACAAACAATGGAAATCTTATGCCGAGGCCGATGCCGACGACGCTATGCTGGCTATCTGGATACAGCTTTTATATTCACTTGCCCCGCGTGAAGGCCTGCCCGCAGCGTGGCAGGAAAGCGCAAAGAAGGCAGAAGAGCAGCTTGAAAAGCTCTATAACAAGGAATCAGGCATTTACCATATTTCGCAGGCACTGCCGGTGGGGCTGCTGATGGATAATATCGAGATATACACGGCGTTTGAAAACATATCGAAAGACGCAAAACGCCTTGGCCAGCACAGCAAGTCAAAGCAATATGCCCAAAAGGCCGAAAAATTGCATCAGGGCATATTGAAGGTGTTCAACCCCACGGACAGCGCTCAGTGCCTGATAACCACGCAGCCACGCACCGAAAAAGAATTTTATCCCGATAAGGTCGCCTATATTTTCTCTATGCCATATGTATTTGAAGACAAGAAAATACTGGTCGAAAAATACAAAGAGTGGATTCGCAGCCACCGCAAGGAATGGTTCGCAAAACTGAACCAGAATTACCCGTGGGGTTTACTTGCGGTTATTTCGCTGGCGGTGGGTGATTCTGATACGGCATCCTGCTGGCGCAATATGATGATACATCACAGCGACCGTAAATTCTGGAACGTGATGGAAGAGGCAGCGCTGCAGCATATTGAGTGGAAGCTCAGCAAAATGGGGAATAGCGCCGGTACGGCTTGCATCGACGGGGTTGCCCTATGAGCATCAAACCCAGAATACTCATGGTCATGGGTACGCGGCCGGAAATCATAAAGATGGCGCCGATTTATTATGAACTGAGGCAGCGGGGCATTGATCCGTTATTGCTGCATACCGGCCAGCATAACGAACTGGCAATGCCGCAATATGAATTTTTTGATATCAAGCCGGATTACATTGTCGATCTTCAGCGCAACCATATTTTGTACCCTGAAAAACCTTATAACCCTGGGCATGATCTGTCCACACTCAGCGGTGAGCTTCTGAACAAGATTTCAGAGTTAATCGTTAGTGCGAGTCCTTCCACCGTATTGGTGCATGGCGATACCAGCAGCGGGCTGATGGGGGCGCTGGCAGCGTTTTACCATCAGGTGCCGATTGCACATGTCGAGGCAGGCTTGCGTTCGCATAATGAGTATAATCCATTCCCTGAGGAAATGAACCGCGTAATGATGGCGCGCCTCGCACGCTGGCATTTTGCACCGACGCAGCGTGCGCAAAAGAATTTGCTGGCAGAAGGTATCGCCAAGGAAAAAATCCATGTCGTGGGAAACACTATCATTGAGGCAACGCGCCTTGGCATTGAGCGCCTGCCTAAATACCTGCAGGCCGCACAGAATAGCGAATACCAGTTCCTCAAGGATATTATCGGCCAGCATGAACAGAAAAAAATTGTCATGGTTACCATGCACCGTCGCGAGAATCAGGCATCCAATGTCATGCAGATTACGTCGGCGATTAAAGAGCTGCTGGAGAAATACGAAGATATGCTGGTGGTCTGGCCAATTCACCCGAACCCGAAGATACGCGCCGCTATCCATAATGTGATTGGCGACAGCGCCGATAATACTATTTCGCGCCTGCACCTGCTAAAGCCGCTTTCGTATCCGCTGTTCCTGTGGGTGATGCAGCATGCGTGGCTGGTGCTGACCGATTCAGGTGGCATTCAGGAAGAGTCGGTGGCGTTGCACATTCCCGTGCTGATTCTGCGCGATACGACCGAACGTCCCGAGGTAGTCGAGGCAGGCATAGGTATTCTTGCCGGCACTGAAAAAGGCAGCATCCTGCACCATGTGGCAAGTTTTTACCGTAACCCGAGCAAGCGTGAATCGTGGCGACAGGTGGAAAATCCATTTGGTAACGGCACGGCGGCAAAGTGTATCTGTGAAATATTACTGGCAGGCAGTGGTTCGAACGAGAACCTGCCTAAAACAATAGCGGGGTCATGAGTATGATGGGCAAATTATGGCGTAACTCTGTGTGTGCGGCGGTGCTGATGGCATATCCCGGCTTTGCATCCGCGCAGGAATATAACCGCAGCTATGTGATTCCACCGGATGATGCGGCAATCATGAAGGCCGACATGGATGCGCTGGCGCGTGAGGCAAAGGAGCATGACAAGCAGGAAGAAGCAGAAAAAATCCCTGAATTCAAGCCCACCGGTTATGTTGAAGGCGGCCTCAATGCATCGCGTGCAACGAATGATTATGGCAATGGCTTTGGCCAGTATGTGCGCGGTGAAGTGCAAACCGATCCCAAAAACCGCTGGAATGCGGAAGCAGGACACCAGCATAAATTCCACGAAAATGGCACGTATGGCGGCATAGGCAACACCCACCTGTGGAACGAGGATATGTACACCACCATCGGTATCAGTGGCGGTATGAAAGGTTCGTTCCTGCCGCGTACCCGTGTGGATGCCTCTATTAACCGCATGTGGCGCGAGCAACGCCTGCTTACCACGCTGGGCTATATGTATTTCGATTCCATGGGGCGTAACTACAGCAACAGCATATTGCTGGGCGCGACCTATTATTTCCCCGAGCTATGGATATTGCAGGGAGGCGTGTGGCTCAACCGCAGCAGCCCGGGCGGCGTCAATTCCGCGTCTGGGTTCGTTGGCGTGATGTATGGCACCAACAAAGACCAATTCTTCAATATAAGATTCGACTATGGCAGGGAAGCCTATCAGGTCATCAACTCGGGCAACACCATTACCGATTTTAACAGCCATGCTATATTGCTTGGCTGGCGGAAATGGCTGGGTGAAAACTGGGGCTTCAATGCACAGGCAGACTACTACCACAATCCTTTCTACAACCGTACCGGCGGTTCATTAGGCGTATTCTATGAGTTCTAAACTACCTACGGCAGAAGACCAGCTATTACAAAAGCGGCGCACGGGCGCCAAGGGTACGCCTATCCTGATGCATCGTTCGCTGTGGAATCTGCCTCTCGATCGCCGCACACAATACACTATCTTGTTTTTGCCACTGGCGTTTGATTTGCTACTCTGGTTCAACCTCGAGAACATCACAGACTTTTGGGCATGGATATTCGCTTACTGGATGCAGGCGATGGATATGGTAGGCACGGTCGAAACACTCGGGCAGGAAATGCTGTGGGGCGTAATGGATATGCCTTATCCGGATTTGCCTGCGTTACTACCCGAGCAGAGCGCGGTCTGGATTAATATGGTGGCCTGCATTATCGTAATGCTGCTGTCCAATCTGATTCCATCAAATTTTTTACCCCTGACCTTCCTGCTACGGTTTATCCTGTTCATACAGTTGACGGCGTCAGTGTATTTTTTAATAAGCCCTGATTACTTCCCTTACACGCTGGGTACTTATATCACGCAGTCGCTGACGCTCGGCATTTACCTGTTGCTGCTCACACCGCCGATACTTTCCATGATCTATTATATTTTTGATGTGAACTTCTGGTATAAAGTGGCGCTTACAGTGCTTGTCCTCGGCTATTTTATCATCATGCTGCCGTTTCAGTACCTACTGCACTCATTGATATTGGGTGAGGTCAGCATGCTGTTCCTGCCGACGCTGTATATTGTGTTCAGCTTTTTGTTCGACAGCTTTATCTTTGTAAGCCTGTATGCGTGGGCGATGACCTGGCCAAGGAACTCATAGCAACTCATAGCAATGTGGCCACAGAAGGGCAAAAATAAGCAGGAAAATATGATATAAATCAGAAAGAAAAACCTATTTTTAACATATGTTTTGCAATATGGGCTAATTCGTGTAAAACAACGGCCTATTTATTTAATTTTGTTAACCATTTAACTATGTAAGTAAAAATTATGCGTCGCGCTTATTCCCGTTCACTCTTGTGCTTCCTGTTCCTGATTGTGCTGCTGTTCACTATCGGCTGCCTGTTCATCTACTGGGCGATTGATAATTACATCGGTAGCCATTTTGACTCCGACCGTTACAGCTTCTCCAAAATTCAGGTGAGCGGCAACGACACTTATATGGGTTGGAAATTTGACAAGCGCACAGGTGCTATTGAGTTTTGCGGTAAAACGACTAACCCCGAAGAGCCGGTGATTTGCTACAAGCCAAGGCATTTAAAGGCAGACGAAGAAACGACCAAAGGGCTTGAGTTGGATCGCGCTGATCAGCAGATAAGCCAAAAGCAATGCACTGAAATTGTCAATAATATGATGACTGAAATGGAACGTTGGCGCGAAGAAGAACATAATAAGACCTCTACTCCTGCTGCTAAACCAGCGGAAACTCCTGCTGCCAAATCCACTGCTAAACCCGCAGCAAAACGCCAGTAGAACATCATAAAAAGTTGGTTTTTAGAGAACCCCGCAGCTTCTATGCTTGCGGGGTTTTTCTTTTCCTGCCAGTGGGTAAACGGATTTTTATGACTGTTATATCCGCATGAAATCATGAAATATTCATATAATTCAATATATAATTAGAATTAAACGGCGTTAACCTTCATTGACCGCGCGGGCTATTTAAGGTATCCTGTAATTACTTGTGAATCACACTTTTAACGAGGTGAGATTCTAAGACGTTGGGCAACCAACGGTTTTCGACCATTCAATTGGTCACATCACCGGACTGTGTAGGTTCGGTGTTTGACATACGCAAATGGAGAGGAATTACGGGCAACCTCTTCCTGGCAACTTCGCCAGCGATAGCCCTCAGCCTCCCGAAAGGGAAGGAGAAACATCGTGCGTACCGTTTTGAAGCTGGTGGCGCTCGCCACTCTGGTCACCTTCACCAGCCTGACCTCCGGTCAGGAACCGAAGGACGACGTCAAGCTGTCCGCCGATCAGGTCGCCGCCATCAAGAAGTGGGGCGATCCGGCCAAGCTCGAGGACAAGGAGTTCACGCAGGCGACGCAGGGCCAGAACCGCAAGGTCGTGGCCACGCTCATCGTCGCGAAGAACACCAAGTCTGGCACGGACATCCACCTCGGTGCGAAGTCCGGGCACTTGGGCGCGAAAGACGGTGCTGACATCGTTGCCACCCGTGAGGGCGGCAGCGGTCTGGCACTGGTCTCGCAGCGCACCGTGCTCTGGGTCGCGTTCGACGACACGGAAGGCTTCCAAGCCCCCGTGAAGATCGGAGCGGTCAAGAACACGGACAAGGCCGGCAAGCTGCTCGGTTGGGGTTACGCTCCGCCGACGGCCCACACCGGGTACATGGTGGTGCTGCCGAAAGGCAAGTGAACCTGTACTGACAACCTGACGTAACAGTCTGCCTCTCCCCCCTCGCAAGAGGGACCAGGAGAGGCAGATTCGTTTCTGCTCCAGTTTTCCGGATGTGTTTTTTCCAAAAATATTTTTGATTTGTTAGTTGCTGAGCTTGCGCACCAGACCGCGTGCGGGCTTTTCAAACAGGTAATAGACGAGTGTTGAAAAACTGATTAGCACGATATAAAATACCACGCCCTTGACTGGCCTTTCGTACATATCGAAATAAGGCGAATACTGAAAGGCATACACCATGGGGATATGCAGCAGGTACAGCGAATAACTGATGCGCCCGAGGAACGCAAACGGCCATGACGACACAAGGGTAGACATAAGGCCGTTAGGGTACAAGCTCAGGATAATCAGCGCTGGAAACAGCACCAGCTGGAACACATAATCAACACTGATGGGGAAGGGCTTTCCGTGCATCACAATCAGCTGCCATGTCGCGAACATGAACACCAGTTCCATCACAAGCAGTTTGAACGGTGTCAGCACGGGAAACGAATGATGGTAGCGGCAAATCAGCATGCCGATGGAAAAGCCGACGATACCGCGTGCGATGGTGGGGTTGAATAAAGGCTGGGTGGCAAGGAACAGATTCAGCGTATCCGGCGATACAATCATCAAATAAATCGTGCAGTAGATGATGGCAAGCCCGAGCAGCAATGTTGGAATTTTTCTGAATATAAAAATGATGGCGAAGAAGATAAGGTTGACTATCCACTCCACAGAAACCGACCATGCGGCGCTGTTCCATGGCGCGGCCATGTCGCTGATGTTGCTTATCATCAGCAGTTGCACAATCACCATCCATCCCGTTTCCGGCCCTTTGCCATATTCAATGGCTTTTGTACCCATGGCGGCCAGTTGCGGCGCAACTAACGTGGCGTTGATATAGAGAAATAAAGCAATGCTGAAAATATACAGCGGATAAAGTCGCGCTAAACGGCGCACGGCAAACTGGGTGAAGGTGATGCTGCGTGTGGCAATGGCTGTTTCATACCGGCGGGCGATAATGAAACCGGAAAGGATAAAAAAGAAATCTACACCGAGATAGCCGTAAGCTGCGATTTGCTGCGACGAAAACAAAGCATACAAGTGGAAGTTGACTACCAGCAACGAAACAACGCCGCGCCAGCCTTCAAGGGATGCGATATGTTCATGTCTGGATTTTACGGGAGAGGGCATTGGCGTGGTGTATTTCAGTTTAGCGGTTTAGTGTATATCCCCTTAAAGGATAAGGGAATTTAACGGTTATGCAGGCAAGTGTAAACAAGCATATACATAAATAAGCCTATATATTTCAATGGTATTTATATTTTTACTTTGACAGCTCGCTTCAGGGTTGTAGGCTTTCGTTTTAAAATCTAGGGAGGAATTATGAAAAGAGCATTACTCGCAACGACTGTATTTGCTGTTGCAACGACGAGCCTGTCCGTGGCTATTGCCAAAAACCCGACAGTGGAAGACTCGCTCAAGCGGCGTGATGACCTGTCCGTGTTCTATCAGGCCTTGCTGGATACAGGTGTTGCCGATGAACTGCAGGACGGCAAGGACTACACGATTTTTGCGCCCACCAACGACGCGTTTGAGAAAATCACTAAGGAAAAATACCCCTGCTTTTATGCTCCCGAGTGTAAACAGGAAGTTGCAGCCATTCTGCGCAACCATATAGTCGAGGGTGCTATTTTTGTGGACAGGGCGCGTACTGCCAACCTGCGCAGCATGAACGACCAGCGCGTTATCAATATCGCGCAACCGCACAAGAATAACTATTCCATAAGTGGCAAGGCGATTACCTACACCATGTCCTTTACCAGCGGAATTCTGTACAAAATTGATGGGGTGATTGTTGATAAAATGGAATTATCGGCGCTGACCCGCATTCCGGTGACTACCCCGATTCCTGAAATGAATATGCAGGCAAAACAGGCGTTGCCCGCAAACGAACCGGCATCCGAAGCGCCGGATGCGGTAAAGCTTGCTCCGGCTGGACGCTAATCAGCTACGCTTAGCTGCCACCCATACGCACAAGGTCTTCCAGCAGCGTGTCGGTGGTTTCAATCAGCCGCGTGTTGAACTGGTAGGAACGCTGGGCGACAATCAACTCGGTCAGCTGCGTGGCAAGGTCTGTGTTTGAAGATTCCAGCTGCGAAGCGGAAATGATGCCCAAACCGTTGCTGTTCGCTTCAAAGAGTGCGGCGAACCCTGATTCTTCGGTTTCAACGAATGCGCTGCCGTTGATGGCCTGCAGGCCGTCAACGTTTACAAACTGCGCGAGCGGGATACGGAACAGGCGTTGGTTTTCACCATTGCTGTAATTGCCGATAACGTCGCCGTTATCAGCGACGGTAATGTTTATAAGCTCACCTACCGGCGCACCGTTCTGGGTAGCAAAGGTTGTGTTATACGGGCCTGCTGTTTGTACAAGCCCATCGTTGAGGCCGAGCGTACCCCAATCGACGGTGATGGTGCTGGCAGCGGCGCCATTCGTCCATGCGATATTCAAAGCGGTGGTCAGCAGCGGGTCGATGGTGGCAAGCGTGCCGTCGCCATTGAAGGTGATAGGTCCGTAAGCGAGCAGGCCATCGCCTGCCGTGGTGGTAACCGAGGTATTCGGCACTGCATAAACTTCTGCCGCCCATTCATTGACGCCGGTTTTGATGAAGCCGATATTCAGGTCGTGGCTGGTGCCAAGATCATCATACACAGTGATAGAACGGCTGAACTGTGGCGCTATGCCGCCGCTGGCCATGTTTTTATCGTTGATGGTGGTTACCAATTCGCCGCCAAGACCGAAACTGCCGGCGGTGACGCTGGTGGGGTCTGTCGGCACGGTGATGCTGATAGTTGTACCAGTAACGGCCTGCACGATAAATGTATTGTTCAGGTCAGTGTCAGGAATGCCGTTATAAGTGCCAGCCGCTAAACCAGAGATAGTTACAATGTCACCTACCTGCAGTCCCGGTATGGTGGCGGTAATGTCTATGCTGCTCGAACCAGCAGTTGTGGTAAAGCCGTTTAACAGTAGTGGGAACGGCGCAGGTGTAAACGTACCGTTAGGATCATACGCTGGCCCAAGCACACCGGTTGTAGGCACCGGATCAGCAGCGGGGAAAGGGGCGCTGTTAAGCGAATCTGTAATGCCAAGCTGCCCGAGCAAACTACCGTGATTGCTTGCGGCAAAGAGCGTTTCTGTGCCAGCGCCGAACGAACCGGCAGTGATCGTTCCCGGTGGAACGGATATGGCGATGGTGAACGTGCCGGCACCGACAGACTGCACTGTAAACTGGCCGTTGAGTGCGGTTTCGGGAATACCGTTATATGTGCCGACCAGTAGGCCGGAAAGCGTGATGGCGTCACCAGGCTGGAGGCCAGCAACGGATGACGTAATAGTCAAAAGGTTTGAGCCTGCCGTGGTAGTATAAGCACTGCCGCCCAATATTGTCGGAAGCACTACAGAGCGGTCGCTGAAGGTAATGGTATCGAGCGGGTCATCAAGGTTGATTTCAAGGCTGGATGCGCCAAGCGGATTAATGACGGTTGCTTCAAGGCCTGTGCTGGCATCGATATTTGCAGCAAGGTTTTCAAGTGTTGAAAAGCGGTTGGTACCTGTCGCAATATCAATCAGGCCGAGTTCGCCTACCCAGTCGAGGCCGTACTGAACCGGCGGGCCGGAGCTGCCTGCGGTTTGGCCGTTTGTAAACGTTATGGAATCGTTGCTGTCGGATGCGCCGACATGCAGCCTTCCATTCACCACGCGTGCGGTCAGTGCGCTTACGGAGTTGATGGCTGTGGCAAGGTTGTTGAGGTTGTTGAATTGCCCCAGCAGTGCATTGGGCGATGCCGCAGTGTAGGTAAATGTGGTGGCGCTGCCTGCGCCTGTGGTGATGGTGAAGTTCAGTGCATCTGTATCGATGTTACCAATGCCTGTAGTGCCAAGGAAGGCTGCTGCTGCGTTGGTGGCATCAAAAATATTTCCGGCATACGGGCGTGTGGTGGCGATAACGGCAGCGCCGCCGCCAGCAACGGCTGCGCCGGGTTCAACACCTGTGGTGGTGATGGTGTAGCTGTTGGGTGTTACGGCGGTGACAATGAATGTACCGGTGAGTTGGGGGGCTGTGATGGCGCCGACGGCGCTTGCGCCGTTGAGTACGACAACCGAGCCAGCCTGCAAACCGTGGGCTGTGTGGGTGATAACCACATCACCGCTGCCGGCGCCGACGCTGGTAATGGGGTCAGTACCCAGCGTGGTAGGCGAGGAAATAATATTGAGGCCATTATCACCATTGCCTGCGGCTGTAATGTCGGTAACGTTGCGGCCTATGCTAAAGCCGCCATATCTGAAATCATAACTTAGCGCTCCACCGGTGGTGATATTGAACACGTCGCCGCGCTCAATGCTATTTACGCTGTTGGGAACAATAATGTCGCCTGCGGAAATACCGGTATTGAGCAGGTCAAGCGGGTCGAGTTCTGCCGGAGATCCTGCACCCAGCACCGCCACTTCGCTGGCATTGAGGTTGACACCGATCGCTATGGCGTCGGTGGCGGTGGCTGTACCGCCCAGTGCCGTGATGTTCAAAGATTGCAGCGTGGTGTTGGGAACGCCTTGCCTATCAAGCGCCCATGCCTGAAGAAAAAGGCCTGAAGAATTTTTGAAGTTTCCGGCGCTGTCCAGCGAAAATGAGCCGGCGCGCGTGTATTGTGTCTGCCCGCTGCCGTCGTTTGCGGTGTTGACTATAAAAAAGCCGTTGCCGGAAATGGCAAGGTCGGTGGTGGAGTTGGTGTTTTGCAACAAACCCTGTTTGCTGACGCGCTGCACATTGCGTGACGCCACGCCAAGTCCGTTATAGATTGATTCCTGATCATTAACGACAAGGCTGCCGAAATTGGCGAAGCTTTCCTTGTAGCCGATGGTGTTCAGGTTGGAAATATTGTCGGAGATGATGCCGATCTTGTTGCTTTGTGCCTGCAAACCGGTGACTGCAATCCCGAGTGTTCCGTAAAAACCCATTACAAACCCCTACTAAACAGATGGTTATACGCATGGCGAGGGCAAAAGCCGTCGTCATGCGCGGTTATCTATAGTGAAGATATGAGCAATATTTATGCCAAACAGGTGGGGGTGTTGCCAAAGTCTATAGCATTGAAATAAGGTGTATTTTTTGTAATTATGGCAGGTAACAAAGAGTGCGCTAGGTATTTTGTGCGCAATGCTCCGCAATGCCCCTTTAAATGCGTGGGCGATAACGCTATATCATGGTCATGCACTATACAATTTTACCGCACCGCGCATTATTGCGCCTCAACGGCGAAGACACATTAAGCTTCCTGCAGGGGCTGGTTACCAATGATGTTAGCCGCCTGAAAGAAGGCGAAGCCTGCTATGCGTCTATGCTCTCGCCGCAGGGCAAGTTCCTGCATGATTTTTTTATCATAAACTGGCATGGAAATATCTGGATTGATTGTGATGCCTCGCGCATTGACGATCTGCAAAAACGCCTGACGCTCTACCGCCTGCGCTCGAAGGTGGATATTGCGCTCGTACAGGATATGGCGGTTGCGATAGCGTGGGGCGAGGGGACATTAGCGCCAGCACCGGATATGCACATTTTTTCTGATCCGCGCCATGCTGCGCTGGGCTACCGCGTGATAGGCCAGCAGGCCGCACTTGGAGCCGTTGACGCAACAGCCAGCAGGGAAAACTACGAATCTATGCGTATTTCGCTTGGCATACCTGACGGCGCACAGGACATGGTCTTTGATAAATCACTGCTGCTGGAATTCGGGCTCGAGGCGCTACATGGCGTGGATTTCAAAAAGGGCTGCTATGTCGGGCAGGAAGTGACGGCTCGCACCAAATACCGCGGGCAGGTCAAAAAAGCGCTGTATCAGGTCAGCGCACTATCCGGCGCATTGCCGACCGCAGGCACGGAAATCCGCGCGGGTGATGTGGTAGTAGGCGAGATGCGTTCTTCCTCTGGCGGCAAAGGTCTTGCACTGCTGCGCATGGCAGAGCTGGACGAAGCTATAAAATCCGGAATCAAACTGGTTGCCGGTGATGCCGTGCTTACGACGCAGCTGCCGCAATGGATGCCCGCTGTTGCAGCGACGGACGCCTAATCGCTTTTTCCACCAGCCAGATTCCGGCAAAAGCGATAATTACGCCGCCCACTACATCGATAAGGTAATGGCCGCCGTCCACGGGTGTGGACATCAGTACCAGAAGGGTGAGCGCCATACTCAGGTAGCGAAGAATGAACACAGGCCAGCTGGCATAGATAAGCAGCACAGCTACCGTGGCGTGGAATGACGGGAAGGTGACGATGCCTTTCAGCGGCAGCGCAAACGTGTTCAGCGTGTGGTTGCGCATTCCGAAATAAACTTCCTCATGATCGCGTTCTGCGGCGGGGTGGAGGTTGGCATACTGGCTGACGTCGATATTGTAATGTACATAGCCTGCGACCGCAGGCAGCAGGCTGGACAGCGTAATTGTCACCAGCCCTGTGACAAGATAGGCGGTTGCGAAGCATTGTAGGTGCAGCATGTTGCGCAGCAAAAACAGCAGCACAAAAATCAGTACCATATATACAATCGCATAATCATAAGCGATGGAGAGTATGTCGGCTAGCCACGGCATGGAATTGACCCATGCGATATAGCCGCGCCAGTCGAAGAACATCATGCTGTCGATAGCTATCAGCTGCTCGTCAAGCAGGGGAAGGGCGAGGCGCGCGCCAAGATAACTGAACCCGCCCAGTATGGGTGACGATAGTAACATCTGCGCCAGAATCTGACCGGCAAGCCAGAGATTTGCGTCCTTGCGAATGTAGCCGTAAAAAAAGCACAACAGCGCACATAGCGAAAGATTGATGAACAAAGGCATGAATCCGGAAAGGTCAATCGTAATGCCTGCCGCAATTATCCAGATGGCATCGATAACGGCGAATACCAGAAAACCAGCCCAAATCAGCCTGTTTACATGATATTGGCGGGCAGTGACGGGCGCGGATGAAAGTTGCATGGCAGTGATGTTTGGTTACTGGTTATTCCGTGGGTGGCTGCAAGAATATCTAAAATTTTAGGTATCTGCCCTTAATTTAAGGTTAACCGGCTATTATGGCGGCATATACAAGGAAACACGGCATAAAGAGTGCTACTATTTTAGCAACGGATGCATTATAATAATGAGTGATGGGACATGGAAAACACCATACGCAAGAATATAACGGACCGCTGGCAGGGTGTTTGCTGGCAGCCACCCCGACGCTTCAGGAATCCTGCTTTGCCCGCTCGCTGATTTATCTCTGCGCCCATAATGAGTCAGGCGCCATGGGCATTATCGTCAACTATCCCGTTTCTTCCGTCAGTATAGCCGACGTGTTTGCGCAGCTCGAGATTGATACGGCTTCCGGCTCGCCGGCGTTTCCCATTCACTTTGGTGGACCGGTGGAAGCCAACCGCGGGTTTGTGGTGCATAACGAAGATTACAGCGCAGACGACAGCCTAATTCGCAAGAACGGTGTGGCAGTAACCGCCAGCCTTTCTATTTTGCAGGATCTCGCCAAGGGTAATGGCCCACGGCAAGGCATGCTTGTGCTTGGCTATGCCGGATGGTCGCCCGGCCAACTGGAATCGGAAATCGAGGCCGGCAGCTGGATTGTCGTACCTGCAACAAAACAGCTGGTGTTTGATACCGACAATGAACTTAAGTGGAACGTCGCGCTGACATCGCTGGGCATAGACCTTGGTCATTATTCTTCCGACGTTGGCCACGCATAACGACTTTATCTTACCAGTTTTCCGCAGGCGGTTCCGATACCGCCTTTTTCAATTTATCCAGATATTCTGCACGCGGAATTTCCAAGACGCCGAACTGCTTCAAATGATAGTTGATGAATTGCGTGTCGAGTAGATGGTAACCCTTGTCATTGAGCAGTTGCACCAGATATACCAGCGCCACGCGGCTGGCATTGGGCGTGCGCGAGAACATGCTTTCGCCGAAAAATGCACATCCCAGTACCACACCGTAGAGACCGCCCGCCAGCTTTCCTTCCTGCCAGCATTCCACACTATGCGCAAAACCCATACGGTGTAATTCGCAATACAGCGAAATGATTTCGTCATTAATCCATGTGGATTTGCGTTCGGTGCAGCCCAGCATCACCTCGCGGAACGCAGCGTCGGTAGTTATAGTAAAAGGTGTTTTTCGTATCAGCTTGGCAAGGCTGCGCGGCACATGGAAATTATCCAGCGGCAATATGCCGCGCTTTTCAGGATAAAACCAATCCAGCTCCTTTGACGTGCGGCTTGTTGCCATGGGGAAATAGCCGCTGGCATAAGCAGCTAGCAGCAATTCCGGCGTTAGCGGTTCCATGGGTTCAGATTCTGTCGGGGTAGTCACTGATGATGCCGTCCACGCGCAGTTTTTTGGCCTTGGCAATATCTACAGGATGATTCGCCGTCCACACAATCACGCGTAAGCCGCGCCGATGGGCATCATCCACCAGCCCCTGATTGATATGCTGTATGCAGGGGTTGATGGCCCATGCGTTGGCCTCAGAAGCAATGGAGGCAAGGCTTACCGGAATACCCGCAATCAGCGCACAGGTGCGTATGGAGGGCGCCATGGTGCGCACCGCCATCAGTTGCAGATGGTCGAACGAACACACATAAAGCTGCTCATAGTTCCAGCCCATATTGGCGGTGTAGTATTTGATGATGCGAACCACTTCTTCCGTGACGTGATCGGATTTCAGCTCGATGAACAGGCGGCAGCGTTTGTCCACCATGTCGAGTACATTGCGCAGGCTAGGGATCCGCTCGCCATAATATTTATCATTGCCGGCCTCGAATTCCTGTAATTGCTGGAAGGTATGGTCAGACACCAGCCCTGTGCCGGTGGTGGTGCGCTCCAGCGTGTCGTCGTGGATAACGACTGGCTCCCCATCCTTGCTCATCTGCACATCGAATTCAAAACCATGTACGCCCATTTCCAGCGCCTTGCGCATGGATACCAGCGTGTTTTCAGGAGCGTAGCCACAGGCGCCGCGATGCCCGATTCGCCAGAGCGTTGCGTTGTCGCCACCGGTCTTTACATGGAATTCCGGGTTGTCATGCCAGTCTGTGTAGATGCCTACCATCGCTGTCCGGGCCTTACGTTATTTTCCTTTTTTCACCAACTCTGCCATGGCGGAAAGCGCCATCAGATATCCGTTACTACCAAAACCGCAAATCACGCCTTTGGCGACTTTCGAAACATACGACTCATGGCGGAAAGCTTCCCGCTGGAAAATATTGGACAAATGCACCTCGATGATGGGGGACTTGATGAGCAGCAACGCGTCCATAATCGCAACTGAGGTATGGGTGTAGGCGCCGGGGTTGATGATGACGCCCTGATAGCCTTTTACAGCCTGTTGTATTTTTGTGATAATTTCACCTTCGCAATTAGACTGGAAGCACTCCAGTGACATGCCGAGTTTTTTAGCGGCCTGCTTGCATTTAGCCTCAATTTCCTTCAGGGTCTCATGGCCGTAAATATGCGGTTCGCGCATACCCAGCGTATTCAGGTTCGGCCCATTGACGAGCAGGATGGAAGACGGCATAATTAACCCTTTGATACGTTAACCCAATGAATTTAGCCTGAATCCGTTAAAATTGAATTAGTAAAACTGTGTTTTTCCATGCAAATCAAAGTAAACGGTGAGAATAGGGAGTTTGAATCCCCCTTAAATGTGCTTGCGCTGGCAGAGCTGCTTCAGCTTAACCCCAAGCAGGTGGCGGTTGAGCGCAATTGCGAAATTGTGCCACGTTCGCGCTATGCCGAGGTAGCGCTGGCCGACGGCGACCAGATTGAAATCGTCCATTTTATTGGGGGAGGCTGATATGCAGCCAGCAGATCTTTTCATATTGGCGGGTAAAACCTACCGCTCGCGCCTGCTGGTTGGTACTGGCAAATATAAGAGCATGGCCGAAACGAAGGCGGCGGTGGAAGCTAGCGGCGCCGACATCATTACTGTGGCGCTGCGCCGCACCGACCTCACCAAAAAAGGCGAGGATTCGCTTATGGATGTACTTAGCCCCAAAGACTATACCTACCTCCCCAACAGCGCCGGATGCTACACGGCGGAAGAGGCAGTGCGCACCCTTCGCCTTGCGCGTGAGTTGGGCGGCTGGACGCTGGTAAAGCTGGAAGTCATCGGTGACCCCAAGACACTCTACCCCGATGTGCAGCAGACACTCAAGGCCGCCGAAATTCTGATAAAGGATGGTTTTGATGTCATGGCCTATACCAGCGACGATCCCATCATTGCTAAGCGTCTTGAAGAAGCCGGATGCGTCGCCGTGATGCCACTGGCATCACCCATCGGTTCTGGGCTTGGCATCAAAAATCCATTGAACATCAAGTTAATAGTAGAAGAACTTAAAGTACCCGTGCTTGTGGATGCGGGCATCGGCACGGCGTCGGATGCGTGCATTGCCATGGAGCTTGGCTGTGCCGGTGTGTTACTCAACACAGCGCTTTCAGCTGCACAAAAACCAGTGGTGATGGCAGAGGCGATGAAGGCGGCGGTGATTGCCGGAAGGCTGGCTTACAGGGCAGGGCGTATGCCCATGCGCGAATCGGCGAGCGCCAGCTCAAGCAACCAAGGGTTGCTGCCAGCAGTTGGTGCGTAGCTATATCGTATAATATTTATTTTAGGAAGCAGCAGCCTGTGGCTGTCCTTCAGCCGGTGCTGCGCCAGCTGCTGGCGGCTCGGCGACCTTTTTCTTGCGCGGGTCATACGGCTCCTGAACGGGTACTTCTGTCTGCGGCAGCAGGCGCTTGGTGAAGTAGCGGTCCTTGTAATAGAAGATTTTCTTTGTCCGGATGGGTGGGAAGGCTTCGATAAGGATAATCTGCTCGTCGCGCGGCAGGGTAATTACTTCCTGCGGCAGTAGCAGGGCGCGTTGCACTTCCGAGGTGTTTACGGTGCGCGCGCCGGGGTTCATATCGAGGAATTTCGGTTTGTTATGTGAGTGCTGTTCGGCAGTACGGTTACCGATAAGCTGAGATATAAGATTAGCGGTTTCCACGTTGTTTGCCGCAAAAGTAATGCGGTAGTAGCTGTTAGACAGGAACGAGTTCATGCCCGCTTCTTCGTAAATACCCTTTAATTGCTGTGTATCTTGTACGATGAGAAAGAGCTTCACGCGGTACCCGCGGAAATACGCGATACCGACCTGGAATTGTGGCATTTCACCCAGTGACGGGAACTCGTCCATGAAGAATAGCACGCCGTGCGTCTCGTCTTTTTTCGGCATGGAACGCGTCAAGAAGTCGGTTGCCTGCTGATAGAACACTTTAAGCAGCGGTTCTAAGCGTTGCAAGTTGTCTGGTGTTACACCGCAGAAAACGCTCATTTTCTTTTTCTTGAGATTCTGCATATCGAAGTCGGAACGTGCAGTGGTGGCGTCGATGAGCGGGTTCGCCCAGAGTTCAAGGCCGGAGTTGAGAGTTGAAATAACGCCTGAACGTTCCTTATCGGCTTTTTGCAAGAACGCGGCAATATTCATGTAGGCTACGGGGTGGATGCGTTTGCCGATGGTGTCGAGTACAACGGCGAGGTTATACACCACGTCGTCCGAACGCATGGTGCGCACCACTTCGCCGAATGATTGCGGTTTTTCAGGTACAGCGCAGAGATAGAGAATAACTCCCAGCATGAGCGAACGCGCTTCGTTCTGCCAGAATTCCTGCTCGGGAAGAATGAGGTTACAGATTTTCTGCACGTCATCCACCATCTGGCCGGGCTTGGTCGAAATCCAGTCCAGAGGGTTGTAGCAGTGCGAGATACCGTCGGGGTCGGCGGGGTTCCAGTAATAGATATCCTGCTTAAGCACAGCGCCGCGATACCCGCTGCAAAGCATATGGTTTTCACCTTTGATGTCATGCACCACTACCGACTGTTCCCAGTATAGCAGGTTCGGTATTACGAAGCCCACACCCTTACCGGCGCCGGTTGGTGCGAAGAGCAGGATGTGCTGGAAGTCGTCTGCGACGAGATAGCCTTTTTTGGTGTTACCCAGCAATATGCCCCTTTTGGCGCGAAGCTTGGCTTTGCTGATTTCGCCTTCTGTAGCCCAGTGCGCGTCGCCGTGTACAGTTTCAATCAGCTTGAATGGACGGAAATCAATCAGCGGGGCGCGGGCAAAATAGAGCAGCAGCAGGCTGAACAGGATCGCGCCAGCCGTTGGGCCAACAAGGCGCAGAGCGAATTCATGGCCTAGCTGGTCATAATATTGCAGCCAGTACTCAAATAATGTCCAGTATTGCAGCGCTAGGTAGTCTGGCGCGAAGGCAGCGGTGATATAATCCTGCCCGTAATAGAGTACGAACGCACCGACCATGCCTGCGTAGAACGGAACAATGAGGATGGTAACGACAATCGCTAGAAGGATCGCCCTGTTCCATGCCTGCCGTTTTTTATTTTGCGATTTCGTACTACTCATATGTCTGTCTTCTTAGGCTGCCAGTCCCAATGAATTATGTGCCAATAAATTTATATCATAGTTTCTTTAAAATAAACCTCAGATACATACCTTACCCCGCGCGCGCCGCGCTTGAGCTGTATAATAACATTGATAACCCCTTCCACATAACTCTTAATTTGGTCACGGGTGATGCCAAGGCCCGCCTGCATAATCATCAGGATAAGCTGTTCAAGGGCCAGTTGGGGGGTGTCGGCGTGCAGCGTGGAAATCGATCCGGGGTGGCCGGTATTTACCGCGCGCATAAAGCTGAATGCTTCTTTACCACGTAACTCGCCGAGCATGAGGCGGTCCGGGCGCAGACGCAGGCAAGCTTCAATAAGGTCCTGCATACTCACCTGTGCGCGGCCCTGTCCGCCCTTGGAGGCAACCAAATGCACCTTATTATGGATGTGCGGAATCATAATTTCTCGGGCATCTTCACAGGTAATGATACGTTCTGTCTCTGGCACTACCTTGAGTGCTGCGTTAAAGAATGTGGTTTTACCAGTGGATGTACCACCGCTGATAATAATATTCTTTTTTGCCAGAATCGCCTGGATAATAAATTCCTTAATTGCGCCGGCATTAAGCAGCGCCCGCAGCTTTTTATCAACTGGATTGGCTTCCTGCCGTACGATGGTGTTCTGGAATGCACCGATAGCTTCGTATTGTTCAAGGTCCAGATTCATGATGGTTTGTTTGCGGATGGATAAAGCGATGGTGCTGGCTTCCACCGCGGGCGGGAATACTACCTGAATACGATATCCTTCCGGCAATGTTGCCGAAAGTAGCGGGTTTTCTTCACTGATCTTTTGTTCCGTTGACTGGGCAATTAGGCGGCCAAGTGATTTGAGATGCTCGAGGTCGAATTCGGGAATTTCATGGCGGTACATATCCCCGCCGATTTCCACCCAAGCCTCCTTCGGCTGATTGATTGAAATTTCGCTTACCGTTGGCATAGCAAAAAATTTCTTCAGCGGCGTGAGATAGGTATCTAGAGCCGTAAAACTCATGGATTTCGCGCACCAAACAAGAGTTCTCTAGGGAATATCAGGTCACGGTTAACGAACACGATGATGCGCGTACCTTGATCAACCGTGAGCGTCGGACGCAGGTCAAGGAACGAGTTCACTACGTCCTTACCGATGCCACCTAAGCTATTAACCGCGGTTGAGGCAGATGTCGAAGCAACGGATCCGCTGGTTGTTGTGCCGTTGGCATTGGTAGTGGTGGTAGTGGATTCTTCAGGAATCAGGGCATTCGCGCCGACAGCTACGCCGATATTCAGAATGCTGGTCAGGATAGCAGCACTGAATATTTCAGTGTATTTGTTATCTACCATGGCTTTAATACCGCCGCGGCCCATTGTATCTACGCCAGGTGAACCAATCTGCATGTCAATACCATCTGGGCGAAGAAGACGTGTCCACACAATCAGCAGACGACGCTGCCCACGAGAAACACCGGTGTTATAAGTGCCGATTAGTCGTGAACCCTTAGGTATCATTACTACACGGCCCGCCTCTGCATAAACGTCGCGGCTGACGATACCGCGTAATGTACCAGGCAAATCCGAATTAATGGCTGTTTCCAGCACCACATCCATGATTTTGCCTTGCGCAATCGTGACATTCAGGTTGGTTAGGCGCGTAGCGCTAGCTTTTTCCGCCTGTGATCCTTTTATTACGCTGTTGGTAAATTGGCGGTTTGGATCGCTTTTATCGAGCGATGCATCGGCTGCTTGCTGTTCAGCTTCAGCGTTAGGATTGCCACTTTGCTTATCCATGACCAGCATGTTTGAGCGCAGGCGGTTGCGTTCATCTTTGTCATTTGTACCAGGGCCTATTCCGCGTACATCAAGTGATGGCGGCGCACCAGCTGCTCCCGGTGTGCGTGGTTTAGGCGGTGGCGGCGGCAATGGCATACCACCCGGGCGCCCGTCTTTGCCTGCTTTTTCACCTGCACCCTTGCCTCCAGCTCCAGCGCCAGCGCCAGATTTTCCTGATCCACCATCTACGCCCATGCCTGCTGCATTTTCTGAGAGCGGGCCTGAGCCACCGCCTCCTTCAGCATACTCTTCACCTTGACCAGCTGCACCAGATCCACCTCCACCTCCACCGGCTACTGATCCAGGTGGTGCTGGCGGTGGTGGCGGTGGCGGCAATGGCGCACTCATCTGACGCGGCGGCGGCGGCGGCGGCGGTGGTGGTGGT
>JAGVLO010000011.1 GCA_020049775.1 Alphaproteobacteria bacterium | reverse complement strand
CGTGATCGCTGCCGTCAAGCTCGTCTTGCCATGGTCAACGTGACCAATCGTGCCGATGTTGCAGTGCGGCTTTGTGCGTTCAAATTTCTCTTTGGTCATATCAATTCTCCGACGATACGTTCGATAGTTGTTTCTAAAATTACGCTACTTTTTTCTTGATTTCTTCCGCTACGTTGCTTGGAACCTGCTCGTAGTGGTGGAACTCCATACTGTACTGCGCGCGGCCCTGAGACATAGAACGCAGCGTGTTTACATAACCGAACATGGAACCCAGCGGCACCATGGCATCGACTACGCGGGCATTACCGCGAGAATCCATACCGGTTACCTGACCACGGCGTGATGACAAGTCACCAATGACGTCGCCCATGTAATCTTCCGGAGTTACCACTTCGACCTTCATGATCGGCTCAAGCAGCACCGGACCGCATTTCGGCAGGCCTTCGCGGAAAGAAGCGCGGGCCGCGATTTCGAACGCCAGCGCGCTGGAGTCAACATCGTGGTATGCGCCATCCACCAGAGTGGCTTTGAAGTCAATCATCGGGAAGCCGGCAACAACGCCGTTAGACAGCGAAGCCTCAAGGCCTTTTTCAACACCCGGGATATATTCCTTCGGCACGGAACCGCCGACAATCTTGCTTTCGAATACGAAACCTTCACCCGGCTTCAACGGCTCGAAATCAATGATGACGCGGGCAAACTGACCGGAACCACCCGACTGTTTCTTGTGGGTGTAATCGATCTGTTTCTTCTGGGTAATGGTTTCACGGTAAGCTACCTGCGGCGCACCGACGTTAGCTTCTACCTTGAATTCGCGCTTCATGCGGTCCACGATAATTTCGAGGTGCAACTCGCCCATACCCTTAAGAATGGTCTGGCCGGTTTCTTCATTCGTGGAAACACGCAAGCTTGGATCTTCAGAGACAAGACGGCCGAGGGCCATACCCATCTTTTCCTGGTCGGCCTTGGTTTTCGGCTCAATAGCAAGCTCGATAACCGGCTCAGGGAATTCCATACGTTCCAGAATCACCTGACTGTCAACATCGCACAGCGTGTCGCCAGTGGTGGTATTTTTGAGGCCAGCAAGAGCAACGATGTCGCCAGCATAGGCTTCTTTTACGTCTTCGCGGCTGTTTGCGTGCATCAGCAACATTCGGCCTACGCGCTCGCGGTTGTCTTTTACGGTATTCTGTACATAAGAACCGGAAGACAGTGTGCCTGAATAAATACGGACGAAGGTCAGAGAGCCTACGAAAGGATCGGTCATAATCTTGAACGCAAGGCCGGAGAATTTTTCAGCGTCATCGGCTTTACGGGTCACTTCTGCTTCAGTCTTTACATCGATACCCTTAACCGAAGGAATATCAAGCGGGCTTGGGAGGAAATCAACAACCGCATCGAGCATCGGTTGAACGCCCTTATTCTTGAACGCAGCACCCGTGGTCACCGGAACAAACTTGAAAGCAACAGTACCCTTACGGATGCATTCTTTCAGCTCAGCTTCGGTCGGCTCGGTACCGGCGAGGTACTTTTCCATTACCGCATCATCCATTTCGACGGCGGTTTCAATCATCTTGGTGCGAGCAGCCTTGGCTTTTTCAGAAAGTTCTGCGCGGATCTCAACTTCGTCGAATTTCGCGCCGAGTTCTTCACCCTTCCACACGATTTCTTTCATTTTGACCAGGTCAACGATGCCTTCGAACTTGTCTTCAGAACCGATGGGGAGCTGAATAACGAGCGGCACGGTGCCGAGACGGTCAATCATCATCTGCACGGTGCGTTCGAAGTTGGCGCCGATACGGTCCATCTTGTTTACGAAGCAGATACGCGGAACGTTGTACTTGTCCGCCTGACGCCATACGGTTTCAGACTGCGGCTCAACGCCTGCTACGGAGTCGAATACGGTAACGGCACCGTCGAGTACGCGCATGGAGCGCTCTACTTCAATGGTAAAGTCAACGTGGCCGGGGGTATCAATGATGTTGATGCGCTGGTTCTTCCAGAAGCAGGTGGTAGCAGCGGAGGTAATGGTAATACCGCGCTCTTGTTCCTGTTCCATCCAGTCCATGGTGGCAGCACCTTCATGTACTTCACCGATCTTGTGGGACTTGCCGGTATAATAAAGGATGCGCTCAGTCGTCGTCGTCTTACCAGCGTCGATATGCGCGCAAATACCAATATTGCGATAGTCTTTTAAGGGAGTATTACGTGGCATTGTATTAGTATCTCCCTTACCAGCGATAGTGTGAGAAGGCCTTGTTAGCTTCGGCCATCTTGTGAGTGTTTTCGCGCTTGGTCACGGCACCGCCGCGGCCATTGGCTGCATCCATCAGTTCAGCAGCGATACGGTCGCGCATAGTCTTTTCCTTGCGGTCACGCGCAGCGGCAATCAGCCAGCGCAGTGCCAGTGCAAGGCGGCGCTCTTCGCGGACTTCGGTCGGCACCTGATAGGTAGCACCACCCACGCGGCGTGAGCGAACTTCTACTGACGGCTTGATGTTGTTAAGCGCATCATGGAAAAACTTCAGAGGATCCTGGCTGGTCTTTTTCTGGATAATGTCCAGCGCTTCATAAGTAATGGCTTCGGCAGCGGACTTCTTACCGTCAAACATCATAGTGTTGATGAGTTTGGTAAGCACCACATCACCGAACTTAGCATCCGGCAGTACTTCTCTTTTTTTCGCAGCGTGACGACGTGACATAGCTATATCCTATATTATTTCGGACGTTTCGCGCCGTAAGCGGAGCGAGACTGTTTACGGTTTTTGACACCCTGGGTATCCAGCGTGCCGCGAATGATATGGTAGCGAACACCTGGCAAGTCCTTTACGCGACCGCCGCGGATGAGTACTACAGAGTGTTCCTGAAGGTTGTGGCCTTCGCCGGGAATATATCCAAACACTTCATGTCCGTTGGTGAGGCGAATGCGGGCCACTTTACGCAGAGCCGAGTTCGGCTTCTTAGGCGTAACGGTCTTTACCTGGGTGCATACGCCGCGCTTCTGCGGGCAGGCCTGCAATGCCGGTACTTTGTTGCGTTTTGCAACAGATTTGCGCGGCTTTGAGACCAACTGATTAATGGTTGGCATTTAAATACCCTTATCTTTCAAAATGTTTTCATCTAAAAAGCAGTGACCAAACCCCTGAAACCAAGGCTGGCAACCGCTGATACAGAATATTTTTTTCCACATACACCGGGTGACTTGCCAAAAACACCCTTTAAATCAGATGTTTAGGCAGTTTCGCTCCCTATCTGCGGAGGCGCGTAATCTAATGTCGTGTTAAGACTTCGTCAAGACAAATTTGATATGCCAGACAAAAAAGTTGGAATATGTTATATTAGTAGTTGGCACTGCAGCGAAAATCGCTTAAAGGGATATGCAATGTACCGCCCACCAATGAGCTACTTAAGATCGATGGATCAAGTTCTTATCCCTGACTTCCTGCCGGATTCACACCCGCCGTATCCGCTTAGAGTTGTTTCTCGCTCCCTACCTGCCTCCAGAAGTAACCGTCTGCGTGTTTCCTGGTTTGTACTGGGTATGGCCTTCGGTATTGGCTGCGCCACCTCCTTTTCTCCCCACCTGCAAAATGCCGAGTGGGTTATTTCCCATGAGAAAGTGGTGCCAGCTCTGGAAAACGCGCTTATGCTGGGTAATGCCCCAGAACAGAACACATCCGCTGAAAATGCCGCTTCTGCAAGACAGGCCGCGCAAGAACGGTCACTGACCGAAATTATTTCCGCATCAAAAACTGAGGTGACCGAAGAAAAAAAGCAGCCCGAGCGCAGCACGCGGAACTTCCCGTTGTCGCTTGACCTGAAGGTACAAAACGGTGACACGCTTATCAGCCTGCTCAGCGATGCCGGAGTTTCCTATATAGAAGCGCAACAGGTGGTGGAATCAATCCGCCCCGTCTATGACCCTAAAACGCTGGGTGTAGGCAGGAATATCGCGCTTACGCTGCACAAAGAGCCAGATGCATCGGGAAATCCGGTCATTGCCAGCCTTTCCATACCTCTTTCCGCCACGTCTTCGGTGGAACTCAAGCATAACCGTGATGGAAGCACAGACCGCCCCTATGACGTAAAAAAGATTGATATACCGGTTGAACAAAAGCTAGTGCATGCCGGAGGACCTATCGACAGCAGCCTGTATGATACCGGTGTTAAATCCGGCGTACCGGCGGGGCTGCTTGGTGAAATTATCACTGCCTACAGTTACGATGTGGATTTCCAGCGCGATATCAAACAGGGCGATGCGATTGACGTATTGTTCGAACGCCTGCAAACTAAAGAAGGCGACAATGTCGGCCACGGCAATGTGTTATATGCAGAGCTTAGCCTTGGCGGCAAACCCCTGAAAATCTACCGCTTCGTTGATAAGCAAGGCAACGCCGACTATTACAATGAAAAAGGCGAGTCCTTGCGCAAGGAGCTGCTCAAAACGCCTATAAACGGCGCAAAAATTACCTCCCGTTTTGGCATGCGTACGCACCCCATACTAGGATATAGTAAAATGCACCGCGGCGTGGATTTCGGCGCTCCAACCGGAACGCCTATTTATGCTGCCGGTAACGGCACCGTGGATTTCGTAGGGAAAAACGGCGGCTACGGCAATTATGTGCGCCTCAAGCACAATAACACTTACTCCACTGCTTATGCGCATGTTAGCCGCTTCGCCAGCGGCATCGCCGCCGGACGCAAAGTCAAGCAGGGGCAAATTATTGCTTATGTCGGCTCAACCGGCGCATCAACCGGCCCGCACCTGCATTATGAAGTACTCTCCGGCAACGATCAGGTCAACCCGTCGAGTATGAAGTTCAAAACCGGAACCACGCTCAAAGGCCCTGAACTGGTTGCCTTCAAGAACAATGTGACTGATATCCACGCCAAACTTGCCGCTATTCCGCGTGCCACCACACTGGCGATGGCTAATATAAAAGACGGCAAAAAAACCCAGGACTAGCGCTGACGGAGAGATTCTGGCGGATCAGCTGAGACCACCCGAACCAATCCCATAGATTGCATCAATGACATAATGGTTTGCTTTGCCGCTTCATCGGACAACCCCACATAGGACTCGCCTAATATGTGGCGTGTTTCATCCACGGTCGGATGATGTGTAGCGGCAGGTACAACATATTTTTCTGCACCATCCGGCACTTCCCACATGCCTGCGGCATAAGCATCTGCTGCTTGCGACTGCAAGCGAACCAGCGCCTCGCGCTCTGCCTTTGGCAATAGCTTTTCTATCGATTCCAGCATCTGCCCCTGCACAAGCAACAGCTCCAGTTGCTGATCTGTGAGAATAGTTGAGGTCATTAAGCGACTTTCGCCGCTTTGCTCTTTGGGGCAATCGAAAGTCCGTTGCGTCCCGCAGATACCTGTACTTCCTGACCATCGGCGATCGTACCGCCCAGCAGCTGTGTGGCAAGCGCATCCTGCAACTGGCGCTGGATAACGCGTTTGAGCGGACGTGCGCCATACGCGGGGTCGTAGCCCTCTTCAGCCAGCCATGTGCGTGCCTTGTCATCCAGCGTGAAGCTGATACCGCGCTCGGCAAGGCGTTTGGCAAGCCGCGCCACCTGAATATCCACGATATACGCCATGTCTGCCTTGCGCAGGCGCGAAAAAAGGATGATGTCATCCAGCCGGTTCAGGAATTCGGGGCGGAACGACTTGCGTACCACCTGCATCACCTGATCGCGCACGGACTCCGTTATTTCCTCGCTTTTGCCCTCGGCGAGATATTCCGAGCCAAGGTTGGAGGTAAGCACAATAATGGTGTTGCGGAAATCGACTGTCTGCCCCTGCCCGTCCGTCAGGCGGCCGTCATCAAGCACCTGCAGCAATATATTGAACACATCGGTATGCGCTTTTTCCACTTCATCGAACAATATCACCTGATACGGGCGGCGGCGCACCGCTTCGGTAATCACGCCACCTTCTTCATAGCCAACATACCCCGGGGGGGCGCCGATCAGGCGGGCAACCGAGTGTTTTTCCATGAATTCAGACATATCAACGCGCAAGATTGCCGTTTCATCATCAAAGATAAATTCAGCCAGTGCCTTGCACAGCTCGGTTTTGCCGACACCGGTCGGCCCTAAGAACAGGAAAGAACCAATCGGGCGCGAAGGATCAGAAATACCGGCGCGGGCGCGGCGTACAGCGTTGGAAACAGCGAGCAGCGCCTCTTCTTGTCCTACCACACGTTTGCGCAGGTTATCTTCCATGCGCAGCAGTTTTGCACGTTCGCCTTCCATCATTTTTTCCACCGGAATACCCGTCCAGCGTGACACCACCGATGCGATATCCTCGTCAGTGACGGCTTCTTTCAGCATGGCCTCTCCGCCTGTGGATTTCTCGGCATCCTTCAATTGCTGCTGCAATCTGGGGATTACGCTATAGACAATCTCTCCCGCTTTGGTGAGGTCGCCATTGCGCTGAGCGATCTCACCCTGCGCTTTTGCTTCATCAATCTGTTCCTTGAGTTTCTGCACTGATTGCAGCTGCGACTTCTCCGCCTGCCAGCGCGAAGTGAAGTCCGCGCTTTCTTTTTCCAGCTTAGACAGTTCTTTTTCCAGCTTTCCGAAACGGTCTTGCGATGCCTTGTCGGTTTCTTTTTTCAGCGCCTCGCGCTCGATTTTCATCTGTATAATGCGACGGTCCAGCTCGTCGAGCTCTTCGGGCTTGCTGTCCACCTCCATGCGCAGGCGTGCTGACGCTTCGTCCACAAGGTCGATAGCCTTGTCCGGCAGGAAGCGATCGCTGATATAGCGGTGCGAAAGCGTCGCCGCTGCCACAATCGCCGCGTCGGTTATGCGTATGCCATGATGCAGCTCGTATTTTTCCTTAAGCCCGCGCAAGATGGAAATCGTGTCTTCCACCGACGGCTCGGCCACAAACACAGACTGGAAACGGCGGGCAAGGGCCGCATCTTTTTCAATATATTTGCGGTATTCGTCGAGCGTGGTGGCACCTACACAATGCAGCTCGCCGCGCGCCAGCGCGGGTTTCAGCAGGTTTCCGGCATCCATTGCGCCTTCAGCCTTACCCGCACCCACCAGCGTGTGCAGCTCGTCGATGAACAGTACAATATCGCCGCCTGCAGCTTCCATTTCACTCAATACAGCCTTCAGGCGCTCTTCAAACTCGCCGCGAAACTTCGCCCCCGCAATCAATGCGCCGAGGTCAAGCGCCAGCAGGCGCTTGTCTTTCAACGTTTCCGGCACGTCACCTGCGATGATGCGCTGTGCCAATCCCTCGACAATCGCGGTTTTGCCTACACCCGGTTCGCCGATAAGCACGGGATTGTTCTTGGTTCGGCGCGACAGCACCTGCATGGTGCGGCGTATTTCCTCGTCGCGGCCAATGACGGGGTCGAGCTTTCCGGCCTTGGCCAGTTCGGTATAATCCTTCGTATATTTCTTCAGCGCCTCATACTGATCCTCGGCATTGGCAGACGTTGCCGTGCGGCCCTTGCGCATGTCATTGATGGCGGCATTGAGCTTTTGCGGCGTCACGCCTGCATTCGACAGTATGGTGGATGATTTGTCCTTGCCCATGGAAATAGCCTGCAGCAGGCGCTCAAGCGTGACAAACTCGTCACCCGCTTTTTTGGAAAGCTGCTCAGCCGTATCGAAGAAACGCGCAGTTTCCGGCGTGATATAGAGCTGGCCCGCCCCTGCGCCCTCTACCTTGGGCATACGGTCCATGGCGGCTTGCACTTCTTCAGCTACCTGCTGGGCGTTGCCACCACAGGCACGGATGAGTTTATCAGCCAGACGCTCACTGTCTTCCATAAGGGCAGACAATATATGCTCGGGCATAAAACGCTGATGGGACTCACGCAGGGCCAGCGACTGGGCGGCCTGAATAATCTGCTGCGATTTAGAGGTATATTTTTCGAAATCCATATTTAAATCCTTATGGCCATATTTTATATCCTTGTGGTAAGGCTATGCTGATACACACATTGTAATATGGGTAAGGAAAAACACTTGTACAATAGGCCCCCGGCAACTATGCGCAAATATTGGCTTATCGCCTTGCTTTTTCTGCCATTTATCGCAGCTTCGCATGCACGCGCAGAGTCCGCCTTGACGCCGGTCAACCTCAAGCGCGACCTTGAATTCAAGGGGCTATACGACCTGAGCTACGGGGGCATCGTATTTGGCAAGCTGGGAGTAGAAATCGAGCAGTCGTCCAAGCATTATGACATCGTCACCGACATCATCACCACCGGCGTCGTAAAGTTTTTTGTCCCCCACAAGAGCCACTCTACCACTGACGCCACCGGAGCAGACTTCACCTATAACCACATTGTATATGAGAGCAACTATCAGACCCGTAACAAAAAGAAGTACGTCAAAATCGAGGTGAATGACGGCAAAAGCGTGGAAACGCTGGTGCCGCCCGACGACCGTAGCAAGCGCCCCGCCGTGCCGGAGGCTGATAAGGAAAAGTCAGCCGACCCACTCAGTTTCATTTTACGGGTACGTGAAGCCCTCCACCAAGCCATGCAAGGCGGCCAAAACAGTTTTGATGTGAAATTTTTTGACGGCAGGCGCTTAAGCCTTATCAGTATTACACTGGCGGGGAAAAAGACCATCAGCTACGGCAACAGCCAGCGGGAGACGGTGCGCATCGCCATCAAGCGCAAACCCATCGCCGGATTCACCACCTCTGAGATTGAGGATTATTCCCCCAAAGAGGCGCCGCTCTACGCCTATTTCTCGAATGACGAAAAGCTGATGCCCCTTATGCTCGACCTGAATTTGTGGTTCGGCATTGTGCGGGCCACGCTGGCAAAAGAATGCCGTACAGGAGAATCATGCCTGCTCAGTGTAAAGCAATAAATTTATAAAATATAAAAGACTACACGAAAACCTTAAGCTAAGACTTTAAGCTGGCCTAGGCGCTGTCACGCTCTTCCCAGTCCTGCACTGCCGGAGCTTCGTTCCCTGTTGCCGGAGCGGTCTGTCCAGCCTGATACCCTGCTGTAAGAAACGCTGGTAACGCCCCTGAATTTTCACGAATAATTTCTTCCGGTGAATCTTCGGTCATGGGCTGTTGGCCCGCTTCAGCTTGCTGAGCAACATCGCCCTGCTGTGGCTGCTGTTGCTGGTTACGCGTATGGTAGCCTTCTTCCACCATCATGCGGTAGCAATGCTCGGCATGCTGGAAATAATTTTCCGCCAGAACGCGGTCGCCGGCGGCAAGGGCGTCGCGCGCTTGCGCCAGATATTTTTCACGCGAGGCAGCGTAGTTTTTGCGTGGACGGTTATTGCCGCCGCCCGAACCACCTTGATGATGACTCTGATGATGGCCCTGATAGCGCGGCTTATTGCTTTTATAGCCGCCACCACTATTTTGCATGCCTGGTTTTTTTCTCATGTAACTTACCTTTTATGTTGAACTAATACACAACGCGGAATACCCGCCATATCTTCCTTAATGCCTGCCACCTGCAACGCTTCCGCCTCGGCTATCGCCGGAAGCTCGCGCTGCTGGCCGATACCCACCTCAAAAGCGGCGATACCGTCTGCCGCCAGAAGCTTTGGAACCTGCTTCATGATGGCGCGGTAGCAATCAAAACCGTCTTCCCCGCCGTCGAGCGCCAGATGCGGCTCGTATTCGCGCACCTCCGGAGCCAGCGTCGGGATAACCTGCGTCGGAATGTAGGGAGGGTTAGACACTATGATGTCGAACTCGCCTTCCACCTCGTCGGCCCAGCGGGAACGCAAGAATCGTGCCCGGTTTACCATTCCCAGCAGCGACATGTTCTGCTGCGCCACTTCCAGTGCCTGTTCGCTGATATCGACACCGACGCCCGTAGCATTGGGATATTCGCTCAGCAACGCCAGCAGCAAACAGCCCGTTCCCGTTCCCAGATCAAGAATGCGGTATGGCGCTTCCCGATCTTTCATTTTCTTCAGTACCGCCTCGACCAGCGTTTCGCTATCCGGCCTCGGGTCAAGCGTATCGCCCGTCACGCGGAAAGTGATGCCCCAGAACTCACGCCTTCCAACCAGCTGTGATACAGGCTGGCGGCTAGCGCGTTTTGTGATCATCTCCTGGTAAGCCGCTTCCTGCTGCGGCGTTATCACCAACCGGTCGTCAACAAGCAATTGCTCGCGGCTGACGCCCAAAACATGCTGGAGCAAAACACGCGCATCCAGCGAGGCGCTTGCAATTTCGGCGCGCTGTAATTCCAGCACCGCCAAGCGCAAAGCGTCTTTAGCATAAGTCTTGTTGATTTGCAAAGCGTTACTCAAAATCGGCATTCGTCCATCATCCATTCTTTTTGTATTAATGTGTTTTAACCATAAAAATCAGTTTAATTCCGACAGCTTACGCGCCTGATCGTCGGAAATCAGCGCATCCACGAATTCAGAAATATCGCCCGCCATCACGTCGTCTATCTTATAGGCGGTCAGGTTGATGCGGTGGTCGGTCACGCGGCCTTGCGGGAAATTATAGGTGCGGATGCGCTCGGAACGGTCACCCGAACCCACCTGCTCCTTGCGCATGCCCGCGCGTTCGTTGGCCAGCTTTTCACGCTCCATTTCATACAGGCGCGCGCGCAATACCTTCAGCGCCTTGGCTTTATTTTTATGCTGCGATTTTTCGTCCTGCTGCTGCACAATCAGCCCCGTAGGCAGATGCACGATGCGCACGGCGGAATCCGTGGTATTCACCGACTGGCCGCCGGGGCCGCTGGAGCGGAACACGTCGATACGCAGGTCTTTATCTTCAATATGAATGTCCACCTCTTCCGCTTCCGGCAGCACGGCCACCGTGGCCGCTGACGTATGCACGCGGCCTTGCGTTTCCGTAGCTGGAACGCGCTGCACGCGATGCACGCCAGATTCAAATTTCATTTTGGCGAACACGCCGCGTCCGGTGATTTCCGCTGTGGCGTCCTTGTAGCCGCCGAGTGCCGATTCAGAAAGCGACATCACCTCGAATTTCCAGCCCTGCGAAGCAGCATAACGCTGGTACATGCGGAATAGATCGGCGGCAAACAGCGCCGCCTCGTCACCGCCTGTGCCTGCGCGCACTTCAAGAATGGCGTTCTTTTCGTCGGCGGAATCCTTAGGCAACAACGCCACCTGCACGGCGCGCGTCAGCTCCGGCAGCGTGTGCTGTATCTCGTGCATTTCCTGTTCGGCCATGGATTTCATCTCGGCATCGCACGACGGGTCAGCCACCATTTGCTTGAGGTCAGACAGCGACCTGAGGGCCTTCTGGTAGCTCTGGATAGTTTCCACCAGCGGCGTCAGGTCAGAATATTCCTTGGAGAATTTGGCAAAATCACTACCGCTCACCTTCCCCGCCCCCAGCGTATCGCGGAGTTCGTCGTGGCGGCGCACCAGCATATCTAAGCGATCTTCGAAGGACATTTCTTATCAAAACCCAAATATATTTCTTATTTTTTGCATATCTTTGAATGCATCGATAGGAACTTTTTGTTCTTCCCGCGTCTGCATATTACGCACAATGTATAAATTCTGTTTCAATTCTTCAGGAGCTAAAATCAATGCATGAGTTGCGCCACGTTGTGATGCCTTTTCTAAACGTTTTCCAAGCTTACCTTGCCACAAAGTTTCTACGGTTGATCTGAGCATGATGCCCATCTTGGATGGCAATACAGTCAGAGTGATTCGTAACTGCGTAGCCAGCCTATGCACATCTATAGAATTGACCTCTTCAAATGGAATAATCATTAATTTGATTTTCTTTCCAATTACTGGCCACTTCTCGCCTCCCAGCAACAGCAGCCTTTCAACACCTGCAGCGAAGCCGATGGCAGGAGTGGGTTTACCACCCATTTGTTCAATCAGGCCATCATAACGGCCACCTGCAAGCACCGTATTTTGCGCACCCAGCTCCCCTGTTTCAGCTACGAATTCAAATACCGTATCAGTGTAGTAGTCCAGACCGCGCACCAAAGTCGGAGTTATTTTTACTGATTGAAACATTGGCGCTGAATCCTGATGGGAAAGCGCTTCATGAACAATGTTAAATCGCTTACGCGCAGCATCATTCAGGTATTGGTTTATCTGCGGTGCACCTTCGATAATTTTTCTATCCTGCTCACTCTTGGAATCCAGAATGCGTAACGGGTTGGATGCTAAGCGGCGCTGGCTGTCCTCTGATAATTCCTTGGCATACGGTGTAAGATATTTGACCAATGCCTCACGATACTTTGCACGGCTTTCCTTATCTCCCAGCGTATTTATGAGTAAGGTGCAGCCCTTCGTATTACCGGATAAATAGTAAAGCAACTGACCTGCCATGCAGATTAAGTCTATATCTACCTGTGGGCTATCATCCCCCAGCCATTCGAAATTCACTTGATGAAATTGACGCTGGCGGCCTTTCTGCGGACGCTCATAGCGGAAGAGCGGGCCAGTGGAAAATAATTTAAGCGGCAAATGCTGCTGCATGCCGTTGGAAATAAAAGCGCGCACAATACCTGCAGTGAATTCAGGGCGCAGCGTCACGCCCTCGCCGCCTTTGGTCTCAAAACTGAACATTTCCTTGGAAACCACGTCCGACGTTTCGCCCATCGAGCGGGCGAATACTTCGGTTGCTTCAAATATCGGCGTTGCCATTTCTTCAAAGCCATACAGCCTTGCAATATCACGCGCACCTTCAATTATTTTATGAAATTCCTTGAATTCCTCCGGCAAAATATCATGTGTCCCGCGCACGGGCTGGAGTTTAGGCGACATGTTTTGCTTCTTCTTTTTGCGTATATTTCTGTTGCACATAATTTTCAATGATGGCCAGAAACTCTTCGGCGATTTTCTCGCCGCGCAGCGTCATCGCTTTTTTGCCATCAATGAATACCGGCGCTACCGGCTGTTCGCCCGTGCCGGGCAGGCTGATGCCGATATCGGCATGTTTGCTTTCGCCGGGGCCGTTGACGATGCAGCCCATCACCGCCACGTTCATGTCTTCCACGCCGTGATAGCGCTGTTTCCACAGCGGCATCTGGTTGCGGAGATAGGTTTGTATTTTATCCGCCAGCTCCTGAAAAAACGTGCTGGTGGTGCGGCCGCAACCCGGACAGGCCGTGACTTGCGGCGTAAAGGAGCGTATGCCCATGCTCTGCAAAATTTCCTGCGCCACGCGCACTTCCTGTGTGCGGTCGCCGTTCGGTTCAGGCGTGAGTGAAATACGAATCGTGTCGCCGATGCCTTCCTGCAGCAGCACGGAAAGTGCAGCAGTGGATGCCACAATGCCTTTGCTGCCCATACCCGCCTCGGTGAGGCCAAGATGTAGCGGATAGCGGCAACGCGACGCAAGGTCGCGGTACACAGCAATCAAATCCTGCACGCGGCTGACCTTGCAGGACAGGATAATACGGTCAGACGGCATGCCCAGTGTTTCAGCAAATTTCGCGCTATCAAGCGCCGAGCGCACCAGCGCCTCACGCGATACGGCGGCGGCGTCCAGCGGTTCTTTGCGCGCTGCGTTTTCATCCATCACTTTGGCCAGCACCTGTTGGTCGAGGCTGCCCCAGTTGACGCCGATGCGGACCGGCTTTTCATATTTGAGCGCTACATTGATCATGGTGGAAAACTGCGCGTCATGCTTGTCGGCGAACCCGACATTGCCGGGGTTGATGCGGTATTTGCCCAGCGCCTGCGCCGCCTCGGGATATTGGGTAAGCAGCGTGTGGCCGTTATAATGGAAATCGCCGACCAGCGGCACATTGCAGCCTTTGGCGTCCAGCTGTTCGCGGATGGCGGGCACGGCCTTTGCCACCGCCTCGTTATTGACCGTGATGCGCACCACTTCTGAACCAGCCTCCGCCAGCGCGGCCACCTGCGCCACGGTCGCAGCAATATCGGCCGTGTCGGTGTTGGTCATGGACTGCACCATAACCGGCGCACCGCCACCGACAGCCACATGGGCGATCTTAGCGGCGAATGCTTGGCGTTGGGAAGCGAGGGGTTTCATTACGTTCTTCTGTCTTGCTCGTATCAAGTTCGTTTTGTTCAGCCTTGGGCTTGGCAACAGGTTTAGCTGGCGTTTGTGCCACTGCTTCCTTTACCTCAGGTTCATTAACAACAGGTTTACTGGCTTTGGCAAACTGCTTATCCCACAGTTGCATCACGGTAGCGGGTTGCCCTATCAGGGGAACTAGGCTGAACGACGTCATTCGCCTCAGCTGCACCGGTTTCATATAGCAGGTGGGATATAATACTTCCTGCGGGCGAACGCAAGCGACATCACGCGCCATTTCTGCAGTAACCACAATTTTGGGTGGCACAAAATGCTCAACCACCGAGATTTCTTCGGTTGTTTCCTGAAACATGGCCTGCCACAGCACATAGAGCGCCAATAACGCGCCCAGACTTCCCCAGACGGCGATATGGTGCGGTTTTTTGTCGCTATGGAAGGCCTGCGGCAGGAAAAACCCGCGGCGTGATATCAGGTCTGCCTCGCGCTCGAAGCGGCGCACCAGTTCGTCTTTGTCCAGCTCAAGGAATGCGGCATAGGTTTGCAGATAGCCCTTAGCATAAGGCAGACCGGGAAGTTCCGAGAACTGGCCGCGCTCCAGCGCATCAAGATAGCGAGGACGGATATGCAGCAGTTTGCCGACTTCCCACAGCTCGAGCTGGCGGTCTTCCCGCGCTGCCCTCAGCACTGCCCCGATTTCTATATAGCCGTTAGATTCCATAGTATATGCTATCACCATTCCTTTTACACCACGATGCCGTGGTCAGCTGCATAGGCCGACAGCCACTGGCGTATGCTCGGATCAGAAGACTCCAGCAGGTACGCAACATAGGCCTCCAGTTCCGGCATGCTCACGCTGCGCACCATTGCCTTGATTGGCCCTATTGCCGATGCCGACGCGGATATGCTGCGCACGCCAACACCAATCAGCGCCAGCGCATCAAGGGGTTTACGCGCCATTTCACCGCAGAAGCTGACTTCGACATTATGCTGTTTTGCCTTGTTCACCACATCGCGCACCACCCGCAACATCACCGGCGAGAGCGTATCGTAATGCCCCGCCATGTGCGGCGCGCCGCGGTCGCAGGCAAACAGGAACTGCATCAGGTCGTTGCTGCCGATAGACACAAAATCCACCCGCTGCATCACTTCGTCGAGCTGCCAGAGAATGGACGGGATTTCAATCATAATGCCGACTTTGACCAGCGACGGTTTTACCTCGGAGTCTTTAAGCTCCTGATCGAATATACGGCGCACGGCCTCGAGCTCGGAGACCTGCGCGATAAACGGGAACATGATGTGCAGAGGTTGACCATCTGCCGCCATGATGAGCGCGCGGAACTGCTTGCGCAATATGCCCGGATGCTCGAGGCCGATGCGCGTGGCGCGCCAGCCCATGGCCGGATTTTCTTCCTCGCCCGCATGCAGGTAGGGAACTTTTTTGTCGCCACCAATATCGAAACTGCGGAAAATGATGCGCTTACCGGGCAGTTGCTTGTACATCGACGCATACATCTGGCGCTGCGCCTCGACCTCGGGGAAATTATCGGACGTCATGTAGGGTAGCTCGGTGCGGTACAGCCCGATGCCGTCCACCCCTTCCTGCAACACGCTTGCCGTATCCACAAACAGGCCGGCATTGATATTCAGCGAAATACTGTGACCGTCCTTGGTGACGGCAGGAACATCGCGCAATGCCATATACTGCGCCTCGCGCTGTGCATATTGCTGGATGCTCTGGTCGAGCATCTGTTCCACCTGATCGTTCGGGCGCACATACACATTACCACCTTCAGCGTCGAGGATCACTAAATCACCAGCCTGCACAATGCTGGTGGCTTTCTCGACTTTAGCGATGGCCGGAATATCCATGGCACGGGCAATCACCGCCGTGTGCGACGTCATCGAACCTTCTTCCAGCACCAGCCCCTTGATGCGCTTATGGTCGTAATCCAGCAAATCGGCGGGGCCAAGCGTGCGTGCTACCAGAATAAACGTATCGGGCATTTCTTTGACCTCAAGCGCCGTCTCCGTACCTAGCAACACCTGCAGCAGGCGGTTGGAGAGATCTTCCAAGTCCTGTATGCGCTCCTTGATGTAGGGGCTGGCCATCTGGCTCATGCGCGCATGCAGCTCTTCTTGCACCTTGCGCACGGCGGCCTCTGCCGTAAGGCCGGAAGCCATGGCTTCATGGATGCGTGAAAGCCAGCCACGGTCCTGCGTGAACAGTAGGTAGGTTTCAATAATCTGGAGTTGCTCGTCCTCGTCGGTAAGGCCAGCGGTTTGTATGTAGCGGTCGAACGATTCCTGCAACGAACGCAGCGCATTTTCAAAACGCTCTTTTTCATGGTCAGGATCTGCCGACACATATTGCGTTATCACCAGCTGCGGCTGGTGCAGCACTGCCTGCGCCTTGGCAATGCCGGACGACAGGCGCACACCCATCAGCTGCTGCGACATCAGGCCACCTGTGGCCGTCTTGAGTTCCTGCGTATCGACCAGCTGGCCGGAAATGGCCAGTTCGGACAGCACCATCGCAATCGTTTGCAGCACTTCCACCTGATCGGATGTATATTCGCGCGCCAGCTTGCTTTGCACCACCAGCACGCCGATGACCTTGCCGCCCTGTAAAACCGGCACACCGACAAACGAACTGTAGATTTCTTCCCCTGTTTCGGGCCGGTATTCAAATTTGGGGTGCGAGCTGGCATCGGCAAGATTAAGCGGTTCTGCATTAGCAGCGATTTCACCCACAAGCCCGCGGCCAACGCCAAGGCGCGTCATATGCACGGAAGACTCTTTTAGGCCCTTGCTGGCATAGAGTTCGAGGATATCGCCCGCACGCAGCAAATATACCGAACATACTTCCGATGCAAACCCCGCCGCCACAATCGCCACCACGCGGTCAAGCCGCTCCTGCGCCGTGGCGGCCTGCGCCATGACGTCGCGTATCTGCCGCAGCAGGTACAGCGGGGAAATGGAAATAGTTGCGTTTTTAACTTTAGGCACAGAGCCTCTTTTGTTTTTCTGCAATATAGTCTTGGGCCTGAGCTACCATTTCATCGACAATTTCCTGCGTCGGCTGGATTTTGGTCACCATGCCTACGCTCTGTCCGGCCATGACCGAACCATGCTCGATGTCGCCGTCAATCACCGCGCGGCGCAGCGCACCTGCCCAAAAATGCTCGATTTTGAGCTGTGCTTCTTTTTTGTCCAGTTCACCTTTACGGAACTGCTCGATAACTTCCAATTGGCAACGCGTGAAGTCGTCGGTTGCCTTGTTGGCAATGGCGCGCACCGGAATCACAGGAAAATCAGGGTCAATCTGCACTGAAGGGATGGCATCGCGCGCGCTCGAGCGGATGAAAACCTCCTTGAATTTAGGATGTGCGATACACTCGGTGGCGCAGACAAAACGTGTACCCAGCTGCACACCGGCAGCGCCCATTTCGAGATAAGAGACCATGGCTTCGCCGCGGCCAATGCCGCCAGCAATAAACACCGGCACTTCGCGGATATGGGGAAGAATTTCCTGCGCCAGCACCGACGTGGACACCGGCCCGATATGCCCGCCAGCCTCCATCCCTTCAATCACCAGCGCATCCGCGCCAATACGAATCAGCTTGCGGCCAATGATAGCCGACGGCGCAAAACAAATAACCTTCGCGCCATAATCTTTGATTGCCTTAATCGAATTGCTGCCGGGTATGCCGCCTGCCAGCACCACATGCGTTACGTTCTGACGTTTGCACACGTCAATAAGCTGTTCCAGCTGCGGGTGCATGATGATGAGGTTGACACCAAAAGGCTTGCTGGTGAGCTTCTTGGTTTCAATGATTTCCTTTTCCAGCAATTCAGGCGGCATAGAGCCGTTGGCGATGACGCCAAACGCCCCTGCGTTTGACATGGCAGCAACTAAATTATGCTCTGACACCCACGACATGGCGCCACCCATGATAGCATAGCGCGTACCAAGAAAGTCACGCCCACGCTGCCATAAAGAATCCAGTTTCGTTGTCATATCACCCAATCTTTCCCAAATAATGTTTAGGCCCAAATAATGTTTAGCGAAAACGCTCTTCTTCGCGCCTGAATTCCCGCAGGTCTTTTTGTAATTCGTCGTAGCATGGCTGGTCTATCCAGCCCTGTTCGAGCAGGAAGCTGCCCAATTGCTGCGGGCTGGAACCGCGCTTCATTACATACACCTGCCCGTCAATTTCGCACTGCTTGTCAAAGCCCTTCAGCCGTTCTTCTACCTCTTCCGCTTCGGAAGCGGTGCGGAACTGCACCGTCATCCTGCCATTGCGCGGGTTATGGTATATCGCCTTGACCGGAAGCAACTCGTCCTTGGTTTGCCATTCAAAATGCACAGCCATGTTTATGCCTGCTCCATCTCAAACGCTGCATGCAGCGCACGCACGGCCAGCTCGGTGTATTCCTCGGAAATCAGCACGCTGATTTTGATTTCAGAGGTTGAAATCACAAGGATGTTGATGTTTTTCTCAGCCAGCGCCTGAAACATGGTCTGCGCGATACCGCTGTGGCTGCGCATCCCCACACCAACGATAGATACCTTAGCTACGTTCTTGTCGGCATGAAGTGACTTGTATTGCAGCTTGGTCTTGGCCTTGTCCACCGCCGCCATAGCGCTGTCAAGGTCACCCTTGGGTACGGTGAAGGTAATGTCGGTAGATTTGCTGTCTTCGGTTACGTTCTGTACAATCATGTCAACGTTGACATTGGCGTCGGCCAGCGGGCCAAATAGAGCCGCCGACATGCCCGGGATGTTGGCAATCTCGGTTAAGGTAATACGTGCCTCGTCGCGGCTGAAAGCAATGCCGGTAATACGTTTCTGTTCCACAATTTCCTCCTCATTCACCAATAACGTGCCGGGGGTATCGGCAAAACTGGTGAGTACCTGCACCACCACCCCATGATTCATAGCCATTTCCACCGAGCGCGTTTGCAGCACTTTGGCGCCGAGCGATGCCATTTCCAGCATTTCCTCGTAGGAAATCTTTTCGAGCTTGCGTGCGCCACTTACAATCCGCGGATCAGTGGTGTACACACCGTCCACATCGGTATAGATGTCGCAGCGGTCCGCCTTAAGCGCCGCTGCCAGCGCCACCGCTGACGTATCCGAACCGCCGCGCCCGAGCGTGGTAATGCGCCCATCATCGCCCACACCCTGAAACCCGGCCACAACGGCTACCATGCCTTTTTTCAGCACGGCCTGAATCGCCGCCGGATCAATCTCCGCAATGCGTGCCTTGCCGTGGGCGCTGTCCGTTTTCAGGGGGATCTGCCAGCCGCAGAACGACCGCGCACCAACCCCCATTTGCTGCAAGCACAGGGCAAGCAAACCGCTGGTCACCTGCTCGCCGGACGACACCACCTGGTCATATTCGCTCCAGGCCGCTTGCGTCACCAGAGGTGACACTTCACTCACATGGCCCACCAGCTGATTGGTAACACCCGCCATGGCAGACACCACCACCGCTACCTGATTACCCGCATCGAGTTCTTTTCTTACCTTGGTCGCCACGTTACGGATGCGCTCTATATTCGCCACCGACGTACCGCCGAATTTTTGTACGATTAACGCCATACTATTTTTTTGTAATACCTGCCTTTTATTGCCACATGCCCGAAGGGCGCTGCAGTTTAGGCAAGTTCACACGTCATTACAAGCGCATCCGTAAAAGAACCGTCCTTTTGTTTATAATAGTCTTTCCGGCGGTTAATCTGGCGGAAACCAAGGCTTTCATAAAGGCCCAGGGCGGGCTGGTTACCATCCTCCACGTCAAGGAACATGGATTTGGCCCCAAGTGCCTTCGCATGGGCTATGGCACGGGCCATCATATCATTGGCGATACCCTGCCGCCGCCAGGGGTGGCAAACCGCCAGAGTGATGATGTCGGAGCTTTCATGTACCACACGGTAAACCATCATGGCCACCGGTGTGACCTGAGGGCCCACACGCTTTTCAGCCAGCACAGCCCGAGTGTTTTCTATGGCAAAAAAATTGGTAAAAGCGCTTGAATCCCAATATCTTGGGAAGCATTCTTCATGTATTTTGGAAAGGGTAACCGAGTCCTCCGAGAAGGCCTGACGGTAGTGCATTTGCTTACTTAGCGAAGACACAAAGTAGCATCTTATATTCGGGGTAGGCCATGATCTCTTCCATGCGCAACTGCTTTAAGCCGCACTTCTCGGCTAGATCTACCAGATAGTCTGATGAAAAACGGAACCGGCCTACGGTCGAATCAAGTATGAAGCCTGGCACTGTGGAAGGATCAACAGTGAAAGCAAACACACCGCCAGAACGCAACACTTTGGCAACTAAGGGAAATAATAAAGATAAATCACCAACATAACTTAGTGCAGTAGCAGACATCACAACGTCAACAGCGTCCGCAGGAGACTCTTTTAAAAAGTCATGCATCTCTTTTTTGATAAGTATATCATAGACTTTTCTGCCAAAGGCGTCCTGCAGCTGCATCGCCTCGGAAAGCATATTGGTGGACATATCCACACCAATCAGTCGCGCCGCAATATTACGAACCAGTGGTCCGCACAGGCCGGTACCCACCCCTAATTCAAGCACCTCATGGTCCACCCTGTCCAGAATAAGATGCTGACGGATGGCATTACACAAAAGTATATGCCCCTCATATCTCATAATGTCGATCTGCTCACTTCTGTATGTTGAGGCAACACTGTCAAAATGCGATTTTGCGAGCGAAATCGGCATACGCTTCGGCAAATCGGACGGCTGCGCGCTTTTGCCCTTGGCAATGGCACGCATGTAAATAGCTTCTTCATAGCCGGGTTTTAATTCCAGCGCCTTGTTCAGCGCGCGCACCGCATTGGGCATCTGGTTGGCGGCCATATAGCTGGTACCCAGAAAAAACCATGCGTCTATGTGTTTTGGCTCAAGCCATGTGACAATTTTGAAGCGGAAAATGGCATCGGTCGTATTGCCGAGCTGCAAATGCATCTGACCCAGATCAAAATTGTTGGTGGTCATGTCCTGCATTTTTATCCACTTGCTGGTGACAAAAGACATATTGTCCGTCAGCCAGTTGGAAAAACGATAGACATACTTCAGCAACGTTTCTTTGAAATCCTGCTTTTTTACATTCGGTTTTTTGTCAGGCATGAGCTATAGTTCCGTATCCGTAAACCTCTAGCTTAATGTAACCTCGTAAAAATGAAAGAAAAAACTGCATCAACCGTCGATGCTGACGAAATCGAGCGTTTCTCACGCATCGCCAGCGAATGGTGGAATCCGGAAGGCAAATTCAAGCCCTTGCACCGTATCAACCCGCTGCGCATTGGCTATATCCGCGGTAATGCCTGCCGCCATTTCAATAAAAACCCTGAAAACCCTGCCCCACTAGAGGGACTTAGCCTGCTTGATATAGGCTGCGGCGGCGGCCTGATTTCCGAACCCATGTGCCGGCTCGGTGCCAACGTCACTGCTATCGACGCATCGGAAAAAAATATCAAAGTCGCCGGCACGCATGCGCAGCAAGGCGGGCTTTCCATAGATTACCGCGCCACCACCGCCGAAGCGTTGATGGAAACCGGCGCGCGCTATGATATCGTGCTGGCGCTGGAAATCATTGAACATGTCGCCGATGTGGAGGTCTTCCTTACTGCGGCCTGCGGACTGCTGAAACCCGGCGGCCTACTGGTTTGCTCTACCATGAACCGCACACTTAAATCCTACGCTCTGGCCATTGTCGGCGCGGAATATGTGCTGCGCTGGCTGCCGGTTGGCACGCATCAATGGAAAAAATTCCTGCGCCCGTCGGAAATCTGCCGGCCGATGCGCCAGAACGGGGTGGAAACTATTGATATGCAGGGCATGGTGATGAACCCCCTGAACTGGCAATGGCGCTGGGACGAAAAAGACCTGTCGGTCAATTACATCATCGTGGGCAAAAAAGCCGCGTAATCCACAAGTTTTAGCGCTTACTTCCAGACCGCGTGTGCAAATGCCGCTACGCCGTCACCAATAATCTGTACCGCCATTGCAGCAAGCAACACACCCAGAAGACGCGAAAGGATGATGCGGCCTGTTGCGCCCAGCAGCTTGTCGATTCTATTTGCCATCAGGAACACGGCAAGGCATGAGCCGACCGACGCGGCAATCACCGCAATCAGCCCTGCCATGTTTATCCAGTCACCCTGCACCTTGCTGGCCTGAAGGATGGTGGCGGTCATAGCGCCCGGCCCCGCCATCAGCGGAATGGCCAGCGGGAATGCAGCAATGCTCTTGAAATGATCCTGTGCTACTGAGTTTTCCGCCGACTGGCTTTTGCGCTGGCCGCGGCGCTCAAACACCATTTCCACCGCAATGGAAAATAACAGAAGGCCACCAGCAATACGGAATGCGGGCATGGTGATACCCAGCGATTCCAGCAATTTCTGCCCGCCCAGCGCAGCCACCGTCAGCACCCAGAAAGCAATATTCACCGAGCGGAAGGCCGTGCTTTTGCGCTCCTGAAGCGTCATGCTGGCGGTGAGCGCAAGAAATACCGGCGCGAGGCCGGGCGCGTCTATCGCCACAAATAAAGTGAGGAATGCGTTCTTTAAAAATTCTATATCCATATCCTTCAGTTCTCCTGTGCCAGTTCAAACGCACGATCATGTTTCAGTGACGGTATGCGCGAGCGCACCTGCCCTACCTGCTGCATATCGAGCTTTGTAATTATCATGCCTTCCTCAGTACCCGCATCGGCCAGCACCTTGCCCCACGGATCAACAATCAGCGCATGGCCGTAGGTATGGCGGTTGCCGGGATGCGTACCCACCTGCGCGGGCGCAATCACAAAACAGCCGTTTTCAATAGCGCGTGCGCGCAGCAGCACATGCCAGTGCGCCTCGCCGGTGACATAAGTAAAGGCGGCTGGCACAGCAAGAATATCCGCGCCCGCCTGCGCCAGCGTGCGGTAGAGATGCGGGAAGCGCACGTCGTAGCACACGGTCATGCCCAGCTTCGCCCACGGCGTATCGGCCACCACTGCGTGCGTACCCGGCAGCATCTTGGCCGATTCCATGTATTTTTCACCGCCGGGAAGTTCGACATCAAACAGATGTATTTTGTCGTAGGAATGCACAATCTGGCCGCTATCGCCAATCAGCAGCGAACGGTTGACCGTCTTGTGCGAGCCATCCACCTTCACGGCCATCGAGCCAATAAGTAACCAGACGCGGTGATTTTTTGCCATATTGATTGCTGCCGCCAACCCCGGATGTTCCATCTGGGTGTAAAGCACACGCGCCGCGCCCTGCCCCGGCTCTTCCATGATAAAACAATTCTCCGGCAGCGCCACCAGCTGCGCACCACGCTTGGCCGCATCGGCCACCATGGCTTCGATTTTGGCGATATTGGTGTGGATATCGCCACCACTGTTTATTTGAACGCAGGCTACGGAAAAGCTCATAAATACCAGCATATGTATCTGTTTTTCCTACTATAGAAGCCAAAAACGTAAAAACAAGTTTACTTTGCTGCTTCCCAAGATAGTTTGGCCGCCTTGTTTGGCCTTAACCCAAGTTCTTAAGTCCATATCTCTTCTGCATACAGGCGAGTGTTTGCAGAATCGGAGTCTCAACGATGATCAGTCGTAGCCAGTTCGCGCTCCTGAAGCTCTCGATCCTCACGATCGTGGTCTTCGGGTTGTTCAGCATGCTTCTCTGGCCCAAGCCCGACGTCACCGCCTTCGCCAACACCCTGCAGGTGGACACGAAGAAGGCCGACGTCACCGACGACAACCTCACCCTCACCCACGGGGACTGCGGGTGCGTGAAGTCGAAGGAGGCCAAGCTCAGTAACCTCACCAGCGCGCCTATGGCGCTGGCGGTGCAACACATCGGTCCCGACGGGGCCGTGAAGTCGGGGTGGGAAATCAACCTCTCGCCCTACGAAGTGGTCGTCATCAACCTCCCCAAGAAGGAGGACGGCTCGCTCAAGCTCAGCAAAAAGGAAACGAAGCAGGAAACGTCCAAGTAACCCGTAACTCGTAACCCCTAACTGTGCCAAACAAGAAAAAAACACCCCTCGCCGGGTGTTTTTTTTATGCGGTTTTGCAAGTTGTTAATGAATAGTGTGTATGATTTTAAGGTATAGAATTCATTAACCTTTTATCTGCTACGCCACACCCCACGCATGCGCCATCCCCGCAGTTTTTTTATCACCGTTGTTACGGCCTCAGCGCTTATACCGCTGCTGGACGCTGCCGCCACGCAGCTGCCCACAACAAGAGAAGCTAGAGCTGCCGCAACGGCTGAAACCAACGCCGCTCTCGCACCTGCAGTGGAGGCAGCCATTGTAGAAAATTCCCAGCGCGTTGCGCACCCCGATTACAGCGCATTGGAAGATTTACTCAAGGACTACCAGAAAATCGCTGAAAAAGGCGGCTGGCCAAGTTTTGAAGCTGGCGAAACCATCCGCACGGAAATACCCAGCGAGCCGGATGCCCCACCAAATATAGAGGATGTGCGCGACCCGCGTATCCCCACTATACGCCGTATCCTGACCATTATGGGTGATTACACCTACGACCAGCCGGATGAAAAAGACAGCGATGCATACGACCTCGGCCTACGCTTTGCGGTAAAACAGTTCCAGCGCCGCCATGGACTATATGACGACGGACTTATCGGCAAGGAAACGCAGATGGCGATGAACATCCCTGTTGAATTCCGCATACAGCAAATCATGGCTACCATGCAACGCATACAAAGCGCACCTGCCGCAAGCGACCGCTATGTAGTGGTCAATGTTCCGGAGTTCATACTGCGCGTGTATGACCGAGGCAACGAAGTGCTGGACATGAAAGTAGTCGTCGGTACGCCCAAAGACAAAACGCCCATGTTTTCTACCACCATTGCCTATGTCAGCTTCAACCCGCCATGGGGTGTACCCACGCGCATCGCCGTGGAAGAAATGCTGCCCAAGATTATCGAATATCCTGATTTTCTGAGCGACCATAATTATGTGGTGTATGAAATCACGCCGGAAGGCCGTTACCCCGTTGACCCGCTGACCATCGACTGGCCCAGCCTGAACAAGCACAACTTCCCCTACCTCATCAGCCAGACACCGGGCGACGATAACGCACTGGGCAAAATCAAATTCGGGCTGAAAGATTCAAACGGCATCTACATGCATGATACCTCTGCCAAGAAATTCTTTGGCCGCGACATACGCGCCTACAGCCATGGCTGCGTGCGCGTGGAAAAGCCACGTGAACTCGCGCATTTCGTGTTCGAGGGCATGGAAAAATTCACGCCCGAGCGCGTGGATAGCTTCTATGACGACACAGAAAATAAAATCCTGCGCGTGGAACCACTGCCTGTGCATTTCGTGTACTGGACAGCGTGGGTAGGCGAAAAAGGCAGCCCACAGTTCCGCAAGGATATTTATAATCATGACAAGAACGGGCGCTAAATAAAAAAGGCGCTCACAGCGCCTTTGTTTAGCTTATACAGGGATAATCAACCCCAAGAGCGCTCGGGGCCGGTATCCAGATGCACAAAGCCGGAGCGGGCATAATAGCCCACACCGCCGCCACCCAGCGAAAGGGCCGCACGATGAATTTCCCTCAGCTCACGGTCGGCAAGACGGATATCGATAGCTTTACCGAGCAGATGCTGGCTCTTGCTGGCAACGCCGCCGGAGCGGGCGTGCAGCATGGCGTTGGTTTCCGGTGAGCGGTAAGCCGAGATAATCTCAAACGGGGAATTGGAACGCAGCTTGGCACGAAGAATCGCCAGCTTGTCCAGCAACGCCTTATCAATCGGCGCGGTTTTGTCATTACGGAAATCGCGCAGGATATAATTAATGTCGTCCAGCGCACCTTTAACGTATTTACCATTTTCGAAATAGGTGACCTTCAGCTTTTCATCCGTGTGCAGATGCAGGAAAGAAAGCGAGCGCACCGAGTGCAATGATTTTGATTCAACGGCAAGCGCCGGTTTCGCAATATAAAACAATGGAGCAATAGCTAACCCTTTGACAAGGTCGCGGCGGGATAATTTTAGCAACGTGGATTTTGTATTATCGGCCATTGTTAATGGGGGAGCATAATTATGAGTTATCTTATAATGATACCACTAGTCGTAACGTCTTGCAACATATTGAAAATTTTAACAAATTTTTAATTAAAGTTAAAGAAAAGGCCGTCTATGTTAAGAATTCATCACGCCGCCTGCTCACCCTTTTCCTTCTCTTCAGCTAGGATTTGCTTGGCTTTCGGCGATAATTGCAGGTGTAGTTCCCGCAGCTGCTTTTCCTCGGCTGGGCTGGGGGCCTGCATCAGCAGGTCTTCCGCCTTCTGGTTCATGGGGAAACAAATTACCTCCCGAATGTTGGGTTCGTCGGCCAGAAGCATGACCATACGGTCCACCCCCGGGGCCAGCCCGCCGTGGGGGGGAGCGCCGAATTTGAAGGCCGAAATCATGCCGCCGAACTTGCGGTCAACCACTTCGGGGCCGTATCCGGCGATCTCGAACGCCTTATACATGATTTCCGGTTTATGGTTACGGATAGCACCCGAAGACAATTCTACGCCGTTGCACACGATGTCATACTGGTAGGCAAGGATGTCGAGCGGGTTTTTGCTAAGCAGCGCGTCCATGCCCCCCTGCGGCATCGAGAACGGGTTATGCGAAAAGATGATTTTCTTTTCTTCTTCGTCATATTCAAAATACGGGAAGTCAACCACCCACAGGAATTTGAACACGCCTTCTTCGTACAAACCAAGTTCTTGGCCAATACGATTTCGTAGTGGAGCAACTTGCTTGTTTAGAGCTATTTCATCTGTCCCAGCCACAAAAAATATAGCATCATCCAAAGTGGGGTCGCCAAAACCAGTACGATGGAAAAGCTCTTTAATGAGATCAATTTTGCCATCCAAAAATTTTGCTAACGGCCCCTTTAGGGCGATTATCATTTTGTCGTCTCGAAATTGTTTCGGCAATATATATGCTGGAGGGGCAGGCATATTTAATTCGCTCTTGGCCCACTCCCCTAATTTATCAAACCAACTGCGCGGCATCTTTCCTGCACCTCTTGCAGGAATTGCTCGAATCTTACCTTGTTTCTGCACAATATCTTTAAAGACTGCAAAATCCGTCTTATCAAAGATGTCAGAAGCATCAAAACACTCTATTGGATTTCTTGTATCCGGTTTGTCGGAACCGTATTTGAGCATCGCCTCTTTATAAGTAATGCGCGGGAACGGCGCAGGCGTCACCTGCTTGGTGCCAAATTCCTTGAACACACCTTCCAGCACTGGTTCAATGGCGGAAAACACATCTTCTTGCGTCACGAACGACATCTCGATGTCGAGCTGGTAGAATTCGCCTGGTGAGCGGTCAGCGCGACCGTCTTCGTCACGGAAGCAAGGCGCAATCTGGAAATATTTATCAAAGCCGGAAACCATCAGCAATTGCTTGAATTGCTGCGGCGCTTGCGGCAGCGCGTAGAACTTGCCGGGATGGATGCGTGACGGCACGAGATAGTCGCGCGCGCCTTCAGGGCTGGATGCTGTGAGGATCGGCGTCTGGAATTCGTTGAAGCCCTGCTCTATCATACGGCGGCGCAGACTTGCGATGACTTTGCTGCGCAGCATAATGTTGGCGTGCAACTTGTCGCGACGCAGGTCAAGGAAGCGGTATTTCAGGCGGGTTTCCTCGGGCTGCTCGCGGTCGGAATTCACCTGCAACGGCAGCGGGTCGGCGGCTGATTCCAGATGGTAGCCTTCTACCGATACTTCAATCTCGCCGGTGGGCAGGTCTTTGTTGATAGTCTCAGGCGTGCGCGCCACTACCTTGCCGGTAATGGTCACCACGCTTTCCGAACTGGCATGTGACAGCGCGTCGAGATACGCGTTACCTTTGGCGGCTACCAGTTGGGTTACGCCGTAATGGTCGCGCAGGTCAACAAACAACAGATCGCCATGGTCACGCCTGCGGTGTACCCAGCCGGAAAGTTTCACGGTCTGGCCGACATGGCTTTTGTTGAGGGCGCTGCAGGTATGGGTGCGGTATGCATGCATAAATCTTGTCATTTCGTCTGTTGTTACCGTAAGACATGGTGGTATATAAGACTTGATACGATTTGCCAAGAATTTAACGCCTAAAATACATGAGCCATAAAGACCTTATCATAGCCCTGCATGTCATTCCCAAGGCCTCCAAAAACGAGGTGGTGGGCTGGGTAGATGACGCAAATGGCCAAAAAGCCCTGAAACTCAAGGTGACAGCCGTTCCCGAGGACGGGAAAGCCAACAAGGCCGTCCTTGCGCTGCTGGCAAAAACATGGGGCTGCGCGGCGCGTGATTTAGAGATTACAGGCGGCGCGGCCTCGCGCCATAAACGCCTGAAAATACTTGATGATAGCCTATCTGCCCGCATAGCCGCCCTGATGTCATAAAACTGTCATTTGGTCTGGGCGGGCGCTTTTGCTACATTCGTTGGGTATCAAAATACTATAGTATATATATTCCGGAGGACCCATGGATTTACTCGATTCTGCTACGAAAGTGCTTCAGGACCGCCTGTCAAAGAATCCGGCTTTTGGCGGGGTTGCCCTTGAGGTGCGGACCGATACGCGCCACTCCACGGCAGACGACAAGCGCATGACCGACCTCATCTTCACCGCCCGCAACCCGAATATCGAGGTGCATCACGGCCAGTTCGAAGACATGGTTCGCAACGCACTATACACCGATGCTTTCAGGCCGCATGTGAAGTTTGAATCCGACACCGACCACATGAAACGCATGGCGAATGAACTTCGCCAGTTCATCGCGCTGGAAGGCGAAATGAACGCCAAAGCCACCGGCGAGCGCACTATCAGCATCCCCGATAATTACCCGAAATGGTTTGAAGAAATCGGCAAGCGTAATGACTTCTCCAGCAAGAACGCCTTCAATATCCACAAGGAAAAAGGTATTACCACCATGGATGCGTCGCTATCCAGAGATGTGGATCCAGCAGTTATTGCCGCCAGTTTAGAAGCGCGTAAGGGCGCTATCCTCGACATGCTCGCTGAGCGCGTGGTTAAATACACCCCGAGCGCCGATACCGACGAAAAGAAAAACGCCCTGAAAGCGCAAGTAAAAGCGCTAGAAGTAATTATTACGAGCAGCGACACGTACGGCAAGCGCGTTACCATTACCATCATGTCCAAGGCACAGCTGGAAGCCACCAAAGGCGCTGACGGAAAACCGCAAGAGATTCCCGCTGACAAGGTAGCAGAACTCGCGGCCACCAACCCGCTTAATGCGCTCAAAAACGGCGAAAAGGAACTCGACAAAGATAACCCGCCGCATTTGCAGAAGGCGCTTGCGCGCTCTTTCCTGTTTGCTGGCGACAAGGCGAATGACATTTTCCCGATGATTGCCGGCAAAGATGATATGCGCCGCGCCGTCATCAAAACGCTGGTGAAGCTGAAGACTGTGCGCATGGCTGAAAATCCCACTTCGCAGATTGGCAAGGCCATTGATAATTTCCTTAATGACGACGTGTTCAAGGAAGTTGACCGCTGGGGTACGCCATCCAATGAACGGCAGGATTTCAAGCAACCGATCGTGTTCGTGAAAGATGGCGGGCGCGGGCTGAACGCCAGCGACAAGCCGTATGAAAAGGGCAAGATGGAATTCACCGTCAGCGTGCCGACCAACAAACTGCCGCAAATACTTGAGCTGGTAGCCACCAACAAGGATATTCCCGCACCCGTGCAGGCAGCACAACCTGCTGCAACCACGCAGCAGGCCACCGCAGCACCAACCACCGGCACACAGGCACCCCCGCCAGCACAGACAACGCAAACTGATAAACCGGAGCTGAAAATCCACCAGCCTCCCGTTCAGCAAGAGCAGCCGCAGCAGGCGCAAGGGCCGGATGCGATGTATCAGGGCATTGCCCGCGACATCATAAAATTGCATAAAGCCCGCAACCCGCAAGGCTGGCAGGCGCAGATGGACCAGAAGGGTCAGGAACAAACCCCGAACGGCACAGGTCGCGGCGCAGCCTAACCACCTAATAAATAATATGAAAAGGCAGGCGATTTTTATTATCCCCTGCCTTTTTTATTGCATTGCAAACAAGCCTCGCGTTCGCTAGGGTGAGGCGTTAATTAACTTGGAATTGCATAAGGTCTATGCGCCTCATCACACAACAGGACGATCTGGTCGCTTTTTGCGCCAGCGTGGCAGACGGTCATTACGTAACGGTTGATACGGAATTTCTCCGCGATAAGACCTATTTCCCTAAATTATGCCTGCTGCAGATTGCCAACCCCGAACACGCCGCCGTCATTGATCCGCTCGCCGCAGGCCTCAAGCTCGACCCCGTGTTCAAGCTGATGCAGAAAACCAAGCTGACCAAGGTATTCCACGCCGCGCGGCAGGATATTGAAATTTTCCACCTGCTGTCTGGCAAAATTCCCACCCCGATTTTTGATACGCAGGTCGCCGCTGCCGTGTGTGGTTACGGCGAATCAGTGGGCTATGAAACGCTGGTCAATAAAATCGTCGGTTCTGAAATTGATAAAAGTTCGCGCTTTACCGACTGGTCGGCGCGCCCGCTTTCCGAACAGCAGCTGGCCTATGCTCTTTCTGACGTAACGCACCTGCGCGCCATTTACGAAGACTTGAAAACCAAAGTAGAAGGGACGGGGCGCGAATCATGGATTGCCGAGGAGCATGCCTACCTCTCCGACCCCGCCACTTACCAGATGGACCCTATCGACGCATGGAAACGCCTTAAATATGGCAACATGCGCCCAAAAAACCTTGCCTGCCTGCGCGAGCTGGCCAAATGGCGCGAGATCGAAGCACGCAAGCAGGACGTGCCGCGCGGCCGTATCCTGAAAGACGAAGTACTGGTGGAACTTGCATCCATCATGCCCAAGAAGGAAGCTGACCTCGTGCGCATCCGCAGCATCGACAAGCACCTCTCCAAAAGCCGCATACAGGTAGTGCTGGACTGCGTGCAAACCGCGATGGCGCTGCTGCCTTCTGAATACCCCCAGGTTAAAAACCACCGCAAGCCATCAGAAAATATCACCAGCGCGGTGGCCATGCTGCAGCTGCTGCTGAAAGTGCAGGCCGACGTGCATAGCATTGCTGCGCCACTGATTGCCGATAAGGAGGACATTGAAAGCATCGCGCTAGGCAAGACGGAAACCCCTGCCCTACAAGGCTGGCGCTTTGACGTGTTTGGCCAAAAAGCGCAGGCACTGATGCAGGGGAAACTGAAAATGTCGCTAAATGCGAAGAACAAACAGGTTGTGTTTGAACAGGCGGAGTAGCGCCTTTTTTATAAATGATAATTGCGTATGAACGAGAAACAAGAATTCATAGTGCTGCGCGAAAATGAGAAAGTCGCGGGAAATGTATCCCTCGAGCGGCAGGTCTATGCGCAAAAAGACGGGCTGCTAGAACAAAACCTGTCCATCAACGAGAAAAGCATCCCAGTGGACGCGCGCGAATGGATGTTCAGCGTTAAAGGCAGCTACGACACCTTGCTCACCGGACTCGATAAACACTGGAAACGCCTGAAAAACGAATTTAACACACTGGCCGAAGAAGCCGCCTTTTACCACCATGCAAAAACCAACAGCCCCATAGAGGGCGACGCGCTGCGCCGCGAGTTCGTATTGCAAACCGCAATCACCCTTTCAGACCACATGCTCAACCAGACCATTCCGGATGAAGAGCTTGAGCAGGGGAAAATTTCCGAAGAGCATTACCCCGTAATTACCATAAGCCACCGCATGGACGCCATGCGCACCACCGCGCAGAAAATGAAAATCCCGCTGGATGGCTTTGAAAACAACATCAGGGGCTTAAGCAAGCGCGCCTATGAGGCCGTGGCCATGTATGACAAAATTGTGCTGGGTGACGACGATGAGGACAAGCGGGAAATGCAGCACACCGCCGCTGATAGCGAATATGACGACGAAGAATCATGGCGCGGCAATGGCGAGGATGAAGATACGCCGCCCTATGAAGAGCAGGAATGCGAGGAATGCGGTGTAGATGATGTAGAAGCATGGAAGGAATCGCTGGAAGATGGCGAGGAAGAAAAAGAACCATGGCAGGACGAAGACCATGATCCGGATGATGAGCGCGACGACAAAATTGACGACCTGCTGGAAGACTATGTCGATTATGTGGTCGATTTCACCCATGCCGCCAACAATCTATGGATGGAAGCTGTGGTGCAGATAAAAAACGGCCAGCGTGTTACCTTTAACAGCAACCAGATTGACGGGCTTAAAGACATCATGCGCGATACGCGCAAGGCTTACGAAGCCTTCAAAGAAGCAGCAGAAGCTACGGCCGCCGGACAATATGAGCTTAAGGCCGTATTCGAGCATCAGGAAGACGAAAAACAAGGCACACTGCCACGTATGCAGAAACTCATTAGCATGGCGTCACGCCCGAAACAGCTGGAAGAAACAATAAAAAAGGCCCGGACAAAAGGGCTGGAACACTAACAGGAGAATTGCGGGGGGAAGTATGGGAGATAAAATTCAATACCTGCGCGACAACGTAGTGTCGGTTGACAATATCCAGCTCAGCCGCGAGGCTTACCTTGAACCGGACGGAAAACTCACGCAGGAATTCGGCATATGGGATCATGACAGCGAAAAACTGCTGGCGGCTGGCCAATGGCAGTTCGAAGGCGTGGACGACCCGAAACTGCACTTGAGGAGTCTCGATTCACACTGGGAACAACTGAGCGAAGAATTCAAGCGTGTGGCCGAACATGCGCGGCGCTATGCCGCTATCAAGACAGGCGGCAACGAGCATGACATAAAGGACATCACCGCCGACGCCGTCAAAGACATGTCGCAGGGGCTTTTATACCAATACGCCTCGGATCAGGATATTGCCGCGGGTGAAGATAATGCGCGTATTCCCCTGCTCTCCTTCAGCCAGCGCTACATGTCAATCCGCGAAAGTTCCTATGACTCACAAGTGGAATTCGACGACTTTGAAATGGCCATGATCGACCTCAATATGGGCGTTTCCAAGGCCATACAGCGCTTCGACAACATCGTCCATGGCATGGATGCCGACGAGCCGCATACGCGCGAAGAAAATATGGAAAACGAAGCCTACGGCAATGAAGATGACCGCGGCGGCGATTTTGACCTGGACGGCGGTGATGATGACGATACGCCCGATTTTGACCGCAGCGGCGGCGGCATGGCTACCGCAGGTGACGATGATGATGAAAAAGAATCATGGCACACGGATGCCGACAGCTGGAAAAAGGGCGGCAGCTGGAATGATGACGGCTTTAATCCCGAACGCGAGCGCGAATCGCAAATTGATGACATTATCAACCGCTACCTCAACCAGATGAAAAACTTCATGCAGTCCGCCGAAGAACTGTGGCTGGACGCCGCCACACAAGCGAGCGAAGGCAAGCGCGTAACGCGTAACGACAAGGCGCTGGCCTCGATGAAATACTGGCAAAATGAAGCGGCAGGCAGCTACGAAGATTTCAAGGAAGCGCTAGCCGACGCGTCGTCACTGTCCGTCTTTGAACTCGATCCGGTCTATGAGCCGCTGGACGATGAAGAGAAAGGCCCTGCCGCCTCCATGCAGAAACTTATCAGCATGGCCAGCCGTCCGGAATTGCTGGAAAGCGCCATCAAAAAAGGCCTGCCGCCAGAGCGCAAGCGGGCGTAGTCAAAGCAGGAACTTCCTATCCTCCCTGAGTATCGCCATATTGTCGATAAGGTTGGGGTATGGCCTGCCCGCCTCTTCCGCCCGTGCGCGGGCGCGAGCCACTTGTGCGCCGGGCATTTTCTGTTTGGGCTTTGAGGTGTTTTTGCGCTTCTTTTTCCACAGCGGCGTGGCTTCAGCTTTTTTCATAACCTCTAACGCTTTGCCTTCTTTTTCGGTTGCGGCTCTTCCATCCTGGTTATCATGTTGCGCAGGCGGGCTGCTTCCTCAAACTCAAGGTCGGCGGCTGCTTCTAGCATCTTCTGGCGTAGCGCCAGCAGGTATTTATCCTTGTCTTTGCCTTCCGGATTGACATCATATTTCTTGAGTTTGGTATCCACCGTATAGTGGTCATGCTCATAAACCGATTCGATAATTTCGCCGATTTTCTTCTTGATGCTGGTGGGTGTAATGCCGTGCTGCTTATTATACGCTTCCTGCTTGGTGCGCCTGCGGTCGGTCTCATCCAGCGCCTTTTTCATCGAGTCGGTGATGCGGTCGGCATATAGAATCACCTTGCTGTTGATATTGCGCGCAGCGCGCCCAATGGTCTGTATCAGCGAGGTTGCAGAACGCAGGAAACCCTCCTTGTCAGCATCGAGAATAGCCACCAACCCGCATTCGGGAATGTCTAACCCCTCACGCAGCAAATTAACGCCGATAAGCACGTCAAACTTACCCAGCCGCAGGTCGCGGATAATCTCAATGCGCTCGAGCGTCTCTACGTCGGAATGCAGGTAACGCACAGCGATGCCCGCATCGTTCATATAATCGGTCAGTTCCTCGGCCATGCGCTTGGTAAGGGTGGTGACTAGCACGCGCTGCTCCTGCTTTACCTGTGCATGGCATTCGGCCAGCAGGTCGTCCACCTGCATGGCAACAGGCTTTATCTCACAAGGCGGGTCAATCAGGCCGGTGGGGCGGATAACCTGCTCGGCAAACACGCCCTTGGTGCGCTCCATCTCCCATTTGCCGGGGGTGGCAGACACAAAAATGCTCTGCGGGCGTGTTGTGTCCCATTCCTCGAATTTCAATGGCCGGTTATCAAGGCATGACGGCAGGCGGAAGCCATATTCCACCAGCACCGATTTGCGCGAGCGGTCGCCATTATACATGCCGCCTACTTGCGGCACGGTTACATGGCTTTCATCTACGAATAAAAGCGCGTCCTTGGGCAGGTACTGGAACAAAGTCGGCGGCGGCTGGCCGGGCAGCGTTCCAGACAAAAAGCGGGAATAGTTTTCGATGCCCTTGCACACGCCTGTTTCGACCAGCATCTCGAGGTCAAAAACGGTGCGTTGCTCCAGCCGCTGCGCCTCCACCAGTTTGTTGTTTTTCTGCAGCAGTGCGAGCTGGTGCTTCAGCTCTTCTTTTATCTGGCCGATGGCCTTCTCGAGAGTGGGGCGCGGGGTGACATAATGGCTGTTCGCATACACATCCATATCTTGAAGTTTTACTTTACGTTCGCCTGTTAACGGGTCGAATTCACTGATAGATTCTATTTCATCACCAAAGAAGCTGATGCGCCATGCCGCATCCTCGAAGTGTGCGGGGAAGAGGTCGATATTGTCGCCGCGGACACGGAACGTACCACGGGCAAAATCCATGTCGTTGCGCTTGTATTGCAGCTCGACCAGCGACTTGATGATGTCCTTCTGGGGGATGGTCTGGCCGCTATGCAACCGCAGCACCATCTTGGAATAGGTATCGACCGAACCGATGCCGTAAATACACGATACCGAGGCCACCACAATCACGTCGCGCCGCTCGAGGAGCGAACGGGTGGCCGAATGGCGCATACGGTCTATCTGCTCGTTAATGGAGGAGTCTTTTTCGATATAGGTATCGCTTTTGGCGACATAAGCCTCAGGCTGATAATAGTCATAATAAGAAACAAAATATTCCACTGCATTATCGGGGAAAAAACTTTTCATTTCGCTATAAAGCTGGGCGGCCAGCGTCTTGTTATGCGCCATAATCAGGGCGGGCCGCTGCAGCGTGTTAATGACATGGGCCATGGTAAAAGTCTTGCCCGAGCCGGTAACTCCCAGCAGCACCTGCTCCTGCTCCTTCCTGTTAAGGCCATCTATCAGTGTAGCGATAGCAGTAGGCTGGTCACCTGCCGGTTTGAAATCCGACACCAGTTTAAAAGGCTTATCCATAATCCATTATTCTGATGATTTCTTTTTGGCTTCCTCTGCCGCTTTCTTGCGTTTTTCGGCTGCGGCTTTCGCCCTTTCCTGCGGAGATGGTGCGTTGAGTTGCAGCCCCCCGCCGTCAATCACCGAAATCAGAGGCGGCCCCACCAGAATAATCATGAATGAGGGCAGAATGCAAAGAATAAGCGGGATGGTAATAAGCGCCGGAATGCGTGCCACGCGGTTTTCCGTCTCCAGCAGGCGGGTAACACGTTGATCTTCCGCCAGTACGCGCAATGTGTCCACTAAGCTTGTGCCGAAGCGTTCCGTCTGGATAAGGGCAGCGACCAAGGCCTTGAAGGCCACGATTTCGGTGCGGTCGGCGAGATTTTGCAGCGCCTGCACGCGGTCGGAAAGCAGGGTGAGTTCCAAGCGTGTACGGTCCAGTTCGGCCACAATCACCGGATGCATCACGTCCAGCTCACGGCTGGCACGCGCCAGTGCCGCGTCAAGACCAAGGCCTGATTCGATACATACCAGCAGCAGGTCCAGCACCTCAGGGAAATAGCGCAACAATATACGTTGGCGTTGCTTGCGGCGGCGCTTGATATACATGTCCACGCCCGAGCGCGCCGCGATATACAGCATTACAGAAATAAAAATATTCTGTATTTTCCCAAAATTGCTTAAGTCCGCTACGGTAAATATCCGAAACCACAAATACAGGGCCACTGCCAGCAATACCGGCTGGATTATACGATTGTAGAAAATGATGTAACTTATGGCATGGGGCGTCTGTATGCCCGCATAGGCAAGCTGCTGGGAGAGCTTTTTACGCTTGTCTTCCGGCATGGGAAAGCGGCTGGCCAACTTATCACAAAAATCAGCAAAGCCGTCGGCAGAACCGTCGCTTTCACTTTCCAGCACACCACCGGCAACCGTCTTGACGCGCTTGCGAAACTGGTCGGAGCGGAACAAATTGACCAGCGCCATGTAGCCCGTGAAAAACCCAATACTGAGAATGGCATATACAAGATATTCCGTGGACATTGCGCTATACCTCCGGATGCACCATGCGCCAGGTAATCGTTGCGCCAAGCGCAAGGATGCCAAGTGCAGCGGCAAACATCATATTTCCGGTATCCGTATTAAACAGCGGCGCAAGGTGGTCGGGGCGCACGGCATAAATCAGGCCGAAAGTTACAAGCGGCATAGAGCCGAGAACATAGGCAGTAGCGCGGCCTTCTGAGGTCATCGCCTTGATTTTCATGCGCAGGTGGCGGCGTTTACGAAGAATGCCTGAAAGATTGCTGAGACTTTCCGACAAATTACCGCCTACATCCTGCTGCACGGTAAGCATGACCACGAAAAAGCGCACATCCGGCTCATCGATTCGCTGCGTCATGCGCATCAGGGCCTCTATCAGGTTGCTGCCGTAGGAGGTTTCATCCGCTACCTGCTTGAACTCGGTGCTAACGGGTGCTTGCGTGTTTTCAGCCACCATACGTATGGAACCGCTGAGCGGATAACCGGAACGCACGCTGCGCACAATCATGTCCAGCGCATCAGGAAACGCGGCAAGGAACGCCATATTGCGCGCGTTGATGCGGCGCTTCACGCGCCATATGGCAATGATATAAGCAAGCATGAGCGAAAGAATAATGCCGACAATGCCATGCGCCCTGAACATGAACATAAACAGCGCGAATACCGCCAATTGCACAATAAAAAAACGCTCCACCTGATCGCCTATGCCCGCCTTCATCATCAGCGGGTACAGGCGTTTTGCGCCCGGAAGCGCAAAGAACGCGCGCGTAACAAGCGTGCTGGTAAGGCTGCCGCCCTTCAGAATGGAAGAATCACCGGCAGCGGCCGGCGCCGCGACGAGCGTGGCGTCACCCTCAAGCGCCTGTAACATCTGTTTGGTGTAATCCGTTGATTTATTCATCACCTTTTTAGGAATCAGCGCCAATATGACGCAAAACACCGCGGCGCTGACCAGAATGGCAATGACAACTGGTTCCATGCGCTGACCCTCCTTACGTTGCCTTAAGGGATGCCAGCATCTCTTCTTCCTTACCAAAATATGAGGCCTGCGCTACAAAACGCGGGGTTGCTCCCGTACAATAATAACTGCCTTTGAGTACGCCGTCGTCACCCATGCCTTCGGGCTTAAAGCCATAAAGAGTTTGGGTTATCAGGCTGTCTCCCTGCAGGCCGCTGACTTCGTCAATCTGAACAATACGCCGCTTGCCGTCGCGTTGGCGCGCCACCTGCACCACCAGATGCACGGCGCTGGCAATCTGCGTGCGTAAGGAAGAAAGTGACAACTGTACAGCCGACATGCCCACGAGGTTTTCAATACGGCTGAGCGCGTCACGCGGAGTATTGGCATGGATGGTGGCCATAGAACCGTCATGGCCAGTATTCATGGCGGAAAGCACATCTATTACTTCTTCACCGCGTATTTCACCGATGATGATGCGGTCAGGGCGCATACGCAGCGCGTTTTTTACCAGTTGACGCTGCGTGACTTCACCGATGCCTTCCATATTGGGCGGGCGGGTTTCCATGCGCAGTACATGTGGCTGTTGCAACTGTAATTCTGCCGCGTCCTCAATGGTAATTACGCGCTCGCCATGATCAATATTGCCGGACAGCGCATTAAGCAGCGTGGTCTTACCCGAGCCTGTACCGCCCGATACAATGATATTTAGGCGGATATAGCCGCAAATCTCAAGGAATGTAGCCATGGCCTCGCTCATCGAGCCAACGCGCACGTAATCCCGCAGGCCAAATTTCTGCTTGCGGAACTTGCGGATAGACACAAGGCAGCCATCAAGCGCCAACGGCGGAATGATGGCATTGAAGCGCGAACCGTCCGGCATGCGCGCATCCACCATCGGGCTGGATTCATCGATGCGGCGGCCAACGATAGATACGATTTTCTGGACAATATTGAGTAGGTGTTTTTCGCTGGTGAACACAATGTCGGTCAACAGGATTTTACCCTTGGTTTCCACGAACACCTGCTGGTAACCGTTTATCATGATATCCGAGATTTCCTGATTGCCCATCAGCACTTCCAGCGGGCCAAAGCCAAGCAAGTCGTTGACCGCCTGATCTTTGAGCAGGTTTATCTGCGCAGCCGTCAGCGGAATGCGTATTTCCTGCGCTATCAAGCGCTCGCACGCGTCGCGGATACGGGTACGTTTTACTTCGTCCGGCAGGCCTTCGAGCGATCCGAAATCAACGCGGCCCACCAGCGCAACACCGAGTTGCAGCTTCGCTTGCAGGAATTCTTTCGTTTGCAGCTTGGCATCATTAAAGAACAACTCCACCTTACCACGCTTGGCAAGCATACTGTCTTTCGCAGAGAATATGTCCTGACGCGGTGCAGCACCCGCAACAGACACCATCGCCTGCTGCTGCATTGAAGCTGCTGCCGGAATTTCACCTGTGGTTGACTTTTTGCCGAACATATTTTTCAAACTCTATCTTTTATCAAACAGCCCTTTCAGGCCCTTCTTGCTACTGCTGGCAGCTGCTTCCGTAGGAGCATCAGCAGGCGAGAGACCCGACTGGTAGCGCGACGCTAACGATCGAGCAATATCCTGCACCTGCTTTTGTATCATCGTACCCTGCCCCGTCTCAAATATCGTTTTACCCTGCGTTTCCGCCTGCGCTACTGCCTTGATGTCGTTGCCGACATGCGCTTCTATCGGGTGGTGGCAGATACGCTCGAAGTCCTCGGCGGTAATAGCTTCCTTGAACTTGGCACCGCTGCGGTTGACAACCAGCGAAACCGTTTCTGCGCTAATGCCAATTGATTGCCATGCTTTAAGCAGGCGCGAAGCATGGGTAAGTGAACGCAGCCAGAGCTGCGCCACCATCATGCGGTGGTCGGCATAGGTAAGTGCCGCCGCTGTCCACGGTGTCCACACATGCGGAACATCAAGTACTACGAAAGTGAAACGCGAGCGCAACACGCGAATCAGCTCGCTGACATGCTCGGCACGGATGGCGGGCAGCATACGCAGCTCACCCGGAGAGGCAATAATATTGAGATACGCTCCATACTTCACCAGCATTTTATCTACCAGTGCCACGTCCAGCCCGCGGTCGGGATTATCGAACAATTCATGGATGCCGAACGATGCCGTGACATCAAGACTGCCGGCCACAAGGCCGAACTGGTAATCCATATCCACCAGCACGGTCGGCTGGCGGAATTGTGTTGCAAGGCAGTAAGCAAGATTGACGGCCACGGTGCTGGCGCCGTCGCCGGAGGCTGCGCTCATGCACGCAATCACCGTACCACGCCCGCCACTGCCCGCACCCATGGAAGATTGTATGAGCGCCGTGCGTATATCGGACGCCTGCGCCGGACGGTTGAAATATTCGAGGATGCCGCGGTTTTTGACTTCACGGTAAAAGCTGATGTCATTGACCGAACCAATCACCACCACGCGCAACGTTGGCTCGCAATGTTCGGCCAGCGCATCAATATCGCGCAACACGTCGCTACCGCGCGAGGCGATATCGATAATCATGTATTCCGGAGGCACGCTACGTGCATTCATCGCGGCAATGGCGGCACTCACCGGCCCCGAGATAACCTGAGCGTCAGGAAATCCGACAGAGCGTGCGAGATCACCCAAAGCTACCGCGTAGGTTTGTTCTGAATCAAAGCATATGACTATCAGCGGACTTGTATTGCTCATATTGGCTACTGGCCTGTTGATACAGATTGTAGCAAGCTGTCATTGCCGGAGTCACCTGCATCCTCTGCCGGTGGGTTCTGGTATTTACCATATACCTGCACTGCCTTCTGCGCATCCGGCACATCGGTCAGGCTGGGATCGGTGAACTGACGCTTGTCAGTAACCATCTGTACTGTGTTGCTGGTGACCGAACAGCCAAAGGTTGGCGGCGGCAGGTTATACGGGTTGATTGAGTTATTGATATAACGGTGTTCGCAGTCGCGCGCGCTGATACGCTCATATACCAGATCTACCGAGCCATTGCCTTTTGCATAGCGCGCTTCAACGCCATGCTGCTCCAGTGTCTTTTTAGCACCGGCGCAAAGCGGGTCGCTTACCGAGCAATGAAGGTCCGCACGCGTTGGCAGGTCATCTTTTATAGTATGGGCAAGGTCCTTGAGCGACGCCTGCGATGTCAGACTGATAGTAATGATTTCAGCGTTCACCTCCATCAGGTTTTCCGGATCACCGCGATTGTAATACGCCGTTGGCGGCACTGCGTAATGCGTGCATGAAGAAAGTAGCAACGCGCTAAAAGCAAGGCCAAATATTTTGTGTGCGCTCATCATGTCAATCTACCATAAATCCGACTGGGCCTTCCAAGCCCGGGGGTTTTGCATGCGGTGACGAACGGCCAGACCAGCCGCCCAGCACACCAAAGAAGAACATATCCATCTGGCTGGCCGGACGCAAATTGTCGGTCGGCAGCTTGACATCAGAATTTTTGAGGGGGTCAACTATATACGGGGTCACTGCAATAACCAGCTCTGTTTCATTGCGCTGGAACTCGGTGCTGCGGAACAACGCGCCCAGTACCGGCAACTCTTTCACACCGGGAAGCTGGTCGATGGTCGCACGCATCTGGTCTTTAATCAGGCCAGCGATCATAAAGCTTTCGCCCGGCGCCAATTCAACCGTGGTGCGCGCGCGACGGGTATTGATGCTGGGTACGGAAAAGCCGCTGACCACCAGTGCATTGTCGGTGGATACTTCGGATACTTCCGGCTGCACGGCCATGCGTATGCGGTTTTCGCTGAGTACATACGGTGTGAATTTTACCGCCACACCGAAAGGCTTATATTCAATAGTCACGTTGGTTGTACCTGTACCCTGCACAACGGGAATCGGGATTTCGCCACCGGCAAGGAATTCCGCTTCCTCGCCAGATACGGCGACAAGATTCGGTTCGGCAAGCACCTTGAACAGCCCGTCATTTTCAAGTGCTTTCAACAAACCTGCTGTGGTGTTGCCATTAGGTCCATTTGGCTGCCAGCGGCCCGTGAGAATACCACGCGTGTTGGTTGGGTTCTGCCCGCCAGGAAGCAGGAACACGCCCGGGTTGATAGCCGTATCATCGGCGCCTGCGGGTACCAGCGATGCAAGACCGCTACCCGTGCCGAATGCAAGCAAACCGGTACCGGAAGCCTGCGATACATAATTGAGGTCAACACCGAGTGTCTTTAGCGCCGTGCGGTTGATTTCACCCACGCGCACACGCAGCATTACTTGCTGGCCGGAAACCACCTGCATCATGTTTACAACCTTGAGCGAATCACTGGCGCCGCCGCCTGCGGCATCACCGGCACCTGCGGCTGTTGCCTGCGCGCCGCCGAGAATGCCGCCCGCTGCAGCAGCGTCACCACCAGCAGCGCCAGCAGAACCGGAGCTTACGAAATCTTTGACAATCTTCATCGCCTTTTCGGCATTAGATGCATTGCTGATATTACCCGTCAGCGCAATGCTAGTATTGATCATTTCTACAGCGATATTTTCATCCGGCAGGAAATTTTTCAGCGCCTTGCGGATAGCGGGCAAATCATAGCCAACGATAATTTCAACGTCGCGTTCTACTTTGCCTTCCTTGTCGAACACGCGCAGGTTGGTGCGGCCAATGCTTTTGCCGACTACAGTAAGGTTGGTGGAATTATGCACATGCACATCCGCTATGTCTGGATCGGCAATCATAACCTCCGACATAGGTTGCGAGACATTGATGAGCGACGAGCGGTGTACGGGTACAAGCAAGCTGGCCGAATCCTGCGCATTTGCGGCCGGATAGGAAAACACGGTGCAGGCCAGCGCCGCCAGCATGAAGGTCTTTGTTATTTTTTTACGTATGTTGTGCGCGTTTTTCAATATCATTACCGCAACAAATTGCCGATATTAAGGCCGCCAAGCCCACCACCCGCCGGTATGCGCGGAGAGGCATTGCCAGCAGATTCCCTACCTACACCACGAATGACGCGCACTGGCGCCTCGCCCATTTTGCCGCCACTACCCAGCGATACATGCGTCAGGCTGTTGAGTCTTGATGGATCAGCCATTTTGTCATCGCTACGGTCAAGAATCGAACGCAGCACCACAGACAAACTGCCTGTTTTTTCTGCAAGGCGTATTTTCTGCGCCATGTCTTCAGCTACCTCAAGCGTAAGAGCTGTCGGCGCACCGTCTGACATCATGGAACTCACTAAGCCCGCCGCCGCAGCTGACGTACGCACATTGACTGCCAACACGCGCACATTGGACGCCAGCACTTCCGTTACCGTAGCACCGCCTGCCATGGCCTGATCCTGCGAGGAGGTTGACATTTGTTCAGGCAAGCTGTGGGTGAACAACAAATCGACGCGGTCGCCGGGGAATACAAATCCGGCAACACCGGTGATGGCATCGGTGCCAATGGTCACAGCGCGGTAGCCGGAAGTAATTGAAGCAGCCAGAAAGCCCGGCGCATCGGTATCGATAATCTTGCTTTGGATAATTGGTTCACGCGCCTGTATGTCAGCCTTGCTAACCTTGCCTACGATTCCGGCATCCTTAACGTCGCCGGTGATGAAACCTTCCAGAATCAGATGCTGCGGCCATGGCTGCCGTTCCAGCATATCTTCGGTAATCACCGTACCCACCGGAATAGGCTCGCGGGCAACAATCACGTCAGTGGCGGAAACGTCAGGGGAATTGGTGATAACGGTAGTGGCGGGGGTGGCAGGCCCCATGTTCTTATTCGACCATTGAAGCGCCATAATCCCGGCAATTACGGAAACAATGGCAGCAGTCAATAAGAGTACAAGACGCATAACCTAAAAGTACCCATCCCTTTGGTATATATTTGGCAAAAAACAAGTTTTGCTGTTTACTTTTATACCGTAGTGAGTAAACAGCTGCAAACAAAAAACACCGCACGCGCGCGCGGGTACTTTAGCCTGACGCTATTTTAGCTACAGGAACTTTCTTTAGAAATGCTTAAGAAATAGGTTTTAGACTGCTTTTTTCTGCGCGCGTGACATTTTCTTACGCTCGTTGCCATCAAGCGCGGTCTTGCGCAGACGCAATGATTTTGGCGTCACTTCCACCAGTTCGTCTTCCTCGATGTAGGAAATCATCTGCTCCAGTGTCATGCGCAGCGGCGGCACAAGGACGAGTTTTTCGTCGGCAGCTTTGCTTCGCACGTTCGAGAGCTGTTTTTCCTTGAGGACGTTGATCTCGAGATCGTTGTCGCGGCTGTGTTCGCCGACGATCATGCCCTCATACACCTTGTCGCCGTCATTGATGAACATGATGCCACGGTCCTGAAGGTTGAAGATAGCGTATGCTACTGCTTCGCCCTTATCGGTAGAAATAAGCGCACCATTGCGGCGGCCAGGAATATCACCTTTGTACGGTGCATAGTCGTGGAACAGGCGGTTCATCATGCCGGTGCCGCGCGTGGCGGTCAGGAATTCACCCTGATAGCCGATCAGTCCGCGTGAAGGCACGTAGAAAATGATGCGGGTCTTGCCGCCGCCGGAGGGACGCATGTCGATCATTTCGCCTTTGCGCATTGAGATTTTTTCGACCACGACGCCGGTATGCTCGTCGTCAACATCGATCACCACCTCTTCGATTGGCTCCATCTTCTGGCCTTCAACATCCTTGAACAGTACACGCGGACGCGATACGGAAAGTTCGAAGCCTTCGCGACGCATGGTTTCGATAAGTACGCCCAGTTGTAATTCGCCACGGCCAGCGACTTCAAACGCGTCCTTCGAATCAGCTTCGGTAACGCGGATTGAAACGTTACCTTCTGCTTCCTTGAACAGACGGTCACGAATCATGCGCGAGGTCACTTTGGACCCTTCCTGACCTGCATACGGCGAATCATTTACCGAGATGGTGATGGCCATGGTCGGCGGGTCGATCGGGGTTGACGGTACGGCGCTGGTGAGCGTCATGTCACCGATCGTATCGGCAACGGTTGTGTTGGTAAGGCCGGCGATGGCGACGATTTCGCCCGCTTCTGCCGATTCCACCGGTACGCGTTTAATGCCGTCAAATGTCAGCAGTTTGGTCAAGCGGCCCTGCTCGACGGTTTCGCCCTTGAGGGTCAGGCCCTTGATTGGCATGCCTACTTTTGCAGTACCGCTATAGATGCGGCCGGTAAGGATGCGACCAAGGAACGAATCATTCTCCAAGATCGATACCAACAGCGAGAAAGCAGCGTCCGGATCAACATCAGGCGCTGGCACATGGCGGGCTATTAGATCGAACAACGGGTTGAGTGTCTCGCGCGGGCCGGTAAGGCTGTCGCATGCCCAACCGTCGCGGCCGGATGCGTAAAGAGTCGGAAAATCCAGTTGTTCTTCGGATGCGTCAAGAGCGGCAAAAAGGTCGAATACTTCATTATGCACTTCCATCGGGCGGGCGTCGCCGCGATCCACCTTGTTGATGAGAACAATGGGTTTCAGTCCGAGTTTAAGGGCTTTGGTGAGTACGAATTTGGTCTGGGGCAACGGGCCTTCGGCCGCATCGCACAGAAGGACTACGCCATCCACCATGCTCAGTACACGCTCCACTTCACCGCCAAAGTCGGCGTGGCCGGGCGTGTCCATGATGTTGATGCGAAGATTGCCGCGCGTCACCGACGTGCATTTTGCGAGAATAGTAATGCCGCGCTCTTTTTCAAGATCGCCGGAATCCATAATGCAGGCATCCACGTTCTGGTTAGCCCGAAACGTGCCGCTCTGCTTGAGCATCTGGTCTATAAGGGTCGTTTTTCCATGGTCAACGTGCGCAATTATTGCGATATTACGAATGTCTTTCATGGTCAGTCCCCGGCTAAAATGTCAAAAAACGTGGTGGCAAATAGGCGGGGTGTGTACTACGAAAGCCTCAACCAAGCAACTTCAAATTGACAGCAGAAGATTTTCCATTGTTTTCTGCCAGTTCATACTGGATACGTTGGCCTTCGTTCAGGTTATTCAAACCTGCCGATTCCAACGCAGAAACATGCACAAATACATCGCCAGAATTATCGTCTGGCTTGATAAACCCAAAACGTTTTGCCGGATTATACCACTTCACTTCACCGGTTGCCATGCCCATTACTCCTTGTATTTTAGTTTCTTAAACGGTTATTCCGGCAAATGCCGGTGGCCATTTTTTTAACCCAGAAGAGAGCAATCCGCAACAGGTTTTAGTAGGTAAACTGTTCGTTAATAATACGTTCTTCGAGATTATGCTCGGGATCGAACAGCAAGGTTACACCGGACTTGCGCTGCTCGCTGACTACAACTTCGGTAACGTCTTGTATTTCTGTAAAGTCGGCTACTACGTTCACCGGTCTTTTCTGTGATTCCAGGATGGTCAGGTTAACACTGGAATTATGCGACAGCAGCGCACCGCTCCAGCGGCGCGGACGGAACGGCACCAGTGGGGTCAGCGCCAGCACATTAGCGCCCAGCGGGATAATGGGTCCGCCAGCAGAAAAATTATAAGCGGTGCTACCAGCCGGTGTGGAAAGCATAATACCGTCGCAAATCAATTCCTTAAGCCGCACCACATGATCGATGCTCACCCGCACTTTTGCAGCCTGCCGCCCCTGCCGGAAAAGCGACACCTCGTTAAAGGCCAGCGCCTGGCTGACCTTACCGGTGGTACGGCGTGCATACATATGTAATGGGTAGATAGTTGACCCACGCGAGCGCGAAATGCGCTCTGGCAGGTTTTCGATGATGTGCGGATTCATCAGGAAGCCGACCGTACCGCAATTAAGGCCATAGAACGGCAGTTTCATTTTCATATATTCATGCAGCGTTTGCAGCATAAACCCGTCGCCGCCCAGCACAACGATAACCTGTGCGCTCATGCGGCGCTTGGTCAGCTCCACGACATCATACATTTTACAAATTTCTTTATAGGCCGCCTGAGCTTTAGGCGACTGGTCGGCAACACAGGCAATTTTGGTGAACGTCATAAATCCGCGATGATTTGGTTTAATTATTAACGAGGGAACCAATCTAACACTGGTATTTCAGGACGCAATGGTTTTGAGGAATTTATTCTGCAACGCGCCGGACTAGCGCAATAATATATGACAGGTTCTCGACCGGGTCTTCTTCGGAATAATGCAGTATGCGCTCGACAATACGGTTGGCAAACTGAGCGGAACCCACGGTTTCACCTTCGTCCCTTAACTCATGCACCACCCGGTTTAGCAGCTTAACGGCGGGAAACATTGCCTCCGGCAGGCCGGACTTATTATATACGCCCCTAAACCCAAGCTCACCCCTGTCATTGATGAGGGTGCGGGCATTACTAACCGGAATATTGGCAAGGCGGGCAAGGCTGGTCTCAAAAAAGTTAAAATTACCCTGGCACAGGGAACGCAATATAATTGACGGGCTGAGACGGTCATAGGCAATCAGCTGCGAAATCAGTTTTTCGATTTCTTCCTGCGACATCGACGCGCTCGCCATGCTGAGCGTTTCCGTCTCTTTTACCTTATCAACTTCTAGCTGGATGGTATTGGACTGCTGGATTGCACCGGATTGCGCTGGCATCGACGATGACTTGTATTTCTTTTTCAATTCCTCTGCCAGCGAGGAAGACACCACGTTAATGAGCTTTTCAACCGCGCCCACCGGTAATTGCGGGCGCTTGCTTACCGCGCCCATCATTGTTTCATCACCCGAAAATGTTTTTATGATGTTGTCCAGCCCCGCATCCGAAATATGCGCGCCGTCGTTATTGATAAGGCTCATGGCTACTTTATCGTTGCCACCTCTAAGCAATGTTTCCGAAACTTCACCAGATATTTCCTTGCGCATGGATATGGCAAGGTGGCGGGAAATTTCCTTGGTACTCTGTATCAGCTCCACCAAATCATTGTCATCAAGCACCTGAGACGATTGCAGCACAGGCAGCGACACTTCTTCGACGTCACGGGCAAGCGCCATCACTATATCTTTAGGAATTGTTGTGCTTTCCTTGATATTCTGAGCAAGGCTGGCACGCACGCGCACCTCAAGGTCACGCATCAGCAGGCGGAATATCTGCTCTGCTATTACGGCTTCGTTTTTGTTCATCTTGGCGTTGCCATAGGCAAGCGCTAGCTTATTGGTGATGTCTATTCTTGCCTGTGGTGTGGAATCATCGAGCAGGCGCCGTACGTCTGCTTCTGAAAGTACCATGCCTGCGGGTTGCGCCTGTGCCTTCATCGCGGTGGATTGGGAGCTGTCAATGGACACTGGCAGAAGCCGCTATCTTGCCGCCGATAATGGAGAGTACATAATCCATGTTCTCGATCGTGCGGTGATACTGACTTTGGTAAATACGCTCTATCACGCGTTTACGGAAATCTTCGCGGCGTACGCGGCCATACTCCGTTTCCTCAAAGCTGATGCGCAGCAATGTTTCAACCGCCTCAAGGAAGCCTTCCGGCATATTTGCAGCTTTATATATAGCTTCGAAACCAAGCGACCCCTTATCCATAAGCAGGATGCGTGCATTCACGCGGGGAACACCGGCAAGCTTTGCAATGCCAGCTTCAAAGAGTTGCAGGTTACCGGTACACAGCGCACGCATGAGTAGTGAGTAGCTCAGGCGGCCATTATCATTAAGTTCTACAACCAGTTCATCAATATGTTCATCGTCACGCGGGTCAAGTCCACTTTGTGCGGGCATGATGCCCAGCATCTGCCATTCGCGCACATTGCTCACTGCCTTGCGCACGGACGGAGTGTTGAAATTATACTGCGTAACCAGCTTCTGCTTCAGGCTTTCTGATACCGCGAAGAATAGTTTCTCGGCAACGGTAAGCGGCAAGTTACCGCGGTTCACCAGCGTTTCCATTATTGCCTTGTCTTTAGAAATACTCGACCAGTATTCATTCAGCGCTTCTTCACCAAGTGTTGCACCAGCATTGGCGCAAAGGCTTTTTATAACTGTGCCATTACCTGTTTTTAACAAGCATCCGGAAACTTTTTCCGAAACGGTTTCGCGCTGGGAAACAGCAAGCAGGCGTTTCATCTCTTTGGTGTTGCTTACGATGGTCATTAAATCATCTTCTGTAAGCAGCGTTGAAAAACGCAGCATCAACTCGGCGACATCCACTTCGTCATTAGCCAGTGACAACACGATATCGCGCGGCACGTCATTACAATAAGCAAGCTCTTTTGCCAGCTCATGACGAACTACTACATCAACGTCTTTAATAAGAATTCTGAAAATATCATTAACTATGATGCTTTCCACCGCCGAAAAATTTCCAATGCGGCAGTCTTTGGCCAGTTTACTCGCCAAAACACTACGCGCCTGCGCCGAAGGCTGCTCTGCAAGAAGCTTGATGTCCATAGTTGTCAAGTTCGCCATATTCTTGCCCCCGTGCTCTTGTTCATCTTGCCCAGCGAATTGGGTGTATTTGAAATGCCGTGGCACTATAAGAGGCAAAAAAAATTAAATAATCGTTAATAACCATTAAAACATGTCATTAGTAAAAATTTAGTTAAAATTTTATTCAAATTGGTTAAATTCATTTAATGTTCATATTTTTCCTGTTATGCAATCAATCACTTGCCCACGTTCACAAATCCTTAACAATTTGCATTTACTAACATATTTACTTCACACGGGCCTGTTCATCCGTTAATAATGGCGGGTTCGCTATTGGTAAACATAAGGATATTGAAAGATATGAATAAAGTCTATTCAGCTGCGCCCAGCGCACTCAAAGATACTTTATTTGACGGTATGACTATCATGGCCGGCGGCTTCGGTTTATGTGGCATTCCCGAGCATTCTATCCGCGCTATCCGTGACGCTGGCACCAAAAATATTACATGGATAGCCAATAATTGCGGTGTTGATGATTTCGGCAGCGGAATATTACTGCATACCCGCCAGATCAAAAAAATGGTGGCATCCTATGTGGGCGAGAACAAAACCTTCGAAAAACAATTCCTGAGCAACGAACTGGAAGTGGAATTCAACCCGCAGGGTACACTGGCCGAGCGCATACGCGCCGGTGGCGCCGGTATACCCGCGTTTTACACACGCACCGGTTATGGCACCAAGATTGCGGAGGGAAAAGAAACCCGCCAGTTCGGCGAACACTGGTATGTGATGGAAACCGCACTGAAAGCAGACATCGCCATTGTCAAAGCATGGAAAGGCGACACTGAGGGCAACCTGATTTACCGCAAGACGTCGCGCAACTTTAACTTGCCCATGGCCATGGCAGGTAAAATTACCATTGCCGAAGTAGAAGAATTGGTAGAACCCGGGCAGCTAGATCCCGACATGATCCACACACCCGGTATTTTTGTGCAGCGTATTTTCAAAGGTACGCATTTTGAAAAGCGCATCGAGTTTTTAACCACGAGGGAAAAATAGCCATGGCTTGGTCTCGCGAAGAAATGTGTACGCGCGCCGCGCGTGAACTAAAAGACGGCTACTATGTCAACCTTGGCATCGGCATACCTACACAGGTAGCCAACTACATTCCCAAAAACATGAAAATCACGCTGCAGAGCGAAAACGGTATGCTTGGCATGGGTCCCTTCCCCACCAAGGAAGAAGCCGACCCTGACCTTATCAACGCCGGCAAGCAGACTATCACCGCCCTTCCCCACAGTAGCTATTTCGACAGCGCCACTTCTTTTGCCATGATACGCGGCGGCCATATCGACCTTGCTATCCTCGGCGCGTTGCAGGTGTCTGAAAAAGGCGACCTCGCCAACTGGATGGTACCCGGCAAAATGGTCAAGGGCATGGGCGGCGCCATGGATCTGGTGGCTGGCGTAAAGCATGTGGTAGTAATTATGGACCATAACGCAAAAGACGGCGGTGCAAAAATCGTATCGGAATGCGACCTGCCGCTTACCGGCAAACGCGTGGTACACACCATCATCACCGAACTTGGCGTGTTTTCCATCAAACCCGAAGGATTGAAGCTTGTTGAGCTCGCGCCCGGCGTAACGCTGGATGAAGTCAAAGCCAAGACACAGGCAACATTCAGCACAGCGCTTAATTGATGTTGCGCGCCGCCCCACGCGCATTCAACAGCTGGGACGCAATAAAGCTATTTGCCATCCTCACTATGTTTATCGACCATAGTGGCGCTTTCATTTTCACCGAAGAAACAGACCGCTGGCTGCGCGCCGTCGGCCGCGCCGCCGCCCCAATATTTTTGTTCCTCGGCGGCTTTGCCTCTTCTTACCGCTTCAAGTGGGATTTATTTATTCTCGCAATGCTGATGACCGTGTCTGATACAATGCTGGCAGGGCAGCTACGCACGCAGAATATTCTTGTCACTATTATATTGTGCCGCATGTTGCTTGACTGGCTGGAGCGCAAAGGCAAAACCATCAAGCATCCGTATCAGTGGCTGATTGGTTCTTTTGCCTGGATTGGAACGGTGATGCTAACACAATACGGCACGCTCGGTCTTATGTTTGCCCTGTGCGGTTACGCCAGACGGCGCAGCACACTATATTCAAAGCAGGTGCAGAACCGCATGCTCGTCATCTCTCTGGTGGCGTTCGGAGCAATTTCATGGCTCTCGTTCGAGTTTGTAGCACATGAAGCCGCCATTATGCTGGTGATGCTGGCCATAGTGTACTGGCTGTTGTCCAAACTCGAGCTGCGCGACATTGATACCGGCCGTTGCCCGAAATGGCTGGTGTGGGTTGGAAAAACGCTTTCGACCTATTCAGGCTATGTTTATGCCTTACACCTGATTGCGCTGGAATGGATAACCGGCATTCCCTTTTAATATGTAGTCTGTAACGATAACAAAAAAGGGACGGCGTTTTCACGCCATCCCCTCTTTATTCTAATGTAAGCGCTTATTCGATTTCAAACGTAGCATCAACTTCAACGGCAACGCCAAACGGCAGCTGGCTGACACCAACGGCAAAACGCGAGTGCTTGCCTGCTTCACCGAAAATTTCCACAATCATGTCGGAAACACCATTGGCCACTTTTGGCTGGTCGGTGAAGCTTTCGGTTGAATTGACAAACACGCCAAGGCGCACGCAACGACGTACGCGATCGAGATTACCGCCGCATGCTGCTTTCAGGTGCGACAATATATTGACCCCGCACTGGCGTGCTGTCTGCTGCGCCTGTTCTACGGTGAATTCTTTGCCTACCTTGCCGATATCCTGCGGCTTACCATCTTTCATGGGAAGCTGGCCGGAAACGAACACTAGATTGCCGGAAATCGTGTATGGCACATAGTTGGCGGCAGGCATTACAGACTGTGGCAGGGTGATGCCCATGGCCGCCAGTTTCTTCTCAACATTACCCTGAATCGGTAAGACATTGCTTTGCATAACTTTATATCCTTATAATGTGAATTTCGCCCATAAAGCATGCAGTTTTCCACCTGCTGCCTCTGCTCCAACACCCTGTATAAATGATTTTTTAATGAAATAAATCTATAATTTAGATGGGCCATGCCGTGAAGATAGATAAAATTAAATTCAATTTGTAAAAAAACTGTCACAATTCTGTGTTACTATTAAATGACAATGGGGAGACAAAGGTCAGTAGCCTCCTGAAAAAACAATGTGATAACCTTCTTTAGAAACGGGACTTTTATGTGCCACAAGAGAAATAAATATGTAATTGCAGATACATCGGCTATCTCGCAATGCTTGATGCTTAGTATAATGGCCATTGCCATTTACTCGATGATGATTCCTGCGGCCCATGCAGTGGGTGGTATCATGTGCGGTACCATAGGCTCTGTAATGACAGGTGGCGTAGGCCGCGCAATCGCTACTATCGGCGTTCTGATGGTAGGCGTTGGCGCAACACTCGGAAGAATGCAGTGGACTACTGCTATTACTGTAGCGATCGGCATTGCGGGTATGTTTAGCGCCGCATCGCTGGTGTTATCGTTTTCCGGCGGTCTGCAGTCGGGTTGCTTCGGCACCTAATAAATAATTGCAAGCCTTGTAGTTGATTACAAGCTTGGCAGTACCGCCAAGGAATGTAGTTCGCAAATACATGGTCTAACAAAAAAAATAAATGACTCTTGTATGGGTAATGGTCAAAAAACAGGAAATGCAACGCAATCACTTTCTAAAGAAGGAAAAGCGTTAGCTACTATTGCGGCCCTTGTGTTCTTCCTGGGTTTTGCTTCCCCTGCAAATGCGGCATTGAAAGACGTTATTTGCGACATACTATACATTGTGCAAGGGGGCTTAGGAAGCGCCGTAGCTACGATGGGGGTTTTAGCCGTGTGTTTTGGTGCCGCTCTTGGCAAATCATCCTGGGGCCTTGCCATTACGGTGACGATCGGCATAAACTTAATATTTCTTGCGCATGAGTATGCGGATTATTTTGGTATATCGTCGCCGTGTTAGAATTTAGTAATAATATTTTTTAAGTTTGAGGGATCTTATGAAAAACAGAACAACAAAAACAAGCAAAGTCTCAATGCTGCGACAGTGGATTGTAGTATGCCTTACAATCGCGGCATTTTGCAGTGTATCTTTTGGCGAAGCGTATGCGAGCCCGGGCGCTTCATTGTGCCAGATGATAGATGATATCATGAATAACGGCTTGGCCAGCGCTATTGCAACCGTAGGCGTTCTAATGGTAGCTGTAGGTGCAACACTTGGCAGGATGTCATGGACCCTTGCAATCACCGTTTCGATTGGTATTGCAGGTATGTTTGTGGCACATTCCATAGTTGTGGACCTTTCCGGTGGCATGGGCTACGGGTGCTTCGGTAGCTAATACCCCCATTAGGGGCCTTATCGATTACTTACTTACTGCTCTGCAGTACAAGATCCCTGTAAGTACGCGGTAGTATATTTGGCAATATTAAATAAAACCGCGGCATGAACCGCGGTTTTATTTTTTAATATTAATAGGTTTGTTGTGTTTGTAAAAAAAATGTCACAAATCTCTGATATAGTAATAGAGAGGGTAGTGTCGTGTAGGAATAGCGTACCCAATAAGACACATTCCCTTATCAATTTATCTTGTTTTTATTCTTTCTTAAAAGGGGTTTGGTAAGCTGTAATGTAAACTGCCAAACAACTAACAGAAAGTATTTTAGAGTTATGCTGCTTTTTCTAAAAAAGAAAAATGAACCGGCTCCCAAAAATGATACACCCTCATCGGGTGCAACCCCTTCTGTTGTTCATAATAATGTCGCGGAATTCGTTCCGTATGACTGCCACATAAATCCACACACATTGCTGACAAAAAACGGCGAAGTGATACAGACCATAAAAATTGCAAGCAATACGCTCGGGCTTGATTACGAGGGTGGCAACACCGATCCCAAAGCAGTACCCATAAACGTTCGAGACATTGTACGCCGTGCAGTCAAGAATCACATTAACAGTGATAAGTTCGCTTTCTGGATACACACGATGAGAAAGCGCAAGGACGTCAACTATAAAACACCTGGTGACGGAGGGTTTGACGCATATGTGCATAGCAGGTGGCAAAAAAAGAATGCGTGGAAACACCAATTCCACAATGAAATTTATGTAACGCTGCTTTACGATGGTCAATCAGCCGATCTGGTGGACAAGAAGCATATGAAAGAGGTGATTGTCCCTCTTAAGAATCGGCAATTAAGGAATGATTACATAGATCGCGCAAGCGCCGAATTAGATACTGTCATCTTGAAAATGATGGATGAAATTAGGCCTTATTATAACGTACAACGACTTGCGATTTCCGAGAGGATACCAGATCAAGCTGAAATCCCGATTATGCAGCCTATCTTTTACTCTGAACTGATGGAGTTTATCAGCGCCGTATTAAACATGCAGGAAAGTAAATGTCCGTTACCTGAGATTGACCTGAGTATTGCGCTGACAACACATAACATTACTTTTGGGTTTAACGCCCTTGAAACGCGTGATGATTCCGGCAAACGGCGTTTTGGTGCTGTACTTTCGTTGAAGCAGTATCGTGAGCTTAGCCCGGATACGGTCGATCGGATATTACAGGCTCCCATGGAATTTATCATCACCCAGTCGTTCAGCTTTTTACCGAGTGAGCAAGCCTTGGCGCCATACAAAGAGCAAAAAGAAGTCTTTGATATGAGCGGCGATGAGCAATGCCTGGTCGCATCCGGCATCAATGAGATGCTCAAGAGCAATAAAAAATCTGATACGGATTTCTGCCATTACCAAACCACGATCAATGTAATGGTGGACGAATACAAACAACTGGATGCTGAAGTGGCAAAAATTCAGGCCATATTCTCCAATATCGGGCTGATCACCATCCGAGAGGATATACGCCTTGAAGAATGTTTTTGGTCACAGTTGCCGGGTAATTTTGAATTTATCCGTCGCAAAGAAATTATCAATACAGAACGTGCGGGAGGCTTTTGCCGGCTCAACCGCTTCCCTAACGGCACGGAAAAGGGCAATCACTGGGGTGACGCAGTTACCATGATGCCTACTAACGTGAATTCACCCTATTTCTTCAATTTCCATGTAAACGACAATGGACACTCTGTCGTATTCGATTTCAACTCTTTTGGTGATAATGCCGGCAACGCATTACTGAACTTTCTGATATGCGAAACCAGAAAATACCAGGGCAATCTTTTCATATTTGACCGTCACAACTCTGCAGAACTGTTCTTTGACCGTTTGAATGGCGACTACCACCATTTTCCCGGCCCACGCCCCACCTATGCAGAAGGGCAATCAGACCAAGGCCTGAACCTGAATCCGTTCACACTGGAAAACACTCCCCGCAATTTAGCGTTCCTGCTGGCATGGTGTACTTCTCTTGTTTCACAAAATGCGCCACTTGATCCCGAAAGCAAGGAACATCTGAGTCATTGCATAGAAAAAGTATATGAGAATCCTCCCGAATCCCGCAACATTATGAAGCTTGTCGACTATCTTGCGGAGTTTGACATGTACTTTGCCAAGCAATTTGTTGCTCTCAAACACGATGGTATATTTAATGGGCTTATTGGCGCTAACGAAAACCTAAATATGCAGCATAATGTTCATGCGTTTGAAATGGGATCGATAGTACAAAACAAGCATGCCATTATTCCAGTTTTCTCCTATCTCATGCACCGTATTATCAATACGCTCGACGGTAGGCCGACAATTATTATGCTGCACGAAGCATGGGATCTTCTTGAAAATGATTTCTTTGCACCACGACTGGAAAGTTTGCTGGATATGCTGCAGCAAAATAACGTTATGGTTATTTTTACGACACGCAAACCATTCAACTGTACGGAAACCAGCACCTTCGAAACCATTATGCAAAAATGCCAAACCGTCTTGTATATACCAGATGATATTGCCCATCTCTATGCATCAGCAAAGCTTGGATTGAACGAAGTAGATCAACAGATGTTGATAAAGCTGGAAAGGCAAAATGGACATTTCATGCTTAAACAGAAGAATGAAACTATCGCCCTTGCAGTAGATTTAAGGGATCTTGAAGACGTTTATTCCATTATGAGCAATGATATTAAGAGCCTGTCTGCCGCAGGCGGTAAATATGCGGTAAACAAAACCACAACAAAGGCAAATCCCAAATAGATAGGGTGCCTAAAATATAGGTTTAGGAATGTTGCAACGATTGGCAAATATGGTGACAGCAAAGAGGCTCATGGCGGCCGTGACTGTCTTATTTGTCTTGGTTGCTACACCGAGCCAGTCTTTCGCTGCCTATGAACGATTAAAATGCGATGGCAGTGGTGGAGTTCAAGGCACAACAACACTTTTTGATGCGGAAGATGGAGGCGCTGGCCTCTGTCAGTTTAGTGGGCAACCAGCTGTGGAACATCTGTTCAGCACTATTGTCTGCAAGTATGCTAAAATAATAAATCAGGTTCTAGACGTAATTTATTGTGATGTTCAATTCAAAATTAAAGACGCCCTTTCAGCAGTTATCATCCTTTATATTGCCATCTTAGGCGTTCAGACGCTTACAGGACAAACCCAGTTGACCATAGGTGAAGCCGTTGTGCGCTCATGCAAAGCGGTGTTTGTATGGTTTTTTTGTACCGAGGCAAGCTATGGCATTGATATCGGTTTTGCATTCTTTATGAGTGCCATGGGCGAAGGTGTTGCCTGGGTTGTAAGCGCTGTAAACCCAGTGATCCTTATTTTTCCTGATGACCCAATGCCAGCATATGAATACATAGATAAATTGATCTATGACGCAATAATGGGGCCATTTACTGACGCTAATTCGAAAGTGGTGGGCTTCTTTCTTGTGATGATGGTGGCCTTCCCACCTATATTCTTGATGGGTGTTCAGTTTTTATGGGAAACCGCTAAGGTGCTGATAAATTGTGTGTTGATGTTCCTATTAAGTATTAGCGCTATTGCGTTTCTAATTGCGTTAAGCCCTGTGTTTCTTAGCTTCATGCTGTTTCAAACCACCTTCTATCTGTTTGAAAACTGGCTGCGGTACATGATCTCCTACACGATGCAAATTATCATCGTATTTGCGATTGTAACCATGTGGGTATTGGTGATCCAGCAGTTTACTGATTTCTTCAACCGTCTGTCTAACATGATTTTTCCATATTATGGGAACGTACAGCTTGCCAACACGTATCAGCCTTCAGACACTTGGGCTATTTGCCCCAATATACATTACGGACTTGACACCAAGAACATGCCGACTGCTTCTTGTAACAGCGCGCCATATAATATCCCGAATGTAAATCCAAATACATTTACCCAACAGCAAAAACGCGACCTGATTCCACCGTCCAGAATCGTGGAACTTAAAGGATTCTTGTACTTTGTGATATTCCACATGATAAGCCTGATAATGGTTGCCTACTCATTCCACATATTGCTCAAAAACGCCTCACAGATTGCAAAGGATATCGTGGGTCCTGCACACGTTCCGATGCTTGGCAAAGGCTATGGCATGGATGCTCTCGGCGACCCGTCTGGCTACCCGCGGCGTATGCTCGCGCAATCATCTACAGGCGTGCCTAGTGGCGGCGGCCGACGATAAGATAATAAAATATTAATCTCTCTCTCCCACACACAGTTTCATAAGCCCCCTTTCGTATTTAGCCTGTAAAAAACAGAGGGCATTAACCGTTTATTTATTAATATTATTTAGATTGCGAGATGTAGTAGGATGTACATTCGTATATCTTGAATTATTAAGGCCTTACACTATTATTGCGCAATGAGTAAAGACACAAAAGCGGTTGTAGATAGTAAAAACTGGTACAAAGATCGCTACCAGTACGTGTTGGTACAACGTAAATTACTGGCCGTTATCACACTGTTATCGCTTGTTGGCACGCTAGCAACCGTTATCGTTATCGCGCAGTTAACGCCCCTTAAAACGGTAGAGCCTTTCGTGATTCAGGTGGACCAAAAAAGTGGTATTACGCAGACGGTGGATCCTTTAACTGTGCAGGAGCTAACCGCAAACGAGGCAGTAAACAACTTTTTTATTGTGCAGTACATTCGCTCACGCGAAGCCTACAGTATCACTGATCTGGCGCGCGCCTACAACATCGTACGCGTTATGTCAGAAAGCAAGAAAGTATATCCGGAGTTTGTAGCGGAAGCCGACCCTAACAATCCCCGCAGTAACGCCGCCCGATTGGGTAGTAGCGGCCTTCGCACCGTAAAGTTTAAATCAATTACCTATATTAATCCCCAGTTAATACAGGCGCGTATACTTATTGAAGAAAAGAGTGACAACGCAGGCTACACCCAAACCAATAAGATTGTGTTGCTCGCTTTTGAATATGTTAAGATGAGCCTGAGTATAGAAGAGCGCTACACTAACCCTCTAGGTTTCCGTGTAACTGATTACCGAGTAGACGAGGATATATTGCAAAAATGAGAACGCTTATTTCCATAGCTGCCTTGTTGGCATGCACTGCTTCCGGAATTGTATATGCGGATGAAGTAGAGGAAGGTCTCGTAAAAAAAGCGGGAGCCTCTAGTTCTCTATCCGAAAGCGCTGAAGATTTGGACCTTGAGGACGATACTTCCAAGGAATCAAAAGATAAATCCAAAGAATTTGTGAATCCTGGTTGCCCTGGCCCATCATTTTCCAATATACCGTGCGTGCAAGATGGAAGAATTAAAATTCTTCCCTACGATGAAACGGATGTATATACGATTACCACTAAGCCTGGTTATCAAACCAATGTGGTATTTAGCCGTACAGAAGAAATTGAAACCATTTCGGTTGGTGACCGCAGTTTCTGGCAAATCATTCCGGCAGGCAACAGAATGTTCATACGTCCCATGGATGAGGACGTAACCACCAATATGACTGTTATCACCAATTTACGTTCGTACCAATTCGATCTGAAATCTATTCCTGTCGATTCAAAGGAAGGCAATATTTACGTTGCGAAGTTTGTTTATCCTCCGAGAAAACCCAAAACAGTGATGCCGGCAGAGGCAGCGCTGCCACCTGCGATGGCGATGCCGCCTGTTGTTAATGCCGCCCCTGCAGAGCCGCCGGCCGCACAGGCTACTAGTATTACACCGGTACTTGCACCGCCGCCTTGCCAACCGCCTGATTGCAACCCCACAGAATTCTATTCTTCCTCAAAACCGCAAAGCGCTCCAGAGATAAAGTCACAGGCTGGTATCGCCCAGCCCATGAATCCAAATTTTAACTATACCTACTCAGGGCCAGACGAAATCTCCCCGTTACAAGTATATGATGATGGGAAATCTACCTTCATCTTATACCGGTCCACACCTTTGCCTAATATATATCTGGTGGACGAAAACAAGCAGGAAAAGCCCGCCTCATACCATGTAAAAGACGATTATCTGGTTGTAGATAATGTTGCATCCGAGATGGTGCTTAAAAGCACCGGCGGCACTGTAAGAATATACAATGAATTGAGAAACCCCCAGTAAAATTGGATAGCTGTGAGGCAGAGAGTAGCCGAGAAAAAATATGGTGGATGATAATAACAACAATAGCAATACGCCCCCTCCCGCACCTACTACAGGTGCGCCTGCTGATCCTAATGCGCCGACTCCCGAAGTCACGCAACCCAGCCAGATTCCGGGTGTTATGGACCCGAATCAATCTTCTATTCCGCCTGAAGGTGGGTATGAGATTGTTGAAGAGGGACAAGAAGAAGACCAAGAAGACCTCGAATTAACGCGCGGTGGTTCCAAATTAAGTACGGGTCCGGGAAAAATTATGGCTTTCGGCGGCACGATGCTGCTGGTTGTTGTGTATATTTTATATTCTTTGTTTGGTGGATCAAAAGAGCAAACCAACCCTAACACTATCATTGCCGCACTAAACCCGTCGAATGTTGAAGTGGGCGCACCGCCAGCAATCGCGCCTCCGGCACCACCAGCGGGTTCGAGCCCAATGCCAGCGCCGCCGCCACCACCGCCACCACCG
>JAGVLO010000002.1 GCA_020049775.1 Alphaproteobacteria bacterium | reverse complement strand
TCCTGGGGCTGGAGAAGGTCCCAAGGGTTCGGCTGTTCGCCGATTAAAGTGGTACGTGAGCTGGGTTTAGAACGTCGTGAGACAGTTCGGTCCCTATCTACCGTGGGTGTAGGAATATTGAGAGGATCTGTCCTTAGTACGAGAGGACCGGGATGGACGCACCGCTGGTGTACCTGTTGTTCCGCCAGGAGCATACGCAGGGTAGCTACGTGCTGAAGGGATAACCGCTGAAAGCATCTAAGCGGGAAACCTGCCTCAAAACTAGTATTCCCCATTAAGATCGTGGTAGACTACCACGTTGATAGGCCAGATGTGTAAGGGCAGTAATGCCTTCAGCTAACTGGTACTAATAATCTGATTGGCTTATTTAATTTAAGCACTCATATTTTTCTGAGTCTGAATCATGACGTGCAGTGCAAAACATTGTGACTTCATGACACGACAAAAGATTCGCAAACCTAAACTAGTCAAAGCCGGAAAAACCTACTTCACTATATCAATCGGAAAAAAAGCCGGTTTATATGGTCTGGTGATTATAGCCTGCATTGAGACACCCGTTCCCATTCCGAACACGAACGTGAAACGTGCAGACGCAGATGGTACTATGTCTTAAGACATGGGAGAGTATGTTGTTGCCAGACCTTATAAACCGGCTTTTTTCTTTTCATTAGCCCAGCTAGCTTGCTTGAAAATCCTCACTTTCGCTGCTCACGTACCATCGTGTACGCTGCGCTGCGCGTTCGGATTTCCTTCGCATCTGGTTGGACTAATGAAAACCCGTATATTTTCCCCAGTCATATATTCTTGCGGTGCACGCATTCACAAATGAAAAACCTGTTCAACAGCCATATTTTTAATATGCTGTAAAATAGCAATTATATCATTTTCCATCATTATCGCTTTTTGCGTTAATCATTAATTAATATTAATTGTTTGATAATGCACCTGGAATCTAGCATCTGGGATGACTGTGTATGGATAAAAAAATAGCTAAAGAAAATATTGAAAACGCCTTTGTGTTCCTCGCAACTGGAGAAAAAACTGTTATTGCATTATCAAAAATTCCGGCTGGGACTTCACGTGCGACAGTCATTGAAGATATTATCAGGGAGTCTTTTGCAAGCCTGTTAGATGTGACCATGAAAAACTCTGGTGATACTCCGGGTGGAGTACAAAGGACTGTAAACGGCGATTACTGGGCCTTTACTGATTCTTCTTTTATATCAAAATTAGCTGCAGCGGGGCTTAAAATTCCAGGACATCAAGCCAGCTCTTTTGTAGCACGAACATAAAACGAGGCGGCTAAAGCCCGTCTATTTTTCCCAGTCAACAATCCTTGCGGTACACGCATTCACAAATGAAAAACCTGTTCCATGATGGCGCATAGCCGTCATCACATCCCTGTGGCCTTTTTTGATTACTAGGTTACTATTGTTGCCTAATCAAAAAGGAGTTCCCCATGACAACCAAGACACTCTATACCGCACACGCTACCGCTATTGGCGGCCGTGAAGGCCATGCAGAAACCGATGACAAGAAAGTATCGGTTGATTTTGCTGCCCCAGGCAGCGGCAAGCTTGGCACTAACCCCGAGCAGCTTTTTGCCTGTGGCTATGCAGCGTGTTTCGGCGGCGCGCTGGCGCATGTTGCACGCCTGCAGAAAATCGACATTGGTACACCTAACATCAAATCGGATGTCAGCCTTAATCAGGGCGATGATGGTTTTTCCATCAGCGTAGTACTCAATGTAGTACTCAGCGGTCTGGATAATGCCACGGCAGAAAAGCTGGTGGCAACTGCTCACACCGTTTGCCCTTATTCAAAGGCAACGCGCGGCAATATCGATGTGGCCATCAAGGTCAACGACCAGCCCTTATCCAAAGCAGCATAAAATTTATTCCTAATCAGGGCCTTGCATGGCTATTTGATAATGGCTATGCAGGGTTTCCAGAGCTGCAACGTATATCCACCATGATTAATTGTTAATTAATATTTACTATTTATGCTATTGGAAGGTTATCAGACCGCCAATATATTATAAAAAAAGATTATAACAGTTGAGTCTCAAGGGGGGCGTATGAAGGAAACACATGTCGCTGATCAAAAAGCCAAACAGGATGCGACCGTCATCGAGAGCGTTGCAAAAGCAATCGAGCAAGGCAAAGTCCCGAGGGGGCAGGCAAAAGCGATGGTTGATGAAGAGCTGCCAGGAGCGAAGGATATGACGCCGCAACAGCTGCGCGAAAGTGTACGTGATCTGTTGGAAACCGCGCAGGCGCAGGACCTTCGTGGTACATTGTTTCTACTAGGACAGACAGCACGCGCCGCAGGCGCAAAGGGGCTTGGCGAGTAGTCCAGTCTCTCGTTAATACAGCCTACATATACTCGTAACTTGTAACCAGCTTGGCGGGCTGGTACGTTGCTCCGCTTATCATTAACAGGCGGTACGCATGCCTCACGAAATTGAACGCAAATTCATTGTCGTCAACCAGCAATGGAAACAGATGGCCGATGCCAAGGCCACTGAAGACATTGTGCAGGGCTATGTGCGCTCACCGGATTCCACTGTGCGCGTGCGTATCAGCACGAATGTGGCGAGCGGCAAAAAAGAAGCATTCCTGACGCTGAAAACCAAGCGGAATATTAGCTATGATACGGCCATTGACCGCCGTGAGTGGGAATACTCCATTCCCGTTGAACATGCGCAGGATATGCTGGATCATCTCTGCGATAGCAAAATCAAGAAGCGTCGCTATCACCTGATGCACGAAGGTAAGGAGTGGACCATAGACGACTTTACCAAGCCAAAATACCACGGGCTGAAGTTAGCGGAGATTGAACTGGAAAGCCCGAGGGAGCATTTTGAGCTGCCACCTTTCGTAACGCTTAAAAGCGAAGTGACAAGAGACAACCGTTTCACCAGCGGCTATATGTCTGGCTGCAATGCTGATGATTTAAGCTTCCTTAAAAAGGAAATCGCTAAAGCCACGGCCGCACCCCACCGCTAGGCGTGGCACCCCCCGTCATTTCCTGATAAATAATATCTAGTAAAAACAGGTGCATGCCGGCGACCAAAAGGCTTAATAATATTTTTTGCCCCATATGTTAATTAATGATAAAATAGCGCCTGTTACCAAAACAATAATTTTTTTCTATTAACTAGTTCTGGGAGAGTTCTATGCCTTGGCAAAGAGAAGAAGTGGCACCGTATTGTTATGAAAATGTGTATCGCGCATCAAGCACTGAAAAAGTGTACTACAGCACCGTACAGAGGACGCGCGAGGAGATGAAAAAAATCGAAGATGATGCTAATAGAGGAACGGGCAATGCCTACGACCCCAATAATAGGGGCAGGGACAGATAGGCCCATACTGGATTAAGGCTTTTATGGGACAAGCCGAACCTACGGATTTTGAGATACTCTCCGGCCTTTCTCGTGCCGATCTTACAGATCGGCTGAAAGGGCCGGAGATGCTTTTGGAGGAGATGCTCCGGCGCACGCCGGATGAACAACTTCCATCCATGATGTATTTAATCCGTGACTGGCTGGTTGCAAACCGCGATATGGGGTTTACCCAGCTCGGGAAATATTTCAATCAGGATAAGCAGAAGATAGACGAAGCTTGCACCATGTTTAAGGATAGGCGCAAGAAGTATTGCCATCCCGAGGGTTTAGCGGAAGGCCAATATCCCGTATTTGAGCTATTCTTGTTAATGGATTGCATGGTGTATGTGGGTGCAGGGGAAGCGCCTGACCGCCTGATGGGATTTCTGACAGATGATTCCATTAAACCCTCTACAAAATATACACCGAACCAGCTGTTTCAGGACCCAGAGCGCCACGGAAAAATCTATAATTTCGTACTGCAGGATGGCCAGCTGATTATCAATAGAAAGACCTATTATCACAGTGAACTGGCCACCGGTAAACCCGTCGCTTCTTCCGGTGAAATAGCGGTTATTAAACAGGATGACACACTACGAATCCATGTCAGTAGCCGTTCTGGCCACTACCGGCCGTCACACGAATCACTGGAACTGGTAAAGGACATCATTGTTAGAGATTTGAAGGACAATGGCTGCACTGTTATCCCCGAAATCCTGTTCAGCACAGACTACCTCTCTAAAGATCTGGCCAGAATCACGGAACTAAACAAGACAGCAGAAGAATCAAAAGCCTCCACTTTTGCCAACCGTGTCGGTGGACGCCGCACCGTATAGGGTGTAGGCTTTTTGCCGTATAAGGAGGTTATTATGAGCAATTCAGACAATCAGGACGGCAAAATTCCGGACGTATTCCGTACCAGCGATGGTCGCGTGTTTCAGGGCGGTTCGCAACTCAGCAAACATAAAGGTTACTGGTGGTACGATGTCGGTGTGCCGATTGCGCCCGTAGGCGCGGAGCAGAACCTACCCCTGTGGGACCCGCCGGGTGGCACATGGTCGGTTGCGCAGCACGAAGACAACAAACGCAGTGAGCGCATTGAGCGGCTTCCGGCAGAAGATTCGCAAAAAGCCTATGGTGCCATGCGTGAAGGCGGGGCAGAAGGCGACTGGTTTGAAAGGCTCCTGCAAGAGCAGCAAAACAAAAAGACCAAGGCAAACTCACGCTGACACTGGTTTCAGCTGGTTAAATCATTCTCTACGAAACAGATCATTGTTGGCAACAACCAGCGTAGCAGCGCTAGGCTATCAGCCCACACTGCGTTCGTCGTCGGCGAATTCCAGCATTTTCTGGTCAAACAGTGCTTTCCACTGTGAAATAATAAGGTCACGGCCCTTAGCGAAATCTTCATCTTCCATGGCATTTTCGCCGATGCATTTACCCACATATTCGTAGCTGTAGTCGATGGCGGCATCGATAACGTCCTGCACTTTTTCCATCGGTATGACGGGTGAGCGGTGCTGCTGGGCAAACTCGAGCAATGCGGCGCTGACATTGGTGACTACAATGGTCATCTGCCGTTCGGTGCGCAGGTTTTCAACGGCTTCCTCATCCGCATCATTATCCATGCCGTAAAGCAGCCTGTCGAACTGCCCCATTTCATCTTCCATGCGCGTCTGCGCTTCGTGGCTTAAGTGCTGTGCAAGATGCAGTAATTTCTGCCGCGGCAAAGACCGGATGCTCATATACCATCTCCCTGTATTCATTTTTTTATTGTTAGGGCAAGCTAACGCCAGCTTAGATAAAAAGTCTAGGGGATAATTTCCTAGCGCATGGCGTTGCCGTGGAAGAAGTAATAGCCAAGGCCGATGGTAAACAAGAAACAGCCATATAACATATGCTCGAAGCATACGGCAGCCAGCGACCTGGTTTTCTGGTAGGTATCGGCAAAGATTACACCGCCGATAATGCTGAATACCACAGCCACCCAGTTGAGCATGATGATGTGCATCCAGCCGAAGGCCAGTGCGCAGAGTATGCGTACATGGTCAGGATTACGCACCAGCGGCGTATAACGGCGCAGGAAGAAGCTGCGGTAAATCACTTCCTGCGGCAAAATTGATAGCGGTGGGTAGAGCAGCATGATGGTCGCCCACATAATCATACTTTGCTTGGGCAGGGCGAATAGCTGATCTGGGATCATATACCATGTAAACCATAACATGGCTGCGCCAAACGGCAGGAAACGCAGTATAATGTATCGCGCCGACTTACGGGTGAAACCCGCCCAGTTCCAGTCGTTCTTAAAGGTCCAGCCATACTGGTATTGCAGGGATTGGGCGCAAAAAGCCATCAGTAGCCAGAGGATGGAATAGACCATGCCCAGTGGCTTCACGACTGCGATGACAACAGGTAACAGTACGAAAATAAGCAGGCACTCGATTAGGCGCCGGTAGGTGGAAGCAGAATACATACTTCATTACTATACACCAATAAGGCGTGCTTTTCCATGAGATGCCCTGTCCGCCAGCACCAGAAAACGATGCCTGGTTACCTGAAATTGATGTATTTGGCCTATCATAACCGTTGTTGCTTAGGGAAAAACGTTAAATTTTGTAGCGCGTGGGAAGCAATAATAATTATAATAATCAATGTATTATGCAAACATTCTTGCTGTGATTAACTAATTTGTAAACAAAACTTAACTTTAAGTGAGTGCGCATACAGGTTACACAGAAGACATATATCAACCATAAATTGCAAGGAATGTCATGTCCGCTATCGATGAAAACCAGCTGAAAGAGGACGCTAAGGTCGCTGCCGGCCTATATAAAAGCGATTCGCTGGAGACGCGCGCGGCCTTCCTGCGGGCGATTGGCGATGAGCTTGGCATGGTCACCGCTATGAACAAGCCACAGTTGCAGACAGTGGTGATTGATGCAGCAAAAGATGTTGCAGCGCATAAAAGCCTGTTGCAGCGTGCAACGTTTGTACGCGCTATTATTGATGCACTGGGCATGGATGCGCGCATGGTGGTAAATGGCGAGAAACGCCGCAGCCGCGAGATCGCTTAAGGCTCGTTATTTTTGCCCTTCTTGTGGGGCAGTTCCCAGAATTTTATCATAGCGATATAAGTAAATGACACGGTCCATCCTATCAGGATAAAGCCTGTCAATGATTCCACGTTGGTAATCATGCGCAGTGCGCCGCTGGGAATTATATCACCAAGGCCGAGTGTGGTGTAGATGACCGCCGAGTAATACATGCAGCTGAAAATATCGACAATGAATGTACCATTCTCAACCGGAGTACCGGTGAGTGCGCCTAAATTATGATGGTGGAAGTAGTAATAGATAGCCCCGAAGAACCATATATTCAGAATATGAGATACAAATATGGCGGCAACAACTGCCAGTACGCGCAGACGCGGCGGAAGGGTCATGTTCGGTAATTGATTCCAGAGGTAGCGCAGCAGTTCATACACATTCAGGCTGCACACAATAATCAGGAAGCACCCGAATATGCCTGTAAGTAAAAACTCTTCCATGTTTACTTTCCCTGCGAAGCGAATATGTTCATCATTATTACAGCGATACGTAAAAAATGTGGAGGACAAAATGGAAAAAACACCGCTCAGGCTATACCAGTTGCCCGCGCTGTGGGATTGCTTCAGTGCAAGTTCATTTTGCGCGAAGCTGGAGGCGTTCCTCCGCTGGCAGAATATTCCTTATACAGCGGTTGCGGTGCATGATATGCGCGGCGCCCCTAAAGGTAAGGTGCCGTACATCGAAGATGAAAATGGCAAGCTGGGTGACTCAAATTTGATTATCGAATACCTGAGTAAAAAACATGGTCTGAACCCAGACGCGTCGTTAACGACAGAACAAAAAGCCATAGCGCGCAGTATGCGTTATATGTGCGAAGAAAGCTTGTACTGGGCGGGAGTGTATCTTCGTTGGGTAGATGAGCCAGGCGCAGTTATTATAAAGAAAGAGGTGTTTGGTAAAGCGCCGCTGATTGTCCGCTGGCTGATTATGCCCCGTGTTTTCAAAAATATTAAGAAGCAACTTCATATGCAAGGTATGGGGCGTCACAGCAGGGATGAGATTATAGCCATTGCATGTGCGGACCTGAAGGCATTGTCTGATTTTCTTGGAACAAAAACATATTTTTTTGGTGATGCCATGACCACCCTTGATCTGGTGGTATTTTCTATCATCGGCAATTTAACTTCGGTACCATTCAATGATCCGGTGTGCCAGCAGGCGCGGCAGCTTACAAATCTTGTGGCTCACGCGCAGCGCGTGCGTAACAGGTGTTTCGAGCAACCTGTAGCCAAGGCCGCCTGATTAATATAATATATTGTTATTATTGAATAATGCGCTAATCTTAGCCTGTCGCTGGGTTCAACTTACCTTCAATTGGCAAAAAGCTTCAAAAAAGGCTTTCCCTCGGGCGCAGTTATGTTATATACACGTTTTCCCGTTAAATATGGGTAAGATATTGGCGGGTAAGATATTATAAAGCTTCCCAAAGTGATGATGAAGGACGAAGACCATGGCTGTACCTAAAAAGAAAACGAGCAAGTCTAGGCGTGATATGCGCCGCGCTCACCATGCGCTGGACAAGATCAATGTGGTGGAAGACAAGACCACCGGCGAACTGAAGCGCCCGCACCATGTTTCTGTTGACGGCTATTACAACGGCCGCCAGGTAACAACGGATAAAGTTAACCGTTAATCCATGTCGACTGGAAAACTCCAGTTACCGATCGCTCTTGATGCCATGGGCGGGGACAATGCCCCCGCGTGCGTGCTTCGCGGTGCTGCTATGGCACTGGTACGTCATCCTGGCATAAAATTCATTCTATACGGCAACCGCTACATCCTCGAGCCTTTGCTCATTGAAATGCCAACACTGAAAGCGGCATCCGAAATCGCGCATACTGAAATCGTGATTGCAGGCGACGACAAGCCGTCGGTCGCTGTGCGTCGCGGCCGTAATTCCAGCATGTGGATGTCTATTGAATCTGTTCGTGATGCGCACACCTGCGCGATTGTTTCTGCGGGTAATACCGGTGCGCTGATGGCGATGTCTAAATTGATATTGCGCACGCTGCCTGGCATTTCACGACCTGCGATTGCAGCCCTGTTTCCTACGCTGCGCGGCGAATGCGTTATGCTCGATCTTGGCGCGAATGTAGAATCCGACGCAAAAGATTTATGCCGCTTCGCCGTGATGGGTGATGCGTTTGCGCGCGCTGTACTTGGCCTGTCGCGCCCCAAAATCGGTTTGCTCAATGTCGGTTCGGAAGAACTCAAAGGACGCGACGAAGTGAAAGAAGCCTACCAGCTTATCAAGACTTCGGCGCAGCACCTCAATTTTCATGGCTTCATTGAAGGCAACGATATTGCCGAAGGCACGGTGGATGTGGTTGTGACGGACGGTTTCACCGGCAACGTGGCGCTGAAGACAGCCGAGGGTGCGGCCCGCCTGATACGCACCTACCTCAAGGATGCGTTCATGAGTTCCGTGCTTTCCAAGTCAGGCGCATTGATGGCATCCGGCGCACTCAAGGTGGTGAAAGACAAACTCGATGACCGCAAGCGCAACGGCGCTATGTTCCTCGGCCTCAATGGTATCGCCGTAAAGAGCCATGGCGGTGCGGATGCGTTCAGTTTCTGCAATGCCATCAGCGTTGCCGTAGAACTGGTGGCGCACGACATCAATACCCGCATCATGCAGGAAGTGAAACTTTCCGGCGATGAGGTCAAAACAGCGGAAGTAAAAACGGGAGAGCCTTCCTGATGCGCCGCGCTGTAGTTATCGGCACCGGTATGCACTTGCCGCAGCGTGTGATGGCGAATGTCGATTTCGAGCGCATCATCGAAACCAACCATGAATGGATTGTAGAACGAACCGGTATTCACCAGCGCCATATTGCCGCTGAAGGAGAGGTGACATCCGACCTTGGTACGATTGCAGGTGCTATGGCGATTAAAAACGCAGGCATCGCGCCTGACAGCATTGACCTTGTGGTGCTAGCCACCACCACGCCTGACGACACCATGCCTTCCACTGCCACCAAAATCCAGCACCGTCTCGGCATTACAGGCGGTGCGGCATTTGATGTCAATGCGGCATGCAGCGGTTTTGTGTATGCGATGGCGGTGGCAAACAGTTTTATTATTTCCAATATGGCCAAGCGCGTACTTGTGCTTGGTGCAGAAACCTATTCACGCATTCTCGACTGGCAGGACCGCACTACATCGATTTTGTTTGGTGACGGTGCGGCGGCACTTGTGTTGGAAGCGCAAGAACAAAAAGGTACAGTGGAAGATCGCGGTGTGCTTTTTTCCGGCATTCATTCCGACGGCCAGTACACCGGATTGCTCGCCACAAACGGCGGCGTCTCATCTACCATGACGTCGGGAAAAATGTTCATGTCGGGCAAAGATATTTTTCGTCACGCCGTCGCTAAGATGCCTGCTGCCGTGGAAGAGGCGATGGCGGCAGTCGGGAAACCCGTGGATGCGATTGACTGGCTGGTGCCACATCAGGCCAACATGCGTATATTAAGTAGTGTGGCTCAAAAATTAGGTATTTCCGAACAGAAGGTTATCGCCACAGTTGCAAATCATGCGAATACTTCAGCCGCTTCGATTCCCCTTGCGCTGCATCTGGGTAGCCAGGACGGGCGTATCAAAAAGGGACAATTAATCGCGTGTCCCGCGCTGGGCGCGGGGTTGACGTGGGGATGCACCCTTATCCGCTGGTAGGGTTTTTGGGGCATTTTTTACCCACTTGACGCACTAAATCGCGATTTATGCACTAGCCACTTGAATTTATTTTATAAATAGATTAAATATAATAGGACTCGCAACGAAAAATCATACGTTTAACCAACCAGAGAAGAAGAACAACATATGAGTAAAACACTGACGCGTGCTGACCTCAGCAACTCTCTCTACAAGCAGATTGGCTTGTCTCTTCAGGAGTGTAACCAGCTGGTAGATTCTGTTATCGAAGAAATTTGCACCAGCCTTGAACAAGATGACACTGTTAAGCTTTCTTCTTTTGGCACGTTTAGCCTCCGCCGTAAGAAGCAACGTATGGGCCGCAACCCGAAAACGGGTGTTGAAGTGCCGATTACGTCGCGTACTGTATTGTCGTTTAATGCTTCCAACTTGCTGAAAAGCAAAGTCAATGCCGCATTGACAACAGGTAAGAAGTAATAATACGACGTATGTTACTAGAGGCCGCCTGCTGCCGTTGTGGTAAGCAGGCGAGGCCACAGTAAAGGAGTGTATGATGCAACTTGATATGCTGCAGGACGATCTCTTCCCCAGCCCGCAAGACACGAAGGACACAGCTTCCGACGCTGCATCAGCCACCGAAAAAACGAACGCCCAGAAGACAAGCCCCTACAAAAAACTTGATGTTGCCGAACCTGTTGCCGTTGAACAAAAACAACAGCCGGTTGAGCAGTATGGATCTGAGGGTGCTGCGCCAATGACGGCAACCCTGCTTGCGGAAGAACCGGAAGACAGCAAGCCGATTGGATCGATGTTGCCGGTACTGACCAGAACCTCCAAACAAGCTGAAGCTAAAGCGCCACATGTTCCGGTGCTGGAATCGAAATCGTCTGTAGCAAATGATGACGATGATTTGGTTGAAGAAGATGAAGAAGAAGGACTCGACGAAAGCAGCAAGGAATGGACCGATAAAGCACCAGGTGCTTTCAAAACCATCAGCGAAGTGGCAAGCTTCCTTGCCGTACCACAGCATGTTCTGCGTTTTTGGGAAAGTCGCTTTTCACAGATTAAGCCGCTGAAGATGCGCGGTGGCCGCCGTTACTACCGCCCCGAAGACATTGAAATTCTATCCACAGTGAAGCATTTGCTCTACAAGCAGGGCTATACCATCAAGGGTGCCAAAAAAGTATTCAGCTCGCGCAACCGTGCGGCGCTGGACTCTGCCCATGAAACGCCGATTGTAGTAAAGCCCGTTACCAGCAAGACGCTCAGCGACAAGCCGGTGATAGACGAGAAAAAGAAAAAGCAGCTCTCCAATATTCGTAACGAGCTGCTGGGCCTGCGCGACGTGTTGTCGCCTTATATCGCGTAAACCAGCTTATGTGCTTTTCCTACTGGGTGATTCTGGCAACCCTTGCGCTTGTTATATGGGGCGTGTGGGACACTCGTAAATCAGAAGCGGGTGATAATCAGAAAATAGCATCCGGTGAAAAAAGCCAATAGCCGATAAACCCAAGCTGTAGTAATACCACAATCCAGTAACGAACCCGAAACGATGTCTTGCGCGTTTTATGCCGCAGTACACGCATGGCTAAATAGGCTGTGGGGCTGCCGCCCAGCAGTGAGCAGCCCAGCAGTACGCCTTCGGGTATGCGCCAGTCATTGTTTTTTGCACGTCTTTTGTCCAGCCAGAAGACCAGATAGGTAAAGACGTTGATAGCCAGCAAGGCCAATAGCAATTGTGGTATATTTTCCTGTGTAAGCATTATGGTTCCGTGACGGCTTATTGGGTTGTTGTATTTGCAGTGGCTTGTTTTTGCTGGCCTACAATGCGCTGCACGGCTGTTTCACAGGCAGGCACTATAATATTATAATACATGACATACAGGGAAGGGGTGGTGCAATACACGGCCATACTTCCCCATTTCACTACTTGCTGCGGTACACGCGCTATCGCCTCGATACAGGTAATGGCGTCTTCTTCGTCAGGGTTTTCGCGCCTGTAAACATCGGCCACGGGGGAGAGGTTAAATAGCATGTCGTTGAAGAATTTTCGCAGCTGCGTCGCAGGGTAGGGAGTACGCGGAAGGCTGAGCAGGGCTTTCATGCCACGCTGTGCCAGCAGAAATTTGCAAAGCTGCCAACCTGCGCGGCACTTAATCCATGCAATAAAGCTGCGTAATCCTCCGACCTTGTTGTCACGGTAAAATTTCAAGTGGCGCTCCCATGCGACGAGGCGGTTAATGCCTGCGCCTTGTGCGTGGCGGTAATAATATTCGCAATTGGTAATGTCACGCTTACGGCGGCTGGCAGCAGCAGGACTTGGCTCATGGTCCCAGTTGATGGCAGAATACCGTCCGGTCAGCCGGCCATTTTCATCGCGCACCATATCGGCGTTGTGGCCTGTTTCCTGTGCGGCAACCACCATGAAACGCGCCAGTGCCGGAAAGCCGTCGCCCGTGTGGTTGCGTTCTTCATCTGCAAGGAACGGGTGACCGCCGCATGACACATAAATAGCATTCTGCTTGCCGCCGATGGCCTGCATACCGGTGTTTTTGCCGTGCTTCTGCCAGTCTGCCACATCCAGGACATCACCGACATTATGACCATAGGAAATAAATATCTCTGCCCCTTCAAGGTAAATCAGGCGAATAACGGACAACGCGTTGCACAACACCAGTGCGCGCGCCATCATGATCTCCATTTCTTCGCTAACAGGTCGGCGTTTTTTTAGATCGTAATTTACACGTTCGAAATACTGTGCGGCCAGTGCCGGTGCCGCTTCGGGGGACTGTTTTTCAGAAAGAAGGCGTATCAGCCGGTCACGGCAGCGCGCAAAAAGTTTGGGGTCGGCCATTTCGCGGTGGGTAAAGGTTACGTTGATAAGCTCGGCAGGCAACAGCAGACGGGTGAAGTTGCACTCGCTATCGGCATCCAGACGCATACGTCCGGACGCAACAATTGCTTGTGCCAGCGCTTCCTGCGCTTTTGGCAGCTTTTTTTGCAGCTGCGGCTGCTTGTAGAGAACGTCGTAAACGTTGCTTATGGCGGGCCTGCTTTAGTAGTGGACACAATATTCCACTTTCCAGCTCAGCAGAAATGGGTGAAGAATTGGTTTATAATAGATAAATTAATGGGTTGCCGTAGAAACAGCGGCGTAGGAGCAACAGTCTTAGGCGGGGTACTTACCGCGAAACTTAAAGGACAGGGTGTATGATATTGGTGACCACGCCCCATATCTCTGTGCCGGAGGTCTTAGTGACTTCAATGGGGTGGTGGCGGTCATTTTCGGGCATCAGCCATGTGCGGCCATTTTCCTTGCGCACGCGCTTTACTGTAAACAAACCGCGGATAACGGCAATTACAATGCTGCTGTTCTGAACTTCAAGGCTACGGTCCACAATTAGCTGGTCACCGTCATGGATGCCGGCACTGACCATGGCATCACCACTGACGCGCACCACAAAGGATGCATCACGGTTAGTGGTCATGTCCTGACTGGAATCGAGTATTACCCTTAGCTCATCGGATGCACGCTGCATGGCAGCGGGGATGGTGGCAAGGAAGTCTGGCCGTAGCATGGTCGTGGTGTACCCTGGTTTTATAATAGTGAGTACTTGATTGCTCATACAGCGCTCATACCATCCATGTAAAAATGTGCCAAAACATTATGGCCACAAAAACTCTGAATCATCATTACATTTTTTTTTGCAAAAAGAAAAGTACAAATATCAAGCAGCAAAAAAAAATCTTTCAGCAGAAAATATTTTTGTGTGAACGCTAACAATAAATCCGTAGGCGGAATAATGTTTGGCGCAATGCTCAGCTAACATACGGTGTGCAGTAAGACGGCGTGTGGTGAGTAAGTGATAGAAGATTTTTCTATGCAGCAGAAATTTCGAGATGGTGATGAATCGATTCTGAAATTGAGTTGAGGCAGAAAAAACACCGTAGCCATGATTTTTTTACATGTAAAATGTGCGCAGGATTCATGGCAGCCCGCAGGCCGCAGTTTCCCTTATGTGTAGATAAAATTTTAGCCAAATTATTTGAAAAACCGATTGATAATTAACAAGATGTTTTATGTTTGGCGCTATCCTGCATATCTCGCCGGCGGTATGCCAGCCCTGGTCCTCAGGCGCTGCATAGCTGCCAAAGAGCAACCATAAGAAAAAACAATAATAAGGTATGTTATGAATACGCTTCGAATCGCGGCGATGTGTGCCGCATTATTGCTGACAAGTGCATGTGCAAGTCACTTTGATGACGCTTACAGCAACATGAACATCGGCAAGGTGGAACCTATCGCTATTAACGATTAGGCCCCACCGGATTTTCTACTTCAAACTAGGTTTAATACGACAGTTCTAGGCCGCTGAACTTGCAGCTTTGGCCTTGAACTGCTCGTATGCGCTGATGGCGTCTGCTGCATACATAAGCGACGGACCGCCACCCATATATATTGCCATACCCAGTGTTTCTTCTACTTCCTCGCGTGTAGCGCCTAGCTTTACCAGTGCTTCGCTGTGAAAGCCGATACAGCCGTCGCAGCGTGTGGAAACGCCAATGGCCAGCGCGATTAGCTCTTTTGTTTTTTTGTCTAGCGCGCCTTCTTTCGTGGCGGCTTGCGCCATGGCGCTGAACCCCTGCATGGTATCGGGAATATCCTTGCGCAGTGTTTTAATGTTGGCGGATATGTTTTTGGTGATCTCGAGGTAGTTCTTTTCCATAAATACTCCTGTTTAATGTTACATAATCATACTTGACAATATTAGCATTATCTAATATATTGTCAATATGAATCATACAAAGCACATAATGCCCGCCGAAGTGATGGCGCGTAACGCCGCAAAAGCAGAAGCCCTGCTCAAGCAGTTGGCCAATGCCAACCGGCTGCTGATTCTTTGTGCGCTTGTTTCAGGTGAAAAGACAGTGGGTGAACTAGTGAAAACCGTTGGTTTATCGCAATCTGCCCTTTCTCAGCATCTGGCAAAAATGCGCGAATCAGGGCTAGTGACCGCAGAAAAACGAGGGCAGATGGTTCATTATAGCATCGCAAGCATGGAGGCAAACGCCCTGCTTTCGACATTATACCTGATTTATTGCAAATAACATTATATATTAGAAACAACTAACGTAATGGATGGTTTTATGGGACTGAAAGCAATTGATGCCGTAACTTTGAAGCGTTGGCTTGAGAACGGTGAGGCGGTGCTGGTGGATGTACGTGAACCAGGTGAACATGCGGCGCAAAGCATAGCAGGCACTAAACTGGTTCCTCTGGCAAGTGTTTGCAAAAAAGCGCTACCCGAGTGCAACGGCAAGAAACTGGTGGTGCATTGTATGAAGGGCGGACGTGGGAACTCGGCTTGCGCCAAGCTGCTTGCAGAAGATCCGAATCTTGAGATTTATAATCTTGAGGGCGGAATTTCCTCATGGTGCGAGGCAGGACTTGAAGTAAACAAAGCCTCAAAAGGTTTTTTTCTTCCTCTGGACCGTCAGGTGCAACTGACGATTGGCCTTGGCGTTCTTATTGGCAGCATACTGGCTTATACGGTGAGTCCTGTATTCATACTGCTAGCCGGATTTTTTGGCGCAGGACTGACTGTGGCGGGCATTACCGGTTTTTGCGGGCTGGCAGTGCTGATGGCAAAGATGCCGTGGAACCAGTGTAGAAAAGTCCTATCATAACAGATACTTTATGTATGATTGCACAGCGTGCTGCATTCTGTTACAATTTCAATAACGTACAAGGAGGCATTATGCTGGATACACGCAGGCCAAACACTTCCTTATTTGCGGCGCTTTCTTTATTCATCCTGATTAGCATATTTAGTCAGTCAGCTTTTGCATATACCTATTCTATCGACGGAAGAGGGATACGCTTTGATGTATGGCGGCCTGTGACCTTTACCCTGAATAAAGAACCCAAGCAGGCGTATGTGCTGGTTGCATTTATGGCTATGAAAGGATCTAAAGACGGTGATTTGCACTGTACCCTCATGAAAGGCATCACCCAAAAGCCGATATATGCTTCAACAAAAATGGATAACGTTGCTATGCCAGACCTTGAAGGCATACCTCGCGGCCTTACCCAGCCCCTCAAAAGCGAGAAAAGGGATCTTACAGAACGAGTAGATGCTCTGCAGATTGTTCAACAATGCGTCACTTGGGCTTCACAGCAGGTAAAAGATAAAGAAGACTGATGGTCAAGCCTTCTTCAGGAAGCAGGTTTTCAGCACCAGCCCTTTGACTTTTTCGGCGTTACACTCTATTTCGCCTTCATCATGCGTAAGGCGGATGTTTTTGATAAGTGTGCCGCGTTTGAGCGTAACATTCGCGCCTTTTACAGGCAGGTCTTTTATCAGCGTGACGGAGTCCCCTTCCTTGAGGATATTGCCGTTACTATCTTTTACTTTTATTTCGTCGGTCATGATGTTCCTTTTTCTTGGAGTTTATCGCTGCACTGTATGACTGGTAGTTTCCCCCAGAGGTTTGCATTGATTCCATAGCTTAATCATTTCTTTTAAGGAGGCGCCTGCCATTTTGCGGCCTTCGGCATGTAACGCTTTACCTACATGGTCAAAGCGATGCACGAATTTGTTGTTTGTGTCCTGTAGAGCCGTTTCATGATCGATGCCACTATTATGCGCAAACGTAACAATATCCAAAACCAAGGCGCGAATGTTTGACTTGACTGCTCCTGCGTTGTTTGCAGAAATTGCTCCGCGAATGGCTTCAATTTTCTTCTCCATTCCCTGAATGCTAGTGTCGTGCTGTGATTGAGGTTGTGGTGTCGGAATAATGACACTTTGGGGATCAGTTCCAGTATAGCAAACTAAAGTAACGGTAGCCGAAAGCAAATCGCCGATTTCTTCAGACAGATGCACTTTGTTGACTTCTGCACTGGCTTTTCCAACTTCAGCGAGTTCCTCCTGCATTTTGCCCAATACGCTTTCTGCGTTAGGCCAAACAAAACCAGATTCTGCCGCTTTTGAGAGTATTTTAAATGATCTGGCAAATGCGGGAGTGTTTTCCGGAATACCGCTAAGCACTGAAATATACGGTGGAGTATTTTGCACTGTTGAGCCGTTCATTTGTTTGAATTATATCGTTTATATCTGATTAATAAGAAAATATTGCCGGTACAGGATCGGTTTTGTTTTTGGTGCCCGCGGCCGGACTCGAACCGGCACGCTCGGTTAAGAACTACGGATTTTAAGACGGTTCAGTAGGCAAATTCAATCACTACTTTGAATTACTATAAACTCAATTTTCGCCAGATGATCTGCGGGCTTAGGGAGAGGAAAGCCTGCAACAGGCAATCTCCCGATTCCGCTTTCGCCCGGTCGATTTGCCCCCCTCGTGATGTTGCGGTGATGTTTCAACATCACACTTTTTTCTGGCCTCTGATGTCTATGACTTTCGCTTTGCCGGCGCCGATGGAGCTGATGGCGCTGCCTACCGTTGCCACGTTTTGACGTTTAACAGTATCGGCCAGATGCTCATAGCGTTTTGTGGTCTGGTACGTTTTATGATTCAGCTGCTGGCCGACATCTGCAAGGCTTAATCCGCTTGCCAGCGCGAATGCCGCCCATGAGTGCCGGAGATCATGCAGGCGGAAATTTTCCAGCCCGGCTTTCTTCCTAACATCATCCCATACCGCTTTCGGATAGGCTATGTTCTGCCTGTAACGGCCTGGGACATTGCATTTGCCCGGAAAGAGATAGGGATTGTTCTCAGGCCGTGGCAACTCTAATAAGAACTGGATTATTTCGATGGCCTCCGGTGGCAATGCTATTGCGGGTTCGTCGTTCTTTGTGGTTTCCGGCTGCAATATCATGCGCTCCAGATCGAGCTCTTTCACTTTGGCATCCCGCCATTCAAGACCGCGCGCGCCGGTAAACAGCATCAGCTTGATGTAGCAGGCCACGCGGATGCAGTGCAACGGGCGCTCATGCGCCGTTTGCTGATACACATAGAGATTCTCGGTTAGCAGCTGGTCGAGTGCCTGGGTGAGATTTACCAATTCTTCGTCGCTCAAATAACGCTCCCGCCTTTTTTCGGGGTATTTGAATACGCCCCGGCAGGGATTGCTGTTAAGTGGCCTGATTTCCCAAGGACGCTCGCAAAGAGTGAACATCTTTGAGAGGTGTGAGCGGCAGCGGTTAGCATTGACGGGGCTGGTTTCACGCTTGCTTAGCATGAATGCATGAATATCGCGCGCCGTGATTTCCTCGACAAACCTTCCTTTGAAATATGGCAAAATCACTGCCTTGCCTGTCTGCTTTACGCCTTTTTGAGTGCTGGGCTTATTTTTAATCATGACGTGCTCATGATAATACCGCTCCCAGATTTCCTCAAAGCGGTGCTTGTCTTTTTTCTGGTTTTCAATATCGCTGGGGTCGATTCCGGCGATTACCTGCCCAAGATGCTCTTTCGCTTTTTCCCGCGCCTGATCGGGCGAAAATTTATTGGTAGCGCCGATGGTGACACGCTTCGGCGGATAATTCCGGCCTTTACCCATCCGGTAGTCAAACACATAGGTTTTCGTGCCAGATGGGTAAATAATCAGGCGGAACTGCGCACCGCAATCCGGGCAGTTCATCGGCTCATTATCGGGAGAGCCGAGCACACCCAGCTGTGCGGTGAAATCACGCAAGCGCACTTCCGCCATCTGTAATTCGGCTTCCGTATCCTTTATTACCTGAGCATATTCGCCTTTTTTAGCGGCCTGCGCTTCTGCCTGGGTGCGATCAAAGGCCTGCGCGCCTTCGATTTTCAGCGCGTCCTCATGCGATTTGTTGGCTTCGGCAAAGGCCACTTCCAGTTCGGTAAGCTCGGCGCGCTCTAATTCCTGCTCCCATGCTTTCGGTCGCCATTTGCCTGCCGTGGTCACGTTCCACCGAGTTTCCCCGGTGATCATCTTCCACTGGCCGGTTAGCTCATTTTCGCCTTTTTTGGCGGTTTCATGCGCTTCTTCCCAACCGGATTGCTCGATTTTCTCCCACAGCTTGTCAATCTCCTGCGGTGTGATGTTACGCGGCAAATCCCGCGTTAAATCCTTTTTGGAAGGCTTTGCATGCAACAGGTCTATAAAATAGGCCGTGCGGTCAGTCTGCGGAAGCTGGAAAATATTTTTAATGCCCACCGCAAATTCCGAGGCAAAGAGCGGTTTGCCTTGGCCTTTGTGCGAAAACTCCGCGCGCGGCCATGAAATCTCACTGACCACTCCATCTTTTTCCAGCTGAATCATGCCGCTATCACAGCCGGTATGCACTAAGGCCAGCGCGTCCTTTTTAGCGACGTGCTTAGGCAGCGGATTTTGGGTGGCGGCAAGCGCTACCGCCATTGCAATGCTGGATTTACCGTTTTCGTTCTCCCCGGCGATAAACGCTATGGGGTTGATGGTGAAATTAGCGTTTTTTGTGCGTCTGCAGTTGGTGATTTTGACATTGATGGTCATAATTATTCTCCGATCAGTGGTTAAAAGGAATTTTTAAAATCGATTGCAGCAGGATGGCCGGGAGGTGGGCCATCCGGCATGCGCTGAGCTGGGGCCGGTGCTTTTTGCTGGCGCTGCACGGTGGCTGGTTCGCCTTTGCCAAACATCGGGTCTTTATCCAGATCGATCACCGGCATGGGCGTATCGCTGGGTGCCGGCAATGCCGCTGTTTGCTGCGCAGATATGGCGTCGAAGATCTCCGTGGTATTGTGAGCATCCAGAATCGCCTTGAAATCCGCCTTGCCGACATCGGAAAGGCTGTCAATTTCAGCGGCCATTGCCACTGCCGGGTCAAGATCGGAGGTTTTTGACAAGCGCTTGATGGCACATTTGGCACTCATGCCATCGTCCCACTTCACCCACGGCGTATCGTTGAATTTTAGCTGCGCCTTCTTTAATTCGTTCGGGTCATTGCCATTTTTGGCAATTTCCAAACCGCGTTCCAGCGCCTTGAAGGTTTCCGACATACTGCGAATCTTCACAATATCGTCCCACGTCAGCAGCTCGAACTCTTGCCCGCCTTTCAGCTTATTGATGTGGCAAAATGACGCGACAATTTCGCCCCGGTCTTTCAGCGCCTTGCTGTATTCGATGATGGTATTAGTGCCGAGCACATGCCGGAAATGGTCGCCGGTGCGCACGGCGGTGGCGAAGAAATCCTTTACCTTGCCGGTGCGATGATACAGCTGGGCGAATCCACGGTAGCCAATCTGGAAGCTGCATTCCGCCTGCTTCTGCTGCCATTTTCCTTTATCATCTTTATACCAGCCCTTATAGGGAATCAGGTGGGCATGGCCTAGAGGCGTATTAGGCTCTAGCCCCAGCGAGGCGGCGGTGACGAATGCACCAAGCACGGTTAAATGGTCGCATTCGCCCAGCTCTGGCTTTTTACGCACGGCTTCAATACACAATGACAGCATGCGTTCGGCGGTCAGATATTTTTGCGACAGCCCCCTAAAGCGCTGTGCCATTTTCTGATCTTGCAAAAGGTCGATCAGCTTTTGCGCGGGTTACCCTGGCGGTTGCTTACATACTGGTCATCACGACCCCATAGCGGGTCAAAGGCGGTATGCGCCTTGATGCGCCATTGCTTCGTTTCCGCATTAGCAGGGATGCCAAGCGGTGCGCCGTTCGGATGCGCGCCATGCGTTGCGCGGCATTTAGGAAAACGGGTGCAGCCGTAAAATGGCCGGGGATATTTATTGCTTTTGCGCAATATCATCCTCCCATCGCATTCCGGGCAATCCAGAATTTTTTGCTTTGGATATGGCTTTTTGGCGTTCATCAGAACCTCCCCACGTTGCAGAGTTGAGATGCGGAAAGCGTGGCGGCGGCGCGGCATTCTTTGGCCTCCCGTTCGCTATCGATTATCCATTGCTCCAGCTCGTCCATGAGCGTGTGGTAGATCGTTACCTCGGAGCCGCCATCCGGTTTGATGGTGTGGCAGTAGGTGCAAAAGTATTCGTAACCATGCCGGCGCCAGCTGGAGCCGTAATCTTCCAAGTCCTGCATCGCGTCGTTATAGGACGTAAGCGCGGTGCCTTCGGTGGTCACGCGCCCATCTTGCTTATGCTTCCATGCATGAATCCAAAGCTGCGTCATGGCTGACCTCCCTGGAGCTGTTCAATCAGCAACTGGCGAATGCGGAGGATGACGCGCGACATATCGGCTTCAAGCAGCTGGTCGAATCGCGCAGCCAGCGCGCGCAATTCCTGCGCCAGTTCCATATCCACCGCCTCGCAATCGGCGGCGGCTTCCACAATCATGGCGATGTAGCTCTTGCCCCATATTTTGAGCGCAGGCAGTGCTTGGATGCCATCGGATTGCATGGCGGCAAAATCAGGTGTAGTGTTCGTGCGTAACATAGAGTGCAATACTTAGTTTTATAGGGATGCAATAATTAGTATATTGCATACTTGCACACTAAAACTCTTGCGTCAATTCGGAAGCACTCGCGCACGCAATTTTTTTCGCGTCATGATTTCATGGCATTAGATGGAATAGCATTTAGGGAAAATCGGCAGGCCGAGTTGCGGCTACAGCGTGGCGATTGTCAGCGGTATCGCCCACTCCAAAGCTGAGGGAGTAATCTTGTTATCGACAAGTGATTGGAGATTGTAGATTCCTTTGCGGCTGCTGACTGTCACACGCTTGATGGCGGTAACACCTTCCGGCGTTTGCACCATGCACAAACGGTTCAGGCAATCCTTACTTACCGGCAGCGGCACATCATTATAATAGATGCGCATGCCATCCCGCAGGATAGCGCTCACCGTCGGGCCTTTCAGTTCAATGGCCTTGCCGGTCTTGGCTGAAACATTCGCCAGCGGCTCCACATAATTAATTTGGTCGTCCGGGTAAAATATCACTTCATCGCCCGCCGCCAATTCGAGATAGCCAACAACCGGGATGCGCCCATGTTCTTCTGAGCCGGGCATCTGCGCCGCGAGTTTGGGGGGGAACGGGATACGGCTTTTTTCCTTGATCTTGATGAGCGTGGTTTTTTCTAAGCCGCTGGGCGTGTATCCACTGAAAAGCCGGGTGAACACCATGTCGCTTTTCAGCTCGATCAACTGCGCCAGCTCCTTGCGGTAAATGCCCAGCTGGACGCAAACCTGGGTGATGTATTCCTTGCACAGCTTGGCATATTCCGTGATGTCGGATTCATCATTCTCGGCGCGGTACTGGAACCATGCATCAAAATCGGGCTCAATGCCAAAACGCTTATAGACCGCCAGCATTACCTTATCACTGAGTACGCCCTTGCCGGTGTAGAAGGTGCGCAGCGTTCCTGCATTAATGCCTTCGGCTTCGCGGCCAATCTCGGTCAAAGTCAGGCCGGTCTGCGCCATGATTTTATCCAACCATGCCTTATGACGCACCCGCAACGCTTGACGTTCTTTTTCGCTAATCCGCATCGATCCTCGCCGTAAATAGGGCATCGTATCGCGCCCCGGATTCCTATCAAACCCCATCCTTCCCCTGAACGCAATATTTTTGTTGACTAGTATGCAAACTTGCGTGCAATAGTGCTAACACTAACTACAAACTATTGCGTTTAACTTTAGGTGGAATTCATCATGAAACCGACTTTTACCCAGCAGATCATACAGGATTTAGAACGCCGCGCCGCCGCCGTGGGCATAAGCGTCCGTGAATTATGCGCACGCGCCAACTCCGCACCTTCGACTTTTTCGCGGTGGAAACATAACCGCGTCAGCCCGCTGCTGATCACGGTCGATCGCATGCATGTCATTTTAACCGAACTCGAAGAAGCAAAAGCCAAACAGCAGGCCGATTCGCAAGAACAAGCCAGCACTTAACCCAACATACCAAGGAGAGGAACTATGCGCATATCCGTTACCATCGAAGGAATCACACCCTTCCTGATGAATCAGTTTTCCAGCAATGATGCGCGTCTGAGCGGGTCGCCGGAGGAACAGGCTGAGGCCAAGGCATACCGCGATGAAAGCGGTGTCCTGGCATATCCCAGCCAGAATATCATGGCCTGTCTGCTGGAAGCGGCGCGTGGCTTCTCCGAAAAAGAGGCGGCAGCGGTGCCGCATGCGGTGGAGGTGGAAGGCCTATCTGCTTCCTTCAACGCCAAGGATTACGCCATCGACAGCCGAAGCGTGATCTTGCGCATTGAGGGCAACCGGCAGCGCGCCATGTGCTATCGCCCGCGCCTCGATAACTGGCGGCTTACCTTCATTCTCAATATCGATCACCAGCAGGTCAAAACCGTTTTAGTGCGGCAGATGATCGAGCGCGCCGGCAAGATGATCGGGCTGGGGGATTACCGTCCACAATGCAAGGGGCCGTTCGGCAAATTCCAACTCGTTGACTGGAATCTTCTGCAGCCCCAGCATGTCACCGCCGCCGCGCGCGCGTAACGCTTTAACTATTGGCGAGGCGCGGCATGCGAAAATATGGCAAAATCCCTATCGAATTTTGGGCAGAAAAGACGGTAAAGCGGCTTTCCGACGATGCGAAGCTGCTGGCGGTTTATTGCCTGACCAGCGAACATAGCAACGCCATCGGCTGCTACCGCCTACCGGTAGGCTATATCAAAACCGATCTGTCCTGGGAGCCTGCCAAAGTCGAGGCGGCACTTGATGAGCTGGTACGCCTTCAATTCATAATGCGCGACCCGGACACGGACTTTATCTTTATCCCTTACCACCTGAAATGGAATCCCATCGAAAATTCCAAGGTCGGGCGCATGTGCGTCGATCTGGTTTATGCCGCCGCGCGCGCGCCGAGTATTTTCCCATCACTGATAGCAGCCCTGCGTCCGTTGCAGGAACGCTTCACCCTGGGCGATAAAAATCACTGGGATTCTGCTTGGGATACCCTATCCGATACCGTATCGCATACCGTATCCGATACCCTATGCCATACCGTATCCCAAGATGAAAACCCATCGCGGCATACCGTATCCGATACCGTATCCCAACATGATTCTTCACCGCAGAATACCGTATCCTCACTTCCGGCTGCTTCGGTTGAGATTGTCCCCCCGGAACCTGAACCTGAGCCGGAACCGGAACCAAGCGCTGCCCTACACGCGGGCGCGCAAGGCTCGCCGGTGGATGTCATTAAGGTTTTCGATGATGCCCTGGTAGCGGTGTTTGGCGAAGAACGGCGACGACCTTGGCCGAAAGCCAACGATAGCGAATACGCCCGCGCTTTCCTTGCCGCCGGTGCCGATCTGGAATTATGCCGTGCGCTGTTTCTGAATCGGCAGCAGGCCTGCAAGGATGATGGCAAGGAGCCGATCGATACGCTGGGTTATTTCAAGAACGCCATCCCCGAAACTTTGCGCATGCGCGAACAGCTGCGCCGCCAGCAGCCTAATTCTCACCTGTCCACGGAGGTCGTTCATGAAACCCTTGGCCGTCATCAAGGGCAACACCGCCCTCGCACCGCCCACCATGCCTTCACTGAGGCCGCAATTAATGTCCTGTATAAGCGACGACAGGATTGATTGGACAGGGCTGCTCCCATTCGCCGCTGCTGGTGGCCTCGATGTGGCAGAAGCCGAACGGCGCAGCCTGCCGGTCAATTACAGCGCCAAACCAATGCCCATCATCACCGTTGCCAGCGACGAATATCAGGAGCTGCGTGAGGCGGTAGCTGGATATGAGCGCATGCTGACGCCCGCCACGCCCAAGGAACTGCTTTTTGAGCTGAAAAAGCTTTCCTGCCATTGCGGGATGGCGAACCGCGACGCGGTGGATTTTGAAATGATGCTGGAGGATTACCTGTGCGACCTGGCCGAATATCCAATTGACCTGGTGCGCGAGGCCTGCCGCCGATACCGCAACGACCCGGACAAAGGGCATGATTTCTTTCCGCGCCCCGGCAAGCTCAAACCCTTGCTCGACGGTGAGTTGTATCGCCGGCGCATGCAATACCGGCGTTTGAGCAAACTGCTGGAGATTGCCGACAATCCACCAGCACCTCCGCCGCCGCCAACATTTGACGATCTGCTTAAACGGGAGCGCCAGCGTGGTGAGGTGGAGCGCATGCTGGCCGAACTCTCCGGCAAGGGGATATGCGGGCGGCGAATCATGCTGTTATTTTAACAGCTTATATTATTCTTGCCAATGTCGTATTGAAGGTGTAGGAAGCGTCTTCTTAAAAATCAGAAGCATCACCACCCCTAAGAAAATAGCTGCATCCGTGAAATTGAACGCAGGCCAGTGATAGCCAAAAGCGTGAAAATCCAGATAATCCGCCACCGCGCCGAAGCGCAGGCGGTCGATGGTGTTCCCGACCGCGCCGCCGATAATAAGGCCAAGGGCAGCGGCGGTGAACCTGTCATCGGTGTAGAAAAGCCAGCGCAGCAGGATGAGCGTAATGATGATCGCCATACCGGAAAGCAGCCATTGGCCGTAAGCCAGGTCATTGAACATGCCGAAGCTGATGCCACGGTTCCATACCTCGACCAGATTGAAGAACGGCAAGACCGCGATAGGCTTGCCACTACCAAACAGCGCCATGCGCGCAAACTGGTGGCAAGCAATTACGACCACGGCAATGAGGAGGTATCGCCCGCGCTTCATTTTTTGAATTTCAGCAGGCGCAGACCGTTGGCGACCACGATAAGGCTGGCACCCATATCGGCGAATACCGCCATCCACAGTGTGGCTTCGCCCGCGAGATTGAGCGCAAGGAATACCACCTTAATACCGATGGCGAGGGTGATGTTTTGTTTCAGCACCGCGCCGGTTTTCCTGCTTAAAGCCAGAAAGAGCGGCAGGCGGCGCAGATCGTCCTCCATCAGCGCCACGTCCGCCGTTTCCAGCGCCGTATCGGTGCCTGCCGCGCCCATGGCGAAGCCGATGGAGGATTTGGCAAGAGCGGGTGCGTCGTTTACGCCGTCGCCCACCATGCCGACCACGCCATATTTTTCGCGTAGCTCGCCGATAACGGTGAGCTTGTCTTCCGGCAGCATGTTGCCGCGTACATCCTCGATACCCACCTTGGCGGCGATGGCGTTGGCGGTGGTTTGGTTATCGCCAGTCAGGATAATGCAATGCACGCCTTCCGCTTGCAGCATAGCAATCGCTTCTACGCTGGATTCGCGGATCACATCCGCCACCGCGAACACGCTAAGGGGCTCGTTTTCGGTAGCTAGCACCACAACGGTTTTACCCTCCTTCTCCAAGGCCTCCAGCACCGCTTCCAACTCCAGCCCGCAAATGGAAAGTTCCTCGATCAATCGGTGATTGCCGATATAGTACTGTTTACCGTTTACGATGCCTTTCACGCCGCGGCCGGTAATAGCTTCAAAATCTTTTACATCCAGCAGATCCCCTTCCCACCGGGTTACAATCGCGTGCGCCACCGGATGCTCGGAATGCGAATCCAGGCTGGCGGCAATTTGCAGCGCGGTATTCTCCTGCATGCTGGTAAGCGGCGTGATGTTGGTAACTTGCGGCTTTCCTTGCGTGAGTGTTCCAGTTTTGTCCAATGCCAGCGCTTTGAGTTTGCGGCCTTCCTCCAGATATGCGCCGCCTTTAACCAAAATACCGCGTCGTGCCGCTGCCGCTAAGCCGCTCACAACCGTCACCGGCGTGGAAATCACCAGCGCGCATGGGCAGGCGATCACCAGCATGACCAGCGCCTTATATAGCCATGGCATGAATTCCTGCCCGAAGAAAAGCGGCGGCACGAAAGCTAGCAAGATGGCGATCACGACGACGGCGGGCGTATAATAGCGCGAAAACTCATCCACAAACCGTTGGGTGGGTGCTCGCTCGCTTTGGGCTTCTTGCACCGAGCGGACAATGCGCGCCAGCGTGGTATTGCCCTTATTAGCGGTGACTTCGAATTCAAAGGAGCCGCGCTCGTTAATGGTGCCCGCGAATACCGGATCACCGGGCTTTTTTTCCACCGGCATACTCTCGCCGGTAATGGGCGCCTGGTTGATGGAAGAACTGCCTTCGGTAATGCGTCCGTCCAGGGGAATGCGCTCACCGGGCTTTACGCGCACGATGGAGGTAAGGGCCACATCCTCCGCCTTCATTTCCTGCCAGCCGTTGCCGGTCTACACCATGGCGGTTTCCGGCGTCATTTCCATGAGATTGCGGATAGCGTTACGCGCCCGGTCGAGTGAATAGGCTTCAATGAGCTCAGCCAACGCAAACAGGAATACCACCATCGCCGCTTCCGGCCATTCGCCGATAAACACCGCACCAGTGATAGCGATCATCATCAGGGCATTTATATTAAGTGTAAGCGTTTTGAGCGCCAGCCAGCCTTTTTTGGCAGTTTCAATGCCGCCGGTAAGGATGGCAATCGCGGCCAGCGCCATGACGATGGCTGATTTATCATCGGAGCCAAGCCAACTCGCCGCTTCGGCTGCAGCAGCGCAAACACCGGAAACAGTGACCAGGATTTTGGTGCGCAGCGAGGTAGTGGCCGCATGCTCTTCCGCGTCCGCAGGTTCTTCACCCTTTCGGGCGGGCTCCATGTTCAGCTCTGTAAGGGCGCTAAATACGTCTTTGTCGCTCTCCAGGCTGTGCCGCACCGTCAACTCGCGCTGCATCAGGTTAAAGCGCATATCTTCAATGCCCTCTATGCTCTCCAGCCGGTTGCGGATCAGTTTTTCCTCAGTGGGGCAATCCATTTTCTGGATAACGTAAATTTGTGCTTTTAGTGGCGCGGGATTGGTCATTTATCATCCTTTGGGGGGCATGCCGATGGCAATATTGAACATTTTATCAACACTTTCGTGCAGGTTGAGCGCCAGCTGGTATTCCGAAGCATTCATCGATACTTTTTGAACTTGCTCCTCTATGGAGACGTTATTACCATTGGGATTCGTCTCGTAAGTGGTTTCCTGCAACGTGACCGCCAGGGCAGCACTCAACATGGTACTGCTGGATAAATGCAATGGGCTGGTGCGCGCGATTGCAAGCCGCTGATTCGCTTCCACCATTTTTTTAAAGTCAGGTGCTTGCACATCTTTCGCCTTGTAGCCGGGGGTGTCGGCATTGGCGACGTTCTGTGCAAGCACTGGCATGCGCTGGGAGTGGTAGCGCAGCTTCTCATCAATCATTTGTGTGAGAGGAAACTCAAAGAACCCCATACACGTTACTCATTCGGAGCCGTAAGCGACTTGGTAATCTTATCGGAGATCAAAGACGCATGTTCCTGCAGCGGAATTAGGGATTCCATGCAGCATTCGTGCAGCTGCGTGCTGAGTTTCTGTGTGGTGTCGATACAGGTTCCAATAACTTGTTCAGCCGCTTTTTGCTGCAGTTCGATCACCGCGTTGATGGTGCGGCAGTTCGCCGCTTCTTTGGATAATTCCATCATTTGCGAAAGCGAGCGGTTTCCGCTTTCTATCAGATCGGTGGATAACGAGCTACAGGCGCGGATCGTTGCCCCGGAGCATTCGGTCATTGCCTTAAGCATGTCGCTTTGAATTTCCATGCCGCTTCCCATTAACCGGCTGCACATATCCATGGCATTGGGCAGCATATTGAAACCGAACATGGCGCTTTTTTCCTGCGAACGGCTATTGCGCTTAGTGTCGGCGGCCAGAGAAAGCTTTTCCTGGGGATGATCGTGGGTAACTTTTTTGGCTGCTTGCGACATATCAAAACTCCTTGTTGGTTAATAGTTGATAATAAAATTGCGGTGCGACTTTATGGGTTGACGCCTATGAGACGGTGCTGCCTTGCTTATCCCTCAAATTCATTTTCTGCTGCTACTCAATGTGCCGACTGAGAATGCGCTGTTACCTCGACTTGGAAATTACTGTGTTCGATGCCATTCGCTTTCACCACCGCCTGCGCCTGTTCCATCAGCACAACGCCTGCGGCATCGGATGTGATTAACAGATGAGCGGTGACACTGTTGCTGCCGCTGGTAATCGCCCATACATGCAGGTCATGCACCTCCGCAATGCCGGGAAGCGCCATCAAATCGGCTTGGAGCTTTTTCATATCCACGTCCAGTGGCACGCCTTCCAGTAGAATATTCAGGCTTTCCGACAAGAGCTTCCAGGTACGCGGCAATATCCAAAAGCCGATCAACACCGCCAGAATCGGATCAACCTGCCACCAGCCGGTAAATTTAATAATCAGCGCGGCGGCGATGACGCCGATAGAGCCGACCATATCGGACAGCACTTCCAGATAAGCGCCTTTCATGTTCAAGCTATGCTCACTGCTTTTGGCCAGCATGCGCATACTGATGATGTTGATGATGAGCCCGGCAATCGCTATGGCCATCATCCAGCCCGCTTCAATATCGGGCGGGTTCTGGAAACGCTGATAGGCCTCATAGAGAATGTAAAACGCGACCAGGAACAGCACCACGGCATTGAACGCGGCCGCCAGTATTTCAAAGCGTTTATAGCCATAAGTACGCCTGTCATCAGCAGCGCGCTTGCCGATGCGAATGGCGATGAGCGCAATAATAAGCGCCATGACATCGGTAAGCATATGCGCAGCGTCGGAAAGCAGCGCGAGGCTTCCTGTCCATAGCCCGCCAATCACCTCTATAATCAGAAAGGTGCCGGTTAAGCCCAGCGCCCATTTCAGTTTGCGCTCGTTCTCCACGCCGGTTGGAATGACATGGTTTTCGCTCATTGCGGCACCTTAATGACTTTGGCATCGGCAGGCGGCTCCACCGGCGCAGGCTTGGCCGGAACGGGCTTGGGTTTCGGCAGTGGCACACGCTCTTTGCAATGCGGGTGGCGGCCATGATGTGCGCGGTTTTTGCAAGTGCCGTAGCGCTTACCATCCTCCGTCACATAGCCTTTTGCCATCGGCTGCTTTGGTGGGCGCTGATAGCCTTCATAGATCTGCGATGGCATGGGTTCGGCCAGCGCCGGAAGAGCGGTGCACGAGAGCAATAGGGCGATCAGGATGCGTTTCATATTGAAATACCTCCGTCTTGCTGATGGTCTTTAATTGCGCCGATGATTTCCTCCGGTGCTACCGGAAAGTCGAAGCGATCCAATATTTCGCCGGAGCGGTCGAGCAGGAAAAACGCTGGTTCATGGTCGGTAACGGCTGCGGTTCCACTATTGATGCTGGTTTCCGCCGTGAAGAGTTCGAATACCTCGCTCATGCGCTTCATGGCATCGCGGTCGCTAAACGCCAGCGCTTCGATGGCGGGATGAAAGGGCTGCATAAAACGCTCCAACCGCACAGGCGTATCGCGCGCAGCATCCAGGCTGATGAACAGGGCTTGCACTTCCTTATCGTTGCCTAGCATTTCCAGGGTATGTGACATCAACCCAAGTGCCTGCGGGCAATCCCGGCGGCATTGGCTGTAGCCGAAATACACCAGCAGGAATTTTCCCCGATAATCCCGCATATCCACGGTCACGCCTTGCTGATTCACCAGCGCCACGGCCAGATGATCGTGCGCCGTGCGAGCATCGCTTTTAGGCCAGGTGAGGAAAGCTGCCGCGCCTACCACCACCAAGCCCATGATTCCTGCAATTATGATGCACACAGATTTCCGCATAGCGCTGACCTATTTCAGCAAGGACTTGCGGCATTCTTCAAATCGCGCTTTGAAATCGTCCAGCTTCACGATGTTGCTGGAGCGCAGGCGCCCATGATTGTCGCCATGCGGCTCAGACCATTCGAGATAGGCCTTGCCGCCCATGCTTAAGTCTTCAGCTAGGCGCGGCGCTTCGCTGAAAGAGAAATATTCTTGGCTGGTGCGGTAATGATTGCCGGCGACATTCACGCTGAATTCCATTCCCGGCGTCATCTTGCGCTCGCCGCGCGCCGCCACCGGAGTGTGCTTCCCGTCGCGGCTTTGCGCGATGGTCAAGCCATTGTAGCCGGAGGTCACCTCGCAAACCTGCCTGCCACTTTGCGTTTCATAGCGTTCGATTTTCCATGAAGCGTAGGTAAGCGGCGGATTGAATTCCTGTTTAAGCTCTGTGCCTTGTTGTTGAATTGTGCATGCGCTTACAGCGCATGCGGCAACCGCCAGTGCGAAAATGCGTTTCATGGTTTTATTCCTTTATTTTCAGTGTTGAGAGATGGCTGCGGTTTGGCCTTGGCTAAAGCGGCATCGATCACTTTGCGCGCTTCTTCCGGGGTGGTCATTTTTTCCACCACTTCGCCATTCACCACGAAGGCCGGAGTTTTCTTGATGCCAAGCTGCTCGGTGGCGTCTTTACGGCCAGCAATGATTTTTTCCTCCAGTGCCTTATCCTCATCGATGCAAGTGCTGAGCTGCTTGCCATCCACGCCTTTGGCGGTGGCAATCAGCAGAAGGCTTGCCCTGGCACCGCCGCTTTGTGTCCAGGCGCTTTGCTGGCCGATGATTTCGTCCAGCACTTTAAAATATTTTTCATCGCCGCCTTGCTTGGCCGAGCAGTTCGTGACCAGGGCGGCAAAAAGCGATGCGCCGTTTAAGGGGAAATCGCGGAATACATAGCGCAGCTTGCCGGTGTCGATATATTCCTTCTTGAGAGTGGGTAATACGCGGTAGTGGAAAGCCGCGCAGTGCGAACACGAGAGTGATGCGTATTCAATCAACGTAACAGGCGCGGCGGTATCTCCCAGCGCCTTATCGCCGGGCATTTCCGCTTTAAGCGCACCGGCATCGGCAGCCATGGCGGGCTGGGCTATTCCTGCGGCGGCGCTAATGAAAAATGCAGCCATGAGTAATCGTTGTCTGCGCATACAATGCCTTTGGCTTTAAGTAGAACCATGCGGCACGGCGTGAGGCCGCGCCGCATGGAATTAGGAAGGACTATTTCTTTTTCTCGTCCTTGCCGTGGTCATGATCGTCATCGTGCTTATCGCCCGCTTTATGGCCTTTATCGCCATCCTTGCTATGGTCATGTTCGTCTTTGCAGTCCTTATCCTTGGACTTATCGCAATGGACTTCTTTTTTGCCCTCAGCCGCTTTTTCGTCAGCGCTGTATGCGGGCGCAGCGAACACGAGTGCTGCGGTGGCGAGGGTGGAAAGCAATAATTTAGTGGTGGGCATGGGTAGGCTCCTTGGTTGAGGTTGAATGGGTAAAGTCGAGTTCATCGTGCGCCTGCACTTCCTCCGCCATGCGGAAACGGCGATAGAGAGCGGGCAGCACCATGAGGGTTAAAATCGTCGAACTGATCAGCCCGCCGATCACCACCGTCGCCAGTGGTTTTTGCACTTCCGCGCCCGCACCGGTGGCGATCGCCATCGGCACGAAACCGAGCGAGGCAACAAGCGCGGTCATCAGTACCGGGCGCAGGCGCTGCATCGCGCCATCGAACACAGCCCGTTCAGGATCATGCCCCAATCGCACCAGCTGGTTGATGCTCGATATCATCACCAGGCCGTTCAAGACCGCAATGCCGGAGAGCGCGATAAAGCCCACGGCGGCGGGAATGGAGAACGGCATACCGCGCAGCCAGAGGAACAATATCCCGCCGGTCAGCGCCAGCGGCACGCCGGAGAACACCAGCAACGCCTGTTTCACCGAGCCGAGCGCGGTAAACAGCAGCAGGAAGATGGCGAAGAAGCAGGCAGGCACCACCAGCGACAGGCGCGTTTTAGCGTCCTCCAGATTCTTGAATTGCCCGCCCCATTCCAGCCAGTAACCAGCGGGCAGTTTCACCTCCGCGTCGATCTTGGCTTGCGAGTCGGCCACGAACGAGCCGATATCCCGCCCGCGCACATTGGCTTGCACCACCACGCGGCGTTTGCCGTTTTCACGGCTGATCTGATTCGGGCCATCGGTGACATTGAGCTTCGCCACCTGTTTCAGCGGAATATAAGAGGGGCGCGAGTGCAAAGGCATGCCGCTATCCACCGCTTCACCATCCTCGGTGGGAAGCAGGATCGGTAGGTTTTCCAGCGTTTTCAAATCCTGGCGGAGATTATCTGGCAGCCGCACCATGATGTCGAAACGCCGGTCGCCCTGGAACACGAGGCCTGCCTCTCGCCCACCGACCGCGATGGCCAACACATCCAGCACATCGCTGATATTGAGGCCGTAGCGGGCGATGGCGGGTTTATCCAGCTTCACCTCCAGCATCGGCAAGCCGCTGGTTTGCTCTACCTTCACGTCCGCCGAGCCGCCCGTTGCGCGCAACGCCATGGCGATGGCATTGGCGGTTTTCTCCATCGCGGGGAATTCGTCGCCGTACACCTTCACCGCCACATCGGAGCGCACGCCAGAGATCAGCTCGTTAAAACGCATCTGAATAGGCTGGGTGAATTCATAATTATTACCCGGCGCTTCCTTCACCGCTTTCTCGATACGGTCAATCAACTCCGCCTTTGGCAAAGAGGGATCAGGCCACTCTTTATGGTCTTTCAAGATTATGAATGTATCCGATACGTTAGGCGGCATCGGGTCAGCGGCCATTTCAGCGGTGCCTGTTTTGGAAAACACGAACGCCACTTCCTTAAAACTGCTGACGATACGCTCCACCTTGAACTGCATGGACTGCGATTGCGTGATGCTGGTGGAGGGAATTCGCATGGCGTGCATGGCGATGTCCTTCTCATCGAGTGTCGGAATGAACTCCTGTCCCATGGTAAAAAACAGCATAAGGGAAAGCACGAATCCCACCGTTGCCGCGCCAACGACCGCCAAAGGCCGTCTGATAGAGAAATTGAGCAACGGCACATAACGGTTCTTCGCACCGCTGATTATGCGGCCTTCTTTTTCCTCCACCTTGCCTTTGATAAAAATACCAAGCATGGCGGGGACAAAGGTGAGCGAAAGCACAAAAGCGGCGATCAGCGCGATGATGACGGTGACCGCCATCGGCTCGAACATCTTGCCTTCCACGCCGGTGAAGGTGAGCAGCGGCACATAAACCATGATAATGATCGCCTGGCCGAACACGCTAGGCTGGATCATTTCCTTGGCTCCCTGCATCACTTCATACAAGCGCTCTTTCAGTTCCAGTAAGCGTCCTTCATGGTGCTGGCGCTCCGCCAGGCGGCGCAAGCAGTTTTCAGTGATAATCACCGCGCCATCGACAATCAGCCCAAAATCCAGCGCGCCGAGGCTCATCAAGTTGCCGCTGATGCCGCTTTTCACCATGCCAATGGCGGTCATGAGCATCGCTACCGGAATCACCAGCGCCGTGATGAGAGCAGCGCGGATATTGCCGAGTAGCAGAAACAGAACCACGATCACCAGTAATGCGCCTTCGGCCAGGTTCTTCTCCACCGTGGCGATGGTGCGATCCACTAGCGCGGTGCGGTTCAGCACCGTTTTAGCCTGAATGCCCGCTGGTAGGGATTTGTTGATCTCCTGTAGCTTCTTATCCACCGCGCCCGATACCAGGCGGCTATTCTCGCCGATCAGCATCAGCGCGGTGCCGACCACTACTTCACTGCCGTTGCTACTGGCCGAGCCGGTGCGTAGCTCTTTGCCGATGACGATGCTGGCAATATCGCGCAAGTAAACTGGCACACCGCGCCGGTTGGTCACCACGATATCGCCGATCTGGTTTTCCGTTTCGATCCGCCCATCTGAGCGCACGACATAGGCTTCGCCGTTTTTCTCCAGATAGCCCGCGCCCATGCTGGCGTTGTTTTTCTCCAGCACTTCGATAATCTGCTGGAAGCTCAAACCGAGGCTCACCAGCTTTTCGGGATCGGGCTGCACATGGTATTGCTTCACATAGCCGCCGATGGCATCGACACCCGCCACACCCGCTACGCCTTTGAGCTGCGGGCGAATCACCCAATCCTGCATGGTACGTAAGTAAGAAGCCAGCTCATGCTCATTGCGAAGACGCTGGGTTTCCGGCGTGAGGTAGGAGCCATCCGATTGCCAGCCCGGTTCCCCGTCTTTAATCGTAGCGCCTTCGCCCTTGGGATTGATGTATTCCACCGTCCACATATAGATCTCGCCCAGGCCGGTCGAAATCGCGCCCATGCGCGGGTCAGCGCCCACCGGCAGGCTTTCCCTGGCTTCTGCCAAGCGCTCATTCACCTGGTTGCGGGCGAAGTAAATATCCACATCGTCATTGAAAATAGCCGTGACCTGACTGAACCCGTTGCGTGAGATAGAGCGTGTGCTCTCCAAGCCGGGAATGCCCGCCAGCGCCGTTTCCACCGGGAACGTCACCTGCTTTTCAATCTCCATCGGCGAGAGCGCGGGCGCTGTGGTGTTGATCTGCACCTGGTTGTTAGTGATATCCGGCACCGCATCGATGGGCAGGTTTTTTAAGGAATACATCCCCATCGCGGCGATGGCCACGGTGAGCAGCATGATCAGATAACGATGATGCAGGGAGAAATTGAGGATTCTTTCGATCATGATACGCTCGCTGTCATGGTAATTGTAAAAGGGTTGGCAACACGCCTTGGATTCGCAGCTCGCACACAGTTTCCAGAATGGGAATGGCGAGGAAAAACATCGCGCCGTCTAAGATCGTGCGCAGCACGAAATACGGCTTCACGCTAAGTTCGCTGGGATTTTGCCAAAGTGCGAGGTTCGGCAGCCAGCGCGGAACATGGCGCATATAGTGTTCATAGTGCTCGCCGAATTTTCGGCTTAAAAAAAGCTCCTCACGCTCCACCGTGAATTTGTAGCAAAGCGCGAAAGCCGCGATCAGCAGTGCGGTGATGACAAAGCTGGTAGTCAGCAGACCGAGGCCGGTCATGGCGACGAAGGAGCCGATATAAAGCGGGTTGCGCACGACGGAAAACGGCCCGTCGCTTATCAGCTCGTGATTCTTGCGTCCGCCAACATAAAGCGAGGCGAAGACACGGATCATCACACCGATCACGACCAGTATATGCCCCGCCCAGCTGAAGATTCCATGTGCCAGCGAATGCTCCGGCCAGGGTGAAGCGGTGAGCAGTACCAACGGCACCAAGGCATAAATAAACCAGCGCGTGTAGCGCATTCGCCCGCGCAGTTGCACCCAGGTATCGGTTTGCGGGGCATCAAGGAAATCGGCGGTGGTGGTTGCGTTCATGACAGGTTCCTCAGTGTGCATGCTCGGCACCGGCTTTGCCGATATCGGCCTTCACCACGAAGCTGTTCTGCGCGACATAGCGCTCACCGGCTTTCAAACCGCTTTTGATCTCTGTCCATTCGGCATCGCCCAAGCCAAGCTCGACCTTGCGCGCCTCGTATGCCGTGCCTTCCTGAACGAACACAACGCTGGCTCCTTCCTGGCGCTGGATGGCGATGGAAGCGACCGCCACCGGCACTTGCTTCTCGGCCACGATCACATCACCGCGCACCGTCATGCCGGAACGCCACTGGCCATCCGGGTTGGCGATGGTCACGCGCGCGATCACCGTTTGGCTGGAGGCTTCCGCTACGGGCAGCAGGGAAGTAATGGGCGCTTCCACATTCATGCTGTCGTCGGTGGCGTTGATATGCACTTTCTGGCCGCTTTTGATGCGGGCCATGTCACGCGGGAAGATAAAGAACTCCGCCCACACATCGCTCAAATTAGAAATCATGAATAACGGCTGGTCGCCCGCCACATCGCCGATATTGGTATTGCGCTGCAGAATAACGCCGCTGATGGGCGCTTTCACAGGGTAAACCAAGAGCGAATCATTGCTCTCCACCGTTGCCAGCGTTTCACCGGCGGTCACTTGCTCAGCCAACCCTTTGCTTACCGAGCGCACGATACCGGGGAAGCGGGCTTTCACCTGTGCGCTGGTGTTTTGGTTCAGCGTAATGCGGCCTGTGAGGCTGATCGTGTCGTGGATGGAGGCGGGTGCTGCTTCGAGCACTTTGATTTCGGCGTTAGCAGCTGCTTCGTCACTAATCTTGGTTTTATCACCACCTTCCTCATGGCCACCTTCCTCATCGCCATGGGCATCTTTTTTTACCTCGCTTCCATGATCATGCTCATCCTTGCCTTCCGCATGCTCATCCTTATCGCCATGCGCGTGTTCGCCGCCCTCGGCGTGATCATCCTTGTGTTCACCATGGCCGTGCGCATCTTTATCGCCCTCGGCATGCGCGGCCTCGGCGCTTGCTTCGGTTTTCGCGGCCTGCGGCGTTCGCATAGCGAAGTACCAATACGCTCCAGCGGCAAGCGCTACCGCAATGATCAGCAATAAAAATTTATTCCTCATGGTCGTCCTCATTCTTAATGACGGTGTTTTGTAAGTTTTTGGCGCTCAAGCGCTCCACTTCGGCGCGCGCCGTATGGTAATTTCTAAGCGCGGCGACGCGCTGTTCCTTGGCGTCGAATAACGTGCGCTGCGCATCCAGCACTTCCAGAAACGCGAACTTTCCTTCGCGGTAGCCCGCACGGCTTAAGCGAAAGGATTTTTCAGCGGTTGGAATGATCTCATGCTGTAGGCTTTCCACCTGCGCATAAGCGATATTCATATCCTGGTAGCGCTGGCTTAAATCCGTACCCATCTGCAGTTTCGTGGTCTGTGCATCGCTTTCGGTTTTGCTAACAATATGGCGGGCGCGTTCGATATTGCCCCGGTTCATATTAAACACGGGGATGGGGATGGAAATACCGGCTACAAATGCCCGGTCACCGCTTTCGCGGTAATCACGCATGCCGACACTTACACGCGGATCGGGGATCGCGTTGGCGCGCTCTAAATCGTAACTGGCTTTGCTGCGCTTGATTTCCGCATCCAAACGCGTGAAGTCAGGATTCTGTGACAGTGTGCTTTCCAGCGCTGGCGCGGGTGGCGGTTCTTGTAGCTCGAAGAGTGTGCCGGTATTGAGCGTTACCGGCTCCGCTCCGCCGCCCCACAGGCCGGTGAGTTTACGTTTGGCCTGCGTGACCTCGCGTTGCGCGGTTTCATAGGCGATGCGCGCGGTGGCCCGGATAACTTCCGATTTATTCTGCTGAATCGTCGGCTCACGCGCAGCGGAAACCCGCTTTGCAACTTCCTGAAATACATCTTCAGCAAGGTCACGTTGTTCCCCTACAATTTTTAAGTGTTCCTCGGAAGCGGCGACCTCAATAAAAGCCACCGTTACGTCACGGATAAGATTCAGGCGCTCAGCCTCAAGATCCAGTTGGCTCACAGCCATGCCCTGATCGGCGATATCCATGCGGCTTCCCCGCTTGCCGCCCAGTTCAATCAACTGCGTGATGCCCGCAGTGGTTTCCAATGATTTGGTGCCACGATAGTCGCCTTTTCCTGCGAAATTCTCTGTATCAATGCCCACCTCCGGGTTGGGTAGCGCACTTGCTTGACTGCGTTCGCCACGGCTCGCCAGCACCGAAGCATTGGCCGAGCGCAGGCGCGGCGATGCGGCTAAGGCTTTTTGTATTGCGACATCCAGCGTCAACGCACCCGCTGGCATCGGTGTGGGCGCTATTTTATGAGCGTGTGTATCCCCCGCTGGAGTGATGGGCATTAATGGAATAGCCGCAGGCGTGGATGCTTCCAATGCGACGCCCAGCACTACCGGTTTCGGCTCCTCCGGCGCGGGCGTTTCGGCTTTGACGGGAGGCATTTCCAGCGTCGGGCTATCCATAGGAAGCGGCGCGGCGGATTCAATCGGCTGCTTCACCACAGCGGGCGGATTTTCAATTTTAGTCTCGACGGGCTGCGCCTCCGACGAGGTGCAAGCGCTGACGCATACCAATATAGTGGAACACAGGAGGCTTAGGGAAAAAGATCGAATCATGAAATACTCTCACACGCAGGGAAAAACACTGTTTTGGCGCGCGTGGAGCATGGCTCGCCTTAAGCGAAACATACGGCACGGCACGCCGCAAAAAGGGCTTAAGCGTGTGAGGGTGGCTCTAAAAGCGGGCTAACGTCGCGCGAGTCATAACGCGCTTCCTTCCACATTCCCACAACAGAGGTCTGAGGGATGGCGTTCACCGAAATATCGACGGAAGGATTAGGATGCGCCGCCGAAGCATGTCCGCAGCATTGATGTGCCAGATGCGCGGGATTGCCGGGCATTTTTTTGCCCGTATTCTCGTCACCCTTTTGCTTGGCGTCTTGCTGCGTATCGGCGGTATCGAACCCAGCCGTATGCGCATGAATACACTGACCGGCGAGCACAGGAGTGATCACCAGGCTAATCATCACAAGCAATAGTGTGGCGATTTTTTTCATGCGGAGACTTTACAGTAGCTGTTAGAAATAAGCAAAATATATCAGGGTACTACAGGTCGAATTATAGGGGTGTGTGGCAATCTGCTCACAGTTTGTAAATCCTTTTTTAACACTTGCGCGTTATGTGGCAGGATTTTCTCAAAATGAAGCATAGGCACCTCGGCAAGTTAACAATGAATTACTGTATGTGACGGAAACTCGTCGTGCATCCCTCAACAATTTTATCCCGTCATGCGTAAAAAGGGGGAAGCCGAAGCTTCCCCTACGTTGGATCATTTGCGTGAAGGCGAAAAGACATAGCCGCCACGCGCGTTATCATAAACGCAATGCGCGCAAGGATATTGCGACACGCCGCCTTGGTATTTTGCTTCCGGTGAATTACCGCCCTGGCTTTGCCGTTGAGCCGCCGCTGTATTGTCGCTCATTTTACCCTGCCAATAGGCCTGATCTTGCGCGGCGCGACGCTGTTTCTGCAAATCGCCCTTCGCTAAAGCCGGGCTGGCTATTGTCATCGCCACGATACCGGCCACCGCCAGGGTGCGCAGGAGAGATACGTTGTGCATAAGATGCTCCTAAGTTTATAATGAATGAGAAAGCGCCTAAAAAGGCGGCGCATTTATTCGACGCAAACGAAGCTCCTATCCCTCATATATTTTTCGCGTCTTAGCGCGAGAGGTTTTCATAGCAACGTCTTTCGTTGTTTATCTAAAACGCGCCTGCGGTGAAACACGCGTTTTTAACGACGCGGGAGCCTGCGTTATCCCTCGACTTTATTTTAGTCGAACATGTCGAATAACGATTCAAACTTGGATTTCTTCCGATAATTGCCACCATGCTTGCCATAGCCGCGCGAATTATGATCGTCGTAATCTTCTCGTTGTCGTGGCGCTTGGGAATCGCGTTGCGGCGGTGCTGCGGCGGGCGCAAAATCTTGACGGTTAATTTCCAGCAGCTTGTTCAACTCGCCGCGGTCGAGCCACACGCCATGGCAGGTGGCGCACATATCGATCTGCACGCCTTCGCGGTTGATTTCCTTCATTCCAGTTTGGCAGTTAGGGCACATCATAAGCGGCATGTTTTCTCTCCTTTAATCTATTTTGAAAATTTATCAGCCAGTAATTTACGCGCGCGGTAAACACGCAGTTCCAGCGCCTTGGGCGTAATACCGAGCAAAGAAGCACATTCTTCCTGACTGCGTTCTTCCACGGCGAATAGGGTCAACGCCGTTTTAAGCTTTTCGGGCAACCCGTCAATATATTTGGAAACACGCACCAGATCGCGCTTATGCTGCAGCTGCACATCTACACCCGGCTCCCCGGATTCCTGCTCCATTACCTCCGCATCAAAAGAAGCAAACATCTCGCGGTTCCGGCGGCGGTGGTCTTTACAGAGATTGACAGCGATCTGATACAGCCAGGTGCGTGGCGCGGATTGAAACCGGAATCCCTTGGCCTTGAAATACAGGCGAATGAAACTCTCCTGCACGATATCTTCCACGCCAGGCGCACCGTGCAGATAATGATGCACGAAACGCGACAGCGGGGCGTGATGGCGGCGCATCAACGCATCCAGCGCCGAGCGGTCGCCATCCTGCAACCGCTTAAGCAGAATGTCATCGCTTTCCTGATCGTTGCTGGATGCGCGGTTAAGGGTTATGATAGAGGGCATTGACCGCCAGAGCGTTGAGCGTTTCGCGTTGTTCCGGCGTGAGATGCGGCTGCATTTCGAAGAAATGCTCCAGCGTGGCGCGCTTTAATTCTCCCTGCGCGGCATGGATAGCGGCTTCGGCTTTTTTGACACGCTCGGAATAACGCTTATCCTCCATAATCGCTTTGGCGAGATCGGCGTTGGCGGCACGGATTTTAACCGCCAGATCGCTTTTACGCTGGTCGTAGCGACTCTCCACCTCAGCCAGTTTGGTCTGCTGGGCGGCGGTGAGCTTCAATTGATCCTCCAGCCATTGATCGGGGTCTTGCGGGTGTTTTTCATGAGATAACATAAAACGGTTGCTAATGGTGCAGATGGCGAACGCGGTCAGCGCGACGAGCAGGATCAACCGCAGTTCACGGTATTTTGGTTTCATAATTTTACTTTTTGCAGCGGGTGAGAATAAAACGAAGAAAAGAGTTCAAAGCCCAAGCCTTGCGCAGCCGCGTATTCCACAGGGGCAACCGGTGCTTCTAGGGTCGTATACCCAAAGAAAATACCCACCACCATCGCGGCAAACGCCGGGCCAAAGCGTAACTCGCTATTAAACAGCTCCCCCACAAACCGCACGATGAAGGATGGCCGCTCGCGCGCGGCGACGCCCTGCCATACGTTGCGCTGGAGCTGCGGCAATCTTTGCATCGGCACCGGCTGGGCGAAATGCGATAGTAATAATTGGTCTAGGTTTCGGTCATCCATAAAGGCCTCCATTTCTCATGCCATGTAGGATATAAGACGCGGATGAGCGCATTATCCCTCAAAAAATTAACCAATAAGGGTCAATTGCGCGGGAAATACCAGCAGTTCTATTTAATCCCCAGTATTTACAGTGTTTTTATCCCTTGGGCAAGATTCCATATTGCCATAGAGCGCGATTTCGCACCAAATAATATAACAGGAGGTGATTTATGTTGGATAAAGCAAAAGATTGGGCGGCGATCTCTTCAATCAGTTGGCTTGCTTGAGTGCAATCTGCTGTTGTACCTTGTGTAATAAGAGCCCTGACCAGCATACCATGCGCATCCACGGCGAGATGCAGCTTTATGTTGAGCCCCCTTTTGTGCGGCACATGTACTGATTGCCGCTTTTTGCGCCCACTGCTTGCGGATGGACTTTGCAATTGCTTACATCAATCATCAACCCAATAATGTTGGCAGGATTCTTATAAAGCCCAATTACTAATAACTCGTGATTACAACTATCAAAGGGCGGTTACTAAATCCTTTTGCGTCAGGATTTGCTCGTAAAGCGCGCTTTCTTGCCGGTATTGAAGGCTTCCAGCCGCTGCTCGGCAAGCACATACGCCGCCTTCGCCTGGGCCGTATATGCTTACCGCGAAATTGGCTGTTACTGACTTGTTGGTTGTTTTTGATCGGTCAGCTTGCATCGTCAGCTTTGCCGCTGGGTCGCTCCTGCGGCAAGCGTTGCGCCTGGAATTCCGGTGAGAGTCCAGCGCCAAGAGCAGCGGCGATTACGATAACAATACTCTTTATAATTAAGCCTCATAATAATTAGTTATAATATCGTGCTGCATTTTCAGAACTTCGCTCCAAGCATAATATATATTTTCTGCGTATCAGTTGCGAAACTATCGGCGTTGTAATCGGCAAATTGAACCGCCGCCGAATAGTGCTTGAGGAAATTTTTAGAGATTTGCATGTCCACCTCGCTGCCATAATCTGCATTGCCTTGTTCGGCATCGAACTGGTGATAGCGTAAATCAAATTTCAGCCCATCCAGCGCAGCATATTCGGGTGATTTCACGGTGTAGGCCGCTTTGATATACTTGTCTTCAATACCGTTAGCGGGGGTAGTAGCAAACTTATCCGCCCAGCCATGAAACGCGTGTATAGATGCAAGGGGCGTATTGAACACGCCATTCGTGCCATCGGCACCGACCAGCTCATATCCGAGCAAGACGCTCCACTGTTCCTGCCCTATGCCCAGCTCACCGAGAAAATAATCCGCATTATAATTCGCGGTGTTATTGCCGTAATCGGACTGTATCGCATATTCAGCCGTATAGAGCGCATTGATGCCTTCCGTGACCGGCGCTTTGCCTGTAAAGCGCAACCCGTAAGATTGCGAAGCCATAGAAGAAAGAGAGGCAAGATCATAATCCAGTAAGTAGGCATAGCCTACAACGCTGCCGTATTTCCAACCGCTGTATTTCCCATTTAAGAAGTGGAAATCCACATCACGATTGCCGGTGGCAAAGTCATTTCCATTCGATAGATTGAGCTTGTAGGTATATACATAATTCAGCGTCGTATCGGGCAGTGAGTTATTGACCAGCGAAAAAGAATCATAGGTTTGATGTTGCTGCCGCCATTCATTATCGTTCACGAAGCGCATGTTATCGAAGTTATAAAGCTGCCGCCCGAAAGAAACGACAGTTTCTGGAATGCCTGAATAGGAAAGAAATAATTTATTCAGCACCGTCTGCTCAGGGTCTGCGACCGTCGGAAATTGCGTTTTCCCGTTAATCGTATCGTTGTACCGTTCCGCGCCTAAGCCAGCTATATTCTGAAACTCTATCGTGCCGGAGAAATCATACAATGAGCCGGTCTGATAGCCCAGCGCGGAGCGCAATGTGGAAGCGGTGGCGTTTTCCGCAAGACCATCCTGATCTACCGTTTCCAAGCGATAGCGGAAATTTATGTAATGCTTGCTATCATCCACCAGCGCTTTTTTAAGTAAATCAACCGGCTCCGCGAGAGAGGGCGAAGCGCACATGAATGTTGCAAGCGCCGAAAGGCTTACAATGGACTTAATTTGATAATTTCTAAACATACTACCTCTAATAATTTTGTTTTGTTATGACGCGATAAAACAAAATTAGACGGTAGGAGGTTCCAGTGGCGGCCCAACAATACAGGAAGGCTTGAGATAGCTTTCGCTGGCTAGTGGCAGCTGTGCGATAAAAAACTTGAGTGTGGTGGAAGACGGGCTGGAAATACTAACGCCGCTGATACAGCATTCACATTGCAAGCAGGCAATCGCTTTGTCGCCGGGAGTATCTTTCTCACGATCACTGGAGCAGCCCTTGGTTTCCACAGCGCAGCTGTAATCGGCCATGGCTGGGATGGTCGCCAAGCAGAAAAGGCATGCAAATATCAGCATCAGGATTTTCATAGTGCTAAATATTACTCCTCCGCCTGGCTGACATGCCGCATCAGATCGACCAGGATGCAGCGCACATAATCGCCGTATTACCACATAAAACCATATCAGCGCCACAATTATAATGTGCAAGGATACGATTCGCAGAATGAAAAAGGGGAAGATAAAGCTGTGGCGCACCGCATAACACGAGCGGTTTGGTGCGGCAATTGGCATATCCAAAAAGCGCATCGAGCAACTGGCAAACGGTGAGGAAGCGATGAGCGCCCTGGAGCTGTATCGCTTCTGCGAATTCTTCAGCTGTAAGCTGGAGGTTTTTTTCGTGAGCTGCTACGACTTTCCTAAAGTGCGCAGCGAATTTCCAAAGGACGTCACGCCTGAGTTTAAGGAAAAATACCTTGTCAAATATTTTCGGCAAATCCGCGTTCCCGATTTGCAGGATTATATCTTGGCCTAGTGCGCGCCATCGCTAAGGATGATGTGTAGCCATGCCTCAAAATAAATCCTACGAAGATCACAATCCGCGAAAATCTCCGATAACAGATTTTTTCATCTGGCTGTTTATCATCGGCGTGGCGATGCCGCTGTCGTATGGCTGGGTGCTGGTGAATGCCGGGTGGATAAGCAATGCAACTTTGTTTGCGTACTGCGGCGCACTCGGCGTTGTCATCGGCCTCAAAGCGGCGATCAATACGGTGCGGCGTAAAAGAGAGAAAGCTAAAAAAGCCGTTATACCACCGTAGTAGATGTGCGACTGATACTATAGCACAAGCTATGGGGCGGTAGCCTGTGTCTGATATTTTATCAGGGAAACCACCACGTCCTGGTGGCCGGAAGTTCAAAAAACCGCTCGTAAACGGCGCGACAATCTTTGGCCGCGAGGCTTGGACATGCATTGCCGCCTCCCGGCCATAAGGCCGAAGGGCGACTCCAATCCGGTTGGGTCAGACCGTTACGAGCAGGGTTTTGAATCCCTAGAGTGATACCCCTATCACTCCACAGCCGACCATAAAGGGTTAAAAGGATCAGTCAATCAGAAGATTGACTAGCGCCGCAGGCGCTATCTCAGGAGATCGGGGTTCGACAAATAGCCATGCATCGCAATACCGCGATTGCCGACCAATATTTTGAGCGTCATTTTGAACTGCTGTATTAATTCCTGAGTGTTAGCAGCGGTGCCGCTTTTTTCGGATATAGCTAAAATTCTTTCACCGAAATGGTCAAAAATTTCTTCCATATCGTCATGTGATAAGGCGCGCGTTGCCTGTACCCATTGTGCAAATGTAGCATTTGCTGTTGCTTGAAAATGATAATTACCATATGAATTGTTTACATCGCTCATGTTTATTCTCCCTTTCATTGATGATTTACTGTTGGTTGCAGACAACCACTAAGAGTTGCCTAATCTACGAGTAAATCAACTTTTAAGCGAGTTATATCAATGGCTTGCTTTTCTTGTGCGTAGAATTGCTTTTCTTCCATTAGGTCGAAAATTGTTAACTGTGCGTCCTGTAAAATCTTCCCCCGCATTTGCCGGGGTGATAATCCGAAGCTCTCCCGAAACTGTTGGCTAAAGTGACTTTGTGTGGCAAAGCCGCAGCTGTAAGCAATCTCTGTAACGGATTGATTCGTACCCTGCACCAGCGCCCGCGCGCGATCAAGTCGGCATCGTCGTACAAATTGCTGTGGCGTCATGCTTAGAGTGCGCTTAAATAGGCGGCAGAAATGAAATTTGCTGACGCACGCCTGCTCAGCCAGCATACCAGTGGAAATCTTCTTATCCATGTTGCTTAGAACAAAAGAGCGCAGAACGTCGATACGTTTAGCGGTCAGAGTTTTTTGGAAATGATGATGTTCAGCCGGCTTCTCAAGTAGCGTATGCAATAAATGGATACACAGCGCTCGTGCCATCGTTTCGATATACAAAATAGAGGGCGCATCGGCGCTGGCTACGCGCTCTACTATGACATTGAACAATGCTTCTAACAGTGGGTCACGGTATTTGAATACTCCCTTAAACGTAAGGTCATGGCTTGCCAGCATGCCGATTGAGGCTGCAACACTGGCAATATATTCCTTACGAATGCATAGCGAGGCGCAGTTAATTTTGCCCTTGATCCTCCAATGCACATTACTCGTCGGCGGCGTAATGAAAATATCGCCAGCCTGAACGTCTGCCGTTTTAAAATCACCATTAATTTCACGAGAAAATGTGGCTGCCGCCTCAAGCACTATGCCAATGAAGATGCTGGAATCACTTTGAAATTTATGCTCAGTATTTTCATTGGAATTAAGGATAACGCTCAGGTTCAGCAACGAGAGCTCTGCAATCGGTTTGGCGGGGGATATAATTTTATGAGACATGATAAACCCGCGCCGCTGTTAAATATCCGTTCACAGCATGTGGTTCATGATGCCACTCTACGATATAAAAGAACCCTTTATAATTTTAGACACACTGAACCCGCCGAAACATGATGTCTCGGATATTACCGCATATTGCGTGCTGTTTCCAGATAGATTGGTCAATACCGGCTACGCCGCGTTTTCCTTGCCACCTAGAGATTTCATGTCCGTGATTTTCCGAAACTGTGTAAGTATTTCCGGGTAGTGCTGCTCCAGGTGGCGTATAACACGCGGGTTGTCCATCATGCTGGTTAGAAAGTTCTTTGCTAGGGTAAGATTAAACACATCACCGGCGTAGCTTTCTTCGATCAACCGCTGTTCCTTATGTAATCCTGCCATGTCGTTTTCTATTTGGGAGACTTCTATCCCATCACCCCTTTTAATTCGCGTAGGTTTGTTAGGATTCACCAGTTGCTCTTTGGGAGTGGCAATCAAAATAGCCTTGGCATAGGAAATCGAATAGATCCGCCCCTGATTCATGAGCTGTGCGGCCTCGATCTGGCGCAGCGGCTTCATGTGCCTGAGATGAGTAAACACGCTCGCCGCCACCATTTTATCCTTCAATAGGTCAACCGCTTCCGGGCAAATACCCTCAATAAGATTGCGCTTACGCACAATGCTCCCGACATCTAAATTCAAGACCTTTGCCAGTCTTTCCTCAGATACTTGCTTGACAGCCTTCTGCACCATGCGGTGCTCCTGAATAGTGGAAAGGCGATTGATGTGTTTGTTATAGGTGAACGCTTCATCATCCGTGGAAATCAGGCAAAGCACTTCTTCGATGCCGATTTGCCGCAATGCCTCTATGCGAAGATGCCCATCGAGTAGCACATATTTGCCACCGGATTTACTGTGTGACACCACCGGCTCCTCGATGACGCCCATTTCCCTTATCGATGAAACGATCTGCTTGAATTTTTCGCTTTTCAGCGCTTTGGGCTGAATAACCTTCAAAGAGGCGATTTCCTCCAAGCGCAACGTGATGGGTTTGGTATCAAAGCCAATTTTAACCGTGCCATCCGGCAGGCGTGTTTTAGGGGGTCAACAACAGCCTCGAACGCTCCTTCATTGCGTACCCACATATCTGGGGGATTGCAGACACGGCGTTTTTTGAGTTTAAAGGAAACGCGATTGAATAAGTAATTGCCGATGTATTTTTCATTGGTCAGCACCTGATGCACCGTGCTGCGTGTCCAGAGGCGTTCAAGATCGGTCAGGATGCCGCGCTTATTCAGCGCCGCCATGATTTCGGTTTCATTCATGCCATCTTCGGTAAATGCACGATACATCCACTGCACATTCTCTATTTCCTCCGGCGGGCCGGGAATAAGGATTACACGATCATCCCCGCGCAATTCGTAATTGGTATGAAGGCCGCAATGCCCCTAATTCCGTGCACTTATTGATGTTAGCGCGTTCCTCGCCAAACGTCTTGCAAGTGCTTCTCGAATTGGTTGGTAGGGGTGATATGGCAGAGGCCATAAAACGGGAATTTCACCCACCAAATAGACCTTCATTACCGCTTTTTTTGAATGCACCGATGCAAATTTATAGTGAAAAATTTTTCACTATAAATGTCACGATCAATGCTGAGGGGGCTGCAAAATTGAATGAAAGGCAGCTTTGGTTTTTGGGGCTTATTCAAAGAGGTTATGATGTAAGGTCGAGCGATATTGTTGCAATTTGGAACATTACAACGCGAACTGCTAGAGCTGATATGGCAAGCCTGAAAAAACTCAAGCTGGTATGCTTTAAAGGTGCCAGAAGGAATGGCCGTTACGAAGCCTTATATTAGGCTGGTATTAAGTTGGTGCTCGCGGCCGGAATCGAACCGGCATGATGAAACCATCGACGGATTTTCTTACCTGCCACAACTTTCGTTGCCGCCCTGGGGAAGGGCGTTTGGGGTCTGGACTATCCCTTCACCATAACCCAAAGGTCTTAGGTGCTGCCCGTCTAGTCTCTACACCTTCCTCAAGTTTCCTTGAAGCTTGGCTCGGGATTGGCATCAGCTTGCGCTGGAAGCTTTCCCCGAATTTGAGCAGTTCTACTTCCGGCATTTCCACCGGAGCACTCAATCCTTAAGTCCGTTGCGTCTACCAATTCCGCCACGCGAGCTTATAAATCTTCTAATAGTGATCACCGGAATCACCAAGTTTTATCTGGTGATGTTGCGGTGATGTTGCAGGCTATTTTTACCGATTTACTCAAAAATAGCCGTTCTTTATCCTCCTGTATTATCTTCATTATGCCAAACACCTAAAATGGAGTGTCGTTAGACACGCCTGATTTTAAGTCCGTTGCGTCTACCAATTCCGCCACGCGGGCACACCCAGATACCTGTGTATTGCATATATAACCGCTGACGCTGGCTATGCCAGCAGTTTTTTGTAGTAATATGATATATCAAGGAATTTATGTGCTGGTTTTAGGAGTGCGTTTTCGAATAAAGCGCATGCAGGGCCGTTCTACAAGGCAATAGGCAACGCAAGATGCTGCGTAGGTAATGACGATTGAATATGCGAGTGCTTCGTAGGTCATTTGTGGGGCAAAATTCCTTTCTACAATGCGGATTATGGGCAGATGTAAAAGATAGAAACTGTAGCCGACTACGCCAATTGCCATTGCTGGGATGCTTGAAAGTATGCGCGCTACTACTCTATCTGGTTTAAGCAGTAGCAAAACCAAAAAGATTGCGATCAAAAAAGCCCAGGGGATCTGCATTTGCCATGTTGAAGGGGTATCTGCATAAAATATCGGGTGTTTAATATAGAGCATAATAATCAGCGATAGGATTACAAGCATTGTCAATTCAGCGGGTATAAAGGCAATCTTTGATATCATTCGCTTGGCAAGCGCGGTGTGAATGAAGCTGCCTGCAGCAACGCCCATGGTAAACATACCCAAGAAAAAGGGTATTTGTCCTTGCAGGTTGGGGCGCCATGATCCCATATTCAGCACTTTAACATCCAAGCTATTTGCTGATACAACCGCAATTGCCAATGCAAAAATTGTCATAAATTCTGCGGATGCTCCATATTGGCGCGGCAGGAAAAGCAATGGTAAAATTACATAAAAGAGCAATTCTTGTTTGATGGTCCACAACACATATTCTGACCATTGGAACGAAAGATGCATCAGAACCCATTCCATATTTCGTGGCAAAATATAAGCCATTATATATACAGCCATAATATACATGGGAATGATTCTAAATAGGCGGCGCAGAATAAATACAAAACTAAAGCGCCAACAGGCTTTTACCGTTGTTGCATACCAATTTTGTGATAGCAGCAATCCGCTTAGGACTAAAAAGAGGTACACCCCTCCCACACCATATACAGGTCGGGAATGAAAAACATGCTGGGTAATTACAAGTAAAGCAGCTAGTGCGCGTACACCATCCAGTACTGGAAAATATACGCCTGCATAGGAACGTGCATTGCCGACATCACCAAAGCAGGGCAACCGCTTGATTTGTGTAATTATGAAATCAATGGCCTTCACCATTATCGTCCCGTGTGCGTTTAAACGGCAAAAGTATCTAAATAACATTAAGAATTAGTTTAGTGCTGGCCTGTGATCGGATGAATATCTGAAATCTGTTTTTATGCCGCCAGGTCTTCTTCCATCACTTCTTTCGTAAAAGACAGCAGCATTTCCTTGATTTGATCGTAAACTATATTTAGCCGCTCCGTGCTGGTACTGCGTGCAACCAGGCTGGTACCCAGCTTGTTACTGCGCATAAAGGGATAGCTGCCTATTTCCACATCCGGTGCGTTGTTTTGTATAGCGGTGAGCTTTTCCGCCAGCACACCTTCCGTGACATAGCCAGAAATGGTGCGTGAGAGCGTTTTTGCCCCGCCTTTGAGGTCGCCTTTGATATTGGCGAACATAGCCTGCATGATGCTTGGTACACCGGCCATCACAAACACGTTTTCCAGCCTGAAACCGGGGGCGGCACTCACCGGATTGGCAATCAGCGACGCGCCCTCAGGGATATCGGCCATTTTCAGGCGGGCGGCGTTGAGGTTTTCTGCGCCATAGTGCGCGGTGAGGGTGGCTTCGGCCTGCTTATGGCGCTTAACAGTAACACCAAAGGCCGCGGCCACGCACTCGGTGGTGATATCGTCATGGGTGGGGCCGATGCCGCCGGAGGTAAAAACATAGGCATATTGGCGGCGGCAGAGGTTTAACGTCTCGATAATAACCTCGCGCACGTCCGGAATAAAGCGTGCTTCCAGTAATTTTACGCCGGTTTCATTGAGTTCTTTGGCTATCCAGGCCAGGTTTTTGTCCTGTGTGCGGCCGGATAGGATTTCGTTACCAATGACTATCATGCACGCACTGGCTGCTGGCTTTGCTTGCATATGGCTGGCCTCCTGATAAAACCTATTCTATATATTAGGGGATTATACCAGAATCCAGAAGAATTAAAGGAGCATATTTTGTACGAAGACCACCGTCCCATCACACTGCACAAACCAGAGGACTTCGCCGCTATGCGCAAGGCCGGGCGTCTTGCTGCCGAGGTGCTGGATATGATTGGCGAGCATGTGAAGCCGGGTGTGACCACGGGCGCGCTCAACGACATTTGCCACCAGATGATTGTTGGCGCCGGAGCGGTGCCTGCGCCGCTGGGCTATCGCGGTTTTCCAAAATCCATCTGTACTTCGGTCAACCATGTCGTATGCCACGGCATTCCTGGTGATCTGAAACTAAAAGAAGGCGATACCGTCAATATTGACGTTACAGTGATTGTGGACGGCTGGCACGGCGACACCAGCCGTATGTACTGGGTGGGAAGCCCGCCGATTAAGGCCAAACGCCTGTGCCAGATTACCTATGAGGCGATGATGCTGGGCATCGAGCAGGTGAAACCGGGCAATACAGTGGGCGATATCGGCTATGCCATACAGACCTATGCCGAAAAACACGGTTATTCTGTGGTGCGCGACTATTGCGGACACGGGTTGGGCAAAGTATTCCACACGGCACCGAACATCATGCATTACGGTAGCCCGGGCGAGGGTCAGGTATTGAAAGAAGGCATGTTCTTTACCGTAGAGCCTATGATTAATGCTGGCCGCCATGAAACACATTTAAGCCGTCATGATAACTGGACGGTCACCACACGCGATAAATCGCTTTCCGCGCAGTTTGAGCATAGCCTTGGCGTTACCAAGGACGGCTATGAATTATTCACCGCTTCCCCAACCGGCAAACATTTCCCGCCTTATGAGTGATGAACTTACCAAGGTAAAGCCGCATTACACCGGCCACCGGAAACGGCTGAGGGAGCGCTTTTTAAAAGCGGGATCGGAAATGCTGCCTGATTATGAGTTGCTGGAGATGATTTTATTTCCTGCCAAGCCGGTGGGCGATGTCAAGCCGATGGCAAAGGCGCTGCTTGCATCGTTTGGCAGTTTCGGCAAGGTGCTGATGGCTGAACCATCCGAACTAATGAAAGTTGAGGGTGTTGGCGAGGCGGCAGTGGTGGCTATTAAAGTTGCCAAAGCATCGGCGGAGCGGCTGTTGAAAGAAGAAGTGGCAGACAAGCCCATCATCAAAAGCTGGACGCAGTTGCTGGATTATTGCCGTATCCATATAGGCCATAACCGCAACGAGGAATTCCATGTGTTGTTCCTCAACCACAAGCTGCAACTGATACTCGACGAACGCCAGCAGAAAGGCACCATTGACCATACGCCGGTTTACCCGCGCGAAGTGGTAAGGCGTGCATTGGAGCTGGGTGCAGCAAGCATGATTTTGGTGCATAACCACCCGAGCGGTGATGTCAGCCCGAGCAAATCCGATATTGATGTCACTCGCCAGATTGTTGATGCGGCGAGACCACTGGGTATCGAGGTACATGATCATTTGATTATTGGTGCCAAGCAACATTTTTCCTTTAAGGCTAAGGAGCTGTTATGACCACATGCTGGGGAATCACGGACGGCAGTGCAGGCATGGCCGCACAGGTAAAGGCGCTTGCGGCAGCGCTGGGCGCTGAGCTGGAAATGAAAATAGTGCGTGTAAAAATGCCGTGGGTGAAGCTGCCAAACATTTGTTATGCCACGCCGCTGCGTAAACTGGTGTTATCTTCGCTGCTTGAACAAGGTAGCGATACACTGGAAGCGCCATGGCCGGATGTTGTTATCAGCTGTGGCAGGCGTGCGGCCATCGTCACTTCGGCACTGCGCGACAAGCTACGCGCACAGCTGGGTGTGAACGCGCCGTATTTTGTGCATATTCAGGCGCCGCAGATGAGTCCGAAATATTTCGACCTCGTGGTTGCCATGGCGCATGACAAGATAGAGGCGACCAATGTCATTAAAACGCGGTATGCGCTGCACCATGTCACGCCGGATGTGCTGGAAGAAGCGCGTGCGCGCTGGGCGCCTCAGTTTGAGAAGTATCCAGGCCCGAAAGTGGCTGTGCTGATTGGCGGTTCTACCAATAAATACACGCTGGCGCCGGAAGCCATGGACCATGTAATTCTTGTGCTGGAACGCCTGCTGCGCAATACCGATGGCTCATTACTGATTACGCCTTCGCGCCGCACGGGTGAAGAAGGCGTTGCCCGACTGCGCGCTGCATTTGAAGGCAAGGAGCGGGTATATGTGTATGATTTCGCTAGCCACAACCCTTATCTCGGTATGCTGGCTGTTGCGGACAGCTTTGTGATTACCAATGACTCGGTGAACATGATGAGCGAAGCGGCGGCTACAGGAAAGCCGCTGCATATCATTGCCTTTTCCAACCATAAAGGCACCAAGCCTTCGCGCTTTGCCGCAGGCCTGATACGCGACGGTATCGCTCGCCCGTTGGGTGCAAGGCTGGAAGCATGGGAATACCAGTTCAAGGATGAAATGGGCGCTTTGGCCCAAGAAGTCCACCAGCGCATGGTTATGCGATCCTAGGCCTGCTTTGTCAGCGGCGTATCAAGCGAATTATCGGTAATATTTTTTCCGCTGGCAATTAAGTTGCGATCATAAAGCGGGTTGTAATCACCGTGATAGATGATGGTGGAGCGGTCAGGTGGTAATTGCAGATTGTTGGGTAGCTCTAGCACGGCGCGTAATTTTTGCTCATCCAGTAGTTCCTGCCACTTCTTTACAAAGGCCTGATAATCAATCTTTTCCCATTTTTCATGAAAGGCTTTGCGACCGTTTGAGTCTTTGGGAGAACGGCGGTTAGCATCATCTTCTACCGAGAGCATGTGGACGCCCGTGCAGCGGGTTAAGCTGTCGAGTACGCGCCAGTTATCCTCGTCATTTTCCGGAAAACGCTCGTCCCAGAATTCGCTGCGCAATGGCGCAAACAGGCGTCCGCGTGAGAGTGCAGCACGCTGGAAGGCGATTTCGCGCTTCAGGCGGTTATCGAGTATTTCTTTTGGTAAATCAGTACAGGCGCGGCCATTGGTACTCATATCCAGATGGTCGAAATTGCCGCCCATGTTTACCAGTTTTCCGCTGGCATCGAACATCATCATGTCAGCGGCCATACCCTTATTATGTGCGCTCAGGCCCGGGGTTGAAAGCAGGCCTTGTTCAAGGTCACTGTCTTCTGCATTAAGATAAGCATTGTAAGCGCCGTTGACGGTGCGCAGGCCGTCATAAATGGCGGAGGTCCATCCGTATTTTTTGTGCATATAAATGGCGGCGTCCACCACCACATCCGCCATGTATTTATGAAGCCATAATTTGGCATCATCCATATAGGCTTTGCCAAATTTATTCAGTTTACGCTCACGCGGGGTATTGGCGTAGGCTGCATCATCCACCGGCTGAGGGCGGCCATAGTCATCAAAGACCATATTATCCTGCGCGTAGGCGGTGAGTGCGCGCAGCACGTCCCTGCCGGATGTGGTTCGCTCGGTACTGCGGTAATACGCCATATCCACCAGTTCATTGGGCGATATATTTTTTGCTGGTCCCTGCGTGGAGGTGTGGGACGTGAGGTTGGCAAACTGCGCCCAGTCCTTGCGTTGTTTGTGTGGCTGGGGCATGGGGCTAGCGCGCAAGGTTTTTCAAGGTACCGGAATGATATTCGCGGCGGTGGGTAACGAACACAACCCACGCAGTTGCGGTCATGAACAGGTACGGGTGGATAAACCATGCCAGCAGCGCCAGCGCGAAATAATAAGCTCGCAGGCCGTTATTGAAATGGCGGGCGGCATTACCAATCAGGTAAGTACCCTTGGCAGCGATGCGCTCATGCTCTTCAAGTTTGTTATCATACGGGGGGCAGGCGACGATAAATATGCCAGCGTAATTATACTGGCGCATCGACCATGTGTATTTAAAGAATGCATAAATAAATAACACCATCAACAGCAGGATTTTCATTTCCCACATAAAGGCTGTGCTTGCTTTGGCAAACGGGATGCTGGCGATGATGGGTGCGGCTTCTTCATGGTAACCAAGCATGGTCAGTAATCCGAGCAAAAGGAAGATAGTGGTGTTGGCAAAGAAGGTGATGCTGCGCTGCAAATTGCCAACCATGATGGCGTCCACGCTGCGGTTATCGCGCTTGAGCATCTCCTGCATCCATTCCATGCGGTAGCGGTTGGTGACGGCCAGCAGGCTGCCTGCCTCGTTACGTTCGTGGCGTGTGTAATAGGAATATCCCGCCCAGCAGGCGATAAAGAACAGTAATGCGGTCAAATCCTGCCAGTCGATGTATTGCAGAATGTTTTCCATATTACAGCCCCAGTAGTTGTTTGGTTGCTTGCGTCACGTCATTCTGCCGCATCAGTGATTCGCCGACAAGGAAACAGTTAAGTCCTGCGCGCTTCATGCGCAGCAGGTCGTCATGCGTGCTGATACCGCTTTCACATACGCCGAGCGTAGCGGGCGGCAGTTTTTTTGCAAGCGCTTCCGAGGTGGAAATATCCACTTTCAGCGTTTTGAGGTTACGGTTATTGATGCCAACCAGGTTAGAGTGCAGGTGTTTTTTGGCGCGCTCTAGCTCCGGCAAATCATGCACTTCCACCAAAACATCCATGCCCAGTTCAAACGCGGCGGCTTCCAGTTCTTTTGCCTGCGCATCTTCGAGTGCGGCCATAATCAGTAATATGCAGTCTGCGCCGAGTGCGCGTGCTTCCAGCACTTGATAGCCATCCAGCATGAAGTCCTTGCGCAACACGGGAAGTGTGACGGCGCTGCGTGCCTGTACGAGATAGTCGTCGTGTCCTTGAAAATAGGGTTCGTCAGTGAGTATGGATAAACAGGCCGCACCGCCTGATTGGTAGGCGCGGGCGAGCGTGGCTGGTTCAAAGTCAGCGCGAATAATTCCCTTGCTGGGTGAGGCTTTCTTGATTTCGGCAATCAGTGCGAATTTTCCTTCGTGCAGTTTGAATTCCAGCGCTTTTTTAAACCCACGCGGCTTTTGTGCCGCTTTAATTCTGTCGTGCAGTACGGATTCACTCACGTTGGCCTTACAACGTGTAATGTGGCCGCGTTTTACATCACAGATTTCGCGCAGTGTGTCGCTCATATGATTATCAGGGGCGCTCGTTGCTGATTTCCACCAGCTTTTTGAGCGTGCGGTGCGCATTGCCGGAATCGATGGCTTCTACCGCCATTTCCACACCTGACCTCATGTCATCCACTTTGCTTGTAATGACCAGGCCGGCGGCGGCGTTATAGAGTATGGCGTCGCGGTAAGCACCGGACATGCCGGAGAGTGCATCTATCATGGCACTGGCATTATGTGTGGGCGTTTGGCCTTTTAGCGATTCGGTCGGCGTGGTTTTAAGGCCCGCGTCTTCAGGCGATATGGTAAAGTTGCGCACGACGGTTTCTTTAAGCTCGCTAACCATTGACGGTCCAGACAGGCTAAGTTCGTCCATCCCGTCATGGCCGTGTACCACCCATGCGGCTTTAGTGCCAAGACCATTTAGCACATGCGCCAGTGGTTCTACCCAATGTTCACTATATACGCCAAGCAGCTGGTAATCTGGTGCGGCGGGATTGGAAAGCGGGCCAAGCAGGTTAAAGACGGTACGCACGCCCAGTTCCTGCCGTATGGGTGCAATATTGCGCATAGCGGGGTGGAAGAGGGGGGCCATCAGGAAGCAAATATTACACTCGCGCAGGCAGCGCTCCAGCACGGCGACATCGGCATTAATATTTACGCCAAGCGCCATCAGCACGTCAGCAGAGCCGGATTGTGAGGAAACGGAGCGGTTGCCGTGCTTGGCAACGGGTATGCCGCATGCTGCAAGCACGAACGCCACGGCGGTGGAAATGTTATACGTGCCTTTGCTGTCACCGCCGGTGCCGCAAGTGTCTATCGCCCCCTGCGGTGCTTTGATGCGTTTGGCTTTTGCGCGCATCGCAATAGCGCCAGCGGTGATTTCCTCGACGGTTTCACCTTTGACACGCAGAGCCATCAGGATAGCGGCCATCTGCGCGGGTGTTGCGCCGTTATTCATAATAATCTGGAAAGCACGCACCGCCGTGTCCTGCGGCAAATTCTTACCATCAGCGAGCAGGGCAATGATTGGCTGGATGGCGTTTCCCGTCATGGTGCTACACCGACATGCCGCCCCGCGCTTTGCCGGGACCTTTCATCAATATTTCAATGCTGCTATGCATGACGCCCATAAAGCCATTGATGATATTTACTTTATTCTTAAGGTCGTGCATTTCGATGTTCCATGCATGATTATGGGCATCGTCCACCGCGTGCAGGTTTTTGGGAGCTTCCATCTGCAACTGCCAGATAAGCGGGCTGGCACCGGCCTTGAGTACTTCCATATGTGCTTGCAGCTGTGCATCCCTTTCAGAAAAATCAGGACAGCCATCAATATAGTTCAATGTCTTTTCCAGCATATCAAAAAAGGGCCTGTAGGCCGGTAACTCATATATGAAGCCTGAGTTGGTGATGGTTTCCTGAAACTGGATAGCGCCCTGACGCACATGGCCGATGGCGCTTATGAGCATTTTCTGCTGAACAAGGGTCGGCGGGTTGGCAATCATATGCCCTCCAGGAAATTCTTGATGATGGCATGGCCATGCTCCGATGCAATACTCTCCGGATGAAACTGCACACCATGCGTGTTGTGCTGCTTGTGTGACAGGCCCATGATAAGCCCGTCATCGGCGGTGACGGCGGTAACTTCGAGGCAATCCGGCAGCGAACCACGGTCAACGATAAGCGAGTGATAGCGCGTGGCATTAAACGGGATAGGCAGACCGCGAAATATGGTGCGGCCTTCGTGGTAGATAGCACTTATCTTACCATGCATCGGCTGCGGCGCGCGTATAACCTTGCCACCAAAGGCTTCGCCCATGGCTTGCATGCCGAGGCATACGCCGAATATCGGTATTTTGCCGGAGGCTTTTTTAATCAACTCAAGGCATATGCCGGATTGCTGTGGCGTGCCGGGTCCGGGAGAAATGACGATGCCGTCCGGTTTCAGGGCCATGAGCGCGTCCACCGTTATGGCGTCGTTACGATAGACCACGACCTCGCTGCCCAGCTCACCGATATAGTGTAGCAGGTTATAGGTAAAGCTGTCGTAGTTATCGAGCAGGACTATCTTCATGTGAAGTTTATAGCCTCCTCGGCGGCGCGCATCAAGGCGCGTGCTTTATTCAGCGATTCCTGATACTCGCCCTCGGCATCGCTGTCGGCAACAATGCCACCGCCTGCCTGAACGTAGAGTTTGCCGTCTTTAATCAGGCCAGTGCGCAGGGCGATGGCGGTATCCATATTGCCATTGCCTGAAAAATAACCGATACATCCGGCATAAAAACTACGAGCTTCCGGCTCTAGCTCGTTGATGATTTCCATGGCGCGGATTTTTGGCGCGCCGCTGACCGTGCCTGCGGGAAAGCCTGCGATGAGTGCGGAAAGCGCATCAAAGCGCGGGTCGAGGTCGCCGATGACGTTGGAAACGATATGCATGACGTGCGAATAGTTTTCGATATTCATGCGCTGCGTGGTTTTTACGCTGCCGATTTTGGCCACGCGGCCTACGTCGTTGCGGCCAAGATCAAGCAACATCAGGTGCTCGGCGAGTTCCTTGGGGTCAGACAGCAGGTCTTTGGCGAGCAGTTGGTCTTCCTCACGGTCACGGCCGCGTTTGCGCGTACCGGCGATGGGGCGGATGGTGACTTCGCCGTCACGCAGGCGTACAAGAATTTCTGGACTGGAACCGACCAGCGAATAGTTTCCGAAGCTGAGGTAAAATAGGAAGGGCGAGGGGTTGAGCTGGCGCAGCGCGCGGTACAGCGAGAAAGGCGGCAGCGTGAACGATGATGAAAAACGCTGCGAAAGCACCACCTGAAAAATATCGCCCGCCTTAATATATTCTTTGGCGTTGGCAATCATTGCGTCGTAATCGCTGCGCTTGGTGTTTGATGCGAAGTCGGCAACCTTGACAGGCTTATATTGTTTTTGTGCAGGTGGAGGCACAGGAGAAGATAGCTTGTCGAGAACAAATTGTATGCGCGTGCGCGCTGCTTCATAGGCGGCCTTTGAATCCTGCCTTTTGCTGTCGGACCAGATGGTGGTGATGATAAAAATTTTGTCGCTTACGGAATCAAAAATCACCATCAGCTTGGGGCGGATGAAGCAGCTGTCATGTATGCCGATGGGGTCTGTTTTCGGTTCCGGCAGTTTTTCCATCAGCCCGACCATGTCATAGCCCATATAGCCGACAAGACCGGCAGCCATGGGTGGTAGGCTATCGGGAATATCGATTTTTGATTCTTCGTATAGCTTGCGGAACGAGGTAAGCGCATCTTCCTTGCAAGGCTTGAAAGCGTTGTCGTCCATTTTTTCGCTATAGGCGATTTCGGCGCGGTTGCCCTTACAGCGCCAGATAATATCCGGCATCAATCCTATAACGGAATAACGGCCACGTATTTCACCCTTTTCCACTGACTCAAGCAGGAAGCACGGGCTGTTGTCCGACATCAGCCGCAGCATGGCGGAAACGGGCGTATCAAGGTCTGCTGGGCAAGTAGTCCACACAAGCTGCGAAAGCCCGTGTTCAAAGCGCTGGCAGAAAACGTCCTGTGCGGGAAATATAGTAGGTGATTGCAGCGGCAACATTATTTTATAACAGACTGCAGAGCATCTTCATTAATGCGCACCTGGTATTTATCTGCCAGATAGCGCGCATATTGCTCGCGTATTTCATTGCGTTTGCTCTGCTCCAGTTCTTCCGCGATTTCCTTGCGTGCCTGCTCAACAAGTTTGGGGTCGTTGTTTTGCGCTGACATCGGAATCACTCTGTTTACGGTGGCGATGATGTAGTTTCCATCCTCAATCATGTAGGCGTCGGTGGCTTCACCGGCGTTTTGCGCAAATGCATCGGCGATGAACTCAGTGGGAAGGGTAATGGCGTTTGCATTGCGCGTGCTACGCTTGAGTATGACGCTGCCGGAAGACTGCATGCCATACTTGGCAAGGACTGCATTGCGCTCGGCCTCGGTGTCAAACTTACCTGATATGGTTTTGGCTAGTTCGTTGAGCTGCTCGGCGCGTTTTTGCTTTTGCCAGTTGGCGGCGGCGAGGCCTTTCACCTCATCAAGTGTGCGCAGGCGTTCAGGTACAATGCTATCGACTTGTACAATGTAATATTTGCCGCCTTTGGATGAAATAAGTGACGATTGCATTTTGTCTTCTGTCTTGAAAGCGGTCTCCAGGAATTTATCCAACACTGGTATTTCCACTCTCTGGCTGTCGGGAGCTTTACCCAACTTGCTTACGGGACCTACGCTAAGGACTTTGAGTCCAAGCGCCTGCGCTGCTTCCTGCAGTGTGCTGCCGGCGGCCATGTCGTCTTCCAGCTTGTTGACTATCTTGCTCTGCGACTCTTCGTTATGCAGCTGTGACAATTCGGTTTCCAGTGTTGCCCTCACTTCTTCAAACGATGGCACAGATGGCGGGGCGATAGCGGTTACCTGAAAAATATGCCAACCGAACGGGCTTTGGGTGGGGGAGGTGAATTTTCCTACGGGCAACGAAAACACTGCATCTACCGCACCTTCGATGACGTCTTTGCGCTCAATTTTCCCCAGTGAAAGCGAATCTTTGTTGAGCGCATCTGTTTCCTTGGCCACCTGTGCCAATGTTTTACCCTGCTTCAGCAGTTCTTCAGCCTGTGTCGCTTTTTCTTCAGAGGCGTAAAGCAACTGGTCAACCGCGCGGCGTTCTGGGCGTTTGAGTTCATCTTTCCTGTCATCGTAGGCCTTGCGCAGTTCCTCTTCAGTGATTTTTGCGGGCGGGGGTATGTTTTCACGCGTGAGCATTACGTAACTTAATTTGCGGTATTCCGGCGCGGTAAATTCCTGCGGGTGCTGCTCGTAGTAGGTCTTGATGGTGGCATCGTCCGGTTGCGCCACTTCACTTACCATCCACGGGCCAAGCGTGTACAGGGTACAGCCGCGCTGCTCCATGCGCGCTTCCAGAAGAGTCTTTATGCTACTGTCGGACATTGGCACCGTGGTTAAAAGTGTATCTACCAGCAGGTTGGCGGCTATGTCAGTGCGCAGCCTGTTCACATATACTTTTTCGGACAGGTTATTGTTACTAAGCATCATTTCGAAGTATTTTTTATCGAAATTACCGCGCTTATCCTGAAAATTAGTGTTGCTGCGGATTTGCCGCACCACATCAGCATCGCCGGGGATCAGCTGCAGCGCAGCACTTTCCATTGAAAATAGTTTCTGGTTTACAAGTGCTTGCAATACCTGCTGGGGAATGTTCATTTTCTTTAGCATTTCAGGCGTATAGTGTTCACCTACCATGCGGCGGATACCTTCTGCAGTACGCTTATACTCGCCGGCAAATTCCTGTGCCGTGACTTTATCACTGCCAACGGTTGCAATGGAGACATTACGGCCGGTTTGCTGCACCATGTCGCCAACTCCCCAGACGGCGAATGACAATACGAGTAACAGGAGCAGGCCTTTAATCCAGATGCTGCCGGATGCGGAACGGAAATGGTCGAGCATTTTCTTTAAGTGTTTGATTAAAAAATTTTTACGGCACGAGAATTACATGACAAATCAGGATTGTAAAAGGTTTTTTGATAGGATAGACCATTGCTATGAAAAAACTTGTTGTCGGTAATTGGAAAATGTACGGAAACTCCGCCATGGCCAAGGCTCTGGCGGCATCTGTGGCACGAAAATCCGGCGATTTTCCAGAGGCTGGTGTGGTGCTATGCCCGCCGCACGTTCTTTTGGCGCAGGTTGGGCAGTGGCTTGCCGGCGCAAAGGCCGCCCTTGGCGCGCAGGATTGTCACAGTGAGACTGAGGGGGCTTTTACCGGCGATGTCAGCGCCTCCATGCTTAAAGAGGCTGGCTGCTCCTATGTGATTGTCGGCCACTCCGAGCGCCGCTCTGCTTATTGCGAGACGGACGAGATGGTCCGGAAAAAAGCGAAAAAGGCAATAAAATCCGGCCTTTGCCCTATTATATGTGTGGGGGAAACTCTTGAAGAGCGCGTTCAGGGCAAGGCCGAGGAAGTGGTCGGGCGGCAGGTCAGGGGTTCAATTCCCGATGCAGCCAAGGCAACTGGCGACCAAAAAAGCAATTTTGTACTTGCATATGAGCCGGTTTGGGCTATTGGTTCTGGGAAAATCCCAACTATGGATGACATTGCGCAGATGCATACCTATATTGTATCTGTTGCTTCTAAGTGCGTGGGCTGTGCGCCAGAGGTTGTTGCTGTGCTTTATGGCGGGTCAGTCAAGGCAGCAAACGCCCGTGACATCATGTCGGTGAGGGGCGTTGCAGGTGTGCTGGTTGGCGGTGCGTCGCTAAAGGAAGATGAGTTTTGCAGTATCATCGCTGCGGTAAAATAATAACACGCCTGTAATAGCCAGGTTAAGAGGGGAAGAATGGAAACATATACAGTTTTGATGGTAATACACAGTATTATCGTACTGTTCCTGATTGTTGTGGTGCTTATACAGCGCACAGACAGCGATGGCATGGGTGGTCTTGGCGGTGGAGGTGGTGGCAACCAGTTCCTTAGTGGCCGCTCGGCGGCCAACCTGATGACACGCACCACCGCTATTCTGGCTGCAGCATTCATGATTTCTAGCCTGATACTCGCGATAATGGTCAGCCGCATTACGTCCAGTTCCATCGTTGACAGTGTGGCGGTAGAAGATACGGCCGTGCCTGTGGTGTCCAAGGATGTTGCGCCTGAGGCGGCAAAGAAACCGGCAAAACCAGCCGCACCTGTTGTACCCAAACCGGAATAATTCATGAGCGCACGCTTCATATTCATTACTGGCGGTGTTGTTTCCTCATTGGGGAAAGGGTTAGCATCCGCCAGTCTTGGGGCGTTATTGCAGGCGCAGGGTTATCGTGTACGGCTTCGCAAGCTTGATCCGTACCTGAACGTTGACCCCGGCACCATGAATCCCATACAACACGGAGAAGTGTTCGTTACCGACGATGGCGCGGAAACTGACCTCGATCTCGGTCACTATGAGCGTTTTACAGGTGTGAATGCGCGTCGTAGCGACTCGGTGACCACCGGCCAGATTTATTCTACCCTGCTTACCAAGGAACGCCGTGGCGATTATCTCGGTGGCACGGTGCAGGTGATTCCGCACGTTACCGACCTGATTAAAGAATTCATCCTGAAAGATACCGAGCAGGAAGATTTTGTACTGTGCGAAATCGGCGGTACGGTGGGTGATATTGAAGGCCTGCCTTTCCTGGAGGCTATCCGCCAGCTTGGTTACGAGCTGGGCCGCGAGCGCGTGATGTATGTCCACCTTACGCTGGTACCCTATATCGCCGCTGCCAAGGAACTCAAGACCAAGCCTACCCAGCACTCGGTGAAAGAGTTACGTTCCATCGGTATCCAGCCGGATATATTGTTATGCCGCGCTGACCGCGAGATTCCGCTTTCCGAACGCCGCAAGATTGCGCTTTTCTGCAATATCCGTGAAGAAGCGGTGATTCAGGCGCTCGATGTCGGATCTATATATGAAGTGCCTAAGCGCTACAGCGAACAGGGCTTTGACCGTCAGGTGCTGAAATCATTCGGCATTGCAGACAAACATGGAACCCCCGACCTTAGCAAATGGGATGAAATACTTTCCCGTATCCAGAACCCCAAGGGCGAAGTGACGGTGGCGATTGTCGGTAAGTACACAGGCATCGGCGACGCTTATAAATCTCTTTCAGAAGCAATTGACCATGCGGGCATCGCCAACCAGTTGCGTGTGCATGTACGCTGGGTGGACGCAGCAGGGTTTGAAAAAGAAGACGTGGCCAAAACACTGGCTGACGTGGATGCTATACTGGTGCCTGGTGGCTTCGGCGAGCGCGGCGTTAACGGCAAGCTTGCGGCGATTACCTATGCCCGCGAGAACAACAAGCCGTATCTCGGCATCTGCTTCGGTATGCAACTTGCGGTGATTGAATTTGCGCGTAACGTGCTTGGTATCAAGGATGCGGCATCCACTGAATTCGGCCCTTATACCGACAAGAACGGCAAAGGTCCGCTGGTCGGCCTGATGACGGAATGGCTGCGCGGTAATATGCTTGAGACGCGCCGTCAGGACGGCGATCTGGGCGGCACAATGCGCCTTGGCGCATATGATTGCGAAATCGCCAAGGGCAGTCTTGCCGAGGAGGCCTACAGCTCCGGCCATATCAGCGAGCGCCATCGCCACCGCTATGAAGTAAATATCCAGTACCGCGAAGAGTTTGCAGAAAAAGGTCTGGTATTCTCCGGCATGTCGCCCGGCGGCCAGCTGCCTGAAATCGTGGAAATGAAAAAACATCCGTGGTTTATCGGCGTCCAGTTCCACCCTGAATTAAAGTCGCGCCCGTTTGCGCCGCACCCGCTATTTGCAGCCTTTATCAAGGCGGCGCATAAGGGTAAGTCGTCACAGAAAAAGAAAGCGGCATAGTTCAGTTGCGAAAGCATTGCTGATATTGGAGTAATCCCGATGGTGCATTTTGATAAAGATAAAACAGGTACTATAGCAACGCGCATCGATCGTCTTTTGCAGCGTAAGGCAGGGGACGGCGTGACCATGGAAAGCTGGCTTTTCGAGCAGTTTCCCAAAGGCATGAACCAATTGGCGAGGAGTTACGAAAAAGAGGCAAGACCATCTCAGGAGATCGTGAGCAACCTGACGGATCGTCCAGAATTTGGCAAGATGGATTTCGACCACCCGATGTTTGACCAAGAATTCACACATGTTGCAGCCATCTGCAAGATGGACGGTTACGGAGTAAGGATTGAAGCATTTGACGCGCTTGAGGGTAAAAAGAATTCATACGATGATATCAAGCGCCAGCGACTATTCTTCGAGCAGGAGTTTTTGCCCCGCCTGTGCGAACTTAAAGAAGGCGCTCCATGTAATCGTCATGATCTTGAATTGTTCATGCAGGCAAAGGAATATGCTCAGCCTTTGTCAGTACAATATAACGAAAAAGTTGCTGTCAAATATAAGCCGCAGACGGGAAGCTATGGCGCATTCCGCCAACTTCTGGATGATATGTTGCAAGTTTTGCAGAATTCTGGTTTGACTGGCGACAAGAGTAACCCAGAAAATGACCGGAGAAGGTAATGGTTGAGGCGCGTCACATCACAATAGGTAATGTAACTATCGGCAATGATTTGCCGCTGGTGTTGATTGCTGGCCCATGCCAGATGGAATCGCGCGATCATGCCATGTTCATGGTGGAGTCGCTGCTGAAGGTGACAGAAAAGCTCGATATGCCGCTGATCTATAAAAGCTCGTATGACAAGGCAAACCGCACCAGCATCAGCGGCAAGCGCGGCATAGGCTTGCTAAAGGCCCTGCCGGTGTTTGATGAAATCCGTGAAAAATTCGGCGTGCCGGTGCTGACAGATGTGCATACGGAAGAACAATGCGAGATTGTAGCGCCGCATGTGGATGTTATGCAGATTCCCGCTTTCCTGTGCCGACAGACGGACATGCTGATGGCCGCTGCCAAGACCGGTAAAGCCATCAATATCAAAAAAGGCCAATTTCTTGCGCCGTGGGACATGAAAAATGTCGTAGATAAAATGGACTATGCAGGCAACAGCAATATATTGCTGACCGAACGTGGCGTGAGCTTTGGTTATAATACTCTGATATCAGACATGCGTGCGCTGCCGATTATGGCACAGACGGGTTGTCCGGTGATTTTTGATGCCACGCATAGCGTGCAGCAGCCGGGCGGACAGGGCGGTGCTTCCGGCGGACAGCGCCAGTTTGTTTCTACTCTTTCCAAGGCTGCGGTGGCCGTGGGTGTGGCAGGTGTGTTCATGGAAACGCATCAGGACCCCGACAACGCACCGTCTGACGGCCCGTGCATGATGGTACTTGATGACATGGAAGGCCTGCTCAAACTGCTTAAGGAATATGACCTTCTGGCCAAAAGCCTATAGGCTAAAACTCTCTGGCTATTAGCGACGGCAGAGTACGTCGCCTTCTTTTCCCCCCCTGATTTGTGGGTGGCTTTTATTCGTTATTGATAGATATTGCTCATAACTCTGCTGGAAATAGCCCACGGCGTTGCGAAGGCTGTTTGCAATGCTGACCATTTCCACTTCTCCCTGCACTACAACATAGTTGCCATATTCACCCATGAATTTGGCACATTTTTCTGCAACAGCGGCAAATTGCTTTTTGGGGTCTATCTGGCTGGCGGTGACGCGTGCAGCATGTGTGGCCTGTTCACCGATGCTGCGCAGGCAGTTGTCTGTCAATGCATACAGATCACTTCCAAGGCGTTGCAGGCTTTGTGTCAGGTGCATATTTTCGGGATGCATTACATTTAGTCCGGCAAACATGTTTTTTGCCTGCTGTGCAGCAGAGCGCAGGCTCTCCAGCGGTTTTACCATCTGTGCGCGCGCTCCGGTTTCGCGCAGTTCGGCCAGAATAGGGTTTTCGGAAGTTGCGTTATGGTTTGGGGCGCTGCGCGCCGCAGTCGTTTCGTCTGTCATTTGCTCCCTGCCAGCAATGTTGTTTTGTTATCTGTGTCTGCCTTGAGGCAGATTCTTATTGCTTTAATTTATTAGTAAATATTTTGTGCTGTAGCAAGAAGGATTGCAACGCTTCTTCCAGCATGAAGCGGTTTTCCGTCATTTCCTCATTTTGCATGCCAACAAGATCTTCCTGCGAGTGCTTTAATGTACCGCGGCATACCATGGCCAGCATATCAATAGGCGTGGGTTCAAGCACAGGTTGCAGAACGGTTTCGCCGTCTTCGCGGCGGTGGTAGTGATAGTGGAAGCGGCGTGGCCCTTTGCATTCTGCCAATGCCAGCGATACTGGCGTGACAAGGTTCTCGAAGCGCTGTTGCCAGTAACGGCCCTCGGTATCACTGCGCTTGACGGTTTGCGTGCCTTCCAGAATTTTTAGGCACACATTTTCCAGCATCAGCAGGGCTTGTTCAAACTCACGGTCACTATCAGGAACGGCGCTGCTTTTCATGGAAGCAGGTTGCTTTTTCTTAGATTTCATGCCAACAGAAGTGTTCATAGACATTCTCCCGTTTCTTACTCTCTGTTTATAACGGGTACTATAGTCAATTTACGCCGGATGCACCAGACAATATGCCCAAAAAACGCACACGTATCTTAATTGTTCTTATGTTTTGCGTGTTTATGCTGCCGGTGTATCAGGTTAGGGCAGCCGCTATAGTTAACTTGTCGGACAAGCAACAAAAGATCCAAGTAAATACAGGTGGTAAGTTTGAAAACACCATCATTGCGCCCTATGCAAAATATTCTGTTGTCGGTAAAGTAAAAATCCGTTTCCAAGACCGTGAAATATCTATAGATAAGGACGAAGAATATGCGCTGTGGCCGAACGGAGATTTTGGCATACAGAGACGTGTTACTCCGAGTTCGGGTTTTTCGAACCGTTGAAATGACAAACTAAACACAAAGAGGTTACCGTGACTGCTATTACCCATATTTACGCCCGTGAAATTATCGACAGCCGCGGCAACCCCACTGTTGAGGTAGATGTAGGCCTTGAAGACGGCGCGTTTGGGCGTGCAGCGGTGCCGTCTGGCGCATCAACGGGTAAACTGGAAGCGCTGGAGCTTCGTGATAACGACAAAAAACGCTACCGTGGCAAGGGTGTAAAAAAAGCAGTCAATTTTGTGAATAACGACATCGCCGATGCGCTGATGGGCATGGATGGCGAAGACCAGATTCATATTGACCAGTGCATGCTTGATCTTGATGGCACGGAAAACAAGTCCAAATTTGGTGCAAATGCTATCCTCGGTGTATCACTCGCCGTGGCCAAGGCCGCCGCTGATTCGCTGGCGTTGCCGTTGTTCCGCTATGTCGGAGGTGTATCGGCGCATGTGCTGCCGGTGCCGTTGATGAACATCATCAATGGTGGCCAGCACGCCGACAACAAGCTCGACATTCAGGAGTTCATGATTATGCCTGTGTCGGCAGAAACCATGGCAGACGCTATCCGTATGGGCGCGGAAGTGTTTCATGAGTTGAAGCACCGCCTGAGTGAAGAAGGCCTAAACACCAGTGTGGGTGACGAGGGCGGGTTTGCACCTAAAATTGGCAAGGCTGATGAAGCGCTCACCTATATTATGCAGGCCATCGAAGGCGCGGGCTACAAACCGGGTGAAGATATTGTGCTGGCGCTGGATGCTGCCGCGAGCGAATTCTATCACGACGGTAAATATGTGCTGGAAGGCGAAGGCAAGACGCTCGATTGCGGTAAGTTACTTAAATATTATGAAACAATGGTCAGCCGCTATCCTATCATTTCCATCGAGGATCCGATGGCGGAGGACGACCATCTCGGATGGAAAGAAATCACCGAGTTGCTGGGCGGCAAGGTGCAGCTGGTAGGCGACGATTTGTTTGTCACCAACCCTTCGATTCTCGCCAAGGGTATTGATGACGGCTTGGCCAACGCGCTGCTGGTGAAGGTCAACCAGATTGGTACGCTGACGGAAACATTGCAGGCTGTGAACATGGCGCACCGCGCCGGTTACCGCGCCATCATGTCGCACCGTTCGGGTGAAACGGAAGACACCACCATTGCGCATCTTGCAGTTGCCACAGGCTGCGGCCAGATAAAGACGGGGTCGCTTTCGCGCTCCGACCGCCTTGCAAAATACAATGAGCTAATCCGTATTGAAGAAGAGCTGGGTGACACTGCAATTTATGCAGGCAGCGCAATTTTAGGATAAATTACCGGAGTATATTGGCCACGCGCTCGGTAAGGCTTGGGTGCGCCTGAATGGTTTCGCCGATAATACGGCTGAAAATCCCACCTTTTGGGTGTGAGGCAAGTAAATCATGCGTCGTGCCAAGTACCTTTTCCAGTGCGCTCGCCATTGCTCCTTTGTCAGTCATGCCTGCACCAAAGCTGTCGGCGGCAAATTCAAAATGACGCGACACGTAGCGGGCGGTAAGTAGCCCGGCTGCGGTGGCGGCCACTCCAATGGCTACATATTTTCCATAGTAAATGAGGTTGTCGAGGAAGCCGGAACCTTTTTCATCTTTAGGCAGCTCTTTACGTGTTTCAGTGGCTGCCCGTTCAATATCTTCAGGCTTCGGTGTGGCCGCTTTTTTAGCCTGCGCACGGTCATAAAGATATGTGGCGGTCAGGGCGATAGCTGGTAACGCAAAGATCGGCACGAATTTGGCCAGCAAAATACCGGTATGGTTTGAACAATGGTGCATTTCGTGTGAAAGAACGGCTTTGAGTTCCTGCGAGATTGGCTGCGTTAAATCAGTTGAACCCAGTAATTTCAGCATTGGTTCTGATAAAAGAACAGTGTCTTTCGAAAGTGCTGCCGCGCTGGGAAGTTTTGCCAATTCTTCCAAAACAGGGTGTATAACCTTAGGGGTTCCTGCGACGTAAAAAGTTGGCATAGAGATTTTTAACGTACTGGCGACGCCCTCTAAGCTGCTGTAGAGACCACTGGCAGCATCTTTCATCAGCGGTACGGCGTTCAGTGCATCCAGAACATGTTTATCTAATAATCCCATTATACTTTCAGCATATCATAAGGGTTGTGATGGAAGCATCTTAACCGAATCACCCTAATAAATTATGTGACAGTTTCTTTAAACCCTCGTGTGAGTTTTGGGCGAAGTGAGGAGAATACATCACAGTATTAGTATTAAATACTGATTTTTAACCGAAAAAGGCTTTTCAAAGCCGTGTGCTTTCGGTAATCTATTTGTTTATATGAAAAAAACTGTTTCATACATCGATTTGCCACGCCCGTCTGTCAGACGCCTGACCGGACCGATGCTTGTTGTGGCTGTCATTTTTTATCTTGGATTTCATGCGGTTAGCGGGCAGCACGGACTCTTTGCTCTGTTCACGGAAACCCGCAAGCTTGAAATGTTGAAAACAGAGCTGGCTAAGGTCAGGGGTGCGCGCGAAGAGCTGGAACGCAAGGTAACGCTGCTTGGCAGCAAGGCTCTCGACCTCGATATGCTCGACGAGCAGGTGCGGCGCATTCTGGGTATGACCGGCAAGGACGAAATCGTCTATTTTGAAGACGAGAATTCATCAGCAAAACAATAGTTTCCAAAATTCCATTTTTCCCTTCATTTTTCGCACCAATTTCTGTGCTGCAGCGCAACATTTAATTGGCTGTTTAACAAGCGATTAAATGCTTGCAAGAACCGTAGATTCTGGTGTTTATAACAGGGTTAAAGTGATGATTTCGGAGTTTTCATGGCCCAGGCTAAAAACAATATGGCTGCAAGCAAATCACGCAGCGAGGAAAAAGTGACTTCAGTTACCGGCAAGACCCCCGTTACCAAAGAGTTATTACTAAAATTATACAAGGACATGCTGCTTATCCGCCGCTTTGAGGAAAAAGCCGGACAGCTTTATGGCATGGGATTGATTGGCGGCTTCTGCCACCTGTATATCGGTCAGGAAGCGGTCGTTGTCGGTATGCAGAACTGCATTACACCGAATGATGCCGTTATCACCAGCTACCGCGATCACGGGCATATGATTGCCTGCGGCATGGACCCCAAGGGTATCATGGCGGAGCTTACCGGACGCATCGGTGGCTTCTCCAAGGGCAAGGGCGGCTCGATGCACATGTTCTCCACAGAAAAACATTTTTACGGCGGCCACGGTATCGTGGGCGCACAGGTGCCGCTGGGAACCGGCATTGCATTTGCACATAAATATCGTGGCAATGGTGCGCTCAGTCTTGTTTACTTCGGCGACGGCTCGGTTAACCAGGGTCAGGTGTATGAAGCCTTTAACATGGCCAGCCTCTGGCAGCTTCCGGTGATCTACATCATCGAAAACAACGAATATGCGATGGGTACATCGGTAAAGCGCAGCCACTCCACCACCGAACTGTTCCGCCGTGGCGAAGGTTTTGCTATCCCAGGTAAGCAGGTTGACGGTATGGATGTGCTGGCCGTGCGTGAGGCCGGTCAGGAAGCGGTGGAATATGTCCGCTCCGGCAAAGGGCCGTTCCTGCTGGAAATGAAAACCTACCGTTACCGCGGCCATTCCATGTCTGACCCCGCCAAGTACCGCAGCAAGGAAGAAGTGGAAAAATACAAGGAACAGCATGATCCTATCGAAGGCCTGAAAGCGCGTATGGTGCGCGACAATGTGGCGAATGAAGACGCGCTGAAAGAAATCGACAAGCAGATTAAACTGGTGGTGACCGAGGCCGCTGACTTTGCGCAAAACAGTCCGGAACCGCCGGAATCCGAACTGTGGACGGATGTACTGGTATAATAGATACTATAAAAACAAGGCAAGTTGTAACGGGGGAACTATGAAAAAACTATTGGCATATACGGCATTGTCGCTGCTGGTTTGTATCCAGTCGGCAGAGGCACGCAAACTGAGCATGATGGAATGGATGGATCCTACCAGCATGACTATCTGGCAACAATTGCCGGAAGCAGAGAAGGTAGAATCGCTTCAGGATTTCATGGCCCAGAGTGAAGGCAATGCCGAAGATGCCGCCATTATGAAATCGATTACCCCCAAAATTCGTGGTTGCCTTGATAAAGAAGTGGCCGACCCCGATTACAAAGGCACGAAAGTTCCCCTGATGGTTCCCATGGGTTACTGCATGACTAAGTATATGGCTATTTCCGGAGCCTACGATAGCCAGAAGGCGGAGCAGTAAGCAGTGAACAAGCAATTGTCGCACGGGAGCGAAAGCATATGGAAATCTTTAACAAGGCCAGGGAATATGCGCAACAAGCGGTCGGTGACCATAACTTTGAAGTGCTGGATGACGACAGCCATTTCACCAACAAGGGCGAGTGGCGCCTGCATAAACAGGCTGTAAAAGTTTTGAGGATGGCGGTGGAAAATTGCGCAAAGGAATTTCCGAGGTTCGGACTTATTACCGATAAGGGTGTTACGCCGCCACCAGCCATTACTCTGGATCGCGTAATTGAGCAGATAGACGCGCTGGAACAGAAATACGGCGTTGGCTGGTCACACGAGGGCGACTGGTATTACAAGGATTTCACATCATCCACTGACCTGATTGATACCCTTGGTTTCTTCCGGAAAATGGGAGTGGTGTATAAGCGCGAAGACCGCAACCCGCTGAGTCAGGCCATTCACCTGCGCGTGTCGGATGTAGATTTTGATGTGATTTTTAATCCCGAGCAGGATGCTCAGCGTGAAGAGGGGCGCGGACGGTAATCATGCAACTCTTCCAGCTGGCAAAAGAACAACTCAAGTCCATTCACAAGGGACTTCCGAAAATCCGCGAAGTAGCCGCATCCGGCAAGGTACAACTGCCACTTTCTAATGTCGATATGCCGATTTTTGTCCTGAAAGTATTTGCAGAAGATGATGAAAAAGGTCTCGCTATGGAGAGCAATGTGCCGGACATATTGCTGCCGTTTAAAAAAGACGATGATGTGGATGCTGACTACAAGGCTATGGAAGGCGGCGTGAATGATTTTGTGTTTTCGGCGTTGCTGGTCGCCTTCAACATGACGCAGCCTACGCTGCCGATGGATGACATGCCGGCGGTGCGTCTTGCGCAGGATACGGAAGACGGACAGTACTATCTGCGCTTTATTCAGCTCGACCCTGAGAAATTTGGTGTTTCCGCTGCCGCCGAGGCGCTGGATAAAATGGAGCTGATGATGTTTTCCGGTTGGAAGAAAGTGCCGGGCAGTGAACCAAAGGAACTGACCAAGAAATTCGTCAATGAAGAACAGGCTGCACTGGCGGGCCACTTGATTAACTGCATGGCGCGTGCCTCGGGTTACACGGAAGATGAGATTGAAAGCCAGTTCAGGGCATCTGATGATGATGGCCGCATACTGACCATAAACAGGGAGCTGATGAAACATCTGGCAGAGGTTGAACAGACGTTCCACGCCGACTTCGTTCGCGTAAAGCACTAGGAAACCGGATATGCAATTATTTCAGTTAAGTAAAGAGCAGTTAAAACATGTCGGGCGTGTGGTGGGTACTATTCGTGAAAGCAAACAGGGCAGCCGGGTATTAAATGGCCTTGAGATAAAGCTCGTCAATTTTACGCTTTCTGACAAGGCGGGTGAAATGGCAGCGGGTGAATCGCACAAATTTGAGGGCATCGACCTGCCGGTGGCGCAGGATGATGATGGTCATATTGACCGCGATAAAATACGCAAGGGCGTTGAGGATTTTGTCAATTCGACCCTGTTCTTTGCCTTTAACCCGTTAAGGCGCGGAGGCAGCGAAACGGAAGAACCGGAAGTAACGCTTAAGAGCAATGAGAAGGACCCTCATCAGGTATCGCTGCGTTTTGAAAAACTTGACCTCGATCATTTTGGCGTAAGTGCTGCGGCTGAAGCAATAGACGGTCTGGAACAGCTGATGTTCGCCAAATGGCGGCGCGTGCCTGATGAAAAGGGCATGCTGCAAAAAAGATTTTCCAGTGCAGCGGAGTGCGACCGCGTTGCGCACCTGATGCTATGTATGGGCGAAGCCATCGGCTACACGCAAGACGATATGAACAAGGCGTTCTCAGAACCGCCGGATAACAGGACGCTGGTTGTGCACAAGGATTTTCTTGCGCTGCTGGCAAAAGTTGAACAAACACTCGAAGCTGATTTTGGAACTAGGAGACACTAACTATGACTACCCAGACTGTGCGCGTAGCGCTACGTGATGCGATGGCGGAAGAAATGCGCCGTGACCCGGAAGTATTTGTGATGGGCGAGGAAGTCGCCGAATATCAGGGCGCTTATAAAGTGACCGAAGGGCTGCTCGCCGAATTCGGTGCCAAGCGTGTGGTAGACACGCCAATTACCGAACACGGATTTGCCGGACTCGGCGTGGGAGCGGCCATGATGGGCCTGAAGCCAGTGGTTGAGTTCATGACGTTCAACTTCGCCATGCAGGCGATGGACCATATCATCAATTCCGCTGCCAAAACCAATTATATGTCCGGCGGCCAGATCCGCTGCCCGATGGTGTTCCGCGGCCCGAACGGCGCGGCGTCACGCGTGGGTGCGCAGCATTCACAGTGCTATGCCAGCTGGTATGCCCATATTCCGGGCCTGAAGGTAATTGCGCCGTATGATGCGGCCAGCGCTAAAGGCCTGCTCAAGGCCGCCATCCGCGATCCGAATCCGGTTGTTTTTTTAGAAAACGAAATGCTCTACGGCCAGAGTTTTGAAGTGCCTGATGACAAGGACTTCGTGCTGCCCATCGGCAAAGCGGCTGTGGTGCGCGAAGGCACGGACGTTACCATCGTGGCGTTTTCCATCATGGTTGGCAAAGCACTGCAGGCAGCTGAATTGCTGCAACAGGAAGGCATCTCTGCCGAGGTGATTGACCTGCGCACGCTGCGCCCGCTGGATACGGAAACCATTATTGAGTCGGTGAAGAAAACCAACCGCGTGGTATCCGTCGAAGAAGGCTGGCCTACCGCTGGTATTGGCGCAGAAATCGCCGCGATTATCATGGAGCATGCGTTTGACTATCTCGATGCGCCGGTGGCGCGTGTGGCGGGTCTGGACCTTCCGTTGCCCTATGCCGCCAATCTCGAGAAACTCTGCCTGCCACAACCTTCCCATATCATCGACGCGGTAAAGCAGGTTTGCTACCGCGAACAGCAAGCTGCCTAATTGACGGAGAATAATAACAATGCCAATTGAAATTCTGATGCCTGCACTTTCGCCCACCATGACCGAGGGCAACCTTGCCAAATGGACCGTCAAGGAAGGCGACAAGATTAAATCCGGACAGGTGATTGCCGAAATCGAAACCGACAAGGCCACCATGGAAGTAGAAGCCGTGGATGAAGGCATTGTCGGTAAAATCATGATTCCCGCAGGCACGGAAGCGGTGAAGGTAAACCAGCTTATCGCGCTGCTGCTTGAAGACGGCGAAGATAAGGGCGTGATTGCAAGTTACAAGCCAAAGGCAGGCCCGGCATCTGCTGCCGCGCCGGCAAAGGCGGAAGCTCCCGCTGCTGCATCTGCTCCGGCTGCTTCTACAACTCCCGCGCCGATCACTCCGGTGATGGGCAACACACGCTTGTTTGCATCACCGCTGGCCAAGCGCGTTGCTTCTAATGAAGGTATCGATTTGCGCATGGTGCAGGGCAGTGGCCCGCATGGCCGCATCGTAAAAGACGACGTGCTCAAGGCGCAGGCTACGGGTGGCACGGGCAAAGGCCGCGTGTTCCGCAATCCGCAGGAAATCACCAAAGTGCCTAACAACAATATGCGCAAAGTCATTGCGCGCAGGCTCACCGAGTCCAAGCAGCAAGTGCCGCATTTCTACCTGACGGTGGAATGCGAGCTGAACAAGCTGCTCGACGTGCGCAAGGACATCAATTTCGAAGCCGAAGCGCTGGCAGGCAAAGACAAAAAACCTGCCTATAAAGTGTCGGTCAATGATTTCATCATCAAGGCCGTGTCAATGGCGCTGAAGAAAGTGCCTGCCGCCAACGCATCATGGAGCGATGAAGCCATCATGATGTATAACAACGTGGACATCTCCGTAGCGGTAGCGATTGAGGGCGGGCTGATTACCCCGATTGTCAAAAACGCTGACCAGAAAACGGTGGTGACCATCTCCAACGAAATGAAAGACCTTGCTGCCCGCGCACGCGCTGGCAAGCTGGCGCCGGAAGAATTTCAGGGCGGCGGTTTCTCCATTTCCAACCTCGGCATGTATGGTGTGAAAACCTTTGCGGCTATCGTCAACCCGCCGCAGGGCTGCATCATGGCTGTCGGCGCGGGTGAAGAGCGTGTGGTCGTGCGCCATGGCAAAATGGAAGTGCGCAACGTTATGGACATTACCCTTTCAGTTGACCACCGTGTGGTTGATGGTGCCGTGGGCGCTGAGTTCCTCTCCGCCTTCAAGCACTATATCGAAAGCCCCGCATTGCTCCTCCTCTAATCCCCCATTTCGGAGAATAACCATGATTTCTTTTCGTTCTATTGCCGGAGTATTTGCCGTTTCCGTAATGCTGGCGGGCGCTGTCTATGCCGCTTCTACCAAAACGCCGGATGTTTCCGATGCCCTCAAGCAATGGGAAGCGGCGGTGGAAAGCCGCAACATTGACAAGGTTGTTTCGTATTACGATAAGAAGGCCATCATGTTTCCGGCTTTTGCCATCAAGCCGTTGACCACGCGCGCGCAGCTGACTGAATATTACAGGAAAGTGACTTCTAATCCTGACGTGAAGGTGGAAATCACCGAAACGCATCCGCGCCAGTTCGGTAATGTTGCGCTCAATAGCGGTCTGTACACGCTCAGCTACACGCAGGAAGGCGAGTCCATCGTGATTCCGTCGCGTTTTTCCTTCACCTATATTCTTTCGGGTGGCAAGTGGGTGATCGTTGACCACCACTCCTCGAAAGTACCGTTGGAAAAACAAAAACAATAATTCAAAAAATAGGAACTATATGACTGACACGAATTTTGCCAATCAACAGTTTGACGTTGTAATTATTGGCGGTGGCCCGGGTGGATATGTAGCCGCTATACGCGCAGCACAGCTGGGGTTGAAAACGGCAGTGGTTGAGCGCGAGCATATGGGCGGCATCTGCCTTAACTGGGGCTGTATCCCCACCAAGGCGCTGCTGCGCTCCAGCGAAATCTATCATCTGGTAAATCATCTCGACACATTCGGCATCAGCGCCAAGGACATCAAATTCGACCTGTCAAAAATCGTTGCGCGTTCACGCAGCGTGTCAGCCCAGCTGACCAAAGGCATCTCGGGCCTGATGAAAAAAAATAAAGTCACTGTCGTAGACGGCCACGGCAAGCTGGCAGGGAAGGGTAAAGTCTCCGTAGAAAAAGACGGCAAAAAGGTGAGCGAGTTGACCGCGAAGCACATCATCCTCGCCACGGGCGCGCGTGCGCGCACATTGCCAGGACTTGAGCCGGACGGCAAGCTGGTATGGACCTACCGCGAGGCGATGGTGCCCGACGCTATGCCTAAGTCACTTCTTGTTGTTGGCAGCGGCGCAATCGGTATCGAGTTCGCAAGCTTCTACCGCACCATGGGCGCGGAAGTGACCGTGGTGGAAGTGATGGACCGCATTCTGCCGGTGGAAGACGAGGAAATCTCCAAGCTGGCGCACAAGGCCTTTGAAAAGCAGGGCATGAAAATCCACACCAAGACCACGGTGAAGGCACTGAAAAAAGGCAAAGACAATGTAACCGCCACACTGGAAGCCGATGGCAAGACCAGCGAATCTACCTTCGACCGCGTGATTCTGGCTGTGGGCATTGTCGGCAATGTTGAAAATATCGGCATTGAAGGTACGAAGGTGAAGGTGGAAAAAACCCACATCGTCGTAAACCAGTGGAGCGCCACGGATGAGCCGGGCGTATATGCTATCGGTGACCTGACCGGCCCGCCATGGCTTGCGCACAAGGCTAGCCATGAAGGCGTTATTTGCGTGGAAAAAATCGCCGGTGTGAAAGATGTTCACCCGCTCAATATAAAGAACATACCGGGCTGCACCTATTGCTGGCCGCAGGTGGCAAGCGTGGGCATGACTGAAAAAGCCGCCAAGGAAAAAGGCCTGAACATAAAAGTTGGCCGTTTCTCCTTCATGGGTAACGGCAAGGCTATTGCGCTTGGTGAGCCGGAAGGGCTTGTTAAGACCATCTTTGATGCCAAAACCGGCGAGTTGCTCGGCGCGCACATGATAGGCGCAGAAGTGACCGAAATGATTCAGGGCTATGCGATTGCCAAGGCGGGCGAACTGACCGAAGGCGAACTGATGCACACCGTATTCCCGCATCCGACATTGTCGGAAATGATGCATGAATCGGTGCTGGATGCGTTCGGCAAAGTCATCCACATGTAATTGTTCATGCGTAACCGAGGTTTCACACTTCTTGAAATGAGCATTGTGATTGCCATCCTTGCTATTTTGGCAGGCGGCGGCATGACCATGTTCATCGCCTCGCTGCAACGCCAGCAGATGCAGGAAACTGTGGATAAGATGCTCACTATCCAGAAAGCCCTTCATGATTACCGCATTGCGTTTGAACGTATGCCATGCCCTGCGGATGCGACCTTATCAACCAGTTCGCAGTTTTTTGGTGTGGAAGCGGAAAATAAAGAAGACTGTGACGGCACGCCTTCGGCCAATTTTCTGAATGTCGATGGCAGCGACCAAGACCCAAAGGGCGGCATGGTGCCGGTGAAGACGCTGCGCTTGCCAGATGACTTTGCCATTGATGGCTGGGGCAGGCGTATCATGTATTTCGTATCGGCAGACATGACGCTCGATAATTCATTCATTACCGTTGCCGCTAACGACGTAACCCCGCGCATGACTGTCAACGATGCGTCCGGCAATGCAAAATCCACGCTGGCGGCTTATGTATTGCTGAGCTATGGATCAAACGGACATGGTGCTTATTCGCGCGTTGGCGGGATAGCGCGCATCAACATGGCTTCTGCAAATCTTGACGAGCAGGAAAACTGTGATTGCTCCGCCAATGTTGTGGCCACGGGGCTGAACGGTATTTTTGTACAGAAAGACCCCTCACAGGGGTTTCTTGCCTCGCGCAATATTTATGATGATGTGCTGATGTTCGGCACGCGCTCAGACCTGCGCACAGCTGCGGAATAGGGCAGAGTTTTAAGCGAATTTCTGGTTATACCAGCTGCGGAACTTATGTTTCGTTTTTTCAATCGTCATGACATCGCCGATGCGGCGGTCTAAAAACGCCCATGTATTTTCATATCCGGCGCTTTTATCCTCCAACCAGTACAGCAGGGTGGTGGAATACACGCCCGCCAGCGTCAGGCGCTTGGTGTAGAAATTAAAATCGGTAGATGTGTCGCCGATGGCATACCACATGGCATCCACGCTGTGGTACAGGCTCTTTAGCGCACGGTGGCAATGGAAGGGAACTGACTGCATGGCAATTGCTTTGCGCAGCGCTTCGCGGTGAGGCGCGAATGCTTCCAGTTTGATGCGGATAGCGGCGGTGATGCGCTCACGTATTTTCATGGTATCAAGGTGATATGTTGCCAGCGTTTCAGCCATGCTTTCGTCTGAATGGCGCAGGAAGGCGTCAACCGCGTCGATTGCACCACCTGGGAACACGCGTATGGCGTCCGTTTTTTTATAGCCTGCGGCGATGGCAGCTTTACCCAGCGTTTGCTGTGTCCAGCCTTCGAAAGGCACCAGCGGTAACGCCTTTTCAATAATAGCCAAGGCGGCTTTTTGTTTATCCATAAGTAACTCAGAAAATAATTAGCTTACAGCCTGACGCAGATAATCCTGACGCTTGGCCAGTGTAGAGCGGATGCTGGTGGGGGGCAAGCCAATGGTAACGGTTGTGCCCATACCGGCTTTGCTCAAAAGGCGTACCTGACCACCATGCAAGGTGACGAATTCACGCGTAAGTGCCAGTCCCAGCCCGATATTACGGTTGTCTCCTGCGGTCCAGCAGCTGTCTTCCTGCAGGGCCATGGTGATGGCGTTGAGTTTATTTTCCGGCATGCCGATACCAAAATCCTGCACACTGAGTTCAAGCTGGCCGTCGGTATTGATGCGGGAAGAAAGTTCAATCCTGCTACCGACATGGCTTGACCGTATGGCGTTTGCCACGATGTGGCCAAGGATATGCTGCAGTTTCAGCCTATCGACATGAATGAGAACATCAGATTCTTGCGGCACGATTTCCAGCGCTACGCGGGCGGAAGATGCGTGATGCGACTGTGCTTCGACCACCTGGTTGAGGATGTCGCTGACATGCACTTCTTCCTGAGAGAGTGTAACCTGTCCGGCATCGATGCTGGCAATTTCCAGCAGGTCTTCAATTTTCGATAGCAGGTCGTAGCCGCTTTCATGGATGTGGCGGATATATTCATTATACTGCTTGTTATCCACTTTGCCGAAAATGCCGCTTTCGATAATTTGTGCAAAACCGATGACGGCGTTGAGTGGTGTGCGTAACTCATGACTCATGTTGGCAAGGAATTCCGAACGTGCGCGCAGTGCAAGTTCGGCCTCTAAGCGTGCGCGTTGCAGCGAGTTCTGTATCAGCATGTTGTCATTGATATTCTCAATGATGCAGACGAATTGGGTGTCTTTGCCCTTGCGCTCGGGATGTATCAGGAAGAGATACCAGTAATATTTCCCATCGGAGTGCAACAATTTGCAGCGGAAAGGATAGGGAGAATGTTCGGCAAAGCCCGAGGTGAGCAAATCATACAGGCGTTGGCGGTAGTCTTCATGGATGACATCGAAGAAACGCTGGCCGTATTGTTTGCTGCAAAGCAGGCCGGTGATATTTTCAAAATTGCGGGAGAGATAGGTGCAACCCTCGTTGATGTCGAGCAGGCAAAGTATCTGGGTGCCGTACTCGGTGAGGTATTCATATTTCTCTTTTACGGGAAGCGCGTCAGTTTTTTCGCTGGCGGCTGACGGATGATCCCTGCCGCTGGCAAGATCGTCCCACTGTTTACAAAAAGAATTCCAGAATTGCCAATATAACACTCTGTACACGCCTCTTTATTTTAATTTTATCCAGTGCTTTTACACAATTTATCCACAGGGTTGTGCACGCTTGGGTAAAATTTATCTAAAATGCGAATTAATATTTACAGAAAATTTATTATTGATGCACTAACTATATGTAGTGTCGTGGAGGCAATCGATTAGAAAACTTAGTGCTGTTGCATAATTGTTACGCTTCCGTACCGTTTTTATGATTTCAGGAGCGGATCGAGTTTTCCGGCGGTGTCGAGTTCCTGCATATCCATAAACCCACCGACATGTGTGCCGCCGATAAAGATTTGCGGCACTGTTTTGCGTCCGCCGGATTTATCCAGCATCTCTTTTTGCAGCGCTTCATCATGCGTGATGTCTATTTCTACTATGTCTTTGCCATAGCCTTTCTGCGTCAGCATATTTTTGGCTTTGGTGCAGTAGGGGCAGTAGTCTTTGCTGTAAATGATGATCTGGGGCATAACGATTCTCCTTTTTGTATGTCTGTATATATAGTGTGGCAGCTTATGGTTTTAAAGGGCTGGCCTTTGCCAGTTCGCGCAATGTCCAGCCAGCCATTTCTGCCACCAACGGGTTGGGGTCGGAAAGCAAGGGTTTGGTGATTTCAGCAAGAGAAGCGTCATTGCTGTTGCCGATGGCTATCAAAACATTGCGCACAAAGCGGTCGCGCCCGATGCGTTTAACCGGAGATTTTGAGAACATCTGGCGGAACGCGGCATCATCCAGCTGAACCAGTTCGTGCAGCAGCGGCGCTTCAAGTTCCTTGCGCGGATGGTAGGCGGTTTCTTTTGCGGTCTGCGCAAATTTATTCCACGGGCAGACGGCAAGGCAGTCGTCACAACCATATATACGGTTGCCGATGGCTTTGCGGAATTCTTCCGGTATCTGGCCTTTATGTTCAATGGTGAGGTACGAGATGCATTTGCGTGCGTCCAGCTTGCGCTCGCTCGTGAATGCGTTGGTGGGGCAAATGTCGAGGCAGCGTGTACAGTTGCCGCAATGGTCTATTTCCTGCGCATCAGTTTCCAGTTCCAAAGTGGTGAATATGCTGCCGAGGAATAGCCATGAGCCAAATTCACGGCTGACTAAACAGGTGTGCTTGCCCTGCCAGCCGATGCCAGCCATCTCCGCCAGCGGTTTTTCCATGACGGGTGCGGTATCCACGAATACTTTTATTTCGCATTTATATTGTTCTGCTATCCAGCGGCCCAATTGCTTCAGGCGTTTTTTGATAACGTCGTGATAGTCCTGATTTAGCGCATAGGTGGAAATGACGCCGGTGTTGCGCCTTTCCAGTTTTTCCATGGGGTCGAAGTCCGGCCCGTAATTATGGCCAAGTACAATCACCGAGCGCGCTTCCGGCCACAGGGTTTTCGGGTCGGCGCGGCGGTCGGCCTTGTCTTCCATCCACTGCATGTCGCCATGGTGGCCGAGTGCGATGAATTCCAGAAGGCCTGCCTGCGCGTTTTTGTCTAGTGCAGGTGCAGCAAAACCTACCGTGTCAAAGCCAAGCTCTAGCGCTTTGGCCTTGAGTGCATCTTTGATATTGGTGTCATTTGTTTTCATAATATTAAAAGCGAGTGCAGAATCGCTTCAAGCGAGCTTTTACAAAATTCCCATATCATATCGCAGGAACGCAGTGACGAGATATGATATGATTAAAAATCGGGGTTTTCGTAATACACGGGCGGGCGCACGCCGCGCACGCGTTCGGCGAGTATGCAGCGAAGGCTCGGGCGTGACTTAATCAGCGAATACCAGGCGCGCGCTGCGGGGTTATAATCCCACGGCACGTCGCTTAAATAATCCAGCGCCGAAAGATGCGCGGCGGCTGCAAGGTCAGCCAGTGTGAGAATATCCCCCGCAAGGAAATAGCGCTCGCTGGCGAGGTAGCCGATATAATCGAGATGGTAGAATAAATGGTTCTTGCCCGTGCGGATGGCGGAGGAATCCGGCTCACCGCCGTGGAAATAATTCTTGAACACTTTCTGGAACAGAATGTTCTGCGTCACTTCATAATCAAACTTATGGTCGAACCAGTCAATCAGGCGGCGCACTTCGGCGCGTTCCGTTGCGGTGACGCCCAGCAGGTTCATTTCCGGATAGGCTTCTTCCAGATATTCGGAAATAGCGTATGAGCCGGATAACACCGTGCCGTTATCTTCCACCAGCACCGGCACTTCACCGGCGGGGTTGAGAGCGAACACGTCGAGCTTCTTGTCCCACGGGTTTTCGCACATCAGCTCAAACTCGATGTTTTTTTCCTTCATCAGCATGCGGATCTTGCGGCAGAACGGTGAAAGAGGGGTGTGGTAGAGCATCCTCATGGTTTCAATTCCAGCTGTAAATGCTTCCAGATTTCATATTTGCCATCTGGCAAAAATGTTAGTGGGCTACAGTTTGTGTAAGCACTAATAATACGGTTTTCTACCTCGGTATACGGTCTGCGGTTTGGTTCAATACGCTGACCTGCGGCCTCGGTCTGATATGGATAATTTTTTTGAGATTGTTGATTGTTATCTATTATCGATGCCGCATAAACAACTTTATCTTGATTGATTTTTAACTCAATTAGAGCTGGCCCATGCTGCAAGTCATCTAGTGATTTAGTACATTCACCGAACCCTTTTTGCATTGCTTCATTATCTTCGAGCGAAAGTCTATCATGGTTATAAATATACATGCCTACAACGAAAATAGCCACAATGCATAACGCTCCAGAAATCTTTAAAAAAAGTGTTTTGAGGGATTTTAGATAAAATACATAGGCTACCATCAAGCATACGCCAATGGTCCACGCGATGAATGCGTTGGTATCTATCCAAAAACATAAAGATTTTTGTTTTGATGTCATGCAGACGCTCATCATACCTTCAACGAATGAGGTGTTATGAAACATAACGACTATAGTTATAGCGCCATAAATAATGACCGCCGCACGGCCAATTTTACGGCCTTCTGCTTTAAAGGGTAGCTTAGCGTTGGCAAGAATAAAACCTAAAGGGATGCCTAAGCCTAAACTAGCAACAATAGTCCAAAGCATCACGCCCGCTTCTCCTTTTTCTTGGAGGGCGTTTCAGAGAGTGGATTTTCTAAGCGCGAAACCATTTCCTTCGGGCAGACCTGCCAGAATTTAGGCAGTTCCCACTCCCAGCCGGAGAGGATGTTTTCCGCGCGCATGCTGCTGGTTTCGGCGAGGTGCTCGGCGATAAGCTGGCGCAGCACTTGTTCCCAGTGGCGGCTGGACACGCGCTGGTAGACCACCGTGTCGTCGTTCACGCGTGCTTCGAAATGGTTGCTGTTATCATAGACAAAGGCCATACCGCCGGTCATGCCCGCGCCGAAATTATGGCCGACCTCGCCGAGGATAACGGCAGTGCCGCCCGTCATATATTCGCAGCCGTTGCTGCCGCAGCCTTCGACCACGGTGAGCGCGCCGGAGTTACGCACGGCAAAACGTTCACCTGCCTGACCGGAGGCAAATAATTTGCCCGAGGTTGCGCCGTAAAGCACGGTGTTGCCGATGATGCAGTTCTCATGTGGAATTAGCGTGCTGGACGGGCGCGGGCGCACAATGATGCTGCCGCCGGACAAGCCCTTGCCGACATAGTCGTTGGCGTCGCCGTATAGTTCAATCTTCAGGCCGCGCACGGCAAATGCGCCGAGTGACTGACCAGCTGAGCCGCGCAGGCGCAGCGTAATATGGTCGGGTTGTAGTGAAGTTGTGTCGAAGCGGCGCGTCATCATGGAAGAAAGGCGAGTGCCGATAGCGCGCATGGTGTTGCGCACGGTGTAGGCCAGCTGGATTTTTTCGCCGCGCTCGAGGGCGCTGTGGGCGTCCTTGAGCATCTGTGCGTCGAGCGTGTCGGGCACTTCGTTGCGGCCTTTGAGTGTGCAGTAGCGCGCGTGGCTTCCGGCATCGGCCTGCGCCAGCAGGTTGTTGAGGTCGAGGTCAACCAAGTCTTCGCCGCCGCGGTTGACCTGTGTCAGCAGGTCGGAGCGGCCAATGATGTCGTTGAAGCTGGTAAAGCCGAGCGAGGCAAGAATCTCGCGCGCTTCTTCGGCCACGAAAGAAAACAGGTTGATAACCTTTTCCACCGTGCCGTCAAACTTGGCGCGCAGTTTCGGGTCTTGCGTGGTGATGCCGACAGGGCAGGTGTTGCTGTGGCACTGGCGTACCATCAGGCAGCCCATAGCGACGAGCGCAGCCGTACCAAGCGCGAATTCCTCGGCGCCGAGCATGGCAGCGATTACGACGTCACGTCCGGTTTTCAGGCCGCCGTCAGTCTGTAGTTTTACACGGTGGCGCATGCGGTTGAGCGTGAGTACCTGATTGGCTTCCGACAAGCCCATTTCCCACGGTATGCCCGCATGCTTGATGGACGACCAAGGCGATGCGCCCGTGCCGCCGGAATGTCCGGCAATCACAATTTTATCGGCCATGGCTTTTGCCACGCCGCTGGCGATCGTGCCGATGCCGGATTGCGCCACCAGCTTCACCGACACCAGCGCTTCGGGATTGATTTGCTTCAGGTCATAGATGAGCTGCGCGAGGTCTTCGATAGAATAAATATCATGGTGCGGCGGCGGTGAGATAAGCATTACGCCCTCGGTGGCGTGGCGCAGGCGTGCGATTTCGGTGGTGACTTTGAAGCCGGGTAGCTGGCCGCCTTCACCGGGCTTTGCGCCTTGCGCTACCTTAATCTGGAGTTCACTGGCGCTGTTGAGATATTCTGCCGTTACGCCAAAACGTGCGGACGCAATTTGTTTGATGGTAGAATTAGCGTTGTCGCCGTTAGCCATGGGTTTGTAGCGCTCAGGTCCTTCGCCGCCTTCACCGGAGTTTGACGCCGCGCCGATGCGGTTCATGGCGATGGCGAGGATGGTGTGTGCTTCGGGAGAGAGTGCGCCAAGCGACATGGCAGGCGCGATGAAGCGCTTGCGGATTTCGGTGATGGATTCCACCTGCTCAATCGGGATGGGCTGGTTGGGTGATTCAAAATCAAGCAAATCACGCAGGTGCAGCGGCGGACGTGCGCGCACGGATTCGGCATATTGCTTGTACAGGCGGTACGTGCCGCCAGCTACGGCGCTTTGCAACAGGTGGATAGCGCTTGCGTCCCATGCGTGCTGCTCGCCGCTGGCGCGCATACGGTATTGGCCGCCGATGGGCAGCGCTTCGATGTTGCTACCTGTGAATGCTTTTTCATGCTGGTGGCGCACGCGTTGCTCGATGCCGTCAAGCCCGATGCCGGAAATGCGCGAGGGCAGGCCGGGAAAATATTCGGTTACCAGTGCGCGCGACAGGCCGATGGCCTCGAAATTGATGCCGCCTCGGTAGGCTGCGATAATGGAGATGCCCATCTTGGACATGATTTTAAGCAAGCCCTGACCCATAGCGTCGCGGTAATTGAAGAGTACTTGCTCGAGCTTCTTGTTCCCAAACAGGCCGCGCTTGTGGCGCTCGATAATGCTTTCTTCGGCAAGGTACGGGTTGACGACGGTTGCGCCCACACCAATCAGCACGGCGCAGCAATGCACGTCCATACACTCGCTGGTGCGAACCAAGATGGATGCTTTTTTGCGCAGCTTGTTTTTTACAAGATGGCTGTGCAGGGCGGACACCGCCAGAATCATCGGGATGGTGGCGTTATCTTTATCCATACGCTCATCGCTGAGCACGAGGAATGTTTTGCCGGATTTCATGGCGGCTTCGGCCTGCTGCACCAGCTTTTCCAGCCCTTTGCGGAGTGCGTGTTCGCCGTCATCGATAGTAAAGAGTGTGTCGAGTTCAACGATGCGCTTGGCGAAATGGTGCTTGATGGTGTCCAGCTCCTGCGAAAGCAGCACAGGGGTTTCGACCAGCAGGATAGGATTTTTTGAGTTGTCGAGCGCGAGGTAGTTGCCGTCGTTGCCGAAGCGGGTGAACAGGCTCATGACGCGGCGTTCGCGCAAACTGTCAATCGGCGGGTTGGTTACCTGGCTGAAATTCTGGCGGAAGAAATGGTGGAAGCCGCGCTGCTTGTCGGAAAGAATGGCAATCGGCGTGTCGTCGCCCATAGAGCCAATCGCTTCCTTGCCCTCATCGGCCATGGGGTGGAGGATGGCTTCCATGTCTTCATGCGTGTGGCCGGAGGCAAACTGAAACCTGCGCAGGCTCTCTGACTCCATCTGCGAATGCGGGGGAGCAAGCTCGGGCATGATGTTTCTCAGGTGGATAACTTTGCCAGCCCATTCTTTATAAGGGTTTTGCGCTGCCAGCAGGTCTTTCAGGTCACGGTCGCGGTATAGCTTGCCCGAGGTCAGGTCGATGCCGAGTATATCACCCGGTCCTAAGCGGCCGCGCTCGATAATTTCGCTGTCATGCGCATCGGCCATACCACTTTCGGAGCAGGCCATGATGATGCCGTCACGCGTGATGCTGTAGCGCAGCGGCCGCAGGCCATTGCGGTCCATGCCGGCGATAATCCATTTGCCGTCGGTGGCGGCGATGGCGGCGGGGCCGTCCCATTGCTCGGAGATGCCGTTTAGGCAACTGAACATGTCCTTATGTTCCTGCGGCATGTCGGATGTGCGACTCCACGCCGGTGGAATCAGCATCAGTTTGATAAGCGGTAGCGGATGTCCGGCGCGCGCCAGCGTTTCCACCACGGAATCAAGAGCGCCGGTGTCGGAAGTATTATCGGGAATGACGGGGATAATGTCGTTCTCGAAGCCTTTGAAAGCGTCGCACGAAAAGGTGGCCTCGTGGCTGCGCATAAAATTGATATTACCCTTGAGAGTATTGATTTCACCATTATGTGCCAGCATGCGGAATGGCTGCGCAAGATGCCATGCAGGTGCGGTGTTGGTGGAAAAACGCTGGTGGAAAATAGCATAGGCCGAGATGAAGCTTTCATCCAGCAGGTCGGGGTAGAAGGCGGTCAGCTGCTCGGCCTTGAACAACCCTTTATATATGACAGAACGGCAGGACAGCGAGCAGATATAAAAATCATTGATGGAGCATGCGCGCACGGCTTTTTCGATACGCTTGCGGATGAAGTACAACTCCACCTCGAAGCGGGCCTCATCGACATCATCATTGCCTGCAATCAGGATTTGTTCGATTTCGGGGCGTGAGTCGCTGGCGATTTCGCCAATGACTTCGGCGCGCACCGGCACCTGCCGCCAGCCGTAAATACGGTAGCCAAGTTTCAGGATTTCGCTTTCAACGATGGCGCGGCAAGTTTCCTGTGCGCTGAAATTTTTCTTAGGCAGGAACATCATGCCCACGGCGAGCTTGTCGTTTTTCAACGACTGGCCGGTGCGCTCGACATGTTCCTGAAAGAAGGTGAAGGGGATTTGTATGTTGATGCCCGCGCCGTCGCCGGTTTTGCCGTCGGCATCGACTGCGCCCCGGTGATACACGGCTTTGAGCGCATTGATTGCAGTTTCTACAATGCTGCGGCGTGGTTTGCCGTCGATGGCGGCGATGAAACCTACACCGCATGCGTCATGCTCGCTGGCTGGGTCGTAAAGCCCGTGTTCGGCTAGCTGTTGCGCTCGCTGGTTCCAGTTTTCATCCCACGACCACACCATCAGTTAGCGGCCTCCTACACAACCAGCGGTGGCGTTTATCACCTGATCGACCATAAACACAATGCTGTAGGATACATTCTGGTCGCGCCAGTGTTTTTTGAGCAGCGCCATGCGCTCGCTGTCTGTTCCCGCGCAGGCGGGATTGACTGGAGCCTGTTGCGCTATGTAGCCGTTTTCATCCATTTCACCGCCGTTAGCTGCGGTATAAGCGCATTCGATGGCAAAATCGAGCGAGTTTTTTACATCATTTGGCAATGCTGCAAACTGTTCGCAGGTTTGTTGTTTGCGTGTTTCGATACAGGCTTGCAGGTTTGCGATATTGCCGGCATTGACGATAGGTTTGAAGTTAGGGTCGCAGTAACCCTGCATGAAATTAGAGGCAGGCTGGCCGGGAATGCCCGAACCGCCACGGCTTGCGCGTTGGTAATTGGAATAATCGCCGCTATTTCCCCCTTGCTGCTGCTGTTGCATGTATTGATCGTAGTTTCCGCCTACAGGGTTATTTGAGTTAGTATTGCTGGTACTTGGAACACGCTGTGATTCTTCCGGTGACATCGAAAAATCGCGCATCTTTTGAGCAAGCGCGTCGTTGGTAAGCGTAAGGCTGGCGAGTAGCGCCATGGTCAACAGGTTTCTCATGCGGCTTTACTCCTTTTGGCGTTGGTAATTATATAGTGATGCATGGCATCGGCTGCGTCGCGCCCGTCGCGGATGGCCCACACCACCAGCGATGCGCCGTGTACAATGTCACCTGCGGCGAATACGCCCGGCAGGTTGGTCATGAATGTCTGGTGGTTGATGTCCAGCGTGCCGTAGCGCGTTGTTTTAAGCTCTGGCGCATTAAACATCACGGGCAGGTCCTCGGCGTCAAACCCGAGCGCCTTAATCACCATGTCGGCAGATACGGTGAACTGTTCGCCTTCCACGGCAACGACGGCCTGACGGCCTGAGGTGTCGTGCGTTACCAGCCGCATGCGTTGCGTCAGAATCTGGCTGACTTTTTTGTTTCCGGCAAATGCCTTTGGTGCGGAAAGCCACATGAACTGTACGCCTTCTTCTTCGGCATTTTTCACTTCACGCGAGCTGCCGGGCATATTGGCGCGGTCACGGCGGTACAGGCAGGTGACTTTTTTCGCGCCTTGGCGCACTGCGGTGCGTACACAGTCCATCGCGGTGTCGCCGCCACCGATAACGACCACTTCTTTGCCTTCGGCATTTAGCGACCCGTTGTCGAACGCGGCCACTTTATCGCCGAGACCTTTGCGGTTGCTTGTGGTCAGGTATTCCAGTGCGGGGATAATGTTCTCAAGGCTGTAGTCCGGCACTTCTATTTCACGGGATTTATATACGCCGGTGGCAATCAGCACGGCGTTGTGCTTTTTGCGCAGTTCGTCCAGCGTCACTTGATTGCCGATGTCGCAATTAAGATGAAAATGGATGCCGCCTTCCTTGAGGAGATGATGGCGGCGTAGCACCACATGCTTTTCCAGTTTGAAGTTGGGGATGCCGTACATCAGCAGGCCGCCGACGCGGTCATAGCGGTCATAGACATGTACGTCATGTCCGTGGCGGCGCAGTATATCGGCAGCGGCAAGGCCAGCAGGCCCAGCGCCGATAATGCCAACCGAAAATCCGCTTTCGCTATTGACTGTGATAGGCTTTACCCAGCCGTTTTCGAATGCCGTTTCGGTTATGTATTTTTCGACTGAGCCGATGGTGACGGACTGGAAACCTTTTTCGATAACGCAGTTGCCTTCGCACAGCCTGTCCTGCGGACAGATACGGCCGCAAATTTCGGGGAAGGTGTTGGTGGCGCTGGAAATGGCATAGGCTTCTTCAAGCCTGCCTTCTGCGGTGAGTCTCAGCCAGTCGGGGATGTTGTTCGATAGCGGGCAATGTATCTGGCAGAAAGGCACGCCGCATTGCGAGCAGCGTGAGGCCTGAACAGCGGCCTGCTTTGGGTCAAACTGTGTGTATATCTCGTCAAAATCATGATTGCGTTTACCGGCATCCCTGACTTCAGGATATTGCTGACTGGTGTCTGTAAATTTCAGCATGTCGCTCATCTGGCTGATTCTGCGGAAGCAGCCTGTTTATTGAAGCGCAACAGATATTGCGGCACGATGACTTCCACGGCTGTCGGGCTGATACCCAGCTGCGCAAAACCGAGTGCGTTCGCGCTCGCCACATTGTCATATTTCAGCAGGCGCACCTGATCCAGCGTCAGCGGTGGCTTGGGCAGCCACTGGGCGACAGCGCCCATGGCACTGGCAACAGGGAAGGGCAGTGGCAGCAGGAAGCGACGCTTGCCGATGGTGTTCATGATATATTGGAGTATCTGGCGGAAGGTATAAACTTGCGGTCCGGCCAGTTCGTACGTATGTCCCTGTGTACTATCCTGACGCAGGCAAGCAAGCACGGCGCGCGCCACGTCGCCTACATACACGGGCTGGAAGCGCGTTTTGCCGCCGCCAATCAGCGGCAGGGCAGGGGCGAGACTGGCCATGCAGGCAAACTGGTTGAAAAAATTATCTTCCGGCCCGAATACCACGCTTGGACGTAATATAGTTGCTTCGGGAAATATGGCCTGCAGTGATTTTTCACCTTGCAGCTTGCTCTGCGCATAGCGCGAGGCAACCGCCTTATCTATTCCCAGCGAAGAAATCTGTATGAAACGTTTCACACCCGCCTGTTTGGCAAGCTTTGCCAGCGTCTCCGGACCTTTGGTATGCAGTCCTGAAAAGCGCTGGCTGCCACTTTCATATAAAATTCCTACGAGATTGATAACAGCGTGTGACCCCTTCAGTTTGTCAGCCAACGATTCGGGTTTGCCGAGGTTCCCGCTCACCAGCACTACTTGTCCGACATCACCGGCGGTTTTCAGATGCAGGGCGGCATTCGGGTTGCGCGAGATGACGCGAACTGTGTATCCCGCACCCGCCAAAAGCTTGACGATGTAGCGACCAAGGAAACCAGTTCCGCCAATAACCGTTATAACCTGTTGTTCCATAATATTTATGCCGCCCAGTAAATAGCCAGTAAATAGATAGGTAAATGATTAAAAACCGAATACGTCCAAAACTCAACTGTTTTAACAGAAAATATCAATGGAGATGGCGGGTTGGCGGGAGGGACATTATGCTGTTCGGTATTTTTTCATTCAGCCATGGCGTCGATATCGAAATCGTATTTCTGCTTGAGCATTGTTTTGACATCCTGTGAGGGGCTGTTGCCATAGCAGCTGGCGATGATTTTTCCGTACTCTTCCAGATTCAGGTTTTTGGAAGCGATAGCCCTCATAAAACCGGCTTCTTTCGTGGGCTCTACCAGAACAAAATAATAGGCTTTTTTACCTGTTTTATCCTTGGCACGGATTTTATGGACAAGATGTCCTTTGCCTGAGATGATTTTATCGACGAAGGAAAAGTCTTTCACGCCTTACCTTTGTTTGTCGCGCTTGTTTGTTCCCAATCCTTTGCCGTCATGCTCGGCATCTGTGACATCGGAAGATGGTTTTCCTCCGCGCCCGGGATATGTTCCTTCAGTCATGCGCATGTCATCTCGTGCTATCTCAAAACGCGTATAATCAGGTGCGTTTTCCGGTGTCTTTTCACTGGTCAGGGCAGCACTGCTCTTTAAATAATCCTTCCAGTTGCCATCGGCAGGCGTTGGAACATCTTTACCGTCATCACGCGCCTTCTGCACAAATGCTTCAGCATAGCCTTTGGCATTTGCTTCAGTCAGTTCGGCGTAACCTTTACTGAGGATTTCATTGGCAACTGCCTTTCCTTCCTCTGTTGCGTTCATGTAGTGACCTACGTCGGGCTTTCCGCCATGTTTTAATCCGCTGAATTGCCTCAGTGTGGGGTCAATAAGATACGTTTTTGTTTCTATTTGTCCCGGAGCTGATTCTACAGGTATGTCCACCACCAGCATTTTATGTGTGCCATCAGGTGTTTCTGTGACGCGTACCTCGTTGGGTGACATGGTATCCATAAGTGGCATACCTGCTGCTGCCTGAGCTTCAGTACAGGTATTGTTCATCAGGTAGGGATTGGTGATTGCTTCATCCATTCCAAGCAGGTCGATGACATACTGCCGGGCATTTTCTACAGACCACTGAAGGATGGTTTCCGCCTGCTCGGGGCTTACCCCTGCAACCTGCGTGCCTGAGGCTTGGTTTGCCTTGATCGCACTCTCCAGCGTAGTGCGTGCATCGCTGATGTCTTCGGCATACAATTCGTAGCGTATATTTTCCGGCGGTACGGAATCCATACCGGGGTTGGGGAAGTTTACCCCATCCTTGCTGACGGTTTCGGCGTAGGCATAGGCCGCATCGGCACGGTCGCCAAGTGCGCGCAGTTCTTCCAGCTTTGCTTTGTTATAATCGGATATGCTCGTCATATCTGCCATAGCAAACCGATGTGCAATTTTGACATGCTACCAGTATAGCGATTGGCAATTAAATAACTGTTAATGAACATTAAATGGCGGGTTTAAAGGATATATTCCCAGCGTGGCTGAAAGCTCAGTCCCAGTTCACAGTGGTTGACAAGCACCTGAAAGGGGTTATAACGCTGACTCCTTTCTTGATTGGGCCCAGGTGGCGGAATTGGTAGACGCACTAGCTTCAGGTGCTAGCGCCGCGAGGCGTGGGGGTTCGAGTCCCTTCCTGGGCACCAACTATAAGGACGGCAACGTCCGGTAAATAATTAGAAATATATCTGTTAGAAAGCGCCTTAGATAGCAGCGCCTGATTTAATCGGGTGCGATTTCCCCTGATCTATTGCGGTTCTCAAGATAACAAAAATCTAGGCCCCGTCGCCCTGAAGTTTGAAGCCTTTTTGCTTCAGATACGCGATATCCGCATCTGTAGGATTCTGGCCGTATCCAGACGAGATAATTTCGCCGTAATCAGTTAGTTGTATGTCCTTTTTTTCCAGCGACTTTTTAAATATCTCTAGCTTGGCTGGATTCACCAGTAAGAACCACCATGCTCTAAGGGACTTATGGTCACCTTGGATCAACCATAGCAGGTTACTTTTACTACCTAAAACTTTTGCTGCGAAAGACATATTTTATCGTGCCTTGGTCATAGCAACATTAGCGCCTACAGCTTTGCCTTCCGGATTGCCAACTTCGGCACCCGGTTTACCCAACTGCTTCTCGAGTGCATCTGCAATTTTTTCACGCATGGCATCCTTGTCTGCGCCTGCGGGCATATCACCACCAACATAACCAGTTCTGGAAAAACTTGGGTTTTCCTGCTCAACCGATTTCATGCCGGATGCAGTGAGTGCCGCAGCAATTTTGCCCTGCATCTGGGCAAGTTGTTCGAGATCGCGGTTCTGTCCTGTAGCTCTGAGGCTGATATTGTTGTCGCCACTCTGCACAACGGTGATGTCACCCATGATACGATAATCCTCAGGGGTATTCAGGCCGAAATGGTCTAGTGTATCACTGACAGGATACTTGTCATTGGCAGGGTTATCTGTGCTGACGCCATGCGATTTGGCTAGTTTCTCAATAGCATCGTACACTGCATCTTTCGATTTTGACATATATCCGCCCCTAATATTTTTTCTGTACTTAATCTTACCTAACAAATATTTAAATAATGTTAACCATATTAATTAATTGATTTTACTATATATTGTACATATATAAGGGTTTAGCTATCCCAATGGAACTCTTCCGGCCGTTTGGCACGATCTTCAGCAAAACGGTTTGTAAAATCCTTACGGCTAAAGTCGTCAGATATCGTTTATGGTGATGCCGCCGGAGCTGGAGCGTATACCGTTGCGGCAGCAATAGCGCTGTATCAGTCTTTATTTGTCTGTCTATCTGTCGCGGACGGATGATACTGCAGAACCCTTCAGCAATTTTTCGAAGAATTGTTTTAGTGCAACGCGTGCCGGCTCTGACTGGATTTTGTTATGCTCCAGCAGTTCGGGTTGCGCTTCCACGAGGGGGGCGAATTTCTTAAGCCTTTCCAGTTCACGTGCGTTGCTGGCTTCTTTTGCAGCTTCATCTTTATATACCAGCAGGGGGTTGCCGGCTGTCATGTTCTTGTAGCTATCTAGCATTTCCTCTACCAGAGCGCCGGACATGCGGTGGAAAAGTTTTTCGCCTATCGTGCCGCCATCGCGCGCGGCGGTTGCCTGATTGTAACGGGTAACGATGGAATCTACCCACTGGTCTTTCTGTGCTTCATACCAGTTCTGGCGATCTGGATAGAGTGTTTCGACCAGCGCATCCGTGGCAGGGTCAATACGTACCACGCGCATTTGCGTGATGTTAGGGTTTTTCATCACTACGTCAATTTCGTTCTGCCGGAAGAATGAATCAAGGTCTGTGTCGTCTACATTCAGCGTCACTTCACCACGTGCTGTTTTGGCAAAGCCGATAATATAGGTTGGCGTTACCGTTTGTTTAGTTTCCATGGAAACCGACAAATCGTCCCACATCGGGTTTAGCACGGGCAGGCCAGCCTCTGTCATGGCGACCGTGTGATAGAGCTGGTCTTTTATTTCGTGATATTCTTTACCGGCGGCTTCAACAGGTTTGTTTTTTTCCACCAGCCAGCGTTCAGCGGTGATGCGCCCAAGACCATATCCCAGCGGGTGGCCGGGTATATAGCCGCCTGACCAGAGTACAGTGCGGTTCTGTGGTGCGCTGATGTCGCCTGCGGCAAGTGCTTTGGTGGCAAAATCCAGAGTATAGAGGCGTTCTTTCTCATCCGCTTTGTAATGGCGCGGGTTGATATTGGTAAGGCTTTTGCCGAAGCGCGATTTGCTGAAGGCAGGCTCGAGTTCGCCCGGGTGCTTGGTGGAATAATCGTAAGGCCTGTGGTCAACGCCTGAATAGTGAAATCCGGCACGTAATTTTTTCTCGTGTTTTGCAATATAATCATCAACGGCCTGAAACGCGGTTTTATGCTCCGGATATTTTGACTGCACGCGTGCCATGATTTCGGGCATGCCTGTCCGGTCGGGGGAGGTAGCGGCAAGGGCGTAGGCTTCGATTGGATTGATATCCTCAAGCAATTTTTCGGCAAAGCGCAGGGTGTTTAACTGGTCGGCAGTCAGGTGCGAAATATTATCTGGCTGCAAAAGCGCATTCATGTAGTTGGGAATGCCGTGCTGTAGCAGCTGGCGCTGTATGGCTTCAGGGAATTTCTCCAGCGGGAAAGGTGTATCTTCCTTTTTACCCAGTGTCTGGAAGCCACTACTGCGAACGGCCTGACCTATCCACGCGCTGTCCGTTGCACCGTCATTACCGATACTCGCTCCGGGGTACAGCCCGTGAAAATTCGCACCGGTGGATTTGGTCCAGTCTTTTTCCAGGCTGTCGAGTGCTTGCGCTCTCTCATCAGCGGGAATGCCATCAAGCAGTCCGGCGCGTTCGGCCATTTTTTCCAGCACGCTGCGCCTGTCCGCCAACAGAGCAAGGCCGCTGGCAAATGCGGTTTTGTAGTCAGGGTGTGCGTTCTTATATTCGCTTATCAGGGCGATATGCTGCTGCATGGCCTCGCGCGAAGACGAGTCGTAGCCAACAGCTTTTTCTGCAATGCTGTCATCAGAGGCGAGTATTTCATCCGGTTTAAGTTTGCCACCTTTATCTGCCTCGGCACGCAGGCGCAGAAGCGAGTAGTATTGCAGGTGCGGTTCACGGTCGATGAAAACGCTGCTTTTGGTCAGCGGCAGGAAACGCTTGAAATCTTCCGGCGGCAAATATTTGGCCAATTCCTTTACCACAAGCTTAACCGGCTTGTCCGTACTTTCAGCCTGAAGTTGTTTGACGCGTTCGAGAATATTGTCGCAGCCGCCGTCAAAATCGTAGGTGAATTTACCGCCCTTAATCAATTTTCCCTGTGAAGCGTTGTGAAACGGCTCATGCAACTGGCCGTGGGCAAGCTGTGCCAGCGACACTTCTAACACCGTGGAAAGCGTGCGCTGCAAACCGTCGATAAAATAAATCTCGAGTTCGCCGCTGCGGACCATCGCTTCCAGTTGTTTGTAAGATGATTCCGGCATCATGCACCCATCGGCAGGCAAAATTTAACATTATATCCCATCTGCGTAAGCGCGGTTTCCACTTCGTCGCTGATGATGTCGGTAAGCTTGGGCGCAATAGATTCATCGGCGAAAGGCGCGTTCCATTTCGGCTTTAAGGGGAAATAAACCAGCGCATTCGGCAGGCCTTTCAATACGGCATGGATGGCGATATCAATGACGATTGTTTTTCCTGATCCGCTATAGGAAAGCTTATAGGGAGACTCCAGTGTGATTACGCCGGATTGGGTCTGAATGCTTTTTTTCGACATATTCTTTCCTAATATGAGGGAAGAGAAGGAGAGCCGGAAGTGCGCTTTTCGCTTTCGCGTTTTGCGTATCCTATTTGGTCTTCTTCATTGTGAAAGCGGGTAAAGCTCGGCTTGAAGTCTTTCGCATTGGCAAGAATGTGATCATTGACGATGGATTTTGCAAGATACTCCGTACACTGGCGGATGGCGGGAATGGTAATCCCCTCGAAAAACTCACCCGAGATAATAGGGCCGACGGCATAAAACACATTTTGCGAATGCCCTTCCGAACCGATGGCGTGTAGATTATCATCCACGCGCATACCACCCAGCGGGTGTTGCGAGATAACGCCTTTCTCTTCAAGCTTGCGCATCAGAGGTGACATGTCGGCCAGCCGTGAAGATGGGCCGGTATTATTGACGATTTTCGGTACGTGTATTTCTTCAATATCTCCGTGACGGTCCTTGAATGAAAGGATAAAGCCGCCATTCTCATCCACGCGGATGCCGTCATTGCCATTTTCTTTGGTCAGGCCTTCCATATAGGTGATGCGGCCTTCTCTGTGCAATTTACTGATGGTTTGGTTGTGTATTTCAGGCATACGGTAACGCATATGTCCCCATTCACGCCCATGTTTGGAACGGAACGTGGCTTTTTCAGTATCGTTCATCATGCGCCACATGGGATTAAAATCTTTCACAATGGAATCCACCACCGTATGACGGTTGATGCCCTGCTTGCGCGCTTCGATTATTTCTTCCTTGAACAGTGCCCAGAAATCCTCTGCGCCTAATGTTCCCTTTTGATCCTTGATTTCCTGACACGCTTCAATGGTGAGTTTTTTGCGGGTGTAGGGTATCTTAGGCTCAAGACTGCGCAATTCCGGTGTTGTGCCGTCGGCAGAGCATAATATAAAGTTGCCTTTGTAACCGTTTTCGATGGCAGACATCACGGCGAAATGCGCGCCGTTAGCCATGCCGATAAACGCCACCGTATCGGTTTCATTGACATTGGCTTTTGTAAGCCCGCTGTCATCAAGATTATAGTAGCCGGGTTTCCCTTTGAGCGTATTGCCGGAGCTGTCTTTCAGCGAGCGCGGTTCGACATTGCCGGTGGCGAGAATAATAACGTCGGACTCCAGAATTCTTCCATCAGCCAGCTGTACTTTACCTTTACCATTTTCTTCCCATGCGTCCACAGCGTCTGCTTTTATGTATTCAATCTGCCTGCCATCACTGTCCAGGCTGGTATTAATGGTAACGGGGAGTTCATCTTTCTCCAACCAATGCCTGAGAGATTGCAGGTGTGTGCGCACATAATTGCCGTACTGGTTGTGGGTAACGAATGCAAGCGGGTCAAACCCCTTGGGTCGTCCGGATGTATCTAGTGTTTCATCATAAGGAACTTGCGGCGCGGTCTTTTTCCAGAATTCCGGACTGCGGTTCATGCCACGGTCTGTGACTGTGCGGTTCATGTGTTTGCGGAAAGAATCGGCATAATCAAAGCCCAGCTCGCCCAACGGCTGTGCCATCGGTACATTTACGTCATAACGGTTATAGGTGTTGCCGCCGAGATGTTCCTGCGGATCAACAAGGGTGATTTCAAGGGAATAGTCCTTGCCGTCAGGATGTTTTTGTAGAAATTCATGCGTAAGTTTGGTGGCGGCCATGATACCGCTCACGCCGCCGCCGACGATTGTAACTTTGGTATGTTTTTTATCCGCTTCAGCCATGACAGCCTATACCCATAGTGCTATGTGTCCTGAAGATACCATAAACGGGTTAATTTTTTAATTATTTTATTAATCTTTGCGTGGTACACTCACCCTAACCTAACACAGGGACAGGTAGTGCAATGGGCGACGATAATAAGCATTATCCTATTGAAATTGAAAGAAATGGATATTCAGTCGTGTCCTTTTCCAACCGGAGTGCGGACAGCCAGCTTCAGGGCGTATCGCGGCCATTTGGGGGAGAGGCAGGGCAGGAAGACGCTTTTTTTGAAGATACCCTGCGCATACAGAACTCCCGTGAATGGAGGCGGCTGCAGGGCATTTACCAGCTGGACGTGGGCCAGAGCTACGAACATGAAAACCGCCTGACACATACTATCGATGTACAGAATGTTTCCGAGCGCATTGCACGCAAGCTGAACCTTGATCGCCAGAGCATCGACCTTACACGTTCCATTGCCGCTATTCATGACATCGGACATATGCCGTTTGGTCATTGGGGCGAGCGTGCTGCCGTGGCTAAACTGAAACCCTTCGGTAAAGAATGGACACATGATGCGGCGGGCCTGCGCGTGGTAACAGAATGGGCAAATTACAACGGGCTAAACCTGACGGTGGACACGCTGGAGGGGCTGGCAAAGCGCTACTGGCGGTATGATGACAGCAAGCCTGCAAGCCATCTGAACCATAATACGGCTGAGTTGCCTGATTCCATACGCGATATTGACAGTAAATTTGACCTGCATCTTGGCAAGCAAAACCACATAGAAGGCCAGATTGCCGCCATATCTGACTGGATAGCCTTTACCGCCACTGACATTGAAGATGGCTTGCGCGTGGGGCGCATGAGCCTGCAGGAGGTGTGCGAACATTTTCCGCTAGCTGCGGAAGTCTATAATGATCTTGATGCAAAGCATGGCAAAAAAATTGGCGACGAAGCCGAGCATTATAAAGTGAATATGCCTAAACTGCTTGCCAACGGCATCAAGGAAAGGCTGGTCGATGACGTGGTCGGGCAATTGCGTACAAACATTGCCCGCGAAGTTGCAGCCGGAAACCTGAAAAATGCAGAAGATGCGCGTGACCTGCCGCAGTTGCTTACCGGCTATTCACCCGAGATACAGCAGGGGCTGCGCTCGTTTGGCAAATACTGCAATGAAAAACCCTTCAAGCGCACGCTGGAAACGCATGGGCCATTGCAGCAAATGGCGGAGCTTACCATAGACGATATCGTTAGCGGCAAACTGCAGATGCCCGAAGCGTGGGGCAGGGAAGCCGAAAAAATCCGTGAAACTGGCAACACACAGGATGCACAGTCAGCACTGACCGAGCTGGCATGTACCTACATGACATGTGTTATGGACGACGAAGGCGTAAAACAAAATGTGCGCACCAACCATCCCGAATTCTGGAGCGAGCATTTTGCAGATAAACCGGCACCGCCCCGCATATCTCCTGCGTTCGTATCGCGCGTGTCCAGCACTCCTTCCGTACGTTCCAAATGATAGAAGTGCAGCTAAACACTATGCAACGCGGCAGCCAGTCGAATGGTCGCCCTAGCCGGATGGTGTATCTAGGCGGTATTTATGATCTTATCCATCAGGACAAGGAACTTAGCGACCACTCGTACCAGTTTTTTTCCAAGATACTTCCTTCCGGTCGCCAGTCTAAAGACTATGACATATTAGTGCCGACACTTACGGGTGATATAGGCCATAGTGATTTGCTAAGAGCAATGCTTCCTGAAATTGAACCGGTCTCATTTTTTGCTGATATGGCAAAACAGATATTCGATGTGCAGGCTGTTAGCGGAAAGTCTGTGTTGGAGAAATACGAGCATTATAAGAGTAGCGCCTCCGTGACGACGCTGGTGGGATATTGCTACGGATCATTTGCAACCCAGAAGGTGCTGGATGAATTCAGGCAGCATATGCGTGATGAGGGGCTGAATGCTGCGCAAGTGGCAGAAGTAATGAAAAAACTCAAGGCTGTGCATATTGCCCCCATTACTGCCGTGCCTGAAACATCCGAGGCGACGCAGATGTACTTCCTGCAGCTCAACGATACTGTTGCGGCGACGTACATGGACAAGGACATCATACGTCAGGCGCTGGCGTCACCTGAGCAGGTGGACTACATGGCAAAAAAATCCAGTGATGCCATCATCGGTTTTGATCAGCAATCCAATCCCAATAACAGACATCACAAGGTGGGGAGACAAATTTCAGCGCACCTGCAGGATAATTCAATCCTCATTACTTCTGCAACACCAGCAGAACGGCAGGTGGGCTATTACGGGGTTACCAGTGGCAGTAAAGGTAAGCGCAGGGCAGAGGAAAAGACATATCACCCAAACAGCCATGGCATACGCGGCTATGTGTTCAGCAACCGTTTTATCACGGGGCAGGATTCAATAGCGCTGTCGCAGAACGCGTTCTCCGTCATTCTGCCATCACTCCTGAAAACGTTGGTGACGAACCCCGGGGAAATCGCCAACATTAAGGATGCGCAGGACAGGTTTTTCACGGATGAGAAGCTGGAAGGCGCAGGAAAATCGTTGCATGCCGCTAGAAAGCTGCGTGATTATGTAGAAAAAACATTTACAGTTGATTCTCACGGCAGGGGCTGACATTGGCAACTAAAAAAATATTGCTGGTTATTGATGTGCAGAATGATTTCTGTGAAGGTGGTGCGTTGGCGGTGAAAAATGCCGACGACGTTGTGCCAGTCATCAACGAGCTTATTGCCAAAGGTAATTATGACTTGGTCATAGCGACAAAGGACTGGCACCCGCCAGACCATGTGAGTTTTCAACCGGAACAGATAGGTAAGGCTCACTGTGTGCAAGGCACTAAAGGTGCAGAGCTGCATCCAGGACTCAGCCATGCAGCGATTACCTATATTCAGCATAAAGGCATGGAAAGGGATGTGGATTGTAATTCCGCCTTTCGGGATAATGACGGACGTAATCTGACTGGTCTTAGCGATTACATTCGTGCGCATGCGGGCGAGGATGTAGAAATCCATATCTGCGGGCTGGTGACTAACCGCTGCGTGAAACTCAGCGCGTTTGATGCGCGTGAATTACTGCCACGTTCAAAAATTGCATTCATTGAAGATGCCAGCTGCGGCACTCGCATTGAGAGCATTATAAAGGCCAAAAAAGAGATGCAGGATGTGGGTATTGAAATCACCCATTCACGCGCTGTGCTACCCGATTCCCCACCCTCTGCCGGGCTTCCGGGGCGCTAGATTAACGCTATCGGAATATTGGTTAAATTTATTTGCACGGCGCAATTTCTGTCTAAAATGCCTAAATTATTAAAGCATTGAAAAATATATAAAAATAGGCATAAAAGCCTGTGTAATCATTAACTTAGGGGCTACAATATTCTTATTTCCTTAACAATTCTTAAGGAGATTGCATGCTATATTGGCCTTGTTCCAAGTTATCGCATGTCTCAATTCGAGCATGGTTACTTGAGGACATGTTCCTATTAGCCCTCAGGGCTAGAAGGGGTTGTGCCATGAGCACCACCACGATCAACGGTCTGAAGGTCACGTCGAATGCCCGCAAGGTCATCTTCGAGGTCCCGCACAGCGACGCCCTCGCGGTGTTCCCGGCGGACGCGAAGATCTCCGAGTACGGGCAGAACAACTCCCAGCCGGTCATCGTCGTCCAGAACAAGACGGACGGCGGCAGCTTGCAGGGGGCCGACGCGCAGCAGGGCGTCGTCATCATGAACGAGATCCCCGGCGACTTCGCCGAGGTCCTCCTCGACATGTACGACGGCACCATCGCCTCGCTCGAGCTGATCTGCAAGTACGCGGCCAACAACGGCTACGGCGACCAGTACACCACGAAGAAGACCTTCGTGGACACCAAGCTGTCCCCCGCGGGCCGCATGGTGAGCAAGTACACCGGCATCGTCAAGCGCGACGACCGGGACGTCTGCATCCTGTACCGTGACAACACGGGCATCCTGCAGGTGATGGTCAAGGGCGAGCCGCGCCGGATCGAAGACGACATCGTCCTGCGCACCTACAAGTGCGCGGACGGGTCCGACATCGACCTGAACGCGGTCCCGACCGTGTCCTGAACAACCGTTGAACGCTCTTAAATGAGCCACACACCCCGATTCTCCCACAAGGAGGCGGGGTGTCGTGCTTTTAGGGGAAATTTTACAGATTATTTGGTGCCGGGTTTCGGTTTTTTCTTGGCGCGTTGTTTTTTCAGCATGTCGGTAAATTTGCCAGCACCCTCTACAATTACGGGTTTTGCCACTACGGTTGGCACGTCTTTCTTTTTGGCGGCTTTTTTGAGCTGTACAATTTTTGCACCGCCTTCTTCCAGCGGTTTGATTTTGACAGTGATTTTATCGATAGGCGAATCACCTTCCGCATTACGGTTATAGAGCATGATGTTCAGGGTATCTTTGCCCGGCAGTGTGGCGAGAGGATAGTCAAGGTGCAGCCGCTCGAGCCTTTCACGCGCCACCGCGATGCTGGGATAGGTTTTGCCCTTTTCAATTTCACGCATGACAGGATGGCCCCAGTTCGGGTGGGGGCCGTTGGCGCGTTCCTTCTGGGGATGACGTGATACGTCCACTTCTAATTTTTCAGCTATCAGCGTGTAATGGCCTGCCTTGGTGAACTCAAGCCGTATGCGGGCAAAGTTTCCGCAGTAACCCTTGGCCTTCTCCTCGCCGGTAACTTCAAAGCCGCGCACCCATAATTTCAGGACGGGTGGTTCACCTTCAACAATCGGTTCGCGGTCTTTGGCCAATATGCACTGCGTAGCAATTTTTTGCAGGTAGGCCAGAGCATCTGTTTTGGCCTGCAGTTTAAAGAAACCACCCACAGCGGAATTAACCAGCGGGTCCTCAATGGTAGCTAGGCGCGGCTTAACAGGGGCTTCTTTTTTCATCGCCATTAGTTGGTAATGGAATCTGCATCAAAGTTATAATCATTTTTGAGCTGCTTTTTAACAGCTTCAGACGGGGTACGCCCAAAACCGGATGCAACTACCTTGCCATAATTCCTTATGTCAAACACCCCATCTTTGATGGCCTTGAGCAGGGCAATTTTCTGCGTCGGACACATCAGGAAGAAAAAACAATCCTTTCCCGATGTGTCTTTGCAGCGTACAAAATGAATAGGGATTGACCCCGATTTTTCCAGCTTATCCGCAAAAGAAACTGTTGCCATGGCCTTAGCTCTTTGCAATTTTTTGCTGCGGGCTGCTGACTTCTTGCGTACCACCTGCAAGGGCAGCCGGGTCTGGTGCATCTATCGGCTTGCCGATCTTGTCGGCGCTGACAACACCAGTGTGACCCTGATGGATCATATAACCCATATCCATAGGTTTACCTGTTTCAGCGCTCAGAAGATCTTTTTCTGCATATGCAAAGTCCAGTTTGCGTGCGCTGTCACCTTCCAGTACCACTACGAACGGTCCGGTGCTGAATTGTTCTTGGCTGACAATATGTGCATCGCCTTTGCCCACAAACTTGATTTGCTGGTCGTCGTTTGCATCAATTATCACCATGTCTTTCACCTTGGCAGATTTTGCCGCGCCACCACCCCATGAGCGCGTTTCCGCTTCATTCATCATGTGTTTTGCCGGCTTAAGCTGATCAACGCCGCCATTATACATGTCCGGTGTTACGCCGTGTTTTTCATATACTTTGTAGACATCCTTCAGAAGCATATCGACATCGGTAACGTCGAGGTGCATGCTTCCCTGGGCGACATTATCAATGGCTGCAATGATGTCCTTGCGTAGTTCGGGGCTTCCCTGCGCTGGAAATATAAACGTGCTTAGGCGGTTGCCCCCTGTAATATCGTAGCGCTGCTCCGTGTATTTATCCGGTGCAGAGTCCTTTGGGTTATCATAAATCAACCCTGTAATGCGTCCACTATCATCGCGTTCAACGCGTTTGATACCAAGCTTGGGGTTGTTACCGCTAGGGTAGTTTGTGTCTGCCGGATTTGGTACAAAGGGCTTATCGCCGCCTCTGCCGGGGCCACCTTCCGGGCCATCTGAAAAATCTACATTCTCATATACCTGAAAGCTGGCGAGCACGCGACCGTTTGCGTCCAGATCAGTGTTGTTCATAACTTTGATTTTGGGCAGGTCTTTCAGGTCGTCTGCTTTAATTTCTAACGTTCCCATGGTTTTCTCTCCTCTAGATGGATGGTTTATTTTAAGCTTTAAAGGTTGATTTCCTGTTAATTCTCCGAGTCGTCCGGCCTCATCAACGGTGACGCTGGGAAGGCTCTCCAGGGTGAGGGGTGAGCCATCTAAATATACAAAATTTTCAACAGCATAGTCCGGCGCCATTTTGCGGATTTCGTCCCCGTCTTTCACCAGCACGATGAGTCCTTTGCCGTATTGCTTGCCGCCGGTGATGAAAGCGCCGCTGCTTTCGAATGCAATGTCCGTTTCAGGGTTGGGGGCCTTAAGCACGAGCAGCGAAAGCTGCTTCTCTTTTTTGGCGAATAATCCAACACCTTCATGGCTGCCGATTGTTTCCCTGCGGTCCACTCTCCCGAAATGTCCGGTGTCGGAATTATACATATCCGGCACTGCTCCTGCTTCCTCGTATGTGCGGTGAACGTCCTTGAGCAATTTGTCGAGCGATTGCAGGGAGGGGGCTTCCTGAAGGTCTTTTGACAGCTCACCCATTTTATGCCCGAGCGCTGTATCTTTTTTAACGGGGAATATAAGCACGCCAGTGCCATCCAGCGGCAGTTTTTGCGTGCTGTGCTTGCCGTTAAGACTGTCCTTGGGGTTCCTAAAAACAGCCTGCCCGTCTTCAATAGCTATAAGACCTGAAGGGTTGCCTTTTTCATCCAGCGACGGGGAAGGGGTGAAAGAAGTATCAGCGCTTATGGCAGGCACTTGTACTAGCAACCACAGGCTATCTGGGTCGGGTTTCACATTGGGTTTTAAAAGTGCTTCCACCTGCTGGTGGGTTACTTCTATAGCCTTTGGTTTTTCCATCAGCTTGATGGTTGCCTCATAATCCTGACCGGCGAGAGGGTAGAAAAATGGAAGTTCTGCCGCTTTTTCGATAGGCGGAAGCTCAAACCTTATGGTTTCCTTGTCTGTACGGGCAAAAAATTCGGCGGCAAAGGCCGGGTCATAGGCCGTGTTTGCGGGATCGAGCATAGCTGCGTGTTGCTTTAAGTCTGCTAATTGCTCCGGCGTAAGTTCGCATGCAAATGTATTCACCTGCGCCGGATTGCCTGGTTTTGTTAAGTCATCCACATATTCACGCAGTGGCACCAGCTTGTTGTTATCAATGTTGATGAGGTGGTTGAGTTCTTCGCCTGCCTCGCGTCTTGCCCCCTGTTCAGGTGTTTCCCCAAGGTTAAGCAATCCACCCACAGCGCCATAAGATGCATCAGCGCTGCCATTTCCTATGTCGGGATTACGCTTCAGCACCATGGCAACACGACCACTGGAGCCGGTGGCGGCGATATCGGGGTCTATGGCATGAAATATGATAAATGCGGCTGAGCGCATGCGTTTACCGTATAACCTTTAGTGTTTAAAGTTTTCCTCTATTTCCTCAAGGATATATTGCGGCGCTTTTTTGCCCCATCCCGAATATAGAATGCTTCCATACTGCGCAACATCCAGCGCGCCGGATTTCAGCTTGCCAAGAAAGAGCTGGAGTCTGGTTTTATCTACCAGCACATAATGCCAGGCGTCCTTTCCATTATAGATACCCTGCACAAAATACACGAGCGACTTGCGCCCGGATGCAACATGGCGGGAGAATGATTTTTGGTTATGCTGGTTATGGCTAGCCTTTGGCAACTGACACCTCCTTCGCGAAGGCTGGTTCGCCCTTGACGCCACCCATATCAGCACCGGGGCTGGCAGCTTCTATTTGTGCTTTGGCCTGCTTCACGTATTCTGCGGCCTGCGACACATCAAATCCCGGTTTAAAAAGTTCAGGGCGCGCTTCATGAAGCTTTTCGAGTAACCCCTGTGCGCCAACAAATGAATAGTCATTCATCTTCAGGGATTTTGACTTATCGGTTGATGCACCCATCGGGCCGTCCATCAGCATCAGGTCGAGTCCCATATTATGCGCGCGCTGTATCATGTCGCTTACTACCGGTCCGCCTGCTACGGCAAGTACGATGCCTTTGTTTTCATCAACGATATGCAATGCGGCGTCTTGCAGGTCGAACCAGCGTTGCGAAATCCTGCCGTTCATTTTCAGCACGATTGCGTCTGTGATAGTGTTGTCCTCGATTTTGGCTACTTGTCCGGCCTTCAGTGCCAGCGCTTCAGCCGTAAACGCACCTACTACGCGTAGTTTTTTGTCATCTGCCGCGCCAGCGTTGGAGATATGAGCGGCGTCATGGAAACGCGCTTCAACGCCATGATGTGTGCCGCCGGTCATGACATAGGCCTTATCACCATCTACCCAGTTAGACAAAACCTGCATGGCGAGCTTGATTTCTTCCTTGTCTGGATCTGCAATCTTTGGCCACGCCTTTTCCGAAGCGCCCGTGAGAAGTATAGGTGTTTTTCCTTCCAGATTAGTGGCAACTGCTTCTGGATTGGTGACTACCGGCACGCCATCATACTGTTTACTTACGCGTGACAACAAGTCTGCTTCCTGTGCTTTCTGGACTTCGGCATAGCGCGCGCTGACAGCGGGTGTCATACGCGGCTTCTGGTCAGGTGTGTTGTATGTGGCAACAGCCGCCCTTTTAAATACTTCGTTTTCAATTTTATCGCGCTCATCTTGTGGCAAGTCAGATAAGCTTTTACCCTCCGGCAGAAGTGTTTTACGTATATCTTCCAGCTTCTGTTCATAAGACGCAACTTTTGACTCAAAGCGTTTCTGGTCGCGGGCGATGTGCGTGGTTTCGGTTTGCCTCATCAGTGCGAATCCGGCTTCGGTAACACCAGCCGCACCCGCCATAAGAGCTTCCTGCTCGGGGTCAGTTTTATATACGCCTTTGCCGTCATGCCCGAGTACCACGGGAATACCGGCTTCGATGTAACGGCTGATGGGAATTTCTGAAATATCGTTGATGTTATTGAGCGCGAGGTTGGAACTCATGTTGAATTCAACAATTGCTCCGGTTTCACGGAACAGCGCAATGGTTTCTTGGTCCAGGCCGTAAAGACCATGGCCGACGCGAACCCTTGGCATTGGTAGAGTTTCTGCTTCTACACCCATCTCCTGTGCTACTTCAGCACGTGCGTCCTTAACGGCTTGCAGCACTTCTTTTACGTTATGGAAATCCCAAGGTGTTTCCTGTGCATTCTTAAATCCTGCCGCAGCAAATAGTGGGTTCTCGCCTGCATGGACGCGTACTGTAAAATCAGGATCATTTTTAACTGCCCATTTTGTCAGTTCCTTAACTTCGCCAACAAAGTCACGTGTAGGGTTGGTTTCATGTCCCATGAAGTCTGCGCCAACGACATAAGGGTTCTCCGCAATTGCTTTAATGCGGTCCACTTCATCCTGGTTCCATTCCTTATCAGAATGACGCCACATAGCGGCAAGGAAGCGTATTTTCACACCGGTTTCCTGTTCTACTTCCGGCAGCACTTCGTTCGCCATTCTCAACAGTTCAGGGTCGGTAATGATGCTTGCATGCGATAGTTCCGCGTATTTTGTTCCGCTGGCGGCATAATCGCGCCCGATTTCCCGCAATATGTCTTTAAAGAGGTCCTTGTTCTTGGTAATAGGCCCGCGATATTGGTAAATTCCTTCCATGCCGTTGAACGTGTCCTGCTTATCAACAGGAATCGCCATTGCCATTTCCAGTTTTTCTAAGTCATATGGAGTCAGGTCACGTACTGCGACTTGCTTGTCCTTTACAGAATACTGGCTGGTATCAATGTTCAATGAGTCCAGCAAATAGGTTGGATAGGTAATCGGCTCGCCGGGTTTATTTATTGCAAGTTCGACGAGTTTACTTGAAGAAAGATTGCCGGCAAGGTGCGTATGCAGGTCAGTTGTGGCTTTAAAATCAACTCCCTTTGAGCGGTCATAGGGAACGTCCATCAGATCCTTGGTGCCTGCCATCAATCTCGTTTCAAAGGCCACCAGTTTGTTGGTTACCCCGCCGCTAATAGCACCGGACTGTGCATCAATTTCGTAACTGCCGAATGTCTGGTTGTTGAGTTTTATTTGAAGAGACAGCTTTTCATCTACATTAGTAACTGGGTATTCAAAGACGGTTTCAAATTGCTGTGGTCCGACCGATGGATCAGTGCGTTTCAGGGGTATTTCCTGCCCGTTAATCACAACATGTGTGATATCCGCAGCATTTTCCACCAGACTGTCGCCAAAATGTTCTTTAGTGCTTTTGAGCAGCCCACCCCTGATTACGTTTTGTTCCGGGACGTACGAGAAGCGGAAGCCTAAGGTATTGTTTTGATCCAAGGCGTGATTTACACTACTGACCATAACTATCCACCATTCCAAAACATTAACAAATCCTGAGAGAATATAGCATTTTATTAATTAATTATTTATGAAAGTTCGCAGAAGATTATCAAGAAAAAAGTATAACGAATAGAAATATATTAATACATATCAATTGATTAATAATATGCTTGCTGGCAGGCCTTATTACTATTTTAAAGATTAACATCTAGAATTCATTGACGTGCATAAACACGGTCATGACATTGTCATATTTATATATTAGACAATTTAAAATCATACCGTGTAGTATGAATATTTTATACGGTTGGCAAATAAAAATTACAGGAGTGTGGTTACATGAGTGAACTGAGTTTTAAAGCCAAGCTTTACAGGGCATTTGAACTGCTGGGTGATACTTTGAACACAGAGCGCAGCATACTTGGTGCGTTCTCAGAAAAAGCAAACAAGGTATGGGCGCAAGCCGAGCAGGAACAATCACTACCTCTGTCTGATATTGCAGAGTTACAAGATATCAATGGAGTGAAAAGCTACAACCCCAAAATTCCTATGCATCCCGACGTATGGAGAGAACTGGCCAGGATGTATCCGAAACTGGCGACGGGTGAAGCACTTGATGCACGCAAAGATAAATTTAACAGCAATATTCTTCCCAAAATCGGTTCGGCCATTAATGAGGCTATACTTGAAGTCGGCATGACCTATGGTGCGCGCATCAATGCAGATGGTAAATATGATGAATCACGCTCCGCCATAGCCGATGACGTGATTATCGCTACCACCATTTATAAAACAGTGGGTAAAACCCTGAAAAGTCTGCAACTAGACGAAGGGAAAACCCAGAAAGTAGATGACAAGGTTGTGCGCGAACGTTTTGGTGACGCCGTGCTGGAAAAGTTGCATGGGTTGCAGGACGCCATGAAAAGTTTTGATGATGCAATGGGCAGCAAGACCGACGGAGAAAAGCAGGCACTGCTACAATCTATTGATCCGGCATATACTAACGCAGTGCTGGCGATAAAATCAGCGGAATTGAAAGAAGTCGTCAGGATAAAATCCTATCGTGTACTGGAAGCTATAGAGGGCTACACACATGTGCCTCCGAAAGATCATGACGTTATTAAAAAAGAACTGGCCGCAAAGCTTTCAGCGTTGGGTCTCGATTCTGAAAATCCTGCACTTGCGCAGGATGAACTGTTGGCTAAAAAACAAAAAGAAGTGAAAGCGGCATTAACCTTGAACGGGCTGGAAAAGGCTGTCTCAGATCCTGTACGTAACCGTCAGGTGGCAATTGTAGATCAGGTGCTTGCTGGTGCTATGGACGCATCGCGCATGGTTGGCTATGAAGGTCCGGAAGGTAATCGCAACGGGCAGGCACTGGCCATGTTCCATCGTGACCTGCCTGTGATGAACTTTGCGGTAAAAGGGCAGGAAAATGCAAACGCCACCCTTATCAAGGCACTGATGGAGGCATCACGCTATCACCATAACGGCTACCGCAAGGGTAATAACTCTATTATCGGCCACCTTACGCAGACTTTCTCTACGGGGTCTCGCGGGTTGGGTGAGGCGCTACGCCCGATTGTCGCCACCATCCTTGTGTTGCATGACCTTGCGGAAGATGGGGGGCCTGAAGTTGCTGGCCTGAATAATTCATTGTCTATGATACGCGATCGTTTCAGCCCGCTGGTGGCAGAGCTGGTGGCAGACCTCACCGATGCTGCCGATAAAAAAACAAGCCATGAACAGGGCGCCGAGAAGGCGCGTAAGACGCTTGCATCGGAAAATTTTGTATTCGCCGATATCGACCCGCGCTGGACCAATCCGGAACGCCCGCTAGAGCCTACCAATCCTGATCGTCCGTATGCACTGACCAATGCGGGCCCGAAGATTGCCGACAGGCGCAGCACTATGACGGAAATGCTGCGTGACCCTGAGGCTATGTCCGGCTATAGCGCAAACAGCGGCTGGCGACTTGGCTGGCGACTTGGCAGCAAAGGCTTTGTCGACGATGTCGTGGCGCATATCACCGACCAGGTACAGAAGTTTGACAGAAACCCTGACGGGTTTGTGCTGCCTGCTGCAACGGTAAAGGAGCGCAAATCACTGATAGAAGGGTTACGCAACAGCCTGCAGGATGAATACAAAGTTGACGACCTCTTTATGGTGCAAAACCTGACCATAATCGCAGACGAGTTTGGGCTTTCGGAAAATGAACGCAAACAGTTCATACGTTCGTTTACCAATCCTGATATGCCGTGGCTGGAATTCAAGGAAACGGTCCTTGACCCAATTTTGACTGATGAACGTATCAAAGATCAGGTTGCTGAAGGCAAGACGCCGGGTATGGATTATTCTACCATGTATAAACGTGCTGAGAAGCGTGGTGAGTCGCCTGTACGGAGCGACGACAATCTGCATAAATACCGAGATTCATTCATGCGCAGGCTTGAAATGCGCCAACAGATCGGTGTTCCCCCACTGGATATGGTCGAAGGGCCTGAGGTAAAGGCTATGCTCGCATATTACGATAACGCCATGGGTAACTCCGGCCGTGATGTGGTTGATAAACCTGTCGCTGCTACTGGCGCAGGGCGCGGCTAGTCCTGTAATTTTTAGTATTGTCTGAGCCAATAAATTAGCATAGCTTCCGGATACCGAATTATTCAGGAGTGTGCGTATATGAGCAGAATATTTGTTTCCGCAGTATTGGTAATGATGGCTTCTGTGCCTCAGGCACAGGCGCAGACAGCACTGCCAACCAAGTCGGTCGAGAAATTCGGGGGCTTCAGCGTAAATGGCGAGGTGATTAATCCTGTGTGCATCAGCCGGATGCGCCCGTGGCAGAGCGACAAGGACATCATTGTCAAATCCATCGTGCTGGAGGAGTGCCAGAAGAGCAACTGGGCCTTCCATGAAAAACCGGTGGATATAAAAAATGGCGTTGTTTCCACTGAAGTAGAGGGTGAAAGTTTTGGCTACAAGGTTATCGGCAAGACGTCCAGCGGTCTGTTCATCGTGCATCACAGCGGTAATGAACTGGCAGCATACCGCATTGACGAGCGGCAGGTAAGACCAGACATGCTAAAACCGGATGCACGAAAGGTGCATGTGCTAACCCTTGTATCAGATACTTTTGTGCCTTGTTTCAAGAATGCCAGGATTGACGGTGACACGCTGCATGTCGAGAAGAACGCATTCGACCATAAAGCGCCGCGCGCTAGCCAGTGCAAGCCGGAAGTAGAAAAAATGGAGTATAAAATTACACAGTAGGTGATATGGTCTGGATAGCAGACCATTGCTGACTGTGCATTAACACATGGAGCATGCATAATGCCACAAAGCCAAACCATTACCGAAGGTTACCGCAAGCTCCAGCAGGAGCTGCACCAAAACCCGAATTATGGCGTTGCTTCATTGCATTTTGCACCGATTGTCGCAGAAATTATCAAAAAGACAGGGGTCAAGTCGGTGGCGGATTATGGGGCCGGCAAACAAAATTTGCTGAAGGCCTTAACACAGGCAGGTGTTTCCGGTTTTGACTATTTTCCATATGATCCGGCATTTCCTGAATATGGTGAGCCAAAAAACGCTGATCTTGTTTGCTGTATCGATGTGCTGGAACATATCGAGCCGGAACTGATCGATAATGTAATTGGTGAACTCGCCAAAATCACCACCAATCTCGGCTTTTATTCGGTGCATATGGGGCCGGCGGGAAAAGTGTTGTCGGATGGGCGTAATGCACACCTGATTCAAAATCCCAGTTCGTGGTGGCTGAAGAAATTTGTTGAATATTTTGAGGTGGTACAATTACAGGCCCACCAAATTATGGGCAATGGTTTTTGGCTTATTGTGAAGCCAAAAATAGTGATGGGATAATACTGACTAAATTAATGCGGGAGGTGCAATGCCACGTCATCAGGGAGATGAACGGCAGTTTGTAGTGACCATTGATGGCACGACCTTCAGCTGTTATTTCAATGATGAAAATTTATTCCTGCAGGTTGATGGCGAAGATAACTTCGGAAGGGGCGCCGCTGTCTATATGCTGCTCAGCCACCTGTTCGCCAATAACGGGTACAGCGTAAAATCCGCGAACGTGCGTTCCGACATGAACGACAACAGAATGCGCTTTACTCCTTATGATGCCAATTACTGGCAGGAGCTTGGGCCTAAGGCCATAGTCAATGAAGTTGAGGTTACTTTGCGCCAGCTAAAGAGGATTGCCGAAAACACGGATGAAATCGGTAATCTCACTGGCTTCGGCATGGCTGTAAGGCGTATGTACGAGCTAAACCCTACAGCACCAAAGGAAGAATTACTGACACAGCAGCAAATAACTCAGCGTTCGCGTATGGTGCTTCCCGATAGCATACTTAGGACGGCCATTGGCATTAGCCTCATTGACAGCTACACGGACCATTATACCAGTAATGGCGCATTACAATTACTGGCTGTGTCTGACATGGTGATGGACTCCATCCGGCATGCGCGTGATGAGAAGGCGTCAGTTTCCATTCTGCCTTATGAGATGAGTTCGGATCTGTCAGATCACGAGGCAAGGCAGGCCATACGTGCAGGTCTGCAGAAGGGTCTTGTTGCCGCAGGCGTAAGCGATGTGGCGCAAGTTTCCGATAACGTCATGAAAAACGTGCTGTCAGAAATTAGGCGTGCGAAGGAAATATATGCAAGCCGAGGGCGCTCTCAGGAGTAAAGCTTATTTCCGTTTGGAGTTGATGTAGTCCGTACAGTTTTTGTATAGCAGGTTAAACCCCTTAAGCGATATTACGTTACTGGTAACCTTGATGGCGCTGCCTTGGCCACGCGTGCCACGCTCACGAAATTCAGTGTAAAGCTTGTCACTTTGCAGCATAGCGTCAATAATCTTTCTGGATTCATCGGGGAGGAACCAGTCTTCCACTGTTTCATAGCTGTGGCCGGCCAGCAGTATTTTATACCGGTAGCCCGGTATCAGGTGTCTTGAGGTTGCGACCTGAAGTGCGATGCCGCCTGCGTTCTTGCGCTGTGTTACGTCAACTTCTCCTGCGGAAATGGTACAGATACGGTCGCCATTGCCATCGAGAAACTGCTGCGAAACATGCCATGGCTGGCTGGCTGCAACCAGGGGAGAAAAGACGGCTTCGGTTTTACCGTCATTTTGCTGGATAGTACAGGCGCTGGCCGATATTGCTATGGCAACAACAGCAGGCGTGAGCAAATGACGCATACAAACTCCTTGGTAAGATAATAGCCTGTTCATGCTCTAGCGCAGAGCATCTGATTTGTCACTAGCATAAAGCCTCTTATAGAGTATTATCCACTGTCGGGCTATAACAACAATAGCAATTAGCACTAGTATCGCAAGCCAATGCAGGGGAATGAACATATACTCGTGCATCATGAAGCGTGGGAGATAGCTCAATGCGCCAGCGAGATTTGCTATTAAAGGCACATACCACAGGCGTGGGAAATAAAATGCCATGGCAATTGATATTAAATCAGCCGGGTAGAAATATCGTGCATGCATTCTTGTGATGACATATGTAGCAAGTAATAAACTGAGTGTGCAGGTTAGCAACACAAAGGCGGACGATAGTTTCATATACTTAACGCGGCTGCCTGCCCACAGTGCCAGCAGGCATAATATATGACCCGTGTAAGTGCCGAAGTTGTCTGCCGCCATGCGCCATTCCTGGGTCGTGTATTTCTGGAGCAACAGATACATGTTAGGCGCATCGACGGCGATTCCGTAAAATGTATTTACCTGCTCGACGTAACCGGTAAAGAGATTCCCGACAGGGTAGCCGACCAGAAAGCGGGGCAGCTGAATCAGCACATACACGGCCACGGGTATGATTGCATATCGTACGCGTAACGTGCCGCAGGCAATAAAGAAACATAATGCCGGAATTATCAGTATGGACTGGAGCTTAAAGCAGAATGCCAGCGAGAACATGAGCATTGCCCACAAGCCGTCATGCTTGCCTGCCTGCGGGGAATGACAGTGCATCAGGAAATAGACACTGCCAAACAGGAACGAAGTATATACGCCGTCTAATTGTCCCCATACGCTTGATACCATGGGAGATACCGGAGCAAAGGCGACCAGTGTGGCCGCCAGAAGCGGCATGAGTGAAGGTCTTGTGAACCGAAGCCTGATAATAAGAAAACACCAGAATGCCGAAAGATAGTCAAACAGTGCAATCATGCATTTAAAAGGATAGAGCAAAGGTGTTTCAAGCACGGTGAGCGGGTAGAGAAGGTACAGGTATGCTGTGCTGAGTTTTGTAAAATGCGTGGACATTATATCTCCGAAGGCGTCATTACGCATTTTATAGATATAATGGCTGAAAAACTTGAAATCATTATCCTGCCAGCTTGACATTAAATAAATTCTGAGGGCCACGCTTGCCACCAGTGCCAGCACCAGAACAGAAAAACAGATAGTGTACCGGTTAAATTTTACAGATGGCGGTTGTTTAAATGCTCTCATGCAGAAATTTCTGCATAGAGCTGTTTCAATACATCCACATTGCGTAAGGCCAGTGTTTTCATATGGTTTATGTTGTCTGCTCGTTTAGGCATTGTTATATGCCAGTTAGATAATATTCGTGTCGCGCGCTTTGCAATGCGCTCCGGCCCCTCATGATCAAAAAGCGTGGTCCATGGCATCAACTGTTCGGGGGTATCCAGCGCGTCAAAAAAGTCTTTGCCTTTGCTTTCGTAGTGAAGGTGGAGGACCGGGCAGTCCATAACGGTGGCAAATATTGCATCATGCAGCGCAACGCTGATGTTGAGACTAAAACATTTCCACAGTGCAAAAAATTGCTCAGGTGGGTAGCTATCATTCGCCATGATATGAATTTTGTCATTCAGCCCTGATTCTTCGGCGATTTGTTTGCAGAAGGAAACGTCATCCCATTCGGCTGCTGCGTAACGTGGCATCAGCAATATAGTGGCAGAATGCTCTTGTGCCAGTAGCTGAGCGAGTCTGGACATGGCATATAAGTATCGTTCCAGAATCTCCCATTTTTTGTTTAGGGGTGAAAAGAAGCGTTTTCCCATAGGGTAGGGCAGCCAGCTTTTCTGGTCATGGTAAAAATGCCAGAAAGTAGGGCTTAGGCATATGATAGGCCTGTCTGTTGGAATGCCTTCTGCCTTGAGGATTGCTTCACCTTCGCTTTTGTCACCTGCTGTTAGTAATATGGCGGGATCTGCCGTTTGCTCGGTCGGTCGTTCAATCTTTAATTCCTGACATGTATGCAGGCTTCCTATATCGCGTACGGTTATATAGTCGGCCATATTGAGCGCCAGCCGCCCAAGCCATTTACCGGCGCGTGTTTGCAATATCAGGCCGTTTGCCCAGATCATGACGGGTTTGCCCAGCAGCTTTTTGACATAAAAGATATACAAGAACCAGTATGGCACCAGCAGCCTGCAGCTATTATCTGCCAGCAGCGCGCCACCGCCGACGATGACGATATCAGCTTTCTTGAGCCAGATTCGCTGCTGTTTGTTTGGAATAATGCTGCGTTTTAATATGAGTACATCGTACCATTCCTGGTCTCGCCCATATTGGGCGGAGTCAAAAACCAACTGTACATTAGGAAAATGCTTTTTAATTAAAGTAATTTGGCTATAGAGATTGCCTCGGTCACCTCGGTTATAGGCTGCATTTCCACATAATATGTAAAATACGGGTTTTTGATCTGTTGCGGCAGTGACCGTCATCGCATCCCCCATATTAATCTAACGACAAATGAAGCCAATAGTATCAAATATTCATTTGTTTTATAGCGTTTTTTGTGTGTATTGTAAGCGGTATTTATGTAAACTGGCTGCAAAATCCGACTGTCTGATGAACTTAATAATGTGGTCGATCCATTAGCATAATTTTTGTATGTCTCTTGCGAAATTCCTTAAGTGTTTACCCGTATTCTTTCTGCTTACATACTGCGTATGGCAGGTGTCGTGGGAATATGGTGTCTATCAAATTGTTTCTGCCCAGAGTGTTGATCTGGAGTCCAATGCTGATTCGGATAGCTGGCCGAATGAAATCAAGCTGCCGTATTCTGCAAGATCACGTGCTTCGACTGGGAATATCCCAGATGATAAAAATGTGGATTACCGCTTTATTATTGAAGTGCAAGGTAAACCACACAAGAGTGGGTGGTTTCAGATTATCGCAGATGACTGCCTTAGGGAGCTATACATAAACAACATGTTCTATAGTCTTGAGGGCTATACACAACATCAGCGCTGCGATTTATCGCGTGGCATAATTATAAATCTCAGCAGCGAACTTGTTGAAGGCACTAATAAGATTGAGGCATTCGTTCGGGACTCAAAAGGTGGCAATTATGGCATATCACTAAATCCATTGCTTCTGCCGGTTGAGCAAAAGATGCACCGCGCAATATCCACCTTCTTTTTGGTGGGGGCTATTTGGTCTTGGATATTGTTGCGGTTAAAGTTTTCCGCTCCAGTTATTGCGATGTCATTAGTATCCGTGGCAATTTGTATCGTTGCCTTTTATTACACCTCGTTCAACTATCACGGGCCTGACTGGTGGGGCCACATCCCATATATTGGCTATGTAAATAAATACTGGAAAATTCCGCCCGCGCCGGATGGATGGCAATATTACCAGCAGCCGCTGTATTATTTTATAGCTGTTATCTGGGGAAGAGTCGGCGCGTGGATGGGGCTTGGGTTTCTAGACGCCGCAAGACATTTTTCTATGTTATGCACACTTGCATTCATACTGTATGGGCTTTTATTCATTAGAAGAGCCATTTCTTTAAAATGGCTTGCGTGTTTGTGTTCGGCAAGTTTTATGTTCTGGCCGCTATTTTTGGCCCTTATCGGCCGCATGAGCAATGAATTAATGATTTATCCATTCTGGGCAGCGAGTAATTATTATCTGCTATGCTGGTACCAGCAGCGCAGACCTACAGATCTAGCGCTCGCCGTTGGCCTTTGTGGAATTATGCTGGTTATCAAAACTACCGCGTTAGTGCCTCTTGGCATTGCCGGCGGTGTTGTTTTGTATGAACTTGTGCATAAGCGTGTTGATTGGAGGCATTTCCTTAAGCCTGTAATTTTTATTGCACTGATTCTAGTAATAATCGGCGGGGGCTTTAATTTTGGCCGCACATTGTATCACAAATTTAATGATGCGCCGGAGCTGGGATTCATTATTGGCAATATGTATATCCATCCCGGAAGAGATAGCGAATATTCGACAAATGATCTCTGGAAATTCACTACTATCGATTTTGATACATTACTCAGCAAGCCATACCTAAGTTATGGTAGGGACGAAAGCGGCAGGCTGTATTTTTGGCATTCATATCTAAAATCCTCAATGTTTGGGTTTGATACGTGGCCATATCCAAGGATAGCGATATGGTTGAGCGTGGTGCTTACCTCGCTTGTTGCCTACACGGCATGGTTGGCAATTATGATGCGGCATTCCGGTGGGTATGGCTTTTTCGTCATTGCGATTGTTGTTGCAGTCAGCGCACAGATTATCAATCGTCTTATCAATATGACAGTGGGAACACAGGATGCCCGCATGACGTTTCCTGTTATCATTGCGTTTTTATCGCTGGTAGGTGTGCTGACGGAAAAACTATGGAAACAAAAGCGGTACGTATTGGCGAGCGTTGAGGGTTGTCTGCTGCTATCCTTTGCAATATTGGGTGCGTATTATATGTTGCGTACGGCAATAGGAATGTAATTCTGGCACAAGGCAGCACATGACATGAAATCATCTTACATCATCATACTGGTATTGTTAGTTATAGGTTGCAGCTCTGCTGAGGAACGCGCGCAGAAACGGGCGCAAAAGGAAATCGACGCATGTGTCAGCCGCGGGATAGCGCCAGAAACACCGGAGTTTGACAAATGCCGCGCTGAAATGCGCCGCGCAGAGCAGAAGCGCAGGGAAGAACGGATGCAGGGTACTGATGACCTGCATTCCCCGAGCGCCCAGCGTGCGCATAGATGGTAGTGGTGTAAGCCGTTGTTATGCATGGCCCGAGGTTAAAGCAATTTGCCTCAATTTTTATGAAACATATGAATTTCAATGATAAATTGCCATTGCCGCCTGTTTATTATAAAATTAATAGGTAAGCGGCTAGAATGGCGGCCGAACTAAGGTCAAAACTGGGGCGGGGGTACGCGCGTGAATAGCCTTAAGCGCTTGCTTATAGACGAGCGTGGCGACGTAATCATCGAATATGGGTTGATTGTCGCACTCATTACTATTGCAGTAATTGGGGCGATGGGGCTGCTTGCCGGAAACGTCGATAATATGTACGACAATATCGAAAATCTGGTAGTAGGGGCTTTCCGCTAAAATTGTATTCAGCTTATAGCCACTTCTGATGCAGTAGCAGGGGGAAGCATAAAAGCTTTTTCAAGCCGTGTGGCAAGATTTTTAATGCGTATGTGCTGCGCGCGAAAATTATGTACAGGCATGCGCGCACGGGCAAAAATTTTATCTATTGTTTCAAGCTGCTCCAGAATTTTGGTGTTCTCGTCCTGATGCGCGCGCATATTTTCCGGCACCATGGCTTTCTGATGGTCAAGTTCTGACCGGAAACTGTCCTGTGCCGAGCGGAAATCAGCGGCGAAGGATTCCATCTGGCCCACAATATAATCGATTGCCGCAGGCACTTTCTTTAATGACTTGGCGATTTTCTTGCGAACTTCCGGATCACGTGTCTCGGCATGCTGGTGGGCTTCCTCCAGTGCTGTGCTTACAGCCTGCAATGCCACATGGGTGGGATGCAACCCGTTCTGGGCGGCCTTCGTTAGCTGTTCCGCATAGCGATGCGCTACGGGGGATTCCATCTCATTAAGGGCAGCCCCGAGTTGCGATATGAACGTTGCCAGCGATTCCCTTGGGTCATCCACTTTATCATCCACAACTGTGGTGATTTCGCGGATGGACTTCATGGCGTCTTCATGGGAGATAGCCAGTTCGCCCAGTGTTTTTCCGGTAAAGAAACCGGCAAGGAACGTCAGGTCGTCAGCGGTGAAGACCTTCGTGGGGTTAGTATTCTTGGTACTCATTTTTTCACTCTTTGTGCATAATCCTCTTGCTCGAGGCTATACTGAATAGTTAAGAAACGCGAATGATTTTTACGATTATGCCTATTCACTTGTAGCCGCACGATTTTGCTGTGGATAAATATTTGTATTCAAAACGAGGATAACTATCTAAAAATCTGTTTTTGATAGATAGATAAGGGATTATTCACAGGGAGTTTTGTTGTGGATAATATTTCTGGTGGCAACAAACGAAAAACAGCCCTTTATAAATAACATGCTGTATTACATTAACTAATGCAGGCTTATTTTAACTTTTCTTCATCAAAACTTCACATTTCCTAACTATATTAATTAATTAAACATCGCTATGATTATTTCCAACAGGAAACACATAAATGTAAATCACTTTATATGTTTTCAAACAAATGATTAGGGGTTTTACATGGCTACTGCGGAAAAGAAGTCTGGATCAAGCTGGTTTGGTAGTTGGTTCAAGCCAAAGGCTCTGAGTGATGTGGTAAAAAACGTTGAACTCCGTCTTGATGTCAGTGACCAGGCAAAGCCGAGCATAATGCTTAGCGGTGACGAAAGCGCCATTAAAGCACTGGTCAAATCTTTGAAACATGAAAGCGTTGATATTCCGGAAGGCCATCTCAAGCGCAGCATCGTATTCCATGAAGAGGAGAATATCGAACAACTAGTATCCGCGCTGGAAAAATTACGCGGCAGCGCCAAGAAAATGCACCTGCCTAAGCTGAAAGACCGTGCAAGGCAGGATGAAATGGAAGGCATCACGACGGAAGACCTGCTGGCTATACGCCAGCAATATGACCCCACGCTTTCCAACCTGCGCTCGCATGTGAAGCTTGCCGTGCGTGACATGGAAGAAGCAATCGCTGAAAAGGCAAAACATAAGAAAGCGGCCAAGAAGCCAGCCAGTGATGACAGGAAAAAAGCCGAACCGGAAGCTACGCAGGCAGACTTTATTCTGGAAACACAATATACACTGGATGCCGAAAACAGTCCTGAAGGCGGAGTGGCACTGCGTTTTCCTGCGGATACCGAGCAGAAAACCAAGCATACAGACCTTAAGGAACTGCGTGCCGAGTTTGGCGAAGAAGGCAAGGACCGCGTTAGGGGTTACCAGCAACAGAACAACCTTTCTAACAGTGGTATCGTGATTACGGGTATCACGGCTGAAGAACTGGGCATCACATCTGATACTGCGGTTGGCAAAGCGGAAATTATTGAAAAAATCCGCGCTATCAAGGCAGGTGTAAATACAGAAATGGTCATTGACCTTGCGGAAGTAGCCAACCTTGTGGATGGTTCAAAAAGCGTGTCTTTCCGTTTTCCGCAGGATCTACCACGTGAGCGCAAGCAGGCCTACCTTCAGGAACTTCGCGCCAACTTTGGCGAAGACGGCAAGGAGTATATCAAAGGCTATCAGTCCAAGTCAGACCCGTCGGTCAGCGGCGTCACTATTGTGGGGCTTGATAGAAATGACGTAATGGAAGCCGGACAGACCAGAATAAGCAATAAAATGCTGGCAGAGAAGGTGCGCGGTATGGCGCCTGCCGTTGAAGTAGTGCCAATCCCTGTTCCGGATGCAACCGAAGTGGCCGCCGCACCTTCAACCGCCGAGCAGGTTATGACATTCCTGAAAGACTTCCGCAAAAAAATGGTGCGTGATAGCCACAATCATGAACAGGAGCTGGACAAATCAACCATTTCGTTCCCGTCGCGTTCAAAGATCATTCGTTTTGCAGCCATTGGCTCTGAAGCAGGCGATTTGCGCACAGTGGTGGATGCGTTCAAGGCTGAAGGTTTTGCAAATACGGCCATCATTGCCGGAAACGAGATTCACATCGACCTTAGCGGCACTGACCGCAGCAGCCATGTGGCGGCTTTGTCTGGCCGCGCAGCGCCGTCTTCGCTGGAAAGCAAGATGGAAACGTTGCTTTCAACGGCCTTCAAGACTAGTGAAGTATCCCAGCTTATGGCAGAATACAAACGCCGCAACCCACCCGCCCAAGCAGTAGAAACCGGCCGCGGCTAAGGCTCACTTTCCTGTTTATCGTATTAAGTTACCCCTTATTTAAGAGTTGCTTAACGCACGTCTGCTACTCTACTGTTCTTATAGTGAACGGCTAGGCTGCATTCATGCGTTTTGTCATTCTGATATTGGGTATTACCGGACTGGTCTTGCTGCTGCAGGCCAAATTTCCGTATGCGGTCAATCGCGACGGCGAGATCGGGCGCATCATCTATCTTGCGATTATGATTGCATTGCTTGCAGGCGGCGGCTGGATGGCGCGTTATCACAAAGTGTCGGAGCTGTTCAGGCAAGCCGCTATTTGGCTGGCTATTATCCTTGCGCTGGTGCTGGTGTACAGCTACCGCGACGCGTTGCAATGGAAACGCATCAAGGCGGAACTTTTCCCCAACCAGATACAAATGAGTGTGGATGGCGGGCTGAGCGTGCGTGCCAGCGAAGACGGACATTTTTATATTGAAGCGATCATTAACGGCGCTCCTGTAAATTTCATGGTAGATACCGGCGCTAGCGACATTGTGCTTTCCCCGCGTGATGCCGAACGCGCCGGATTTGTAATCGATCTTCTGGATTATAACCGTGTGTATAACACCGCCAACGGAAGGGGTGCAGGGGCAGGGGTAACGCTCGATAACATGAAAGTGGGTACCGCCAGTTTTCGCAATGTGCCTGCATCGGTAAACCGTGCGGCGATGGATCAGTCGCTGCTGGGCATGTCGTTTTTACGGCAGTTCAGGAGCTACACGGTGGATGGATATGTGCTTACGCTATACCCATGAGCTGAAAATAAGACTTGGCGCTGGGGATGGCGTTAGGTAATACTCTGGCTGAATGAAGAAACAGGAGATGTGCCATTACCAATACTCTGCATAAAGACGACTTGCCGTCAGGGCTGGTTTTGAAAGGCGACATTGCCGTGGACACCGAGGCAATGGGGCTGAATAACAAGCGCGATCGCCTGTGCGTGGTACAGCTTTCCGACGGCAATGGCGACGCGCATCTGGTGCAGCTCTCGCACGACAATTACAAAGCGCCAAACCTCATAAAAGTACTGAGTGATCCCGCGCGTGTGAAGATTTTCCACTTCGCGCGCTTCGATTTGTCCATCATGCGCTGCTATCTTGGCATCAGCCTCACCAATGTTTACTGCACCCGCACAGCTTCGCGTCTTGTACGTACCTATACGGACCGCCACGGCTACAAGGATATTTGCAGGGAACTGCTAGGCGTGGAAATCTCCAAGCAGCAGCAAAGCTCGGACTGGGGTGCCAAGACCCTGTCGCCGGAGCAGGTGGAATATGCGGCTTCTGACGTGCTGCACCTGCATAAGCTGCGGGAAAAGTTAAATGAAATGCTTTCCCGCGAAGGGCGCACAGAGTTAGCGCAAGCCTGTTTCAATTTTCTGCCTTTCCGAGCCGAACTTGACCTTGCAGGCTGGGAAAACGAAGATATTTTCGCCCATTCCTAAGATTTTTGCCGTTTTTTGGTGAAAACAGGCTCTTTTGGCCTGACTTTTGCGTTTATTTACATTAGAACCCAATTACATTAAAAATGGATTCCGCAGAAAAACATAATGATTGGGAGTGGCGGAATGCAGAACACAGTGATAGCCAAGGTTAAAAAAATGCATGATTCATCGGCATTCAAAAACAAAGACAAAAATCTGGCCAGCAGCGATATAGCGCATGGCCGCAAGGTGCTTGAGCAGGAAATCAAGGGTTTGCAGTCGCTTGCCGACACGCTGGACGATCATTTTGCACAGGCTGTAGAATGTATATCAAAAATCAAGGGTCGTGTGATAGTCAGCGGCATGGGTAAAAGCGGTCATGTGGCGCGCAAGATTGCGGCGACCATGGCATCTACAGGCACGCCGGCCCATTTTGTACATCCGGGCGAAGCCAGCCATGGCGATCTCGGTATGATTACACCGGACGATGCCGTGATAGCGCTTTCCAACTCTGGCGAAACCGCAGAACTGTCCGACCTCATTGCCTACTGCAAACGTTTTTCCATTCCACTGATTGCCATGGTGCGCCGTAAGGAATCCATGTTGGTGGATGCAGCAGACATTCCTATGGTGCTGCCCAATACGCCGGAGGCCTGTATTACCGGCGCGCCTACTACCTCTACGACGATGATGATGGCGCTGGGCGATGCGCTTGCCGTGGCGCTGGTTGAGCGCAAAGGCTTCTCGCGCGATGATTTTTCGGTGTTCCATCCTGGTGGAAAACTGGGCAAGGCATTTATCCGTGTGGCCGACCTGATGCACACAGGCAAGGAAATTCCGCTGGTGGAAAGCGACATGCTGATGTCGGATGCGCTGCTATCGGTAACCGGAAAACGTTATGGTTGCAGTGGTGTGCTAGACAGCAAAGGCTGTCTTGCCGGCGTGATTACCGATGGTGACCTGCGCCGCCATATGAACCCCAACCTGCTTTCCATGAAGGCGACGGAGGTGATGACCAAAAACCCGCTGACCATCCGCCCGCAGGCGCTGGCAGCCGAGGCACTTGCCATCATGAATGAGAAGCGCATTACCAGCCTGTTCATTGTTGAGGATGAAAAGCCGATAGGCATCCTGCATATCCATGACTGCCTGCGTGCAGGGATAGTCTGATTTCGTGGTTGCTGTGTCGGTAAAACGCTACACACGCTGGGTATCATTCGCGCGCAGTTCGCTGTGGATGCTGATTGTGTTTGTGGTGGGCATGGTGGTATGGCTGGCATCTGACAACAGCAGCGACAGCGGTATGCGCGTGGCATTCTCCCAAATGCAAAAGAGTGCCGAGAACCTCCAGAACGTGATGTTGAAGCCGCATTATCAGGGTGTGGATGCGCGCAACCAGCCATTTACCGTCATTGCCGAAACTGCCACGCAACTGGACAGTGATAATGTTGTGCTAAGCAAAGTGCGCGGTGACATGCTGATGGGCGACGGTGCTTGGATGGCAGTCAATGCCGGAGATGGAAAACTAAACATAAACAGTAAAGAACTCGAGTTGCGTGAGAAGGTAAATATGTTCTACGAGGGCGGCTATGAATTTCGCAGCGATTACGCCCATGTTGACATACAGAAAGGCAACGCCTACGGTAACATGCCTGTGGAGGGACAGGGACCCCCGGGTACGCTGACAGCTGACAGTTTTGAGGTCAAAGATCGTGGCCGTGTCATTCGCTTCAGCGGCAATGTTAAAATGAAATTATACCGATAGGTAATATGAAAACACTCGCATTGGCATTACTGGCAGGAACTGTGTTGGCATCGTCTGTATCTGCCAAGGAAAACCCCCTAAAATCGCGCAGGAACAGCGACCCGATCGAAGTGACATCTGACACGCTGGAAGTATTTCAGGAAGAAAACCGCGCCGTATTCACCGGCCATGTTGTTGCCATCCAGAAGGATGTGCGCCTTAAGGCTGACCAGATGACCGTGTTTTATCGCGCGCAGGAAGAGGCCAAGCCCGGCAGCAAGGAAAAGCCCAAAACAGAGGCTAAAAAGGCCACTACCGAGGAAGAAAAGAACGCAATCGAGAAGATTGAGGCCACCGGAAGTGTATTTTTATCCACCCCCGAGGAAACCGCCAGCGGCGCCAAGGGTACGTATGATGTGGAAAACAACACCATTTACCTCGATAATAACGTGGTGCTGACCAGAGGCCAGAATGTTCTTAAAGGTGAGCATCTTACCTATAGCTTTGCCACCGGCCAGAGCAAGCTGACCAGCAATCCCGGCCAAAAAGCGGCAGGAAGCGCAGAGTCCGTACCGGGGCAGGGAAAGCAGAGGGTTCGCGCTTTATTTGTTCCTGAACAAAATCAGGGCGTTACAAAAGACAAAAAATGATGTAAAACTATATGCTGTGGTTTTGGAAAAGACAGGATGCTCCCATGGATGGGATAAGTAGCGACATACAAGACATGACGTTAGGCCCGAGGCTGGTGACTACCAATAACGGCCTTGAGGTAACGCATATCGGCAAACGGTATGGCGGGCGTCCGGTTGTGCGCGATGTTTCGCTGCAGCTCCAGCACGGCGAGGCCGTCGGTCTGCTTGGCCCTAACGGTGCCGGCAAGACCACCTGCTTCTACATGATTACCGGACTTATCCAGCCAGACATCGGTACCATCATGCTTGATGGCGAAGATATCACGCGCCTTCCCATGTACCGCCGCGCGCGTATGGGCATCGGCTACTTGCCGCAGGAAGCCTCGATTTTCCGTGGACTGACGGTGGAGCAGAATATCCTTTCCGTACTGGAAATACATGAAAAAGACCCGTCCACGCGCCACATGATGCTCGATGAGCTGCTCGCGGAATTTTCTATCACCCACCTGCGCATGGCAGAAGGCGTTACGCTTTCCGGCGGTGAGCGCCGCCGCGTGGAAATCGCACGCGCGCTGGCCAGCCGCCCGTCTTTTATTTTGCTCGACGAACCGCTTGCAGGCATCGACCCGATTGCAGTGGATGAAGTGCGCAATCTGGTGAAGCATCTCAAGGATCGCGGCATCGGCGTGCTTATCACTGATCACAATGTTCGCGAAACGCTGGATATCATCGACCGCGCCTACATCATGCATGACGGCACGGTGCTGATGGAAGGCACGCCTTCTGAAATTGTCAACAATGTTGATGTGCGCCGCGTCTATCTGGGCGAGCGTTTTAGCCTGTAATTTACGGCATATCTAATTTGCAATTCCATTCATAGAGTTGCCTGATATCCACAATCTATGCAGTATTTTAGGTAAATTCTCGCCTAAAGGTCGACTTTTGCTTGCATAAAAGCTATAGTAGAAAACGATTTGAGTTCAGGTGTATACTTAAGGATGGCATCATTTTCCCTGACGAACTATAGAGAGACATGACGGCAGGACCAAAACTAGAACTCAGGCATAGTCAATCGCTGGTCATGACCCAGCAGTTGCAGCAATCCATCAAGCTGCTGCAGTGCAATGCGCTTGAGCTGCGCGCATTTGTGGATCAGGAACTGGAGCAGAATCCCTTCCTGTCGCAGGACGAACAGGAAAATCCAGAAAATACCATAGAGCGCGAAGAAGGAAGCGAGTCGAACGACGAGCCGCGCGAAGCCGACTTTGAAGGCGATGAAAATTTTTCAGATGAAGTTCCAGCCAGCCAGCAATGGGAAGATACAGGCGATGATTCGGCGGCCATTGAAACTGATTACCTGCGTCACGACCAAAGCATTGTATCCCACAGCGCGGGCTATGATGCCGACGAAGACACGCGTGATGTCGAGGATAATCCTTCGCAAGGTATAAGCCTGCGCGAACATTTGCTGACACAGCTGCATGTGCAGATAACTGATCCGGCCATGCGGTTGATTGGCGCACACCTTATCGACATGGTTGATGAATCGGGCTACATCAAGGAAGATTTGCAGCCGCTCGCGGATCTGCTTGGCGCAGAGCTGCCAGATATCGAAGAAGTGTTGTTGCAGTTGCAGACCTTCGACCCGCCTGGCGTATGTGCGCGTAATTTAAAAGAGTGCCTCAGCCTTCAGTTGAAAGATAAAAACCATCTCGACCCCGCGATGGTAACCATGCTCGACCATCTGAACCTGCTGGCCGACCGCAAATTTGACGAACTCCAGAAACGCTGCGCGGTGGACAAGGAAGATTTGCGCGACATGATAGCCGAGGTGAGGGAGCTGAACCCCAAGCCCGGGCTTGGATTCTCGCACGAGGTGGTGCAGGCCATCGAGCCGGATATTTTTGTGCGCCGCCTGCCGGACGGCAACTGGCATATCGAACTCAACATGGCCAACTTCCCCAAGGTAATGGTCAACAAGCGCTATTACAAGAAAGTCACGTCGTCCACGCGCAACGTGAAAGACAAACAATATCTCGCCGAGCAATTTGGCTCTGCCAATTGGCTGGTACGTGCGCTCGAGCAACGTGCGCAAACCATGCTGAAAGTAGGCGGCGAGCTTATTAAGCAGCAGGATGCTTTTTTCCGTCTCGGCGTGCGCTATTTAAAACCGATGACGCTGAAAACAATTGCCGCCGAAACCGGCTATCATGAAAGCACTATCAGCCGTGTGACCAACGGCAAATATTTGCTGTGTCCGCGCGGCACGTTTGAGCTGAAATATTTCTTCACTTCCGCCCTGCAGCGTATCGAAGGCGGCGGGGAGGATGTTTCCAGCGAATCGGTGAAGCACTATATTGAAGAGCTGGTTTCCAAGGAAACGCCTGATAATGTGCTGTCTGACGACGATATTGTAGAAAAACTCAAGATCCGCAATATCACTGTGGCACGCCGTACGGTAGCTAAATACCGCGAGGCGCTGAATATTCCCTCCTCACCAAAGCGCAAACGAATGAAAGTAAATGATTTTTAGAATCATGCCGCTGACACCTTGCCAGCAGCCTTAGCTTCGCAATATGCTGAAATTTAAATAAAAAATAAACTTTTTCGGTAACCAAATGTTAACGCGGTTGGCGTAACGTGAAACCATGAGTACCGCAGATAGCAAAAAAGGCATACAAGGTCACGCTGACCTGACCGATGTAGGGGTAATCAAACCCCTCATGGATGATGACAGCGTGAGCGACGTGCTGGTTAACGGCCCGGACCACGTATTCGTCGAGCGTGGTGGCAAGCTGGAAAAAACGTCTATTACATTTGCCAATGAGGCAGCTGTTCGTGAACTGGCGGAACGTATCGCCACAATGGTTGGGCGTGAGCTAAACCCCATCCGCCCGCTGGTGGATGCACGCCTTGCTGATGGCAGCCGCGTGAATGTAGTAGCGCCGCCGCTGGCTGTGGACGGCACGATTATCTCTATACGCAAATTCACCAAGCGCAAAGTGTCGCTGGATGATATGGCCGCTGGCGGCCATATATCCGTAGGTCTCTCTGAATTCCTGAAAGTGGCGGGCAAATGCCGTATGAATATCATTATCTCCGGCGGTACTGGCTCCGGTAAGACCACGATGATGAATGCGCTTTCCGAACATATCGACCATCATGAACGCGTGGTGACCATTGAAGATGCTGCCGAATTGCAATTGCAGCAGCCGCATGTTGTGCGTCTGGAAACCAAACCCGTGATGCACGGCCACGACCCCAGCGAAGAAGTATCCATCCGCGATTTGTTGCGTAACGCGCTGCGTATGCGTCCTGACCGCATTATCGTGGGTGAGGTGCGTGGTGCGGAGGCATTCGATATGATGCAGGCGATGAATACCGGCCATGAAGGGTCGCTGACCACCATTCACGCTAACCACCCGCGCGACGCCATTGCCCGCTTAGAGAATATGATAAGCATGGCCAACCTCAGCATTCCCATCCGCTCTGTGCGTGCGCAGATTGCTTCGGCTCTGCATCTGGTGATTCAATCAAGCCGCATGCGTGACGGTGTGCGCCGCGTTACCTATGTTACCGAAATCGCCGGTATGGAAGGCGATGTGGTGACAATGAACGAGCTTTTTTCCTTTGTATCAAAACCTGACACAGGCGATGGTAAGGTGCATGGCGAATTTAAATGGAGCGGGATTTTACCGCGTTTTGTCAAGCGCGTAGCCTATTATGGCGAGCTGGACAGGCTGGGAACTGCACTCGGCATCAAGATACCAAAGGCTTAATCTTTTGCAATATATCGATAAATTAAGCATTTTCCGGCATTGACGCGGGCATGGCAAAGGACTATTCTGCACCCCCTTAAATAGAAATTATGGATATACAGAATTTGGGCTGCTGTAGCAGTTTGTGCTACAATGGCATTACACACGAGACTAGGTTCTTTCTTTTTTCAAAACTACATACGAGAGTTTTATGCAAGTTATTGTTTCTGGCAAAGGTGTTGACGTTGGTGAATCACTTCGTGGACATATTGGGCTACAGATTGAAGAACACGTAAATAAATACATCGACAGGGTGACCAGCGTTCAGGTGGTTGTATCGCGCGAGGCGCATCTTTTCCGTGTCGATATCACAGGCAATATGGGTACGCACGCAGGCATGGTTGTTCGCAGCCGTGGAGAATCTCCTGATGTTTATGCAGCGTTTGATGAAGCGCTGGAAAAAACCAGCAAGCAATTGCGCCGCTACAAGCGCCGTCTTACCAACCACCACAAGACTATGCCTGATTCTCCGGCACCGCGCCTTGTGAAGGCTAGAAAATACGTTCTACCGCCAGAAACCGGCGAACAGGATGATGACAAGCAAAGCAGCCTGATTATCGCTGAAAAGCCAACCGAAATCGAAACCATGACGGTAAGTGAAGCGGTGATGAAAATGGACTTGCAGGACGTGCCTGCGCTCATGTTCTTCAATTCCGCGCATGGCCGCCTTAACGTGGTGTACCGCCGCGTGGACGGCAACATTTCATGGGTTGACCCTGAAGGTCAGGCCGCGTAAGCGAAGCGACATCGGACACAAATCATGAAACTCGAATCCATCCTCCCGCAGGAAGCTGTGCTGCCATGCCTTGCCGCCCGCGATAAAAAGCAGGCGATTAAGCAGATGGCTGCGCGCGCAGCTACGCTTACGGGGCTTGCTGAAAAAGAAATCTATTCGGTATTGATGGAGCGCGAGGATCAGGGCTGCACGGGTATGGGTAACGGCGTGTGCATTCCACACGGGCGCTTTGAAAAGCTGGAAGGTCTGCACGCATTGTTCGCCCACATGGAAAAGCCGATTGCCTTTGGCTCGGCTGACGGTAAGCCGGTGGATTTGATATTCTTGCTACTCACACCAACATCTGCCAATACCGAACATCTGAAAGCGCTGGCCACTATTTCCCGCCTGCTTCGTGATAAGCAGCGTTGCGAATCTTTGCGCAAAACCACAGACGCCAAGGTAATGCACACACTGCTGGTTACGGCCAACGGAACGTCTGATGCCTTTTCTGCCTGAGGGCGGTGTGCAGGAGCATGCCACCTGTGTCAATATTGGTGGCTGTGGCGTTTTGCTGTTAGGACCTTCCGGCAGCGGCAAATCCGATTTAGCACTACGGCTTATCGATAGCGGCGCATCATTGGTGGCCGACGACAGGGTCAATCTGGTGGTAAAGTCCGGTCAGTTGCTTGCCTCGCCGCCTGCGCCGATTGCAGGAAAAATCGAAGCCTATGGTATAGGAATACTGGAATTGCCGCATACACAGGAAGTAGCGGTTTCAATTGCCGTGGATGTAACACCGCAAAAGACCATAGAAAGACTGCCGGAACCAGTGTTCTTTGATTGCCTTGGTGTGAGACTGCCGTTAGTATCTCTTAACGCATTTGAGGGATCCGTCTGTGCTAAGATTCGTTTATACTTGCAAGCGCATAATCAATAATAAGGCCAGTCTATGAAACTGGTACTGGTAACAGGCATGTCCGGCGCGGGCAAAAGCGTTGCACTTAAAACGCTCGAAGATTCCGGTTTTGAGGCTATCGACAATATTCCGCTATTGTTTATGCCTGCTGTGGCAGGTTCCGGCGTGACGCGCAACCTTGCCATCGGCACCGACGTGCGTAGCCGCGATTTTTCGGTTGAGCAGTTCATGCGCGTCATCAGCCAGTTTCGAAACGATCCCAAACTCGATTTCAAAATATTGTTCCTCGATTGCGAGGATGAAGTGCTGCGCCGCCGCTATACGGAAACGCGCCGCCGCCATCCGCTCGGCATGGACCGCACGGTTATGGACGGTATCCGCCACGAGCGCGAGTTGGTGGAAGCTATACGCGGTTCTGCCGATGTTGTCATAGACACCAGCGATTTTGAAGCGGCCAGATTGCGCGAGATCATCAGTTCAGAGTTCTCAGACAAGGAAAATGAGTTGTCACTGGTGCTGACGTCATTTTCGTTCAAGCAGGGCATTCCGCGTGAGGCTGATATAGTGTTTGATGTGCGCTTCCTCAAAAACCCGCATTACGACCCTACGCTTATGCCACTTACAGGCCAAGATAAAGCGGTCGGCAAATATATTGAATCCGACCCTGACTTTGCATCCTTTTATAAACATCTCACCGACCTGCTGCTTCCTCTCTTGCCACGCTACCGTAAAGAGGGCAAAAAATACCTGACCATTGCTATCGGTTGCACCGGCGGCAGACACCGCTCTGTCTATCTTGTGCAAAAGCTCGGTGCATTTTTAGAAAAGAATGATTATAACATCGCATTACGTCACAGAGATTTGGAGAATAGTGCAACATGATTGGCATAGTGATAGTTACCCATGGAAAACTCGCAGAAGCGTTTATCGAAGTTACTGAACATGTGGTGGGTAAGCAGAAGCAGATGAAAGGTGTCGGCATCGGCCCCGAGGATGACGCGGAAGCCGCGCGCCAGCAAATTCTGGAGGCGATAAAAGAAGTGGACGCAGGGCAAGGTGTGGTGGTGCTTACGGATATGTTTGGCGGCACACCGTCGAACCTCGCCATTTCAGCCATGAAGGGTGACACGATTGAAGTGATTGCAGGCGTCAATTTGCCCATGATGATTAAACTGGCCAGTGTGCGCGGCAAGGTATCCATGGCGGATGCAGTGGCTCAGGCGCAGGAGGCGGCACGCAAATATATCAATGTCGCCGGTAATCTTCTGGCGGCCAAAGCCTGATACATGGTTACAAGCGTTACGGTTGAGATTATCAATAAAAAAGGACTGCACGCTCGGGCGGCCGCCAAGTTTGTAAAAGTTGCCACTGCTCCTAATGTGCAAGTGGTCGTGGTCAAACTGGGACAGAATGGCGAGGAAGATTCGCCGCAGGTGCAGGGCAGCTCAATTCTCGGGCTTATGATGCTTGGCACTGACCCGGGTTCAAAGCTGCAGATTACCGTGCAGGGAGAGCAGGAACAACACATAGCCACTATGCTCAGGGAGCTGGTGGAAAACCGTTTTGGTGAGCCGGAATAGATAACGGCTAAGGAGAATGTTATGCAGGAAGAAACCATTATTCCCGTCATGCCGGAATGGTCAAAGAACGCATATATCAATGCCGAACGCTACCGGCAGATGTACCAGCAATCGCTTGCCCAGCCTGATCAGTTCTGGGAAACGATTGCCGAGCAGTTCACTTGGAAAAAGCGCTGGGACCGTGTCAAGAACACCAGCTACAAAAGCCCTGTTTCCATCAAGTGGTTTGAGGGCGCTAAGCTCAATATCACACGTAACTGTCTCGACCGCCATTTGCCGCAGCGCGCAAAACAGACGGCGATTATCTGGGAAGGCGATAACCCCGAAGAATCGAAGCGCATTACCTATCAGGAACTCTATGAAGATGTGTGCCGCTTTGCCAATGTGCTTAAAAACAACGGCGTGAAGAAAGGCGACCGCGTCACCATTTACTTGCCAATGATTCCTGAAGCGGCGGTTGCTATGCTCGCCTGCGCGCGGATGGGGGCTATTCATTCTGTGGTGTTTGGCGGTTTTTCCGCTGATGCGCTAAAGGGCCGCATCGAGGATTGCGCCAGCAGGATTGTTATAACGGCCGATGAAGGACTGCGTGGCGGTAAGGCAGTGCCGCTGAAGGCGAATGTGGATGAAGCCATAAAGGACATGCCAAGCGTATCGCGCGTGATTGTAGTTAAACGCACGGGCGGCAAAATTGCATGGGATGGCAAACGTGACCAGTGGTATCACGAAGAAACAGCAAAAGTTCCGGTAGATTTTCCGGACATTGCCGTGGATGCCGAAGACCCGCTGTTTATTCTATATACGTCCGGATCTACCGGAAAACCAAAAGGCGTGCTGCACACCACGGCTGGTTACATGGTGTGGGCATCAGTAACGCATAAATATACGTTTGATTACCGTGACGGCGACGTCTTCTGGTGTACGGCAGACATAGGCTGGGTAACCGGTCATACTTATTGTGTTTATGGGCCGTTGCTCAACGGTGCGACGGTGGTGATGTATGAAGGCGTTCCGAACCACCCCGATTTTGGCCGTTTCTGGCAGGTGGTGGACAAGCACAAGGTGACGATTTTCCACACAGCGCCAACGGCAATTCGTGCCATCATGCGCGAGGGTGATGCGCTGGTGAAGCGCAGCTCGCGCAAATCGCTGCGGCTGATTGGCAGCGTAGGTGAACCTATCAATCCCGAGGCATGGCTTTGGTATTGGCGCACTGTTGGCGACGAGCGCTGCCCGATTGTTGACACATGGTGGCAGACGGAAACAGGCGGCAACATGATTGCCCCGTTCCCGGGTGCATTTGCGCTTAAGCCAGGCTCCGCCACATTCCCGTTCTTTGGCGTAAAGCCGGAGATTGTTGACCAGAGTGGTAAAGTGCTGGAAGGCGCATGCGAAGGCATGCTTTGCATCGCCGATTCATGGCCGGGGCAGGCACGCACCGTGTATGGCGATCACGCGCGGTTTGAACAAACCTATTTTTCGCAATTCTCCGGTAAATATTTTACCGGTGACGGCGCCAAGCGCGACAAGGACGGTTATTACTGGATTACCGGACGCGTGGACGATGTACTCAATGTTTCCGGCCACCGCCTTGGCACCGCAGAAATCGAAAGTGCGTTGGTGGCACACCCGCATGTGGCAGAGGCGGCGGTGGTGGGTTTTCCGCATGACATCAAAGGGCAGGGGATATACGCCTATGTGATATTGAATTCAGGTGTGCAGTATGCTGACGCACTGCATTCAGAAATCATCCAGCATGTTCGCAAGGTCATCAGTCCAATCGCCACGCCGGATTATTTGCATTTCACGCCCGGCCTGCCCAAGACGCGCTCGGGAAAAATCATGCGCCGTATATTGCGCAAGATTGCCGAGGGTGAATTCTCCAATATGGGGGATACGTCCACCCTGACTAATCCGGAAATTGTGGATGAACTGATTTCCAACCGCAAACGCTGAAGGCAGGCATAAAAAAAGCCCTGAAGTTTTTCGGGGCTTTTTTTATGCGGTGTTTTGTTCCTTTAGCCGCCAATACCTGCGCTGGTGCCGGTATTGAGGCCTGGAATTGCCATCGGGGCTACTGCTACGCCAACGGTTGGGGCAGCCGCGGGGCGTGCTATTCTTGGGATAGTGGCAGCCGCAGTCATACTGGATACGGAAGTGGTTGGTGATGGCGCCATTGGCTTAGCATTGACAGCCGTGTTTATGGCAGAATTTTGTGAACCTACTTCGGCGACTATGGCATCCACCTGTCTGTCCGTGAGCGCACGCTGCGGGGCATTACCCGGAATAGCTGGGCGCATTGTGCTTTTGAGTTGTTCTTTCAAAGCATCTGCATTGAAATTCGGGCCGCGGTTCTCGGGCTTGGCATAGAAATTACTGACTGTGGTGGCAGCAAGGTTGGCATCCAGAGGATTCATCCCGCTTTGTGTAAGCTGGGTACTCAGTGTTGATTCGAGGTTGTTGAGTGCCTGCGACGCATCAGGAGAACTATTGATGGCGCTAACAGTAATATTTTTGCGCTGGTCGCGTGCGCGTTGACCGCTGCGCGAGAAATTGACAAGATCCTCACCCATGCTACTGGCAAGGCCCTCGGCGATGGAGACCTTCTTCGGATTAGTGTTGGATTGCTGCATAGGCGGCAAGTTACGCACTTCAAAAGACGGGGCGCCATTATTGGGGTTGTTTACAGGAGTCGTAGTTGGCGGTGTGCCGGATGTTTGCGTCATGGTTGCACGGTCGAAGGTAACCAAGCCGCTACTGTTGCGGGTACCCTGCAGTGTGACATTATAGGTGACGCCATCACGTACGACCGGATCAAGCCTCGCGGATACCTGTGGTGTTTGGCCCGGAGGTGTTGGGATTTCAGTTAGCGGGAGATCTTTGGGCGCGTTGAAACGTGCTACTTTATCCATTGCCTGTGTGCGTGCGACGGACAGTGGTGACGAAGGCTGGTTAAAGCTGACGTTGCCATCTGGCGTAATCGGCAGTGACAGAGGCGGATTGGGGCGCACAGGTGCAGCCATTTGCGGTGGATTGGTTCCGGGTACAGATGCTGCTACGCTTGTAATGAGGAAGCTATTGCCTTCAACACGCCCTGTGTACTGGTAGCCGGGGGCGCCATTGTTGCCTCTTTCAATAAGGGTAATTTCGTTGCCATGCGGAGGTGTTCCGGTTGCGGCTGAAAAGCTGTTATTTCCGTCAATGACCTGCGTACCGTTGCGAACCTTAACCTGTGCATTGGGTAGCATAGTGACGGGCTGGTCAACTCCGGATACTGATTGGGACATTGCTACAGCAGGGGCATTTACGCCCTGACCCTGTGCTTGAGCGGCGCCCTGTGCCGGAGGAGTTTGGTTGTTGCCCATGCCGAGCAGTCCGCCCAGCATTCCCTTGCCTCCATCAACAAGCAAGCTGCCACCTGCACCAAGCAGGAGTGGAAGCAGCATACCCATGATTCCGCCGCCGCCGCCGGTGACCATGTTAATGATGAAACCAATAACAGCACCAATAATGCCGCCTTTATTTTTGCCCAGAAATCCCATGATGCCACCACCTTCACTCGGCTGTTCGCCGCCTGGAAGCTCTGTTGTGGTAACCGCTGGCGGAACATAGCCTGGTGAATCGAGAGGGAGTGACTTGTTATTACCGAATGTCTTTTGCGCTTCCTGACGCAGCGCAGTCATAGGTGGCGGTGGAGTAGGGGTGGTATCGCCAACATAGCCATTATATATGGACCTGACTTGATTTACGGCGTCGCGTCCGCCGGGAGTGGCTGCAGTCAGCCGATCTTTGTTTGCAACTACCCATGCGCCGAATTCCTGCATCGGCTGATTACCGGTGAGGCCACTAGCGTAATTTTTGTACTCGTTTAAAATTGCCTTGGCACCATCAGATAAGGGTGCGCCGCCGGGTATAGGAGATGCTGCCCCAGCTGCCGTCATGCTGGTTATCTGGTTGACTACATTAGTCCTGTATTCCTGTACGGTGGGCATTTGAAACTTTCTGGTCTGTTCAAAGTTTATTCCAACTTAGTACATTATTTCAATTACTAGCGCTTTGAACAAGTTAAGCTTTTATTACGCGAAGTCACGCCAAGTGTATATTGTCATCTGGCTGTTATAAAACTGTAATGAATTATATAACCGATTGATTAACCAAAGGTTACACCAGCGGCCTGCGATGGTGTGTTAACGCGTGGGCTGGCGGGGGATGCCATGGTACCCGTGTCGGCAGCGCTTAGGTCCTGTTCCCGTTCATTTGAAGGGCCGTTACCACGGCTTACGCCACGTGACTGGCCTGCCGCCTGAGCTGCCAGTGCATTACTTGGTGGATTATTGTTACCTGTGACCATGCCACCAACGCTATTACCCAATAAGCCGCCGCCAACAACGCCAACAATCGCACCGATAATCGACAGCACGCCGCCACCCATGCCACCCATACCCATAAATGCCAGCAGGCCACCAGCAGCGGCACCTATCATGCCACCGGTAGTTCCAAGCTTGGACAAAAGCCCGCCCACCATGCCTTTAGGACGCGCTTCTTCTGAAACAAGTTCTAGTGCTGCTATTCCCTTTTGGCCGTATTTGCGCTCAATATTCGCTCTCATTGTTAGTGATTGCTCGCCTTGTATCATGTCCACTTGCTGACTAATCCAGCGTCTGTCGGGCGGCACACCATCTGGTGAGAATCTCGAGATATCGCGGATATCATCTTTGATGGAATCCGTTCCAGTCATATATTCCTGACGGATATCTTCTAACAATTTGGGGTCTATCTCGGGGTGTTCCTGCTGCACTTTTGCAATGGCAGCTTCATAGCGTGATTTATTGTGATTAGCCAAGTGTTCGAGGTTTAATTCGGTGCGGCGTTCTTCGTATTCGGCCCTACGTCCCGACCTCCTGCCCCTGATATTACGGGGAGGTAAAGTACGTTCCGGCATTGAAGAGCTTGAGTACGCCATCTTGCTATTTTATTTTGTTAGCACTTAGTCATGGTTGTCCATAGTCTGAGAGTATTACATGCTATGCACTTCATAAAGTTAAGCTTTAGTTACATTAGGATTTTTCTGTCTTTTCTTTGTGACAGGCAATATGGGTACGCCATGGATTATTAACAATTTCATGAATAAATACAAACCCTAAGGCCGTATATGTATTTATGACAGATTCCTCTAGCCACGCCAGTATGCCAGACAGCACAATCACCCCGTTTGGGGCGATATGATTATTCACTGCCGAAGCCATCTGGACAATGGGTTCAGCCAACAGGTTGAATAATATCAAATCATAAGGGGAATTGTTTTTTATCAACGGGTTGCTAAAGCCGTTGCTATGGGCAACCGTAACCAATGACTGCAACTGGTGTTTATCCACCATGCCTTGTGTGTCCTGCACGGCTTTTTCCGACACATCAACAGCCAGTATCGGCGCCTGCCAGATGCCTGCCGAGGCAACGGATAAAATGCCGTTGCCGCAGCCCATATCGAGTACATTATGAAATTCCCTACGTTCATGCAGCCATTGCAGCGCTTCAAGGCATGATTCGGTGGTGGGGTGCAGGCCTGCTGCGGTTATGGCAATATCCATGCGTGGTAACCCATTAATTTTGTAGGAGTAAATATTATTTTAAGGAATAACGGCCTACAATACACCAAATTTAGGGATTTTTTAAGTCTTACATTCTACAAACTTACTTTGGCTAATAACAGCAACGCATCAATACCTGTTACATGAAAAAACGCATTCTCATTGTAGAAGATAACGACTTAAACCTAAAATTGTTCAGGGACCTGCTGACAGCACATGGTTATGAAACCATTGAGACGAAAGAAGGCCTTGAAGCAATTACGCTGACGCGGTCGGAACATCCTGACCTTATCTTGATGGATATTCAGTTGCCGGAAATCTCTGGGCTGGATGTTACGCGTAGACTTAAGTCGGAAGAAGCCATAAAATCAATTCCTATCATCGCTGTTACGGCGTTCGCTATGAAAGACGATGAAGAAAAAATATTAGCAGCCGGTTGTCAGGCTTATATTTCTAAGCCCATCTCAATCGTGCCATTCTTGAATACGGTTCGCAGGTTTTTAGGGGAAGAAGAGCTGGTATAACATATGACCGCGCAAATTCTGGTTGTTGATGATATTCCTGCCAACGTGAAGCTTCTTGAAGCGAAGCTCACCAGCGAATACTATGACGTTATCACCGCGCGTGATGGTTTTGAGGCGATTACACAAGCCAAGGCGCATAAGCCGGATATTATCCTGCTCGACGTGATGATGCCGGGTATGGACGGTTTCGAGACGTGCAAGAAAATCAAGGAAGATCCAGAAATTTCCCACATACCAGTGGTGATGGTCACCGCGCTTTCCGAAAAATCGGACCGCCTGAAAGGCCTCGATGCAGGGGCGGATGACTTTCTCACCAAGCCCATTAACGACATGGCGCTATTCGCGCGCGTAAAGTCACTGGTGCGCATTAAAATGCTGCTCGATGAATTGCGCTTGCGCGATAAAACCAGTACGCAGATGGGTATTGAAAGCGATACGCAGATGCTTTCTGACGTGAGTGGTGCAAAAGTGATGTTGCTGGATGATGACTCAGTGCAGGGCAAGCAGATTGTAGCAAAGATGACAGAAAGCGGCCTTGTGTCGGAGTGGGTGCAGGAAAGTGAACAGGCATTACCAAAAGCGACGGAAGGTAATTTCGATGCCATTGTCATCAGCACCATGCTGAGTGATGCCGATGGCCTACGACTTGCATCACAAATGAAAAGCCAGGAAGAAATACGCAACGTGCCGCTGGTAGTGCTGGTGGACGAAGACGACAGCCGCCTGATGTATAAGGCGTTGGAGTTGGGTATCAACGATTACTTGACTGTCCCGGTGGACCGCAACGAAATGGTGGCGCGCGTACGCACGCAGATTCGCCGCAAACGTTATCAGGAAGCACTGCGCTCCAACTACCAGAAAAGTATTTCCATGGCGGTGACCGATGGGCTTACCGGCCTTTATAACCGCCACTATCTCAATACGCACTTGGACAACATGGTGCAGCAGTCGATTAAAAACAACAAGCCGTTGGCGCTGATGATTATGGATATGGACCATTTCAAGATGGTCAACGACACCCATGGCCATGATGCAGGCGACATGGTACTCAAACAATTAGCGGGCATTATTATCCGTGCGGTTCGTTCAACCGATTTGGCCGCGCGTTTCGGCGGCGAGGAATTCGTTATCCTTATGCCTGAAACCGATGCACAGGCAGCCATGACCACTGCTTCGCGCGTTCGTGAACAGGTGGAAGCCACGCCGTTTAAAATCAACGCGCAGGGCGAAACCATTTCCAAGACTATCAGTATTGGCGTTGCGACATTGCAACCCCAGGGCGATACATCAGAGGCGCTGATGAAACGCGCCGACAGCGTGCTGTATGAAGCGAAGCACGGCGGCCGCAATCAGGTTAAGATTGCTGCCTAGCTAGCAATACGTTCTTCTTGTAATTTTATAGTTTGAAACTTGCCACTACCGGCGCATGATCAGACGCCTTTTCCAGTGCGCGCACGTCTTTTGCAACTTCACACGATACCAGCTTGTCCGAAGCTATTGACGAAAGCATAAGATGGTCAATGCGCAGGCCATCGTTGCGCGCGAAAGCGCCCGCGCGGTAATCCCACCATGAAAAGTGGTTTTCCGTCGCGTCGGGATGGAGCAGGCGGAAAGCATCAAACAATCCCGTGTTACACAAGCGGCGGAACTGGCGGCGCACGTCGTCGTTTGTCAGCACGCTGCCTTCCCACGCCTTTGGGTTATGCACGTCGGCGTCACTTGGCGCGATATTATAGTCACCGCCGATAACCAGCATTTCCTGATATTCTACCAGTGTTTTGCTATGTGTAACTAAGCGGTTGAGGAAGCGCAGCTTGTACTGGAATTTATCAGAATCTGCGGTTTGTCCATTGGGAACATACACAGAAGCCACGCGCACGGCATGGCCGGAAAAGCTTGCGACGGCTTCGATATAGCGTGCCTGTTCGTCTGTGTCGTCACCAGGAAGGCCTTTGCGCACATCTTCCAGCGGGAATTTGGAAAGTATGGCCACGCCGTTATAGGTCTTCTGGCCGTGTACTGCGATGTTGTAACCCAGCTCTTCTATCTCCATGGCGGGGAAGGCATCATCTACGCATTTGAGTTCCTGCAAAAGCACAATGTCGGGACGCGAATTTTTAAGCCAGTCCAGCAAGTGAGACAAGCGTGCCTTAACCGAGTTGACATTCCATGTGGCGATTGAACATTCCATAGGCATTGGTTAGCGAAAATTTCTTTTTAAATCAATAGAGAAACAAATCGACACAAAACGTTAACTTTTGTCAACTAATGGGGTATGATAGACCAATAGAACATTCACGGATATTGCGTATTTGGCGGTGGCTTCAGGAGATGAATAAAGAAAGCGGCAATAGTTTATTGAATCTGTTCCTCGAGCGGAAACTCGAGGGAGAGTTTCCTGCCATTATAGAACGCTTGGTAGAAAAAGACATTGTAATCCCGAATCTGGACCGTGCCATTTATGCTGCAACTCTTTTGGAGCAGGACTCGATAGTAAGGCGTAATGCTTTGCCGTGGGAAACATTTTACAAGGACCTGCAACGTAAGAAACGTCCTCCGATGCTGTCTAGCCTATATATTCAGGAACCAGAGGGTGGTTTTAATGAACTGGAACGGCATGAGATACGCCAGCTCAACGAAAAATACAGCCGCAGAATTCCAGTGCCTATTATAGCCGATTTTGAAGGGATAACCGACCTTGAATCACGCGTGGCATTTGACGAACAGATGGCTATTGGCGCAAGGCTTGTGGATGAAAATTTCTACCCCGACCTAAATGAATGGATCGTGGAAGCGGCTCAGAAAACCGGTATTCCCAAGCCAAGGCTGGTAATTACGCAAAGCGATCTGCCTTGTGCTGCTGCGTTGTCGCTGCCGCGTATTCCCGCAACAGTGCTGGTCAGCGACAATATGCTAAAAATACTCAGCAAGGACCAATTAAAAGCGGTTATCGGACATGAGTTGGACCACGCCAAAAAGCGTAAATCTAAAGATGAAGCAAGGCATCAGTATGTCAGCTCGGACAATCGCGTTGAACAGATGTTCACCAGCATATCGTTTGGTCCGACGACTGATCATTATGGCAAGGAATATGATGCAGACGAGCATGGTGCGCGCTTGACCAGCTGCGATACAATGAAAGAGGCGCTGGTAATATGTGACAGACGCGCTGAGGAACTTGCAAAATTTTCTGTGCAGTTAAGGGAACTTTTTAAGGCTGCCCGCGTAAAACCAAAGCGTACTCCGTCATGGATCCTTTCATTGATGGATCTAGATGATCATGCCAAGCCGATGGATATCAGTCAGCGCGATACGCACAGAGGAAATGGTGAAGATGACGACCACCCGCCCACCTCATGGCGCTTGCAAAATCTCAATGACAAGTTCGGCGATAACGGGCGTGGATAAGTTTTTTTCATGATTTTTGGCGGCCAAGCCAAAAAACTATAATTTAAAATCAATATAATAGCTAATGGACACAAAAAGTTAACTTTGGCGAAGTTACTGTTTGTGATATATAATAATCAGCAATTTAATTCTGGCGGGATATGGGGTCATCAGGTCATCAGGATAGTCTTCATGAGCTGTTCAAACAAAAAGGTTTGGACAGCCAATTTCCCGTTTACACCAAAAAACTGGAAACTCAGGACATCACTATCCCTGACTTGCGTAAAACTATCCGGTTTGGCGAACTGGCTGAAACCAACAAGATGATAGCGTCAATGGGCGGTAGCTGGGATCAGTACCAGAGAGTTTCTGGCGCGAACTACAAAAAAGGCGCTGTAATTCAGGACTCTCCCGGCAAGCTTTATGCACAAGAGCCGCAGGGCGGGTTCACTCCAGCTGAAAAAATCGAACTGGAGGGAATGGAGAAAAAGTATGGCTATGACATTCCTGAGCCCATCAGGGCGGATTTCAAGGGACTTACGGACCTTGAGGCGCGGGTTGCTTACGGCAAACAGGAAGCCATTGGCGCAAGGCTGGTGGAAGAAAAAGATGATCCAGACCTTATCAACTGGCTGAAGAATGCAGCGCAGGTGGTGGGCATTGAAACGCCGAGGCTGGTGATAACGGAAAGTGATGTGCCGCAGGGGTTGGCGATGTCGCTTCCCCGTATTCCCGGCACTATATTTATAAGCAGCAACATGGAACAAGTGCTTACTAAAGACCAGTTCAAGGCAGTCATTGGCCATGAAATCGGCCACATCGCCGAAACGCTGGAAAAAGACAAAAAAAATATTGAACCAAGGACTATGAAGCAACGGATTGGCGGTTTTTTGAAAAGCATGACTTTCAAACAGCCGATGGAAGATGTGTATGCCAAGGAGTTCCGTGCCGATGGTTACGGCGCGATGCTGACCTCGGCCAATGATATGGCGGGTGCATTGCTTGCACTGGATGACAGGCAGGCTGAACTTGCAAAATTCTCCACCAAACTTAAAGTATCGCTAAAGGATCAGGGCATACCACTTAAAGATTTGCCCGGCTATTTCGGAAAATTGACGTCGTTTGAAGACGTTTCAAAAACAAAAGCGGAACATCTTATTGACACGCACAAAGGCGATGCCGATAAGGGCGACACCCATCCGCCTACTGAGTGGCGTATCGACCGCCTGAACAAGGGCACATACAAGCCCGCGGGAAATGAACGGTAGTTCCTAATACTATAAAGAAACCGAAAAAGAATTTCCGCAGCCGCAGCGTGCAGTGGCATTCGGGTTTTTGATGACAAAACCGGCATGGGCGAGGTCTTCCGTGTAATCAAGCTGGCTGCCCGCCAGCATACCCAGCGAAATATCATCAATCACCACCTCAGCGCCATTTTTCTCGAATACAGCATCAGTAGCAGCTGGTGCAGCGTCATCGAGCGTAAAGTCATACTGAAAGCCTGAGCACCCGCCACCTTTAACGGTGATGCGGAAGCGCAAGGCGGCTTTGCCGTCTTCGGACTTGAGAATGTTGATACGCGCGGCGGCGCTTTCTGACAGCGAAAAACCGTTGGCAGAGCCAGTGGCGGGCGTTGATGTGTTTTCGTGTGTCTGCATACTACCTAATATGGGGCAAAGCACGGCTTTTGACAAGGCCTATCAATATATTAGGTTATTGATAGGCAAAGAAAATTTTTTTATCAAATGCTTGCGTCTAGCCCCTTGAGCGGTTATTGCTGTTATCCTTATGATACAGCTCAATAATGACATACGCCAACTGGCGCCCTTCGCCTGCCACCCTGCCAACAGCCGGGGCAGGCTCTATGCCGAGGAAGAAAGTAACACGCGCACCAATTACCAGCGTGACCGCGATCGCATCATCCATTCCACTGCGTTCCGCAGGCTGGAATACAAGACGCAGGTGTTTGTAAACCATGAGGGTGACCATTACCGCACCCGTTTGACGCACAGCCTTGAAGTGTCGCAGATGGCGCGCGGCATTTGCCGCACCCTTCGCCTTAATGAAGACTTGGCCGAGGCGCTAGCACTTGCGCATGACCTCGGTCATACGCCTTTTGGACATGCGGGTGAAGACGCGCTGGGCGAAGCCATGGAAAATTTCGGCGGCTTTGACCATAACGCGCATACGCTGCGCATTCTCACCAGTCTTGAGCAGCACTATGCTGAATTTGACGGCCTCAACCTGACATGGGAAACGCTGGAAGGCATCGCCAAGCATAATGGCCCTCTAATCCGTCGTTCGCCGATGTCGATTGTCAACAAGATCATTAACAAAGTGGCTGCACCCGCCCTGCCGCGTGTGATTGCCGAGTACAACAGCAAGCATAACCTCGAGCTGGAAAGCTTTGCTAGTGCGGAAGCGCAGGTTGCATCACTGTCGGATGATATTGCCTATAATAATCACGACATAGATGACGGCCTGCGTGCCGGACTCTTTACCATCGAGCAAATTGATGAGTTAGAGCCGGTAGCACGCATCTTCAAGGAAGTACGTGACAAATATCCGGGCATTGAACCGGCGCGGCTTACGCATGAGGCTATCCGCCGCCTGATTAACCGCATGGTTACCGACCTGCTGAACCAGACGCGGCAGAACATTGCTGCTGAAGGTATAGAGACGGTGGACGACATACGCAAGCTGGGCAAGCCGCTTGTCGGATTCTCAGCCGAGATGCAGGAAAACAACCTCAAGCTTAAAAACTTTCTGATGGAAAACATGTACCGTCACTACAAGGTGAACCGCATGTCCAGCAAGGCCAAGCGTGTCGTGAAGGAATTGTTTAACTTCTTCCTTGCTGAGCCGCAATGCCTGCCGACGCATTGGCGCAAACTGGCCGGTGGTCCGCGCAGCGTGGCTACTGCTACCGTGGTGGCAGATTTTATCGCTGGTATGACAGACCGTTTTGCGCTGGACGAGCATCGGCGCATTTTTGATGTTCAGGCACGTTCTTGGCTAGGAAAGTAATAAGAAAATAGCGCAATGAATATTTACAAAAAAATAGAAAAAGAAATTCGCCACCTTATCGAAAATCTGAAGCAGGAAGGCAAACTTCCCGCCGATGTAAGTACCGAAAAGGTAGAGGCCACACCTTCTAAAGACCCCGCACACGGCGATATCGCCACTAACGCAGCCATGGTGATTGCCGCACAGATTTCCGCAAAGCCGAGGGATATCGCCGAGCTGATAATGGAAAAACTCTCGCACGAGATGGTTATTTCCAAGTCGGAAATCGCAGGCCCGGGCTTTATTAACATTACCCTAAACCCGAGCATGTGGCAGAAAGCCATACTTGATATCCTCGAGCATGGCCGTGGCTACGGCACGTCCAGCATGGGTAATGGCTGCAAGGTAAACGTGGAATATGTTTCAGCAAACCCGACGGGACCGATGCATGTGGGCCATGGACGCGGCGCCGTGTATGGTGATGCGTTGGCCACGCTTCTACAAAAGGCGGGTTATGACGTTACGCGCGAATATTACATCAATGATGCCGGCGCACAGATAGACAAGCTCGCGGATTCGGCATACCTGCGCTACCGCGAAGCCTGCGGTGAGGTGATTGGTGACATACCTGAGGGCTTGTATCCGGGCGATTACCTTGTTCCTGTCGGCAAGGCACTTGCCGAAAAATACGGCAAGAAATTTATTGGTGTTGATGCCAGCGAATACCGTCCCATTATCCGCTTGTTTACGGTGGGCGCCATGATGGAAATGATACGCGACGACCTCGCCGTGCTTGGCATTCGTCATAATATTTTTAGCTCCGAACGCGAAATAACCGAGGCAGGCAAAGTTGAAGAAGCCATTGCATCGCTAGAAAGCAAGGGGCTTATATACCGCGGGGTGCTGGAGCCGCCGAAAGGCAAAGCGCCGGAAGACTGGGAACCCAAGGAACAGACACTTTTCAAAGCCTCGCAGTTTGGCGATGATTCTGACCGCCCTGTGAAAAAATCCGACGGTGCGTGGACCTATTTTGCGCCTGACATCGCCTACCATTTTGACAAATGCAAACGCGGTTATCATAAGCTCATTGACGTGTTTGGAGCTGACCATGGCGGCTACGTAAAACGCCTGAAAGCCGTAGTTCATGCCTTGTCAGACAACAAGGTGGAACTAGATGTCAAGCTCTGCCAGATGGTCAAATTCCTGCGCAATGGCGAGCCTGCGAAAATGTCCAAGCGCGCGGGTACATTTGTCACCGTGCGTGAAGTGGTGGATGAAGTGGGCAGGGACGTATTCCGTTTTATTATGCTCACCCGCAAGAACGATGTGCCGCTGGATTTTGACTTTGCCAAGGTGATGGAGCAGTCCAAGGACAATCCGGTGTTCTATGTGCAATACGCCCATGCCCGCGCCCGCTCGGTGATACGTAATGCGACGGCTGAATTACCGGAAGCAGCAAAGAGTGCAGCAAGCCCTTCGTTCGATGTGCTGCACCGCCTGTCGCACAAGGAAGAACTGGCCATGATGCGCCTGTTGTGTGGTTGGCCAAGGCTGGTTGAATCTGCCGCAGCTGGACGCGAGCCGCACCGTATCGCCTTTTTTCTACAAGAGCTGGCAGCAGCTTTCCATAGCTTCTGGAATTTGGGTAACGATGACTTAGGGCTTCGTTTTATCGTAAAACATGATATACAACTAACGGCGGCGCGTATTGCGCTCGCCAATGCAATATCTCAAGTGATTGCGTCCGGGCTGAATGTGCTGGGCGTAGAACCGGTAGAGGAAATGCGTTAAATGAACAGACGGCCCGCAGACAGGAATAACCAACCCTCAGAAAATTCCGCGATTTCGCGGGTAGTGCCTGTAATGGTGGTCTTTGCTACGGTTTCCGGTTTTATGGCACTGGCATGGTATGCCTATCACACGGGTTCGCAGTCGCTTAACGAGGAAGATTTGCTGGTGGTCGAAGCCGAAAAAACGCCGGTGAAGGAAAAACCGACAGACCCAGGTGGCATGCAGTTCCCCAATCAGGATAAGACCATTTTTGAAACCTTTGCCGGAGGCGGCCAGCAGCAACCCAAGGTAGAACGCGTGCTGCCTACGCCGGAACAGCCCATGTCAAAGAAAATCGATACGTCCGAGACAAAAACGTGGATAAACCAGAAACTGCATAAGCAAAATGAACAGAACAAGGCGGCATCTGTGCCACCTGATAAGGCAAAGGCAGAGCAGGTTATCGGCGGCGAGGAAATGAAAGCGCAGGCGGTGCCAGTACCGGAAGTGGCTCAGCCAGCCACCGCACCTGTTGCTGCTCCTGCTCCTGCTTCTGCACAAGCTTTACCTGCCGCGCCTGTTACTAAAGACCTCACGGCGGAAAAACTGGTTGCTGAGAAAAAGGCCTCAGAAGAAAAGGCGGCAGCTGAGAAGTTAGCCACAGAGAAAAAAGCTGCCGACGAAAAATTGGCTGCTGACAAGAAATCAAATGAAGAAAAGCTAGCGGCAGAAAAAAAGATAGCCGATGAAAAATTGGCTGCTGACAAGAAAGCAAATGAAGAAAAGCTGGCGGCAGAGAAAAAAGCGGCCGATCAGAAAGTCGCTGAAGACAAATTAAAAGCTGAAAAACTAGCCGCCGAGAAGAAAGCAGCGGAAGAAAAAGCCATTGCCGAGAAAAAAGAAACTGAGCAAAAAGGCGGCACCAAGGTGATTCAGGCGGGAGTTACGTCTAAAGACGCGGCCAAGGATAAGCCTGCTGCCAAGGCGGGTGCTTATAAAGTGCAGCTGGGTGCATACCGCTCGGAAAAAGAGGCGCAGGATGCATGGAGCAAAATGAAATCCGCGCACAAGGAATTTGCCAACATGCAGCCTGTAATAGTGAAAGCTGACCTTGGTGCCAAGGGTATCTATTACCGCCTGCGCTCCGGCACGTTTGCAAGTCCTGCTGAGGCCAAGGCATTCTGCGGCACCATGTCTATACTTGGTCAGGCCTGTATTCTGCCTACTGAATAGCACGGGGGCTGCATGACAACGGATACATCAGCGGTCATTTACGGTATCAAGGGTACCGGCCTTGGCAAAGACGAGGCGGATTTTTTCAAGGACATCAAACCTTACGGCTATATCCTGTTTGCGCGCAATATCGAATCGCCCGAACAGGTCAAACGCGTTATCGGCGAATTGAAATCGCTTGGTGGCGACGACCGCCTGCCAATATTGATTGATCAGGAAGGCGGCAGGGTAGCACGCCTGAAGCCACCGCACTGGCGCAAATACCCGCCTGCGGCGACGTTTGCCAGTCTCGCTGCCAGCGATAAGAACGAGGCAGTGCGTGCGGTGTATTGCAACGCGCGTTTGATAGCGCAGGAATTGTATGAACTCGGCATCACGGTGGATTGTGCGCCGGTGGCGGATTTGCCAGTGGCAGGCGCACATGATGTGATTGGTGACCGTGCTTTTGGCTATGACGCGCAGCAGGTGATTACACTGGCGCAGGCGCAGGCGGACGGGCTGATGGACGGCGGCATTGTGCCGGTGCTTAAACATATTCCTGGCCATGGGCGCGCCCTGTGCGACAGCCATCATGATTTGCCGGTGGTGGAAGAATCGCTGGAAATATTGCAGCAAACTGATTTTGTTCCGTTTCGCGCACTCGCAAACCTGCCAATGGCAATGACGGCGCATGTGCTATACAACGCCATCGACAAAAACAATCTCGGCACGGTATCTCCGACAGTGATACGCCTTATCCGCGAGGATATCGGCTTTTCCGGCCTGCTTATGTCCGACGATATTTCGATGAAAGCCATGAAGGGCAGCTTTGCCGAGCGCGCGCGCGATGCGCTGAAAGCAGGGTGTGATGTGGTGCTGCATTGTAACGGCGACATGAAGGAAATGGTAGAAATTGCGCGTGGCGTGACACCGCTTTCCGGCCTTGCCTTTGCCCGCGCGGGTGACGCCATGCGTAAGGTGGGCGGGCCAAAGGAATTTGATGTGGCCGAGGCTACGGCGCTCATCAGCGATATACTTTCCAAAGCGGCGTAACATGAGTGAGACATGGCAATGGCTGGTGGACGGGTCGGCATGGATCCTGCCGGTGATAATAGCCGTGACTATGCACGAAGCCGCGCATGGATGGATGGCTGCGCGTTACGGCGATGAAACGGCGCGTATGGCAGGGCGGGTGACATTCAATCCGCTAAAACATATCGACCGCTTCGGCACTATCGTATTCCCCGGTATTTTATTGTTGTTGCACTCCAGCTTCATATTCGGTTATGCCAAGCCGGTGCCGGTCAATTTCGACCGCCTGACTCCGCAGCGTGTGGGTATGCGCATGGTAGCTATCGCTGGGCCGATGACCAATGTCATTCTGGCCGTTATCTCCGGAATCCTGCTGCATATCGATGCGCTGGTCACGCCCGAGCAAGCACCGTGGCTGTTCATGAACCTGTACCGCAGCCTGATGATTAATTGTGTGCTGGCCGTATTCAATATGATACCCATCCTGCCGCTCGACGGCGGGCGGGTGGTGGATTCCTTCCTGCAAGGCAAAGCCAAGCATTACTATGGCAAGGTCGAGCCATACGGGGTGATGATTGTGCTGGCGGCGGTGCTTGTTCCTACATTAATGGGCTATAATATTACCGTTGACCTGATTGGCGTTCCTACCTTCTGGCTGCTGGAACAGGTAATGTGGCTGACGGGAAACAGTGAATAAACCAAGCAAAACTGCGGCTAAATAGGGTCTTTCCGTAAGGGTGGTCATGTGCTAACCTGCGGCCATTCAAATAATTTTAGCCAATTATATTGGAGTTAACCATGGGAATGAGTTTCTGGCATCTGCTGTTGATAGTGATTGTGGTGTTTGTGTTCTTCGGCGCGGGCAGGTTGCCGAGCGTGATGGGTGATGTCGGTAAAGGCATCCGCAGCCTGCGTGACGGGCTGAAAGGCGAGAACGACGCTGCCAAGGCCGATGACAAGAAAGACAACAAGAACACATAAACCATGTTCGACCTTTCCTTTGCAGAAGTAATGCTGGTGGTTGTGGTGGCGGTGATTTTCATCGGCCCTAAAGAGCTGCCCACCGTTATCCGCGCCATGGCGCGTGCCATGCACTCCATCCGTTCGCTGATGAATGAAATACGCGGCGCGTTTGACAGCCTTGCCGAGGAATCGGGATTGAAGGAAACGGCGGAAGGTATCGAGCGCGAGGTGCGCATGATAGAAGGCGACGACGGCAAGATGTATGAAAGTTTCGACACCTCGGACCTGATGATAGAAGTGCCGAAAAAAGCCACTCCAACCACAGACAAAAAAAATGACTAGCGAAGGTGAACTCAGGCGGCAGACGCTGATTGAACATTTGGCGGAGTTGCGCCGCCGCCTGCTGCACAGCCTGCTTGCGTTTTTGGTTGCAAGCATCGGGTGTTATTTCATAGCAGATGATATTTATGCGTTCCTTGTGCAGCCACTGGCCGATGCATTCCCCAGTCCCGAACATCGTCGCATGATATACACCAGCCTGACCGAAGCCTTCATGTCATACCTCAAGCTGGCGGTGTTTGCCGGATTCATGCTGTCGTTCCCCGTTATCGCCACGCAGCTCTACCTGTTCATGGCGCCGGGCTTGTATAAACAGGAGCGCAGGGCGTTCATTCCTTATCTTGTGGCAGCACCCGTATTGTTTATGACGGGCGCGGCGTTTGTCTATTACCTGATTTTCCCCGCGGCATGGACGTTCTTCATCGGCTTTGAATCCAGCGGTGAGGCGGGCGGCCTGCCCATACAGCTGGAAACGCGGGTGGCGGATTATTTGAGCATTGTTATGCATTTGATTATTGCCTTCGGCCTGTCGTTCCAGCTTCCGGTAGTGCTTATATTACTGGTAAAGGCTGGGCTGCTTTCGGTGGAAACGCTCAGGCGCGGCAGGCGCTACGCCATTGTGATTATCGTGACCGTTGCCGCCTTCATCACTCCGCCGGATATGTTCAGCCAGATTGCACTTTCCGTGCCGTTATACCTGTTGTATGAAATATCGATTTTGCTTTGCCGCAACCCCAAGAATACGCAGCCAAAGCCAACTGATGCACTAGAAGAGGAAGAAGAAGCCCATGCATGATATTAAATTTATCCGCGCCAATCCGGAAGCTTTCGACAAGGGGCTGGCTCGCCGTGGATTATCCGAGAAAGCTAAAGAAATATTGGAGATCGACAAGCGGCAGCGTGAAATGAAAACTAGGCTGCAAAGTTTGCAAAACCAGAAGAATGAATTAGCTAATTCTATTGGGGTAGTTAAAGGCAAACCCACGGATGAACAGCTCGTAATTATAAAAAAATCCCAATCTTTTGGGCGCGATATAAAGGATATAGAAGAACAACTTCCAAAAGTTGAGAATCAACTGAAGGTAATTTTAGAAACGCTGCCCAACATCCCTGCCGATGATGTGCCGGAAGGCAAGGACGAGCACGGCAACAAGGAAGTGCGCGTGGTGGGAAGCAAGCCTGCGCTGACTGTCAACAAGCCCAAGCTGCATGACGAACTCGGCACAGCCCTGAAACTGATGGATTTTGACGCAGCGGCGAAACTCTCCGGCGCGCGCTTTGTGGTGCTCAAAGGTGCGCTTGCACGCATGGAACGCGCACTGGCGAATTTCATGCTCGATATACATACCAATGAGTTTGGCTATACAGAAATGGTGCCGCCAGTTTTAATGCGTGATTGGGATGATGATAAATCTGCATTATATGGTACAGGCCAACTACCTAAATTTAAGGGTGACCTTTTTAATTGTGAATATACTTTAGAAATTCCATTAAAAGATGGACAAGTTAAAATTGATTCATCAGGAAATGTACAGATTCTTGATCAAGATATCCAAGAACAGATTAATGAATGGAAAAGAAATGGGCACGAATTTCCAGAATTAGTGATCAGTGGAAAGTCTGGGAATGTTAAACGCTTTACTGCTCATGGGCATAAATATTGGCTCATTCCCACCGCTGAAGTGCCGCTGACCAATCTTGTGGCGGATAGTATCCTTGATGAGGACGATCTGAAAGCAAACCCCATCCGCATGACGGCCTACACGCCGTGTTTCCGCTCGGAAGCGGGTGCGGCGGGTAAGGACACACGCGGCATGATTCGCCAGCACCAGTTTTCCAAGGTAGAGCTGGTGAGCATCGCGCATCCCGACCAGTCAAAGGCCGAGCATGAGCGTATGACCAATTGCGCCGAGGAAATCCTCAAGCGCCTTTGCCTGCATTACCGCACCATGCTGCTTTGCACGGGCGATATGGGATTTTGCTCGCAGAAAACCTATGACCTTGAGGTGTGGATGCCGGGGCAGAACGCCTTCCGCGAAATTTCCAGCTGCTCCAACTGTGGCGATTTTCAGGCACGCCGCATGAAGGCGCGTTTCAAAGGCAAGAACAGCAAGGAAACGCAATTCGTGCATACGCTCAACGGTTCCGGCCTTGCCATTGGCCGCACCATGGTCGCCATTATCGAAAATTACCAGCAAGCTGACGGCAGCATTGCTATTCCCGATAAGCTGAAGCCGTATATGGGCGGCATGGAGAAGATTGCCGCATGAACCTGCCAACCAATAAACTCTCCGGTGCGCGCATTTTAGTCACCAATGACGACGGCATCAGTGCCGATGGGCTTGTGGTGCTGGAATCCATCGCGCGTTCGCTGTCTGATGATGTGTGGGTGGTAGCGCCCGAACAGGAACAAAGCGGAGCAGGACATTCACTGTCGCTGCACCTGCCGGTGCGCCTGCGTAAAATTGACGCGCGGCGTTTTGCCGTCAGCGGCACGCCGACCGACTGCGTGCTGATGGCGCTGCAGGAAGTGCTGCCCAACCACAGCGGTGTGAAGGGAAAGCAAAAACACAAGCCGTTTGACCTTGTGCTTTCAGGCGTCAACCGTGGATCTAACGCGGGTGATGATGTGACCTATTCCGGTACTATTGCCGCCGCCATGGAAGGTGCGCTGCTCGGTGTGCCTTCAGTAGCGCTCAGCCAAGTTTGCGAGGACCGAGAAAATCCGCGCTGGGACGTAGCCAAGAAATATGGCGCGCCGCTTATCCGCAAGCTGGCATCGGTTGGTTGGCCGACCAATACGATTATCAACATTAATTTTCCCGGCTGCGCGCTCTCCAAGGTGAAGGGCGTCACCCTCTGCCCGCAGGGAAAACGCAGGGTAGGGGTGGCGCTGTCCGAACGCAAGGATTTGAAGGGCAGGTCATATTTCTGGATTGGTGGTGATCGCGACAACACGGCAGACAGGCCGGGTGTTGACCTTGATTTGCTCTATCGCGGCCATGTGGCGGTAACACCATTGTGCCTTGACCTCACCGATTACAAGACCATGGAAACACTGCGGAAAGCTGTGTCTGATTAATGCAATCTTAAGGTTTCGCCACTAACAATGTAGCGTGACCAAGTCCTTATTATATCGCGATGCGTTCGCTTATTCGCCTGCACCGCCCACCTCAAATGACGCGGTGTCGGACCGTATACGCTTGCTCATGAAACTCCGTAACAGCGGCATTAACGATACGCGCGTGCTTTCTGCGATTGAACACACTCCGCGCGAAATGTTTGTTGAAGAAGCCTTCCGCGAACATGCCTATGACGACACGGCGTTGCCGATTGCCTCCGGCCAGACCATAAGCCAGCCCAGTGTGGTGGCGTGGATGACATGGGCGCTGGATGTCAGCCCGCGCATGCGTGTGTTGGAAGTGGGTACGGGTTCAGGTTATCAGGCGGCAGTGCTGGCGCGTATGGCGCGCCGCGTTTATACCGTCGAGCGCCACCGCGATTTGCTGGCGCAGGCCGAGGAACGCTTCCGCAGTCTTAAGCTCAATAATTTAGTTACTCGCCGTGGCGATGGTTCGCGCGGCTGGAAAGAAGCAGCGCCGTTTGACCGCATTATCGTTACCGCTGCCGCTGCCGAAATTCCGCAGCCATTGATTGAACAATTGTCGCCGGGTGGTGTTCTGGTTATTCCCGTGGGGGATAATGCCGCCGATCAGTTGTTGCTGCGCATACGTAAGGATGAGCAGGGCGGGCTGCATACCGACAAGATGATGGCGGTGCGTTTTGTACCGCTGGTGCAGGATAAATAGTTTTGGAAAATCAGGAAATTTAAACCCGGAGGGCTTCCCTTGTGGGGAAGCACACTCCGAGTCGACGCTGGACTTATCCACGGGTTCAGCCGCGGCGGTCGTCCAGCTTAATGATCTCCAGCTTGCGGGTTGTGGGCTTCTTCGGCGGACTGTCGAACAGCCAGCTCAGGAACACCATCAGACCGAACACCGCCAGCACGAAGCCGACGATGATGCCACCGACGATCAACAAGTTGCCCATGACCGCTACCTCCGAACGGGGGTGTTTCAACAGACAGGGCGTGTCTGTCGAAGGCGTTTACCTCATACCTTGTAGCCAAGGTTAAAAAGAGGAAACTGTTAAGCAGTATTAACCAAAACGCGGGATTTGTCAATGGATTGCAGGCAACGATAAACTTCAATATATTGATTTATAATATTTATCCTGATTTTGTGTAAATCCGCCGCTGTTCTCGTGATTAGCATAAGTAAGTCATGGTTTTACAGGCGCTTTAAGAACCGGCTTTACCCTTATTTAATCTTTCTGGCCTAAAGCTTGGATATACGACAAAAAACAGAGTTAGGAGACCCGCCATGTCTAAGATGGCCACCCGTTCGCGCCTCGTTTGTTTCGGCTTAGCGCTGATATTGCTTACTACCACCTCCTGCACACAGGCACCTGCACAGGTGGAACTCAAGGGTCACCAGATATTTGGCCGCAACGGCGTTGTCGAAGGCAACAGCTATCAGGCCGCATCAGCCAGCACTTACAAAGCGCCCATCAGCTATCAGTCAGCTTCGCAATCATCCGTCACAACGTCGCGCATTGTTCCGCAAAATACACAGCAAACCGCGAACGTGGAATCTATCGGGGTGAGTGATTTGCCGCCGCCTTCCGCCACGGCGAAAGCACCTGCAATTCAAGCATCCACTCAGGTTGCAAAAGTAGAAAACAAGCCCGTTAATTTATGGACAGGCAAGCCCCGCACTGAGGAAACAGATGCAGAAAATATGGCAGATATGAAACCGGCTGCGGGCAAGGCACCTGAAAAGCCATTGGCCATGACGGAAAAAAAAACCGCTAATAGCCCCGTAAACCAGCTCGACAGCATTATTAGTAATGATACGCCTGTCACAAAACAGGCAACTACCATACAACCGGATAAAGCCGTGCAAACCTCTGGTTTCATGTGGCCGGTGAACAGCAAGAAAGTGGTCTCGGCGTTTGGTCCTAAAGGTGGCGGCAGGGTGAATGACGGTATCAATATTGCATCAGCCGAAGGCGAGCCGGTATGGGCCGCAGATGAAGGCGAGATTGTATTTGCCGGAGACGAACTCAAGGGCTACGGCAATATGATTCTGCTAAAACACAAAGACGGCAAAACCACGACCTACGCGCATTTGAACCGTATGACAGTTGAAAAATACGAGCGTGTAAAACAGGGCGATATTATCGGTTATGTTGGCTCGACGGGCAATGTGCGTACGCCGCAGCTGCATTTTGCGATTAAAGACGGCAAAACGTCTCTTGACCCGCAGAAACATCTGAACAGGACTGTGGCCGTTCTTCAGTGATGTGTGCCTGAAAGCGTTTCCGGTAATCCCCGCGTTATGATTTCCATGCTTTGCGCAGAAACCTGCACTGTATGATTTTGCGGAAGCATGCCGCGCAGTATATCGGCCAGCTTTTGCTGCTCAGCAGATAGAGTGGTATCACCTGATAATGCGGGTTTTGCGTGGTACAGGTGCGGGTCAATGAAGTTCTCTATTGCGTCGGTGGCAGGCATGGATAACCCGTTTACGCCAGCACCTGATAGTTGCTCTGCCAGTATCCTGCAAGCCTTGACCGGATTTGCGAGAATATCTTCATGACGCACAAAAATGCGCGGCATGCGCTGGCTGCTATTGAGCATACCGACTGCGTAATATTCCCATAATGCGAGGCTGTATTCCCGAGGCTGCGGATTTCGATTTGCAAGGGAAACAGCAATTTCCAGCGGGTTGCGGTGTACAATAACTGCCACCGGGGTTTTCAAAAATGGCTGCCATGCGGGTAGAGTCAGGCAAAGGCGGGGGTCCTTGAGAAACCACGGGCGGTGCGCATCCATCTCTGCAATCAACCGCTGCATATGTTGTTTAAGGGGTTCGGACACATGGGAGGCATTTTCAAAACGCCACTGCGCCAGCAGATTCCAGCGGCAGCCATGCGATTTCAGCAGTTCATCATTAAGGAACAGCATATCGCGGCGTTCCCAAAACCCCTTGGGATTGTCAGGTTTTGGGGCTAGTGCCATGCCATCAGGGGCAAAATACGCTCCCATCATGTTAATGAGGCGGGCCGTGGCCGACGTGCCGGAGCGGTGCATTCCAAGAATGATAATTTGCATAAAAAATCTTTATATATTGGTATAATAAACAGTACAATGCCCCAAAATATTTGCAAATCATTAATAACCATCGGCTACAATTAGAAAAAACGTTTTTTGTTAACCCAAATGCAATACTCAATCTGGATCGTCAATTCCTGGCATAATTCACAGGGGCACACGCGCTGCTTTGAAGAGGTGGCACTTGCCCTGCAATCTGCATTTCGGGAACTGGGCTATGATGTGCCGATTGTGCGTTCGCATGAGGAAGCAAAAGGGCGCGTGATTGTGCTGGGCGCTGGCGTTTTGCACCGACACGACATAAAACTTCCGGAAGACATGATTATCTACAATTTTGAGCAGGTGCATGAGCAGGCGCGCTTTTTCCTGCCCGGCAATCCGTACATCAATTACCTGCGCCGTTATCCGGTATGGGATTACAGCCAGAATAATGTGGCGGAGCTTGCCAGGCGCGGCATCACCAATGTCACTATGTGCGGCGTTGGCTATATGGCTGAACTCACGCGTATTCCCAAGAACGAACTGCAGGACATCGATGTGCTTTTCATCGGATCGATGCATCAGCGCAGGCAAAAACTGATTGATGAGCTAAAAGAGCGCGGCCTGCGTGTTGAGGTGATTCAGGACATGTATGGCGAGCAGCGCGATGCTATGATTGCGCGCAGCAAGGTCATACTGAATGTGCATCTGCAACCGGCCAATGTGTTTGAAGTGGTGCGTGTGTCCTACATGCTGGCTAACCGCAAATGCGTGGTTTCCGAAGTGGGTGATGACAAGCAGCTGGAAGGGCCATATGAAAAAGCGCTGGTGTTCCGCCCCTATGAGCAACTGGTAGAAGCCTGCCTTGAATATGCCTCCAGCAATGAAAAGCGCCGCAAGCAGGAAGAGGCTGGATTTGAAATGTTCAGCAAACTATCGCAAGTGCCTATGCTGGCACAAGCGCTCAAACATAGTGGCGATAAGTCTTCCGTAGTGTCCGTTGTGGCGGAGGAAAAGCAGATGGCGCTGGAGGAAGTGCAGCATGACACCAGGCAAAAAAGAATTTTTGTTAATATTGCCAGCTACCGCGATGCAGAAACCGACCCCACAGTTCGCAACCTGTTTGATATGGCAGATAACCCAGAGCGTGTATTTATAGGCATATGTCTGCAGATAGACCCTATAAAGGATAGCTTATGCACCGTACATTCCGAACGTCCGTGGCAGGTGCGTATCCAGCAAGTGCATTTTAAAGACAGCAAGGGCGCTAACTGGGCGCGTTCGCAAGCCCAGAAGTTATGGCAGGACGAAGAGTATGTTCTGCAGATAGACAGCCATATGCGGGTTGCCAAAGGTTGGGACACAGCAATGATAGAAATGCTGGAATCCTGCCCGTCTGAAAAGCCTGTGCTTAGCACGTACGTGCCGCGCTATACGCCGCCGAATAATCTTTTTATCCCACCAGACCATCTGTTGCGCATACGTGTGCATGAATTTGGTGAAGACAACAGGCCGCAATTGTTACACCTGACTAAGGTACCCGCACCTCTGAACAGAGACGAAAGGTCGGGGCTTTATCCCTGTCCATTTTATATCGCGAATTTTATGTTTTGCCGCTCGGAAACCATTGAAGAAATACCCTTCGATCCCCATATCAGGTTCTGGGGAGACGAGATTACGTATTCTGCACGCCTTTGGACGCATGGATTTGACATATATCAACCTAATCGCCTTGTAATATGGCATTATTGGAGGCGGGATGAACTGGTGGGTATTCAGCCTTACCGGCGTTCAGACGGGCCACAATCGAGGGCTATTATGGCGCGCATAAAGCATTTGCTTGGTTTAGAGAAAAGCGATGATACAATGGCTCTTGCTGAACTTGAGTATTATGGTCTAGGAGATGAGCGTAAACTGGAAGATTTATGGGAATTTGCAGGCATAAACTGGCAAAAACGTAGCATCACAAATAATGCGCTGGAAGGGCGATGGAATATGGCTGTTCGTGAAAAGGCAAACAAGAATAAAAAGAAGACTGCTAAAAGCACGTCATCAAAGACGGCATCATCCAAAAAAACTTCTGCTAAAAAATCAACTTCTGCAAAATCCGAATTGCCGCGCATCCTAGTGCAGATACCAAGTTACCGTGATATTGACTGCCAGAACACGATCAAGGATTTGTTCGATAAGGCCGCGCATCCGGAGCGCGTTTTTGTTTCTGTTGTCTGGCAATTCGTCAAAGAAGAAGACGCATGCTGTTTTGAAGTGCCTTACCCGTATCCCGATCAGGTGCGAGTGATTGAAGTCAATGCCAAAGAAAGCCGTGGTATGTGCTGGGCACGTAACCTCACGCAATCACAGTGGCAGGGTGAGGAATTTACCTTGAGCATGGATGCACATCATCGCTTTGAACCAGGTTGGGATGATACGCTTATAAATATGTGGTACGAATGCGAAGATGAGAAGGCGATATTATCTTCGTATCCGCCGGGATTCACCCCGCCCAATGACCTGCAGCGTGACTGGTTTTATGGAATGGCAGCCAAGGAGTTTGACCAAAACAACATCTTCCTGATGTGTGGTAAGCCTGCTTATAAAGTTGGCAAAAGTGAACCGAAAAAGCCGACGTCGGGCGCATTTATTGCGGATTGTATGCTGTTTGGCCCCGGAAGCATGATCAAAGATGTGCCATTTGATCCGCATCTGTACTTCTTCGGTCAGGAAATATCTGTTTCAGTACGCTTATGGACAAGTGGTTATAATATCTACCATCCCAATAAAATTGTGATTTTCCATGACTGGGACAGAGGCAAGCGTAAGACGCATTTTGACGATCATCGCGACTGGGGCGTCCAGAACAAAAAAGCCTATGCAAGGGTGCGTCATTTACTTGGAACGGAGATTAGTACGGATCCTGAAATCACACAGGAACTCGATAAATATGGGCTGGGCATAGCTAGAAGCCTGGAACAATACCAGCAGTATAGCGGCGTAGATTTTGCAAAGCGTACTATTAGTGATTTGGCCAAAGAGGGTAAATACGAACGTTATGTGCCAAACCTTGTACTAAACGCCAATGTTTCCACGAGTGAGAGTTCTAAGGATAAAAAAGGTGCTGTAGTAGCTTCTAGCGCTTCCAGCATTTATGTAACCAATGATACTCCGACTTCGCGCCTAAAGATTTTTGTACAGATAGCGAGCTATCGTGATCCTGATTGCCAATTCACAGTAAATGATCTGTTCGAGAAGGCAACTTACCCTGACAGGGTAAACGTAGGTATTTGCTGGCAGCATGTAAAAGCCGAAGACAAATCCTGTTTCAAGGAGCCATATTTACGCCCTAAGCAAGTGCGCGTCTGTGAGTTCGATGCCATGAAAAGTCAGGGATCTTGCTGGGCGCGTGCGCAAGCGCAAGAGTTATGGGCAGGTGAAGAATTTACGCTGCAGATTGACAGCCACATGCGCTTTGAGCAGGGTTGGGACGAAACATTATTAAAAATGTGGAGCGAACTTGACACTTCAAAGTCAGTGATTACCTGTTACGCTCCGGGGTTTACACCGCCAGATACGCTGGATCGTGGCTGGATATTTGGCATGGCGGCCAAACATTTTGATGAAAATAAAATTTTGCTGATGCACGGCAAACCTGCATTCAAGCTCGAAGATATGCCGAGTAAGCCTATACAGGGTGCCTTCGTTAGTGCGCATATGATTTTTGGGCCTGCCAGCATCATACAGGATGCGCCTTATGATCCACACTTATATTTCTTTGGGCAGGAAATTGCACTGGCGGCACGCTTGTGGACGCATGGCTATGATATTTATCATCCTAACAAGACAGTGGCCTTTCATAACTGGGATCGCAGTTATCGCCGCACCCATTTCGCAGATCATAAAAACTGGGGAGAGTTAAACAATAAGTCCTACGCACGCGTGCGGCATCTTTTAGGAACCGAAAAAAGTACCGATAATAATATTATTGCAGAACTTGATCGTTACGGTCTTGGCAAGGCACGTTCGCTTGAGGATTATCAAAAATTCAGTGGCGTAAATTTTTCAGACTGCACCATTTCTAGCAAAGCAGAAGAAGGGCAATTTCTAAAATTGCCAGCGGTGACGGCTTCAAACAGTAATACAAGCTTTCAGATTTCAAAGCCGGGATGTATCTTTATTAATATCGCCAGCTACCGAGATCCCGAATGCCAATGGACAGTAAAGGACTTGTTTGAGAAGGCGAACAATCCTGACCGAATATTTGTAGGCATTTGCTGGCAGTTTGACCAAGAAGAAGACAAGCATTGTTTTGAGGTTGTGACCCGCCCTGAGCAGGTACGTATTATGCCGGTTGACTGGCGTGAGGCGGAAGGTGTGTGCTGGGCGCGCTACCAGACGCAACAGTTATGGGATGGTGAAGAATACACGTTGATGATAGATAGTCATATGCGTTTTGTTCCTGGCTGGGACGACCTCATGATTCAGGAATTGGCAGCATGCGAATCAAAGAAGCCTGTACTGTCATGCAGTCCAACACCTTATTGGCCGCCAAACAAGCTTGGTAAAAATATGAACCCTACAATACGCAGGGTTAAGCCATTCTTTCCGGATGGAAATATGCGTTGTCAAGGCGAAGCGCTCGATCGTGCGCCGGAAAAGCCGCTAAACGCAGCATTCATGGTGGCAAATTTTTGTTTCTCGCGTTCAGAAATCATAAAAGAAGTTCCGTACGATCCATACCTGTACTTTGATCAGGAGGAAATTTCTTATGCCGCACGATTATATACCCATGGATGGGATATTTTCAGTTCTCGCAGGCAGTTTCTTTATCACTACTACAATGATGCCAAAGTGCCGGGTGGTTCAGTTCGGCCGTTGCACTGGCGTGATTTAAGGCAAGCCGATGAATCGCGAATACGCTTTCTTAGGGAAAGAGGACTCAAGCGTTTTAATCACATGACTGATTATCAATTGTCCAATGACCCAGAGATTATTCGTGAGCTGGACAAGTTCGGGTGGGGCAAGGTCAGAACACTGGAACAATATCGTGAATATTGTGGTGTAGATTTTAAGAATAAAACTACTAACGAGCGCGCGCTGAGGTGCCAATTTATTAAAGATCTGCACAAGTATCGTGATCGCCCTATCTTCATTCCAGAAATTGACCAGCAAAACCGCGAGGCATCGCAGGAAATGCCTATGGTTGCCCAGCAAAGAGGTAGACCGGCATCTGTTGTGACACCAACACAGACCATGCAAATTCATGGAACCAGAAGCGATGATCATAAAGTACAAAATCAGCAGCAGAGTGGTAATGCTCTCAAGCCATCTGTAAGCCTCGTTTCTGTTCAGTCAAACCGTGATGATAAGCAGGCATTGCAGAAAGATGCTCCGGTAACACTTCTGGAGCCGTGCGACTTTATGCCGCTTTTTCATGTGCCTGATACCAACCATAAAATGCGGGCAATAGAAACATTTGGTGGAAAATTTTCCATGCTGTTTTTCTTGCCATCAGATAATCTGGATTTTCTCAATGCATTTTTCAGGCAACTGCAAACCTGTGCCGGTGGTGATAATAAAATTGATGGGTGGCAGCTATTTATTATCGATGCAACCGTTGAACGCTTGCTTGAAATAAAAGAAAAGCTCGGGTTACCACACATACTCATGTCAGATGCTGACAGAAGAATTTCAAGGTCTCTTGGGATTTCTCAGCAAGGTGACGTAACCATTAGGGCAACAGGCTTTGTGCTTGACCAGAATCTCAAAATTATCAAGCGCCATGTTTCGGATGATGCAAAGCAATTGGCATTGATTTGCACTGAAGATTGCCGCGCAGCTATTCAATCATTCAAATCAAAAAATAGTAATCGCCACGTCATTACTGAAGTTGCTCCCGTTCTGATTGTTCCCAATACATTTACACCAGAGTTTTGTACAAAATGTATAAATTCATTCCGTACAGGCCATACGTTTGAAGGAACAGTGGGTGCTGAAGATAAAAAAGCATACAGGCCAAATGCAAAGAAGCGTATTGACCATGTGCCGAGGGCGCAGCTTACTGCGGAGATCGATGATAAATTATCACGCAGTTTGTTTCCCGAGATTAAGAAGATATTTGGATTTGATGTCACCAGGCGTGAACAGTATAAAGTTGGTTTATACAATGGTGAAAACCAAGGATTCTTCAAGCAGCACCGTGATAATTTTGATAATCCGTTGGGCTACAGGCGTGTTGCGGCAACCGTACACCTCTCTGATAATTATGATGGGGGTGGGTTACGTTTTCCAGAGTACGATGATAATATATACCGTCCTGCGCTTGGCAGCAGTGTGGTATTCTCTTGCAGCACCTTGCATGAGGCGCTTCCGGTTATCAGTGGAGAGCGTTTTGTACTTGTGTGTTTCTTCCATGATGACGAAGGGGAAGCCTATCGTCGCAATTACTGTATGACAAAAGGTTTGCCTGCAAACCCTCGTGATTTTGTACCAACCCTAAGACAACACTCTGAGTTGCAGCTTAGCAGGAACTTTTACAAAGATTGGCTCAGGAAAAATGTTTCATACGACAAGCAGTCAGATACAGTTACGCAAGCCGTACATGGTGTGCCGGCAGAAAGTCATCCGACTACATCAGCATCAGAGCAGATTTCAGGCGTTGACCTATATGCGCCACCTGTTGAAATTAAGGAGAATACCATGCAAAACTCCAATAGCCCCGCTTCAACCATTGGTGCCAGCGGAGATCATAAACCTAAAAAAGTGTTTGAATCTAAAGAATGCATTATTTTTGACGATTTTCTTTCAGAGCAGAGCTACCAAAAACTATACGACTTTGTAACGCGCTGTGATTATGACCGCATCAATACTACAAAATCGACGCGTGCATGGCATGTGCATGACGGCTTTCCATTGCGCAGCACAATTAACGCATTTTATTATGCAGACCCTGAAAGCAAACCGGATACGGCATATGCATATCCTACGCAAACACCATTTGATGGGTTTATTGATAGTTTGCGAGCAGCTCAGCCTGCTGTTGGGCATGTCAGTGGCAAAGAGGCGCAGGATTGGTGGCATGTTTCGGTAACGGCATGGCTATATCCTCATGGTACGGCGCTATCCTTGCATGACGACGGAGCAGGGGTTTACGCAGGTGCTTATGTGTACTTTTTGAATCCGGAATGGAGGCCACATTGGGGGGGGCAGCTGATTATGCTCGATCCCGAGGCAAATCGGATGATTCGTAAGTATGCCGAGGAAATGGGGGGTATGGATTTCTACAAGAGTAAGTGGTTACATGCCAACCGCATGGATGAAATCGCTGTGGAACAGGGGTTCGGCAAGTGCGTATTTCCTAAGAAAAACCGCATAGTATTTATTGCCAATGACGCCTATCACATGGTAACGAGGGTGAATGAGCAGTCTGGTGATAATCTCAGGATGTCGCTGGCGGGCTTCTTCAATAGGAAAAAGAAATAAAATTCCGCTTAATTCTCATTGGGTTGGCTGGATTTTATGTCCTGACATACAATGAAGGTTTAAGACTATGGCAGATTCAAAAGATGTGGCCGTTCAGAGCAACGCCTGGCCGTTTCAGGAAGCGGTAGCTCTTGCGGAACGCTACAAGTCGGCTCCCCCGACCAAAGGCTATGTGTTGTTTGAAACGGGATATGGGCCTTCGGGCCTGCCGCATATAGGCACATTTGGCGAGGTAGCGCGTACAACCATGGTACGCCGTGCGTTTGAAGCCATCAGCGATATTCCAACCCGCCTGATTTGTTTTTCTGACGATATGGACGGTTTGCGTAAAGTGCCGGATAACCTGCCAAACCGCGAGATGCTGGCGCAGAATCTTGGCAAACCGCTTACTTCAATTCCTGATCCGTTTGGCTGCCATGACAGTTTCGGCGCCCATATGAATGCCAAACTCTGCGAATTCCTTGACCATTTTGGCTTCCAGTATGAATTCAAGAGTTCCACGGTCACCTATAAAGCGGGTGAGTTCGACAAGACATTACTCAAATTGCTAGAAAACTATAAGCAGGTGATGGATGTTATGTTGCCGACGCTGGGTGAAGAACGCCAGCAGACTTATAGCCCGTTCCTGCCTGTATCGCCGCGCTCCGGCAAAGTGCTTCTGGCAAAGGTGGTGGAAACCAAGCTCAATTCCGGTACCATTGTCTATGAGGAAGAAGACGGTTCACTGGAAGAAGTGCCGGTCACCGGCGGCCATTGTAAGCTGCAGTGGAAGCCCGACATGGGTATGCGCTGGGCGGCACTCGGCGTGGATTATGAAATGTATGGCAAGGATCATCTGACCTCTGCCGAACTTTACAGTGCTATCTGCAAAATCGCAGGCGGCATACCGCCAAATCAATACATGTATGAGCTATTCCTTGACGATAAGGGGCAGAAGATTTCCAAATCCAAGGGCAACGGCCTGACTATCGACGAATGGTTGCGCTATGTGCCGCCGGAATCGCTCAGCCTGTATATGTTCCAGGCACCGCGCAAGGCAAAACGCCTCTATTTTGATGTTATTCCGCGTGCGGTTGACGACTACCAGACCTTCCTTGAGAAGTTTGAAAAAGAAGAGGGTGTGGCGCGCTATAATAACCCTGTGTGGCACATCCATGGTGGCAAGCCACCGAAGTCGGAAGGTATTCCGGGCTTCAACCTGCTGCTGAACCTTGCGGGTGTTGCTGGCACGGAAGATCCGAAGGTGCTGTGGGCGTTCATTACCAGCTACATGCCCAGCCTATCACCCAAGACGCATCCGTTCCTCGACCAGCTGGTGAAGGGGGCGGTGAATTATTATCAGGACTTCATCAAGCCGACCAAGAAATACCGCCTGCCTACGGAAGTAGAATCAAGAGCGCTGGAAGCGCTCGCGTCGTATCTGGAGCAGTTGCCCGATGGAACAGCACCGGACGTTATCCAGACGGAAATCTACGAAATCGGCAAACGTTTCGAGTTCCCCGAGTTGAAGGCATGGTTCGCGGCGCTGTATGAAACATTGCTTGGCCAGCCGCAGGGTCCGCGCATGGGTTCATTTGTAGCACTATATGGCAAGGGCGAAACTATTAAGCTCATCCGTCGTGTGCTGGCGAAAGAAAATCTGGCGGCCTGACCATGAAATCGCTCTCAGGACTTTCTGCAGTTGCGCCGCAATATGATGCGTTTATCCTCGATTTATGGGGCGTCATCCATGACGGCACCAGCCTGTATGAAGGCGTGCATGACGCGCTGGTGAAGCTGCGCGAGCAGGACAAAAAAATCATTTTCCTCTCCAACGCGCCGCGTCGCTCCGTCAAGGTAGAGCAGGTGCTGGGTAAGCTTGGAATTGACAGAGGATTATATGACCATGTGCTTTCCTCGGGCGAGGAGGGTTTTCAGTGGCTTTCTTCCGGCAAGCAGAATTTCGGCAAGCGCTATTATTATATTGGCCCTTCAAAAGATCTGGATGTGCTTGAAGGGTTGGATTTCAAGCGTGTGGATGACCTGAAGGATGCTGACTTCCTGCTCAATGTCGGCTTTGGCAGCGAGGAACAATCCACCGACGACTGGATGCCGCTGCTGCGTGCCGCACGTGCCGCAAAGCTGACCATGGTGTGTCTTAATCCAGACCTCGAGGTCGTGAAAATCACGGGTGAGCGCTTTCCTTGCGCTGGCGTCATCGGCCATGCCTATCAGAATATGGGCGGGCTGGTGCTGTGGTTTGGCAAGCCGTTTCCGGCGGTATATGAACAATGCATGCGCTGGCTCTCGCCGATTGGCAAGCCGCGTACGTTGGCCGTTGGCGATAGCTTAGAGACAGATATTCCCGGTGCGGTGCGCTACGAGATAGATTCTGCCCTGGTTACCGGCGGTATCCTCAAACACGAAAAACCGCACGCCATTGAGGCCATGTGCAAAAAAATTGGCCTTGCGCCCAATTACATTTTACCCAAGTTTTTATTTTAGGTGGTTTTCGATAAAGCGCTTGGTTTCCTTGGCTTCCCAGTCCAGCGCACCTTCTGCGCGTGCGATTTCCTTGCCTTCGGCATTCAGGAAAATGGTGGTGGGCAGGCCACGCAGCATAACGGATTTAAAGATGCTCATGTCAGCGTCGATATTAGCTTCCAGTGACGTGATAAGGTGAGTTTTATAGAATTGCTGCACCTTGGCGCGGTTGTTTTTTCCGTCGAGCGACAGGGCAATGACCTTGAATCCTTTATCGGCATAAGCTTTCTGGGAGTGGTCAACCTGTATCAGTTCGTCCACGCAAGGTACGCACCATGTGGCCCAGAAATGCAGGGCAGTTAATGGCTTTCCAGCCGTATTTACCTGTGTTGCCAAGCCCTTATCGTTTGTATAACTCAGGGTTGGCAGGGTTTGGGGCTTGCTGGTGACGATTTCTGCGTCGCCAGCGGCATAGGCAGCGGTGGTTAAAAAAATCACTGCGCACGCGGCCATTCTACAGCTTGCCAACATGCCGGAAATATTGGTATTAAATAACATCTTGAAACCTCGTTATTAAAAGTGAAGCAATGGCTGGCAGCAAGCGTACCACAAAAAAAACACCTGTAACGAAAAAATCAGGAACTGTAAATCCCCCCGCTAATCCGATGTGGGGCGGGCAGTTTGCCCATGCGCCCGCGGAGATTTTATCCAGAATCAATAATTCTATCTGCTTTGACCAGAAACTTTACCGTCAGGATATACAAGGTTCTATTGCCCATGCACGCATGCTTGCCAAACAGAAAATTATTACCGATGGCGATGCCAAGGCGATTGTAACTGGCCTGAAGTCCATACTGGCCGATATCGAGGCAGGAAAATTCACCTTCCGCGAAGCGCTGGAAGACATCCATATGAATATCGAATCTGCGCTCAAAGACAGGATTGGTTCAGCTGCAGGCAGGCTGCACACGGCGCGTTCGCGCAATGATCAGGTAGCGACTGACTTCCGGCTCTATGTGCGTGACGCGTTTGACGCACTGGATAATGCGCTTATGGCTTTGCAGAAATCACTGATTGCCCGTGCTGATGAGCATTACAACAGTATCATGCCAGGGTTTACGCATCTTCAGGCGGCGCAGCCGGTGACATTCGGCCATCATTTGCTGGCTTACGTTGAGATGTTCGGGCGCGACCGCTCGCGCGTGCAGGATGCACGCAAACGGCTGAACGAATCACCGCTGGGTGCGGCAGCGCTCGCTGGCACGTCATTTCCGATTGACCGCGAATTCACATCCAAGGAGCTTGGGTTTGACAGGCCGATGGCCAATTCGCTGGACGCAGTGTCTGACCGCGATTTTGCGCTGGAGTATCTTTCTGTGGTGGCGATTTGCGCCGTGCATTTGTCGCGTCTTGCCGAGGAAATGGTCAGCTGGTCGAGCGCGCAGTTCGGCTTTATCCGCTTTTCCGATGCGTTTTCCACCGGCAGTTCCATTATGCCACAGAAGCGCAACCCTGACGCTGCCGAGCTGGTACGCGGTAAATCTGGCCGCTTGTTTGGCAACCTCGTCAGCCTGCTTACTACTATGAAAGCATTGCCACTGGCTTATAACAAGGACATGCAGGAAGACAAAGAACCGGTGTTTGATACTGCTTCCAACATCATGCTATGTGTACAAGCCATGACGGGTATGGTGGCGGATATGGCCGTATCAAAATCCGCCATGCTGAATGCCGCAGGCGTGGCCTATGCCAACGCCACCGACCTTGCCGACTGGCTGGTGCGCGAGCTGAAAATGCCGTTCCGTGATGCTCACCACATCACTGCAAAGCTGGTGAAGATTGCTTCCGGAAAATCCAAATCGCTCGAGCAATTATCTCTGGCTGATATGCAATCGGTAGAGTCGCGTATCCGCAAGGATGTGTATTCGGTGTTGTCTGTGGCTGATTCGGTCAAGAGCCGCAAAAGTTATGGCGGCACTGCGCCGGATAATGTGAAAAAAGCAGCGGCAAATGCGAAGAAGAGGTTTTTGTCATGAGACTGTTCATCCAACTTTTACTTGTGCTGTCGCTGGCGCTTCCTACCGTTTCCTGCGGTAATAAGGGCAGGTTGAAATCGCCGGCTCAGATTGAAGAAGAAGAAGCAAAGAAAGCAGCGCGCGAAGCCAAGGAAGCAAAGAAAAAGCAGGAAGCTGCGCCGAAGCCCGATGAAGCCGTCGCGCCTGTCGAGGAAAAATAAATGGATCATTTTTCCTACAGGGACGGCAGGTATTATGCCGAGGACGTATCGCTTGAGACAATCGCGCAGGCAGTAGGCACGCCTTTTTATTGCTATTCCACGGCAACGCTCACGCGCCATTACAAGGTGTTTTCTGCCCATTTCACCGATATCGGCGCCAAGGTCTGCTATGCGGTGAAAGCTAACAGCAACCTTGCTATACTCAACACGCTAGCAAAGCTTGGCTGTGGCGCTGATGTGGTATCCGAGGGTGAAATCCGCCTTGCGATTGCGGCGGGCATCAAGCCGTCTGATATCGTGTTTTCCGGCGTGGGCAAGACGGCCACGGAAATGGCCTATGCGCTGGAGCAGGATATTTTCCAGTTCAATGTCGAGTCGGCACCGGAGGTGGAACTGCTCAATCAGGTGGCAGTGTCGAAAGGCAAGAAAGCAAATATTGCCATCCGTGTGAATCCGGATGTGGACCCAAAAACCCACGCCAAGATTTCCACCGGCATGAAGGAAACTAAATTCGGCGTGGCGATTGCGCACGCGCTACCGCTTTATAAATTGGCGGCAAAGCTGGCTGGTATCAATGTTCAGGGTGTGTCGGTGCATATCGGTTCGCAGCTCACGCAGCTTGAGCCTTTCCAGCAGGCATTTGCCCGTGTACGAATATTTGTTGATGAGCTGCGCAAGGAAGGTTTTACCATTAGTACACTGGATCTAGGTGGCGGGCTGGGCATTCCCTACGGCGAAGACGAACCGCCGCTGCCGGACAGCTATGCTGAAATTGCCAAGCAGGAAACTAAAGGCATCGGTTGCCAGCTGGTTTTTGAGCCGGGGCGCGTTCTGGTGGGTAATGCGGGTATTCTTGTGTCGCGCGTTATTTACGTCAAGAAGAGTGAGACACGCAATTTTGTGATTGTGGACGCGGCGATGAATGATTTGATTCGCCCTTCACTCTACGGGGCGTATCACCATATCGTTCCTGTGGTTGCGCCTGCTGCTTCTGTAAAACCTGAGGCGGTGGATATTGTAGGGCCAGTGTGTGAAACCGGAGATATATTCGCCGAGCAGCGCATGTTGCAGCTTCCCGAGGCAGGGGACTTGCTGGCGTTCCGCTCTGCAGGTGCATATGGCGCGTCCATGTCCAGCACGTATAATGCGCGTCCACTGGTGGCCGAGGTCATGGTCAACGGCAGCAAATATGAAGTGGTCAGGAAACGCCAGACCTACGATGAATTATTATCGCGTGATTATATACCTTCTTGGTAACTTACATAAATTATAGCGATATGGTAAAGAAGCAAACTTACGGGACACTAGGATCTTTAAGGTTCTTTTTGGCATGCTGTGTCTTTATGGGGCATGTGGGGCCTTTTTCCCAAAGCATATCACATGATGCTGTTTTTGTTTTTTATGCCTTGAGCGGCTATGTCATTACATACGTTCTGGTCAATGATTATCTGAGAACCGAAAATGGCTTGAGTAGATTTTTTGTAAATCGTTTTTTGCGTATTTATCCTCTGTACTGGATAGCGCTCGTGATTGGATTCTACCTAGCTTATCACTTTCCTCACATTACTTCCGTAACAGATCCACGTTTTTACTACGTTAATCCATTGGAAAACCATGTTACGCTGGCGAACTTTATTTCGAATATAATTCTTATAGATTCAACGGATACCAATTGTTCGCTGATACGCCCTGCGTATGTTATTCCCGGTTGGTCAGTAGGTGTAGAACTTCTTTTTTGGCTGTTGATGCCATATTTTGTTGAGTCTTACCGCATACGAGTGGCAGGTCTTGTTTTGGGGTTTATATTTACCGCGACAATGTTTTCCTTGGATTATCTGCAATATAAAAGCACAGGAAATACGTGGTATTGCCTTCGTTATTTTAGCACTACGGCTGCATTACTGCCATTTATGTTAGGAATTTGCCTATACTATACTCGGAGATTTAATAGCCATTGGTTTTTACATGTGATGGGATTCGGGATAATAACATTTTATTTATGGTATATATATAAGTATGAATGGTGGGGAAATGTAGCATCTATAGGGAAATACGTTACCTTGGGCTGCGGTGTACTCGTCATTTATTATTTAATTCATATAGATTCTAAAACATTGCCGCGCTGGATATCCATCATGGATGATAATCTAGGCAAGTTGGCATACGGCGTTATGCTCTTTCACATGCCCGTGTCGGTTATGGTTATTTATTATTACCCACATATTACAAATAGATCTTGGG
>JAGVLO010000013.1 GCA_020049775.1 Alphaproteobacteria bacterium | reverse complement strand
CGTGATCGCTGCCGTCAAGCTCGTCTTGCCATGGTCAACGTGACCAATCGTGCCGATGTTGCAGTGCGGCTTTGTGCGTTCAAATTTCTCTTTGGTCATGTAAAAACACCTTCAGTTTAAATTATACTATGTAATGACACATTCATTTCTGAATTAGCCAATGGCCAGCTTTATCGGTTGTTTGGCCCAGACCCTTGGCTATGTCAACTAACTTCTGCGCATCAAAGCGATATAGCCCCTGATCCGAATCGCTGCGGAATCTACTTAAAACACCCGATTTTTCAAGAAAATCTTTGATGTAGTGCTAACTTCTGCCCTGCGCCCTTTTCTGGCCCTGGCTAGGCTGCGCCTTGCGGGCATCCTCGCCCAACTCGGCAGCGTGAATCCACAGACGCCCGTCATCACAGGCATTGCAGCGGTCACCAAGCGCCCCATTTGTAAATCCCGCTTTGTTATATGCGGTTACAAATATGGCTGTTGGCGGGTCATCGAGAAAATAGGCTTTCTGGCCTGTGGTATCGGTACCTTTGACGATAGCATCCAGCTCTTTAAAGCTTTCCACCAGCCTTTGGGTCATGTCGGCCTTCTCTGCGTCCGACAGGGTCCGGCCTCTTGGCAGGTCGGCATATACTTCATCTACCAGCGGCCTCACGTTGGCCGGATCGGTTAGCGATTCAATGATTTCTGCAAATTTATATGCGATGTCCGGATTCATAACCATTCCCTGTTTTTGTACATTTTTTTAGTAAATTGGAGCGGGTGAAGGGAATCGAACCCTCATAGCCAGCTTGGAAGGCTGGAGCTTTACCACTAAGCTACACCCGCAATCCCGTAATCCTCGCCTTGCAGGGCAAGAAGCCTGCCGAAGGCCTCGCGGGTTTAACGGAGCAGGAAGTAAAAATCAATAACAGAATAAGATTTATAGGCTATTTGAATGCCTTTTGCTCCAGCTCAATGGCCTGCAGGTCAGTTTTCCAGCTGGCCTGCCCGCTCATCTGGATAGCCTTGCTGATATCTGCCTTGGCGTTATTATAATCCTTTAGCAGGCGAAGACCCATGCCACGCTGATGATAGCTATAGGCGTCGTTGGGATTCTGCCTCAGCTTGCCGTTGGCGAGCGTGACAACGGAACGGCCGTCAGACACCGCGCCATCTAAATCACCTAATTCACGGCGCACGATACCGCGCTGGAGAAAGGCCTCTATGTTGCTGTTGTTGCGGCTTAGCACCTGATTATAAATAGCTTCTGCACCCTTGAAATCATTCTTCACCACTTTGCCAGCAGCTTCGAACATGAGCTTCTGATCTTCATTGATCTGCAGTTTCTCGCCACCCTGCGCCATAGGCGCACCATTGACTACAAACTGAACCTGCGGCTTCTGTTGCGGCTGCGCTTGAGCTTTTACATCACCTGTCCATGCGCCAAGTAGCGCCACGCCTGCGGCAAAAAGCAATTTTTGCATATATCCCCCGTTACTTAGCTAACGTTATAGTTACCATACTGGCTATAAATCAGAAAGCAATTATGTCAATACCATATCCTGCGCCATTGCCCAAGCAGGATTCAAAGCAGGGAGTTAATACTGGACTTCGCAGACCGTTCCCCTTAATTAATACGCCTTTCACGTCCACTTAACGTCACCAACAAGGATGTCCATGAGCCACGCGGCGACTGCCCAGCCCGAAGGAAAATTCTACAGGAACCCTACGTTCCATGTACTGGTGGCTATTGTGCTGGGCGGTTTTGTCGGCCACTGGTGGCCGGAAACAGGCGTGGCCTTAAAGCCGCTGGGCGACGGCTTTATCCGTATGATCAAGATGATCATCGGCCCTATTATTTTCCTGACCATCGTCACCGGCATGGCCCATGTCGGCGACATTAAAAAGGTAGGTAAAATCGGTGGCAAGGCACTGATTTATTTTGAAATCATCACTACCCTCGCCCTTATGCTCGGCATGGTGGCTATGAATGTTTTCGAGCCAGGCGCAGGCTTTGACACTTCAGCAGGCAGCAAAGGGGACATCTCCAAATTCGTCGCCGCCAACCAGTCCGGCCCGCAAACCACCGCTGATTTCCTGATGAATATCATACCGGAAAACATTATCGGCGCCTTTGCCAAGGGCGACATGCTGCAAATATTGTTTATTTCCATCCTGTGCGGTCTGGCACTCAGCAGTTTGGGCGAAAAAGGCGCTTCCATCATCGCGTCATTTGAAAAATACGCATCCCTGATTTTTAAAGTGATGGCCATTATCATGAAATTTGCTGCGCTCGGTGCGTTCGGCGCCATGGCGTTTACCGTCGGTAAATTCGGTATCGAGGCGGTAATTCCGCTGGTCAAACTGCTGCTGGTCGCTATTGGCTCGATGATATTTTTCGTAATCTTTATTCTGGGCGCAGTGGCACGTTATTACCGCTTCAGCATCTGGCGCTTTATTAAATACATCAAAGATGAACTTATCATTGTGCTGGGTACCGGATCTTCGGAAGTAGTGCTGCCGCGTATGCTGGAAAAAATGGAGCGCCTCGGCTGTGCCAAGCAGGTGGTGGGGCTGGTGCTGCCTACCGGCTATTCGTTCAACCTCGACGGTTCGTCCATTTACCTTGCCATGTGCGTACTCTTCATCGGGCAAGCCTATAACGTAGACATGACGATTGCCCAGCAGCTTTCCATCCTCGGCATTATGTTGCTGACCTCCAAGGGCGCAGCGGGCGTCGTCGGCAGCGCCTTCATCGTGCTGGCGGCTACCGTCAGCGCCACCGGCTTTCTGCCCATCGAGGGGTTGGCGCTGCTGCTGGGCATCGACCGTTTCATGTCGTCGGTTCGCGCCATGATAAACCTGATTGGTAACGGCGTGGCAACCATAGTCATTGCCAAAACCGAAAAAGATTTTGACGAAACGCAGGCGCTCGCCGAATATCGTGACTACTTTAAAGACGAATCCATCAAACGTGTTTAACCCATACGAGCAGACTTATGACCGCGCTGGCCAAAGCCATCTATAACGACACTCCAAATCCCCAGAAGCCGAAAGCAAAAAGCAAGCAGGCGGAAGCGGTGCTGGATTTCATGCAAACACTGATGCGCGAAATTTCGCCGCGTGATTTTGCCGTGCGCCTGTGGGATGGAACGCTCTGGGGCGCCGAACAAGGCCAGCCCACGCACTTTACGCTGGTCATCAATAGCGCCGGCTCACTTAAGCGCATGTTGCGCCCGCCACTGGATATTTCACTGGGTGAAACCTATGCCTTCAGGGACTATGATGTCGAGGGCGATTACTACGCCTTCATTTCCCGCCTTGGCGCTTTCGGGCATATGAAACTTCCGCTGTCGCTGAAGCTTAAATATCTGACCTTGCCCAGCAACATGGCGTCAGCAGCATCGAGCCTTGCCGCGCAGCTTCCCACCGGCGAACACAGCAAACGCCGCGACATGGCCGCCGTGCAATACCATTATGACCTGTCCAACGATTTCTACACGCTGTGGCTTGATGAGCAGATGCTTTATTCATGCGCTTATTTCCAGACGGAAGACCAGCCGCTGGAGCAAGCGCAATGGCACAAGCTCGACCATATTTGCCGCAAGCTACGCCTGAAACCCGGCCAGAAGATGCTCGATATCGGCTGCGGCTGGGGCGCTCTCATCATGCATGCGACCGAACATTACGGCGTTGATGCCTACGGCATTACGCTTTCCAAAAATCAGGCGGCGCTGGCTTCTGAACGCATCAAGGCTCGCGGGCTGGAAGGCAAATGCCGAGTGGAAGTGCGCGACTACCGCGACGTCGAGGAAAACGCTTTCGATGCCGTAAGCTCGATTGGCATGGCCGAACATGTCGGCACCGCCATGCTGCCCACCTATTTCAAAAAAATGTATGATGTGCTGAAGATGGGCGGCGTGTGCCTCAACCACGCTATCTCGCTGCAACCGCAGCATATCCCACCGGACAGACCTACATTCATCAAACGCTATATTTTCCCCGACAGCGAAATGCAGCCCATCGGCGAAACGCTGGAAGTGGCCGAAGAGGTCGGTTTTGAAGTACGCGATGTGGAATCACTGCGTGAACATTACGCCATGACACTGCGCGAATGGCACCGCCGGCTTGAGGCCAACGAAACCAAGGCGCGTGCGATCGTCGGCGAAGAGCGCTACCGTATGTGGCAGATGTACCTTGCCGCTTCGGCATGGTTTTTTGCCTCTAACCGCCGCACCATATACCAGTCGTTGCTGTTTAAATGCAGCGACGAGTCCAGTGGCCTGCCACTGACCCGCAAAGACTGGTACGCCTAGGTCATATTGCGTCGGTACGCCGCTTGCAAAGTGAGAAGTGCCGCCGCCCGCGCCGGCGAGCTTTGTCCGCTGTAATGCAGCAGCCGGATGCGTCCCAGCTCAAGCCTTTTAAGTTCCTGATGCGCGTAATAGATGATTTCAGCGCCCAGCTTGCTCGAACCCATACCTCCGCCAATAAGGTACATGTCGGTTTTTGCGGCCTGCGCCCTGTCTTCATCACTCCAGCCATTTTCAGGGTTTACATCCTGTGATTCCCCGCTGGCAACCAGCGCAATCAACCGCGCCATATATTTACCGGCAAAGGCCAATGCCGCTGCATGTTCAGGTTTGCGTGATTCTATTTTCTGGCCGCTTGTTACTCCCGCCAGCGCATTGACTACAGGCGCGCGGAATAGATCTTCAGCACGCACACTACCATCTTCGCACACAACAATGTGCGGCGCATCCGGCAACGCTGAAAGCTGTGCCATAAATGGCCAGTCGTCAGCGTCCACGCGCACGCGCAGTTTGCTGGCATGTCCATCTGTATGAAATGTAAGATGGCTGTCCTTGCTGAAATAGGCAATCGCATGCCCTACACCAGTGCCGATACCCAGCAACGCCACCTGATGCCCATACAGCTTGTCGCCGTAGCCGTTTACGATCATCGCCTCTATCATATCAAGCAGCATTGCGTCGGCGTCATTGGCGACATAAACCGGCACACGTGCCGTATCACCCAGCGCATGCATATAATGATCACGCAGGCAGATGCCGTCAAACTCGGAAGGAGCAGCGCCCATATTGGTATTCGTACCTGCCTTGATGACACCCTGTGCATCAAAGCGTCCGGGGCTGGCGATGCCTGCGCGCACCAGCTCTCCCTGATGCGCTTGTGCCTGCAGGCGTGCAAGATTTATCAGCCGCACAATTTGCAGTGTATGCGCCTCAAGGCCACGCAGCGTTTCTTCCTGCGTTGACCATTCGGGCGTTACCGCCAGTGCGCCGCCTGTCACAGTGAACAGCTGCACGTCCACCTTGCTGCCGCCTACATCTATGCCTGCTATAAATTGCGTCATTAACTTTATCCTGTATTGCCTGATCTTAGGCTATTGTTTACAGTACCTGCATACAACTTTATATCATCGGGCATCCAGTGATATAAACAAGATATAGAATCAGGCGGGCATTGTGCAAGGCACAGGTGTATTTGGGTCCTATCGCTGGTTTCTGGCCACCATGGTGGTGATGTCGCACCTAGCGCCTGTGAATTACAGTGGCTGCGGCTATTATGCCGTGTTCGGTTTTTTCGCACTCAGCGGCTACCTGATGACACTTGTACTCAAAGAATATTACCTGAAGCAGCGGCAGGGCATTCGCCGCTATCTCGCCAACCGCGCACTACGTATCTATCCCATTTACTGGCTGGTGGCGGCATTCGGGTTTGCGATGATTGCGTGGTTGCCTGATATTGCCAAAGAAGTGCATCCTTTTATGGTCATGCCCGATCACCCGCTGCACTGGCTGGCAAACAGCAGCCTGTTCGGAATTATACTTGCTTACGGCATTCGTATTGATTCCATTTTTGTACCGCCTGCGTGGTCGCTAAGTATTGAATTGGTGATGTACATACTGCTTCCTTTTATAGTGCGTAACAGTTTCTTCTGGGTGTGGTGGATAGGTATGTGCCTTGCTTTTACTGCCGCCCATCTCATCGAAGGTCAGGGATTTTATGTGCGCTATTTTTCCTATACCGGTGGCATGATGCCGTTTGCGCTCGGCTCAGCATTATACTTACTAAAAGACAAACTTCCTGCCCTGCCCCATGTGGCCGGTATTCCGTTGCTCGTGGCACTTGTGGCGCTCAACCTCTTTTCATGGCCGCTAATGGGTGATCATGTGTTGCGGGAAGGATTCTACATCCTGTTTGCACTCAACCTGCTAGCTATCCATTACCTCAGCCGCATCACTGTCGGCAAGCAATCGCGCTTCGCACGTATCGATGAATTGCTGGGCGGCATGTCCTACGCAATATTCCTTGTGCATGTGCCGCTGGCAGTGGCCATCAAGTCAACCATTGCCGCCGGTATGACTGTAAAAACATTTCCGTTTTTTGTGCTGTGCCTGCCGTTCGTATATGGCGTTGCATGGCTATTACATATAGGCGTTGAGAAACGGATCAACCGCTTGCGCACACGCATACGCAGCGCGTAGAGGCGCCCTATCCTTTTGACAGGCTGCGACAAATAGCTTTGTGACAATTTCTTGAATTTTATGATATTTTCAGCAGCGCATCTGGCTGGCTGAAGAAAAATATGCTAGGATATAAATAGAAATAATACGGAGTACATCATCATGGAAGAATCCAGCAAAACCGACGCCCCAGATGGGCCTGACAGCACACAGCAAAGCGGCCTGATGAACAGAAACACATCCACCGCGCTCAATATCGCGAGCCTTGCCGGTGCGCTAACGCCAACCGGGGGGCTGAACCTGCCGCCCGCCATTCCCGCTCAGGATATGCTGAGACCATTGGCAACACCGCCGAACGGCAACCCGCCCGTGGCAAGCCCATCCGTCAAGCCTTCACGCTAAACCCGATATTTATTTTGTACGGCCCGTATGCTCGCCTATCGCGGCATCCATATTACCCGCAAGTGTGCGGTAAATTTCCATAGTGACATGTTCACCGATCATTTCGGATAATTCCGTGAGTGTGCTTGATATGTATTGCTGCGTGGCATTGTCGTTCGTTTCGCCTTCAAGAATATGTACTTCTCCCGTCCGGTATTCTACATAGCAAAATGCGAGTACATTAATCACATGCCTTCTGAGGTAATCCGGAACATCCGTGTCTGCTTCTTTGGCCGCTGCATCCACGCGGTCATACGCGCCTTCGTCTAGCCTGGACAACGCAGCGTTAATCGCAGACAACGACGCTTCCACGCCATCATCAATGATTTCTTTGGCACGCAGTTCTGCCTCGTAGCCATTGTCCAGCTTGGGTAATTTTATTTTCGGCGGCAGTTTGAACTTCTGGTACGAAGGCGTCAGATCCGAAGATTGTTCTGGCATGATAATTTCTCCCGCTTTTATTTAGTGCTTATACCGCAAAGCCTAGAATCATGGTTAATATCTGTCCATCATATTTCTCCTGATGATTCAGTGGCGGCATCAACAAAAAACCAAGAGACAAATTTTAGACCCCCAATGTTGTTTTTGTCTTAAATCGGGATTACTTAGATAAGTAGGCGGCTTAAGATATTATTAACCACAGTTGTGCTACAGAATACAATCTTCAACAAACAGGGGACGATTATGGGAAACGAAAAAGCACCTGAACCAAGCACCGATGGCAAGGATCTTCCATGGAATGGTATTTCCTGGTGGATCATGCTGACCATGTCCGTACTGGCGATTCCGTCACTAGGATTTGTAGTAGTAACCATCACCGGCGTGGAAGACATCATGGGCGTACTGGTGTTTATGGTGACCTGCTGGGCATGCACCTATTTCGGTATGCACTTGGTTAAACACCCGAATATGAATGAAAAACGCGATTTTACGCGCTAGTTAACGTCTTAAGCTAGTGATCCTAAAAAGGCCGTATTGTACGGCCTTTTTTATCCAATTGATGTTTATGTGGATTGTTGCCTTATCCTATAAATCACGCCTCCGGCAGGAATTTATACATACCATTACAAATCAATATGTTGATTTGGCTGTCAAAAAATTGACGCATTCATATCACTTAATGTTAACACAAGCTTGTGCGCGGTCATGTTAGGCTGGTAGGGTAAAAAACTATTTTGGCAGAAAGCAATAGCTATGGCGCCCCCGAACGAAGCAACAACGCGCGTATTTGATACAATCGCCGCCAACATGGCAAATGGCCTTGAGCAGCAGGGACGCGCCAATGGCCTTACGGTAACCCCGGAAAATAAAACCGCCGTGCAGGATGCCATCAAGCGTGCGGCCATTAAAATAGCAACCAATGATCCGCAATTTGCCACGCGCTCACCGCAAGATCAGGCAAATGCCATATTCAATGACATAAAAAGTAACCCTGGCGAATATCCTGCAGCTCACAGCGCACTTACTCAAATGTCCAGAAGCCATAGCTTTGCCGGTGAAGGCATGGTCAGGGGACGCCTTGAAAGCGGTGCCACGGAAGCACTCACTGCACAATTTACCCAGAATCGCAGCCAACTGAGTGCGGCCATGAGTTCTCCCGCCCAGTCAGCACCAGGCCCAAACCCAACTCCGGCATCTCCTCCTGCGCCTGGCGGCAGGCGCAACACCGCCCACAGCTGCCCCGGCCGAACCGATGCCGACGCTGGACGAAGTGAAAACGATGTTGCTAGACCTGAAAACCAAACTGGTCGGCAAGGACGTTGCTTCGATTTCTCCGCAGGACCGCCAGACTATCGACAAAAACCTGCGCCGCCTGCGGCAGTTTGATTCAGACCCCGCCAACCAGCAGGCACTGGATGCCTGGCTGAAAACGCCAGAAGGAAAAAGTGCCGTAACCGACGTGCAATGGAATGAAATCAACGAAAAGCTTGTAGCTGGTAACTTCATACCCCGCGAAGCACAGCAGGCCGCGCAAGCGCAGGGGCAGCCCATGGACGGACTTGGCGGGCTATTGCAAATGCTCTTGCAAGCCTTTACTTCAATGCTGTCAGGTGCTGGCCTCGATTTAAGTAATTTTGGTATGGGCGGTCAGCAACCCCCTGCCGGTCAGCAGCCCCCTGCCGGTCAGCAGCCCCCTGCCGGTCAGCAGCCTCCGGCACAGCCACGCACCAACGTTACCCCCGCAGGCCCAGTGCAGCCCGGCGGCATTTCAGGCAGCATACCCGGTCAGAACGGGCAGCCCGCAACGGCCGTTACCGTTACCCAGCAGCAGGACGGCAGCTACCGCGCAGTCAACGCGCAAACCGGCACAGCCATTGCCAACACGCAAGTATCAGCAACGCTCGTGCAGGGCCAAGCCACAACTCAAATGCAATTGCAATTTGACGCGGCAGGCCGTGGCACACCTGTACAACCCACTGCCACTCCGACCGCTACCGCACCCGGTACTGGCGCTGGACGTTAATCTGCGCTAATATACGGCCAGCAGAAAATATTTTCCGGAAAGCATTCCATGACCTCGCCCCTGAATTTTGATAATTCCGGCAAAGTAAAAGTTTCGACAGATGAAGAGTTGGCCGTCGCCGATGAAACCAGCGTCATCCTTGGCTATATCAATGGCACACTGGCCGACGGCAGGCCATATTATGCCTATGTTGCCATCACCCCCAGCAAATACCGTGAATTTTACGAGCTGACCGCCGCGCGCAAGCCGCTGACCATTGAAGATTACGGCTCTATCATCATGTTTGGTTATGACAATGCCCCGCCGCCAGAGGTGGTGGAAAAGATGCGTACCGATTATGGCTTTGATGAGAATTATGGCCAAAAATTACAACAAGATGCTGGAAAACAACAAAAAATCTTCCTTGATAAAAAAGAGGCAGACCGCCTTAAAGACATTGTGGCCATGCTATCCAAGCAGCCAAAATAACACGCTTTATTTGCGTTAAAAAATATTAATATTCACCCCCTATCCTGATTGACTTTTACCCCTGCATCGCCATACTGACAGGGCATTTTGGTTAATAAAAAATCAAAAATAATCAAAGCCAATAATCAAAACTAAGGCCAAAAAATTAACCAAGAATAGCGCACTAGCGGGGAAGCATGAAAAACGAAACCGGCGTAACGCAACATTTTGCAAAAGCCATAGAGGCGCTCAAAGAGCTTCCGGTTGCCAAGGTCGTCAAAGATGTCGTGAAATCCTCCAAGGAAGGCAGGGTTGCCTTGCTTACCGGTGAAACCGGAAGCGGTAAAACGCTGCTGGGTAACGCAGAGATGGCCGATGCGTCTAATCATCAGGTGGTCGTGCTTGTGCCGCGCCGTTTCCTTGCCATCAACGCTGCAGAATCCGTTGCCGAGCTGGCGGGTCTGGAAGTAGGCAAAGAAGTAGGCTACGGCATCGGCAGCCAGTCAAGTGACCGTTCAAAATTCTCGCCCGATACTAAATTGCTGTTTTGTACCTATGGTTATGCACTGCGTTCAGGCCTGCTCGATACGGCCAAAACGATTGTATGCGACGAAGTACATGAGGCCGGCCTCGACATTTCGCTGGCACGCGCCATGCTGCACAAACGCATGCAACATGATAAAAGCCTGCGCGTGCTGGAAATGAGCGCCACGCTTAATGCACCCAAGCAGGCAAAATTCTGGGAAGATGTCGCCTCCACCGCTATCCATCATGCCGAAGGCAAGACATTCCCGTGTGAATTCCGGCAGGTGAATCCCGACAGCAAATCGTTGCCGCGCGTAATACGCGACCTGATTAAAACGGAAGGCCGCAAAGGCGTGGCCGTGTTCCTGCCCGGCGTCAAGGAAGTAGAAGCGCTTGCAGAGCGTATGCGCGAAATCAGCAGGGAATCAGGCATGGGTAATGTCGAAGTCGCCACCATTTATGGTGACATGGACATGGAAGAACGCCAGAACGCCTTGAAGCCGCCCGCAAAGGGCAATGTCAAAATATTGATCGGCACCAATGTGATTGAGTCCGGCATGAACGTTAAATGGCTGGATACCGGCGTATCCGATGGTACGGGGAAAGTACCCTACTTCCGCGAAAACGGTGCCGAGGCGCTCATCAAAGAAGACCTACCGCAATGGCGCATTGTGCAGCAAGAAGGCCGCGTAAAACGCTTCACCAACGGCATTTTTGTACTCTATTCCGACCTGCCTAAAGAAGAGCGTGACCTTGAGGCAACGCCGGAAATCTCGCGCATATCACTCAATAGCCTTGTGATGCATGCCGCACGCTACAACATCAATCCACTGGATTTGAAATATGACGCACCGGTCAGCAAAAGCGGACTATTGCAGGCAAAGAAAGAATTGCAGCGCCTGAACCTGCTCAATGACGACTGGACCTACACCGAAAAAGGTGAATTTGTCGCCAGCCTGCCGCTGGGTGCCGAGGCTGGTTCTATGATGTGGGGTGCGCCACAGGAAATACGAAGCGATGCGATGGAGTTGGTAGCCATCGCCGAAGTGGGCGGCCTGCGTGCCGATTTTGAAAGCGGACACGGATTTGACGACCGCTCCGATACGCTTGACGCGCTAAAGGCTTTCCGCAAGCTGGGTATGGAAGCTGCCGAGGAAGACTGCGAAAAATACAATGTCAGTTGGAAACGTTACCAAGAAGCGCGAGACCTTGTGGTGGACCTGCATCGCCGCCTTGATAAGGATACATTTGCAACCCAGCGTCCTGCCAATGAGCAGGAGCTGATACAGGTGTTGCTGCACGGCAGCGTCAACCGCCTGTTTGAAAAACACGGCGAAACGTATTTCGACCTTATCCGACAAGAGGGCAACTATAAAGAAGATGCGTGTTCAGTGGTTAGCCCCAAGAACAGCGACCGCTTTGCAGTGGCAAAGCTGCGCGAGATACCCACTAAAGGTGAAGATGAAATGGTGATTGCGCTTGGCATAACCAAGCTTCCTAAAGAGGCACTGTGCGAATTCGCCGCCAACTACCCGGGCGCACTTACCAACATTACCTTCAGCCGCAATGACAAAGGCCGCGACAACTTTACTGGCAGGTATTTCGGCAAATCATCCATCACACTCAACATTCCCCAGGACATTCCTGACGGCATGCGCCGCCTTATCGAACCGGGCTATTCCGAGTTCATCCGTGAACATGGTGAACGGCCCGCGCGTGGCAAGCCGCAAGGAACGGACAACACGCAGGCCTTGGAAGAAGCGCCCGCGCAAGTTAAAAAGAAACGGGCAAGATAAATGCAACAAGCGGCGGTATTACATATGCATAAAATCAGGCAAGAACGCGGTGAGGATTTACGCTTTATCCGCGCCTACGAAAAAGACGGTGCATGCTGGTTCTATCTCAAACTGCTTCCGGAAAAACGCGCTGAGTATGAACTCAAAATCAAAACTGGCAACCTCAACATCCGTGACTACGGAAAGATTCTGGAATCCGACTGGGGCAGTTATCCGCCACGCGATGTGGTGCGTTTCATGAAAGATACCTATAACTTTGATACGCCACCGGAATCAACTACGGCATAATACATTGGCACATATCATTGTTAACCAACAGGTTAACCATTTTGATGCAGCGTGCGAAACCAACGCCATATCGTTGATTTTTATACTGTTTTCATGTAGTATGGTGAAGTTTTAATACCATTTTTGGCAGAAATATGGACGACACCAGCGAACCTAAAAATAATAATCGTACACTGCAATCACTGCAATCGCGGCGCACTTTTCTCAAGACAGCAGCGCTAACGGCTGGCGTGATGAGCTGGGCAGACAGGCTTATGGCCGCCGATGATGAAGTGCCGGAAGTAAAACCACGATTCACGCTGCCGGCAGGTAACGACGCAAGCTTCCGTATTGCGCCGATAAAAGATGCTGCGGGCTTTGCGCGCTGGGGCGTCAATAACCGCGTAGGTACAGCAGGCGGCACACAGATTATCCTCGCAGGGGAGGCCGTCGATTCGGCAAACAGCGTGCTGGGTGCGCGCATGGTCGATGAGAGACATATTATCCCCGCGCCGGATGGCGAGGCAAATGCCAAACCTTACATCATGCTGGGTGCAACCAAAGTGCCGGACGTAGAAAAAGGCAGCGCTATGGTGTCCTATATCCTCAAGCCCGGTGAAAATATCCAGATGATCAACATGTCAGGCACTATCGTGGTATCGGAATCAGGCGGCGTGCAGGAAGGCCCGGCACGCCTGAAAGATGCGATGGAGCGTGTCGCCTACAGTAACACAACCGACCAGCCGCAGCAGGTGGTGCTTATCATCCCGCCGGAAGAACATGCCATGGCAGTCGGCAGACCTGTGCGTGCAGCCGATATATCCCTTATCCGCTACGGCATGGAACAATATATGAAGGCCAAAAAGCCACAGGATAAAACTGCCATTTTCGAGCAGCTGGACGAAATGATGTGGAACATGTTTGCCAATATGGCAAAGGACGCAGGCTACCAGACGCCGCCGGAGCAGCTGCACAAGCTATACAAGGCATTGGTCACGCCCAATCCAGAACTGCGCAGCAGCACCGATAAAGCAAATGAAATAAAAGCGAAAAAAGAACGGCTGCAAAAAATATATGACGATGTGCTTGCCAAGCGTGATACGCAGCCGGAAGGCACGAATTTTATTTATAACAAGGATGAGGTCGAGGCCATGTTTACGCGCGACATCTTGGCCTCCAATAAAAAACCGCTGATGCTCGATTTGCTCGAGCGTATTGCCCCCGCACAGCAAAAGCTAGAAGCAAAAACCCGCTAAAAACACGCGTATTTTCCAATTATTTTTATCCCTGCGAGGCATGATACTTCAAGCACTTGCGCCTTGCGCAGGCGGGCTTTTGGCTGGCTACATCATTTTTTTTATTGCGGGAAAACGCACCCTGCGCTATGTTCGTCTCTCTAAACGTGCTGATTTACCCAAATTGCGGGCACGAAAAATAAACGGCTAAAGCGGATTCTGTGAAGTCACAGGTGTCATTTCCCTTCAGCTATTATTTGTTCCCGCCAGCATGTCATGATGATGTGATGAGGAATATTTTATGGCTAAAAACACTAAAAAAATCCTGCTGGTGGCAGATTACGGCAATAATGACCTTGCCTTCAAGGAAGTCACCCAGAAACTTTATGAACTGGCGCAGCAGGCCGGACAGCCCGTAACAGTAGATATCGTATCGGTGGATGCCTTCAACACCGCACAAACCGCAGCCACCGTTGCACAAGCAGCAGAAGATGGCCGCTACGACCTCATCTACCACAACACCGCACCGCGCAAGGATATCAAAAAATCGCGCGTCAATAACGATGGCGAAGGCATTGCCTTCGCGCGCTACAGCAACAATGGAAAACATACCGACATCGTAGGCGTCTATTCTGGTGATGAAGATACCATCAACACGTTTGCCTTGCTTCCTGCTTCCCACATTCCGGACGGCATATTTAAAGTCAAAAGCGACACACAGGGCAGCCAGTTCCGCTCGCGCGATGTGTTTCCCCCGCATGTGATTGACGCGCTCACCGGAAACATCCGCCTTGAGCAAAACACCATCACCCCGCCGACACCGGTGAATACACAGCTTATCGATTCTTCTACGGCAGATGCAAAGCAGCGCCTTGCCAAAGCCTATGATATCCAGCTTTCGCGTCACGGTGATGCATCCAAAAACTATGTCACGGTGATTGCGCCCAAGGCCGAATGCGATAACATCCTCCAGAATGTAACGGCACAATATAGCGGCGCGGAAATTGACGCGCTTCCGCTTAAATCACAGCGCAATGCATGGGTTGAGGCCGCCTTTGCGGGTACGCAGCTGGCGCTCAACAGCACACAAGGTGACGCACGCATCGTCATCATACTGCCAGACGGACAAAAGCTGAATGAGGCAGAACAGGCTTACGAAGCCGCGCTGGACAATGGCGCAAAAATTATTACCAGTGATGTGCGTGCGCTTACCTTTGCTAAGGGGCGCATTGATTACAGCAAATCGAACGTCACTGCCCTGCAGGTTTATGCCACCACCCTGCCCTCGCCTGTTACACCTGCCTATACTGACGGCTACGGCAATGTTAAGCTGGCACTGCGCCACCATGAAGTGCTTGATACGCTGGGCATTGGCGAAGGTAAAGCCACCATCAATGCCGGAGAGCGTGGCGTGACAGAAGTTACCGTCGGCGGCAATAGTAGCGAAGCTTTTGTTGCCAGCGGCAGCTTTGCCGTAGCTGACGGCGAAATAGCGCTGTCCAAAGGCAGTTCCGGCTGGCCCGTCAAAAAAGATGGCGAGGCTAACCGGGATAATTTTGCTGAAATTTTTCTGCGCGGTGGTAACGCTTCCAGAGCGCTCGGCACGCCACAACCCGGCGATGATATCTCTATTACGCTCAAGCATATCGAGCGCGAGCGCAGCCCGGGCAGCGTTGTAGATGGCAGGAGCGTGGAAGCGGAAATCAAACTCGGCAGTAAAAGCAAAGGAGCATAACCATGACCCAGTCAACTGCGCGCAATATACAGGAAGCGTTTATACCACTTAAGACCCAAGGCGGTTCGGTGGGTGAGCGCATCTATCTCATCCGCGCCAATGACCATTCCGGTCACCGAGCCTATTATTTCCTGCTGGCACATGCGCTGCGCGTACCTCAACTGCATAAGGCTTTGCAGAGCGGTGCATCGTTCGACTTGGAAAGCTACGGTGAAATTCTTGCCAGCGGATACGGTGACGTGCCGCGCGAAGTGCGTGACCGCATCCGCAAAAAATATGGCTGGAAGGGCTAATTACCCTTCGGCTTACAGGCAGTAAAGTCGATAATGCCTGATTTATCTATGGCGGCGATAACAAACTCAAATGGCAAGCTCAGTAGCAACAAAAGCCCATAAATATTCGAACGCCCATGGCGTAGTTGCAGTTTAACACCCCATTTAAGCAATATATTTTGCATTGAAATGGCAATTTGGCAGTGTGGCGAAGAGCGTATCTGAATATCTTCATAGCCTAACTTCTCCAGCATCCGACGCAGACCTTTACGCGAAAAAACCTGTAAATGGCGAGGGTAATGATAACCCGCCCACGCTTCTCCAAATACGTGCGATTCCCATCCTTCATTTGTGGGTAGCTGGCCAATAACATAACCGCCTGGCTTGAGCATCACCAGCACGCGGCGCATCACCTCGACGGGATCATTCACATGTTCAATCACGTGGTTCATCGATACAATATCATGTCGGCCAATATGCGGCATGATATCCATACTTTCCAATGTACCCGTAGCAACATCAAAGCCCATTTCCTTCGCACGTTTTGCTAAAGCAGGCTGCAATTCAACGCCAGAAAATTTTAGATCAGCGTATCGTGCCAGTTCATAAAAATGGCGGCAGTCCCCTGCGCCCACATCAAATAGCGAACCACTATCGCCACTCAGCAAGCTGCGATATTTGCGTCCGCGAACCTTGGCACGCGCACCTACCAGTATTTTTGCAAACCATCCATGGTCTTCGCCTTCACTATAGGCATGGTAGGACTCCGGATAAAACGCCGCAAGCGCTTCCGGTGCAGGACGCGGAGAAAGCCATTCCGAACAACAATCTCTGCACCGCAGATAACAATATTTTTCTGGGGGTATTACGCTGTATTCATAGTCTACGGGCCTTCTAACGCTGATAACGCTCTGGTTTGAACCGCAGATAACACAAAAATGATCCATAGATATCATATGTTGTTGTGAGGGATACGTGGCCAAATAAGCATTCGCAATACCTGCCAATAACTGCCAATACGCGAATCTGGCCGCTTATCATAATAACCGCGCTGAAGCAGTAGCCGGTGAACTTTTGGCAATTTTGGATACGGAATAGCGGGGAAAAGGTGATGCTCATGATGATAGCAGAAATTCATCGAGCCAAGAAAAAACCGCTCCACATATCCGGCGGTAATAGTACGCGCCAGCGGATTTTCAATAGAGTGTGAAAAATCATCAAGACCCGCAGCGGCATAAGATTCTTTCTGGTGTTCGGCAATTACCCTTATAGTCAGAAGATAAACCGTCCATGTGAGCAGCGGTACCAGCCAAAGAAGAAAGTATAGCCACCACGCTCCGAGCCAATCGCAATATCCAAGAATAATAGAGTTGGTCAGGCCGATAAGTCCAAACTTGATAAACGTCCGGCGGACATCCTTATTTTTATCAGCAATTTTTCTGTAGCTAAGAAATGTCTTAAATGCCTCAAAGCCACTGATAGTAAGTAGTGTGCGCCAAATAAAATGCGCTCCTTTAATTGTGTACCATGCGCGATCATCCGTATCCTCGCCAATCTGCCCAAGATGGTTGTGATGCGGCTGGTGCTGCGAACGATAATCAGCGGTGGAAAGTAATATTGGCGCAGCAAAAAATATATCACTTACCCAGTCGTTGCGTTTTTTATTCCGTGAAAAATTATAATGCGCAGCCTCATGCACCAAATGGCTGATAGCAAGTTGACGGGCGCCAATCACAAGAAAGGATACAAATAAAATGAGCGGATTCGGAAAAGTGGCAGAGAAGGCAAGTGCCAGCACTATTATTGCCCAACTTGCTAAGCCATCACGCAAAATTATAACAGAATCGATTTTATAAAATTCTTTCAGCTCTTCTGAGCTTAAATAATTGAATACCTCTTTTGACCAATAACGGTCATTTGAAATATCAGTGCTGGTTTTGGCGTTACTCGACATGATTAGATATTTTTAATTTCCAAGAACTAAATATACAACAGAGAGCCAGTGGGCGATTCTACAATAAAGAAGTTTACGGTACATTAAAATTAGGGCGCCGTTACTCCAGAAACTCTTCCATGTCGGGTATGCGCGTAAAGGCGATTTTGGTGCCGGAGAATGTTTTTCCCTGTGAAGGCAGCATGCCCACCAGCACGGAATCGCGGCCGAAGCGGTGATTTATTTTATCCAGTGCCACCGATATTTTTTCCGCCTTGCGGCGGCGCTGGATTTCTTCTTCAGATACAGGATTAAAAAGCTCCGGCTGCTGAACACTTGGAGGCACAAGCCCGCTTAATACCACCGATGCCTTGCGTATGCGCGCTCTTCCTGCTTCGCGCATGATATTTTTCCATGCCGTATCCAGCAAATGCAGGAAAGTCATACTGTCCTGTGCGCGATAACAGCGCTCGAAACTTTCATAGCGCAGGCCGTTTTCCGAGCGCACCGAAAGGTGAAAACCAGACGCATAATACCCCATGCGGCGAAGCCTGCTTGCGGCTTTGAGCGTAAGCCTGCGCGCTACATAACGCGCTTTTGCAGGATCACGCAGTTCCGGCGCCATGACATGGCTGTGGCCGATGCTGCTGCGCGTGGTGTCCTCGTCCGGCAGGTCAATGCCGCGCAGCAGGTAGTGTATTCTTTCACCCCACACGCTACCCCACGCTTTTCGCATATGGCGCGGAGAACGAGAAAGCAATGTTCGCATATCATAAATGCCCGCCTTGTACAGGCGCTTTTCCATATTGCGGCCAATACCAGGCAGGTCGCGCAGCGAAAGCGAAAACAGGCGTTGCGGCAAATCATCCGACGTCAAAATGGTAAATCCGTCCGGCTTTTTCAGGTCGGTGGCTATTTTTGCTAGATAACGGTTGGGCGCAACGCCAATGGAGCATTTCACATATTCGCCCACGTTCTTTGCCAGCCCCTGTTTGATGGCGTGCGCGATTTCCGTGATGCGCTTATGCGAAGTTTCATTGTTCATCAACTTACAGGCCACTTCATCAATCGAGCAAACGGCGCTGACCGGAATATGTTTATCCACTTCTTCCAGTATGCGGTGGTGGAAGTCCACATAGCGCTCATGCTGCGCCAGCACGCATATGATGTCGGGGCAAAGTTGTTTCGCTTCATATATGGGAGTGCCGGTTTTGATGCCGAAAGTTTTTGCCTCGTAGCTGGCGGCAATAGCGCTGGTGGCATCGGTCATCACCGGCACAACCGCCACCGGCCTACCGCGAAGGCGGGAATCCAGCTGCTGCTCCACGCTTGCAAAATAGCTGTTAAAATCGATATACAGCCAGCGTAATTCTAAATGTGAGTGGAGAGCATTATCCTGTATTTCAATGCTCATGGCGTCATTGTGCGCCTATCAAGAAAAATTGTCCAGCGCAGTGCGCTTAGTTGGGAAACCAGTCCTCGATGCGACGCTGGCGCCTGTATTCAGGATAGGGACGAACGTCTTCGGCAGGGGATATTATGCCCTCCTGAGTCTGCGTTTTTTCGCCCGCGGCCGGAGACGGTGTTTTAGGGTTCTGCATATTTGGTGTATGTTTTGTTTTATCTGGCATAAACCCTTCCGGCGGCCTAGGCCCAGCATAGAACCCAAGCACAATACTGCGTCTATTATAGAACAATCCCCTTAAGGAATAATTAAGGATGCCAAAGCAGGCAATACCCCCATATAATTATACAAAACAGCTTATTAATTACATAAATGGCCCTGTGGATATACATATAGCAGCACGCTTTTATGCACAACGGCTATAGAGTGGGCCAAACGATAGGACTTAATGCCTACTATCAATATTTAATAATAATAATCATTATGTTATTATATACCACATGCAGAAATACATGATGCATTCAAATATTGATATCGGCGATGGTGAGATACCATGGCTGCATGTGGTCGCGCCTGCTGGACGCGGTATAAAGAAAATGGATGGCTACGCCCGCCACCCTGGTGATGCGGTAGGTTATATACATAAAGAATATAGCGAGATGCGCCAGATCGCCGCCAAACTGATGGAAGATGGCGTCATTGATAAAGACGCCCCTATCCTATATCCCGAGCGTGGTGGCACCGTTGCAGCGCAGGCAATAGCGGATGCCACGGGCGGGAAAATTTACCCGATGACTAAAGGCGCGCCAAGGCAGCTCGGCCTGTCACAGGAAGTAAAAGATGCGCTGGCACAAGCCAAGCATATTATTCTGGCAGATGATGTAATTTTCACTGGCAATGCCGTAAGGAAAATGACCGATGCAATTAAAGGCATCTATGACGGCAAGGTGTCGATTATGGCGAATCGTATGTCTAATAAGGCGATTGTACCGGAAATGGCAGGTACAGAAGGTACTGCCGGCGGCTTGATGAATCTGTTTATGCCAAAAAACGCCGAGGTCTATACCGGCGGTGTTTACGTCGGAAAAGATGTGGTCAAAACATCGCTGATGTTAGACTGCGCCATGGAACATGGCATGACACTGGAGTCGCTGAAAAAAATCGACGTTGAGACCGGCACTCATAGCCGATGATAGCGGCAATATAGCTGGCTACTATACTTTTTAGTGCGGAGCCTTTAGCAGATTGGCCCTGATATCGCGGCCAAAGAAATATAAAACGGCACCGCCGAAAATCACGGCATAGGCATGGGCGCTGTTGTTGGCTGCAGCCAATATGCCCCACATGCAGATGAAAATAGAAAAGATCGTGAAGGCAAGGTAGATTACCGCTGCAAAAAATGGCTTCATAGATATCCTCCAGAGTTGTTGTAGAGGTTGTTACAGAAGCAGCCTCAAAACGCCCGAATCATAATCGTTATTTCTTAAGGAATGATTTATGAGCGCTAGCGGTTGCGCTTTGCGTCGTCATCACGCGATAGGATATCATTTGCCATTGAACCCTTGCCAATGCCGGATTTCTCAGGCGTTTCCGAGAAATTCACATACACATCGGCGACCGCAAAACCGCGCTTGTTGACCACCGTGTTCATCAACGTATCAATAATCTCGCCCGAACGCGTAAAAGCCTTGTAAGCAAACGCACCCCAGCGCGACATGCCGGCCACCGCATCATCCTGCTTCACATACATGGCCAGTTTCTTGCGCGAGCTTGCCTTGGCTTCGTCATCAAAATTGGCAACCCTCATATCATCGTCATGCACAATGCCGTGAATCATATCCCTTGGGATAACCTCATGTCGCATGGATTTTAGCATCATGCGCATGACAAGGTTGGAATCTTCCGCCGTCCAGCCGCGCCGGTGTTCGTCATATCCACGCATACGGATGAAGTCTTTTTTGAGTACGGCAATACGTCCCGCCCCTTGCGCTTTTTCGGGGTCGTGCGTGCCTTGCGTACTCAGGCGCAGGTAAATATGTTGGCCGTCTTTTCGCGCCTCATCAAATTTTTCGATAGCAAAACGGGCGAAATCTTTTCCGATAAATTGGTCGGCATCAACATTGCACACGATTTCACCATCACCCATCATATGGGCGACATTTTTCGCATGTGACACTTGAAAATGCTTCGGGCCAGGAAAGGAAATATATTTTAGTAGGCCGGATTTTATCTCTGCCTGAAACGTATCCCTTATCCAGTTTTCCGTCTCTGCCTCTGCGCCGTAATTGACCACCACGAACTGAACGTCCGGGTTATCTGCGTTATCTTTGATATTTTGGGTCAAGGTTTCCTTGAGGTGCGGAAGCCTTCCCATACAAGTGGTGCAGAAACTGATTTTAGGTTTAGGTTTTGACTGCATTACACAGCTGCCGGCTACGGGTTATCACAAGCATATTATATCTCAAAATGATTAGTAATGGACGTAAAAAAGAAAGGGCGCCACAAAAGTGGCGCCCCTGCTTTAGTTAGTATTTACAATGATTAAGCATTGCTATTGATAACTTCACCATGCTGGGTATCGTCAAGGCCGGCAACTTCGTCCTTATCTGATACACGTACCGGTGAAATCACATTCACCACTTTGATGATGATAAATGTGGCCACCATGCTGTAAATGGCAACAGCAAACGCACCGGTGAGATTCGCAGTAAATAGCGTATCACCGCCATTGAACATACCATCTGCACCAGCAGCATTGATTGCCTTGCTGGCGAACAATCCCGTCATGATAATACCGATGGTGCCGCCAATACCGTGGCAAGCAAATACATCAAGCGTATCATCAATCTTGAATTGTCCCTTAACCATACGTGCAACGATATTGCACACGCTACCGGCGAGAACGCCGATTGCAATGGCTATGCTGGTGCTGACATAGCCAGCAGCCGGAGTTATGGCTACCAGACCTGCAACAATACCAATACAGCCACCCATCGTTGTTGGCTTGCCGTCCTTGATTTTGTCAACCAGCGTCCACATCAGCAGCGCGGCGGCTGCAGAAAGGAAGGTGTTGGCAAAAGCCTGTGAAGCAAGACCGCCGGAGCTAAGCGCCGAACCGGCATTGAAGCCGAACCAGCCGAACCACAGAAGCGCCGTGCCGAGTACGATCATACCTACGTCATACGGCTTGTGCGCCTGACCAAAATCACGGCGTTTACCAAACATGATAGCAGCAACAAGCGCAGAATAGCCTGCGGTCATATGCACGACAAAGCCGCCGGCAAAATCCAGCGCGCCGCTCTTGGCAAGCCAACCACCCGGCGTCCACACCCAATGCGCGACTGGCGAATAGACAACCACACTCCAGAGTACCAATATCAGCAGCCATGAGGTGAAGCGGACTCGTTCAGCAAACGCACCGACAATCAGCGCAGGTGTGATGATTGCGAACATCATCTGGAACATCATGAATACAAGATGCGGAATCGTGGCGTTCGCATCTACGGGGGCCTGCTCAACTCCCACAAGCATCGCATATGTCATGTCGCCAATCCATTCAGAGCCTGCTGAAAAGGCCAGACTGTATCCGGCAACAGCCCACACCATGCCGATCACGCCCATAGCGATGACGTTCTGGTAGAGTGTTGATACCGCATTCTTCCTGCGGACCATGCCAGCATAGAAGAAAGCCAGACCGGGAATCATGAGTAAGACCAATGCTGTCGATATCAGCATCCATGCTGTATCACCGCTGTTAATATCCGCTGCGAATGCAGGGAATGGCAGCAGCAGCACAAGTAATAATAGTAATTTTGAATATGCAGCCATGTAAAACCTTCCTGAGTTATACCTTGTTTTTATTAGAAATTCGGCGCCGTCATTAGAATCTATTTTACATAAATTTTCGTTAACGTAATAATTTATGTATAAATCATTTCTATAAGTCATTTTCTGGCACAACTGCATAAACAGCGAATTAACTCCCGCTACCCCCATAGGCATGTATTGAACCGTCAATTACTCTTGCTTATTGCGCGCTGCTTATTTAGAAACAAGCAGTCACGGGTTATTGATTTTTGGAGATGATATGAAAACTCAAAAAATTATTTTTTTGATTATGGCAGCTTTGATGCTTAGCAATTGCGGCACAAGAACATCTGCATCAGTAGAACCAACGGCCAATCGTACCCCCGCCAAGCTGGCTGAAAAATCACCCGACTCTGTTATTATAAGCGAAAAAGACATTACCAATAAGCGCTATGAATCATTGGGTGATATTGAAGTGACCGTCAGTAAATGGACCATTTTTGACAGCGATCCGACAAAAGAAAAAGTTGCGGCAGCGCTGAAAGAAAAGGCCGCAAGCATGGGTGCCGATGCCGTGGTGCTTGTGCGTTATGGCACCGTGGGAGTCAGCGCCCTTAGCTGGGGCAGCATGGACGGGAAAGGCCGGGCTGTTGTTTTCAAATAACAGGCTTATAAATGTTACGGCAGCAATAATGCTTGCTGGCTGCGCTACATCAGCGCCGCCATTGCCTCCTGACACGACATCAGTCGGCTCAAGCCAATCATTATCGGATAAGGCTTTCTCGGGCGCTGACCTGAGCCTGAGTTGTACCGACATTACAGCACAACAGCAGCAAATATCCAAAACCCGTGAAAGTGCGCATAGTGAAATTGAATCCAACCGCACGCAAAATCAGGTGGCGGGTTATTTTGGCGCCTTTTTTGTGGTCCCGCTGGCCGCGGCAGAGGGAAATAAAAGAGAGCGCGAAGCCATTACCCAAGGATATCAGAGGCAGGATGAGTTGACACAACTCGCCGCGCTGAAACAATGCCCGCAACTCTGAAGCGTAGCTTTTACAGAAAATATCCCTGACACAGGAAAATTTGGTGGGGAGGCTGAATCCACAATGATTCAATAGCATATTGAATAGACTAAACAATCCAAAAGTGGAAAAACCGCATACCCCGAAAAATACCCCGTTACCGCACTTTGTCACTGCTAGCTAATAGGCCACTTTCAACCTACTTTCTTGGCTATACTTTCGTCTTCCTGATTTACTTCGGTATCAGGATATAAAAGCTGCGACCTGACTTCAAAGCGCTTCTTATTGTTAGCTTCAGGAATGAAGCTTTTTCTAATAATGTCAGGTACTGGGATGTATATCTTATCTTTAATTACAATAGTACAAGTTGGAAATGCTCCACCTCCTGATTCATTAGCTAACACTTCATTTGCTTGTAATTCATAATAAAGACCGAATGTTTGTGAATGATGCTGAAAAATATAAAGTGCCTTTTGTCCACCCCATACAATTTCAGTCTTATGTGGTTGAAGAAAGAACTCCCCTTCTGTAGTTCTGATGCGGTCAATCATTGCAATAAAGCATCTATAGCCTTTTAAGGCAGGCTCTGTATCGGGAATAGTCAAAAGCTTTGCGTTGCTTTCTTTATCCATTCTTGTGATGGCAGGTAAGGCTTCCAATGATTGTTCAAGTGAGCCATTTTGAATTACTTTATCATTCTCTAGAATATCTGGCAAAACATTAGCCATAGTATTAGCCGAGGCTGTATCCACAACTTGAAAATTTTGTTGCGCCGCCTGTGCAGATTGGCTTGCTGCTTCGCTCAGTGTAATTGTGCCTTCTAAATAACTTGACCAAATATCTTGTAGCGTTCCAAGGTCAGATGTATCTATTTCAAAAATCTCTCTCGGACGGCGGATGGCCTTCAAAAAAGCTTCTGCACCTTGTCTAGTACTGCTTGGAACCAAATTTGCTATTTGTGTAAAAATACTAGTTCTAACAAAATCCTTAATCAAACTGGTAATACTAGAATAATCAGTCTCAAATAGTTTTAGAATTGTTGCAACCGTAGAACCATCACTATCTAAAACTATGTGGATAGGGGATTTAGAAGTATCTATCAATAATGGTAACCCGTGAGAAATCTTACCAAAATCAACACGTGCTTTTACAAAATAATCAAAATCTAAAATGCTTATCAATCTTAGAGCAAAGCCTGATTCTGCTATACTCCAATCTCTCTCTGATTTAGTGTTTAGAACACTGGGAGCATCAGCTATGCTATTAGCCACATGCAGCCTATTAGCGGTGCGGAAGGCTTCTACGTGAAGTAAAGACACCCACAACCCCTAGGCAATTTTTTTATGTAGCGTTTGCCAAGGCTACTAGAACCACATCAACTATCAATGATAGCCCGTAAGGACTGCTTCTATAGCTCACCACGGTGCGCTGGCAATAAGAAGTGGGAAATACTTCTTTGCTCAGAATTTTATCTATGCTGTACGACTTGCATTAATACGGTCAGTAAGCCACTGCCTGACCTCAGACTCCAGCCACCCCACACTACGTCCATCAAGCGCAATATGTTTTGGGAAGCGGCCTTGTTTTATGGCCATATAAATGCTGGAACGGCTTAAACCAGTAATTTCTTTTACTCTTGGTAGGCGAAGAATACTGTCCTGTGAAATGCCCTGTATCATAGTCCATCCTTGTGTAATGGTTACACTGGCATCCTATGGACATTCAGGGACAAACTAAATTGAAACCACCTAGATAAAATGAAGATAATTTCTTACAATTTACCAGCGTTTGTATTTAATCGTTTTTTTGCAGCTTCACATGCGTTCAATATATTTTTATCAGAGTAACCTGCAGAACAATTTCTTTCTCTTGCAAGGCTATTCAAATAATGAGTGGCTAAATTGGCAAATGCATGGCCAGACGTTATAGGTTCATGGCTTTCATGGCGATAAACCCGAAATTCATTTTGTGATAATTCTTGGAATAAGCAGGCCACTTCATAGATATATGCGTAAAATTCTTCAATAGAGGGCTTTCCCTTGGCACTCCTTCTGTCATCTAATAATATCGCCAACCTCAATGACAGTTTCTGCATATCCTTTGAAATGCTCTCAAAGAGCCGTGAATCATCAGATAACGATAATTCGCTTAATGGCAGAGAGCGGTGCTGCACAAGTTTGATAATTTCTTGGTCAGCAGAGTATTCCAATGTCTTATCAAGCTCGGTCTTTAGTGACTTCACTCTTTTAATGAAATTTGCATAATCCGATTTGACTGAAATCTGCTTTTTTATCTCTTGGTATTTCAAATAGCCAATCGCTTCAAAAGCTTTGCGCTGTATGCGGCTGGCACCAGAGTGCTTATATTTAAGGCCAAAGCCAAAAGCTCTTTTAATGCCAGCCTCAGTTTTACTGCAATTATCTTTACCTGCAATAGACAGAAATTTGCCGATGTATTCTTGGTCAGAATAGTTGTTTTGTTTGGACATATTTATTTCTGAGCGACCAAGCGCACTGTTTTCTTTTTAGACGACTTTGCGGCCTCATCTAAACAATCTGCCCACCACTGCATCATCTTCTGCCTGGCGGGTAAATGTTCAGCATGGTCATAGGCAGCACGGACTCGGCTGCGTTCTTGGTGGGAAAGTTGGCGCTCAATAACGTCTCTGCCGAATAATCCACTTTCATTAAGAATAGTAGAAGCGGTGCCACGGAAGCCATGTACAGTCGCTTTTCCTTTATAACCCATAGTCCAAAGGGCAAAGAGCATAGCATTACTACTCATACATTTACGTGGCGCTTGTATACTAGGAAAGACATATTCCCAGCCACCATTTAAGTTTTTCAGGGTTTTCAATATCTCAATAGCCTGACAGGAAAGGGGTACAATGTGAGGGATACGCATTTTCATGCGCTCTAGGGGAATACGCCATTCCTTGCGTTTAAAATCAATCTCTGACCATCTGGCGCACCGCAATTCAGAGGGGCGAACAAAGGTTAGTATCAGCAAGCGGATGGCGAGCTTAGTCTGCACACCACCGTCATAAGCATCCAGTGTTCTAAAAAAATCTGGCAGTTCGCTATGGCTCAGATGTGGCCGATGCTTCCGTTCTGCAGTTTTTAGTGCGCCGCGTAAAGCTAGGGCAGGGTTATCTTTTGTTCTACCCAAAATCATTGCATATTGGAAAATCTGGCTACATACGGTGACAGCACGGTGAGCAATCTCTATGGCATCGCGTGCCTCAATAGCCCTGGCAATTCTCAAAATGTCGGGTGCTGTAATTTTAGCAATAGGAAGATTGCCAATCTTAGGCAAAATGTCATTTTCAAGCCGCTGCATGACCTGCCTAGAGTAATAAGGTGACCATCTACTGCTTTTCTGCTCATGCCATTCACGGGCTATGCTGGCAAAATTATGCTCATGGCTTTCAAGTATCTGCTGCTTTTGCTCACGTTTAATATCAGAAGGGTCAATACCCCTATTTTTGACCTTACGTGCCTCATCACGGCGCTCACGGGCTTCTGAAAGGCTTACATCTTGGAACATGCCCAGAGACAACACCTTCTCTTTGCCTGCCCAATAATACTTGTAGCGCCAACATTTACTGCCAGTGGGAGTGACCAGTAAGTAAAGCCCAGCGCCATCATTGAGCTTATATTGCTTGTCTTTGGCTTTGGCGTTCTGAATCGCCTTTACAGTAAGCAACATAGGGGTATCCAGTTTTTAGAGGGTCTAAAAAAGTAGGGGTATTTGCCTTAAAATACCCCTATCTGGGTTTGGCTTGCCTTAAACCTGCTTGAATACTAGTGAATAATAAGTGCCTTGTCTACATGACTTTTTTAGCACTTCTGTGAACATCGGTGAATGTCCATGAATCGTAAAATGGTGGAGGAGGCAGGATTTGAACCTGCGAACGCTTGCGCGGGCAGATTTACAGTCTGCTGCCATTGACCACTCGGCCACTCCTCCACACGAACCTGCTGAGAGCCGGAAACATCGACCAATTCAGCGGAAGTCTGAGGTAAAAGACTGGCGGCCATAAGTCAAGGTTCATCGTCGGCTCTATCCCTATTTTATAGGGGCTTTGGCGGTCAATTTTACTTAACCCCTTATGTTAGAAGTAAAATTTCTTGCTAATGGCAAATTATCGGGTAAGCTAAGCTAAACAAGATCGGTATCTGCCATGTATTCATCCGTTGTTTTAATCCTTGCCCTGGTCCAGACACTGATTGTAGCTGGCAGCTATTTTATGGGATCGCATGCCATTTTCCTGAACATAGTGGTTTACGGCTCACCATTTTACCTGCTGATGACGCTTATCAGCTCTGCTTCCATGTTAATTGAAACACCCATCTACATGGCGGCTTTTATTTACCATGTATTTAAATATTATGTGTTTTTCAAAGCGCAACTGGTGGATGACAACAACTTGCGGCGCAATTTGGCCATACTCATGGAAGGCGGCTACCTTGCCCTTACCGGCTATTACCTCAACTAACGGTTACCGTAGCGCTTCGCGGAAGCGGTCCTTGTAGTGATACAGCGCTATCAGCGCGCACACGTTACACAGCATGACATAATAGGCGATGACATGAATATTTCCCGTCGCATTTATCAGCCATTCACACACTAGCGGCGCCGTGCCGCCAAACAATGCGGCGGCAACATTGTAGGCGATAGCCATACCCGAAAAACGCACCGACGTGGGAAAAAGCTCCACCAGCACGGCGGCCACCGGCCCCATATACACACCCAGCATTAGCGAGAATGCGAATTGCACCAGCATAGCGCTGCGTGCATCCATGCCCGCTTCAAAATGGCCAAACAGGGGAATTACGCTGACGAAGATAAGCGCAGCCGCCCCCATCATCACCGGCTTTCGGCCAATGCGGTCGGAAAGCCACGCCGAGCCAGGAATCATGATCAACATGCCCAGCATGTTGCCTACGCTCGCCGTCATGGCATCGGCGCTGCTCATGCCCAGATGCGTCTGCGAAAAGCTGATAAAATAAATCGCCGCCAGATAAAAAGGCATGGTCACAGTCATATACATGCCAAAGCCCTGCAGCATTTCCCATGGATGGCGGCGGAAGGCCTCGCGTACCGGCGTTTGCGAAATCGCGCCCTGCGCCTTGGCATTTTCAAATGTCGGGCTTTCCGAACAATGGCTGCGGATATAAAACCCGACAAGACCGATGACGATGCCGGAAAGGAATGGCAGCCGCCACGCCCAGTCCTCAAACGCTTCCTGCCCGAAATAGGCGATGCAGCCGCGCACCACAAACAAGCCCATCAAAAACCCGATCATCAGGCTGACCAGCGAGGCCGAACCCGCCAGCGCCCGCCTGTTTTGCGGCGCATGTTCTACGATATAGGTAATCGAGCCGGAGAACTCACCGCCCAGCGAAATCCCCTGCATCAGCCGTATCAGCGTCAGCAGTACAGGCGCTAAAACCCCAATCTGTTCGTATGTCGGAAGCAACCCGATACAGCCGGTGGGAATCGCCATCATCAGCACCGCCACCACCATCGCCGCCCGCCGCCCGTACGTGTCACCCAGCCAGCCGAAAAAAATCGCACCCAGCGGACGCACTAAAAAACCGGCGGCAAATAATCCGAAGGTGGCAAGCAACTGTGCAGCGGGGTCTCCGGCAGGGAAAAATTTCTGGCCCAAGAGCCACGCCACCTGCCCATAGAGCGCGTAGTCATACCATTCAAGGCCGTTGCCGATCATGCCGGAGACAAGGACTTTTTTCATCGCAGCTTTGTCCTGTGAGTTTTTATAACTCGGGCGATATTAGGGATTGTTTACGGCAGGGTCTAGCGATTCATTTAATTGGTTACGCCTGCGGCTTATCACCCAGCCATACTTTTTCGCCTTTTTTACGCTCAGAGTCGGATTTGAGCTGGCCGCAAGCGGCAAAAATATCCTGCCCGCGCGTAGCGCGCACCGGCGCGGAAAAGCCTGCGTCGTTGACAATGCGCGAGAAAGCCTGAATACGCTCGCGCGTGGAGGTTTCATATTGCGCCCCCGGCCATGGATTCCACGGGATCAGATTCACCTTGGCGTGAATGCCATTAAGCAGCCGCACCAGCTCGCGCGCATCGGCGTCGCTGTCGTTGATCCCCTTGAGCATCACATATTCAAACGTAATGCGCCGCGCATTATTCGCCGCCGGATAATTGCGGCAGGCGATAAGCAGTTCCTTGATGGGGTATTTTTTATTCAGCGGCACCAGCTCGTCGCGCAGATCGTCGCGCACGGCGTGCAGGCTGATGGCGAGGTTGACTCCCAGCTCGTGTCCGCAGCGTTCAATCATCGGCACCACACCGGAGGTGGAAAGTGTAATCTTGCGCTTGGAAATGGCGATACCCTCGCCGTCCATAACAATGGTCAACGCCTTGGCGACATTCTCGTAATTAAAAAGCGGCTCACCCATGCCCATCATCACGATATTGGTGAACAGACAGTCCTCGCGGCGCTTGCCCCATTCGTTCAACCCGTCACGCGCCACCAGCACCTGAGCGATAATTTCCTGCGCGCTGAGATTCCTCACCAGCGGCATGGTGCCGGTATGGCAGAAAGAGCAAGTCAAGGTACAGCCCACCTGCGATGACACACACAGCGCCCCACGGTCTTCTTCGGGAATGAATACGGTTTCAATTTTGTTGCCGTCTGGAAATTCCAGCAGCCATTTGCGTGTGTGGTCAAAGCTGACAAGGTCACGCACCGCTTTCGGGCGATCGAGGGTAAAATGCTGTTCCAGCACGCTCCGGCTGTCTTTGGCGATGGTGGTCATCTGGTCGAAACTGGTCGCGCCTTTGACATACACCCAGTGCCATAGCTGCTTGGTGCGGAACGGCTCGAAGCCAAACTCTTTGAGCTTTTCCGTCAGCTCTGCACGCGTAAGCCCGATGATTTGTGTTTTAGTTTGTGTGTTTTCGCTCATAGCGCCGCCATTTTGTAACCGCCGTCAGTGGCGACAATCAGGCTGTCATCGCCCGACAGCTCCTTGATTTTACTGCGCAGGCGATAAACATGCGTTTCCAGCGTATGCGTGTCTTCCGGCGATTCAAATCCCCATACGCGCTTGAGCAGCAATTCTCTGCGCATACCGCTTGTCCCCGCATCGGCCAGCGCCAGAAGCAATTGCATTTCCTTGTCGGTGATATCCACGCTCTTACCTGTAGTTTCGTGCATCAGTTGTTTCTGCCTGCCGCGCAAGCAGTACGAGGCGCTTAAGCTTCGCGATTCCGGAACCGATGCCTTGTGCAGCAATTCCTCTATCTGCGCCAGCATGTCCTGCACGCGCAGCGGCTTTGCGCTTACCACCAGTGCCTGTGCGCTCACCGGCCGGTCGCTGACTACCAGCGTATAATCCGATATAGTTTTGTCATTCAGCTCTTGCAGCGTCGCTTCATGGCATGGCACGCCCAGCTCCGCGCTCACCTGTTCGGCGATAACGCTGGTAAAATCCTTATCATCACTGACAATAATTATAGGGGCAGAGGCCATATTTCTCTTAATTTCTAGTAATATTTGTAGTAAGGCGACAGTTGTAATATGAATGATGCCCTCCCGCAAGGGCTTGAGAAAGTAAATTAATGCTTAAAAAACAGGATACTAGAATAAATGCTCACATTAATACCGAGCGCGCCATCGATGAATTGCGCCGCCAGATGGGTATTATTATTCAAACAGATAACACTACTGTGCTGGCCTGTTATCCTGTCGAGTTCCTGTCAGAAGACCTGCTCGAGGTTTTGCGCAAGGACGGAAAGAACCCGCTATTGCTACTGACCGGCGCGCGCGCGCGAAGCGCAAAACTGGCCGATCAATCCGGTGATTGCATTGCCATTTCTGCCGCTAAATTAGTGCTTGCCGATATTCTCGCTTATGCCGACCCGCTGCTGGAAAAGACACCCGCTGCAACAAGGAACGCCAATGCTAGTGAAGCCTGCGCACTGGCATTGAAGCTCGCCAAATATGCAGGGTTGCTGCCATCCATGTTGGCGGTGGAAATTCAGGCGAATACATTGCTGCCAGCAATAGCGGACTGGTGCAGGCTGACAGCACAGGATATCCGTTCTTACATTGCAGCGCCGCTGCTCGACGTTATTGAAACCGCACATGCGAAACTGCCCACCGACGCAATAGAAAACGCGCGGCTTGTCGGATTTCGCGCACGCCACAGCACAGCAGTGCATCTGGCGCTGGTGGTAGGTGATATTACAAAAAGCAACGCGCCGCTGGTGCGCGTGCATTCCTCCTGCGTGACGGGCGATATTCTGGGCAGCCTGCGCTGCGATTGCGGCAACCAGCTCAGGCTTGCGCTGGAGCGCATCGCCGAGGAAGGCTGCGGCATATTGCTGTACCTGTATCAGGAAGGGCGCGGCATCGGCATCACGAATAAGCTGCGCGCCTACCAGCTTCAGGAAAAAGGTATAGATACGTTTGATGCAAACCTAATGCTGGGTTTTGATGAAGACGAGCGCGACTTTGCTATTGCCTGCAGCATCCTGAAAAAACTTGGTGCGCCGCGCATCCGCCTGCTTACCAACAACCCGCACAAAATCGAGGCTGTGGAAAAACACGGTATCAAAGTGTCCGAGCGCGCGCCTCTTGTGGCTGCCGGCAGCAAGCACAATCTTGCCTATCTCGACGCCAAGGCAAAAAAGTCAGGACATCTTTTTTAGGAAAAGCTTAGTTCTTTTTATCAACGATTTTCAGCAGGTCTTTGCTTGAAGCAGCGGTTTTTTCCGACTGCTTGTTTTCCCCAGCGCTAGCCGCAGCCAGCTCAGGCCATGCGCAGGCATCCTTGGTCCACACGCCGGTATCAGCATCAAGATTGACTTCTTTCCATTTGGCATGGCCACGGGTCACCAGTGTAGGCATCTCCGTGCGTATCGCCTTGGCCAGTTGACCCAGCTTTTCACAACGTTTTTTGTTGTTGTTCTGCGAGAAGTCATAGGAAATCATCACCGCCTGCACCGCGACAGTAGGCACATTGCTTTGTACAAAATTATAGTCGCTCTTGGTGATTTCAGCCGGTTTGTATTCTTCCAGCATTTTGGGGTCGTCAAGCGGCAGGAAATGCACCTGCTGCAACATCAACGAATATTTCTGGTTTTCCGGCAACGTCAGGTCCTCGAGATTCTTGAACAGGCGCACCGGTTTGCCGCCAACAAATATGGCCGCGTCCATTTCACCCTTAAGCACCGACACCACACCCTGCGCAGGAGACATTTTCTCCATCTGCGAAGGCGTAATATTCATCATGGAAAACAGGTTGATGGAGGTCAGCATATTGCCGCTGCCCTCTTCGCCCACTGCTACTTTTTTGCCCTGCAAATCGCTGAAGCTTTGTATTTCCTTGCGGGCCAGCACATGCACTTCTTCATTATAAAAAGGGAAAATCATACGCAAATTACTGGCCATGCGCATCGAATCCGGGCTTTTGGAACGGCTTAAGAATCCAAGCACATCCGACTGTACAATGCCCAGTGCTGCATTTTCTGTGCTGTTGATGCGCTTGATATTGTCGATAGAGCCTTCCGAGACTTTAATATCCACATCGACCTTGGCTTTTCCAGCCACCTGCGAAATATCCTTACCGAACGTATAGTATGTGCCGGTCTTGGGACCGGTGACAATGCCCAGCACCTCATTGGCTTGGGCCGCACTCATCGGTGCCAGCACAAGCAGGCTGCAAAGGAACAATGCGCGCAGGGCTTTTCTATTCATGAAGCCTTCCTGATATTTTGGATTTAAAGGTTAATATTTGCTAATAATGGAAAGTAGTTCGCGTCCCGCGCGATTGTCAACATCAGATACAGTGCTGATTTCGCTGATACCGCCATTTTCAGAAGGAATTTTGGCCAACTGCCCGACAATTGTGCCGTTTTTCCCTTCAATCATAATGGTTTTGCCTTTGCGCCGCCCCTGCTCGACCTGCGCCTGCGGCAGCATGGCCATGGCATCACCTGCCGAAGGTTCCAGCCGTGTTGCGGCTACTGTCACCGTAGCATTTGGGGTGGTTATCATGCGCGAAAAGATAAACAGCGCCAGCGACGCCACCGCCAGCAGCAAACCAAGGCGCACCCCACGAACCAGCGAAGGCAGCTGGTAGCTGTTGCGGCTTTTCTTTTCAGACAGGAAAGATGGGGGCCGATGTATTTTAGGCCTTGATACCGAAAGTGTCACAGTGTCATTACTACCCATGGCATGCATTCTAATACGATGTGCATAGATACTCAATCCCCTGTTGCTATACAAGAAAGAATTATGCTGTTTCTTTATGGCACGTTGCTAATATGCCCACAATATTCTAATAAAGGCCAACCACTTATAACCAATACCCGGGATAAGACCAGCCGCCCATGACCAAAAACCTTGATACTTTGTCCATGCTGCTTGACAAAGCGCGCGCCTGTGGCGCCGACGCCGCCGACGCCGTAATGTTTGAAACCGTCAATGTCAGCACCAGCTACCGCTTGCGCAAACCCGAAGCCCTTGAACGTTCGGAAAGCAAGGGACTGGGGCTGCGCGTTTTCGTTGGCCAGAGACAAGCGATTGTTTCCACCACCGACACCCATCCGGATACGCTGGCCGAGTTGGCGCAACGTGTGGTGGCCATGGCCAAGGCTGCACCGCCCGATGCCGACAGCACACTCGCACCCGCCGATATTCGCGCAAAGTCTATTCCCGACCTTAAGCTGATCGACGACGCCGAGCCTTCCGGTGAATGGCTGGCAGAGCAGTGCCGTAATGCAGAAGAAGCCGCACTGGCCACCAAAGGCATCACTAATTCCGAAGGCGCTGACGCCGGATACGGCCAGAGCAGTATCTCCCTTGCCATCGCCGATGGCACGGGCAATCGCTTTGCCCATAGCTACCGCACCAGCCATTTCTCACTTTCCGTATCGGTAGTGGCAGGAGAGGGTACCGGCATGGAACGTGATTATGATTACACCAGCACACGCCACCGCAAAGATTTACGCGCCGCGCACTCCATCGGCGAGGAAGCGGCAAAGTTGACACTGCGTAGGCTGAATCCGCGCAAAGTACCTACCTGCAAAGTGCCTGTCGTGTTCGATCCGCGCATCAGCCGCGGGCTGGTCGGTGTGCTGGCAGGCGCTATTTCCGGCAGCGCCATTGCACGTGGCTCGAGCTTCCTGAAAAATGCCATGAACACAGATATATTCCCTGAACATATCACCATTATCGACGACCCGCACATCATCGCAGGGCTAGGTTCACGCCCCTTCGATGCCGAAGGCGTGGAAAACCGCAAACGTACCATTGTGGAAAAAGGCGAGTTGAAAACATGGCTGCTCGACGTGCGCACCGCCAACAAGCTAAAGCTGGCCACCACCGGCCATGCGTCGCGCGGCACGTCTTCCCCGCCCAGCCCATCTTCCACCAATCTGTACATGGAAAAGGGAATACTCTCGCCATCGGCACTTATCGGCGATATCAAAAGCGGCCTCTATGTCACCGACACGTTTGGCATGGGTATCAATACCGTGACCGGCGACTACAGTCAGGGCGCGGCTGGCCTATGGATTGAAAACGGCGAGTTGACCTATCCGGTATCGGAAATAACCATCGCAGGCCATTTGAAAGATATGTTCGCCAACGTAACACCCGCCAATGACCTGGAGTTCCGCTACGCCACCAACGCGCCCACCCTGCGCGTGGATGGTATGACCATCGCAGGCGCGTAAGAATCATGGAAAGCACGCAACCAGCACCCCAGACAGTTGCTGCGCCACCGCGCATGAAATGGCAGAAACGCCTGCTCAAGCATCCGCGCACGCAAGCGTTTTTGGCGGTGCTGTTTTCGCTTTACATACGCCTTGTTTTTATCACCAGCCGTAAGACGCGTTATATCGACGAAGCCTCGGTACGTTACACAAGCGGCGAAGAAAACGCTGTGTTCGCCTTCTGGCACGGACGCATGATGCTGCTTCCCGCCTTCTGCCCGCCCAAACGTAAGATGCGCGTGCTGATTTCGCTGCACCGCGACGGCGTTCTGATTTCAAAAGTCATCAGCCATTTCGGGCAGGCCACCATCAGCGGTTCCACCAGCAAGCGCGGCATGGGAGCGTTGATTGAAATCGTGCGCTTCCTCAAGGCCGGAGACAATATCAGCGTCACGCCCGACGGCCCGCGCGGGCCAGTGCAGGTGGTGGCGCAAGGCACCGCCGCCATCGCCAAATTGACAGGAAAACCAGTGCTGCCAGTAACGTTTTCTTCTACGCGATGCCTGCGTTTTAAAAGCTGGGACCGCTTCATGCTGGCATTACCCTTTGGACATATTGCTTTTCTTGTCGGCGCTCCTATCGTATTGTCTCGTGACGCCAGTGAAGACCAAGAAGAAGAATGCAGGCTGGCTATTGAACAGGCTATGAACAGGTTGGTAGAAAAAGCGGACGAGATAACCCATGCTTGAAAAGTTGCTAACGCCGAGGAACAAATATTACGCGCTGACATCAGTGCTGGCCACACCTGTTAAATGGTGGCTTTACCTGCGTATGTTAAAAGGCAAGGAAGACAAGGAACGCATTGGCGAGCGTTTCGGCGCCGCTTCCAAAAAACGCAAGCCCGGCCAGCTCATCTGGTTTCATGCCTCCAGCGTCGGTGAAGCCAATTCGGTCCTGCTGCTCATCAATAGAATCCGCAGTTCGTTTCCCGATTACAATGTACTGCTAACCACCGGTACCGTGACCTCAGCCAAACTGATGCAGGCGCGACTGCCCAAGGAAGTCATTCACCAGTACGCGCCTGTGGATACGCCGGAGGCGGTAGATAAATTCCTGCGCCACTGGAAGCCCGATATCGCTTTCTGGGTCGAGTCCGAGCTGTGGCCGAATATGGTATATATGACGCGCGACACAGGTTGTTTCATGGTGCTTATAAACGCCCGCATGTCGAGGAAATCTTATCACTCGTGGAAGCGCCGCGACGTGCTGATAAAGGAACTTATCAGCTGCTTTGATTACATGTTTGCACAAAGCGAAGTGGACGCTGTGCGCTTGCAGGGGCTGGGTAAACGCGAAGTGCTGTGCAACGGCAACCTGAAATATGATGCGGCGCTTCTGACCTGCAACGAAAATGAACTGGTGACGCTCAAAAGCGCTATTGGCGAAAGGCCGGTATGGCTGGCCTCCTGCACTCATCCCGGCGAAGAGGAAATGGTGGCGAAGGTACATAGTATCCTTATGTTGCGCCGCCCCAACCTTCTGACGGTCATTGTGCCGCGCCACACCGAACGCGGCGAACAAATCGCCACCATGCTGCGCAAGAAATATCAGGTGGCGCTGCGTTCCAAAAAACAACCTGTTGCGCCTTACATACAGTTTTATGTGGCCGATACTATCGGCGAGCTGGGGCTGTTTTACCGTTTATGCGAAGTCGTGTTCATGGGCGGTTCGCTGGTAGAACATGGCGGCCAGAACCCGCTAGAACCGGCACGCCTTTCCTGCGCTGTCGTCACCGGACCGCATACAGATAATTTCAAACAAATATACGAAGACATGATTGCCGTCGGCGCCGCGCTACGCGCCACCAGCGCCGACAACCTCACCGCCCATGTCGACAATATGCTCAATAACTCCAGCACGCGCACCGACCTGCAGGACTTGTCGAAGCGGTGGGTAGAACTCAACAGTGGCGCCATCACCAAAATCATGGAAGTGCTAGACCCTATATTTATCTCCCCTAAAAAAGAGGCTAAAAGCGCATGAAAGCACCTAGCTTCTGGAATCATAAAGGACTTATCTCCACACTGCTTTTGCCGCTGTCATGGGTATATTCAGCTGCAGCAAGCATCAGGGAAAGCAATGCGCCTGCCTTCAAGGCCTCCGTACCCGTTATCTGCATCGGCAACCTGACTGCAGGCGGCGCAGGCAAAACACCAGTGGCTATGGCGATTGGGGATAAATGCAAAAAACACGGCATACCCGCCTATTTTCTCAGCCGCGGTTATGGCGGCAAGCTTGAAGGCCCTGTGCTGGTAGATCCCAGAACCCACCGTGCGTCCGATGTCGGGGATGAGCCACTCATGCTGGCGCGGATATTACCCACCGTTGTCGCGCGCGACCGCGCGGCAGGCGCGCGTTTTGCCATCGAAAAAGGTGCGGCCGTGCTTATCATGGATGATGGGCTGCAAAATCCTTCGCTACTGAAAGACCTCTCATTACTGGTAATTGATGGCGGGAGCGGTTTGGGTAACGGGCGTGTAATGCCCGCAGGGCCATTGCGTGAGCCGGTAAGTAAAGGCTTTGCCCGCGCCAACGGCATTGTTGTGGTAGGTAGCGTGAAAAACAATATGCCTATATTACCGCGCATTCCCGTGATTTTTGCCAAGGTAAAACCGGAGCAAAACCTGCTGGAATTCCGGGGCAAACCCATGGTAGCGTTTTGCGGTATTGCCAAGCCTGAAAAGTTTTTTAGCATGCTGGAAGAAAGCGGCATGACGCTTTCCGACCGCATTGCATTTGATGACCACCACCCTTACGCGCATGATGAAATACGCATGCTGCGTGCCAAGGGTGCGCCACTGGTTACCACCGCCAAGGACGCTGTGCGCCTGCCGCCGGACTTCCGACCTGAAGTAACTGTAATCGACATCTCGCTTGAATTTGAAAACGAGGCGTTGCTCGACACGCTCTTAAGCAAAGCCTTTTCTGCCTATGCGCCCGCTAAAAAACCGTCTTGAATTTATTGCGCTTTGCCTGCTCTTTATCGCGTTCCGGTCGCTACCGCTGGATATGGCGTCTGGCATTGGCGGCTTTATGGCCCGCTCCGTTGGCCCTTTCCTGCGCGCGCACAAAACCGCCATAGCAAACCTTTCGGCTATTTACCCAAACATGGACAAGGAAAAAAAACGCAAGCTGCTCATGAGCATGTGGGACAATCTTGGACGCGTGGCAGCAGAATTGCCGCACCTTCCTGGAAAAACACTTTTTGAGCGTATAACCATTCACGGGCTGGAAAACCTGCCCAAACAAGGCGAGCAAGTTTTATTTTTCTCCGGCCATATCGGCAATTGGGAGTTACTCTCGCCCACCGCTTTCCGCAATGGCACTGTTCTTTCCGGAATTTACCGCAAGGCCAATAACCCGCTGGTGGACGCCATGATAACGCGTATCCGCGCCACGCAGGCAACTGACCTCTTCCCCAAAGGGCCAAGCGGCGCTGTCAAATTTGTGCGTTCCATCAAGGCCGGACATTCCATTGCCATGCTGATTGACCAGAAAATGAATGACGGTATTTCTGTGCCGTTTTTTAAAAAACCCGCCATGACCGCACCCGCCATTGCTGAATTCGCGCTGCGCTACAATATGCCAATTGTTCCCGCTCGCGTTATCCGCACGCAGGGTAGCCATTTTGCCGCGACCATTTATCCACCGCTGGTATTTGAAAAAACCGGTGACCAGCAAAAAGACGTGCTGGCCATCATGACGCAAATCAACCAGACGCTGGAATCATGGATATCCGAACATCCCGAGCAATGGTTCTGGGTGCATAAGCGCTGGCCGAAAGACGTCATCGCCGCTTAGGCTTGCGGCTTTACTTTCAGGTCACCGTCCTTGAAGGTAACGGTCATTTCCGGTTTTTCTTTTGCGCCTGCCGCCGTGGTGACCAGCGTTCCCGACGCGTCCTTTACCAGTGCAAATCCGCGCGCCAGCACTTTCTGGTAATTGACGCTTTCCAGCTGGCTGGCCATGGAACGCAAGCGCTCTTCACGCGTATCGAGATAGCGCGTGCCTGCCGCCTGCAAGCGCTGCTGCAATTCTTTCAGCCGCTCGTTCACCTTGTTCATGTCCGTGCGGATAGCCTGCGGGCGAAGCCCTGCTGATGCCACTGCCAGTTGCTGTTGCTTACGCGCAAGAAGCGCAGGCAGCGCACCTTGCAGGCGGTCGGCCCAGTCATCGAGGCGTTGCAGCGATACCTGAAGCAGCTGCATCGGCTTGGGCAGGCCTCGCGCGAGGCCTTCCAGCTTTTCCTGCCGCTGCGCCATCATGCGCTGCATGGCCATTGCTAAGCGCGCATCGAGCTGCTTTAGGCCTGTGCGTAATTCCTCGCGCACGGGCACTGCCATTTCAGCAGCGGCCGTCGGGGTTGGCGCGCGCATGTCAGAGGCATAATCAATCAGCGTGGTGTCGGTTTCATGGCCGACAGCTGAAATCAGCGGAATATCGGATGCCGCGGCCGCCCGCACCACTACCTCTTCGTTGAACGCCCATAAATCTTCGAGCGACCCGCCGCCACGCGCCACAATCAACACGTCTGGGCGCTGCGCACCGGATATTTCATTAAAGCCTTTAATCGCAGCGGCGACCTGCTCGGCCGCGCCCTCGCCCTGCACCGCCACCGGCCACACCAGCACATGCACGGGAAAACGGTCTGACAAGCGGTGCAATATATCGCGTATCACCGCGCCCGTAGGTGACGTCACCACCCCCACCACACGCGGCATGAAGGGTAGTTTCTTTTTGCGCTTGGGGTCAAACAGACCCTCTTCTTCCAACTGCTTGCGGCGTTTTTCCAGCAGCGCCATCAACGCGCCCGCACCCGCCGGTTCCATGCTGTCGATGACTATCTGATACTTTGATCGGCCGGGATAGGTAGTGATTTTGCCGCTGCCTAAAATCTCCAGCCCATCTTCCGGCTTGAAGCGCAGCTTGCCGACATTGCCTTTCCAGCACACGGCGTCGATGCAGGCATTGTCATCCTTGAGCGTAAAATAGGCATGGCCCGAGGAATGCAGCTTGAATCCCGAGATTTCCCCGCGTATGCGCACCACGCCAAAATGGTCTTCCACCACGCGTTTGATGGAAAAAGACACCTCGCTGACGGTATAGACCGGCTGGTTATGATTGAAATTAAGGGCAGATTCGGGCATAGAGTCCCTGTTAGTTAACTATTCGAGACATTAGAGGACTTATCGGCAAATGGCAAAAGTTCTGGTAATCGGCTCCGGCGGCCGCGAACATGCGTTGGTCTGGCGGCTTAAGCAATCCCCTTCAGTAACCGAGGTTTTCTGCGCACCCGGTAATGGCGGCATTGCACAGGACGCGACTTGTATTACCCTGAAATCACCCGACGATATTGTGCATTTCTGTAAGGAAAACGCCATCGGGCTGGTGGTCATCGGGCCTGAGCAGCCGCTGGTGGATGGGTTGGCTAACCGGCTGGAACAGGAAAAAATTCCTGTGTTTGGCACCAGTGCCGCTGCCGCGAAGCTGGAAGGCTCCAAGGGCTTCATGAAGTCCATCTGCAAAAAATATAATATCGTCACCGCCGATTACGGATTTTTCGCCCATGCGGGTGAGGCAAAAACCTTTTTACAAGGTAAGTCCTACCCCATTGTCATCAAGGCGGACGGGCTTGCCGCGGGCAAAGGCGTGATTATCGCGCAAAGCAAGCAGGAAGCCGAAGACACCATCGACGCCATGTTCTCCGGCCAGTTCGGCGATAGCGGTAAATCGATAGTGATTGAGGAATTCATGGAAGGGCCGGAGGTCAGCCTGTTTGCATTATGTGACGGCAACAACGCCACCCTGTTTGGCTACGCACAGGACCATAAGCGCGCCTTCGACGGCGACAAAGGGCCCAATACAGGCGGTATGGGTACCTACGCACCGCCGCCGGTCATGAGCGACGAGGTCGCCATGCAGGTGATGCGCGATATCGTACAGCCCACAATGGATGGCATGAAAAAAGAAGGCACACCGTTTAAAGGCGTGCTGTTCGCCGGACTAATGCTGACCAAACAAGGGCCGAAATTGCTGGAATATAATGTGCGCTTCGGCGATCCGGAAACACAGGTGCTGATGGCGCGCTTTTCAGGAGACCTTTACAAAGTATTGCTCGATTGCAGCAAGGGAACACTAAACAGCAAGGATATCACCTTCCACAAAGACGCAGCCGTTTGCGTGGTCATGGCAGCTAACGGCTACCCCGACACTTACAAGAAAAACACGATAATACGCGGACTGGAAAAGGCAGCGCAGGTGGAAGGCGCTAAAGTCTTCCATGCCGGAACTGAAAAACGTGGGTCAGATATCGTGGCTGTCGGCGGGCGTGTGCTGGGCGTCACCGCGCTTGGCGGCAACATTGCCGAAGCAAAGGCGCGCGCTTACAAGGCGGTGGATTGCATCGACTGGCCGGAAGGTTTTTGCCGCCGTGATATCGCATGGCAGGCACTCAAGGCCGCCAGCTAAGGCCACTTCTTTTATGACTTGTCGGGCGCGTTTGCGTTTTCGCCGTCTTCAATCATGGTGCGTTTGATAAGCGGTATCTGCGCGGCCGTAAACAATATAGTCAAACTGAGCATACCAAATACCTTGAAGTTGACCCAGAAGTCGGTGGAAAAACTGCGCCAGATCACTTCGTTGACTACCGCCAGAAACACAAAAAACAGCCCCCAGCGCAGCGTCAGGCTGCGCCAGCCTTCCTCTGTAAGAGTAAGCGCGCCGTCGAGCAGTAGCTTGAACATCGATTTTTTGAACAGCAGGCCGCCCAGCAGCAACGCGGCAAAAATCAGGTTGACCAGCGTAGGTTTTATTTTGATGAAGGTCTCGTCGTTCAAATACAGGGTAAAACCGCCCATAATGGTTATTAATATGCCTGAAATCAAAGGCATAGGAGCAAAGCGCTTTTCATAATAATAGGTCACGGCCAATGAAATCAGGGTGGTGACGATGATACAGCCGGTCGCGGGTAGGAGACCCCAAAAACGATAGGCGATGAAAAAAACGGCAAGCGGTCCTAAATCAAGGCATAAACGCAATTTACTATTCATATTTCAACTATTTATTAAGACTTTTCTGTCAAGATTGGTTTCCCTCTGGTATCTGCAATGCTAGTGTGATAAATGCCTCTTTAAAAGCAAAAAAGGAATTTCATCGTTGGAAACATCAGTACTTATCGTTGAGGACGAAGCGGCAATCGTCACCCTGTTGCGCTACAACCTTGAACGTGAAGGTTTTCGCGTTTACTCCACCGGTGACGGTGAAGAAGCCGTGGGCATGGTCAAAGATTACAAGCCGGATATCATCGTGCTTGACTGGATGCTGCCATCCATGTCCGGCGTAGAAATCTGCAAGCAATTGCGCTGGAATCCTGAAACCAAAGCTATCCCGATTATCATGCTCTCTGCGCGTGGCGAAGAAGGTGACCGCATTCGCGGCCTTGATGCCGGTGCTGACGACTATATCGTAAAACCTTTTTCGCCAGCCGAACTGATTGCGCGTATCCGCGCCGTGTTCCGCCGTTTCCGTCCGGCATTGTCAGAAAAGACGCTGGCTTTTGCCGGCATCAAAATGGATGTGGCCGCCCACAAAGTCACCCGCGACAGCGTGGAAATCCACTTAAGCCCGACCGAGTTCAGCCTGCTGCGTTATCTCATGGAACATCCAGGCCGCGTATTCTCGCGCGAGCAGCTGCTTGATGCCGTATGGGGTCATGATATTTACGTCGAACTCCGCACCGTGGACGTGCATGTACGCCGCCTGCGCAAGGGCCTCGACTATGACAGTAAACAGCCAGACCTCATCCGCACCGTGCGCTCTGCCGGCTATGCGCTGGAAGAAGCACCCGCCGGTGAAGCCGCCAGCAGCGAATCTGCCTAAGCCGCATATATATCTTCCAATAATTTCCTGTAACTTGCTGCCGGTTGCATAACATCGGGTTCATGCGCCCAGTGCAACAAGACAAGCTGGCAAGCCACGTGCCTGCCTAGCGCTTCGGCCAGTGCCTTGCCATGTTGCATGGCTACAGAGTTACGCACCTGCGGGAAGCGAAGGATAAGGTTTTGCATCCTTTGATGCGCTACCGGCTGGATATCCCACCGTTTTGCAAAAATATCCAGTGCCGTTTCTGGTGTCATACCGGATTTCTGCATTAGAAGCACCATGCGTACCTCGACATCCTGAGGCAATTTGCTCATTCTTTGAATGACCTCGTACCGACGCATGATCTCCTGCTCATCAAGAGCAAACGGGAAAATATAAGGTAAAAGGCCAAGCTGCCGTGACAGTTGCAAGCTGTCAGCAAATTTGGGTACCACCACCCATTTGAAGAACTGCACCATAAGTTTCCCCTTATGGGCATATTCCAGCGCTCCTGCATGTTTACGGCAAACCTGCACTATATCATCGTCGAGCGGTTTCTTTCCATACAGCGCATGGAACCGGAGAAGCCGTATCAACCTGTTTTCATTAAGTGGCAGAAGTTCGATAGCAGAATCGGTAAGCCGGATAACTCCTTCATGCAAGTGCGCTATCCCGCCCAACGGATCGAACCAACGGCCATCGGGATGCATCCCCAGCGCATTCATGGTCAGGTCTCCATGCATGCAAAGGTAAGCATTGATACGGTCGGAGATACTGCCTTGCCTGAGGTTGATGGAATCAAAGCTGACAATGTCAAATAATCTGACCGGCTTTCCAAATCGAAGCCGCACGGTACCCGTTTCAGGGTTCACAAACCTGGCATCAATTCCTTCGGACCTGGCAATCGACATAATATCACCAGGCGTGGCCGTGCTTATCATGTCAATATCCGATGGGTCTTTATTGAGGAATACATCACGCAGGGCGCCGCCAATAAAAAAGTAATCGACACCCTTAGCCTTAAGGAGTTCTTCGATGCGTTTGAGTTCAGGCATACCGAGCCACTTAGGCGCCGGATAGGGTTTTGGTATTGTCATAACCGCGCCAGTAACTGCTTTCTGGTTAGCGAGTAACCTGATGCCTCCCACTCTTTTTCCAACCGCGCCAGAAGCAGCCCCATATCCTTGCCGGGCTTGATGTTTGCCGCCAGCAGATCGCGTCCGGTAACAGGAAATAATGGAGGATCCCAAGTAGCCGCCAGCCGTACCATCCGCGCATACGGACAGGACTGCGACAGCTCGCCGTCGCCTGTTGCCCAATTGACCATCACGGCATACGTAAACAGCCTTGCCTCCATTTGGCGCAATAATTGTTTCTGCCTGTCTTCCGGCAACGAAGAAATAATATCCGGACACCGCCGGACGATGGTAAATAGCTCATGGGCGTGGGCATTGGAAAGCCGAAGACGGTCCACCATACGCCGGCACGCCTCTTCCTGCGGCAGGGACGATACGATGGCAAACAGGGCCAGCATAGCATGGGCATCCATTCTCTGCCCTGTGAGCAGCGCAATGGTTTCAAGCCGGTTAAATGCTCCAAGGTTACCGATGGCAAACCCAAATACATGCTCCAGCACACTCTCCATCTGCATCAGCAAAAGCGTCTTGTAAGCATCCGGAATAGCCAGCAGTTGCAGCAATTCCTTTTGTACACGCTCACCCGATAACTGCCCGATCTCCGCCGCCGCAGCCCTACATGCTGCCAACGCCTGCGCATCCGGAGGGAGCTTGCCATAGCGTGCATGGAAACGGAAAAAACGCAGTATGCGAAGATAATCTTCGGAAATACGCGCCTGTGCATCACCGATAAAGCGCACACAACCCGACCTGGCATCGTCCACACCGCCAAAGTAATCAAACAAGACGCCTTCAGGCGTAAGATATAGCGCATTCATGGTGAAATCGCGCCTTGCAGCATCCTGCTTCCAGTCATCGGTAAACGCCACATCGGCATGCCTGCCGTCGCAAGCCATGTCTTTGCGCAGCGTGGTTATCTCAAACGATTTTTTTCCAATCACTGCCGTTACCGTACCATGGGCAATGCCTGTCGGCAGGGCTTTTATATCCGCGCGATGCAATGTGGCCATGGTCTGTTCGGGGTGGCAGGTGGTAGCGGCATCCACATCATGTACCGTGCGGCTAAGCAGGCTATCGCGCACGGCGCCACCGACAAAACGCAGTGCATTCTTATGTGCGGAAAAAGCTGCCGTAAGCTGCTTGGTTTCCGGCCATGCCAACCAGTCCGGCGCCAAAGAATCAAGCGATGACATGGTGTTGTTCACGGATCTTCCCTGACATGGGCAGGAATCATATTGCCGTTTTCGTCGTAACGTGTGGGTACATAACGGCTACTGCCACGGCCACCCCACTCATCTGTTTCTGGATCGATTGTTTCCGGAATTTCCACATCATCAATCGGGGATACTGGTTCTTTTTTTTGCTTTAGCTGTTTATTGCCATCCTGAGGAACAGAAGGTTTTTCTAATTGCGGCGATATGCGTGCCGGCGGCGTATAATCCGTTGCATTGCGCTTTTGTGACATGCCCAGTACCACAAAACAAATGCCTGCCACCAGCAGACTTGCCAATATAGCCCAATAAAGGGGCGTATCACGGAATTGCGGCAGCGGCTGGTTATTTTTTATGGCACGGTGACGTACAAGCAGAAACCAAACGACATAAATTGCCATCGGCACCAGCGCGACCCAGAAACGAAATAAAAATAAACCCATGTCATTCTCTCCTGTTACAGCGGCAATCTGATGATAACGCGCAAGCCGCCATTCTTCAAATTGCTTTCTGGCTTCAAATTGCTTTCTGGCGCGCTTTCCAGCACAATGCTGCCTCCATGCGCCAGCGCAACGTCACGCGCAATGGTCAGCCCCAACCCGACACCTCCGGTTTTTGCATTGCGCGACGGATCCAGTCGTATGAACGGCTTAAAGACCTCCTCACGCTTTTCTTCGGGAATTCCCGGACCGTCGTCATCAATGGTAATCTCGCAGAAATTTGCCGTTTTACGCAATCCAATTTCGCATTTTTTTCCATACCGCAACGCATTGTCGATAATGTTATGCAGCATGCGCCTGAACGCGCTTACGCGTATATCCTTGAACAGTTGCTCCTGTGCTACAAAAACAACCTTCGCATTAGCACGCTGGTAATCGGCGGCAATGTCCGAAAGCAATTCGTGCAGCGCGGTGCGCACCGCCTCTTCTCCGCCTTCACCGCGTGCAAAATCCAGGTATTCCTCAATCATATGTTCCATCTGCTGCACATCATCGCTGAGTTCTTTTGCCTCTTCCGTATCACCAAGCATAGCCAGTTGCAGTTTCATACGGGTCAACGGCGTGCGCAAATCATGCGAGATACCCGCCAGCATTTCAGTGCGGGTACGTATCTGGCGCTTTATACGCTCCCTCATTACAATGAATGCACGCGACGCACGGCGCACTTCGCTAGCGCCATGTGGTCGGAATCCAGGCATGTCAAGGCCGCGCCCAAAATTATCAGCCGCTTCGGCCAGCTGCGAAATGGGGCGTATCTGGTTGCGCAGGAATACGACAGCAATCAGCAAAAACACCACCGATGCCGCCACCATCCACAGCACGAATATAATCGTTGTCCGGCTGGCAAGGCGCTTGCTGGTCATCTCGAGCTTCAGCACTTCCTGTGGCAGCAAAACGCGAATCTCTATCGTGGCGCCCTTGTCAATCTGCCGCAGGGTAAAGGGTTCTTCTATCTTGGCACGGAGGTAACGTTGAAACTCTGGAAACTCTTTGCTGATAGCATTTTTGCGAAAGCTATCAGCATCTTCAAAAAACACATTAATTCCTGTTGCTTTGACAAATTCGCCCACCACATCGTCTTTATGGCTGGCATCTGCCTGCTTAAGCTGCTGGATAAAAAACTGCACCTCTCCTGCCGTATTGAGCGCTATGCGGCGCGTCACATCGTCCCAGTGCCGGTCAAAAAATACATAGGTCACCACCAACTGTATCAGCACGGTAGGCAACACCAGAATCAACAGCGCGCGCCCAAACAAACTTTTGGGCAGAAAATCTTTAATTACTTTCACGATGCCCCGCACCTTCCGCATAAAGCACATAGCCGGAACCGCGTACCGTTTGCAAGTACACGGGCTTGCCTTCGCTATCTTCAATTTTTTTGCGCAGCCGAGTAATTTGCACATCCACTGTGCGTTCATTGGCGCCACCGCCAGCGCGTGCCAGCTCATCACGCGAGACGGGTTTTCCGGCGTTTTCTGCCAATAATTTCAATATGGCCAGTTCTCCGGACGTAAGCGCAATATTCTCGCTTCCGCGTTTCAGCTGGCTGCTAGCCAGATCAAAATGATATTCGCCAAAGGTAATAGTTTTTACTTTGAGCTGCGGTGACGATTGCGCCCGGCGCAATATCGCGCGGATACGAAGCACCAGCTCCTTAGGTTCAAAAGGCTTGGTGACATAATCTTCGGCGCCGACTTCCAGCCCGCGTATGCGATCTTCACTTTCGCCCATGGCAGACAACATCAGCACCGGCATGCGCAATTTTTCCTTAAGCTCCGATAATAACTCCAAACCGGAGCGGCCCGGCATCATCACATCAAGTATCATCATGTCGAACAGAAAATGTGATAATTTGCGGCAAGCTTCGTCGGCATCGGCAGCCACCGTCACCATAAAGCCCTGCTCGCGCAAAAAGCGTTTGAGCAGCGCGCGCAGGCGGTCATCATCATCGACCACAAGGATATGTGCTTTTGCGCCTGCCATGGTTATTAACGCTTCCTTCACCTGCAAAATGTAGAATATCGGACTGCACAATACACTGCTGTGCATGTGTATCATAATGATTTATATCGTATTGTCATAGACTAACTTGACTGCCCATAAGTGATCCATGAGTGAATCGAAGCGCTACGCCAGTATCAATAACCCCACCATACAGGCCGTTATCAGCGGTATGTACCGCTTTGCCACCCCGCAAGAAGCCGCCGAACAATTACAGGCGCTGAAGCGCCACTTTATTGCCGCCAAGAAACAAATCAACAATCCCGAACACCCGTCCCTCATCCTGTGGATAAAGGGATTTGGCCTTGAGGCAGGTGACGAAAAACACGGCGTGCTAGGACATTTTGCCGTCGTTACTTTTCAGAAAAATGACGGACGCTATGCGCTGGTTGCCAATAAAATGGCAGTGGATTACCGCGAACACCCGCAGCGTTCCCAAGTTTCGCGCAATAATCCCAACTGGGGGAATCCTATCCTGCGCGCTGTGCGCAAGGGGAAAACCTACGCAACCATTGAAGCAGCGCAAGCCGAACTTACCAGCCTGCACGAGACATTTCCCAAAGTCTCCATACCCAATCCGGCAAAACTTTTTATTATGATTTACTGCTCCGACCGTCCAGCTAAAGAGCGTATGGTCAAGCATGTGCTGGAAATCCAGACCAACCCGCAAGGCCAATATTTTATCTCCTGCCGAGAAAACACTGCCAAGCCCAAGCAAAAGCCCAAGGAAGCAGCTTCACCGACAAGCCCTGAGGCAAGCACGCCTCAAGGAAGTTTTACCGCTAAAATCGCACTGGCGCGCACAAAGAAGGGTAAAAAACCGCTTTTAGGCACAAAGAAACAAAAGCTGGATAATGATTCATAAATAAAATCAGTGTATTACGATAATTTTATTTACCTTTTCGTAACGAATTCTTCAAATAACGCCGTTTTTCAACCCCAATAATTAATGTATATTAATAGGTGCTAATCTTGCTTTCTTTACCTCAGGGTATTGTAAAGCCAGGCTCGATGGGGATGTTCCTTGTCGAGTGCATCGTGTGGCCTGCACATAGGAGAAAACCAGTGCAGAACCTCAACGTCAGTGGTGTGGTGGTCAGTGTGTCGGAGAACGGCGAGCTGGTCGCGTTCAAGAACGAGGGCAAAGCGACGAAGCTGGTCATCGCGGGAAACCCCCGCGAGGAGGTGGCCTCGGACAGCTTCACCCTGTTCCCCGGGCAGGCGGTCGCGTTGCCGAAGGGCAGCATGACCGAGTGCCGGATCGTCGTCGGCCAGTTCATGACGCTCCCCGTCGTGACCGTGGACGAGATCCCGCTCGACAGCCTCGGCCTCATCGCCGAACTGGTGAGCGTGGGCATCGCGGACACGTTCGTGATGGAAGGCGACCAGACGCTCAAGCTCGTGCCGACCGACGACAACTAACACCGTGACAACCAGGCCTTAAATGGTCCGCAAAACTCTCCCCTCTCCGAGGCGGGGAGTTTTGTGTTTTATATCATATAGTTGAAACGTCATATTCAACATATTGTCATAAAAATCCTGTTTTTTACTGCCTTTGGTTAATTTATAATAAGTCTTGTCACTTTACCCCTCACAAGAGAGGTACAGGCTCACAGGGAACAGTTCCCTGCGAGTGTCCCGTTTGGCGCCGTATATTAGGAGAAATCCATGGCGCGCTTCATTCTGGCCGGCTGCATCAACGTGTCCGCGAACGACGAGAACAACACCATCACCCTCACGAACGAGGGCCACAGCCCCGTGCTGTTGGAGGTGGGCGGCAACAACCTGTTGCCGCGCGAGATGCCCCTGCTGGCGCTCACCCCGGGTACCCCCCGCGTGGTCGAGCTGCTCAACGAGGGTACCCGCATCACCACGTTCACCGTCAGCAGCCTCATCACCGAGATGCTGATGGCCGCCATGCCGCTCGACCTGATCGAGACGATCGAGACGATCGAGCTGCTGTCGGGCGTGGAGTTCATGTTGGTCACGGAGAACGCGTCCACCGTGGTGTACCCCGGCTAAAACCAGAAGCAACCAGGCCTTAAATGGCCCACAAAACTCTCCCCTCTCCGAGGCGGAGAGTTTTGTGTTTTTAGGGAAAATATTTTAGCGTTTGCGCCGTAGTAAAATATAAAATGCGCCACTGCCGCCATGCTTTGGCTTAGCCACATCAAAGGCCAGTATCATTTTTTTTACGTCCGGCACACTCAGCCATTGCGGCAGCGATTCACGCAACACGCCGGATATTTTATCCCCGCCCTGCACGTCCTTCTTGCCTTTGCCGGTAATGACCAGCAGGCAGCGCGCGTCTTGGGCATAAAATATATTCAGGAACGCCATCAACATGGCGTGTGCTTTTTCACGGTTCATGCCATGCAAATCAAGTGTGGCGTTTATCGGGTAATCGCCCTTGCGGAAACGCTCCGCCGTGTTGCGGTCAATGCCTGCATACAACCCCTGTGAAAGGGCATTTTCTTTTTTAGTCGTAGCGGCAGGTGCGGCCGCGGCATGCATGCCCGAGTGCATCCCTGGCCGCCATTTTTTTACCACAGGTTTTTCTTTTGTTTTTACCGTTTTCTCAGCAGGCTCTTCCATTGCCTCTAATGTAGCGCTATCGAGCGGCTTGTCATGGCGCGTGACATAGCGCCATAGTTCTTTTTCCTCAGGTGTCAGCGTACGCTTCATTGCAGCTGGTAGGCAATCTCGCGCGGCACCAGAAGGTTGTAGAAACCCCTGTTTTTCATGTAGCCGGCAAGATATTCCGCTTGCTGGCCGGGGCCGAAAAAGATGTCGCCGCGCACAGGTCCGCGTATAGCGCCGCCCGTGTCCTGCGCAATCATCACACGGTTAAACGGCGTGGGTGCGTTGCCAGGGGTGGCCGGAAGCTCGGTCTGCAGGTAAAGCGGCAAGCCGTAAGGAATATGGCGGCTTTCTACGGCCAGCGAACGCTGGGCCGTCAGTTCTGCGCCGATTGCACCAACCGGCCTTTTTTTGTCTAGCCATTTAAAAAATACATAAGAGGGATTTTTTTCCATCATGGCAAAAGCGCGGTCCGGATTTTCATATAGCCACTGGCGCAGGGTGAAGAAATTTATCTGGTCTTTGGGCAGCAGGCCTTCCTCGCCCATAACCTTGCCCAGCGACACATAGCCATGGCCGTTCTGGTCGGCATAGCCTATCAGCCGCTCCGTGCCGTTACTCAGAATAATACGGCCGCTGCCCTGTATGTGCAGGAAAAATATCATCACCGGATCATCCACCCACACCAGCTCTAGCCTACGGTTGGCCAATGCCCCGCGGTTGATTTCAGCATGGCTGTAATAGGGCTTTTTCTCTTTCAGGCCGGCAGGCGGCGCATAGAGCGGGTATTTATAATTACCGATACGCTTGAGCGAACCGTAAAGGGTGGGTTCATAATAACCGGTGAACAGGCCCAGCTCCTTGCCATTATTATTGACGCGGTACGGGGCAAAGCGGCGCTCGAAAAACAGGCGGGCAGCCTCGTGGTCGTCGGATGAAATATGCGAAGCTTCACTGCATAGTGACCGCCAGACCTCTTCGTTTACTTCCAGTCCGCTGCCTGTGGAAGCACCGCGCGCCTTCCTTGCCAGTATCGGACAGCTTTCCTTGAATGTCTGGAGCGCTTCGCCGTGATGATCGATATTCCAGCCCGGAAGTTCGGAATAGGTAATGAGCCGTGACCCGAATTTATCTGCTTTAACGAAAAGGCTGCAACCGCTGCACGCCACAAGAACCAGTACGGCAGAAAGCCGTTTCAGCGAATGCATCATGTTTCGATAATCTTCCAGTTTGGATTCTTGCTAGTAATATCGCGCTCGAATATCCATTGGTCATCCACTATGTGTAATTCGGAAGGATCGCCTTCCACAATTCCGCCCTTGGCATCGCGCACCACGGTAATATGTTCGCTGTCAAATTTCACGGTAAGCCGCGCCATGCTTCCATTCATGCTTGCGGCAACGATGTCCTTAGGCACAACAGAAACGAGAGTGGTCTCTGTTTTATTTTCTGATGATTCGCGGATATCCAGCTCGTTACTGAAAGCGGCGAAAGTTGTTTCCGAAAGCAGCATACCCAATGTTTTACGGTCGCCCTTGGCAAAGGCATCAAACACCATTTCATACGCAAGCTTTGCGCCATGCAGGAATGAAGTGGCGGTGAATTGCAGGTCCTTTTCTTTAATTGACTCCAGAACGTCGGCAACCTGCCTGTCTTTAAGCGATGAGAGATAAGGGTCTTCATCCTTGAATTTAATTTTGAAAGATTTCTCTTCCAACTGGACAATAGGCTCTTCCTGAGCTTGCGACTGTTGTTTAACGGCAGGCGGCAGCATTTTCTTGAAATAATCAGCGCCGTCATTGCCTACCTTGTCGCCCAGAATACTGCGCAGGCGCAGCAATATAAAAACGGCAAGCAGGCCTAGAATTACAAGATCGGCGTAGGATGAACCATCGGACATATAATTATAATCTTATTGTTTCTATAGAGCGGTGAATAACAAAATTAACTGGTGACCATGCAGGTTTTTTATGTATAAGGTCTGCAGGCAACTTAACACAAATAAAATTTTCGTGAAGGACAGAATACATGAGCGCAGACGAGCAGCAAGGATCAGGCAACGCCCAGAGCTTTATTGTCAAAGGCCAATATATCAAAGACCTCTCCTTTGAAAATCCGCATGCGCCGCAAAGCCTGATGAACTTCAACCTGAAGCCAACCATTGATGTAAATGTGGATATAAAAGCACAAAAACTTCAGGACGGCGTATATGAAATGACACTGCATATCGCTACACGCGCCGTAGTAGAAAACAATTCGCTCTTCCTGGTGGACCTTGCCTATTGTGGTATTTTCCAGCTCAGCAATATTCCGGAAGACCGCATCGAACCCATTATACTTATCGACTGTCCGTTCGTGCTGTTCCCCTTCGCTAGGCGCGTAATTGCAGACGTCACACGCGATGGAGGATTCCCGCCTTTGATGCTTGATCCTATTGATTTTCACGCACTTTACCTGCAGAATCGCGCCAAAGCACAGGCAGCGGCCGCTTCTTAACCTTAGTAAAGATTGGCGACGCCAGCTGTGGCAATCTGGCATCACTCATCTACTTTTATGCACAAACCACCCCTATCCGGTCTCAAGGATGCTCATAATTAATTGATTTTTAAGACCGTATCCCTAATCTCCTGCCGTGCATGGTATAACAAAATATGCATTGCGTTTGGGGTGGCTTTGAATTAGTTATCGAATTCAGATTCTTACTTCCGACACCGCCTATTTTAACTAAAGAAAAAGGATAATGCTCATGATCAATATTAAAAAAGCTTCGCTGCTGGCTGCTTTCGGCGTGATGCTCATTCCGGCCGCCGTATATGCGACCGTCGAAACAAGCGGAACTCAAGACGTTGTAAGGGACGCTCGTGGTGATGTTGTACTGAACACACACGGCAACTGCGTGGTAACCAAGTGGGACAGCGGCTCCGATGAATGCGGTGGCCGTGATATCCTCTCCAGGCTGAGCCGCGAAGAGCGCACCGTTTACTTCGATTTCAATCGCTCGACCTTGAACACCAAGGAAAAAGCAAAGCTGGATGAAATCGCAAAGATCATTCTGGATTCACAAGAAGTTGAAAACGTAGATATCATCGGTTTCGCTGACAAAATCGGCAACCCGAGCTACAACAAGGTACTCTCCAAGCGCCGTGCTGAGGCTGTAAAGTCTTACCTCGCCAAAAAAGGCCTGAAGACCAAGAGCATCTATGTTGAAGGCGCGGGTGAAAGCAAGTCTCTCACCAAGTGCGATGCTGTAACCGAAAGGAAAGATCTGATTTCCTGTCTGGCAGCTGACCGCCGCGTTGAAATTAAGCTCAACGTAAAACGCTAAGCTTCAACAGCTACGAATAGAAAGGGCCCCCAAAATCGGGGGCCCTTTTTTATGCGTTTCGTAATTTTTAAGAAGTCAGAAATTAAGAAGCTTGGGTGTTTTTCCAAAGCGGATTTTTGAGCTTTACCAGCATGGCTTCATGCGCCTCCGCCTCCTCGCCCGATACTTCAAAAACACGGGCTTCCAGCTGCTGCCTTAGGGTATCCTGTCCAGCCGATATTTTCTGTTCGGCAGCTGCGGCGCTATCAAGCAACAGCATGACCTGACGGCCCCCCAGCAATTCAAGATACACTTCAGCCAGCAATTCGGCATCAAGCAGCGCACCGTGCTTGGTGCGTACCGACAAATCAATTTCAAAGCGTTTGCACAACGCATCCAAGCTCGCGGGTGAACCCGGGAATTTTTTCTTGGCCAAGATTACCGTATCGAGCGTGCGCTCCATAGATATGGGCTTGAAACCCAGATTGCCTAACTCGGCATTGATAAAGCGCATATCAAAACCGGCGTTATGGATCACCAGTGGAGAATCGGCAAGGAACTCCAGAAATTCATCCACCTTTTCAGCAAAAACCGGCTTGTCTTTCAGGAACTGGCTAGAAAGCCCATGCACCCGGAAAGCTTCGTCTGGCATGTCGCGTTCCGGATTAAGGTAGGTATGAAAAAAATTGCCGGTGCGTATCGCGCCTATCACCTCAACACAACCAATTTCCACAATGCGGTGGCCGCTGGCTGGGTCCAGCCCCGTGGTTTCCGTATCTAGTACTATCTCGCGTTTCATCTGATACCTTTGATAAATGTAGCCGCCTGCCGGAAACTATAACCACGCCCCAAGCCCGTGGATACAACAAAATCGGCGTGTTTGCGCTTAGCACGATCTGGCATCTGCGAGGCCAATATGCGCCGGAATTTTTCTTCCGTCATACCCGGCCGCTTCATTACACGCTGCCTTTGCAGGAAGCCGGGGGCGCTTACCACCAGCACATAATCACAGCGTTTCTGTCCGTTCGTTTCATAGAGCAGGGGAATATCCATCACCACCATACGCGCGCCCATGCGGGTCTGCTGCTCGATAAAGCGGTTTTCTTCCGCTATCACCAGCGGGTGCAGTATGGCTTCCAGCTGTTTGAGCTTTTCCTTATCATTAAATACAATTGCACCCAATTCCTTGCGATCGATGGCATTACCCTTGCGCGATTTGGGAAATTGCTTTGCGATAATTTCCACCGCCCCTCCACCTTCGCCCATGAGCCGGTGTACAATAGCATCAGCACTGCAAAGCTTCGCGCCCATGCTTTCCAGCTGGCGGCCGACGGTCGTTTTTCCCATGCCGATACTGCCGGTCAGCCCAAGAACAAGCACCCTTCGCGCCATGCTTAGGTTGCCTTTAGCAGTATGTTACGAAGCTCCGGCGTGATTTCAGGATTAACACCGAACCATGCCTTGAATGCCGGCACCGCCTGGTGAATCAGCATACCCAGCCCATCCACCACAGGGTTGCCACGGTCCTTGGCTGCCTTGATGAGCGGTGTCACCAGCGGAATATAGACAATATCCGTCACCACCGCCGTTTTGGGTAGCGCATCTAGGCTTATGGGAAGCGGCTCATGTCCTTCCATGCCAAGGCTGGTAGCATTGACCAGAAGGTCGGCACCCTCCAGCATATTGTTACGGAGATCCCATGCGCGCACCTGAATACGTCCGGCAAAATGCGCCGCCAGAGCGTCGGCTTTTTCCTGCGTGCGGTTAGCCAGCATGATTTCGGTAAAGCCCTCTTTAATCAACGCATGGCAGACTGCTCTTGCCGCGCCGCCAGCCCCCAGCACCACCGCTTTATTTTTACGCGTACCGATATGCGGCCTGATATTTTTGATAAAGCCGTAAGCATCGGTATTCATACCCTGTATCGTGCCATCGTAAGAAATCATCAGCGTATTGACCGCACCGATAGCGCGCGCATCATCGTCCATATCCGTCAAAAGCGGCATCACCAGTTCTTTATGTGGCAAAGTAAGGTTTACACCGCGTATGCCCATTTTGGGCAATATTTTGATTACCTCGATACAATCTTCTGGCTTAACCGGCAGCGGAATATAAAGCCCGTCAATACTGTAATGACTCAACCAGTAATTATGCAGGCGAGGCGACAGGCTGTGCGAAACCGGCCAGCCGACGACGCCCGCCACCTTGGCTTTGCCGCTAATCATTTTTTGCCTCCTGCTTTTCCTGATGCTTCTTTACATACTGGATAATGGTAGCAGCTGTTTCTTCCACCGAACGCTTGGTGACGTCAATCACCGGCCAGCGGTGCTTGCTGTAAAGCTTGCGCGATTCGGTAATCTCCCGCTGCAGATGTTCCATTTCAACATAGTTGGTGTTTTCTTCCTGCTTGAGCGATTGCAGGCGCGTTTTGCGTATCTGCTGCAGGCGGTCGGGACTAATGGTAAGCCCGACGATAAGCGGCTTTTTAATCTGCTCCAGCGCAGGCGGTAGCGGAATATCGAGAACAAAGGGAATGTTAGCAGTCTTATAACCTTTATAGGCAAGATACATACAGGTCGGGGATTTCGAGGTACGCGACACGCCCACCAATACAATATCGGCCTGCTCAAGTTCCCAATGCCCCTGCCCGTCATCATGCGCCAGCGCATAATTAATGGCATCCACACGACTGAAGTAATCTTCGTTCAATTCATGCTGGCGACCCGGTGATGCGTGTGTTTCCTGCCCGAGATAACTGGAAAGCTCGGCGACAATGCCGGAAATAACGGGTATGCAGGGAATACCGAGGCGGGCGCATTCCATCTTCAGCAGGTCGCGCAAGCCGTTATCCACCAACGTGTACATTACCGGCCCAGGATTTTTCCGCAGTTCGGCGATAACTTTTTCCATCTGCGTTTTGGTGCGCACCAGTGTCCAGCTGAACTCTTCCGGCTCTACATCATCAAATTGCGCAATGGCTGCACGCGCAACGCTGCTTACTGTTTCGCCCGTTGAATCGGAGATAAGATGGAGATTAAAATTTTTCATACCCAGAAAACGCTCTTTTGTAAAAACCTGTGCATAACATGTAAACTGTTATGGGCATAACCAGCAGGGGTTATTTTATGCAAAGTTATTTGCTTTCTCCAGTGCAAAGAATCCACAGGTGTACAGATTAAATGCCGCGCTGTTAAAAATGTGGATAACGTCATTCATACACGCTTTGCAATTCTTGCAACAGTAGTATTTATGTATATATTTTATTATCTTGAATAGTTATCCGCTTTTTATGCACATTTTGCTGGCTGTATGTTTTCTATAGCCAATATCTAAGGGATACTATTTAATCCCGTAACTTCACCTTACAACTACCACTACTATTAGTCTTATAATTATATTTAATTAGATATGAATAATTCTGGAAAATATTTCCTGTCTGCGTTTACTCCCTCCTTTTCAGGAAGACCTCCCTTCTGGCTTATGCGTCAGGCGGGAAGGTATTTGCCGGAATATAAAGAATTACGAAAAAAGGCGAAGAATTTTCTCGATTTTTGTTATACACCGGATAAGGCTTGTGAAGTTACGTTGCAGCCTATACGCCGTTTTAATATGGACGCAGCGATTATATTTTCTGACATTTTGGTAATACCGCATGCGCTAGGAGCGGATGTTCGTTTTGAGGAGGGAAAAGGGCCAATACTAAAACCGGTACAAAATAGCAAAGATCTGGAATTACTAAGCCGCCAGAATTTTGCTTCGCATCTTTCTCCCGTATATGAGGCGTTACGTCTTACACGAAAAGCATTACCCGCTGAAACAACACTGATAGGTTTTGCCGGTGCGCCGTGGACGCTGGCTTGCTACATGATTGAAGGCAAGGGTAGCAGGGATTTTCAATTACCACGTACTATGATTTACAAAGATCCAGCATTTTTCATTAAGCTGGTGGATATGCTGACTGATGCGGTATCTAGCCATGCTATCGCGCAGATAGAAGCGGGAGCAGAAGTGATACAGATTTTTGACTCATGGGCCGGTGTATTATCAGAAAAACAATTTTCCGACTGGTCTATTGTACCGACAAAAAAAATAGTTTCTGCCATTAAAAAAGCGTATCCATCTATTCCTGTCATCGGATTTCCGCGCATGAGCGGAAGTAAGATTACTGACTATGTAAAACAAACAGGCGTTGACGCGGTAAGTATCGATGGTTCTGTTACGCTGTCATGGGCAAAGGAACATTTGCAGCCACACACAGTAGTGCAGGGAAATTTGGACCAGCTGCTTCTGGCTTATGACAAAAATGCAATGCTGGAAGAGGCAAAGCGTATATTATCCATATTTGGAGATAAGCGTTTTATTTTCAACCTAGGCCATGGCGTGATACCAGAAACACCGCCGGATAACGTGTTGGCGCTCAGTGAACTCATCAGGAGCTACGCGTAGTATGGCAAGGACAGCGGTTGTATTATTCAATCTCGGCGGGCCGGATAGCCTAAAAGCAGTAAAGCCGTTTTTATTTAATTTATTCAACGACCCTGCAATTATCAGCCTTCCCAACCCATTTCGCTATTTACTGGCTAAATTAATTTCCAGTACACGGGCAAAAAAAGCCATTGGCATTTATCAGAAGCTTGGTGGCAAATCCCCTATTTTTGAACAAACCAATGCGCAGGCGGAAGCGTTGCAAAAATTACTTGCGGCCAAAATTTCATCCAAGGGTGAATACAAAGTATTTTTTTCCATGCGATATTGGCATCCCATGAGCAGTGTTGTAGTAAAAAAAGTAAAAGCCTACGAACCAGACCATGTTATTTTGCTTCCGCTTTATCCGCAGTTTTCAACTACTACGACTGGCTCTTCATTCAATGACTGGCAAGCAGCATGCCGCAAAGAAGGGCTGTCTACCCCCACAACATCCATTTGCTGTTATCCAACGGATAACAGCTTCATTGCATCGCATGTAAAGCTGATTAAAGAAATCTATTGGAAAGCATCGGAATCGCAAAAACCGCGCGTGTTGTTTTCTGCTCACGGTCTGCCGGAAAAAGTAATTGAAAAAGGCGATCCTTACCAGATGCAGATAGAAAAAACGGCCAAAGCCATTGTTGATTTGATGGCGATTGACGAGCTTGATTATGTGGTCTGCTACCAGAGCCGCGTGGGCCGCCTGAAATGGATAGGCCCTTACACCGAGGATGAAATTGACCGTGCGGGCAAAGATGCTGTGCCTGTTGTTGTTGTGCCTATTGCTTTTGTATCGGAGCATTCGGAAACTCTGGTGGAGCTTGATATTGATTACCGTGAGCTGGCTGCGGAAAAAAAACTACCGTCTTACTGGCGTGTGCCAGCGCTATGCACAGAAGGTTTTTTTATCGATGCACTGGCAAATTTATGCTGGGGCATTGACCGCACGGACACTATTTGTCCTGCTGGCAAGACACGCTTCTGCCCGCGCAGTTTTTCGGAATGCCCCTGTGTGGTAAATGAATAACCTGTATAAAGGATAATCAATGTTTGATGAAACTTATCACTGGCTCAAAGCACTGCATCTGATTGCCGTTATGTCATGGATGGCGGGTATGCTATATTTACCGCGCCTGTATGTTTATCACTCGCAGGTGGCCGTGGGCAGTGAGGCATCAGAGTTATTCAAAGTCATGGAGCGGCGGTTGCTTCGTATCATCATCAACCCGGCCATGATAGTGTCGTGGATTTTTGGCCTGTGGCTGGCTTTTACCATTAACGCCTTCGATGTACAGCAGAACGGTGCATGGCTGCACGGCAAGCTGGGGCTTTTGGTACTGATGCAGACTGCTCATGCGCTGATGGCGCGTTACCGTCGCAAATTTGAGCGAGACGAGCGACCACAATCCGAGCGTTTCTTTCGTATTTTCAATGAAGTACCAGCCATTCTCATGGTGCTTATTGTCTTTACAGTGGTGTTCAAACCCTTTTAAGTCGTTAATAAAAAGATTGACGTTTGTGTGCGCTTTGTTTACATTCTGGGGCATCGGACATGTCTTGCATCTTCTACTCTTAGATTTGTCCTTGCGCAGCAAAGCTGCCTTTCCTTCTCAAATATCCAGTTCTTGAACCATCCGCCTTCCATCCATTTTTTCATTCCCTCCAACTAATCACGTTATTATTTATGAAATTACAAGACCTTAAGCTAAAAACCCCTGATGATCTGCTGGCGCTAGCCGAAACTGCTGAAATTGAAAATGCCAGCACTATGCTCAAACAGGAAATGATTTTCGCCATTCTCAAGAAACAGGCGGAAAAAGGTGAAGCCATTACCGGCAAAGGGGTGATTGAGGTATTACAGGACGGGTTTGGTTTTATGCGTTCTCCGCTGGCCAATTATCTAGCCGGACCCGACGATATTTATGTTTCCCCCAGCCAGATACGTCGTTTCGGCTTGCGCACGGGTGACACCGTAGCCGGTGAAATCCGCGCACCCAAAGAGGGAGAGCGCTATTTTGCCCTGCTGAAAGTAAACACCATTAACTATGATGATCCGGAGGCTGTGCGCCACCGCATCAATTTCGACAACCTCGTGCCGCTCTATCCAGAGCGCCGTATCAAACTCGAAATCGAACCTACCGGTACCGGCTCCAAGATGAGCGAAACCGTGGAGCCGCCAGAAGAGAAACCCGTCAATCCTGCGGCCATGCCTAACGCAAGAGATGCCCACAGGCGTCGGCAGCAACAGCAGCAAAGCAAAGATTTATCCATGCGTGTGGCTGATATTGTCACCCCGCTTGGTTTTGGCCAGCGCGCACTCATCGTTGCGCCGCCGCGCACCGGTAAAACCGTATTTTTGCAGAATATCGCCCATTCCATCACCGCCAATCATCCGGGCGCATTCCTCATCGTGCTGCTGATTGACGAGCGCCCTGAAGAAGTGACCGACATGCAACGCACCGTGAAGGGCGAAGTTGTCAGCTCTACCTTTGATGAACCGGCTACCCGTCACGTGCAGCTGGCGGAAATGGTAATTGAAAAAGCTAAAAAACTGGTGGAACATAAAAAAGACGTGGTCATCCTGCTTGATTCAATTACACGCTTAGCGCGTGCGTATAACACGGTAGTCCCAAGCTCCGGCAAGGTACTCACCGGCGGTGTGGATGCCAATGCCCTGCAGCGCCCTAAGCGTTTCTTCGGTGCGGCGCGTAATATCGAAAATGGCGGTAGCCTGACCATCATCTCAACGGCGCTTATCGAAACAGGTTCGCGCATGGACGAAGTGATCTTTGAAGAATTCAAAGGTACGGGTAACTCTGAAATCATCCTTGACCGCAAGCTTGCCGACAAGCGCACCTACCCGGCTATGGACATCACCAAGTCCGGCACGCGCAAGGAAGACTTGCTGGTCGATAAGGCAACCCTTACCAAGATGTGGGTTATGCGCAAAATCCTTGCGCCCATGGGTCCGATGGACGGTATCGAGTTCCTGCTCGAGAAATTAGGTGAAACCAAGACCAATGATGAGTTCTTTGATAAGATGAATTCCTGAGCTAATTTTATTCCAGTATTAATCGCATCTTAATTTTTCGCGTATTAATTCATCTCTTGAACCTCAAATTTCCAGAGCTATGCAATGCAACAAAAATTTAGTCAGCTCCCTAATAGGCTAGCTGTTTGCGTTTGTGCGTTGGGCTTAGCCATATTATTGCTTCATGCCTTTCTGGGGTATTACTCCTTCCCGCAAGTGGATGACTGGGATAATGCTTTCTGGACCAACACCAAAGGCTATATCGGAACCTTAGTTTTTGCATACCAGACATTTTCTGGAAGATTCTCATGCCTCCTAACCCTTAGTCTGGTAAACGGGTCTTTCTTATTTCCGTTTCACGCCAATTTATTTATTGTTGCCAGCATAGCGCTGTTCTTTATCTCATTCGCTTTGTTTTTACACAAAGCTTTGGGTAACACGGCAAAGATATTCGTATTGGCGGACATCGCTTTTTTTATGCTTGTTTTGCCCATAGATATCAAAGAAGAAGCCTTTTACGTCGATACGTTTAATATTTTGTATGTTGTCCCCGCATCATTAGCTTTTTTGGGACTATATTTTATATTTGGCACCCAGGGGCGTGATGTAAAAAAAGAGCGATATCTGTGGGCCGGCTTAATAGCCTATTTTACGTTTGTGGCGGGTTATAATGAGCTACAACCCCTCGTTATGATAGGCGGCATAGGCATTTATCTTGCTACCAATACAGATATGCGGCGCGAATTATTTTACGGGCGTATGTGCGCGGTCTTAATTGGCAATATTATAGGTTTACTAATCAATATTGCTGCTCCCGGTAACTATGCAAGACTTGGTGGCCACACAGATATGCTGCATATAACTCTTGTCACTATGCAAACATATAAAGCTATGTTTTTGCCATTCCTTGCTGAAATTACCGTGTATGCATTCATGCGTGCGTATTTTGTTGCAACACCCACGGTAAAATATTGCAAAACCAATGGACGGTTTATGCTGTATGTGCTGACCGTGCTGGCGATAAGCTTCATGTTATTTTTCTTGGTTATTTACGGATACAGGGCTCGATGGGCGATATCGCCAAGGACTATCCTGCTTCCCAGTATTTTATGTTTTATATCAATGCTTTTCTTTGTGAGCTGGCTGGCAGCACGATATCCGTTGTCCAGATTCATCGGCGTCAAATTTTCAAATATACTGCTGCTAACGCTTTTTGCCTTTATGACATATGTATCCCTTACGCCCGCCATAGCCCGCGGCATTAATGATTTGTGGTACAGCTATCAAAATGCGCCGGAACAAAGAAAAATTTCAGTTGTACAGATGGAGCAAACCATAGCAGCTAAAGCCGAAGGCAAAGACACAGTGGTTGTTGCAAAAATACCTGCATACAAAACAATGGTTTATCATTTTCCACTGGGGCCACGCCCCAATAGTTGGGAAAATGGGCCTTTTAAGCGCTATTTCGGTATGAAAGAGGTAACCACAGAGCCTTAATTGTTTTTGCCAAACAAATATTAACCCTTAGTAAATCCTTAGGCGTTAGGCTTTGCGTCTATTTTTTAACATTTTAAAACAGGATCTATGAATTATGGCAGCTCGTAAGAAAATAGCTTTGGTTGGCGCAGGCATGATTGGCGGTACGCTGGCGCATCTGGCGGAACTCAAAAATCTGGGTGATGTCGTGCTATTTGATATTTCCGAAGGACTGCCGCAGGGCAAGGCGCTGGATATCAGCCAGAGTTCGTCGATTGACGGTGCTGACGTGCATCTCAAAGGTACTAATGACTACAAGGATATCGAAGGCGCTGACGTGGTGATTGTCACCGCCGGCATTCCCCGTAAACCGGGCATGAGCCGCGACGACCTCGTGAACGTAAACACCGGAATCATCAAAATAGTTGCAGAAAATATCAAGAAATATTGTCCCAAGGCATTTGTAATCGTCATTACCAACCCGCTGGATGCAATGGTGTGGGTGATGCAGAAAGTCTCCGGCCTGCCGCACAAGCAGGTGGTGGGCATGGCGGGCGTGCTGGATTCCGCGCGTTTTGCCTATTTCCTTTCAGAGGCCATGAATGTGTCGGTGGCTGATATCAATGCCTTCGTCATGGGCGGCCATGGTGACACCATGGTACCGGTGGTTGAATATTCCACCATTTCCGGCATTCCGCTGTCTGAATTTGTCCGCATGGGCTGGCTGACTAAGGAGAAACTGGATTCTATTGTGCAGCGCACGCGTGATGGCGGTGCCGAAATCGTGGGCCTGCTGAAAACAGGTTCGGCCTTTTATACCCCTGCCGCGTCCGCTATCCGTATGGCAGAAGCCTATCTTTACGACAAAAAGCGCATTTTGCCCTGCGCGTCGTACCTGACCGGTCAATACGGGGTGAAAGACCTCTATGTTGGCGTGCCGACATTGATTGGTGCGGGCGGAGTCGAGAAAATTGTTGAAATTTCCTTGAATTCGGAGCAGAAAGCCATGTTCGATAAGTCGGTGCAGGCGGTAAAAGAACTTTGCGGCGGTATCGCGCTCTAAATATCATGGAGAAATCTAGATGAATATACATGAGTACCAGGCCAAACAGGTATTGGCGAAATTCAAAGTGCCGGTGCCCAAGGGCCAGGTAGCCTACACCCCGCGTGAAGCGGTGCTGGCGGCGCAGGGTCTTGGCGGCAAACTCTGGGTGGTTAAGGCCCAGATACATGCCGGTGGCCGTGGTAAGGCAGGCGGTGTGAAGCTTGCCAAGTCGCTCGATGATGTTGAAGCGCTCTCCAAAAGCATGATTGGCATGACGCTGATTACCCACCAGACCGGTCCGGAAGGCAAGCTGGTAAAGCGCGTTTATATCGAGCAGGGTACAGGCATTGCCAAAGAGTTATATTTAAGTCTGGTGGTGGACCGTGGCACTTCGCGTATCACGTTTATCGCATCACGCGAAGGCGGCATGGATATTGAAGAAGTCGCTGCCCAGCATCCGGAAAAAATCCTGAAGCTCTCTATCGATCCGGCGGCGGGCATGCAGCCCTACCATTCGCGCAAGCTGGCCTTTGGGCTGGAATTGCCGAAAGAATTGCACGACAAGTTCGATTTCTTCATCAACCGCCTGTATGAATCATTTACACAGACCGATGCTTCGCAGCTGGAAATCAACCCGCTGGTGATTACAGACACCGGCGAACTGATGGCGCTTGATGCCAAGTTTAATTTCGATGAAAACGCACTCTATCGCCATTTCGATATTTACGAGTTGCGCGATCCGGATGAAGAAGATCCACTGGAACAAAAGGCCGCCAAATTCGGCCTGTCTTATGTGAAGATGGACGGCAATATCGGCTGTATGGTAAACGGCGCCGGCCTTGCCATGGCGACCATGGACATCATCAAGCTGTATGGCGGTACGCCTGCCAACTTTCTTGACGTCGGCGGCGGCGCAAACCGCGAAAAAGTGACGGAAGCCTTTAAGCTGATTTTGTCTGACCCGAACGTGGAAGGCATTCTGGTGAATATTTTCGGTGGCATCATGCGTTGCGACATCATCGCAGAAGGCATCATCACCGCCGCGCGTGAAATCAACCTGCATGTTCCGCTGGTTGTGCGATTGGAAGGCACCAATGTTGAGTTGGGCAAGAAGATGCTGGCTTCCAGTGGTCTTGCTATTCTTCCGGCGGACAATCTTGCCGATGCTTCAGAAAAAATTGTCCAGGCTGTAAAAAGGAAGGCCGCATAATGTCCATTCTCATCGGTAAAGACACCAAGGTTATTTGTCAGGGCTTCACGGGCCGCGAAGGTACATATCACTCCGAGCAGGCGGTGGCGTATGGCACCAAGATGGTTGGTGGCGTGACCCCCGGCAAAGGCGGGCAGTCGCACATTGATCTACCCGTGTTCAACACGGTTGAAGAAGCAAAACACATGACCGGTGCCAATGCGTCGGTGATTTATGTGCCGCCGAAATTTGCCGCTGATGCCATTTTAGAGGCAGTTGACGCGCAAATAGAGCTGGTGATTTGTATCACAGAAGGCATTCCGGTGCTTGACATGGTGAAGGTAAAGCGCGCTTTATCCGGCAGCAAGACGCGGCTGGTTGGCCCTAACTGCCCTGGCGTTATCACTCCTGGCGAATGCAAGATTGGTATCATGCCCGGCCATATCCATAAAAAAGGCAAAATAGGTATCGTGTCACGCTCAGGTACACTCACCTACGAAGCGGTGGCACAGACGACCGCCGAAGGTCTTGGCCAGTCCACGTGCGTCGGCCTTGGCGGCGATCCGGTCAACGGCACCAACTTTATCGATGTGATTGACATGTTCCTTGGTGATCCTGAAACGCAAGCCATAGTGATGATTGGCGAAATCGGCGGTGATGCAGAAGAACAGGCGGCCGAGTTTATCAAGAAAAGCAAAGCCAAGAAACCGGTGGTTGGTTTTATCGCCGGCCGTACCGCTCCTCCCGGACGCCGAATGGGCCATGCCGGCGCGATTGTATCGGGTGGTTCCGGCGGTGCTGAAGACAAGATTGACGCAATGAAAAGCGCGGGTATTACCGTTTCCGACTCGCCGGCAGCCATTGGCCGTACCATGGCACAGCTGCTGAAAAAGGCAGCTTAAACACATTTTGGGAAACCAAAGTTTATGGCGCAGGATTTTGAACCAACGACCCCTTTCTTTGCAGGTAACTCTACCTTCATTGAAGAACTCTACGAACGCTACCTGACCAATCCGGCATCGGTGGATGCAAGCTGGCGCGAATTTTTCAAGCAGGCAACCAATGGCGCCGCTTCGGTAGCGCAGCGCAAGGCGTCGTGGGCGCAGGTCACCAGCAAGGTAATTGGCGCAGTCGAAACGCAGGAAGAAAAACCCGCCTCCGGCAAAGATAAAAAAGCAGGCGCAGCGGCAGCTGGCATATCGCAGACAGACATCGAGAAATTTGCGCATGATTCCATCCGCGCTATCGTGATGGTGCGCGCCTACCGCGTGCGCGGGCATTTAATTGCCAATCTCGACCCGCTCGGGCTTGAGGTCAACGCGCATCACTCTGAGCTTGATCCGGCGTCCTACGGCTTTAGCGAGCAAGACATGGACCGCGAGATTTTCCTCGATGGATCGCTCGGCATCAAAAAAGCGCCGCTGCGTGAAATCGTTTCTATTCTGCGCCAGACCTACTGCGGCAATATCGGCGTGGAATTCATGCATATCCAGTATCCCGAGCAGAAGGCGTGGATTCAGAAACGCTTCGAGCAGGACCGCGGCGAAATGGGTTATAACACCAAGGACAAGAAAGATATCCTTACTACGCTTCTGGAAGTGGAATCGTTCGAGCAATTTTTGCAGGTGAAATATCCGGGTACCAAGCGCTTTTCCATTCAGGGCGGCGACTCGATGCTGGTGGGCATGGAGTCCATTATCAACCGTGCCGCCAAGTTTGGCGTGAAGGAAATCATCGTTGGCATGCCGCATCGCGGCCGCATGAATATGCTGACCTCCACCATGGGCAAGCCTTACGCAGAGCTGCTTTCTATTTTCCACGGCAATCTTGATTTTCCGGAGTGGGTGGCGTCATCGGGTGACGTGAAATATCATCTTGGCACTTCATCTGACCGCGAAACACCGGACGGCAAGGTGCATCTGTCGCTGCCGTCCAACCCCTCGCATTTAGAGGCGGTTGATCCGGTGGTGGTGGGCAAGGTGCGCGCCAAACTTGACATCAATAATGACGATGAAAAGAGCAGTGTCATGGGTGTAATGCTGCATGGCGATGCTGCCTTTGCTGGTCAAGGCCTTGTGTCGGAAGTGCTGGCGCTTTCCGAGTTGCGCGGTTACCGCACGGGCGGCACGGTGCATATCATTGTCAATAACCAGATTGGTTTTACCACCAGCCCGAAATATTCGCGCTTCACTCCCTATCCGACCGACGTGGCCAAATCCGTGCAAGCGCCTATTTTCCACGTGAATGGCGATGATCCGGAAGCCGTGGCTTATGTGTGCGGCCTTGCCGTAGAATTTCGCCAGACTTTCAAACGTGACGCCGTGGTGGATATTTTCTGCTACCGCAAATACGGACATAACGAATCTGACGAACCGATGTTCACACAGCCGCTCATGTACCGCGAAATCGCCAAGCGCCCGCTGCCTGCCGACATTTATTCCAAGCGCCTTGTTGCAGAAGGCACGGTGACGCAAGCGGAAGTGGACGCGCGCTTCGGTGAATTCAAGACTTTCTTTGAACAGCAATATGACCTTGCCAAGAATTTCAAGCCCAACAAGGCTGACTGGCTGGAAGGCCAGTGGGCGGGCTATGAAAAGCCTAAGGGCGAGCATCCTGCGGGCGATACCGGCGTGGATATCAAGAAACTGAAAGAAATCGGCATGGCGCTGGGCAAAGCGCCGGAACATATCAAGGTCAATTCCAAAATCCTGCGCCAGCTGGAAGCCAAGCGCAAGATGATGGAAACGGGACAAGGCATTGACTGGGCCATGGGCGAAGCGCTGGCATTTGGTACATTGCTCAAGGAAGGCATGGGCGTGCGCCTGTCGGGTCAGGATTGCGGCCGCGGCACGTTCTCGCACCGTCACTCCGTGCTGGTGGATCAGGAAACGGAAGAACGCTACCTGCCGCTCAATAACCTTGGCGGCGAACAACAGCAATATGAAGTCATCGACAGCTCGCTGTCGGAATTCGCCATTCTCGGTTTTGAATATGGCTACAGCTTAGGCCGTCCTAATTTCCTCACGCTGTGGGAAGCGCAGTTCGGCGATTTCGCCAACGGCGCGCAGGTGATTATCGACCAGTTTATTTCATCGGGCGAAGCCAAGTGGCTGCGTATGTCCGGTCTTGTCATGCTTCTGCCGCACGGCTATGAGGGGCAAGGGCCGGAGCATAGCAGCGCGCGCTTAGAGCGCTATTTGCAGCTCTGCGCCGAAGACAATATGCAGGTGGTCAACTGCACCACACCCGCCAACTATTTCCATGTGCTGCGCCGCCAATTGAAGCGCAAGTTCCGCAAGCCACTTATTGTTATGACGCCCAAATCGCTGCTGCGTCACAAGCTGGCCATTTCCAGCCTTGACGACATGGCCAAGGGTACGAGCTTCTGGCGCGTGATTCCGGAGTCGGAAAAACTTCAGAAAGACGAAAAAATCCAGCGCGTGGTCATTACCTCCGGCAAGGTGTATTACGACCTGTACGAGGCAAGGCAGGAACGCAAGATTGACGACATCGCCATCATCCGCATGGAGCAGTATTACCCCTTCCCCGTGCGTGAACTGAAGGCCGAACTGGTGCGTTACAAGAACGCCGAAATCGTCTGGTGTCAGGAAGAGCCGCAGAATATGGGCGCATGGTATTTCGTTGCCTCGCGTATTGAGGATGTAATGGAAAGCCTTGGCCGCAGCGACCGCTTGCGCTATGCTGGCCGCCCTGAAGCCGCCTCGCCTGCTGCCGGTTACCTCAAGATCCATGAGCGTGAACAGAAACAGCTGGTTGATACGGCTTTGCAACCATCCAAAACCACTTTAAAAGCCGCTAAAGCATAAGATACAGGAGCTAAATACAATGGCCGGAGAAATTGTTGTTCCTTCCCTTGGCGAATCCGTCAGTGAAGCAACCGTTGCCAAATGGTTCAAGAAAATCGGTGATGCCGTCGCACAGGACGAGCCGCTGATTGAGCTGGAAACCGACAAGGTAACGCTTGAGGTCAACGCGCCTGCTGCCGGTAAGCTCAAAGACATTAAAATCGCTGAAGGCAAAACCGTTGAGGTCGGAGCATTGCTCGGCCTTATCGAAGTAGGCGCTGTTGGCGCCCAAAATTCTGGAAAAGTGGCTACACCAGCTCCTGCTGCCAAAGCGGCCGCTCCCGCTGCTCCTGCTCCGCAGGTCGCTAAAGCCGATATGCAGAACCCGCCCGCCGTGCGCAAGATGCTCGATGAAATGGGCCTGAACCCCTCCACCATTCCTGCCACCGGCAAAGATGGCCGCCTCACCAAGGGTGATGTGCTTTCCGCTGCATCCTCCGGTGTTTCCACTCCGGCAGCATCCGCTGCAACTGGCCGCAAGGAAGAGCGCGTGAAAATGTCCAAGATGCGTCAGGTGATTGCCAAGCGCCTCAAGGATTCGCAGAACACTGCCGCTATCCTCACCACCTTCAACGAAATCGACATGAGCAACGTGATTGCCATGCGCAATGATTTCAAAGATGCGTTCGAGAAAAAATACAACATGCGCCTTGGTTTCATGGGCTTCTTCGTGAAGGCGGCGTGTCAGGCGCTGAAGGAAATTCCGGCAGTTAACGCCACCATTGAAGGCGATGAAATCGTCTATAAGAATTATTGCGATGTCGGCGTGGCCGTGGGCACGGATCAGGGTCTTGTTGTTCCTGTCGTGCGCAATGCCGATCAGATGAGCATCATGGAAGTGGAGGCCGAAATCGCCCGCCTTGCCAAAAAAGCGCGTGATGGCAGCTTGACCATGGGCGACATGACCGGCGGCACGTTCACTGTGTCCAACGGCGGCGTCTATGGCTCGCTGATGGCCACCCCCATCATCAACCCGCCGCAATCCGGCATTCTCGGCATGCATAAAACGGAAGAACGCCCGATTGCCCTTAAGGGTCAGGTCGTCATCCGCCCGATGATGTATGTGGCGCTGTCCTATGACCACCGCATCATCGACGGCAAGGAATCGGTAACCTTCCTCGTGCGTGTGAAGGAAGCCATCGAAGATCCGCGCCGCCTGCTGCTCGGGCTTTAGTAGCTTGTTTTATGAAAGACGAATTTGAACTCAAAGGTTATACGGGGACGAAGTCTCTCGCCTTTATTGGTTTTGTTATTTTAATTCTCGGTGTGGTTACTGGAGGCGGAGTAGCGGCGGCGGCTATTGGTATCGGTCTGGCAGTAATTCCATATGTTTTCTTCAAGGTTGATTTCTGTCGAAAACATATTTTGAATCAGCAAAAAATCATTGAAATGCTTAAAGAGATAAAAAATGTCTGAATATGATCTGGTAGTTATTGGTGGCGGGCCTGGTGGTTATGTGGCCGCGATACGCGCCGCACAGCTGGGCATGAACGTTGCCTGCGTGGAAATGCGTGGCACACTCGGCGGCACGTGCCTGAATGTTGGCTGCATTCCTTCCAAGGCGCTGCTCGATTCTTCGGAAAAATTCGAGGAAGCCAGCCAACATTTTGCCGAGCACGGCATCAAGGCAAAAGTAGAGCTCGACCTAAAAACCATGATGGGCCGCAAGGACAAGGTGGTGCTGGATTTGACCAAAGGCATCGAAGGATTGTTCAAGAAAAACAAGGTGACGTACGTAAAGGGCAAGGGCAGCCTGAAATCAGCTACGGAAGTGCTGGTCGATGGCAAGGATGTGCTGAAGACCAAGAAAATCCTGATAGCCACCGGCTCGGACGTAACGCCATTACCCGGCGTTGCCATTGATGAAAAGAAAATCGTGTCGTCCACGGGCGCGCTGGAACTGGACAAAGTGCCGGAGCATCTGGTGGTGGTGGGCGGCGGCGTTATCGGTCTTGAGCTTGGCTCGGTCTGGCGCAGGCTTGGCGCAAAAATCACCGTGGTAGAATTCCTAGACCGCGTCGGCGGCGTCATGGACGGTGAAGTGTCTAAGCAGTTCCAGCGCATTCTCGAAAAGCAGGGCTTCGTATTCAAGCTTTCCACCAAGGTGGTGGCGGCTGATACCAAGGGCAAACAAGTATCACTTACACTCGAGCCAGCCAAAGGCGGCGACAAGGAAACCCTTTCTGGCGATGTGGTGCTGGTGGCGATTGGCCGCAGGCCGTACACGCAGGGGCTGGGTCTGGAGAAGGTCGGCATTGCACTTGATGAGCGCGGCCGCATTCCGGTCAATAATCATTTCGAAACGTCGTTTCCCGGTATTTATGCTATCGGCGATGTAATCGCAGGCCCGATGCTCGCGCACAAGGCGGAAGACGAAGGCATGGCCGCCGCCGAATGCATGGCCGGCCAGAAGGGTCACGTCTATTACGATGCCATTCCGAGCGTGGTCTATACATGGCCGGAAATTGCCAGCGTCGGCAAAACGGAAGAAGAAGTGAAAGCCGCAGGCGTGCAGTATAAAATCGGCAAGTTCCCCTTCATGGCCAACAGCCGTGGCCGCGCCGTCGGGCAGACAGACGGCTTTGTAAAAATCATCGCAGACGCTAAATCCGACCGCGTGCTTGGCGTGCATATCATCGGTCCCGATGCGGGCACGCTGATTGCCGAAGCTGTGCTGGCCATGGAATACGGCGCATCGTCGGAAGACATTGCGCGCACCTGCCATGCCCACCCGACACTCAATGAATCGGTGAAAGAAGCGGCGTTGGCGGTATTAGGCCGCGCCATTCATATTTAATAAAAACAATGACTTTGACCAGCATCAAGGCACTGGCCGGACAGCCATGCTAGCATTACACTGTTAAGTCGCCGTTGGCGCTTGCATAACCCATTGATATATAATATAGTGTACACCCATTGAAAATGGCCGCACCTGCACTATAATATTAGTACATGAAAAAAACATAAGCTATGGACGAGGACATGACCTATAACGCACGCAAAAAACCTCAGGCACAAGCGCTGGCATTGCCAGTGGCGGTTTCGCCTGAAGATAATCTGCGCCGTTACCTTCAGGAAATTGCGCAGTTCCCTATGCTCGAACTTAAAGAAGAGCAGGCTTTGTCGCGCCGCTGGCATGAGCATGGTGATCTTGAGGCTGCACACCGTCTGGTTACCAGCCATTTGCGCCTTGTTGCCAAGATTGCGTTTAAGTATCGCGGTTACGGCTTGCCGATAGGTGAGCTGATTTCCGAAGGCAATATCGGCATGATGCAAGCGGTGAAGCGTTTTGACCCGAGCAAGGGCTTCCGCCTTTCTACCTATGCCATCTGGTGGATACGCGCCTCCATTCAGGAATATGTATTGCGCTCATGGTCGCTGGTGAAGATTGGTTCTAGCGCCGCGCAGAAGCGCCTGTTCTTCAACCTGCGCAAGATCAAACAAAAGATTGGCGCGCATAGCGGCATGGCCGAACATGGCCTGAGCCATGAACAGGTCGGCGATATCGCCCGCATACTCGATGTCAGCCGCGAAGACGTGCTGGATATGGACCAACGCATGTCCGGCAAGGACGTGTACCTGAATTCTGCCGTATCAGGTGATAGCGAAAACGAGAAAATCGATTTCCTGCCCTCTCTTGATGACAATCAGGAAGTGGTGTTGGCCAACCGTCAGGAAATGAGTACACGTCAGGCATCGCTTGGCCGCGCGCTGATGACATTGTCTGACCGCGAACGCGCCATTATCGAGCGCCGCCGCCTGAAAGACGATCCCGATACGCTGGAAGACTTAAGCCAGGATTACGGCATATCCCGCGAGCGTGTGCGCCAGATTGAAGTGCGTGCGTTCGAGAAACTGCAAAAGGCAATGACCGAGCCGGAAGCATCCGGAACCCACTAATGCTTTCTGCCATCAAAAAACTTTTTACGCCCGATCCGGTGCAACAGCAGGCACACGAGGCCTATGTAGCTGTTGTTTCGCAGGCGCGTGATGTGCGCTTTTTTCGTGACTGGAAAGTAGAAGACACGCTCGACGGGCGCTTTGATGTCATCGTGCTACATGTATGCATGGTAATTGCACGGCTGGAAAAGGAGCCGCAGGCTCCACGGGTTAAAGAATTTATCCGTGTATTATCGGAAGTATTCTTTTCCGATATGGACCGTAGTCTGCGCGAGCTGGGCGCCAGCGACACCGGCGTTGGCAAGCGCATAAACAAGATGGCACAGGCCTTCTACGGCCGCCTGAAGGCTTACAACGAGGCATTGGCAGCGGGAGATATTACCGAGGCCATCAGCCGCAATATATACCGTGATAAGGCGCCGGAAACGTCTATCCTGTCAGCATGGCAGGGTTATGCGCAATCCGTGTCGGAAGCGCTAGCAGGCCAATCAGCCGAACAGCTGATGCAGGGCCGTATTCTTTTTTCACGCTAGATCAATTACCGTATCTTCACTGCCGATGGCGTCATTACGGCTGCTGGTAGCGCCGTAAGCAGAAAGGCCGATATTGGCAGGCGGCCGGCTATTGTCAGACAAGGGTCGCACCGGAATATCAGCGGGAGCGTCCACAGGAATATCAGCAGGCGCGCTGGCTTGCGTCAGCCTGCCGCTGCGCTGCAAGGCGGGTGTTATGGCTATGGGTTGTGTTTCATCAGGTACGGGTTCGCTGGCCACGGATTCTCGGTTCTGAGCGCGCGTTTCGCGCAATACTCCGTCAAAAATACTCAATGGTGCCGGTGGCGGCTTAAACGCGTTGCTTGGCTTGTATTTCACATTGCTCAGGAACACGAGTTTTTCGTATTCGACCAGCAGGCTCTGGGTAATGCTGTCCATTTCCGCTGACAGGCTCTGGCCCAACAGCTGCGCAAGAAAGGCCGTGGGCATGCCAAGCGGCGAGCCGGAGCGCATTGACGGGCTGCCGAGTTCAAAATTACTACCGGTTTCTGCCAGTGCATTTGCTGCTATAGCCGAGGCGTAAGTATTATTGCCTCTTGCATTATTGTCGATTTGCACGTTAGAAACAGTGGGTGCAACATTGTCATACGGGACGCGCGCGGCATCGCTCCCCGGCATGGCTGTGTTGACAAGCGCTACCTGGGGGGGGATATAGCTAACAGTGCTGGAAACAGCTGGTGGTAACATCGCTAAAACCCTTACCTGCTTACAGTAATATGTTAACCCAAATGACGTTAAAATTCAAATAAATACAATAACTAAGCCGAGACTCTTCTAAAATTAACCATTATTTCCTCTGTAATTTAACCTTTATTCAGCCACTAATATTCAAGTAAAAAAGAAAACAAGATACTGATATATGAAGAAATTTTTTATATTACTGACTATCCTTCTGCTGGTATTTACCAGCATTATGATTTTACTGACCGGCGATCGCACCAGTCAGCGCGCACAGCTGGCTGCTTTTCTCGGTAAAGAAGAGCCTACGGCACAGATTGGTGGCAGTTTTGCGCTGACCGATGCTACAGGCAAAGCCGTGAGCGATACGGATTTCCGTGGGCGCGTCATGATGGTGTTTTTTGGCTTCACCCATTGCCCCGACATGTGTCCGACCACCATGGCGGCATATACCAAACTGCTGTCGCAGATCGATGAGGCAAAGGCCGCACAGGTCGCCCCTATATTCATTTCGGTGGACCCCGAGCGCGACACGCCGGAGGTGATCGCCAAATACCTCGCCAATTTTGACAAGCGCATTATCGGCCTGACTGGAACGCTGGAGCAGGTAAAGCAGGCTGCGGGCGTGTACCGCGCCTATTACGCCAAGGCGACCGGCGCTACTACTGCCAATGATTACATGGTGGATCACTCCGGCTATGTGTATCTGATGGGCAAGGACGGCGTATTCATCAATGCCGTGGCTTATGACGCGGGCGAAAAAGAATTGCTGCGCCAGCTCACGGAAGCGCTGAAATAAGGAAGAGAAACACATGTCGCTTCAGCAGAAAGTAGAGCTTAAGCGCCGCGGGTTGATGTTTATTCTTTCCTCGCCTTCGGGCGCAGGCAAGACGACATTGTCGCGCCAGCTGCGCGAGCAATACAATAATGCCGAAGCGCACGAAACGCTTGTGATGTCTGTATCGGTGACCACGCGCCCTCCCCGCCCGGGTGAAGAGCATGGCCGCGATTATTTTTTCGTCAATGATGCGCAATATAAGGACATGGTGAAAAAAGGCGAGATGCTCGAATATGCGCAGGTGTTTGAATATAATTACGGCACTCCCGCTGGTTTTGTGCGTGAGCATATCGAGCGCGGGGTGGATGTGCTGTTTGACATTGATTGGCAGGGAACGCGCCAGCTGGCCTCCAAAAGCCGCGATGATTTAGTCAGTGTGTTTATTCTGCCGCCGTCCATGACAGAGCTGGAGCGCCGCCTGAAAGCGCGTGCGCAGGACAGCGACGAAGTGGTCAAAAAACGCATGAGCAAGGCGTTCAATGAAATCAGCCACTGGCAGGAATATGACTATGTGCTGATTAACCAGAACCTCGACGAAACGCTGGAAAAAATCGATACCATCCTCAAGGCCGAGCGATTAAAGCGCGTGCGTCAATCAGGCATGGCCGAGTTTGTGGATAGCCTTTAGCGCCTTATTTTTTCATACACCTGCGCTAGCTTGCACAGCGTCATAACGTCCAGCTGTTCGGCACGCTTGCTGCCGTCGATGCCCGATTTTTCCAGAAGTACGTCAGCTGGTACAGCCAGCCCTTTAAGTGCCGAGCGCAGCATTTTGCGCCGCTGGCCGAAGGCCTTGGCCATGACCATCTCCAGCGCGTCCTGCGATACATCCACCAGTTTTTCTTTTCTTGGGCTTAGTGTCACCACCGCCGAGCTGACCTTGGGTGGCGGCGAGAAAGCGCCGGGCGGCAGCTCAAAATCATAGCGGCATTCGCACAGCCACTGGCAGAGAACCGCCAGCCTGCCGAAATCCTTGTTGCCTGGCTCGGCGACAATGCGCTCGGCCACTTCTTTCTGGAACATCAGCGTTAGTGAATCGAACGCGCTATTGCCCTGCTCTGCGACCATGCCCAGCCACCGCACCAGAAGTGGTGTGCCGACATTATAGGGCAGGTTGGCTATAATTTTGCGCGGCGCGGGGACCGATGCTACAGGGTCAAACTCCATGGCATCGCCGTGGATTATTTCCATCCTGTCGCCGGCGATTTCTTTTATTTGCGCTAGTGCCGCGAGGCAGCGGTCGTCTTTTTCCACCACCACCAGATGCCTGCATCCGGCAGCGAGCAGCGAGCGTGTCAATCCGCCCGGGCCAGGGCCGATTTCGATAACGTTGAAATCCCTCAGATCTCCGGCATAGCGGGCGATTTTGTCGGTGATGCGTGTATCGAGCAGGAAATGCTGCCCCAGCGATTTACGCGCATCCAGCCCGAACGCATTGATGACGGTCTTTAGGGAGGGAAGCGCCAACAGGCGATCACTGAGTGTCTGTGAGGGGTTGTTCATCACTATGTGACAATTGGTTACGGGCTGTTATAGTGGCATCATCCGGAAATAAGGGCCATCTGAAATTTAGGAAAAATGGTATATGGCAAAAGCGGTACAAAGACATGGGTGATCGGATACTGCTGATACTGGGCGCACTGGCGCTCAACGCTTTCTTAGGCGGACCACGGCGCTTTTATGCGGCGCTGGGGCTAGTGCGCATTGGCCGCATACCTACACAGTGGGTGCGGCTTTTTGAGCGCAAACTTAACCGTGAAAACCGCAGTGTTCAGGAGCGTGAAACGCGTGGCTGGCTATTCGCCCTTTTTGCATTATTGGCGGCGCTGATTGTCGGTTCGCTGTTGACGCTTGCATTGTCGGGGGCGCTGCCCATACTCGAGCTGAGTTTGCTGGCTTGCCTGCTGCCTTTCCGTTCGACATGGGATACGGTGAATGGCTTGCGCCGTGGATTGAAGGACGGCAATATCTCTGCTGCACGCCAGTCGTTGGAATATACAGTGTGGAAGCATCATCCGCTGCTTGATGAATTTGGGCTTGGGCGTGCGGGCGTGGAAATGCTGGCGGTGCATTTTTCAGAAAAAATTGTAGCGCCGGTTTTATTTTATGTGCTGTTTGGCTTGCCGGGCCTGTGTTTGAGCAAAACCGTTTACCTGCTGCAGGAAACACTCGTGCGGCCTACGGAAAGCGAAGAGGCGTTCGGACGCGCCAGCCGCAAGTTGCACCATATATTGCATTATATTCCCTCGCGTATTGCGGCGGGGCTGTGGCTGGTGGTGGCAATCGTGCTTCCTTCCGCCAATGTTTACAGCGCGGCAGAGCAGGTAAAAAACGGTGTATTTGGCGAATCCCCGCAAGATTTATCTATCCTTGCCGCTGCGTCCGTATTGAGTCTATGCCTCGGTGGACAGTCGTCGGCTTACGTACATGAAGGCTGGATTGGCGCAGGTACAGCCAAGATAACGCATGCCCATGTTGGCCGCGCATTGCGGGCGTTTTTTGTGCTGCATGTCTTGTTGTTTTGCTTCTTTGGAATATTTTTATAAAGCAATAACAATTGGTTGGTTTGGCCAGCTGCCCTCTAAAATAGATAAATTTTAACAGATACTTAACAATACGCTTACGCTTCCCGTGATAAAATTAGGGTGATTTGTTCTCCCCCCTATACACTAGGTGCGGCGAGACTATCAGATTAAGGCAGGTGCCTTTCCTACACAGGTCAGGCAATTTCGCCCGATCTGTTTCTGTAGGCAAGGTGTATCCAGGCCTTAATCGGGAGGTGTTTCCGATGTCGAGCAACAAGATGGTGTCCGCGGTCGTGAAGATGGACGACGGCACGCTGAAGGAGATGGAGGTCCCCTCCAACCTGAAGGCGGGCGACGACCACTTCCTCCCCGTCAACGGCGAGGAGGGGCGCTTCACGAAGGTCAAGGTCTTCGCGATCGTCAACGACGGCACGACGGACAACGGCAGCAACATCACCAGCAAGCTCAGCGAGAAGTGGGCGTCCGTCAAGGGCTACTTCTCCAAGTGGCGCTGGTACCACTACATCGCGGGGTTCATCCTCGTGACGTGGGTGTTCATGCTGCTCGGCGTGATCCTCAAGTGATCGCCGAACAACAACACCGCTAACCTAGCGGCCGTCTGTCCCCTAACCGGGACAGATGGCTGCGCTTTTTTCCGTTTCCCATATAAAATCATAAAAAACAGCGCATTATATTCATATAGCTGTCATATGACCGTATAAAAGTTAACAAATCAGTCACAATTTCTAAAGATTTCCGTGCTAAAATAAGGGTGATTTGTTCTCCCCCCTATACACTAGGTGCGGCGAGACTATCAGACGAAGGCAGTGCCTTTCCTACACAGGTCTGGCAATTTCGCCCGATCTGTATCCAGTAGGCAAGGTTTACCTGCCTTTTTCGGAGGTGTTTCCGATGTCGAGCAAGAAGAACGCGATCGTCCGCAAGCTGACCGACAAGTCCATCATCGAGATGGAGGTCGAGAGCAGCAAGGCGGTCGGCGACGAGGTCATGGTTCCCGACGGGACCAGCTTCGTCAAGGGCACGATCATCACGATCATCGGCGGCGACAACAAGCCGGCCGACAAGCCCACCACCACCAAGAAGCCGCTGCTGAAGCGCTTCTGGGTGTGGGTGCTGATCGTGATCGTGGTCACCTTCACCTTCGCCGCCATGAGCAGCAAGGGTAAGAAGACCCCGACCAACAAGTCGGCCCCGACGAAGGTCGAGGACAAGCCGAACCCGGTGCCCCTCAAGAAGGCCCCGGGCTCGTACCTCGATTGATCAGTCAACACCAACCTAGCAGTCGTCTGTCCCAACCGGGACAGGCGGCTGCGCTTTTCTCTCCCAGCACTCTATAAGAATTTTATTTTGCTTTTTTAGCCTTGGCGTTTTTGCCATCTGCTTTGGCGCGTGCAGGGCCACCGAAGAATTTATCCCGTATATCAAGGCTGGATTTGTTGCCAATGTCATTCCAGTGCGCCTTTAACCAGTTTTCTGCATCCCTGCGGCCGATTTCCTTCAGGTGCTGGAAAAAATCCCAGTCAGCATTCATTTTGCTTGATGCGTTGAGGTGGTGCATCTCACTGGCGGAATAAATCAGGTGCATATTGAGCTTTTTATATTTCTTTTCATCGAGGTTGCCGTCTTCAATCAGGCGCGTGACAAAATGGATGGCGCGCATTTCGGCAATCAGGCTGGAGTTGAACGAGATCTCGTTTAAGCGGTTGATGATTTCTCCTGCGGTTTTTGGCAGGCGATCATCATGGATGGGGTTGATCTGCACCAGCACGATGTCTTTTGAGTTGCAGTTATAAATAAGTGGCCAGATGGCGGGATTGCCCATATAGCCCCCGTCCCAGTAATGATCGCCTTCTATTTGCACCGCCTGAAACATGAAAGGAATGCAGGCCGAGGCCAGCAATACGTCGGTGGTGATTTCATCGCATTTGAAAATGCGTGCCTGTCCGCTAGCGACATGGGTGGCGGCAATAAACAGCTTGATGACGCTGCATGACTGCATGGCATCATGGTCAATCATATCCTCGAGGATATATTTCATGGGATTGATATTCAGCGGGTTGAACTCGTACGGCGAGAAGATGCGGCTCAGCATGTCGAACATGTGGTAGGCGGGGGAATGGTCCATGTTCCAGCCGGTGAGCATGCGCTCCAACACGTTTTTATGCAGAGGGCTGTAAGCAGCGGTTTCGCTGATGCGCTTCCAGAAATGGGCCAACTCGTCGCGCGCACCGTCGCGGCCGTTTTTCATGTAGCCGTTAATCAGCATGGCGGCATTCATGGCACCGGCGCTAGTGCCGCTGATACCCTCGATAACGAGATTTTCTTCTTCCAGAAGGCGGTCGAGTACACCCCATGTGTAAGCACCATGTGCGCCGCCACCTTGCAGTGCGAGGTTGATAACTTTTGTTTTTGCCGTGGTTTTAGCCCGTGTCATTTTTGGGCGGGTCATTGTGCTGTCCAGCCGCCATCGACCGTCATGATTTCGCCGGTCATGGCGCTGCCGTTATCGCCGCACAAAAACACAATCAATGCGCCTATTTGTTCGGCATGGATGAATTTGCGGTTAGGTTGTTTTTCACCGAGCAAGCGGTTAGTCGCCTCCTCGGGCGAAATATTTTCAGCAGCGGCCTTGTCATCAATCTGCTTTTGCACCAGCGGTGTATGCACCCAGCCTGGGCAGATGGCGTTGCAAGTGATGTCGGCGGTGGCGTTTTCCAGTGCCGTGACTTTGGTCAGGCCGACCAGCCCGTGCTTGGCGGCGACATAGGCGCCCTTGTTGGCGGAGCCGACCAGCCCATGCACCGACGCGATATTGACAATGCGTCCGAAGCCGCGCTTCTTCATGCCGGAAAGCACCGCTTTGGTAGAATGAAAGCAGGCCGAAAGATTGATGGCGATGATAGCGTCCCATTTATCGTTGGGGAATTCGTCTAGTGGCGAGGTGAACTGGATACCGGCATTATTGACCAGTATGTCCACGCTGCCCAGTACGCGCTCGCCCATGGCTACCATTTCGGCAATCTCGGCGGGCTTGGTCATGTCGGCGGGGGAATAGTCGGCGCGTACCTTGTATTTTTGCTGGAACTCATTGACCAGTGCGCCAATGGCTGCTTTATCGGCAAAACCGTTGAGCAGGATATTGCAGCCTTCTGCGGCCAGGCAATGTGCAATGGCAAGCCCGATACCGCTGGTGGAGCCGGTGACGATGGCGTTTTTTCCTCTGATCATGGGGTCTCCTTGGTATTATTGTATCAATATGATGCCTTCATCATTAGACCCCTGCTGCGCCAATATCAAGCGGCAGTGCTATAGGCGATGGTTTCGGCGGCAGGAAAGCTGATGCGCACCTTCAGGCCAGGCTGGTTGTCTTCCAGCGTGATGATGGCGTTGTGGATATCAATGACGGCGGCAACCAGACTGAGGCCAAGCCCGTTGCCACGTGTATTGCGGCTACCCTCTAAGCGGAAGAATTTCTCAAATACCTTGTCGTGGTATTCTCTGGCGATACCCGGGCCGTTGTCGGAAATTACGATACTGCGCCTGCCGCCGTCTGTTTCGCTGGAAACGGCAATAGCGCCGCCGCTGGTGGTGAATTTTATGGCGTTATCAATCAAATTGGCGAAGGCTTGCGTCAACAGGTTTTTCTCGCCCTTCACAATTACCGGATCGATAATTGTGTTTGTTAGCGTGATATTTTTTTCCGCAGCATAGGGTTCATAAAAATCCACCAGTTTGTCAATCAGCTTGCGGGCGTCACAGGTTTCGAACTGGCGGAAATCGGTGTTGGCCTCGAGTTCGGAAATTTTGAGGATGGAATTAAACGTGCCTATCAGCTCCTGCATGTCTTCGATGTTTTTATCGAGTAGCTTGCGCGCGGGGTTGCTGTTTTCGATGGTGCGCATGCCGGCATCCAGGCGGTTGATGATGCGGTTGAGCGGGCTTCGTAAGTCGTGTGCGATATTGTTGGCGAAGTGCGAAAGCGACGCCAGCAGGCTTTCGATTTTGTCCAGCATTTGATTCAGGTTGGAGGAAAGTTCGTCGAACTCGTCGCCGCCCTTGGTAAAGGGAATACGCACGGAAAGGTTGCCATGCATAATCGTTCCTGCCGAGCGGTTAATGACGTTGATACGCTTCATTACGCTTCGTGTCATGACGATGGCGCCGATAAAGGCCATGAACAAAGTCAGGATAAGGCTGGCCCAGAAGGTCTGGATTACCGTTTGTTCGATGCGCTCGTTATTTTGCAGGCTTCGCCCGATCAACAGGAAGCGCCATTTCGATAGCGGTACCATAATGGCGCGTACTGCGATGCCTTGGGGGTTGGCGCGTGTGCCTTCGATATGGAAGCGCACCCACGAGCCTTCCTTGTCAAATGCCCCTTCCTTGCTGGCGCCGGCGGGCCACTCATTCAGGTTGCCTGCAAGCTTCTCATATTCGCGGTTCACCAGCAGGTACACGGCGGTGCCGTCATCTTCGGCCACCAGCTCCTTGATGCGTTCTTCCACAGCGTCGGTGCCGCCGTCGCGGTAGTCACCGAGGATGTAGGTATATTGCTTGCGCACGGAATCGGTTATCTGCTGCTGCAAATAATTCATGGCAAAGGTGTAGATGAAGGCAAACAGCAAGATAACCGATAGGCTGAACAGACCCACATACACCAGCGCGAGGCGGAAAGTGAAGGTCTTGATAATCAGCGCCAGCTTGGAACTGGCTGTGGACAGGTATTCGGTGAGGTTTATCATTTTCCGACTTTTAAGCCGCCAGCTTGTAACCGGCACCGCGCAATGTCTGTATCAGGGTTTTTTCGAAGCCTTTGTCGATTTTGTTGCGCAGGCGTGAGATATGCACGTCAATCACGTTGGTCTGCGGGTCGAAATTATAATCCCATACATGTTCGAGCAGCATGGTGCGGGTAACGACCGTGCCGCAATTGCGCATCAGATATTCCAGCAGGGCGAATTCGCGCGCCTGCAATTCAATTTCCTTGCCCGAGCGCTTGACCATGCGGGTGAGTAAATCCATTTCCAGATCGCCGCAGGAAAGTTTGGTCACCGCTTTTTCGCCGGATTTGCGGCGGGTGATGGCTTCAAGGCGCGCCAGCAGCTCGGTGAAGGAATAGGGTTTGGCGAGATAATCGTCAGCGCCGGCTTTCAGGCCCTTGACGCGCTCTTCCACCTTGTCGAGGGCGGTGAGGATAATCATCGGCGTTTCGTTGCCCGATGCGCGCAGCGTCTGGATGATGGTGACACCGTCAATTTCCGGCACCATGCGGTCGATAATCATGGCGTCATATTTCTCGGAAGCGGCCATGAACAAGCCGTCCTTGCCGTTATCGCAATGGTCCACCACATAGCCTTGCTCGCGCAGGCCCTTGCTCAGGTATTTGGCGGATTCCTTGTCGTCTTCTATCAGCAATATTTTCATAGTGAAAAACTGGCTAAGGATGCTTATCTGCGCGGGAATCTAGCAAAATACAGGGTTTACCGCAAGTTTAGCTTCTAACGGCCGATTTCGCGGCGGGTTTCGGCCAGCGAGGCTTCTACGAATTTGCCCACCAGATTGGTACCCTGCATAGCCATTTTCTTGAGCATATCCTTTGAATTTTCGAATATTCCCAATTGGTTAAGCGAGTAATTCATATGGGCGGACTCGATACTGGCAATCTGGCCATCCTTGCCTTTAACCTGCTGCTTGAGGAAGGTCACCAGTTTTTTGACATTGTCTTTATGCTTGTGTTTCTGCTGCTGCAGGAATGCGAGCAACGCTTGCCGTAGGTCTCCGTCCTCGAGATGCTGGATGGCGGCGGTAATGGCTTCAATCGAGCCTTTGCCGTCGGCGAGCGCTTCCATCTGGTGCGCAAGCGCGCTTAAATCCTGCACGTCCTGATTCAAATCCTCGAGGCGGGCGTGGAAGTCCTTGTCGGCAAAGGGTTTGAGCAGGGCGGCATAGAGTACGGCATAATGCTCGTACAGATCGCATAAGCGCTGGCGCGTGTCGCGGCCCGGGCGCTTGGGTGGCGCAAGAACGCCCGGCCCTGCTGTCATGATGTCGGTGCGTGGTGACATGATGCCGCCATGCGGCTTGAAGGGCGAAAGTGGCATTTCCTGAATATAGCGCAGGCAGCTCAGGTCATAGGCCAGCAATTCCACAGCCAGCCTTGCATTGCCCTCGGCGCTATCATCGCCGGAGGTAAAGGCACGCACGGCGTCGTGGAAATATTCGATGCGCGGCCGGAAGTCGCCGTCGCCCACAAATAACTGATATTCCTCTTCAATTGCGAGGATATCCATATAGATGCGGGTCAGCAGGCTGACGATGGCTTCCTGATCTTTGGCGGATAGTTTCATATGTTACGCTTTTAGTGATGTTGGCTGAATATAAAAGCTGCTATTGAAAAAATCTATGCCCAAACATGATACAGCTCATAATTTAGCCCAAAATCTGGCGGCCAAGAATTTAGCGGTCTATATCCACTGGCCGTTCTGCAAGTCGAAATGCCCGTATTGCGATTTCAACAGCCATGTGCGTGAAAACATAAGCCAGCATGATTGGAAAGCAGCGCTTCTGGCTGAACTGGAGACCATGGCCCGCCATGTGCAGGGGCGGCGCGTGACCAGTATTTTTTTTGGCGGTGGCACACCGTCGCTGATGCCGCCTGATACGGCACAGGCGCTGATTGAGCGAGTGCATACGCTGTGGGACACATCAACAGACATAGAAATTACATTGGAAGCCAACCCCACCTCCGTGGAAACAGGCACTTTTGCCGACTTTAAAAAGGCCGGTGTCAACCGTGTATCGCTAGGGGTACAGTCACTGAATGATAATGAACTGAAATTTCTTGGGCGTGGCCACAGCGCCAAGGAAGCGCTGGCCGCCCTTGACCATGCGCGCAATGTTTTTGACCGCTACAGTTTTGATCTGATTTATGCCCGCCCGTCGCAAACACTTTCTGCTTGGGAGGAAGAGCTTACCGAGGCACTCAAATATGCAGGTAGGCATTTATCGCTTTATCAGCTGACCATTGAAGAAAATACTGCCTTTGCCCATGCCTATGCCAAGGGCGGGTTCACATTGCCGGACGATGTGGAATCGGAAGCACTCTACCGCCTGACAGAATCCATGCTGGCTGACAAAGGACTTCGTGCCTATGAAGTATCCAACTACGCCGTACCCGGTGAGGAAAGCCGCCACAACCTTACCTATTGGCAAGGCGGTGATTATATAGGCGTCGGCCCCGGCGCGCATGGAAGGATAACGATAGAGCAATCAGCAGATTGCGAGAGCCGTCAGTCCGCAAATATTATGCGGTCAGTAGACCGCGTCAGCCTTGAGCCAAGTTTCATGCGAGAGCCAGTAGGCTCGCAGCGGGAACATATAAGAATCGCAACCCAGACACTCAAAAGTCCTGAGCGCTGGCTGGAGGCGGTTCAGCGGCAGGGGCAAGGGCTGGAAGTATGGCAGGAGGTGAACAGGCAGCAAGAGGCGGAAGAGCGTATCATGATGGGGTTGCGGCTGGCTGATGGCATTGCTTACGGCGAATTCGAGCGCCGCGCCGGATTTCCGCTTGCGCCATACATAAACGATAAAAAACACAAACTTTATGTACAGCAGGGGCTGCTTGCCGATGATGATTCGCGCCTCATGCCCACCCTTGCCGGAAGGCTGGTGCTAACCCGCCTGACCGGAGATTTACTGGCCAGCCACAGCACTATAAGGAATTTAAGAGCTGTGGCTACGGATTAGGTATCGGGTGCAAAGGTGTCGTCGGGTTATTAAAGGCGATTGCTGCCGGTTCAATCACCTTAAAGCCTTGCGGCGTGATTTCCAGTATAGCCAGCTTGCGCTCTGACGTGCCGTCCATATTCAGGCGGTAGAGGCCGTTAGCTGGCCCGTTATAGCCGCGCGGATCTACCAGTGCGGCCGTATTTACCCCTTCACCTACCCCTGCCATGGTCAGGTTGGCAACCAAGGTGACGGCGTCATAGGCAAGGCTGGCAAGCCGCACCGGTTTATAACCATAGACAGCCATAAAATGGTTTTCGAATGTTTTATAGGCCTCCGGAGGCGAGCTGGGAAACCATGCGCCGTTAAGTTCCGGCATGGCGGCAATTTCCGGATCATCCCACAAGCCGGTACCCAGCAGCTTCACCTTACTTAAATCAAACTTATGCTTCCTGAAAGCATCCATGATGCGTTTCATCTGGTAGCCGCCATCAGCAATGAAAATAGCTTGAAAACGGCGCTCTTCTGGTGTGTTGTTATATGCGTTCACAAGGCGCGACACGGCGGCTTCGATATTCACCGGCGAGGGTGCATAAAGTTCAGCAGGCGCAATGGTGCCGCCTTTTTTCGCGTAATTCTGGCTGAGCAGTTCCTTTACCTTCTGGCCAAAGACGTCATTGGGGGCGAGTACCGCGACGCGGTCAAGCTTGTTCAAATACGCATGTTCGGCGATGCGCTCTACCTGTTGTTCGGGCAGGAAGCCAAATACATACGCGCCACTACCTGCCACCGCCTTGTTATTTGAAAAGCTCAGCACGTTAACATTGTGTGGCTGCGCTCTACCCGCTACACCGCGCACAGACTGGCTGAATAGCGGCCCGATAATAAATTGCGCACCCTGTTCAATGGCCGTTTGCGCGGCCAGTTCGGTTTCCAGCGTGGAAGCGCCGGTGTCTTTTGGAATCAATATTACCTGCGAGCGTATATGGCCGGAGGGTACGGTCAGGTAACTGTCATTGAGCGCCATTAACGCCGCATCCATCATGGCGTTGCCGACGGCCACCGAATCGCCTGATAACGGTACCAGCAGCGCGACCTTGACGGTAGGCGTATTAGGGGCAATAGCGCCACGGCTGATGGCGGGGTTGTCAACGGCGCTCAGTCCTTGCTGCTGCATGGGCTTGCGCTCGGCGGTGCTAAGCGGGTTTTGTAGCGGCACAGTACAGGCGGTTGCCAGCAAAAGAGCGGCCAAAACAGGCAATTTCGACAAAGAGAATTTCATGCGCTATAGTCCCCCGGATATGATGTTAGGGAAGCTACTGTGAAAACCGACTCCAGTCAAATTCTGCCGCCAAAAATCCAACCGGGTTTGTATATTGTTGCCACGCCGATTGGTAATTTGCGCGATATCACACTGCGCGCGCTGGACGTATTGGCGCAGGCCGAACTTATTCTGTGTGAGGATACTCGCGTTAGCGCCAAACTTCTGTCTCATTATGGCGTACACGCCCCCACCTTGTCTTATAATGACCATAACGGCAGCCAGCGCAGGCCCGCCATTATGCAGGCGCTTAAGGAAGGAAAGCGCGTGGCGCTGGTCTCGGACGCAGGCACCCCGCTGATTTCTGACCCTGGCTACAAGCTGGTGAAGGAAGTGGTGGACGAGGGCGTTTACGTCAGTGTGCTTCCCGGTGCTTCTAGCGTGCTGGCGGCTTTGTGTATTGCCGGCTTGCCGACGGACCGTTTTTTCTTTGCCGGATTTTTGCCCGCCAAGCAGGAAGCCTGCCGCAAGGCAATCCGCGAACTCAAATCTGTCCCTGCTACATTGGTGGTGTTTGAATCGGCGCGCAGGTTACCCGAAGCACTTGCATTACTGGCACAGGAACTAGGTAACCGCGAAGCGGCGGTAACGCGTGAGTTGACCAAGCTTTTTGAAGAAGCGCGTCGTGGTACGCTTTCAGAACTTGCTGCTATTTACGAAAAAGAGGGTGAACCAAAAGGCGAAGTGGTGCTGGTGATTGGCCCGCCGCAGGAAGAAATGACCAGCGACACCGACATCGAGCATTCGCTTGCAAAGCTGCTTGCGACCCATAGTGTCAAGGAAGCCGCCAGCATCGTGGCGGAGCAAAGCGGCCGGCCGCGCAAAGACGTGTACACGCTGGCACTGAAATTGGTGAAAGACGATGGCTGAGCATAAAAAACACAAAGCCTACCGGTTTGGCATAGCCGCCGAGAAATATGCGGCATGGTATCTGCGCCTGAAGGGTTACCGTATCCTTGCCGAGCGCTACCGTAATGCGCAAGGCGAAATTGATTTGCTGGCGGCGCGCGGCGGTGATGTGGTGGCGGTTGAAGTCAAGGCCCGCAAAAACTTTGAAGCCTGCCATGATGCGGTGGCGCCATGGAAGCAGCAAAAAATCATGCGTGCCATGCAGGGGCTTATTTCACATCAGGGCAAAATCGCTGGACTTGCCAATATTGCTGAACGTAATATACGCTTCGATGTTATATGGGTGGTGCCGTGGCGGTTGCCAAGACACATAGTTGATGCATGGAGAACGTAAAAATGATGAATACCTACAGGCTAATCCGTAACGGTGTAATGTCTGCCGCATGTGCGGTGCTGCTTTCCGGTTGCATCCCGCTGCTCATTGGCGCGGGTACGGAAACGGCAGTGGTGGTAGCGCAGGAGCGCTCGGTGGGCAACGCGGTGGATGATGCCAGCATACTGGTCAAGATTAAAAACCTGTACGCCCAGCAGACCGACAAGGACTTGCTGAAGAATGTGGAAATCAAGGTGGTCGAAGGCCGCGTGCTGCTGACGGGTAATGTTGACAAACCGGATTCACAAATTGAAGCCGTACGTCTTGCATGGCAGGTGGATGGCGTGAAGGAAGTCATCAACGAAGTCCAGAGCAGCGACAATGCCGGTTTGCTCAATTATTCGCGCGATGTGTGGATAAGCAACCAGATACGCGTGCGTTTGCTCGCCACTAAGAATGTCCGCTCGCTCAACTATTCCGTGCTGACGGTCAATCAGGTGGTGTATCTGATGGGTATCGCCCAGAATCAGGATGAGTTGGAAGCGGCAACCAATGTCGCCAGCACCACCAATTATGTGCAGCGCGTGGTAAGTTATGTACGCCTGAAGGATGATCCCAAGCGCGGCGCAATTCCCCAGTAAGGCCCAGTTGAGGAAAACTCATGACACGCAAAATCGCCATACAGATGGATCCGGTGGCGTCCATCAAGCCGGTGACGGATTCTACCCTGAGGCTGGGATTAGAGGCGCAGAAGCGTGGCTACAAGCAATATTACTATACGCCTGACAAGCTATCCTGCCTGAATGGTGACATCACGGCGGTGGCGCAGCGTGTCCACTGGCTTGATGACCAAAAGAACTGGTTTGAGCTGGGTGCGGAAGAGAAAATCGCGCTCGCTGATATGGATGTCGTGCTGCTGCGCCAAGACCCGCCTTTTGACATGACATACCTTTCTACCACCTATTTGCTGGAGCGCATCCATCCCAAAACGCTGGTGGTGAACAACCCTGCCAGCGTGCGCAACCATCCGGAAAAACTATTTCCCGTGATGTATAAGCAGTTCATGCCGCCGACCTTGATTACGGCGGACGTAAAAGAGATAGACCATTTCCGCACTCAGTACCGCGACATTGTTATCAAGCCGCTTTACGGTTATGCGGGGCGCAGCGTGGTGCATCTGAAACCTGAGGACGATAATTTTCAGGCGGTGATGGAGCTGATGTTTGCGCAAGGGAGCGAGCCGGTGATGGTGCAACCTTTCCTGCCGGAGGTGAAAACGGGTGACCGCCGCATTATCCTTGCTGATGGTGAGATAGCGGGCATCATGGGACGCATTCCCGCCGAGCATGAAATACGCGCCAATTTTCGCGTTGGCGGTACGGCGGCAAAAGCTGAAATAACTCCCAAGCAGCGCGCAATCTGCGAGGCCTTGGCGCCGGAGCTGAAGAAAGAAGGCTTGATTTTTGTCGGTCTTGATGTGATTGGCGACTGGCTGACGGAAATCAACATCACCTCGCCCACCGGCATTCCGGCCATGAACCGACTGTATGGCATTCAGGTGGAAGCCACCATCTGGGATGCAATAGAGGCACGCCTCTAGAAGCTATTTTCCGTAAGCAATGAAGTGTGGATTCTCAAACCCGTGCTTGCCATACACCAGCGGTTTGCCGTCCGGCGTTTCCAGCCGTCCGCCAGCAGCGGCGAGGATTGCATGTCCGGCGGCGGTGTCCCATTCCATGGTGCGGCCAAAGCGCGGATATATATCGGCGCTACCTTCGGCCACCATGCAGATTTTGATGGAGCTTGAACCGGAAATAAGCTGTTTGATAGTGAGTGTTTTTAAATAGGCTTCAGTGGCAGGTGACGGGTGTGATTTACTGCGTACCACTACCATGCCGTCAGATGCTGGCTTACGTGCGTGGATGGGTTCCGGTTTGCCTCTTGCTGCGCTGCGGAAAGCGCCCTTGCCTACTTCGCCAAAATAGAGCATGTCCTGCGGCGGGGCGTAAATCACGCCCAGCACGGGCTTGCCGTCTTTAATGAGTCCTATATTAACGGTAAATTCCGGCTCACCACGCACAAAGCTGCGCGTGCCGTCCAGCGGATCGACAAGCCAGAACAACGCATGTCCCCCCTGCCCCAGTTCCTCATCTTCTTCGGCGACTACAGGCAGATTCGGCGTTAACAATCTTAAAGCTTTAGTTATCAATTGGTTGGCTTCAATATCAGCATTGGTGACTGGGCTGTGGTCATCCTTGCGGCTGGTGGAAAAACTGCCGGTGAAATAACCCATAATCAGTTTACCTGCATCGCGCGCAATGTCGCAGCAGGAGGCTAGATATTCGTCATAAGAAGTGGTATGCATGGGCTGGTTTTACACGCAAATACCAATTAATACACAAAAAAATAAAATCGCAGGATAACCCATGAGCAACGCTTCTTCCAACACGCAGCCCAGCCACAGTTACCACAGCAAACAGGCGGCGCAATTGTCGCAGATTGTATCGGCGCTTCCAAAAAATGCGGGCATTTTGCTCAAGCAGTTTGTGCTGCAGTTTTATGCCAAGATGCCTGTACTCGACCTTGCGCAGTACGAACCCAAGCGTGCTGTGGCAGTGGCAGAGTCGGCCTTTGCCTTCATGGAAAAGCGTAATTTTTCTGCCGAGTCGCATATCCGCATTTTCACGCCGCAGAAAAAACAGCACGGCTTTGAAGGTAAATACCTGGTGGTGGAATTGCTTAATGACGATATGCCGTTTCTGATTGATTCGCTGTCGGCGGAGTTGTCGCGTCAGGGTTTTACCGTACGTGAAATGATTCATCCCATTTTCAAGGTAAAGCGTGATAAAAAGGGCGCTCTTGAAGCTATTGCGCCCGAAGGCACCAAAGATGCAGGTTACACTGCGGAATCATTTATCCACTTCGAGATTTCCGGCCTGCCTGAAGGGCTGACGGCAGAAAAACTGCAGGAAGATCTCGAGTGGGTGCTGCGCCATATCCGCACATCTGTTGGTGACTGGCAGAAGATTGTAGAAAAAACGGACGGTGTTATCCGCCAACTGAATGACGTCATTGGGCAGTTTGAGCGCAAGAACATCACCGAAGTGCAGGATTTTCTGCGCTGGCTGGTAGAGCGCAATTTTGTGCTGCTTGGCTATGCCGAATATGATTTCTTTGATGCCAAGGGCAAGGAGCGGCTTTCCGTTGTACCGGGTTCGGCGCTGGGTATTCTTAAAATCAATGACGACATCACTCCGCGCGGACTCGAGGCGCTGCCGCCGGAGTTGCGCCATTTTCTGCTGGTGCCACAGATTATCGAAATTACCAAGTCCAACCGCCGCTCGGCCGTACACCGCAGTGTGCCAATGGATTATATCGGCATCAAGCGCTTTGACAGCAAGGGTAAGGTGATCGGTGAAACACGCATCCTCGGCTTGTTTACGTCCAACGTGTATTACCAGAGCGCCGAGCAGATTCCGCTGGTGCGCCAGAAAATCGCCGATGTGCTGGAGCGCTCCAAATTCCCGCCGGTAAGCCATAACGGTAAGGCGCTCAAAGCTATTCTTGAGTTCCTCCCGCGGGATGAAATTTTCCAGATGACCGATGACGTATTGTTTGAAACCAGCATGGGCATTCTTGCGCTGGAAATCAAACCAAGTGTGCGCGTATTTGCCCGCCGTGACGCGTTTGAGCGTTTTGTCAGCACCATGATATTCGTGCCGAGAGAATCGTTCTCGACTGAAATACGCCGCCAGATTCAGGGTGTGATTGAGCGCGCGTTCAACGGCGTGACCTCGTCTTTCTCCACCCAGATCAACGAAGCGCCGCTGGCGCGACTGCACCTGATTGTGCGCACGCAGCCGGGTGATATACCGGCGGTGAATATTGCCAAAATCGAACAGGAAATTGCCCGCCGCGCGCATCTATGGAGCGACCAGCTGTTTGAATCGCTGGTGCAAAAACATGGCGAACAGAAAGCCGAAAAACTGCAGCGCCAATTCGCGCTGGCCTTCCCGCAGGATTATATCGACCGTTATGACAGCTTGTCGGCAGTGTATGATATCGGTAAAATCGAAGAGGCGGTGGAAAACAAGCGCCTTGCGCTGGAACTGTTCCGTCCGAAGGCGTTGCCAGACTCTTTTGTGCATCTCAAAATTTACAGCCCGAGCGAAGAAATCGCGCTTTCGGATATTTTGCCCATTCTTGAAAATGCCGGCTTCAGGGTGATTGAGGAACATCCGTTCGTCATCCGCCCGCAGGCACCCGCACAGGCAGTATGGATTCGCGATTTCAAACTGGAACTAGCCGGAGACAGCAATGTTGATCTGGAAAAAGTAAAACCGCTGGTGGAGGAAGCTCTGCTTAAGGTCTGGCTGCGTGATATGGAGAATGACCGTTTCAACACGCTGGTGTTGCGTGCTGGACTAACATGGCGCCAGACGACCTGTATGCGTGCTTATGCAAAATATTTGAAGCAGACTGGCTTTACTTATTCGCAAGCGGCGATTGAGCAGGCCATGAACCAGCAACCGCACATTGCCAAAAACGTGGTTGCTCTGTTCGAGGCGCGTTTTGGGCTGGACAAGAAAAACAGTGAAAGCAGGCAAGAATCCATCAAGTCCGTCATTGAACAGCAGCTGTCGCAGGTCAGTGATGCTGCCTGTGACCGTATCCTTCGCACCTATGTGGACACGATGCTGGCCACCATGCGCACCAACTATTTCCAGACCGATAAACAGGGCGCTCACAAGCCGGTGCTTTCTTTCAAATTCAATTCGGCGTTGGTGCCGGGGTTGCCGCTGCCAAAACCTTACGCCGAAATATTTGTGTATGGTATGCGCGTGGAAGGTATTCACCTGCGTGGTGGCCGCGTAGCACGCGGCGGCTTGCGCTGGTCTGACCGTCACGAGGATTTCCGCACGGAAGTGCTGGGGCTGATGAAGGCTCAGATGGTAAAAAACTCGGTGATTGTGCCGGTGGGCAGCAAAGGCGGGTTTGTGGTCAAACAGCCGCCCCAAAGCGGCACTCGCGAAGCCTACATGGAAGAAGGCATCGCCTGCTACAAAATGTACTTAAGCGGCCTGCTCGACATCACCGACAATATTGTTAGCGGCAAGGTCATAGCGCCTTCGCAGGTGACGCGTCAGGACGACGACGATCCCTATCTCGTAGTGGCGGCTGACAAAGGCACGGCTACTTTCTCCGATATTGCAAACAGTGTGTCTGCGCAATACGGGTTCTGGTTGGGCGATGCCTTTGCATCTGGCGGCTCGGCAGGTTATGACCATAAGCATATGGCCATTACTGCGCGTGGCGCATGGGTGTCGGTCACGCGGCATTTTGATGAAATGGGTGTGGATATTGCGCGACAAGATTTCACGGTCGCAGGTATTGGCGACATGTCGGGCGACGTGTTTGGCAACGGCATGTTGCTGTCGGAACATATCCGCATGGTGGCGGCCTTCAACCACATGCATATTTTCATCGACCCCAACCCAGATGCCAAGGTGTCATTTGCCGAGCGCCAGCGCGTGTTTCATCTGCCGCGTTCGACGTGGAGGGATTATAACGCCAGCCTGCTTTCCAAGGGCGGCGGTATTTATGACCGCAGCGCCAAATCCATTACGCTTAGCAAAGAAGCGCGTGATGCACTGGGCATTGACAAGACAACACTGACGCCGGACGAGCTGGTGCGTGCCATCCTGCTTGCGCCTGTTGACCTGCTGTGGAACGGCGGCATCGGCACTTATGTGAAGGCCGAGGAAGAAAGCCATGAACAGGTGGGCGACCGCGCTAACAACGTGGTACGTGTCAATGGCCGCGAGCTGCGCTGCAAGGTGGTGGGCGAAGGCGGAAATCTTGGCTTTACCCAGAAGGGGCGTATTGAATATGCCCGTAGCGGTGGCAGATTGAATACAGACGCCATCGACAATTCGGCCGGTGTGGATTGCTCTGACCATGAAGTGAATATCAAGATTGCGTTCAGTACGGAAGTGGCCAAGGGTAAGTTGTCCAAGGCGCAACGCAATAAGCAGCTGGAAGCCATGACCGACGAAGTGGCGCGTCTTGTGCTTAAAGACAATATTCTGCAAACGCAGGCACTCACTATCGCCGAACAGCAAGGTGTGCGCAGGCTGGAATCGCAGACGCGGCTGATGAATTCGCTGGAGCGTCGCGGGCTGCTCAATCGCACCGTCGAATATTTGCCAACCGACAAACAGCTCTTTGAACTGAAGGCAGCGCGCAAGGGACTTACAAGGCCGGAGCTGTCGGTGCTTTTGTCTTACAGCAAGATGGTTATTTACAAGGAAATTCTTGATTCCACCCTGCCGGACGAGCCGTATTTCAGGGCTGACCTCAAGCGTTACTTTCCCATCCCGATGCAAAAGCAATTCGAGACGGCAATTACCAGCCACCAGTTGCGGCGTGAAATCATTGCGACCGTAGTGACTAACAGCATTGTCAATCGTGCAGGCATCACTTTTTTTTCGGATATTTCGGAAGATTTAGGCGCTTCGGCGCGTGACATCGCGGCGGCTTATACGCTGGCGCGTGACGCATTTGACCTGCGTGGTTTGTGGAAAAATATCGAGGCCGCTGACAAGGTGCATGTCAGCATCAAGGCGGGCATGTATGCGTCGGCCAGCGATTTCCTTGAGCGTGTGACCAGCTGGCTTTTGCGCAACCTGCCGTTGCCGCTGGATATCGACAGGGTCAGCAGCGAAATCATGCCGGGCATTGCCGATATTGAAAAACAAAAACACAAGCTGCACTCACCAGCCACAAAGCAGGCGGCAGAAACGCGCCGCGATGAGCTGACCGCGCATGAAGTACCGTATGTGCTGGCAGAACGAATTGCTTCGCTGGAGCTGATGTCATCGGCGTTTGATATTATTTCCGTCAGCCACAATAGCGGCCTTCCCATTACTGTCGTAGGCCAGCTTTATTTCGAGCTGGGCGAACGCCTGAGCCTTGGCTGGCTGCGTTTGTGTGCCGAGCAGGTTTCTACCATGTCGCATTGGGAAAAAATGGCGGTGCAGGCCATTATTGGCGATTTGTATGACGAGCAGCGCCGCCTGACTGCCACCATCATTGATGATATGTGCAGTGACGGCCAGTGCGGCGGCAGTGTGGAAGCATGGGTAAATATGCATGCCGAAGATGTGCGCCGCTTTGAGCGCTTCATTGACGATATGAAATCCGGCGACACGCCTGACATTCCAAAACTCATGGTGGCGCTGCGCCATGTGCGTGGGCTGAATTGATGCCAGAAAAAATGCCAGAAAAAGTGCCAGAAAAAATGGATGAAAAGGTCGCTGATGCCTATATGCCTAAGATGGCTCAGTTGGAAGATGGCAGCTTTGCTCCTGCCGCACCGACCAATGCCCAAGGCACAGGCGTTGACCGCGCGCTCTTGCTCGATCTCGCGCTGAAAACAGCGTACGTGCTTCCGCAATTTTCTACGGAACAGGCTGCCAAGCGGCTTCACCTGCCACAGGTGCTGGTGGCGGAGTTGCTGGAGCAACTGCGAACCGACATGATGTTGGAGGCGCTCGGCCAAGATCAGGCGATTGGTTACCGTTATGCTATTTCCCAGCGCGGACGAGAACGCGCGCAGCGCCTGTTTGAAATTTCAGGTTATGTCGGGCCTGCGCCGGTGTCGCTTGAATCGTACCGGGCCATGTTTGAATGGCTGGCATCCCAGTCCTCGGATATTACTCAGGCGCAGGTAAAGCAGGCGCTTTCGGGGCTGGTGCTGACCGACGAAACCATCGAGGTGGCGGGCATGGCTGTGTCGTCCGGTCGTAGCCTTTTCCTGTCCGGTCCGCCGGGCAACGGCAAGACTACGCTGGGGCATTGCCTGCATGATGTGATGCAGGGTTATATCTGGATACCGCACTGCATTGCTGTGGAGCAGAATATCATCCGCCTGTATGATACCCATTGCCATCAGGCGGCAGCACCTGTTACGGCCAAGGCGCATATGACAGACCAGCGCTGGGTGCGAATTAAACGGCCATTTATAGTTGCAGGCGGGGAGATGACGCTCGAGTCCATGGACATGGCTTACCTGCCCTCGCTGCGCTATTACGAGGCCCCGTTGCATATGAAGGCCAACGGTGGCACATTCATGATCGATGATTTTGGCCGCCAGCATGTTGATCCGGCGGCGCTTCTCAATCGCTGGATTATCCCGCTTGAGCATCGTATCGATTTCCTGACGCTTTATGGTGGTCAGAAAATACAGGTACCTTTCCTGCTTATGCTAATTATTGCCACCAACCTTGCGCCAAAGGATGTAACCGATCCTGCCTTCTTGCGCCGGATCGGTTACCGTATCCGTATTGACGCGCCAACGCAGGAAGGTTACGCGAAAATATTCACCGCCTATGCGGCCCGCTATAATCTCAAGGTCGAGCCGGCTTTCATTGCCCGTCTGCTGGAGCGTTACCGCAGCACTGGCCGTGAACTGCGCTCCTGCGAGCCGCGTGATCTTATCGAGCGCATGAAGGATATCTGCCAGTACCGCCAGCAACCGCCTGCCATTAATGACGAATTGCTGAATGTGGCATGGGCAGGTTATTTCGGTGAAGAAAAAACCGCTGCCGCCTAAATAATTTTTTAAATTATTTTATTTAAAGTATTCGGGTTTTGGGCCGCCCAGTTCCCATGCGGAAAGGCCGCTCTTAAATTCTGATACCACGCTTGCATGCAATACAGCTTGCCGTATGGCTTCATAGTCGGGAATATCCTTTTTCAGGAATACGAGGTTCAAACAGCACGGGCGGTAATGCAGCGGCGCAGCCAGCGCGTACCCGCCATCTTCTTGGATAAATTCGAAGATTTTCTCATGCCCGTAATAGTCATCCAGCTTGTAAGCCCCGTCTTCTCCGATGGTGGCGTAGAGCATTAACATATCAGGGCGGATATGTTTTACATAAGCCACGCTGAAGCCGTGATGGGCGATGCTTCTATCGGCCAGCCCCATCAGGTCGTAGCTTTTCCAGCCGGAATAATAGGGGATGGCACCGCTTTCACCCGTCATCAGCATATATTTGCCCGCGTAAGGGCTTAGGCGTTTGCCGAATTCATTATTGGAATAATATTCATGCCCGCGATAGGAAAAAGCCCATTGCGTGTGGTGCGGATTGATGCTGGATGCGGAAAGCAGCAGGAGGAACGATCCCACTACAGCAAGGTAGCGGCCGGGCAAGTGACGCACATAATAAGCCGATACTGCCAGCACTGGCAGGAAAAGCTGCATGGTAAAGCGGTCGGCATAATTCATCACCAGTGTTGATGGCATATAGGCAATGCCGTACACCAGCACGGAAGATAGGCAGATAAAGCCAAGCCTTGCATTGCGGCACATCATCACAACGGTCACAAAAAACATCAGGTAGCCGATATTTTGCAATAGCCTCTTTGCCAGCAGCGTCCAGTCGGTACTTGCCAGTGATTTGGCGTAATAAGTGTTGGGCAGCGGATAGCCGAAATACCACCAGCGCAGGCTGAAATACATTGCGCCAATGGTTATCATGCTGGCCAGAAGCCATGGGCGCGGCAGGCGTCCGCGCATTTGCCATGCGTAATAGCCAAAGGCAAGCGCAGAAAGCAGCAAGCCTTCCGGTCTTGTCAGCGGAAGCAATAGCAGGAGTACATAAAAGCGGCGCGCTCTGGCATGGTGACCGATTAAAAACCAGAACAGCTCGGTGGCCAGCACGATGAACAGGCCTGTTTCCAAACAGGAATAAAAATGGATATAGACATACGGGTGTGTGAGCAGGAACAGCAAATAGACGGCACGTGTGCTGCGTGTCTGGCAGAAGCTGTACACGCGCCACAAAAACCATAGAAACAGACCAAGTCCGACGGCTTTGAAAAACGCAATTACCGGAATGCCCAGCGCATGCGGCAATATGGCCAGCAGAGTATAAAGCGTGCTGGTGTAGGCCTCCACATAGTCATGGTCGGGGTTCCAGTTCCAGATGCCGTGGGCGACAAGATTTTGCGCGTAGCGGAAGGAAATAAAACTGTCATCGACGGTAAAGGAAATAAACGCCCAGGACATAGCCAGAAACAATACCGCCCAGAGGATATTCTCATAAGCGGCATTGTGTTTTGGCATAGAACCTCTTAATGACGCCAGTTAGTGTCGGAAGTGGCGGATACCGGTAAATACCATGGCGATACCGTGCTTGTCAGCAACGGCGATGACTTCATCGTCACGGATGGACCCGCCCGGCTGGATGATGGCGGTAATACCCGCTTCTGCCGCCATGTCCACATTGTCGGAGAACGGGAAGAAAGCGTCAGACGCCAGCACGCAGCCCTTAGTGTCCAGCCCCGCTCCCTTGGCTTTCCAGCAGGCGATGCGTGTGGAGTCGATACGGCTCATTTGCCCCGCGCCGATACCGACCGTAGCCCCGCCCCGCGCCAGCACGATGGTGTTGGATTTCACATGCTTGGCCACTGTGAAGGCGAATAGCAAATCATCCATGTGCGTGGACGCACTGGCTTTAGTCACGGCCTTCAAAGCGTCTTTGGTAATCACCGTGTCGTCCTCCTGATAGAGGAAACCGCCGGAGATGGATTTGACCACCATCTTGGCCGCGGGCTTTTCCAGTTTTCCCGCTAACAATAATTTAAGTTTTTTGCGCGATGATAATGCGCTCTTTGCCGTGTCGTCGGCATCGGGTGCAATCATCACCTCAAGGAATAATTTTCCCAGCGCATCGCAGAAATTTTTATCCAGCGGGCGGTTGGTGGCAATGATACCGCCGTAAGCCGATACCTGGTCGCAGGCCAGCGCTTTTTTGAAGGCTTCGGTGATATCGCCTGCTACCGCCACGCCGCAAGGGTTGGCGTGTTTTACAATCACCACTGCCGGCTGGTCGAATTCGCGCACCAGCTCGAAGGCGGCGCTGGCATCATTTAAGTTATTATAGCTCAGTTCCGCGCCCTGCACCTGCTTGGCGCTGGCAAGGCTCGGGCCATTGCCGGATGTTGCGTAGAAGGCCGCTTTCTGGTGCGGGTTTTCGCCGTAATGCAGCGATTGTTTCAACTGGCCGCTGATGGTGAGCGCTGCGGGGAACGGCAAATCATTCTGCCGGTTGAACCAGCTGCTGATGGCGCTGTCATAGGCGCTGGTGCGCGAGAAGGCCTTGGCGGCCAGCATGCGGCGTGTGGCGGGCAGGGTAGCATTCTTGCCTGCTTTCATTTCCTCCATCACACCCGCATAGTCGGACGGGTCAACGATGATGGTAACAAAGGAATGGTTCTTGGCTGCCGAGCGCACCATGCTGGGGCCGCCAATGTCGATATTCTCGATGCAAGTGGCAAAGTCTGCACCCTTGGCTACGGTAGTCTCGAACGGGTAGAGATTGATAACCACCAGATCGATGGTGCTGATGCTGTGGTCAGAAAGCGCCTTCTGGTGTTCCTTATTGTCGCGGATGGCCAGTATGCCGCCATGCACTTTCGGGTGCAGGGTTTTGACGCGCCCGTCCATGATTTCCGGCGAGCCGGTATAGTCCGATACCTCGGTCACGGTGATTTTGGCGTCGCGCAGGGCCTTGGCGGTGCCGCCGGTGGAGAGAATTTCTACTCCCGCCTTGGCGAGGAAGCTGGCGAATTCGATAAGTCCGGTTTTGTCGGATACGGAAAGCAATGCGCGTTTAATAGTCATAATCGGAACGTTAACTGGTTAATTATAAAGGCGTGGTTGTAACGCGATTTAGGTAAATGTGAAGCAGATTTATGTTCAATTATTCCACTCAACTATTATCGGGTCTGCGGATGGTGTGGTCATAGGCGAAAAAGCCCATTACCATGAACACGCACATATAGGCCACCCCTGCTTCCAGCATGGCGATTTCCGGGTTCATGGTGGCAATCACCGCCAGCAATATCAGCAACAGATTGACGCCAAACACGAATTTGACCGCCGTATCGGTGCGCATGCCTTTTTTGATGGCAATCTGGTGGTAATGTTCGGAGTGTGCCACCCAGATGCGCTTGCGTTTAAGCAGTCGGCTGACGATAGTAATGCTGCCGTCGGCGAGGTAATAGGCGGGTAATATTATGGCCGCATAACCATAGCCGGAAAGTATCGCCAGCAATATCAAATAGCCCATGAGGAAGCCGACCGGCACGCTGCCCACCTCGCCCATGTAAATCTTGGCGGGGTGCCAATTCCACCACAAAAAACCGCAACCCACCGAGAACATGATCAGGCTATAGGTGGAAAGCTCATCGGGGAAAGTGTTGTGGAATATAGAAATAAGGCATAAGCCAAGGCTGACGCAGATCATTTCGGTGGGAGAAATGCCGTCGCTGGAGTCCATGAAGGCGAACAGGTTGATGAACCACAGCCATAAAAATCCGGCTATGCCACGGTCCAGCCATAGCGGCAGGTCTTCACTGAAGACAGGCACTTGCAACAAGCTAAGCGGGATTGTTACTGCCATCACCTGCACCAGCAATTTGATGGCGGTGTGGACTTTAATCAAATCGTCGAGCAGCGATACGGCGGCAAGTACCAGCAGCGACAGTACAATACCGTAGCTGACATCAGCCACCATGAGGTAAATCAGCATGGCGAATACTACGGCGATTCCTCCGCCCTTGTGGGTGGGTAGCGGCTGGCCGGGAATGACGGTTTGCCGGTAGGCATTGCGTTTGCGCAGTGCGAGGATAGTTAGGCGCGTACCCAGTAGGGATATTAAGAACGAGGACAGACCGAGTATTATGTAGAAGGTCATCCCCGCCTCCCGAAGAGCTTTTCCACGTCTTTGCGCTTGAGCTCGATATAAGTGGGGCGGCCATGATTGCACTGGCCGGAGAGAGGCGTCTGTTCCATCTGGCGAAGCAGCGCGTTCATTTCGGCAATGGAAAGTGCGCGGCCAGCACGCACGCTGCCATGGCAGGCCATGGTGCCGCTCAAGGATTCAATGCGCTCGCGCAGCACCAGTGTTTCGCCGAATTCACGCAAATTATCCGCCAGTTCTTTAATCAACGTCTTCACATCTATCTCGCCGAGCATGGCAGGTGTTTCGCGTACAATCACCGTGTCGGCACCAAAGGATTCTACCACCAATCCGAACTCAAGCAATTCATGTTGTCGGGCAAGCAGGCTTTCCGTCTGTGCTTCGTCCAGCGTGACCACTTCTGGTATCAGCAGTTTCTGGCGGGCGATGCCTTGCTGTGCCAGTTGCGCTTTCATGCCTTCATGCACGAGGCGTTCATGTGCGGCGTGCTGGTCAACAATCACCAGCCCGTCCATTGTTTCTGCCACGATATAGGTTTTATGCAGCTGGCATCGCGCTGCGCCCAGCGGGTAGAGCGTGTAGTCCGGGCCTGCATCATGGACCGCATCCATGGCGCGCGCCATGGGCGGAACCATGTCGGCAGTGAGCATACCTATCGCAGCTAATGATTCATATTGGAGGGGTTCGTACTGGCGCATAGCGGCTTCAGCCATTCTCGGCGCGGGGTAGCTCATGCCAGACGGACGCGACGATGCTGCATAGGCATAGGATTGCGGCATGGCGGGCTGCGAAGGATGGTGGCCGATGGCAAAGCTTTGCAGCGCATCGGTGGCTACGCTGCTGGAAGCGCGGAAACCGGCTTCGGACAGCGCATGTTTGATGGCGCCTATGATCAGGCCGCGCATGGAATTGCTGTCGCGGAAGCGCACCTCCGCCTTGGCAGGATGCACGTTGACATCTACTTCTGCAGGCGGAATGTCAAGGAACAGCGCCACTACCGGATGCCGGTTATGTGCCAGCACATCCTGATAGGCGGCCTTGACCGAGCCGAGCAGCAGGCGGTCGCGCACAGGGCGGTTATTGACGAACAGGTATTGTTCTGCCGACGTGCCGCGGTTATAGGTCGGCAGCGCGGCAAAACCGGTCAGGCGTGCGCCATCGCGTTCCTTGTCTAGGGCTAAGGCGTTATCGGCGAATTCGCGGCTCATGGTGTCACGCAGGCGGGCAAGACGCGTATCCAACAAGTCACCTTGCGCGGCGCTGGTGGCTAATAATGTCTTGCCTTCCGAGACAAGGGAGAATGCAATGTCAGGATGCGCCATGGCGAGGCGGCTGACGATATCAAGCGCCTGCGCCACTTCCGTGCGATCGCTTTTGAGGAATTTAAGGCGCGCTGGCGTGGCATAGAACAAATCGCGTACTTCAATACGCGTGCCTTGCGCCAGCGTGGCCGGTTCGGTATGACCGAATTCGCCGCCTTCAACGCGCAGGTTCCAGCCGTTTTCGCTGTCTTTGATGCGGCTGCTGATGGTCAGGCGGCTGACCGAACCGATGGAAGGTAGCGCTTCACCACGGAAGCCGAGGAACTGTATATCCAGCAAATCATCAGACGGCAGCTTGGATGTGGCATGGCGCTGCACGCATAACTCCAGCTCGTCGGCGGTCATGCCCCTGCCATTATCCTGCACCACAATCAGATTTTTCCCTGCCTGCTCGAGTGTGATGTCAATGCGGGTGGCGCTGGCGTCGATGGCGTTTTCCACCAGTTCCTTGACCACCGAAGCCGGACGTTCAATAACTTCGCCGGCGGCAATGCGGTTAATGAGTGTCGGTGGCAGGATGCGTATGGTCATGACAGCTCTCCTTTAAGCAGATATTCGCGTGCCAGCTGCTTGCCTTCTTCCACGGCGGGCTGGTCGAACGGATTGACCTCCAGCAGTTGCGCAATCAGGATAATTTCCAGCATGAAATGCATCAACAGCGCACCGAGCGTGGATTCGTTAAGTACTTCCAGCCTGAACAGGCGTACAGGGCGCTGGTTGCGAACTAAACTTTCCAGCGTGGCTTTTTGCTCGGCGGCCATGAGGTCACCCAGCGTCTTGCCTTGCAGGTAGCCCAGTTCCGGATCTGCGACCGGCGCGTGGATGGGACGGCCCGTGCCTTTACGGTCGAGCAATATCATGTGGAACAATTTATCCTTGGGGCCGTCGAGATAGAGCTGCAACTGGCTATGCTGGTCGGTGGTGCCGACAGCGCGGATGGGGGTAGAGCCTTTGCCGTTTTTACCCAGGCTTTCGGCCCAGCTCTGGCGGTACCATGAGCTGAAGGTGGCCAGACGCTCGGCATAAGGCAGCATGACGGTAATCGGCACGCCCTGCTCGATAAAAGCATATTGTAGCGCCGCCCCAAACGCGGGGTGGCATTCAGCGGCGTGTTTTGCATTATCCAGATGGGTAACTACACTCAACGCGCCTTGCCGTAGCTGGCGTATGTCGAGGCCAGCCAGCGCCGCCGGAAGCAGACCGACATTGGTGAAGATGCAGAAGCGTCCGCCAATATCCGGATCATGGTCGAGTATATGCAGCCCGTGCTGCTGCGCAGCGTTGCGCAGCGGGTTGCTGCCCTGCGTGGTGATGATGATGAAATGCTCTTTCAGCGCGGCCTTGGTCAGGCGGCTGCCCGCATATTCCAGCAGGGTGAAAAACTGGCTGAGTGTTTCTGCTGTGCTTCCCGACTTGCTGATAATCAGGAAGCAGGTGTTTTTAAGCTCCAGCTTTGCCAGCAGCGGGTCCATCATATCGGGGTCGAGATTCTCCAGAAAATGCAAGGCAGGGGATTGCTGGTAGGGGGCAAGCGAGGTCAGTGTGCGGCCGCTCAGTCCCGAGCCGCCGGTACCCGCAATAATAATGTTGGAAAAACGGCGACGCAGGTTACGCGCCAGCGTGCTTATCATGTCGAGGTCGTTTGAGCGTTCGGTAATATCCAGCAGCGGGTTCGCTTTTGCGTTCTGGCGGCTGGCAAGGGCAGCTAGGCCGGGGGCAAGACGCTCCAGCAGCGTGTCTGTCTGTGTGCGGGTGATGCCATGGGTCTGGGTATGTTCTTTAAAGCAATAGTCGGTAATGTGCTGGTACAGCATCCGCCGTCACCTTCCTCTTTCTGCCCAGAAATAAAACTAGAAAATAAGATTTAGGGAATTAGTTTTCCAGAATGCGACCGAGGATACCACGATCTTTTGATTTTACTACCGGTGTTTCGCCATCGGTCACAGGCTTGCCGGATTCTTCGTTGGCCTGAATGCGCTCTGATTCCTTGTTGGCGTTAACGGTAGGGTCTTTAGCTTCAGGGAAAGTTGAAATTGCATCCCACCAGCCTTCTTCTTCCTGCTGGTGCTGCTTGGTGATTTTTTCTTCGGTCAGCTCGCGGCGGATATTCGGATTGGCCTGAGGCGCTCCTGCGCGCTCAAGGAACTGCGCATCGGCTTTGCTGGCGGTGGTGGTGCCGGTGGAGGAAAGCTGGCTGTTTGCCTTTTTGCCGGCGGCAGGTGAAAGCGCGTTGTTCTCAGCGCTTTGGGGCATCAGCAGTTCCTTGGCTTGAGCGGAAGTGGTCAGCTGGTTCGGCGATTCTTCATCAATGCTTGGCGGGCGCAGGCTGAATTGTGGCGGAACGGTAAGCGGCGGGCGCGAAACCACGCGGAACTCGTCCGGCGCTTTGCGGGTGATGCCGAGCGTCTCTTTCACATTGCTGCCGGTGCAGCCTGACAAGGCGGTAAGGCCAATAGCAAGACCGGCAATGGTTAAGATACGAACCTGCGTTGCACGCATGATCATGAGGACGTTCCTTTATCGTTTCGGTTATGGTCGGTAAATATACTGTGAAAACATAAAAGTACAACCCCTATGAAGATGGTGCTGTCAGCAATATTAAAAGCTGGCCAATGCCAGCCACTTACGTGGAAATCGAGGAAATCGGCCACTGCCCCGAAACGCAGGCGGTCAATGACGTTACCTACCGCCCCGCCAATAATAAAAGCCAGCGCTATCCCTACCAAACGGTCGTTGTTTCTCTTCATCCAAATCAATAAAATCAACAGGATAGCACATGACATGGCTATCAGCGCCACAGGTATTTTCATCTCGGAAAATATGCCAAAGCTGATGCCGTAATTCCAGACTATCACAATATTGAAAAAGGGAAGCACGGCGATCTCCTGCCCCCCTCCATTAAAATGATTTAAAATCAATTGCTTGGTTATTTGGTCACAAGCAAGGATAAAGGCGGCCAGCGTCAAGCCACTTATAAACAATGATTTTTCATTTTCATGAGGGGTGGTCATGCGCATTTCTGGTGTATGGCGCGGACGTCTTCAATATCTTTGTGGATTTGCTCGAGCAGTGCCTCGACCGACAGGAAGCATTCCTCCGGCCTGATGAAGTTAAGGAATTCAACTTCCACCACTTCACCGTAGATAAAGCGGTCAAAGTCAAAAATATGCACTTCCAGCAAAGGCTCTGTCGGGTTGAAGGTGGGCTTGACGCCGACATTGGCGATGCCTTCCAGCCACTGGCCTTCGCTCATGATGCGCAAACGAACGGCATACACGCCCCAGCGCGGCTTGTATAATTCATGCAGCGAGATGTTGGCGGTGTGGAAACCCAGCGTGCGGCCGCGCTCGGCACCAGGAATAACATGACCCGTGATACTGTAGGCGCGGCCCAGCAGTGCGCCTGCCTTTTCCACATCGCCGCCCTCAAGCAGGCTACGTATGGCGCTTGAAGACACTACCTTGCCATCAACCGATACCGGCTCACAGGAGGTGTAGCCGAACAGCCCGTTTTTCTCGGCTGCTTTAAGAGTTTCCGTATTGCCTTCACGTCCTTTGCCAAAGGCAAAATTATAACCGGTGACGATGTGTTTTGCTTTCAGCCGTTCAGCAAGCACATGTTTAATAAAATTGTCAGCCGAGGTATTGGCCAGCTCTTCGTTAAAACGCAGCATGAACAATATGTCTATGCCGCAGGCCTGCAGCAATTCCAGTTTCTGGTGCGGAGGGTATATGCGCAACCTCTCATGCTCTTGCGAGAAAAATTCCCGCGGGTGAGGCTCGAAGCTCATAACCGCCAGTGGCGCTGATAATGATTTGGCAAGTTCGGTAGCGGAACGAATGATGGATTGGTGACCGAGATGTAGCCCGTCGAAATTACCAATGGCTATGACCGCGCCTTGATATTGGTCTGTGCATTGGTCTATGTCTCGAATAATATGCATGGCTTATGCTGGCTTGCTGGGAACCTTGATGAGGGCTTCACCGTCGATGACCATGGTGTCATGTACATAACACTTCGTGTCCATCAGGGCGCGTTTTTTATCGGGGAAGAGTTCCTTGACGCGCACCACGGCATACACGGTGTCGCCCACGCGCACGGGTGCGGTGAATTTGAGTGACTGGCTCATGTAGATGCAGCCTGGTCCGGGCAACTTGGTGCCGATGACGGCGGAAATGAGGCTGGCGGTGAGCATACCGTACACGATGCAGCCGCCAAAAGGTGTGCTTTTTGCATATTCTTCGTTCAGGTGCATAGGGTTGGTGTCACCGGAAACACCGGAAAATAATTTAATGTCGGTGTCGGTAATGGTGCGGCTGAACACTTCTTCGATGCCTACGCTCAGCTCTTCAAAATAATAGCCGCGCAACCCGTGAAAGTCGGTATGGCTGGTTTTTGCGCTCATGCTGCCTTGGCTTCCTGTTGCGCAGCCAGATCTGGTCGCAGGTTAAGATAGATAAGCGTCGGCGCAGAGATATACACCGAGGAATAGGTACCTACTATCACGCCAAACGCCATGGCCGCTGAAAAACCTTTAATGACATCGCCGCCGAAGATAAACAGCGACAATGCGGCAAGCAAGGTGGTGGATGCAGTAAGTATGGTGCGTGACAGCGTATCGTTGATGCTGAGATTGAGCAAATCGGCCATTGGCATTTTCTTGAAACGGCGCATGTTCTCGCGGATGCGGTCGTAAATCACTACCGAATCGTTGATGGAATAGCCGATGATGGTGAGGATGGCTGCCAGCGCCGTCAGGCCGAACTCATAGCGGGTGATGGCAAAAAAGCCGATAATCATGACGCTGTCATGCAAGAGCGCAAGGATTGCGCCGACGCCGTACTGCCACTCAAAGCGGAACCACACATACATCATGATGGAGGCAAAGGACAAAAGCACCGCCCATGTACCGGCGCGGATAAGTTCGTTGCCCACTGTAGGGCCGACATAGTCAATCTTGCGGTAGTCAACTTTCTGCTGCACATTGGCCGCCAACAGGCCTTTCACTTTTTCGATAATGGCGGCCTGATTGTCTTCTTTCGATACCTGAATGCGTATCATGACGTCGCTGGCGCTGCCCATATTCTGCAATGAGATTTCGCCAAAGCTCTGCGCGTTGAGTAATTCGCGCATTGGCCCCAATTCGGCGGGCTGTTCGGTATGTATTTCCATTAATATGCCGCCGGTAAAATCGATGCCGAGATTCAGGCCTTTGGTTGCCACCAGACCTATGGAAGCAAGTGTAAGAGCGATCGACACGATGAAGCCTATCCAGCGCTTGCCCATAAAATCAAAATGGGTTTTGTTGGGGAATATTCTGAGCGGCATGTAACTATTCCTTGTTGGCGTGGCTTATGTGAATATTACATCACCGCTTCCACGGCAACTACTTCCGGCACATAATGCTTTAGCATGTTTTCAATGCCATTTTTGAGTGTGACAGTGGAACTGGGGCAGCCCGAGCATGCGCCGTGCAGCTCAAGCAACACGATGCCGTCTTCAAAGCCGCGGAAAATAATATCGCCGCCGTCCTGTGCCACGGCGGGGCGGACGCGCGTTTCGATGAGTTCCTTGATTTGCTTTACGATCTCGCTGTCATTTTCGCTGCTTGCCGCGACAGTGCCGGCAGCATTTGCAGCAAGTACCGGCTTGCCGGATACAAAATGATCCATGATAGTAGTTAGCAGCAGCGGCTTGAGCATATCCCAGCCTTCGGTTTCCATGCGCGTGATGGTAATGAAATCCGATCCAAGGAATACGGCGTTGACACCCTGTATCTTAAATAGTTCCTGCGCCAGAGGCGATGCCATGGCATCGGCAGCAGAGGTGTAAAAGGCGGTGCCATTGGTCATCACGCTGACACCGGGGATAAATTTCATGGTTAGCGGGTTGGGTGTGAATTCAGTTTGTATAAACATGGCGCATGTCCTATGTATCTGTGCTTAAGCGTATTGTTTAACGGCCTTACATAGGCCCTTAATGCCAGATTTTCAACGCAATTCATTGCTTTTTTTTATCGCGCTGGCATACAATTGCCTGCACTCATTCTACTTATGCGGAGATAATATCATGAAAAAATGGCCAATAGTCATGCTCTTGTTGTCGCAAACCACCTTGTCTGCCCATGCGTGGGCGCGTGAGGCACCTCAGCCATTGCCGCTTAAGGTAAAGGTCAGTGGAGGCATTAAAAACAACAGCGCTATTCCATCCAGATTCGCTTTTTGTATGCAGGCAGGTAAGAACGCGACTAAGGATGGCGGTAATCTGAACCCGCAAATCAACTGGTCCGGTGCGCCGGAAGGTACAAAATCTTTTGTAATTATTGTTGTGGATAAAGATGTTCCGGCAAGCTTTGATAATGCCAACCATGAAGGCAAGGTGATCGCCAAAGATGCGCCGCGCCAGAATTTCTATCATTGGGTGATGGCGGATATTCCACCAACAGTGAATAAAATTCCTCAAGGCAAGAACAGCAGTGGAGTAGTTGCTGGCGGGAAGCCTGTTGGCAAAACTGAGTATGGTGTGAATGGTCGCAATGATTACGCTACGTTTATGAAAGGTACGTACGGAGGTTATGATGGCCCCTGCCCGCCATGGAACGATGAACGGCTGCATCATTACCATTTCCAGGTCTATGCGCTGGATGTCCCGAGTCTTGGCCTGAGTGGTGCCTTTACCGGCAAGGATTTAGAGAAGGCAATGAATGGACGTGTGCTAGCCATGGGTGAGGCGGTTGGTACTTACGCTAACAACAAGGATGGCGCGAAGCCATAATCAAAACATAGTGTCCAAAAGAAGAAAGGCCCGCTGTTGCCAGCGGGCCTTTCCTTTCGGATGCTTGCGTACCGTATTAGGTGGTAGCGCAAGTGGTGGTTGCACCAGCGTTCATCGCGTTAACGATACCAGCAGCGCCGAATACGATCGCAACGCCGATACCTACGATGATTGCCATACCCCAAGATACCTTACCCATGAGGGCACCGATACCGATTACGGTGATGGCGATGGTGGCAAGACCTTTACCGGTGTTACCAGTAAACCAGTTTACCACTGTGCAAAGTACCTTACCCATTGGGGTATCGGTAGCAAATGCGAAATCCGGCATCATGATGATGACGGCACTCAGCATGACCATTAAGCAAATCTGCCATGCTGCACTTAAGTTTTGAGTTTTCATAATAAGAAACCTTATAAACTAAGATTAAAAAAAAGCACAAAAACTATACCAGTCCTTACATGGTAAGCGGCATAGCGTGCTAACCAAAAACGCTACCGGGAGTTATAGTCGCAATGAAAATAAGCCCTAAGTAGCTAACTCTAATATACCTTATTACGGTAAATCGGTACAAGGCCTTGTTTGTTACATTACCGTGACGACACTAAAATAATTATATATATATAACAGGTGATTAGACCGCATATATTAATTTTTAGTAAAAATTCCATTAAGGAACAGTAAATACCGTACCCATTAAAACGTGATGGCTTGCAATTGTGCAACAGGCGCTAGGCAGTTGAATCAGATAAACTATTTTATACGTTTGGCGGTGAACTGCTTAGGCAATCTTGAATTTGACTTTAATGGCAATGGATACAACCAGCAATGTGACCAGATACCAGAAGTCAAAACCGCGCATCCAGTCCGGTCCGAAATCCACCAGCACTTGCTGGTCATACACCTCATACAGCCCGTACACCAGCCATACAACCGGCAAAATTGCTAGCATTACCGGCGGGATAACAATGCCCAGCAACCTGAATGACAGCGAAAGATTTTGTCGTATCAGCGTCCACATCTCATCCATTTCGCCATCAAAGGCCAGCATCTGCTTGCGCGAACTCTTTTGTTGCTGTTGTAAGGTGCGTATTTTTTCCTGCGGTGCAATGTATGCATATAACGCCATACTGAGTGCGCCGCTGACGATTGCCCAAATGCTGACGCGCAGGAGTGGGCCAAACAGCGGCGCCATCCATGCATCTAATGTTGCAATAATTTCAAACATGCAAATCGGTGATGCTACTGGCCGGAAGATCCATCGGTTTTGTTGGATATAGCATCAGCTTTTTTCTTAGCCTTTCGTTTTTTAAGCATCATGCGCATTGGCAGGATAAATATCATGCCTACCACAATCAAAACACCAATAATCAGCGAAAAGAAAGAGCCGATCATTGTCATGCCCGGGCCGAGTCCAATATAGGCGTGCGCGGACAGTGGTGCCATAATCATGGGCAGCGATGAAAACAAAATCAGGGCGCGATTGTTTATCATGATCGATCTTTCTTTATTATTCATCTTGATTTTCTTCATCCTCTGGCACCTCTTCTGTGACTTCCTCTTCTGGTTCTTCTGTTATTTCTTCCGGAGTTTCAGCAGCAATATCATCCGCAGTTTCGCCTTCATCAGGCTTATCTTTCTTAAGGCTCTTAACAAAAGGCAGCTCCTCGTAGGTATAACGGTGGTGATTCACAAGGGCGCTTGCAGCATTTAAGCGTTTGTCACTCAGTACGCCTTCAGGAAAGTCGCGGCCCTTGGACGTCACTTTTCTAGTAGGCATAGCCAACTTGTAATTCCAAACAATTTTACCTTCAGGTGTAATTTCAATAAGGCGCAAACCAAACGTTTCCCCAATTAGTGTGTTTCCGTTAGGCAAGCGCTGTACGTGTCCATAAATATTGTTCAGGAATTTATAATCCACCTTATTGTCTGGAAAGCGCCAAGAAATACCGGATGTTATGGGATCAAACTCTAGAATTTGCGTGTACACTGACTTGTTAAGGTATAATCCCATATTGTCCATTAACAATATGCGGCCGTTGGGAAGAAATTGTGCATGATGCTGATTTTTCCACGGCCCTGTAGTTGCCCACACAACTTTTTTAGTTTCTGGATCGATAACGGCAATTAAGCTGGCATTTCTAAGCGAGACTAATAATTGTCCTGCCTCAAACATGGGGAATTTCTCAGCAAGCTCCGGCTCAAGCTTCATTACGTTGTTGGTATGGAAAAAGTCCCAGGGGGCCTTAGGAACAGGTGGATAATGATAGAGATACACATCAAAAGGCGTTCCCTTGAATGCATTTAGCATACGGATGCGGTCAAGTTCTTTGCCTGTTTCAAGAGAAAGCACCACAATATCGTCCGCCATCAATGGATAGCTCAGCCCTTCAAGTCCTGGTTCCGGGGTTTTTATAAAGTAGTGTACGGTGGCATAAATCTTACCCGCCTCAATATCCACATACATGTTGTGGTGGGCTTTTTGCTTATAAGTCCACAGCACTTTTGAGTTTTTATTTACTTTTACGATGCCGTAGCCCCATGGCGTGTCTGTATCACCGGTATATACTCCGATGAAGTCACCATTTGGCAGAACCTGTCCACCTTCAAAGAATATTCTTTTTGCAGGAACAGGGCGGACTACGTGCGGGTGCTGGTTGCCAAAAGCTTGTCGCCATGGCATGGTCCAGCGATGAACTATTTTGCCCCTCATGTCTATGAGGTATGCAGTATCAGAATAACGAACATTGATGAGCGTTAAACCTCTGAATGCTTCTTCTCTGTTCCAGGTAACTTTTCTTTTGTTTATGGATGTTTCTACATCTTCCGACGTTTTTGACGGATCATTTTCTTCACTCTGGGCCTCTATCCATGCCTGTCCGCCTTCGAATGCACTGCTAATCTTATCATAAGGTGGAATCTGGAAATAAAATACTGCCGAACCAACAAGGAAAAACAGTAGGCACAAGCATAAAATGAAAAGCGGTAGCTGAATCTTATCCAGCAACTTAGTGATGCGGCTATTTTCGCCTGGCAATAAAATAGAGAACGGCTTTAGCAGAAGCCATAATCCTTTTATTGTTTTTTCTAATACTGCGCGCATGTAGGCAAATTTAGCTCTGAAGATTATAGATAAGTAACAGTAAAACAAAAAAACATACAAACATAATTTGATTGTAAACGCAAATTATAAGCTGAAAGGATTAATCACCATTGTGTCGCTGAATTAGCTTCTACTGGAAAATGCCGGGGAAGTTTTTTGCCCTTTGCGTGATTCTTGTTTAGGTTTAGCAATCTGGTATTGCCATCAATCTACATGTCTGTGGTGACCTCAGCCAGCCGTACCCCAAATATTTAACCAAACAAAACGTTCCAATTTGGCAAGCGGTCTAAGTGTCCGTACGCCGGACTTAATGTTGTTTGCCAATCTTAAGATTTGCATTGGCACCCCTCAAACTTTGCAGGTGATTGAATTTAAGGCCACTAGCTTGCTACCGGTTACATACGACCAATCGCGGTTATATGCGTCTTTTGCATAGCTGACCCAACAAAATCAGCACCTAATAGTTGTTTAATATCAATAAATTATAAAGCCACAGTCATATAATCTTCACAAAAACAGACTGTATTCCGGGGCCGGAACTGGGTAATATCACAATACGGCAGTATTTTTTGAAGGCTGTAGGTAGGCTACGTTTATTGAAATATATTTGTTAAATAGCGTGAGCAAAGCGGACAAGAAAATGGTTGAAGCGGTAGAACAGAAAAAAACGGATGATCAGGCGTCGGCGCATAACGCGCTGCCTTCGATTAAGGGCCGTTTTGACCGCTATAATTCCCCATTCCTGCAACTGATATTATCGGTTCTGACCACGCGTTATTTGTGGCTGGCGCTGGAAGACATCAATCCCCTAAATTTTCTGAACAAGCCGGAACCTTCCGCGCGCCCGGGCTACACGCCATGGGTCAATCCCGGCCCGCTGGGATATGTGTCGCGCAATTTTACTGCGCTTGCCATGGGCGCCACCACGCTTGGTGTTATCGCCTATTACAGCAAAAACACCTACGACGACATCCGCACCCTTTATTCAGAAGCGGTTGGTTATGAATTAGGCAAAAAGCCAGAGGATGTGAATTGGGCGGATATTTTCCTTCGCAGCCAAAACAAAGCGTTGGATGTAACGCGCAACGCTTTCCTCAAAAGAACGTTTATGCGTACGTTTTCTGCGGCTTCGTTCCTGCTTCCCTGGCATATGTTCAGGGACCATAAGGACGCCCAGCCGAAATTTGATGCTAACCTGAATGCCGGTATCGGCGTTATGGGTATTCACTTGCTGACAGAGGGTTTTTTACGCGGTCCGTCGCTGTTTGACATGGAGCAACAGCTGGTGAGCATGGCCATCAACCACGAGAACGTAAATTCGCACCAGATCGTTGAGCCTAAACACATTCAGTCATTGTTGATGATGCAGCGCAAACACCTCAACAAAAAATATGACTGGCCTAGTTTCAGTTCTCCGGAGGGGCAGCGTGAGACAGTGGTTGCAACACGCCTTGCTGAACTGCTCAACCAGCATTACGGAAATACGGAAAAGAAGGGCCATGTGGATTTCAACATGGGAAAGTTAAATTATCTTATCGGCTTTGATCTGCTCGATACTCCGAACAGCCTTGCCTTCGTGGAGCTTGCCAACCAGTCTAAGGACATGAAGGATGTCAACGAGGCGGCAAAAGCTATCCGCGCCGGCCAGGATGCAAGGGCGGTGTTCAAGAATTATGGCATTGACATTGATGGCCTGAGTAAGTCTAATCATTCCCATCTCGCGAAAGACGAGCCTGTTGCAAAAACATTTGCTGGCAATATTAAGGCAGAAAAAGAAAAGCTGCCGCAAGCTGCAAGGTCACATCAGGAGTTTGCAGCCCGAGCCGCTGAGTCGCCTTCCAATTACATCGAATGATTATTGAATTGCTAAACATCGGGAACCTCTTTTAGGAGTTGCTATGAAAATTTTCGCATACGGGACATTGAAAAAAGGCGGCATCCTTCATAAGCATATGGATGGCGCAAAGCTCATACGTAAAAGAAAAGTGCAGGGCTATGTGCTTTATCTCGCGCCAGATGAGACCTATCCGCTGCTTTATTATACCGGTGACAAAAAAGACGTGGTGACCGGAGAAATGTGGAAGATCAATAAAAAGATAAAGAAGGTGCTGGATAAGCACGAAGATGGCTACGTTCTCAAAAAAATGCTGAAATCACCCATCATGACCTACTATCCCAATTTCGATGTGAAGCATTTATGTGCTAAAATTCCCAAGAACAAGAACGGCAAATATGAATTTGTCGTCACCAAGGGCCATTACAAGGGCTTTTACAGTGATGCAAACGTAAAGCTTAAAATTGCGAGCTAATTGAAAATCAGTTCAAGTGACAAAAACCCGCCGGAGCTACCCCGGCGGGTTTTTGTTTATCTGGCTATAGCTTTTTGCAAGTGGCTTGATTATATTCCGATTTATGCAAACAGGAAACATAAGCTGCTGGCTGTGTAAAAATCATGACGTACAGCTGTTGAAGCCAGGCGTCGATAAATCTGCGCTGGAAGTACAAAGCTTTGCCGTTACCGATTCGCACTATGGTAAAACCCTCGCGGTGTACTGTTGCCGTGATTGCGGTTTCCGTTTCTGCCCTGACGCAGACGATGTATTGCCCTATTATCAGAAGCTTGAAGACAGTGAATACGAACGCACGCGCAGCCAGCGCAGCCTGCAGGCAAAGAAACTGCTGGATGTTGTGAAGCGCTACATACGTTTTGGAACATTGCTGGATGTGGGAGCGGGCAGCGGCATATTGGTGGAGCAGGCCATAAAAACCGGTTTTGAGGCGCAAGGTGTTGAACCCGCCGCATGGTTTGTGGAGCAGGCAAGGAAACGTAATTTACCGGTGATAGAGGGTACGCTTTCCAGCCCTGCAATTGCTGGCAATAAAGATGTGATTACGGTGGTGGATGTCCTCGAGCATGTCAGCAATCCGCTACAGCTGCTTAGTGATGTAAGACAAAAATTATCGTCTTCGGGTATTGCAGTCATCGTAACGCCGGATGCGGGTTCTTTAATGGCGCGGTGCATGGGGTATAAATGGTGGCATTACCGCATAGCGCATGTGAGTTATTGGGATCGCAAAACACTTGAAAACGCGCTGCAGCGCTCGGGGCTGGTGGCGGTAGCATGGCTGCGGCCTTCATGGTATTTCCCATTGGATTACCTGATAGCAAGACTCGGGGAATATCTGCCATTTTTAAAACCAATCTCGAAGGTTGCATTTACCCGCCGTATTACTATACCTCTTAACCTTGGGGATTCGTGGATGGTTATTGCCCGGAAGTCGTCATGAATATAAAGCCATATATCAGTATTGCACGCATTGATAACTGGACCAAGAATCTGGTTATGCTGCTTGGGCTTGGGCTTGCCTATATGCTTGCTGAACCGGGCGTCAGCGGCGAATATATGTTTGTCGTATATGTATTTTTAAGTCTGTGCTTTGCGTCCTCTGCGAATTATGTGCTTAACGAAACGATAGACGCAAAATCGGACAGGAGCCACCCTATCAAGAAACAGCGCGCGTCCGTTAAATATGATTTAGATAAGCGTATGGTAGTGGCGGAATATTTTATGCTTGTATCCGCTGCGCTATTTATGGCGATGCAGGTACACATAAATGCAGCGTACTGTATCGGCTTCTATATTGTCGCAGCATGGTTTTACAACATACCGCCCTTGCGTTTCAAAGATAAAGCATATGCCGATGTGCTGCTTGAGTCCGCCAATTATCCCATACGTATAGTGCTTGGCTGGCTATGTGTGCTGCCGGAGGCTCTTCCCCCGTCGTCCATACTTATGCTGGGCCTTGCAGGTGGCGGATTCGCCATGAGCCTTAAGCGGCTTGCGGAACTGCAGTTGTTTGCCTCGCGCGAGCAGGCGGTGGCTTACCGTAAGTCATACGCAGTATATAGCTTGCATAGCTTGTCGGTTTCAGCCTTTGTATATGGGTTGTTTACTGTTTTCGGGATGACCATACTGGCGTTAAAATACAAAACGGAAATGGTGCTTGTTGTTCCGGTGCTGGTAGTGTGGATGGCTTGGTATTTTTTGATGGGGCTTGGCCAGAGACTCGAGGTGATTTATCCAGAGCGCCTGCTTAAGAATAAAATGTTCCTGCTGCTCACGTTGCTGCTTTTTTCTGCAACCATAATGCTGGGAAATATAACCATTCCCTCCATAAAACTACTCAACGAGCCGCTGATGTATAAAATATCGGGAGAATAGGCAGGCGTTAGCTGCGGCCTCGCCCGCCACTATCGGAGCCTGACCGTCTGGACTGCTGCAATACACGGTCAGCAAATGAACCGGCAGCAGGCGGCGTATCGTCCTCCTTTAACCGCTCGGTTTCCTGATAAACAAGTTCTGAGATCTCTTCCAGCTTGCCGCCCTTCATGATGTGGTTGACAATACTCTTGTTGATTATCTCTATTTTCTCGCGGGCTTTGGGGTCGTCCTTGGGATCAAGGCCAGTGCGGATGACAAGGTAGTCCTCACTGTCGCGTATACTTTGCAGATCTTCCGGATCGCCCTGGAACTCGGAGGCTGCCCTGCAGGAATCAAGCTCTACATAACAATTTTTTTCTTTCTGAAGCTCGGAGGGGATGTTTATATAAATGTCGTATTCGCCGACATCTTCCGGACCCTGCATTTTGCGGTTATTGCTATAATCCGTGATGCCGTCTATGCCGATATAGATACCTTTATGGGCATGGGTTTTCAGGATACCGTGCGTTCTCATGCTATCCTTGTAAACCACCTCGCCGTCATTAAGCTGGACCTTGCCAGCGTAATCAAATGTCGCAATTTCGTTTTCCACCGGCGTCACGCTTTTGCCATTAAGAAGGTCGGAATATTCCTGGTTTTGCGTGATTACGCCGTTGCGTCCGTATTTATAGGTATGATGCGTGTAATCGTCCGCAGTGTCTGCGGAGGAAGGTGGTGGTGGCGTGAATGCAGCCTTACTTTCTCCCCGCATAGGCTCCGGCAATTCATTATCCATTAGCCCGTCGAGATTGTAGCCTATGTTATAGCCGGCAATGTCTTCTATGGCAGTGCTGGCGGCTTCCGCTCCGAATTTGGCACTCAGCCGTTTTTGCAAATCATCGCTATCGAAAGAGCCTTTTTGCAGCAGCTCTTCTGCGGCTTCGATTCTAGCCTTTGTAACGGGCAGCAGATCTTGGGGATCAATGTCGGGGGTTGCTTCATCTTCAGCTTTAACGATTCGGCGCCTGAACTCTCCCAGCTTCTCAGCAATTACATCAGCAAAATCTGGATTTAATATGGTTCTTGCGCCAGTCATGGTTACCTCGGTTAATGCCTAGTAACCATTATATGCGGCAATTATTAATAAATAGCTAGTGCCAACAAAACAATATCTATTAAATACAATAAGTTATAATAAATCACGCGTGAATTCTATAGACAATGGCGCACCCGAGACGATTCGCCCGCGTGCTTTGCACGCTATCTTTAATAGGGTTCGAATTACCTTGGGCTAGTGTGAAATGGCGCACCCGAGACGATTCGAACGTCCGACCTTTGCCTTCGGAGGGCAACGCTCTATCCAGCTGAGCTACGGGTGCGCAAAGCACGCTTACTGCAAGGCCTGAATATCGGTCTTTTAGTTAATGTGCAAGATAAAGGCTTTATGGAAAGAGGGTAAGGCAAGGTAACCGCACACACCGCCCTCCCTTGACGGAAGAGAGGTGTGTGGGGTTTTAACGCCCGACTACGATGTTACTCGTAGTCCTCGCGGCGGGGCCGCGAGTTGATCTTCTGCTGCTCCTCGAGGTCGGGGACCTCGTCGGGCGTGACCACGTAGTACTCGTACTCCGCGGTCCAGAAGTTCTGGAGCGTAAAGACGCTGAGGTCGGTCCGATCCTTCTGTTCCGCGATGTGGGCGTTGGCCGCTTCGCGGGTCGGGAACTGGATCTTCATCTCTCGCCTCCGAATACTCAGGCGAAGGGCCTGAGGAAGGTTGTTTGCTACTAGTTCTAGCTAATAGAAACAACGACATCAGCTTCAGTATAAGATAATTTCTATTAACCGGTAATTAATAATGGTTAAAAATTTAAGCGTTGGCCTGAATTTCATAGGGAGATGCATATGGATATAACGTATTAAATAACCTAGATAATTGGGCGCTTATCTGTTCAGGTATGTCATCCATTACTTGTTTGTGGCGCTCATCATTAAGGCAGAAAAACGGGGGGCGCTTGACCAATATATCGTCAATAGCCTTTGCGGTTTTTTCAAGGTCATAATTCCAGCCGCGTACCATCCAATAGATACGCTGGTATTCGCCCTGCTGGGTATAATAGGCATAATTATTCCATAGTCCTGTGCATAGCGCGATATCATCAATCGAGCGGAAGCGGTTTCCTGAGCAGCGCTTGATTATTTCCGGCCAGCGGTCTTCAATAGACTGCATCAGTGATTTAGTCAGTGCGATTGCCTGATGGCTTGCCCTCAGATAGCGTTTATCGGCACCAAATGTTTCCACTAAAAGCGCATGGGTATTTTTAATGGCGGCAATGTGCGCTGATTCTGTTTTCGGGTCATACGGACCTGAAGATAATTCTGGTGCGCCGGCATGGTACACAATTTTCCCGCTATCAGTAAAAAACATGGATGGAGTAACGGGTGTGCCAATAAAACAATCATCATTAAAATATATAAAACGCTCTGCCAGCCCTGGCACACGGTGCAGGTGGCATTCAATGGCCTGCGAGTTAAATGTTGGCAGGTGTTCTTTCCATTTAAAAATTTCGGCATGTTTCACCAGCTTTATTTGCGGGTGATTGAGGTTCAGCCAATCCGGTTTCTGGCCGTTGGTAATGATATGGATATGCCGTACCCAAGGCGCGTGCATATGCACGGAACGCAGCGAATAGCGCAATTCGCCATTGTCATGGTAGCGGTTGCTTTTATTTCCCACGTGTAATTGTTGCGTATATTGGCTTTTAGAGGCAATAAAATCGGGGTCGGCACCATCCACCCATGTATAAACAACATCTATATCCATCATGGAATTTTACGCCCTTGGATGTGCGTTCTTGTAGGCGGCCAGCAGGCGGGTTTTGTCCACATGCGTGTAGCGCTGGGTGGTGGACAGGCTGGCATGGCCGAGCAGTTCCTGAATCGAGCGCAAATCACCGCCGCCAGCCAGCAAATGGGTGGCAAAGCTATGGCGGAAGGCATGTGGTGTAGTAGTTTCCGGCAGGCCAAGCGACTGGCGAAGCTTGCGCAATTCGCGCTGGAAAATGGCGGGATCGAGCGCCTTGCCGCGGCTTCCTAAAAACAGCGGCACATCAGGTGTAAACGGGTACGGGCAATGCGAAACATAATCGGCGATGGCATCTTTTATTACAGGCAGCACAGGCACCTGCCGCTGTTTGTTTCCTTTGCCGATAATCGAAATCACATCGCCTTGCGGTATGTCTTTATAGCGCAGCGAAAGAGCTTCGCCGATACGCAAGCCGCAACCGTAAATCAGCACCAGCAACGCAAGGTCACGCTTGTTCACCCATGCGTCTTCATGTTGCGTGCCGATATGCTCCATCGCTTGTGCCGCTTGCTCTTCGGCGAGCGCTTTGGGCAGCGATTTTTTTATCTTGGGTCCGCGGATATGGAAAATGGCGGCGTTGGTGACGGTGTCTTGTTTCTCGAGGTAACGAAAAAAACTTTTTATGGTGGATAGCGCGCGTGCGGTCGAACTGGCTTCAAAATCACCGTGGCGGTGGGCCAGCCATGCGCGGAAATCGCGTGCCTCCAGCGATGCCAGCTGCTTGGTATCTACCCTGCCGCCGAGATGCTGGCTCAGGAACGAAAAGAAATGCGACATATCATTGCCATAGGAAACAAGTGTGTGTCTGGACGCGTGTTTATTATGGAGCAGCCATGATTGCCAGCGGGTGATGATGTCCTGCAATCCTGCCGTAACGGGGAGCGTATCCATAAATTACCTAGCGCTGCGTTTGCCTTCTACGGTGGCAATATACAGCATAAAGCGCGCAGTTTCCAGATTCGCTTCTTTTTCCGAAAACTGTCCGGCATCAGTCATTCGTGCCATTTCGCTTTGTTTTTCAGCAAAAGATTCAATCAAATCCATGTGCGGGTAAAAGGCCCGGTTGTAGGCATCGATGATTTTCGGGTTAGAGCAGTTCACTGCGTCGGTATGTGTTTTTAGTTTGCCGACGAGCCGTTTATTGCGGCATTCATTGATGGCGGCGCGGGCTTCTTCGGTGGCTTGTTTTATATGCTCGCTGTGCTGGTATGTATCCTGCGGAAAAATAATAAGCAGCCCAATGATAATAAATAGAGTGATAAGTATTTTTACCGTTGTTTTTTGTAAGTGCTTTAGGCCGTAAATGGTAACGGCAATGCCGGTGTAAAAAAGTACGCTGGTAATAAGGTTGATTTGGTCCAGACCGACAAACCACAACTGTGCGCATGCGCCGGTGCCGAAGCGGAACAGGCAGCCAAACCCTTCCTCAAGCGAAGGTTCGCCAAAAATTGCTTCCAGTTCCATGCCCCACCACATAGCGGCGCAGGCAGAAAGAATGCTGCCCATGAATATCAGGGTTTTATTGTCTTTTTGTTTTCTTCTCTCGAAGCGGTCCTTGGCCATGGCGGGGTTATATCATCAAATCGTCGAGATAGCGGTCGAGCTGGTGAGCAACAATCTGGGCAAGGAAATGGAGTAGCTCAATGCCTTGCCCGGGGTGGAAGCGTCCCTTGTGGCGCACACCAAAGGCCAGCACAATGGCGCGATCGACCATTTCCAACTCCAGTCTCAGCATGGCGCACGAGGCTATCATTGATTCGCAGTCGGCAAAAATCTCATCAAAGCCGGGCGGGTGTTTTTTGCTGCAGTCTTCGACCAGAAGCACATTTTTCTTTTTGCCCAGCGCTGCGTCAATGGTGCCGGTGGGAATGAAAACGATGCCCGAATAATTATGTTCGCCGAACGAGGTTTCAATCGCCGTTTCGGACTCCATGGCCATGCGCACTACATCGACATCAAACAGGCTGACAAGGTCGATGGCAATGGCTTCCAGCAACTGCTCAAGATTGCGCGTACGGATAAGACGCAGTGCTGCGTGATGTACCTGATGCTGCACCGACATATTGTCGCGGCAGAAATCCACCAGCACGTCATAGCGGGATTTTAGCGCCTTGCTATCCTTCTGCAAATTTTTGACCATATAGTGCTGGAAATCGATGATGCCGTTGCCGAGGTCGCGCTCGGGCGGTGTCAGGTCGCTGACCACGTCTTCATTTTTGCTCAGGAAGTCGGGATTTTTTTTGAGAAACGCACGCACCTGTTCCGGCGTGACGTCTGATTTGGCTGCCGGAGGTTCGGTACGTTTTGCGCTCACGCTATTTTTTGCCCTGTCTTCTGCCAGTCGGAAAGGAATACGGCCAGTCCTTTATCTGTCAGCGGGTGCGACGCCAGCTGCTTGAGTACGTTCGGCGGGATGGTTGCCACATGCGCACCCATTTTGGCGGCGTCAACGATATGCACGGGGTTGCGGATGGAGGCCACCAGCACTTCCGTTTTGATATAGTCATATTGTTTATACATGGTCACGATGTCGGAAATCAGCGCCATGCCGTCCTGACCAATATCATCCAGCCTGCCTACGAAAGGCGAAATAAAGGTAGCTCCTGCCTTGGCGGCGAGCAGCGCCTGCGCGGCAGAGAAGCATAGCGTGACATTCACCTGTGTG
>JAGVLO010000005.1 GCA_020049775.1 Alphaproteobacteria bacterium | reverse complement strand
GATTTCGCCGATCGCCATGGAAGAAGGCCTGCGCTTCGCTATCCGCGAAGGCGGCCGTACCATCGGCTCCGGCGTTGTTGCCAAAATTATTGAGTAACCGTGAGTTGGATGCGGAATTGAAAACAAAGGATTGATTATGCAAAACCAGAAAATACGCATTTGGCTTAAGGCGTTTGATCACAGGGTCCTCGACCAGTCGACCTCTGAGATCGTATCGACCGCCAAGCGCACCGGCGCACAGGTACATGGGCCGATCCCGTTGCCGCGCCGCATCCAGCGCTACACGGTTAACCGTTCGCCGCACATCGACAAGAAGTCGCGTGAGCAGTTCGAGATCCGCACTCACAAGCGTTTGATCGACATTCTCGATCCGACGCCGCAGACCGTGGATGCGCTGATGAAGCTCGATCTCGCTTCCGGCGTGGACATCAAGATCAAGGCGGAGGCAGCATAATATGCGTACCGGACTTATTGCAAAAAAGATTGGTATGACCACGGTCTATACCGAAGAAGGTAACGAAACCGCAGTCACCGTGCTGCAGGTGGAAAATTGCCAGGTTGTTGCACAGAAAACCAAGGAAAAGGACGGTTACACCGCCCTTCAGCTGGGTGTTGGCAAAGCCAAGGTGAAAAACGTTTCCAAGGCGCTGCGTGGCCATTATGCGAAAGCCAAGGTTGAACCCAAGCGCAAGCTGGTGGAGTTCCGCGTTGACGAAAACGCAATGGTGGAAACCGGCACTGAACTGGTGGCAAGCCACTTTGTTCCCGGCCAGTATGTCGACGTTACCGGCAATTCTATCGGTAAAGGTTTTGCTGGTGTAATGAAGCGCTGGAACTTTGCTGGTTTGGAAGCAACCCACGGCGTGTCCGTTGCTCACCGTTCACACGGTTCAACCGGTCAACGTCAGGATCCGGGTCGCGTATTTAAAGGCAAGAAAATGGCCGGTCACATGGGTACAAAACGCGTGACCACTCAGAGCCTGAAGGTAGTTTCGGTTGATGATGATAACGGTTTTATCATGGTCAAGGGTGCTATCCCAGGTGCTGATAACGGCTTTGTGCTGGTAAAGGATGCTGTAAAAAAGGGCGCACACCCGCAGGCTCCGTTCCCGGCTGGCGTAAAGAAATCCAAGGAAGCTCCGGCCGCTGAAGCAGCCGCTGAGCAGCCACAAGCGTAAATGAGCGACCTATGAAAATGAAAGTTGTCACATTGGAAAATAAGGCTGCTGGCGAAATCGAGCTGAGTGACTCGATCTTTGGCCTGGCAGTCCGCAAGGACCTGCTGCACCGTATGGTGGAATGGCAGCGCGCCAAGGCTCGTTCTGGTTGCCACAAGACCAAGGGTATCAGCGAGATCTCCGGCACCACCAAAAAGCCGCACAAGCAAAAAGGTACGGGTTCTGCCCGCGCCGGTTCGCTCCGCGCCCCGCAGATGCGTGGCGGTGCAACGATCTTTGGTCCGGTTGTGCGCAGTCATGAAGTGGGTATGCCCAAAAAGGTTCGCGCGCTGGCGCTGAAGATTGCTCTGTCTTCTAAAAAGGCAGACGGCACCCTGTTCGTACTTGATAGCGATGAAGTAAAGATGCCAAAAACCAAGGCGATTGCTGATGCTTTCAAGAAAATCGGCTGGGACGCCCCACTCATCATTGGCGGTCAAGAGCTTAACGAAGGCTTTGCCAAAGCAGCCCGCAACATCAAATTTGTTGATGTGCTGCCGCAGCAGGGCGCTAACGTATATGACATCCTGCGCCACAAGCAGCTGGTGTTGACCAAAGATGCCGTGAAGCATCTGGAAGAGAGGCTGAAATGAAAAAGGCAGTAAAGAAAAAAACTGGCGCGCAGGCATGGCACTATGACGTGATCGTCTCCCCGATCATCACGGAAAAGTCCACCGCCGCTTCTGAGCAGAACAAGGTTTTATTCAATGTGCGCTTGGACGCAGACAAGCCGTCGATTAAAGCGGCTGTTGAAACATTGTTCAACGTGAAGGTAAAAAAGGTGAATACTCTTGTCCGCGAAGGCAAGACCCGCCGTTTCCGTAACGTTGAAGGCAAACTGTCCGACACCAAGAAAGCGATTATCACGCTGGCCGAAGGCCAGTCCGTTGATATCAGCGCGGGAGTTAAATAATTATGGCACTTAAAAGCTTTAAACCCACTACACCCGCACAGCGCCAGCTGGTCATTGTTGATCGCTCCGAGCTGTGGAAGGGCAAGCCTGTAAAGTCGCTGACCGAAGGTAAGCCGAAGACCGGTGGCCGCAACCACCATGGTCACCTGACGGCATTCCGCGTAGGCGGCGGTCACAAGCGTAATTACCGCACGATTGACTTCAAGCGTCGCAAGTTTGACGTTGAAGGAACAGTAGAGCGTCTCGAATACGACCCGAATCGTTCGTCTTTCATCGCCCTGATCAAGTACAAGGATGGTGAGCTGGCGTACATCCTCGCCGCGCAGCGCCTTGCTGTCGGTGATGTGGTTGTATCCTCTGAACGCGCGGACATTAAGCCTGGCAATACGTTGCCGCTTAAGAACATCCCGGTTGGTACCATCATCCACAACGTGGAGATGAAGGAAGGCAAGGGCGGCCAGCTGGCTCGTTCTGCCGGTACTTATGTACAGCTGGTAGGTAAAGACGCCGGCTATGCTCAGGTAAAGCTCCGCTCCGGCGAGTTGCGCCTGATCCGCGCTGAATGCCTTGCTACCATCGGCGCTGTATCCAATCCGGACCACCAGAACCGTGTGATCGGCAAAGCAGGCCGCAGCCGCTGGCTGGGCATCCGCCCATGCGTACGCGGTGTGGCGATGAATCCGGTTGACCATCCGCATGGTGGTGGCGAAGGCCGCACATCGGGTGGCCGTCATCCGGTTACGCCTTGGGGTAAGGGTACTAAGGGAACAAAAACACGCTCACGCAAGAAGAGCAATAAGCTCATCCTGCGCAGCAGGCATCAGAAGTAAGGAGTTAGGCAATGGCAAGAGCAGTATGGAAAGGCCCGTTTGTTGATGGCTATCTGCTGAAAAAAGCAGATGTGGCACGCGCTTCCGGCCGCAATCAGGTAATCAAGACATGGTCGCGCCGCTCAACGATCTTGCCGCAGTTCGTCGGCCTGACGTTCGGTGTTTACAACGGCAAGAAGTTTATTCCGGTATCGGTCAACGAAGATATGATCGGCCATAAATTCGGTGAATTTGCGCCTACCCGCACCTTTGTTGGTCACAGCGCAGAAAAGAAAGCAGAGAAGGCATAATATGGGCAAGAAAGCATTAGAACGCCAACTGGCGCCAACTGAAGCAAAGGCGGTTGCTAACCGTCTGCGCATCAGCCCGCGCAAGCTTAACCTTGTTGCAGGCCTTATCCGCGGCATGGATGTCAACAGCGCTATCACGCAGTTGTCGTTTTCCAGCAAGCGCGTTGCCGGCGAAGTAAAAAAAGCATTGCAGTCCGCAATTGCCAATGCTGAAAACAATCACAATCTGAACGTAGATTCGCTCTATGTGAAGGAAGCCTATGTCGGTAAGAACCTGGTGATGAAGCGCTTCCACACCCGTGGCCGTGGCAAATCCGCCCGTGTTCTCCGCCCGTTTGCTAACCTGACGCTGATTGTGCGTGAAAAAGAGGAGAAGGCATAATGGGTCAGAAGGTTAACGCAATCAGCCTGCGCGTAGGCATCAACAAGACTTGGGATTCCCGCTGGTATGCCAAAGACGGCGAATATGCCGACAAGCTGCACGAGGATTTCAAGATAACCAAATACTTGAAAAAAACCCTTGATGCCGCTGGCGTCAGCAAGGTTGTTATCGAACGCCCCACCAAGAAGGCGCACATCACCATCCATACGGCACGTCCGGGTGTGGTGATCGGCAAAAAAGGTGCGGACATCGACAAGATTAAAAAGGACCTCACTAAGTTCACTAAGGACGAAGTGCATGTGAATATCGTGCCTGTTGCCAAGCCGGAACTTGATGCGACCCTTATTGCCGAAGGTGTGGCACAGCAGCTTGAAAAGCGTGTGGCTTTCCGCCGTGCGATGAAGCGCGCCGTGCAGTCCTGCCTGCGTCTGGGTGCCGGTGGTATCCGTATCAACGTTAGCGGCCGTCTGGGTGGCGCGGAAATCGCCCGCATGGAGTGGTACCGCGAAGGCCGTGTGCCGTTGCACACGCTGCGCGCTGATGTGGACTACGGTATTGCCCGCGCTGAAACCGCCTATGGCACTATCGGTGTCAAGGTATGGGTGTTCAAGGGCGAGATCGTTGGCAAGGAAAAGAAGCCACAGGAAAACGTGATCACGGAAATTCCATCCAGTGATCCCGAAATCAAAATTGACGAATAATTAGTTAGTGACGAGCAACGCTTATGATGAGCCCTAAAAAAACGAAATACCGCAAGCAGCATAAAGGCCGCATCCACGGCAATGCTAAGGGCGGCTTTACCCTGAACTTCGGCGAATATGGCCTCAAAGCCTTGCAGCCGGAGCGTGTCACCGCTCGCCAGATCGAAGCGGCCCGTCGTGCCATTTCACGCCATGTGAAGCGCGTTGGCCGTATGTGGATCCGCGTGTTTCCGGACGTGCCGGTAACCAAGAAACCAGCGGAAGTGCGCATGGGTTCGGGTAAGGGTTCTGTGGAATATTGGGCTTGCCGCGTAAAGCCGGGCCGTATCCTGTTTGAAATTGATGGTGTGCCGGAACAGGTGGCCCGCGAAGCGTTTGACCGCGCTTCTGCAAAGCTGCCGATTAAGACCAAGTTCGTCGCCCGCCAGAAGGAAGGGGAATAACGACTATGAAGATCGCAGAAATTCGTGCGAAGAGCAAAGAAGAGCTGAAAGACCTCGTCGTCAGCTTGAAAAAAGAACAGTTCAACCTCCGCATGCAGGCTTCGGTCGGCACACTGGAAAGCCAGAGCCGTTTCAAGGAAGTACGCAGGACGATTGCTCGCGTAAAGACCTTGTTGACGGAAGAACCCGGCAAGGTTGTGGTGAAGAAAGAAAAAGTTAAGAAAGCCGCCGCTCCGAAGAAGGAAGTTGCTAAAAAGCCGGCGAAGAAAACTGCTACTAAAGCGAAGAAGGGGTAAGCCATGCCAAGGCGTGTATTGCAAGGTGTCGTCGTAAGCGACAAAAATGATAAAACGATAACGGTTCGCGTAGATCGTCGCGTACGTCATCCGATTTATAAAAAGACCATCGAGCGTTCCAAGAAATATGCGGCGCATGATGAAAAAAACCAGTTCAAGATTGGTGATGTTGTGCAGATCATTGAGTCCGCGCCCATCTCCAAGAGCAAGCGCTGGCAGGTAGTGTACGAATAGGAATTAGGGAACAGGCGTATGATTCAACAGCAGAGCAATCTCGAAGTCGCAGACAATTCCGGTGCACGCCGCGTGATGTGCATTAAGGTACTTGGCGGCTCACAGCGTAAGTTTGCCTCCGTGGGCGACGTAATTGTCGTATCCATCAAGGAAGCAATTCCGCGCGGCAAGGTGAAGAAGGGCGAAGTACACCGTGCTGTTATCGTGCGCACAAGGCGTGACATCCGCCGTCCGGATGGCAGCACTATCCGCTTCGACAAGAACGCGGCCGTGCTAATCACCAAGCAAAATGAACCTATCGGTACCCGTATTTTCGGGCCGGTAACTCGCGAACTGCGCGCGAAGCAATTCATGAAAATTGTCTCGCTAGCACCAGAAGTACTGTAGGAAGAGCAAGAGTATGGCACAGAAATTTAAAGTAAAAAAGGGCGATGAAGTCGTCGTAATTGCCGGTAAGGAAAAAGGCAAGAAGGGCAAGATCATCAAGATGATTACCGATGAAGCTCGCGTAGTCGTTGGTGGCGTTAACCTGGTGAAGCGCCATACCAAGCCGTCGCGCACTTCTGCTGGTGGTATCGTAGAAAAGGAAGCGTCGTTGCACGTTTCTAATGTGGCTCTGGTTGACCCGAAATCGGGCAAGCCGACCCGCGTGGGTTATAAAATGCAAGGGGACGACAAGGTACGAGTTGCCAAGCGTTCGGGAGAAGTGATCAATGGCTAAGACAACCGCAGCAAAAAAAGAAGGCGCTTACACGCCGCGCCTGCAGACCGTGTACGAAAAAGAAGTACGCGCCGCTATGCAGAAGCAGTTCAACTACAAGAACCCTATGATGGTTCCCAAGCTGGACAAGATTGTCATCAACATGGGCGTTGGCGAAAACGTCAATGACAGCAAGACCATTCAGGCGGCTGCCAGCGACTTGTCGCTGATTTCCGGCCAGAAGGCTCTGGTTATTCGCTCCAAGAAGGCTATTGCAGGCTTCAAGCTGCGTGAAAATCTGCCGATTGGGTGCAAGGTGACGCTCCGCAAGCAGCGTATGTATGAATTTCTGGACCGCCTGATTAACGGCGCGCTGCCGCGCGTGCGTGACTTCCGTGGCGTTTCGAACAAGAGCTTTGATGGCCGTGGCAATTATGCGCTTGGCCTCAAGGAACAGATAGTGTTTCCGGAAATCAATTACGACAAAATTGACCAGATCCGTGGCATGGACATCATTATTGTCACGACAGCGCAGACCGATGCGGAAGCAAAGGCGCTGCTGACTGGCTTCAACATGCCATTTATTAAATAGAGGTAGGACCATGGCTAAACTGAGCTCGATTGAAAAAAACAACAAGCGCGCCCGCATGATTAAAGGTCAGGCGAAAAAGCGTGCTGCCCTCAAGGCAGTTGTGATGAACCGTGAACTTGCGTTCGATGAGCGCCTGCAAGCGCAGATGCAGCTTGCCAAGCTGCCGCGCAACGGCTCGAAGGTTCGTTATCGCAACCGTTGCGAGCTGACAGGCCGCGCCCGTGGCGTTTACCGTAAATTCAAATTATCGCGCATCAAGCTGCGTGAACTTGGTTCGTTCGGGAGAATCCCGGGCCTCACCAAGGCTAGCTGGTAGGAGAATAGACCATGTCGATGAATTACCGTCTTGCCGATATGCTTGCCCTGATCCGCAATGGTCAGCAGGCTCAACTTGCCAAGGTTAGCTGCCAGGCATCCAAGCTGCTCGGCAACGTGCTAGAAGTGTTAAAGAACGAAGGCTATATCCGTGACTACCGCAAGGTTGAAAAGGGTCCGGGCAAGCAAGAGTTTGAAATCGAACTGAAGTACCACGAGGGCGAAGAGGTTATCAAGGAAATCACTTGCATTTCCAAGCCAGGCCGCCGTGTGTATTGTGAGATTTCCAAGCTGCCGAAATATTATAATGGCCTTGGTATTGCTATCCTCTCCACCTCCAAGGGTGTGATGTCGGATTTCGATGCCCGCCATGCTAATGTCGGCGGTGAAGTATTGTGCAGTGTATTCTAGTTGAGAAGGTTGGGAGATAACCATGTCACGTGTAGGTAAGTTGCCGGTAGCGATTCCATCAGGTGTAACCGTTACGGTTGCGGCTGGGGAAGTGGCTGTCAAAGGCAGCAAGGGCGAAATGAAGGCGAAAATTGTGCCGGAAGTCACCATTGAAGTTAAAGACGGCAAAGCCTGGGTTCACCCGGCTAACAAAGGTACTCGCGCACGCACCATGTGGGGCACTTCGCGGGCGCAGCTGCGCAACATGGTAGAAGGCGTATCCAAGGGCTTCACCGTACGTATGGAAATCCAGGGCGTAGGTTACCGCGCTGCCGCTGATAAAAATTTCCTCAGCATGGCGCTTGGTTTCTCGCACGAAATTAAATACGCGATTCCCGCTGGCATCGAAATCAAATGCGAAAAGCCGACCAGCCTTTCCATTAGTGGTTTTGACAAAAAATTAGTTGGTCAGGTAGCTGCGGAAATCCGCTCCCTGCGTAAGCCAGAGCCGTACAAGGGCAAGGGCATACGTTATGAAAACGAATATGTACGCATCAAGGAAGGTAAGAAGAAGTAATATGAGTCAGGCAGTCAAATCAAAAGCGCTTTTTCAGCGCCGCAAGACCCGTACCCGCTACGCCATCCGCCAAAAAGCCGTTGGCCGCGTACGGCTTTCCGTATTCCGTTCCGGCAAGCATATTTATGCTCAGCTGATTGACGACAGCAAGGGCGTGACCCTCGCGTCGGTTTCTTCGCTGGATAAGGATGTAAAGGGCAAAACAAAGTCCACTTCAACCGTTGATGCCGCCAAGTCAGTTGGCGAGCTAATTGCTAAAAAGGCTCAGAAAGCCAACGTGAAGGAAGTGGTGTTTGATCGTGGTGGCTATCTGTTCCACGGGCGCGTTAAGGCATTGGCCGAAGCAGCCCGCGAACATGGCCTCTCATTTTAATAGGTTGAGTTGATTATGTTGAACAACGAAGTTGAAAAGCTAAGAAAGGCCCTGAGTGCTGAAGTTCAGCCTCGTGGACTGCTGGGCGTAGTAAGTTTCGGCAGGACTCCGGGTCAGGACCCGAAACTGGCTGTCAGGATTTATGGCGATGAAGCTGTGATTCCACCAGCGGTTCAACAGCTGATAAATGAAATATCCCAGCGTGAAATTGGCAGGGTACTCTCGGCTAGTGACATGGATGTGATGGCAGTAGGCAAGATACAGACTCAGGCCAAAGCCGCGGGGATATAAAGGTATAAGGCGAACAGTTTAGTTAACAGTGAAATTGAAATAATTAGGAAATAAAATATGGCACGCGAACAACGTAATGAAGGCCAGTCGAACCGTGAAGAAGGCAGCGAGCTGATTGATAAGCTCGTTTCCATCAACCGCGTTGCGAAAGTAGTGAAGGGCGGCCGTCGTTTCGGTTTTGCCGCACTCGTCGTCGTTGGTGATGGCAAGGGCAAGGTTGGCTACGGTTCCGGCAAGGCGAAGGAAGTATCCGACGCCATGCGCAAGGCGCTCGATGATGCCAAGAAGAAAATGGTCCGCATCCCGCTGCGCGAAGGCCGTACGCTGCACCATGATCTCTACGGTCGTTTCGGCGCCGGTAAGGTCATCATCCGCACTGCTCCGGTCGGTACCGGTATCATCGCCGGTGGCCCGATGCGCGCTGTGTTTGAAGCCCTCGGTGTGCAGGACGTGGTAGCTAAGTCCGTTGGCACCTCCAACCCGCACAACATGCTCAAGGCAACGTTCAATGCCCTGCACGAAATGAAGTCTCCCCGTGCCGTAGCTGCAAAGCGCGGTAAGAAAGTAGGCGAGATTGTTGAGCGCCGCGAAGGTGAGAAGCAGCAGGAAAAGCCTGAAGGCACCAAAAAAGATAAGAAGACCAAGGAATAAACGGTAAGGAATTATTTTATGGCAACTACCTCTAAAACCAAGGCCGCTCCAGCAGCCAGCAAATCGGAAGCCAAGCCAAAGGCCGCTGCAAAGCCAGCCGCCGCAAAGGCTGAGAAGCCCGTAGCAGCAAAGTCCGCTGCTAAAACGGTCACCAAAGAAGTGGCTGATGGCAAGGTGAAAGTCACCCAGATGATTGGCAGTATTGCCCGTCGCTCAGACCAGCGCGCAACGCTTATCGGTCTCGGCCTGAACAAGCGCCACCGCTCAAAGGTGCTGGAAAATACTCCGTCGGTGCGTGGCATGATTTACAAGGTACGCCATCTGTTAAAAGTAGAAAAAGTCAGCTAACTCATTATTTGTTTAGGTAAAGAAAATGCAGCTCAATGAATTAAAAGGAAACCCCGGGTCAAAAAAGCGCAGAATGCGCGTTGGCCGCGGCATTGGTTCCGGCAAAGGTAAAACCAGCGGTCGTGGCGGTAAGGGCCAGACAGCTCGCACCGGCGTGCGCATCAACGGCTTTGAAGGTGGCCAGACCCCGATTCACCGCCGCCTGCCGAAACGCGGCTTCAATAACTACACACGTCACGTATATGAAACCGTAAATCTCGGTGATGTGCAGAAGGCTGTTGACGCAGGCAAGCTGGATGCCAAGCAGACCGTGAACCTCGAACTGCTGAAAAAAGCAGGCCTCGTGCGCAAGAGCGGCAAGGAAGTCAAGCTTCTGGCTAAGGGCGCTCTGACTGCAAAAGTAACACTGGAAGTGAACTTTGCTTCGGAAGCTGCACGCACAGCAGTTGAAAAATCGGGTGGCAAGCTTATATTACCAGCTGCCTAATGTCTGCTTCCGGCAGTCGCGCCGGCAGTATTCTTCACTAACCCGAATCCAGTAGGCCCCAGTAAGCCCATGACCACTTCTGCTGCAGAACGCTTAGCTTCCAATATGAATTTTTCTGTCCTCTCACGGGCGACAGAGCTTAAAAAAAGGCTATGGTTTGTTCTTGGCGCTCTGGTGGTGTACCGCCTCGGCACGTTCATTCCGGTGCCGGGCATTGACCCCCATATTTTGCAAGAAATCTTCGCCAAGCATCAGGGCGGTGTTCTGGGAGTGTTCAACATGTTTTCCGGTGGTGCGCTTGAGCGCATGACCATTTTTGCGTTGGCGGTGATGCCCTATATCTCCGCCTCGATTATCATGCAGATTCTGACCGTGGCCGTTCCACATCTCGGCGCTCTCAAAAAAGAAGGCGAGGCGGGCCGCCGCAAGATCAACCAGTACACGCGATACGGCACAGTGTTCCTTGCCGCATTTCAGGGCTATGGCATTGCCGTCGGTCTTGAGGGCATGACGGGTTCTAAAGGTTCGGCGGTTATTGACCCCGGCATGTTTTTCCGCTTCACCACGACGGTGACACTTACCGGCGGCACCATGTTCCTGATGTGGCTGGGCGAGCAAATTACCGCGCGCGGCATCGGCAACGGCATCTCGCTGCTCATTTTCACCGGTATCGTAGCTGGCCTTCCCAGCGCGTTGGCGCGTACGTTTGAGCTGGGCCGCACAGGGGTGATTTCCACTATCTTTATCTTCGTTATCATTGCTGTTGTTCTGGCACTGATTGCCTTGATTGTGTACATGGAACGCGCACAGCGCCGCATTGTCATCCAGTACCCCAAACGGCAGATGGGCAATAAAGTATTTGGCGGCGAAAGCACACACATGCCGCTCAAGCTCAATACTGCAGGCGTCATACCGCCGATTTTTGCCAGTTCCATCCTGCTGTTTCCGCTTACGATTGCCAGCTTTCAGGCAAGCAGCGGCGGCGGCGGCATGCAGACCATCAGCACCTATCTGGCGCACGGCCAGCCGCTCTATATCATGCTGTATATCGCACTGGTGATATTTTTCTGCTTTTTCTATACTTCCGTGGTGTTCAACCCTGCGGAAACCGCCGATAACCTGAAAAAGAACGGTGGTTTTATTGCCGGTATCCGCCCTGGTCAGCAGACCGCCGAATATCTCGATTACGTGCTTACCCGCCTGACTACCGTTGGCGCTTTGTATATTGCGTTGGTCTGTGTTATGCCGGAATTGTTCGTTGCCAAATATTCCGTACCGTTCCAGCTGGGTGGCACTGGCCTTCTCATTGTGGTGAACGTGACGATTGATTTTGTAACGCAGGTACAGTCACATTTATTTGCCCATCAGTACGAAGGACTGATCCGCAAGTCGAAGCTTAAAGGCAAGTTGAAATAAACCATGTCGGGAGCGAGCCAACCCAAGATGAATCCGCGCAAGGTAAACCTTATTCTCTTAGGCCCGCCCGGTGCAGGCAAGGGTACGCAGGCACAGTATCTCCAGTCTAAATTGGGTGTGGCGAAGCTTTCTACTGGCGACATGTTGCGTGCTGCTGTTGCTTCCGGATCGGCGCTTGGCAAGCAGGTGCAGGACATTATGGCCAAGGGCCAACTGGTTTCTGACGATATTATGGTCAACCTGTTGCGCGAGCGCATCCGTCAGGCCGATTGCCAGAACGGTTTTATTCTTGACGGTTTTCCACGCACTGTCGCACAGGCCGAAGCGTTGGATGTCATGCTTTCGGAAGAAAAAAAACATATCGATTGCGTGATCGAGCTGAAAGTGGATGACAAACAGTTGGTGGAACGCATCGCCGGCCGTTTTTCCTGCGCCAAATGCGGCGCGGGCTACCACGACAATTTCAAGCAGCCAAAAAAATCTGGTGTGTGCGACGAATGCGGTGCAACCGAATTCAGCCGCCGCGAAGACGACAAGGCGGAAACCGTATCAAAGCGCCTTGATGCCTACCACAGGCAGACGGCGCCGTTGCTGCCCTATTACCAGAAAAAAGGCGTACTCAAGGGCGTGGACGGCATGGCCGACATTGGCGATGTTACACGCCAGATTGATGGTATCATCGGCGGCTGATAGCCGTTTTCAAGGCATCCTAGCGAATACAGGACAAGTCGGAAGCCTTGCTGACTGAAAGGCGTGCTATGCGCTGTGCAAGCATTTTCTGCGTAGGCCCTGCGCTGGAGGCGTCGCGGTTTATCGGGTTGGGCAATGAAGTTGCAAGCAATGCGGATTCTGATGTCGTAAGGCTTGCGGCGCTTTTCTTGAAATGATGGCGCGCGGCGGCCTGCGCCCCGTAGATGCCTTCTTCCCATTCAGCCACATTCAGGTAGGCTTCCAAGATATCTTTCTTTGACCATGTCAGCTCCAGCCACAGGGTGAGAGGGGCTTCCAGGCCTTTTCGTATCCATGAGCGGCCATGCCACAGGAAAAGATTTTTCACCAGCTGCTGGCTGATGGTGGATGTGGCTTTCAGGCTGTGGCCGTAGGTCAGCGCGGCGTTGATAGATTTTTCCATCTGGCGAAAATCAAAGCCCCAATGCTCGCAAAAGGCGCTGTCTTCCGCCGAGACGACGGCGCTGATAAGGCTGGGGGAGATTTTCTCAAGCGGCACCCATTCGCGCTCAACACGGCTGAATGTAAGCCAGTCCGCCAGCATCAGGGTGGATGGCGGGTGCATGAAACGGTACAGCGGCGTAAGCGCGTACGGCAGTATCAGGAAAACCAGCAGTGCTTTTAAAATAAAACGTATTGTGTGTTTGTTATCGTCCATCGTGCGTGAGGATAAATTTCTTTTGTGCAATCTGCAAGACTTGCGCGATGCCTGTTTGGCGTGCTTAGACACTGTTTTTTACCTTGTGCGGAGGCCATAATACGTATATTTAGGCTAGTATTATGATGATAAATCATGATGTTTGCTGCCGGAGGTAAAAAAGCCTGCCGGCGGGCTTGGATTGATGGGCAGCAGACACAAACAGGCAGTACCAACAAAGCCTTAAAGCAAAGTAAAAAAGTGGTTGACACGGCAGGGTTAGCGCGTAGAATCTGCGCTCATTTTTGCTATAAGATGCAATAGCATTTTTAACCAATTGAAAGATAAGGTATTAAAGTGGCTCGTATCGCTGGCGTAAACATTCCTTCGGGCAAACGGCTTGACATTGCGCTTACTTATATCCACGGCATTGGCCGTGTGAAATCCGCACAGATTTGCGAAAAAGCAGGTCTGCCAGCGGAAAAGCGCGTTCACCAACTGGCTGAATCGGAAGTAATCCGTATCCGTGAAATCATTGATCGTGACTACACAGTAGAGGGTGACCTCCGCCGTGAAGTGTCGATGAACATAAAGCGTCTTGTGGACCTTGGCTGCTACCGTGGCCTTCGTCACCGTAAGAAGTTGCCGGTTCGCGGTCAGCGCACACACACTAACGCCCGCACCCGTAAGGGCAAGGCAAAGCCAATTGCTGGCAAGAAAATAGCGACTAAATAACAAAAAGATTTGAGAGTGGGTTAAATTATGGCTGTTAAGGAAGCAGGCGCTGCGCGCATTAAAAAGCGCGAACGCAAAAACATCAGCACAGGTGTGGCGCATGTAAACGCGTCGTTCAATAACACCATCGTGACGATTACGGATACGCAGGGCAACACTGTTGCCTGGTCGTCTGCCGGTCACCATGGCTTCAAGGGTTCACGCAAGTCAACCCCTTATGCCGCACAGGTTACCGCTGAAGACGCTGGCCGCAAGGCTCAGGAACACGGCATGAAGACACTGGCTGTTGAAGTAAAGGGTCCTGGCGCTGGCCGTGAATCCGCACTTCGCGCATTGCAGACGGTGGGTTTCGTTATCACCCAGATTAAGGATGTAACGCCCGTTCCGCACAACGGCTGCCGTCCTCCGAAGCGCCGCAGGGTGTAATAGTAGTTAGTGGGTGTGCTGGCTGTGTCTGGCACGCTTAGTTTTTAGAGAATGTAAGATTTTAAGGTGGGGTCCAACGTGTTAGCAAAGAATTGGCAAGATCTGATTAAACCTTCCAAGCTTGATATCGCAACGTCCAAGAGCAATCCGCGTCAGGCTGTGATTGTAGCTGAGCCGCTCGAGCGTGGCTTTGGTCATACGCTGGGTGTTGCCCTGCGCCGTGTGCTGCTGTCGTCCTTGCAGGGTGCTGCAGTGACCTCGGTCAAAATTGAAGGTGTATTGCACGAGTTCTCTTCGGTTCCCGGCGTCCGCGAAGACGTAACCGACATCATCCTCAACATTAAAGAGCTGCGCCTGAGAGTGGGCAGCGCTGAAAAGAAACGCATTAGCTTGACCGCTACCGGCCCGGGTGAAGTGACCGCTGGTATGATTGAAACCACCGGCGATCTGGAAATTATCAATAAAGACCATGTTATCTGCACGCTCGACAAAGGCGCTAAGCTGAACATGGAAATGGTTGTGGAAGTAGGCAAGGGCTATGTCCGCGCTGTTCGTCCGACCGATGCGCCGATTGGACTCATTCCGGTCGATGCGCTGTTCTCGCCGGTTATCAAGGTTTCCTACAAGGTGGAAAATGCACGCGTTGGTCAGATCACTGACTACGACAAGCTGTCCATGACGGTTGAAACCGATGGTTCAGTAGCTGCAGAAGATGCAGTGGCTCTCGCTGCCCGCATCCTGCAAGACCAGCTGCAACTCTTCATCAACTTCGAAGAATCGAAAATCGAGAAGAAGGAAGAAGCAAAGCCGGAACTGCCGTTCAGCCCGTACCTGCTCAAGAAGGTGTATGATCTTGACGAACTCTCCGTTCGCGCTACCAACTGCCTCAAGAACGACAACATTGTTTATGTAGGCGACCTGGTACAGAAGACTGAAGCCGAAATGCTCAAGACCCCGAACTTCGGCCGCAAGTCGCTCAACGAAATCAAGGAAAAACTGGCAAAAATCGGTCTGCGCTTCGGTATGGAAGTACAGGGCTGGCCACCAGAAAACATCGAGGAACTCGCACGCAAGTACGAAGATCCATACTAAGGATTATAGAAAGGAAGTATTGTTATGCGCCACCAGATGTCTGGCCGCAAGTTAGGCCGTAAATCAGCTCACCGTAGTGCGATGTTCTCGAACCTCGCAGCAGCGCTGATTAAGCACGAGCAAATTTCAACCACTCTGCCCAAGGCGAAAGATCTCCGCCCTGTGGTAGAAAAGCTGGTTACGCTGGGCAAGCGTGGCGGCCTGCATGAGCGCCGTCAGGTGGTCTCTATGCTGCAGGACACCGTGCTGGCAAACAAGCTGTTTACCGTACTCGCTGACCGTTACAAAACCCGCAAGGGCGGCTATACCCGCGTCCTCAAGGCTGGTTTCCGCTATGGCGACAATGCGCCGATGGCGATTATCGAATTCGTTGACCGTGATGTGACCGCCAAAGGTAAGGATTCAGGTCCTAAGCCAGAAGCAAAGGCAGAAGCCGAAGCAGCGGCTGCGTAAGTGTTTACTCGGCACTGAAATCAGTGTAAAAAGGCAGCCTCTTACGGCTGCCTTTTTTTATTTGGGTCGGTATGGTTAAAACATTGCAATCTATTGTTGTTTACTGCCTGTTACTGGTGATGCTGGTGGCTTCCATCAGCCTGTCGTTCGCACAGGAAGAAAAAGCCGTGCCGAAAAGCCGCGGCGACATGATATATTCCTTCGCACCCATCGTAAAAAAAGCAGCACCCGCAGTTGTCAATATCTACACCAAGCGCCGCGTGCAGCAGGTGGAAGCATCCAACCCGCTTCTCAATGATCCTCTTCTCCGCCACTTCTTCGGTAAGGGTTTTACCTTCGGTGACCGCGCGCGTGATCAGGTGGTCAGCTCGTTGGGTTCTGGCGTGATTGTGAAATCAGACGGCTTGGTGGTAACCAGCCATCACGTCATCAAAGACGCGCAGCAGATTACCGTAGTGTTGTCTGACAAGCGTGAATTTGATGCGAAAATAGTACTTAAAGACCCGCAGTCCGATCTTGCATTCCTGCGTATTGAAACCTCTGAAAAGCTGCCTGCGCTGGAAATCCGCGATTCCGATGAACTTGAAGTGGGTGACCTGATTTTAGCTATCGGCAACCCGTTTGGCGTTGGCCAGACAGTGACCAGCGGTATTATTTCTGCGCTGGCGCGTAAGGCGGCGGGCGTGTCCGACTACCAGTTTTTCATACAGACCGATGCGGCCATCAACCCCGGCAATTCAGGCGGCGCATTGGTGGATATGAACGGGCGGCTGATTGGTATCAACACAGCGATTTATTCCAAGAGTGGCGGTTCGGTGGGTATTGGCTTTTCCATCCCGTCAAATATGGTCAGCTCGCTGATGCAAAGCAGAGTGCAGGGCGGGCGTGTGGTGCGCCCGTGGATTGGCATGTCGGTGCAGCCGGTGACTGCCGAGATAGCGGAATCCATCGGCCTGAAATCCCCTGCAGGCGTGATTGTGCGCAGCCTGTATCCTGGTTCGCCGGCTGAAAAGGCAGGCATCAAAGAAGGCGATATCGTGTTTTCCGTGGATGGTTCGCCCATTGGCAACGAGCAGGAGATGCATTACCGGCTTGCGTTGTCGCGCATCGGCGAGAGAGTCACACTGGACGTTATGCGCAAAGGTAGCCGCGCAGAGCGTGATATTGAACTTATTGCGCCGCCGGAAAGCCCCAAGCGCGACCAGCGTACACTGGTGGGAAAGCATCCGTTGAACGGCTTTACCGTGGCCAATCTGTCGCCCGCACTCAGCCTTGAGCTGGATATCGATAATCAGGCCGCCAGAGGCGTTGTTGTATTGGCGGGAAGCAATACCACCATTGCCACGACCATTCCGCCGGGCGCGATTATTCTAGAAATCAATGATGAAAAAATCACCTCTACCTCGCAATTGGCAGACGTAATGGAAAAACGCCAGCGCGTATGGAAAATACTATTCCAGCAAGGCGTAAATGTGATGACGCTGACAGTGAAAATGCCGTCATGACCATGCTCAGTCTTGCATATGTGGCGGTAGGCGGGGCGTTTGGTTCCATGTCCCGCTATATGCTGATGGTGAGTGTTTCGCGTTATCTGTCACCATCATTCCCGTATGGAACGTTCGCAGCCAATGTGCTTGGCTCGTTTCTGCTAGGCGTGGTTATAGCGATTATTGCCACCATGCCGCCTGCGCGCGCGCGCGACCTGCAATTGCTTCTGGCGGTGGGGTTCCTTGGCGGATTTACCACCTTTTCAACCTTCACTATGGACGCCTTCATGCTGATGGAAAAAGGGTTGCTGGTTGAAACCATACTTTATGTGCTTGGTTCGTTTATTGTATCGCTACTTGCGTTTATTGCAGGTATGTACCTGATTCGCCTTGTTGCCTATTAGAGATTGCCATGCCCGCACAACACACCATTACCGACGACGACGACGACATACGGCTGGACCGCTGGTTCAAGCGCCATTACCCGGGCTTTCCTCACGCTATGCTGGAGAAGCACCTGCGCAAAGGACAGGTGCGTGTTGACGGCCACAAGGCCAAAACGTCGGACAGGGTGCGCTCAGGACAGGTGATCACCTGCCCCGAGATGGAACTTAAGGATAGCCCAAAACCCAAGTTGCGTGCAGAAGCCACGGAAGAGCAACAGGCCGAAATCCGCAAATGGGTGATCCACCGCGACAGTAACCTCATCATCATCAACAAACCTGCAGGCCTTGCTGTTCAGGGCGGCACCAAAATCACCAAAAGTGTTGACTCCATGCTCGGTGGTTTGAAATTTGACGGCACGGAACGCCCCAAGCTTACCCACCGTATCGACCGCGACACCAGCGGCGTGCTGGTGCTGGCGCGTAGCGCGAGAGCGGCGGCACAGCTGGCAAAAGGTTTTTACGATAAAACCATAGAAAAAACCTACTGGGCGCTGACAGTCGGTGCGCCGCTGCAATTATCCGGAAAGATTGATTTGCCTCTGTCCAAGTCTGAACTCGGCGAAGGATTCGAGCATGTGGGTGTTGACGAGGAAGAAGGAAAACGTGCTGTTACCGAATACCGCGTGATTGATACGCTGGCGCGCAAATTTGCGCTGATAGAGCTCAAGCCTATCACCGGCCGCATGCATCAGCTGCGTGTGCATATGATGGCGATTGGCTGCCCAATCCTCGGCGACCATAAATACGGCGGCAGCATGAATGCCGCCAAGGGGCTGGGCGTGGAAAACATCCTGCACCTGCATGCACGCCGCATTGTGATTCCGTCTATCGGTCGCCAGAAAGCGGTGGATATAACTGCGCCGCTGCCACCACATATGCAGCGCAGCTTCAAGGCACTTGGCATTGATGTGCCAAAAAAATAATTGCATGCAGAACAAACCCGTTGCTCCCAAGATTGATTTTTCTATTGCCCCTGAAGCGTCCGGACATGCGGTTTGCGCTAACGGCAAGGTGATGCAGACACCGGGTAAACATCCATTTGTGCTACCCGCGCAGGCACTGGCGAAGGCTATTTGCGCAGAATGGGCAACCAACCCTAAATTCACGCCCTCCAGCCATCCGCTGACCTCGCTGGCCTATACGGCCATAGACCGCATAGCCGGACAAGAAGAAGCCATTATCGAGGCGCTGCTGGTCTATGTGGATACCGACACGCTTTCCTACCGCGATACCGGTGAAAACCGTAAACTTGCTGACCGCCAGAAGCAGCAATGGGACCCAGTACTGGCCTGGGTTGGCGCGGTGGTGGGGGCGCAATTTCAGGTTACGCAGGGCATTATGCCCATAGACCAGCCGCCGGAAGTGCAGGCAGGCTTCAGGAAAGTGTTTGAAAAACTGGATATTATGAGGCTTTCAGCGGCTAGTGTGCTAGCATCCTGCTGTTCTTCCATGATATTGGCGTTGGCGGTGGTCAAAGGCCATGTGGACGGCGAAAAAGCCTTCCAGCTTTCACGCCTTGAGGAGGACACGCAAGCCGAGGCCTGGGGCCATGATCCCGAGGCGGAAAGCAGGGCGCAGAGGCTTAAAAATGATATATTGGCCGCAAGCCATTTTTTACGCTTGCTTGAGGCCGCATAAATTGCTTACTAGGTGGCTGAAACTATGATGGATAGGACCTATGATCCTTGCTAAAAAGAAACCGCCTGTAGAAGAGAATAATGCAGTTGAAATACATAAACATGGAATTTCTATGAAGACCAATTCTATCATCAGCCAGCTGGAACAGAAGCGTGACCGCGCCCGTGATGGCGGTGGTATCAAGCGCATCGAGGCGCAACACGCCAAGGGTAAGCTGACGGCGCGTGAACGGCTCGAGGTGTTGCTGGATCCGGATTCATTCGAAGAATACGATATGTTTGTGGAGCATCGCTGCACGAATTTCAACATGGAAGACAACAAGGTCCCGGGCGACGGCTGCGTTACCGGCCACGGCACCATCAACGGCCGTACTGTATTCGTTTACAGTCAGGACTTCACCGTACTGGGCGGTTCGCTGTCTGAAACCAACGCAGAGAAAATTTGCAAAATCCTTGATATGGCCATGAAAGTGGGCGCGCCGGTTATAGGTCTGCTAGATTCCGGTGGTGCGCGCATTCAGGAAGGTGTGGATTCGCTGGGCGGTTTTGCCGAAATTTTCCAGCGCAACGTGCTTGCCTCGGGCGTTATCCCGCAGATTTCCGTTATCATGGGTCCGTGTGCGGGTGGTGCGGTGTATTCACCGGCTCTGACAGACTTCATCGTCATGGTGCGCGGTACGTCCTACATGTTTGTGACCGGCCCTGATGTTGTCAAAACCGTAACTCACGAAATCGTGACACAGGAAGATCTGGGCGGTGCTGATACCCACACCAGCAAGACCGGCGTGGCTGACCTTGCCTATAACAACGACATCGAGGCGCTGCTTCAGGTGCGCCGCATGTTCAACTTTCTGCCGCTTAGCAACCGTTCCGGCGTGCCGGTACGCCCGACCTATGACCCCGCTGACCGCGTGGAAATGTCGCTCAATACGCTGGTGCCTGAAAACGCTAACAAGCCCTACAACATGAAAGAGCTTCTGGAGCGCGTGGTAGATGAAGGTGATTTCTTTGAAACCCAGCCAGACTATGCCAAGAACATCATCGTAGGCTTTGGTCGCATGGAAGGCCACACGGTGGGCTTTGTCGCCAACCAGCCAACGCAAATGGCAGGCTGTCTTGATATTGATTCCTCACGCAAGGCCGCGCGTTTCATTCGGTTCTGTGATGCCTTCAGCATTCCGTTGGTGACATTTGTGGATGTGCCGGGCTTTATGCCGGGTACTCACCAGGAGCATAACGGCATCATCAAACATGGCGCCAAGCTGCTGTTTGCTTATGCCGAAGCGACCGTGCCGAAAATCACCGTCATTACCCGCAAAGCTTACGGCGGCGCGTACGACGTGATGAGCAGCAAGCATTTGCGCGGTGATATCAATTACGCATGGCCGTCTGCCGAAATCGCGGTGATGGGACCCAAGGGCGCGGTGGAAATCGTGTTCCGTGGCAAATACGCTAACGATGAAGAACAACAGAAACTCATCGATGACTACCGTGAAAAGTTCGCCTCTCCGTTCGTGGCGGCGTCGCGCGGTTTCCTCGATGATGTTATTCGTCCGCAAAATACACGCTGGCGCATCTGCCGTTCATTGTCGATCCTGCGCCACAAGCAGGTTACGAATCCGTGGAAGAAGCACGATAACCTGCCGCTCTAAGCACGCATGAAAATTATTTTCATCCTTTTGCTGCTGGCGGGTCTTGTCGTTGCGGTGATTATTGCGCAGGGCAGGCAGTATCAGGCCTTCCTTGATAAGGCAGGCAAGGTGACTGGTACGCTGACCGCTAAAGAGGAGCGCCGCCTGCGTGCGGACCAGCCTACAAATGTCGAACACTGGGTGCGTTACAGCTACAGTGTGGACGGCAAGCAGTATAGTGGGGAAGAAAAAGTAGAATATGCCGACCTGTGGCACTCGCTACAGGAAGGGCAGGGTGCAGAAATTTATTATCACAAGGGCAACCCGGGCAAAAGCCATCTGGCACTGGTGCTGGACAGGCGTGTCGGGATTGCTCAGAAACTTTCAAGTGTAGAAGCAAAGTAGAGAAAACATATGTTCGAGAAAATCCTTATTGCTAACCGTGGTGAAATTGCCGTGCGCATCATGCGCACCTGCAAGAAAATGGGCATCAAGACCGTTGCGGTCTATTCCGAGGCCGACACCAACGCCCTGCATGTGAAAGAAGCGGACGAAGCGGTTTATATCGGGCCGTCACCGTCGCTGAAAAGCTACCTCAATGTTGATAATTTGCTTTCTGCTATCGACAGCAGTGGCGCACAGGCCGTGCATCCTGGCTACGGCTTCTTGTCTGAAAACGCAGAGTTCGCGCGCCGCTTGCAACAGGCAGGCGTAACGCTGATTGGCCCTTCGCCTGATTCCATCAAGAAAATGGGTGACAAGATTGAATCCAAAAAAGTCGCCATGAAAGCAGGTGTATCGACTGTACCCGGCACACTGGATGTTATCTCCTCGGTGGATGAAGCCAAGAAGGTCGTCAAGGAAATAGGCTATCCTGTCATGATTAAGGCGGCAGCAGGCGGTGGTGGCAAGGGTATGCGCATTGCCCGTAATGAAAAAGAACTGGCCGATGGCCTCAAATATGCTTCGTCGGAAGCGGCGTCGAGTTTCAAGGACAGCCGCGTATTCATCGAGCGTTTCTTTGAAAACCCGCGCCATATCGAAATTCAGGTGCTGGCCGACAAGCAGGGCAACACGCTATGGCTGGGTGAGCGCGAATGCTCGATCCAGCGCCGCCACCAGAAGGTGATAGAGGAAGCGCCAAGCTCTTTCCTTGATGAGGCTACCCGCCGCCGCATGGGCGAGCAAGCCGTGGCACTGGCCAAGGAAGTAGGTTACTACTCTGCAGGTACGGTCGAATTTATCACGGATTCAGACAAAAACTTTTATTTTCTGGAAATGAACACACGCCTGCAGGTAGAACACCGTGTAACCGAGTTGGTCACGGGCATCGACCTCGTTGAGCAAATGATACGTATTGCCGCAGGCGAAGAACTGTCTTTTGGCCAGAAAGACGTCAAACTCGAAGGCTGGGCGTTTGAATCACGCCTCTATGCCGAAGATCCGAAACGCGCCTTCCTGCCTTCTACAGGCCGCATCACGCGCTATCAGGAGCCGCAGCATATGGAAAATGTGCTTATCGACACCGCCATTTATGAAGGTGGCGAGGTAAGCATGTTTTATGACCCTATGGTTGCCAAAGTATGCACCTATGGTGATGACCGCAATTCAGCCATTGAAACCATGAAATCGGCATTAGCCGCCTTTATCATCGAAGGCATTTCACATAATGGCAGTTTCCTTGAGGCGATTCTCGGCCATCCGCGTTTTGTCAGCGGTGATATATCCACAAACTTTATTGAGCAGGAATATCCGGGCGGTTTTATCGGCGCCGAGCTGACAAGTGAAACCACAAAGGTGTTCCTTGGTGCGGCTGTCACCATCTTCCTGCGTGATGCCGAGCGTGCTGCTAAAATTAGCGACCAGACGCCGGGCCGCGAACGTGCCATTGGCGCCCGCTGGGTGGTCAATGTTGACGGCGAGGATTATCCGGTTTATGTGCGCCCTGATCAGGATCATGGCTTTTTCATTACCCACAATCGCCGCCTGATTGCAGTAAAAACATCGTGGATTCTTGGTCGCCGGCTGTTTCAGGCGACCGTCAACGGCAAGCCGGTATCGGTGCAGATCAAGCATCTCGAAGAAGGCTACAACCTTACTTATGGCGGTGCGGACGTTATCGTAAAAGTACGCACCCCGCGTGTGGCTGAGCTTGGACAGTTTATGCCCAAGCCGCAGGACAGAACTAAGAAAGACCAGCTCGTCGCTCCGATTGCAGGCCTTATTGTCAGCATGAAGGTGAAAAAGGGTGAGGTGGTGAAACCTGGTCAGGAACTGGTAGTCATTGAGGCGATGAAGATGGAAAACGTCATCTACGCTGACCATGAAACCACCATTACCGAGGTCTGCGTGGGTGACAAGGAAAGCGTGCAGGTTGATCAGGTTCTGATTAAGTTTGCTGCCTAGGCGAAGTGTTTTGTAAATTGTGCCTTCAGCGCGGCATCGACATCTTTGATGCCCGCGTTTATGCCGAGGTCGGCGAGTGACGTTACCCCATATTCCTGTATGCCGCAGGGAACGATGCCCGTGTAATGGCCCAAGTCCGGACAGATATTGATGGCAATGCCGTGATACGTCACCCATTTACGGATGCGGATACCGAGTGCAGCGATTTTTGATTCACGGCCTTTTTTATCATATGTCCATACACCCACACGTCCGTCGCGTATAAAACTCTCCACACCAAACTGCGCCAGCGTTCCGATAATCCATGCTTCCAGCTTCTGCACATACTGCCGCACATCAGGTTCGCCGGGCAGGGCGCGTTCTTTCAGGTTGAGCATAACATAAGCAATGCGTTGGCCAGGGCCGTGATAAGTGAATTGGCCGCCACGGCTGGAATAGAAGGTGGGGAAGCGGTCATGATCGAGCAGGTCGGCAGGTTTTGCGCTTGTGCCTGCGGTGTATAGCGGCGGGTGTTCCAGTAGCCACACCATCTCTGGCGACTGCCTCGCAAGTATGTTTTCCACGCGGGTTTCCATATCGCTTACGGCGGCAGGGTAATCCACCAGCGTATCGGATATTACCCATTCAACAGGCTGTGCTGCGTATTTTGCGTTAGCTGACACGTCGATTCCGTCTTGGTTTCGTGTCAATCTATACTACAGAGCTTTGCGATAGGTAGCGATTATTTTATTGTTTAATACATTGTAATATATATCTATATTCAAATTGGCCGCTTTCAACGCCATACACACAGGAGGGTAACGCTTGCCAAAACAATATTATTTGCTAGATGTCATGCTCCTTAAGTCTATGGCGTGTGCGGCCGTGGCGAAATTGGTAGACGCACTACCTTGAGGTGGTAACGCCGCGAGGCGTGGGAGTTCGAGTCTCCCCGGCCGCACCATTTAGAAAATCTGAGTTTACTTTAAGTATATGACTTTAAAAGTCGTGCAAGAGGCACAGCCTGACACTGCCACTATAAAAACACTCGAAGATGGGTTGGTGGCGTATAATATGAGCATGGCGGGTGGCAGCAATAACCAGCCTTTGTATCTGGTCGGTCGCGATGATGCGGGGAACATTCAAGCGGGTCTGAAAGGTAGAAGTTTCTATAATTGGATGCTGGTGGAATGGCTCTGGGTAGCGGAAGCATTTAGAAAAAAAAATTATGGTTCAACCTTACTTTCACAAGCCGAACAAATAGCCAGAGAGCGTGGTTGTATTGGTGTGCTTTTAGATACTTTCAGTTTTCAGGCACCAGAATTTTATGCCAGGCACGCGTATAAAGAATTTGGCCGCGTAAATAATTTTCCCATGGGTCATGCCCGCATCTATTTAAGCAAAACATTTTGAGCGCTAGTAGCTAACTCTCCGATTATTTCGAATTGTGCTATTCGCTTTGGACGCCAGCGTCGCCTACGCCGCCGATACCCCCGGATTTTTTTGACGGTTTTACATCATGTTTGTCGTTGGCTTGCTTATTAGAGTTTTCAATATCGCCAAGCGTTACATGGCCTATTCCACCACCTACTTGTCCAATTCCACCGGCAGACGGTGTGGTTGGTTGGATTTCAGTCTGTTCCACTTGTTCCGGCTCTTCAATACTAAGCGGAGATTCATTCACTTGTGGTTCCATCGCCTGCTGTTCTGCGACATCACCTTCTATATACGTATCGCCGACTGTACCGATACCGCCGGCACTCTTTATAAATTCCTCTGAAATATCATCACGGTCCTTTTTATTCTTTGGATTGTAGTAACGGCTTATAAGCTGTTTTTTTATTTCTTTAGACGTCAGCTGACGAAAATATTTTCCGCTACGTTCTGCATTCGGCGTCAGTGGTTTTAGCAAAACGCCAGTCATTGTTTTTTGCGTATCAGCTGCATGTGCGTGTTCAACAAAACAAAACACGCTGATACATACCATCAAAAATATAAGGAAACTGCGCATTAGAAGCACCCTGTGTGTAGGGTGTATTTTACCTGATAAGGCGGATATTTTCCAATATTTTCGGATCCTTGCTGCCGGAGCTGGAGGAATCTTCGAAGGTGAAATCCGAGGAATCTTCGTCGGTTGAGACCTTATCGGTACGTTTGCACTTGCCGTCGAGATATGCGCCATCCTCGATAATCAGCGATTCGTGCATGATAATACCCTCGACATGGCAGGAAGCGTGCAGATGCACCATTTTAGCGCGGATAAGACCTTTTACTTTGCCATAAACGGAAACCGAATTGGCCAGAATTTCGCCTTTGATGAAAGCATTGTTGCGCACAACGAATGTGTCACAGCGCACATTGCCATCGAGTTTGCCATCAAAATCGACAGTGCCTTCGCTGACCACATTGCCAAGCATGTGTATGTCCTTGGCGATGACAGAGGGTGAAGACTCTTTTTTAGAGGCTGATTTAGATGCTGCTGTGGAACCGGTAGCGCGGCTGTTATTCTTCTGGAACATAGCGTCCTGCTGTTATGAAGTTAAGGGGGTTCATGGGGCGGTCATGGTAGCGTACTTCGTAGTGCAGGTGCGGGCCGGTACTGCGTCCCGTGCTGCCCATCGTACCGATAAAGTCGCCTTTCTTTACTGTCTGGCCTTCTTCGACATTAAGCGAGCTGAGATGGCCGTAGCGGGTGACGATACCGTAGCCGTGGTCGATATCAATAGATATGCCGTAAGCCCCGTTATGTCCCGCGGCGATAACTTTGCCGTTGGCAGGGCTTTGGATTTTGGTGTTGGTGCCGTCAGCACCGGTCAGGTCAAGGCCAGCGTGGAATGCGAGGTGGCCGTTAAACGGGTCGATGCGGTGGCCAAACTGGCTTTGCTGTTCGGCATTGGGAATAGGTTTGTCCAGTGGCAGGTTGCGCATAATCTGGCGTAGCATGGCAAGCTTGTCGAGGCTTTCGAACATCTCGTTTGCTTGTGGCCACATTTCTAAGCTGGTGTCAGGAATGTAAGGACCACCCTGTGCGCCTTTCCTGTTGTCGGCGGGCGGGGCTTTGTCAGCGTGCTTTTTCTTCAGGTCGTTGGTGCTGAGGCCGGTCTGTTTGATGATGGACTCCAACTCGTCGATGCGCTGCGCGGTTTTGTCGCGGATGCGCTGTACGATGGCGTCATTGGTGTTTGTAAGCTCGATCACCTTGTGTTCGAGCGTGGCGATGCGTGCAAAAATTTTGTTGTTGGCAAGGGCGGAAGGGGTCACCAGCGGCGCCGAGAGCGACGCGATTTCAGGATCATCACCCGTGATATGGCGGGTGGAGGCAGGACCAACATGAAACACGCTGTTAAAGTTGTTCTGCACTTTTGCACTGGTCACGGAGCGCAGTGCCTGCGTGCGCTCTTTCAGTACCGAGCGCGCGGCATAGAAGTTACCGGTGGAATAGGAAGCCCAGACAAGGCATGCGACGAGCGCCATCACCAGCGAAAATTGAAATCCGCCGCTGATAGAAATATGTTTTACCTTGTGTTCGGAGACAATAATGAAGCTGCGTTTATGAAACCAGCGCTTAAAACAAGCTATTACTTCGTTGGCAATTACGCCTATCTGCATAGTAACTCCCAAATGCTTAAAAATACAAATGCACACCACAGAATCGGTCGAGAACCGGCTCTGTAATGCTAGTTATTTCGATGGCGGGGCGGACACGCGTTCAAGAATGGCCGCAAAGAAACCATCGACTCCATCTTGGTGTGGAGTGACGCACAGGTAAGAGATTTGGCTGGCTTCGCCTGTGCTGGCATTTTTATCCCATATTTTTTCTGCGCACACAACCCTGAAATCGTTACTATTTTTTAAGAATTCATCAATCTGGAATTCATTTTCTTCCTGCAATACCGAGCAGGTAGCGTAAATCAGGCGTCCACCGGGCTTTACGAGCCGTGAGGCACTTTGCAAAATTGATCGCTGTACGGTAACGACGTTGTCCAAATCTTTTTGTGTGAAGCGCCATTTCAGGTCAGGATTGCGCCGCCATGTGCCGCTGCCGCTGCACGGCGCATCGACCAGAACGCGGTCGGCGGAGTGCTTGTGGCGCTTGATGAATGCGTCTTGCTCGGAGGTGATGACATGTGTCTGCACATTGTCCACGCCAGCGCGACGCAGGCGGTCTGCAATCTGTCCGAGGCGTTTTTCCGAATTGTCCCACGCCAGAATGCGCCCCTTGTTTTTCATGGCGGCAGCAAGCGCCAATGTTTTTCCGCCTGCACCTGCGCAGAAATCAATCAGGCGTTGGCCCGGTTGCGCGTCAGCTATCAATGCCACCAGCTGCGATCCCTCGTCCTGCACTTCAAAATGCCCTTGTTTAAATAAGGGCGAGGTGAAAATCGGCATGCGTTTGGCAAGGCGTAATCCCACGGGTGACATCGGGGTGGGCATACATTCGAAGCCCTCTTTAATAAGCGCATCACGCAGTTCGTCACGCGTGGTTTTAAGCGTGTTGACGCGCAGGTCGGTGGGCGCTTGCTCGTTGAGCGTGCGCATGGCTTTCTCAAAATGTTTGCCAAAACTTTTGCGCATCTGCGCATCTACCCATGCAGGATAATTGAGGCGGACATGGTCCGGCATGTCGGCATGTTCCAGCGATTCCAGGGCCAGCCCGTCAACCAGCCGTTGCTCATGTTCATCCAGCGGAGGAGGGGAGAACTGACTGTCCTTGCCCAGGCTGGGCGAATATTCGCGGCGCAGCGCAAGCGCCGCAAACACGAAGCTGCGGCCATGCACTCGCTGGTCGAGGCGCTCCAGCCACCATTCCAGACCGGCCTTGTGGCGCAGTATCCAGTAAAATAATTCACCGATGGCGGCGCGGTCTTTTGAGCCGACATAGCGGTGCGATTTAAAATAATTGTCGAGCAGCTTGTCGGCGGGGAAGCGTTTTTCCGACAGCCATGAGCTGAGTATCTGGTCGATCACATCGATCGCCGCCTGTGCGCGTGCTCCGGGGGTCATGGGTTGCCTTTAGCTATCCATGCGGTAGTTGGGGGCTTCCTGCGTGATGGTGATGTCGTGGGCGTGGCTTTCGCGCAGGCCCGCCGAGGTGATACGCACGAATTCACAATTCTTTTGCATCTCGGCGATGGTGCCGTTGCCAGTATAACCCATGGCAGCTTTCAGGCCGCCGAGGAGCTGATGCACAATGCCGGACACCGGCCCTTTAAAAGGCACGCGGCCCTCGACGCCTTCCGGCACAAGCTTGAGCTTGTCGGCGATTTCTTGTTGGAAATAGCGGTCGGCAGAGCCGCGCGCCATTGCGCCCATCGAACCCATGCCACGGTATATTTTATAAGAGCGGCCCTGATAGAGTACCACTTCGCCCGGGCTTTCCTCCGTGCCGGCGAACAGGCTGCCAAGCATGGCGCAGTCAGCGCCTGCAGCGATGGCTTTGGCGAGATCGCCGGAGAATTTGATGCCGCCATCGGCGATGACGGGAATGTCGTATTTACGGGTGACTTCGCATACCTGCATAACGGCGGTGAGCTGTGGCACGCCGACACCGGCGATAATGCGGGTGGTGCAGATAGAGCCGGGGCCGATGCCTACCTTCACGGCGTCCGCGCCTGCTTTAATCAGCGCTTCGGCGGCCTCGGCGGTTGCCACGTTTCCGGCGATGACCTGCGCGTCTTTGGAGAGTGCTTTCACAGCCTTGACTGCGTCAATCACGCCCTTGGAATGCCCGTGGGCGGTATCCACTATAAGCACATCGGCTTTGGCGGCCAGCAGCATCTCGGCGCGCTTCAGTCCGTCCTTGCCAGTGCCTACGGCTGCGGCCACACGCAGGCGACCATGCTCGTCCTTGCAGGCGTTGGGGAAGGCCTGCGCTTTTTCGATGTCCTTTACCGTAATCAGCCCGACGCAGCGGAAGGCTTTATCGACCACCAGCAGTTTTTCAATGCGGTGGCGGTGCAGCAGCGTTTTGGCTTCTTCACGTGTTGTATATTCCGGCACGGTGACCAGCTTGTCCTTGGTCATCAGTTCATGCACGGGCTGTTTGGGGTCAGAGGCGAAGCGTACGTCGCGGTTGGTGAGGATGCCGACCAGCTTTCCGGTGCCTTTTTCGACCACAGGGATGCCGGAGATGTGGTGGTTGTTCATCAGGGCAAGGGCTTCAGACAGGGTGGCTTCGGGATGAATGGTAAGCGGATCGACCACCATGCCGGATTCGAATTTCTTGACCGTCTGCACTTCACTGGCTTGTTCGAGCATGGTCATGTTCTTGTGGATGCAGCCCATGCCGCCGTTCTGCGCCATGGCAATGGCGAGGCGGGCTTCGGTGACGGTGTCCATGGCGGCGGAGATAAGCGGGATGCCAAGCGTGATATTGCGGGTAAGCCGGGTACGGGTATCTGCTTGCGCGGGGACGATGTTGGAGGCGGCAGGCTTGAGCAGCACATCGTCGAAAGTGAGCGCTTGTTCGATATCTTTCAGAGAGGCCATGACACACCTAATACTTAAATTTGCATCTTTCTAATGATTTTGCATGGACTTGTCACCTGTTTTCGCCATTTTTTAAGTCTCCGTCCGGAGGCAAGTGCGTTACAGATGTCGCACCTGTGATTTTTTTTACCCCAAAATATAAAAAATACTTATGTAGGCAAAGATTTTACTTTATTATTAGTTTGTTTATGTCTATGTAGGACTGTTTCGTTAACAACTAATGGGTATTTTGTGTTATTTATCTCTACTAAACAATGCTTTAGCAAGAGGTTCGTGGCGTTCCTGCTCAACGAGCCTTGAAGGTTCAACAACTAACGAGTGGATTTTATGCGATGAAAAACAACACTTCCGAGCCTCCGGGCCGAATTAACCGACGTTCCAACGTCATCAACCTCCCCAAAGAAACTTCCCTTAACACGCTGAACCCGTCAACTCCTTCTGTTGTCAGGGACAAGCTTTACACGTCTGTGGACAGTATGGTGCATCAGATGCGCCCGGTTATGCCGGTGCATTGCCTGCGCCCCGCTACCATTATGTCTACGACCAAGTGGTTTCTTCGCCAGTTTCCGGGTGAGGTATTGTATGCTGTCAAAACGAATCCTGACCCGCAGGTGCTTAGGTATATTGCACGTGCCGGTGTGAAAAATTTTGACGTTGCGTCCATCGTGGAAGTGAAACAGGTGGCCGATGTGCTACCTGACGCGAAGATGTATTTCATGCATCCGGTCAAAAGCCGCGAAGCCATCCGCTCCGCTTACTTTGACTATGGCGTGCGTGACTTCTCGCTCGATTCGCATGAAGAACTGAACAAGATCCTTGCCGTCACCAACCACGCGCAGGACCTGAACCTCTATGTGCGCATGGCCATGACCAGCGACAAGGCTGCCTACAGTCTTGCCGGTAAGTTTGGTGTGCCGCTGGAACAGGCAGCCTCGCTGCTTTCAGCAACCCGCAAGGCTGCCGACAAGCTCGGCCTGTGCTTCCATGTCGGTTCGCAGTGCATGAACCCGGATGCCTATACCCACGCCATCCAGACGGCTGTTGATCTGCTGACGCAGAACGACGTGCGGCTGGACGTGCTGGATATCGGCGGTGGCTTCCCGTCCATTTACCCGGGCCTGATGCCTCCGGCGCTCATCAGCTACATGAAGACCATCAAGAAGGCTATCAAGTCGCACCCGATGCTGTCGGAATGCAAGATAGTCTGCGAACCCGGCCGTGCGCTTGTCGCCGAAGGCGGGTCGGTGGTTGTCCGTGTGGAATTGCGCAAAGGCAACATGCTCTACATCAACGACGGTACTTACGGCAGCCTGTTTGATGCAGGCCATCCCGGTTTCGTGTATCCGGTCAAGGCGATGCGCCCCGAAGGGACGCTCTCGTCAGAGCTGGCAGAATTCGGCTTTTTCGGGCCGACCTGCGACAGCCTGGATACCATGAAGGGTCCGTTCCACCTGCCCAAGGACATAGCCGAGGGCGACTGGATAGAGATTGGCCAGCTGGGTTCGTATGGCGCTACCATGCGTACCAACTTCAACGGTTTCTTTAGCGATACGACCGTGGAAGTGGGCGATAAGCCCTTGCTCTCTATCTTTGGCGGTGTAAACTAATCACCCTGAATTTTAACATTGTGCCCGGGCGGGTCGCTCCGTCCGGGCCTTTATTTGACGCTATTATCCGGCAGCTATTTTTGATGAAGGACAAGACCATGAAAACTGCACTAAAAAAGAAAACCAACGCAAAACAGGCGCTGCTCACCAAGCAGGTGAAGCATATCGACATCACTTCGTTTGATGCGCGCCCGATTATCGACTCCATGTCGCACATGTCGTTCACCTCGCGCGACCTCGCCAAGGCCACCGAGATCTACAACATGATGCTCAAGGACAAATCATGCTCCGTCATCCTCACGCTGGCTGGCTCTACTTCCGCTGGCGGTTGCATGAAGCTGTATGCCGACCTGATCAAGAACAACATGGTGGACGCTATCGTTGCCACGGGTGCTTCTATCGTGGATATGGATTTCTTTGAGGCGCTGGGCTTCAAGCACTATCAGGGCAGCCAGTTCATGGACGATGGCGTGCTGCGCGATAACTATATCGACCGCATCTACGACACCTATATCGACGAAGAACAGCTGCAGGCTTGCGACCACACCATCGGCAAAATTGCTGATTCACTGGAAGCGCGCCCGTATTCCTCACGCGAGTTCATTCATGAAATGGGCAAGTGGTTGGTGAAAAATAGTAAGAAAAAAGATTCGCTCATCCAGCTGGCCTACCAGTATGGCGTGCCGATTTTCTGCCCCGCTTTCACTGACTCGTCCGCTGGCTTTGGCTTAGTGGTGCATCAGGTTGAGCGCATGAAGAAAAAGAAGCCGTACATGACCATCGACTCCATAGCCGATTTCCGCGAACTCACCGACATTAAAATCAAGGCCGGCACTACCGGCCTGCTGATGATTGGCGGTGGCGTACCCAAGAACTTCGCGCAGGACACGGTTGTCTGCGCCGAAATCCTTGGCTTCGATGCCGAGATGCACAAATACGCGGTGCAGATTACGGTTGCCGACGTGCGCGACGGCGCGTGCAGCTCGTCCACGCTGAAGGAAGCCTCCAGCTGGGGTAAGGTAGATACCACTTATGAACAGATGGTCTATGCCGAAGCGACCAGCGTGCTGCCACTGCTGGCCAGCGATGCCTATCACCGCGGCCATTGGAAGAAGCGCGCCAAGCGCAACTTCGCGAAGCTATTCGCTTAAAATCTACTAGGCAGGCCATAAACTAGTAATTGCTGCGCTTCCATTGCTCACCTACTTGTATGTAGGCTGTGCGATGGTTCTCGCAATTGCGTCGTTTCTGGCTTTGTCTAGCGATTTTACTGCGCCAGCCCTCGATTTCACACTCGCCACCGTGTGGCGGCAAAATCTATTTGTGTTTTAATGCCAATGGTTTATGATTCCCGCCAGAAAAAACAGCGCGTATCAGCGCACCACAAGCAATCGATGGGGACGTTATGAAAAAGAATGCAAAGCTCAAATCCGACAAGAAATCCAAAAAAGAAAAAAAGAAAACCAAGGCAAAGCTGAAGTTGGTGAAAAAGCCAGTGAAGAAAGCAATCAAGAAAGGTGCTAAAAAAGCGGTTAAGAAAACCGCCTCTAAAAAAACCACTGGTGCAGCAAAACCCTACAGCCAGAAGCCGATGTCCAAGGCGACACGTGCGCTGCTGGAAAAGGGCCGCGCGTACTACACCTTTGCCTATAAGCCACGCGACATCATTGTTGACCGCGGCGAAGGCGCGATGGTCTGGGATTTAGACGGCAACAACTATATGGACTTTGGTGCGGGTATTGCTGTTACTGGCCTCGGCCACCATAACAAGGAACTGCTCGATGTGCTGATGAAGCAGGCCAAAAAAATCTGGCACACCAGTAACATCTTTTTCACCGCGCCGCCTGTGCTGCTGTGTGAAGAGCTGGTCAAGGCGTCCAAATTCGCCAAGCGCGTGTTCCTTACCAATTCGGGCGGCGAAGCCAACGAAGCCGCCATCAAGCTGGCGCGCAAATATGCTGCCGACAAGGGAAGAACGCCGGAACAGCGCGACATCATCACCTTCCACGGCTCGTTCCATGGCCGCACGCTGGCAACCGTTACCGCTACGGCGCAGCCCAAATACCAGCAGGGCTTCGAGCCGCTGCCGGGCGGATTCCGCTATTGCAAATTCAACGATTTTCAGGCCATCGAGCAGATGGTGAATGGCAACACCTGCGCGGTGATGCTAGAAGTGGTGCAGGGCGAGGGTGGTATTACGCCTGTGGCTCCCGGCTTCCTGAAACATGTGCAGGACCTCTGCCACAAACATGATGCGTTGCTCATACTCGATCAGGTGCAGTGCGGCATGGGCCGCACCGGACATTTATTCTCGCATTTCGCTGAAGAAGGCGTGAAGCCGGATATCGTCACCATGGCCAAAGCGCTGGGCGGCGGTATGCCGATTGGCGCGATGCTGGTGGGCGAGAAGGGTGAAAACACCTTCCAGTTCGGCAGCCATGGCTCTACCTTCGGCGGCAATCCGCTGGCGTGTTCGGTGGCACGCGTAGTACTTAAAAAACTGCAAACGCCTGCGTTGATCAAAAATGTGCGCGAGCGTGGCAAACAGCTTGTCGATGCGCTTAAAGGCCTGGATGCAAGGCACGGGCTGTTTACGGAAGTGCGCGGACGCGGGTTGATGATTGGCGCCGAGCTGAAACCGGCTTATCACGGCAAGGCGGGTGACATTGCTGAAATGGCGCGCAGGCAAGGGCTGCTGATGTTGCAGGCAGGGCCGAACGTGCTGCGTTTCCTGCCACCGCTGGTGATTACGCAAAAAGAAATGGCCGAAGGTATCAAGCGCTTGGAGCGCAGCCTTGGGTTGTTTATCGCCCAGAAATAAGGGTTATTTCCATGATGCTGGTGCGCCCGGTAATGCTTGCTGACCATGCCGAAATTCTTGCGCTTGCGCAGGAAGCAGGCATCGGCATGACGTCATTGCCGCCGGACGCAGGTGTTCTGCAAAGCAAGATTGAATACTCCGTGGCCAGTTTTGCCAGAAAGCAGGAAGTGGAAAGGGAGCAGCGCTTTCTTTTTGTGCTGGAAGATACAGAAAAAGGCAAGCTGGTGGGTACCACGGGGATTGCCGCGCATGTCGGCCTCTCGCACCCATTTTATTCCTACAAGCTTTCCACCATTGTGCAGGCGTCTGACGCGGTGAATGTCTATTCATTCCAGCGCGTATTGCACATGGTCAATGACTATACGGGCGCATCCGAAATCGGTTCACTGTTTTTGCTGCCGGATTACCGCCGCGATGGTATTGGCCGTTTCCTGTCGCGCTGTCGTTACCTGATGATGGCCGAATTTCCTGACCTGTTTGCCGATATTGTGATTTCCGAAATTCGCGGTGTGCAGGACGAAAACGGCGATTCGCCGTTTTACAAAAATCTCGCGCAGCATTTCTTCAAAATGGAATTCCAGCAAGCCGATTTCGTCAACGCTACCAAGGGCGGCCAGTTCATCAGCGACCTCATGCCCAAATACCCGATTTACGTGAACCTGCTCGATCCGAAGGCACAGGCAGTCATCGGTCAGCCCTTCAAGGCATCACGGCCTGCCATGCAGTTGCTGGAGTCAGAGGGGTTCCGTCATCAGGGTTATGTCGATGTATTTGACGCAGGCCCGACCATGCAGGCCGAGCGCGTGCAGATACGCACGGTAGCATCCAGCAAGCGTGGTACGATCGAGCGCATCATTCCCGATGCAGATGTACTGGCAGGCACTAAGAATATGCTCGCTAACACCACATTTGATAATTTCCGCATGACCTTTGCACCGGTGCAGGAAGTAGCGGGCGGACGCGTGGCCATTACCGCGCGCACTGCCGATGTACTCAAAGTCAAGGCCGGTGATACAATCCGTTATGTATGACAAACGCTAATCCTATAACACAATTTATCCGCTGGTTCGAAGAGGCTAAAACGCGTAACGAACTTAAAGAGCCGACCGCCATGTGCCTTGCCACCTGCGACAGCAAGGGCCAGCCATCGGCGCGTATGGTGTTACTCAAAGGCATCGACGAGCGCGGATTTGTTTTTTATACCAATATGGAAAGCCGCAAGGCGGCAGAACTGCATGTTAACCCCAAGGCGGCGCTGTGTTTCTACTGGATGCCGTTGGGGTGGCAGGTTCGTGTGGAAGGTGCGGTTTCCCCAGTCACCAATGAAGAGGCGGATGCCTATTTCGCCAGCCGTTCGCGTGAAAGCCGCATTGGCGCGTGGGCGTCGCATCAGTCACATCCGCTTGCCTCGCGAGACAAGCTGGCTGAGGGCGTTGCGGCCTATACCATGTATTTTGACGGGCAGGAGGTGGAGCGCCCGCCTTTCTGGGTCGGCTGGCGGCTGACGCCGCAGGCCATCGAATTCTGGCAGGAAGGAAATTCCCGCCTGCACGACCGCGACCTCTACACCCGTTCGGGTGAAGTATGGACACACACCAAGCTGTATCCTTAAATCTTGGCCTTAGATTTCGATTTCTGCGTAACAGTTTGGGGTTTCGTACAAGCGCAGGCGCGTGCAGCTTACGCCGTGGGACGCAAAAAGCGGTGGACATATATCGCGCAGCAAATAGGCGGCCATGTTTTCTGCCGTCGGGTTTGCGCTTAAGTAAAAGATTTTTTGCCCCGTGACATCGGCGATTGCTTTGCCCAGAGCCTTGTCCTTATCGAACAATATGGTGGCATGGTCCCAGTTATTGTCCACCCATGTTCCGAGTACTTCACGTACGACGCCAAAATCAATCACGCGGCCTAGATTATCTAATTCTGCTGCGCCTTGCGCGGCAAAAGTGGCCTCGATAACATAGCGGTGTCCATGCAGATTTTTGCATTTGCTTTCGTGGTTCATGACACGGTGGGCGGCATCGAACTCAATGCGTCTTGTGCAGGTGGGAGCTGGCGTGGCTTTTTTACTCATCATGCCCGCGTGAGAGGTTCGATTTCATTTCGGCAGTGCAGGCGGGTGAGCGTGGTGCATCCGGTGCGGCCTTCAGGTGGTGTTCGCATTCCAGGTCGCAGGCCTTGGCGCGCGCAGCGGCATTGGACGACGCACTCGCATTCTGCCGTGCAAAGTTACATTCGCTGGCGCGGGCAATCTGTGACTGGCTTTCTTTCTCGTTCACCGGTGTCGGGCTTTGTTGCGGCGCTCCGGCGGCAGAAGCACCAACGCCAGCAGCGGCAGGACCGGCAGCGGCAGGATTGCCGCCTGTGCCTGTTGCGGCCAGCGCTTTGTCCTTGCCGTCAGGTACGGCCCAGCCGCGACGCGTCATGCAGTCGCTGAACAGCGTGATAAGTTGTGATTTCGCTTTTTTATCTTCCATGCCAGAAGGTGAGGAAGTCTCGGCCTTAAGCTGGGCAAACTGGCGGCAGTGGTCGCGCTGTTCTACATATTCGGCCTGAATGGTACTCTGGTCATTACAGAACATATAGCAGCGGAAACGGTAGCCGGAGGTCACTAAAGAGGCGGCTACCAGCAAAATAATGATAAAAAAAGGTCTCGATCTGGCCATAATTTTATAAGTGTTAATGCTATTTAACGAGATAATACCATAGATTTTATAAAAAAAACCAGCCTAGAGTTAAAAACATAGTTGTTAAAAAAAGCCGTTTACACAACTTCCATAGTGTTTTAGCATCCGCCCGCACCAAAATAATGTGCAGAATCGGAGAAAAGGGCGACATGAAGGAGATGATCTTAGTAGTTGATGCGAATGAGTCTTACTCTCAACAATTACATTCTATACTGTTTACGCAGCTCAAATACAACCTGCATACGGTCAAAACTGTGCCGGCGGCACTGGCGTGCCTAAATGCCGGGTACCCTAAAGTGGATATGATGCTTATCAGCATTGCCGATCCGGAGACGGCAGTGTCTGCAATCAAGTCAGTGAAAGGCTGCATGCCGTCATTGCCGGTGATTGTGACTACCGAGGGTGGGGAACAGCCTGTGGCACAGTTGCTCGATGCGAGTGCCAATGATGTGCTGGCAAAAGGCGCCTCGGCTGCGCGTATCCGCGCGTCACTGGCCAATGTCCTGACCATGCAGCGCATGAGTCAATATATCAGCTATCTCGAGCAGCAATGTGCCGGACGAGCCGTGCCGGCGAACCATGACGGTGTGCAGGACCCTATCCGACCGCTGCTACTGGATGGTGAAGGCCATATGAAAAAACTCAAGCTGATTGAAAAGGAAATCATCCAGTTTGCGCTCAATCATTGTGGCGGTTGCATGACGCATGCGGCAAAAAATCTGGGTATCGGGCGCTCAACGCTCTATCGCCGCGTGCAGGCGTTGAAGCTGGGTAACTATATCTCGCGTGAAAACCAGACCACGCGTCCGATAATGCGCATGTCATCGACCGTGCGTTCGTAATTTGAATATTGCGCATTATCCGAGATAACATGAACGCCGGGCGGGTTATGGTCGGCTAAGTATTCCAACCGCTTTGCGACCAGTCCTGAGCCGTCAAAAATCATGAACACGCCAGGCGGTGACGGGTTTTTCTTTGCCATGTCCACCAGCACCGTATCGTTATGGAATAATGTTGGCTGCATGCTGTCGCCGCGAACAGAAGCCACGCGTATATCGGCGGGGTTGGCGTGCAATTGTTCGATAATCCATGCGCGGCGGAAATAGAACGGTTCTCCGTCCTGTCGTACGGATGTAATATTGCTTCCCTGCGTCATGTCAATCGCCAGCCTTGGCACGCAGATGCAACTGTCATCTGCATGATAAATATCAGATAACGAGGGGCTTTCCTGCTGGCTGTGGCCTGCGAGGTAAGCAAGGCTGACCCCCAGGCCGTCTGCTACCCGCGCAAGCTTGATGGTGGAAGGGTTGGCAGATTTTCCGCTGATAATATCGTAAATAAACGACGTCTTGACCTCTGCTCGCCGCGCCAGTTCACTAGACGTAACACCGCGTTTTTTCATCTCATATTTGAGGCGCGTGCCTATAGGGTTAGTGGCGGAGGATGGATGTTCCATTTTTAGCGGCATGATCGGTCCGGATACTCCCAATTAATTTTATCAACTCCAAACTGTATACATACCCTGCATCCTAAATCTAGAGGAATATGTGAATTATTAATAATGGGTAAAGCGCATACATGAAAATGACGCTGCGCAGTAGTTTATTCGTCATGCGCTTGAAGTTTCCCTAACCCTTGCTGAGCGGTGCTTAGCGCCAGTACACGCTGCCCAAAACTAATTTGCCTGATTTTTTACTAAATCTTTATCTTTCTGGTGAATAGTAAGGTGAGAATCTAGTCTGCAATAGGCTGGATATTCTGAAAAAATCGTGAATTAAAAATCGACAAGGACAGGTATTTGAATGGTTGATGAACTGCGTATGGCGGAATTGCTGTGTACACGTTTGTGTCATGACCTCACCGGTCCGATTGGCGCGGTCAATAACGGCGCAGAGTTCCTGAGCGAAGAAGGCTTCAACCTGCAAGGGCAGGCAGTGGAGCTGATCGTCAGCAGTGCGTTTTCTGCTGTGACACGCCTGCAGTTTTACCGTATGGCTTACGGCCAGATGCGTGACCACGGCGAAGCCAGTCTGGCGGATAAACAGAAACTTGCCTCCGACTTTTTTACAGGCAGCAAAATCACTCTTGACTGGCCGGAAAGCCATACCGATGCGGCAGGTGTTTCCATAAGCCTGAAAATGTCGCGCCTGATTTTCAATCTCCTGATTGTTGCTTCCGGCGCGCTTATTCGCGGTGGCACCATTGGTGTGCGTATTATGCAGGAAGGCGGCTCACAGCGTCAGCTGGTGGTCACAGCACAAGGCCCCGGCATGAAGTGGGATGACGAAATTGACAAGGTATTCAGCAAAAATTTTGGATCAGACGACCTGACGCCGCGTAATGTTCAGACATACCTGACGCGCCGCTTCTGCGAGGAGCTGGGCGCATCTTTCAATTACCAGCTTGACGGCGAGCAGGTCAATATTCAGGTAACACAACAGGGAACAAACCCGTAAGCGTGCAATAGGCAAAGTGAGGGCGTATGGATGATTTGATAGGTGAGTTTATCACGGAAACGACAGAAAATCTGGCAACGCTCGACCTTGAGCTGGTAAAGCTTGAACAGAACCCGGAAGATACGGCGATTCTTGGCAATATTTTCCGAACCATGCACACCATCAAAGGCACATGCGGCTTCCTCGGGCTGGGGCGTCTTGAATCGGTTGCGCATGCGTCTGAAAACGTGCTGGGCAAAATACGCGACAAAAAACTCGATGCGTCGGAAGCGGCGGTCAGTCTTGTGCTTGAGTCACTTGATAACATCAAGGGCCTGATAGAACATCTCAGTGAGCATGGCGAAGAACCGCAAGGCAGCGATGCCGATCTGATTGCGCGCCTCAACCAGTTTGCCGAAACTGGCGTAGTCGGTGGAAAGGGCGAAGCCCCAAAGCCGGCAGCAGTAGAACAGCCTGCCGCCGTGAATGGCGCTGTCGCTCCGGCCGGTGAGGCCAGCTTTCCGCATTTCTGCGGCGAAGATGACCCCGAAATGGCCGCAGCGATTGCCAAGCTGATGGCAGAGCAGGCCGCCGAGGCGGCTGCGCAAGCGCCTGAACCGGCGCAACCGACAGCCGTCGTGTTGCCAATGACGCCAGTTCAGGAAGCGCCAAAAGCGCAGGTTGCCAAACCGGCAGCAAAAGACGACCACGGCACAGCCAAAGAGGGCGGTGGTGGTGCCAACCAGAGCATCCGCGTGAATATCGATGTACTTGAAAACCTGATGCAAATGGTCAGTGAGCTTGTACTGACGCGTAACCAGCTTTTGCAGGTGGCGCGCACCAAAGAAGACAAGGATTTCCTGACTCCGCTCCAGCAGCTCAGCCACATTACGTCTGAATTGCAGGACGGCGTGATGAAAACACGCATGCAGCCGATTGGCAACGCATGGTCTAAATTCCCGCGCCTGATACGCGACCTTTCGCACGAACTGGGCAAAAAAATTGAACTCAAGATGATCGGCGAAGACACGGAACTTGACCGTCAGTTGCTGGAAGTCATCAAAGACCCGCTGACGCACATGGTGCGCAATTCCTGCGACCACGGCCTTGAAACGCCGGCCGATCGTAAAGCCGCAGGCAAGACGGAAGAAGGAACAGTCACGCTGTCCGCCTATCACGAGGGTGGCCATATCATTATCGAAATTATCGATGATGGCCGCGGTATCAATATCGAGCGCGTAAAGCAAAAAGCACTGCAGAACGGCATGGCAACCGAAGCGCAGCTGGCCGCCATGAGCGAAAAACAGATAGCGCAGTTTATTTTTGGCGCCGGTTTTTCGACCGCTGAAACGGTAACCAGCGTATCTGGCCGCGGTGTAGGCATGGACGTGGTTCGCACCAACATCGAAAAAATTGGCGGCACCATCGAGCTTGATTCAAAATGGGGGCATGGTTCCAAAGTTGCCATCAAAATTCCGCTGACACTAGCGATTGTTTCCGTACTGCTGGTGGAAGCTTGCGGCCAGAAATTTGCCATTCCGCAAATCAACGTTGTAGAGCTGGTGCGCGTATCACAAGGAGCGAATCTGGCGCTTGAGACCATCAATGATTCACTGGTGCTTCGTTTGCGCGATAAATTGTTACCGCTGGCGGTGATGACGGAAGTGCTGGGTTTCCCGTGTGATCACAAGGAACTAATGAAAAAACAGCAATTCATCGCCGTGTGCCGTGTGGGTGGCTATGATTTCGGTGTGGTAGTTGATCATGTGTTTGACACCGAGGAAATCGTGGTAAAGCCCGTGGCAAATGTTCTTAAGAGCATTACGGTATATTCGGGCAACACCATTCTTGGTGATGGCAGCGTGATCATGATTCTTGACCCCAACGGCATTGCAAAAAGCATCGGCAATATTGAAATCTCAAGCCGTGCAGAAACTGCACTCAGCACAGGTGTACAGGCGCATTCAGACTCCATGGTCGGCTTCCTGCTGTTCAATATGGGCAAAGGTGCGCCCAAGGCCGTACCGCTTGAACTGGTGTCACGTCTTGAGGAAATCGACGTATCAACTATTGAGGTTGCAGGTGACTTTCCGGTGGTGCAGTACCGTGGCGAGCTGATGCAGCTCAAAACCATGGATCCGGATTTCAAAATGCCGGATGAAGGCAATGTCGATGTGATTGTGTTCAGCTACGACAAGAAAGTAGTAGGGCTTGTGGTAACCGAGATAGTGGACATCATCCACTCGCAGTTCGCCATCAAGATGTCCTCGAAAGAAGGCAAGGAGCAGGGCTATCTCGGTAGCATGGTTATCGGTGGCCGCACCACCGATGTTATCGATGTGGGCTATATTCTTGCCGGTATTGTCGATCAGGTGATCAAGGATGCTAATACCAGCCCACACAAGCAGGAAAGCAACATCCTGCTGGTGGAAGATAGCCCGTTCTTCCGTAACCTGACAGTGCCGTTCCTCGCGTCGGCAGGCTACAAGATTACTGCCGCCGAAGACGCCGAACAAGCACTCAAGATTCTTTCCAGCTCGGATTTCAAATTCGACATGATGGTAACAGACATTGAAATGCCTGGCATGAACGGTATCGAGCTTGCCAATGCTTGCCGTAGCCTGCCGCAGGCGGCAGGGCTGCCTATCATCGCCTATACAGCGTCTTTGAGCAATGAAACGGTAAAACTCACCCGCGATGTCGGCATGAAAGACTGCATTGTTAAAACCGACCGTCCGGGCCTGTTACAGGCTGTGGCCCACCATCTCGCGCAACATAAGAAACCAATTAAGGAGGCCAGTGCATGAGTCAGGTAGAGACTATCAGCCCAGCTTCTGCTGCAAATGCGAAGGATAATATTTTTGTTACCATGCGTATCGACCGCCAGCTTTTTGGCATCGATGTTTACAATGTTCGTGACGTGTTGCGTAACCAGATTATCACGCGGGTGCCGTTGTCGCCGCCGGAAGTAGCGGGTTCACTCAACTCTCGTGGCCGCATCGTAACAGTGCTGGATGTGCGCAAACGCCTCAACTTGCCACCGCTGGAAAAGAAGTTGCCCAATACGACATTTGTAGTGGTGGAAGTGAAGGGAGAGCTGCACAGCCTATTGGTGGATGACGTGGGCGACGTTCTGACCGTGTCCTCTAACGCTATTGAAAAACCCCCGGCCAATCTGGGCGGCAACTGGAAATCTGTAGCGTCTGGGATTTATAAAATGGACGGCGAGCTTTTGGTGCTTATCGATATACAGTCATTGCTGAAAGTTGCATAACCCATGGCGTCTTGTCTCATTGTTGACGATTCCAAAGTAGTGCGCAAACTTGAGCGCCGCATTATGGAGGAGCTTGGGTTTGCCGTCTCCGAAGTGGAAGATGGAAAGCAAGCCGCTGATTACTGCACACAGCAGAAGCCAGACCTTATTCTGCTTGACTGGCATATGCCGGTCATGAACGGTATAGAGTTCCTGAAGGTACTACGCGCAATGCCGGGTGGCGATAGCCCCAAAGTGATTTTCTGCACCACCGAAAGTGACGTGAACAATATTATGATGGCCATAGAATCGGGGGCTAACGAATATGTCATGAAACCTTTTGACGCAGAAATTATCAAAGGGAAGCTCGAACAAATAAGCATGATTTAGGCGCGTTGCCAGTAAGGGTTTTCCATGCAGGTAAAAGTATTATTGGTTGATGACTCGGCGGTGATTCGTGGCCTTGTGGCCAAGGCGTTGACGGCAGATTCTGCTATAAATATCGTTGGCACGGCGGCCAACGGCAAGGCTGCTATCGATATGATAAAAAGTCTGGCACCGGATGTTGTGGTGCTTGATATTGAAATGCCCGTGATGGACGGGCTGACGGCGCTTCCGGGGCTGCTCAGTGCGTTACCTTCGGTAAAAATCATCATGTCTTCGACATTGACGCAGAGCAACGCGGAAATAAGCCTTAAGGCGCTTTCGCTGGGTGCGGCGGATTATATTCCCAAGCCATCCCTGAAATTCGGTAGCGAGGTGGACGATTTTTACAAAGAGCTTACGCGCAAAGTAAAGGCACTCGGCGGTATTACGGAAGATAGGCATCACCCGGCTGCACCTGCAACTGCGCCTTCTGCTGCATCTCCCGCTGCGGTCTCTCCAACTGCTGTGGCACCCAGTGTAATAACACCTGCAAGGCCTGTTGTTGAATCCGACGTTCCTCCGGTTACGCTGGATGTGAATGCGCCGATCACTATGTTTGGTGTGCGTGCGTTTGCCATTGCATCTTCTACCGGCGGCCCGCAGGCGCTTATGACGCTGTTCGGCAACCTGAAGGGTACGCTGAAGAATGTGCCGATATTTATTACGCAGCACATGCCGCCGACTTTTACGAAATTGCTGGCCGAGCATTTGTCGAAGGCGGGCGACCGCCCATGCAAGGAAGCGGTGGACGGTGATCCGGTTGTGGCTGGGCAAATTTATATTGCTCCCGGTAATTACCATATGGTCGCCGAAAGGAAAGATGCCAGCCACGTGGTATTGCGTCTGAATCAGGACCCGCCAGAGAATTTCTGCCGTCCGGCAGCAGACCCGATGTTGCGCAGTCTGAGCAAAATTTATGGACAGCATCTTGCCGTGCTGGTGCTTACCGGTATGGGGCATGACGGCATGGAAGGCTGCAAGGATGTCGTGCGCAGTGGCGGCGGCGTGGTCGCGCAGGATCAGGCAACCAGCGTGGTCTATGGCATGCCCAAAGCCGTTGCCGACCACAAACTCTGCAAAGCAATATTGCCGCTTCCGGACATTGGGCCGTATCTTATCCGGCAGATTGACGGGAAGCGCTAATGCAATCTGCAGACTTTGAATATCTCTCATCATTGCTTAAGAAGCGATCGGGGCTTGCTCTTACGGCTGACAAGCAATACCTCATTGAAAGCAGGCTGGTGCCGATTGCGCGCCAGCTGGGGCTGACCGATTTGTCGCAGCTTTGTGCGCGCCTGAAGTCCAAACCGGACGAAGCGTTGCTGACAGAAGTTACCGAGGCGATGACCACAAACGAGTCTTCGTTTTTCCGTGACATGAAACCCTACGAAGCGCTGCGCCAGAAAATATTTCCGATGATGATGGAAAAGCAAGCGGACACCAAGCAGATGCGCATCTGGAGCGCGGCTTGTTCCACAGGGCAAGAGCCGTACACGGTATCGATATGCATCAAGGAAGATGCCGCCAAAATGCTGGACTGGAAGTTCGAAATCATCGCCACCGACCTTGCTAAGAAAGTAGTGGATAAGGCCAAGGGGGGTATTTATTCGCAGTTTGAAGTGCAGCGCGGGCTTCCTATCCAGATATTGCTTAAATACTTTACGCAACTTCCCGATACTTCTTGGCAGGCCAAGGAAGTGTTGCGAGGCATGGTGAATTTCCGCCTGCAGAACCTGCTCGACGAATACACCATACTCGGCAAGTTCGACATTATATTGTGCCGCAACGTGCTTATTTATTTTGATGACGACACCAAAGCGCAGATAACGCGCAAGATGGTGCGGTCGCTACAGCCTCACGGTGTATTGATTCTCGGATCTACCGAAAGCCTTGTTGATCCCGATGGCAACTTTGCAGCTTTTGACGATTTCCGTGGCGCATACCGCCTGAAGTAGAATGTGATGCAGGCATAAAAAAAGCCCGCCGGCGAAGGCGGGCTTTTTTTGTTTGTTAAGCGGTATTAAACCACTTCGTCAGCCATTGGCGCTTCGATAGCACCTTCTGTCTGATCCGGGTCCTTCAGCACATAGCCACGACCCCAAACGGTTTCGATGTAGTTTTCGCCATCAGCGGCAGCAGCCAGCTTCTTGCGCAGTTTGCACACGAACACGTCGATGATTTTCAGTTCTGGTTCATCAATGCCGCCATACAGGTGGTTGAGGAACATTTCCTTGGTCAGCGTAGTACCCTTGCGCAGGGAGAGCAGCTCGAGAATGCTGTATTCCTTGCTGGTCAGGTGCAGCGGCTTGCTATCCACTTCGATGGAGCGTGTGTCAAGGTTGACAGCCAGCTTACCGGTGCGGATGATTGATTCGGAATGACCCTTGGAACGGCGCACAATTGCCTGAATGCGGGCAATCAGCTCACCTTTGTTGAAGGGCTTGGTCAGGTAGTCGTCAGCGCCATAGCCAAGACCTTTGATTTTCTGGTCAGGGCCGGACAGGCCGGACAATATGAGGATTGGGGTGGTTACGCGGGCAGCGCGGAAGCGGCGCAGTACTTCATAGCCATCGATATCGGGGAGCATGAGATCCAGGATTATGATATCGTAATCATACAGCTTGCCAATCTCTAGGCCTTCTTCGCCAAGCTGGGTGGTATCACAGATAATCCCTTCCGAGGCTAGGGAAAGCTCGATTGCTTTCGCAGTTGAGGAATCATCTTCTACCAACAAAACACGCATAGGTTTCTCCCCTTATGATTTAATCAGTTATTAAGTGTCGCCTCTATGCAAAACATTAATAACTTAATTTTTAGTTAACCACAAAAAAAATAATTAAACAATGTTTATTGCATAATTCTTTAATATAATACCCATAGCTTGTAGGGTAGTTGTAAACAGATGTCAATTTAAAAGGTAAATGGCACTAGCTATGCAACTAGAGGAAATAAATAATTTACAGGAAGTTACCGTATCTGGCACAGTGAGCGCGGTCCTCGGGATGCTCATCGAATGCACGGGTATTGAGCGCCATCTGAGCATAGGGGCGCGCTGCCGCGTAGTCGGCCAGAAAAACCTGCAGGGAAATACACCATCTATAGCGGCAGAAGTGGTCGGTTTTCGGGAAAACAAGGCCTTGCTTATGCCCTTTGGTAGCCCCGAAGGCATTGGCCCCGGCGCACGCGTAATAATAGAAGAGAGTGCCTCCAATTGCTACCCCACAGAGGCGTGGCTGGGGCGGGTTATTAACGCTTTGGGTGAGCCGGTGGATGGTAAAGGTCCACTGCCGAGGGGCAACGTCCCCTATGCGCTGCGCGCCCAGCCGCCGGGGGCGCATGAACGCCAGCGTGTAAAAGGTAAACTCAACCTTGGCATACGCAGTATAAATACGTTCCTCACCTGCTGCCGCGGGCAGCGTATGGGCATTTTTGCCGGATCCGGTGTGGGTAAGTCCATTATCATGTCCATGCTGGCGCGCAACTCACAGGCCGATGTCAACGTAATAGGCCTGATTGGTGAGCGTTCACGCGAATTGCAGGAATTCATTGAAGACGACCTTGGCGTAGAGGGATTGAAGCGTTCTGTAATTGTCGTGGCCACGTCCAGCGAATATGCGCTGGTGCGCCGTCAGGCGGCTTATATGGCGATGTCGGTGGCCGAATTTTTCCGCGATAATGGCAAAGACGTGCTTTGCATGATGGACAGCATTACGCGCTTTGCTATGGCGCAGCGTGAAATCGGCCTTTCTGCCGGTGAGCCGCCGACCAGCAAAGGCTACACGCCCACGGTATTTTCGGAATTACCAAAACTTCTTGAGCGCGCAGGGCAGGGCAAAGCCGGACAGGGTTCTATTACAGGATTGTTCACCGTACTGGTGGAAGGCGATGACACGAATGAACCCGTGTCAGATACCGTACGCGGTATCCTTGACGGCCATATTGTACTCGACCGTGCCATTGCGCAGCGCGGGCGTTTTCCGGCAGTGAATATTTTAAAGAGCGTGTCGCGTACCATGCCCGATTGCAATAGCGAGCAGGAAAACGCACTGGTGCAGGTGGCGCGCAATTTACTTTCCACCTATGACGACATGGCGGAAATGATTCGCCTTGGCGCATACCGCAAGGGTACTGACCCGCAGGTGGATCAGGCCATACAATATTTCCCTGCGCTGGAAAATTTCCTGCGCCAGCGCAAGGATGAAAAAACCAACCTCGACCAGAGCTACAACGAGCTGGCAGAAATATTGGGCATTTCCAACTGGCGTGAAGCGAAATGAAAGGCCTGAAGACACTCATCAAGCTAAACCGCCGCAAGCTCGACGAACTGCGCCGCAGGATGGGTATCCTAGAAAACCAGAAAAACCAGCTGCTCGCGCAATCGGCGCGCCTCAGCAAGGAACTGGAACAGGAAATCGCCATGGCCAGCCAGAAGCCGGAGATGGGGCAGTTTTTCGGCGGCTTCGCCAAACGCATACAAAGCCGTCAGGAAAATATTGCCGCCGAAGTACGCAAACTTGACCAGCAGATGGCGGCATTGCGCGATGAAATCGCCAATGCTTACACCGATGTAAAAAAGTTTGAAATCGCTGAGGAGAATGCGAGAAAGCGCGAAGAAGTAGAGCAGAACCGCAAGGAAACGATCATTCTGGACGACATCGCCGCCCAGCAATATACCCGCCGCCAGACGGAAGACCAGTAGTCGCCAGCTATGTGCATCCCCGATATACTTAAATCACGCCGTTTTTTGCCGCTGTTTGTCACGCAGTTCCTCGGCGCGTTTAACGACAACGTGTTTAAGAATGCGCTGGTGATGCTGATTACCTACAAGGCGGCGTCAGAAGCAGGCGGCAACGCGCAGCTGCTGGTAACACTGGCAGCGGGTTTGTTTATCTTGCCGTATCTTTTGTTTTCAGCTACCGCAGGGCAATTGGCCGATAAATACGACCGCGCCGCCATTGCGCGCATTGTCAAAATCGCGGAAATAGCGCTGATGGCGGTCGCCGCCGCAGGTTTTTATACCCATAGCGTGTATCTCTTGCTCGGTGTGCTGTTTTGCATGGGCGTGCATTCGACTTTCTTCGGGCCTATAAAATATGCGCTTCTTCCGCAGCATTTGCATGAAAACGAATTGCTCGCGGGCAATGCTTACGTCGAGGCGGGTACATTCCTTGCTATATTGATAGGCACGATTTCCGGCGGGCTGCTGATTATGCACCCGGAGGGCGCACACCTGATTACCGTGGCCATTATGGTGATTGCCGCGCTGGGCTATATCAGTAGTCGCTATATACCGCGTGCGGATGCCCCCAGCCCTGATTTGCGCATCAACTGGAATTTGGTGCAGGAGACATGGCGCATCATACAGCATGACCGCAAAAACCCGCGCGTGTGGCGCTGCATCATGGGGATCTCGTGGTTCTGGCTGGTAGGGGCGACGTTCCTGTCGCAGTTTCCTACCTACGCCAAGGATGTGCTGCATGCCGATGAGACAGTGGTGACCATGTTCCTTGTCGCGTTCTCGCTCGGCATCGGCGCCGGGTCGCTGTTGTGTAATGTACTTTTGAAAGGCAAGGTCAGCAGCGCTTATGCGCCGTGGGCAGCGTTTGGCATCACGCTGTTTACTATCGACCTGTTCTTTGCCAGCTCCGCTGTGGTCATGGCAGGCGAGGGGATAATGAATGTAAGCCTGTTCCTTGCCCATGCCGCGAACTGGCGAATCTTGCTTGATTTGTGCGGCGTGGCTATCTGCGGCGGGGTATTCGTGGTACCCCTGTATGCTATTATCCAGCACGACAGTGAGCCGCAGTCACGCGCCCGCACCATTGCCAGCAATAACATCATCAATGCCCTGTTCATGGTAGCCGCCGCGATTGGTACGGTGGCGATGCTCGATGCATCCTTTACCGTACCGGAGGTATTTCTTACGATGGCGGTACTCAACGTGCCGGTGGCATTATATACTATGCGTATCCGGCGGAATCAAAGCGCTTCCTAGCTGGCCTGCTTGTACAGTTCTTCCAGCTCTGCGATTTTTTCTTCGCGTTTTTTGCGCTTCTCAAGACTCATGATTTCGTCCAGTGCTACTTCGAGATGCGCTTTTACAATGCGTGACTCTACGGATTTCAGGGCTGAGTGAATGGCTTTGCACTGGATAAGCACGTCTTCGAGCTTGCGCTGGTCTTCCAGCATTTTGCGCACGCCTTCGACTTGTCCGATGATGCGGTTCAGGCGTTTGCCTTCATCATCAAAGTCGATATGGCTGTATTCTATGCGGCGCTTTTCTTTCTTTTTCATAAACCCTCCGGTGGTAACTAATAATATACGCCATACCTCTATATGGTATTAGAGGAAGCGTGACAACGGGTTTGTATAAAGCAATAAAATACAGTAACTTATCTAAAACAGACGCATTTTGAACATGAAAAGGAAGAATATAGTGATAGCCACCAGCAGCAGCATCAGCAGGCTGTACACTATCCACACCAGCCACACCGGAAGCGGCAGGAAGGTGACAAGGAGCAGCAGCGCTTCTACAACCGCATAATAGAGCATGTCAATGTCGGTTATGATGTGTCCCAGCCCGTGTAAGACATACACGCGGTGCAGCGCATAGCCGCACATGACCAGCAGATCAAGGCGCAGCGTCCACAACAGAGGCACCACTGACCAGCCCCGCATATAGCTGAGGCAAGGCACGGCAAGATGCGCCAGTGTAACGGCAAGCAGAACAAGGTTTTCTGAATTCCAACTCACTGGCGACATCTTCCGTAATATGTTTAGCCGGCGTATTTCACCGAGCAGCCATACGCGGTGGAAGTGGTTACTTCCGGCGTTTTGCCTGCGGCGATTGCATCAAGAGCGGCGCGCACATAGTTGGTAGCGCCTTCGATGGTTTTCGGATCAGCTGATGAATTGCTGTCAATCGCGCCCATATAGCTCAGGTTGCCCTTGGCATCGACTACGTACATATGCGGCGTGGTCTTGGCTTCATACAGCTTGCCGATAGTGCCTGTGCTGTCGATCACATAGTGGCTGGAAGCCAGCTTGTTTGCAGCAAACATATCCTTGGCCTCAGCAGCTGTCATTGTGCCCTGTTTGCCTTCAGCGCCGGAGTTGATGCTCATCCACACCACGTCCTTGCCTTTGGCGTACGCCTGCAGCTGCTGCATATTGTTGCTTTCATAATGCTTCTTCACGAACGGGCAACCCGGGTTGTGCCATTCCAGAACAACGATCTTGCCTTTTTGTTCAGACAATTTCACGGTCTTGCCTTCCATGGTGGTGCCGGTGAAATCCGGTGCCGGCTTGCCGACTTCTGGCGCGGCTTGCGCAGCTACAGGCAGTAGCGCAAGGGCGAGGGATGCAGCAGCAGACATAAGTAGTTTACGCATAGTTCAATCCTTCTTGTGGTTAAAAATACAGGTTAGTAGAATTTGCGGCTGACATACAACACCAATAATCCGAACCCGCAAAAACCAATCACAGGCGCCAGCCACAGGATATTATTACTGGCGGGGGTATCGGTAAAGCGGTGACGATCGTTCTTTTTGGGGTGATAGTGCAGGGGTAGGGTTTCACCCGGCGAATGGCCCGCTTCTATCTGCTTCGCTTCGTTTTTGTCGCGTGCGGTTTTGATAACGGGGGCGATGTAGTCTTTGCCTTCGACGTTATATTCATATTCCAGTTTACAACCGTGGCGCACATAGCTTTTGTAGTTATTGCGCTCCGTTCCTTCTACGATGGTTTCAAATGCTTCCACGCTTTTTAATACGCCCATCGCCTGCGGCCATGTGTGACTGTTGATATCATCGGAAATATAGCGGAAGGCCGGATAGACAAATAAAAGCCCGACAAGGAAAAATGCGCTGCCCACGACATCCAGCAGGGTAATGGAAGCGAAAAACGATACCAGCGGCATAGGTGGTTTTCCTGTCGAGTTTAGCATTCAGCCAGCAGTATCAGAATGCGTTGGCGATAGCAATATAACGTGCGGCTTTGCCAATAGTCACCAGCGCCACGAAAATCAGGGCAGGAGTGCGCATGATGCCCGCCACCAGCGTTAGCGGGTCGCCGATGATGGGTACCCACGCAAACAGCAGCGTCCACACGCCGAAACGTTTATAGCTGTGCGAGGCTTTCGCCAGCTTTGCTTCACTAACGGGGAACCATTTGCGGTCTTTGAAATGCAGCGCGTAGCGGCCAATCAGCCAGTTGACGCATGAACCCAGTACATTGCCAGTGGTGGCCACCAGCACCAGCAGTACTGCGCCGTAACCTGCCATATGCAGCGCGGCCAGCAGGCCTTCCGATTGCGCAGGAATAAGCGTTGCCGCAAGGAACGAGGCAAAAAACAGCAAAGCCATATCAAGCGTGGCGTCGATCATGGATTATCCTTCTGAATATGCGGGGACAGTGTGATGTGTTTGGGTAAAGTTATAAAGTAATTTTTCGGCCAGCAATTTTTTGCTTTACAATATACCCATACGGGTATATACCTATAGGGGTATATGGAGTTTAAAATGTCCAAAAATCCGAGCCATAAAAGCCACATTTCACGCATCAACCGTGCCATCGGCCAGCTTGAGGCCATCAAGCGCATGATACAGGAAGAGGAATATTGTATCGATATCATGTCGCAGGTGCGTGCAGTCAGGAGTGCAGTAAAAACCATAGAGCTGGGCATACTGGAAACGCATGTAAGCAATTGCCTGGCCGATGCCTGCGCCAGCAATAATGAAGCGGCAAAAGAAAGACGGCTGGCGGAAATAATCCAGCTGCTGAAGAAATACGAATAGGAGGGGTTATGCAACATACGCATCATGGCGCCATGAAAGATTCAGGCAAGGGCTGCTGCCCTTCAACATCCCATGGGCATAAGCAGGAACACTCAGGAGACAGTCTTGTCAGTACATCATTCCACACCACCCTGCATTGCCTCACGGGTTGCGTGATTGGTGAAGTAGTGGGGCTTGCCATCGGTGTCCATTTTGCGCTCGGCATGTGGCCGACGATGATACTGGCTACGGTGCTTGCCTATATTGCCAGTTTCAGCCTCGCCATACCGCCCATTATGCGTAAGCAGAACCTTTCTTTTGCATCGGCATTTAAGGCCATATGGCTTGGCGAGGCCATTTCAATCGGTGTCATGGAAATGGTGATGAACTGGACTGATTATATGGTAGGGGGCGTACAGGCGGTGTCGCTTGCCAGCCCGATATTCTATATCGGTATTGCAGTTGCCATCCCTGCGGGCTTCATCGCCGCGTGGCCGGTCAATTACTGGCTGCTAAAGAAACAAATCAAGGGTACGTGCCACTAATTCGGGCAAAGCGTGCTATTTTTTATTCGCCCTGCGCAGCGCATCTACCAGCAGGCGCAACATGCCCTTCATGAAGGGGTCCATCTTGGCCATGCGGCGCGTTACTTCGCTTTTGGCGAACACATAGCACTCGGTGGGTTCTATGGCCTCGGCGGTACCGGAGCGGGGCTTGTCATCAATGATGGCCATTTCACCAAACAGGCCGTTTGGTCCGACGACTGCCAGTACTTTTTTCTTGTCCTTTTCTCCGGTGTAAATTTCGACCATGCCGGTGCGGACTAAATACATGTTGTCGGCTATGCGGCCTTCACGGAAAATGATGTCGCCCGTTTTGAAGAAGGTTCGTTTGAAATTATGCCGTATGGTTGCCATGTCATCCCTGTTTTTTATTAGCTGTAGCGTGGAGAGGGCAAAAGCGCAAGATTTTGATGGTTAAGGCTTGGGCAGATTCCAGCGGTAATGGAAAGCCACCAGCCGTAAAATCAGGCTACCCGCAAAAACACCCAGCAAGCTGGCCGATGCAAGCATGGACTGCATGTTGAGCAGATAGATGGCTATGGCGACCAGAATGGCGATGCTGCCGTAAAACCCGCTATGCAGCACTTCGGGTACATTATTCACCAGGATATCGCGCAGTATGGCGCCTCCGGCGGCGGTCAGGAATGCCAGCGTTACAAAGCCGAAGAAGGGCGCGTTTATGGCCAGCGCGACCAGTGCGCCCGTGATGGCGAACGCCACCAGCCCGACCGCGTCGCATATGACAAAAAGCCACTGGTTTTCAACTGCGTCATAACGTTGCAGCTTAAACAGGCCGCCGGCGACGGTGACTGCCAGCGCAATCAGGAACGGCTCGTTACTCAGCAGGATGACGGGTGTGCGGTCTGTCAGCACATCGCGCAATATACCGCCGCCATTGGCGGTGAGGAATGACAGGATAAACAGCCCCATCCAGTCCAGTTTCTTTTTTGTTCCGGCCAGAAACCCCGACAGGGCAAAGGCAATGCCGCCCGCGAGGGAAGCAAAATACATAGCCTGCGTTTGTGCTAGTTCTTCCATGCCAAACCCCAGTTTTTATCACGCGGCTTGCGGAAACTCTTCGATATGCTGAACGCCGTTTCTACCGAAATAGATGGCTCTGCGCCCCGTTATAAAAACTTCGTAATGGGCGCAGCCAGCTTCCATGATACGGCGCAGGAATGTCTGGTATTTAATCCGGCCTTGCTGAATGTCGGCAATAGTTTGTTTTACCATAGCGGCATCAAGCTTTTCGGGAATTTCGACACCGTCAAAAACAAGGTCGCCCGTATGTGTTTCTCCTTGCTTGCCATAGCTGAATTTCTTTTTACCCACGAGGTCGGCGATATAACGCTCAACTCCGGCTTCGGCCAGTTTCATCACCACTTCGGGGAAGGTGATCTGCTCGGCGAGGGATAAGGTGGTGCATTCTTTGATTACATCGGTTTTCATGGGTGTTTCCTTGTTTTATACGGTCGTTGCCATGCAATTATATATCGTTATTTTTGGGCGTGTGTAAAGCAGCAGTTATGCTTTTACAAAAAGCGCGGCAGCTAGTAGTTATTTCATTAAATGTTGCCAAACAGGGAGATATAAAATGCGTGTGATGGTGCTAGTGAAGGCGACCGAAGACAGCGAAAAAGGCTTTAACCCCACGCCCGCGACGATGGAGATGATGGAGGCCATGGGCAAGTTTAACGACGAGCTTCAGGCTGCCGGCATCCTGATTACTGCTGACGGCCTCAAGCCCTCGTCGGAGGGCAAGCGCGTTGCGCTGGATGGCCTGAGCCGCACGGTCATTAACGGGCCTTTCGCCCAGCCCCGTGAGCTGGTGGCGGGCTACTGGATCTGGGAAGTCAAAAACATGGACGAGGCGGTGGCGTGGGTAAAGCGCTGCCCCAACCCCATGCCGGGGCCAAGCGAGATCGAAATCAGGCCGCTATACGAGATGGCTGATTTCGGGTGAGGGGGCAGAACTGGCAGAGCATAGGAGAGTGATTCGTGGCCGTCTGGCCACTCACCCTTATTTTAAAGCCGTTTCTTTGCAAACGCCCTGCCGGAGGCGGTTTTTAAATATTGTTCAAAGGCGAATGCCTGCTTTTCATCCGAGAAAGCAATATAGGTTTTTAATTCCCACGGCGCGTATTTAGAGGTGTGCGGCACTTCTTTTGCATTGTGTTTTGTCAGGCGCGCTTTCAGGTCGCTGGTAACGCCTGTGTAGTAATGCTCAGGAAAAGCCGTGCTGCGGAGGATGTATACATATTTCATATCTTGATACAGTCCGCCTTCGTTGCACTACGGCGCGACAGCCTTCTTACTGTGCTTATCTCGGCTCGACTAGGCTCGCCGAGCGAAGCACGCAGTGCGAAGGCTGGTGGAGCATAGGAGAGTCGAACTCCTGACCTCTTCCATGCCATGGAAGCGCTCTACCAGCTGAGCTAATGCCCCACATCTCAAATCGGGAGAGCAGATTTAGCCTATCCTGCTGTTTTGTCAATTGTTTCTAAGGCGTGTCAAAAAACGCAGCAATATCAGGGCAATTAGCCTGCCAGTGCGGCGGCCATTTCCGGCTGGTCGGGCAGGAAACCGCCCACCTGCATGTTCCACAGCATGGCGTAATGCCCGCCCTTGGCCAGCAGGCTTTCATGCGTGCCGTCTTCGATAATGCTGCCGTCTTTGAATACCAGCAGGCGATCCATAGCCGTGAGTGTGGAAAGTCTGTGTGCGATGACGATGGCGCTGCGCCCCTGCATCATGGCGCGCATGCTGCCCTGAATGGCCGCCTCGGTGAAGGAATCGAGCGAGGAGGTGGCTTCGTCGAAAATAAGGATGCGCGCACCCTTGAGGATGGCGCGGGCAATGGCGATGCGCTGGCGCTGGCCGCCGGAGAGTTTCACGCCGCGTTCGCCGACAATGGCGTCATAGCCCTTGGCTGTGGCCGTAATGAACTCATGGCAATGCGCGGCTTGCGCGGCGGCGTGGATTTCAGCGTCGGTGGCGTTCGGTTTGGCATAGGCGATATTTTCACGCAAGCTGCGGTGGAACAGCACGGGGTCTTGCGGGATGAGGGCGATTTGCTCGCGCAGGCTATCCTGCGTTACGGCTGCGATGTCTTGCCCATCGATGGTGATGCGCCCCGCTTTTAACTCATACAGCCGCAATATGAGGTTTACAAAGCTGCTTTTGCCGCTGCCGGAAAAGCCCACCAGCCCGACCTTCTGGCCGGAGGCGATGGTGATGTTGGTGTTGTGGAATAAATTCTGGCCGGGGTTATATTCAAAGGCGACATTTTCAAAATCGATGCGGCCTTCGGATATTTTTAGCGGCTGCGCGCTTTCGCGGTCGGTGATTTCATGCGCCTCGTTGATGAGCGACAGCGCCTGCTGGCACACGCCGATTTCGCGGTAAAAAGCGGGGAACTCCATACCCACGCGCCAGAGAATATACATCAGGTTGATGGTGGTCATCAGGATAAAGGCGGTGTCGCCGGTGCTGATAATGCACTGCTGCCAGCCCTTGATGAGGAAATGCAGCTCGATGATAATCATGGCGAGGCAGGGTATTTCAAGGACGGCGCGCACCTTGGCGATGGTAATCAGCATGCGGCGGTGCGCCTTGATTTCGTCCTGCTGGAAACGCTGTATGTAGGACAGCTCATGCTGTTTGCGCGCAAACAAACGCACGGTGATGAAGTTGCTCACCGAATCTACGATGCGCCCCTGCAGGTTGCTTTTGACCTCGGAATGCTGGTGGGCCATGGCGTCGCACTGGCGCGAATAATAGGCGCAGATGAACAGGTGAATCACCGTCCAGCCGAGCAGGATGATGCCAAAGGCAGGGCTGATAGTGGCCATCACGGCGGCGGTGGCAAGTATGGCGACAAGGTTGGGCAGAAAAAAACGCGTGCTGTGGGTAACGAGATAGTGGATGCCATGCACCATGTCGCCGATTTTATTGGCGATTGAGCCTGCCAGATGCTCGGAAAAATAACGCTGCGAATGGCCAAACACATGCGTGGTCATGAATTCGCGGATATTGGCCTGAAAGCGCGGCGAGAAATATAAATCGACAATGTCGGCAGTGCGCCATGCGGCAATCGAAAACGCCCACACAGCCGCGCCCAGCCATAACGGGGTGGACAGCACGCTATACACATCAGCGCGGTCACCTTCGTAACTGGAGATGGCGTCGATAATCAGCTTCACCACATAGGGGAACAACACCTGCTCCACCGCCCACATCAGCGAGATAATGGTGAGGCAAGTAAAGCCAACTTTCTGCTTGCGCAGGAAGTAGAAAATAAAGGAACTAAGGCGTGTGCTGTTCATTGCGCTACCATGGGGCGCAGGGCTACTCATCACCCATCTTGAGGGCGGCGAGGAAGGCCGACTGCGGAATATTCACGTTGCCGATTTCACGCATCTTTTTCTTACCCTTTTTCTGTTTATCAAGCAGTTTGCGTTTGCGGCTGATGTCGCCGCCGTAGCATTTGGCAAGAACGTCTTTGCGCATGGCGCTGATGGTTTCGCGGGCGATAATCTTGCCGCCGATAGCTGCCTGAATGGGGATGGGGAACAAATGCTTGGGGATAAGGTCTTTCAAGCGTTCGCACAGCTTGCGGCCACGGAAATCCGCCTGCGAGCGGTGTACGATGAGCGCCAGAGCATCCACCGGTTCAGCGTTGACGAGAATATTCAGCTTCACCAGATCGCTTTCGATATACTCGGTAATCTCGTAGTCGAAGCTGGCGTAGCCCTTGCTGCAGGATTTAAGCCTGTCATAAAAATCGAACACCACTTCGTTGAGCGGCAGTTTATATACCACCATGGCGCGGCTGCCGACATAGGTCAGGTTTTCCTGAATGCCGCGTTTTTCTGTGCATAGCGAGAGAATGTTACCCAGATAATCATCGGGTGTCATGATGGTGGCGCGTATCCACGGCTCGTCAATTTTCTCGATTTTGGTGACGTCGGGCATGTCGTTTGGGTTATGCATCTCTATTTCCGTGCCGTCGGTCAGGTGCAGGCGGTACACAACGCTGGGCGCGGTGGTAATCAGGTCGAGGTCGAACTCGCGCTCCAAGCGTTCCTGAATGATTTCCAGATGCAACATGCCCAAAAAGCCGCAGCGGAAACCAAAACCGAGCGCGGTCGAGCTTTCTGTTTCAAATTCGAAGCTGGCGTCGTTCAAGCGCAGTTTCCACAGCGATTCTTTCAAGTGGCCGAATTCCGAAGCGTCGGTTGGGTACAGTCCGCAGAACACCACTGACTGCGATGGCTTGAAGCCGGGCAGGGGTGATTCGGCGGGGCGGCGTTCTTCGGTGATGGTGTCACCCACTTTGCAATCCGCCACCTGTTTAATACCAGTGATGATGTAACCGACTTCGCCGGGCAGTAACTTGTGTACCTGCACCTTTTTAGGCGTGAACACGCCGAGCTGTTCCACCGTGTGGGCGGTGCCGGTACTCATCATGCGGGTTTTCATGCCGGGTATCAGCGTGCCGTGCATCACGCGCACAAGGATGATTACGCCAAGATAGGTGTCGTACCAGCTATCGACCAGTAGTGCCTGCAATGCTCCATTCGCATCGCCTTTGGGCGGGGGCAGGCGGTGTACGATGGCTTCCAACACTTCTTCGATGCCGATGCCGCTTTTGGCAGAAATGGCGAGAGCTTCCGAGGCGTCGATGCCGATGACTTCTTCAATCTGCGCCTTGGCGCGTTCGAGGTCGGCGGCGGGCAGGTCAATTTTATTGAGTACCGGCACCATTTCATGGCCGGCGTCCATGGCTTTATAGACGTTGGCCAGCGTCTGCGCTTCCACGCCTTGTGATGCGTCCACCACCAGCAGTGAGCCTTCGCAGGCGGCAAGGCAGCGCGACACTTCATAACCGAAATCGACGTGGCCGGGCGTGTCCATCAGGTTGAGCGTGTAGGTTTCACCATTCTTGGCCTTGTATTTCAGGCGCACGGTTTGTGCCTTGATGGTGATGCCGCGCTCTTTTTCAATATCCATGGAATCGAGTACCTGCTCGGTCATCTCACGCGCTTCCAGCCCACCGCAGACTTGAATCAGGCGGTCGGCGAGCGTCGATTTGCCGTGGTCGATATGGGCAATGATGGAAAAATTGCGTATGTGGCTCAGGTCGGTCATTTGCTCAAATCCCGCGCGGGCAGGCTCTAACGTTAATGTAAGCTAGCGTTAATAGCCTTGTTTGCTGGCTTGGTCAAACAAGAACATGAGGCCTTTTTATTTGTCTTTGCTGCGCTTTGGCTCGGTGCCGATATAGCTGTCTTTGAGTAGGTTTTTCAGCATGGATATGGCTTCCGGTTCATGCACCAGCATGTATTTTTTCTCGCCGAGACCTTCCGCTTTCCTGTACTTGGGTTCGGGCTTGCCGCGCAAGATATGCAGGGTTTCGGTGACGAACTGGCGCTCATGGTCGGGTACCACATCCATAGGGATAATAAGGAATTCTCTCTGCCCTATCTGCATGGCGCGTTCGATATGCTCCTGATCGCCCAGCGACGCGCTTAAGGCACGCATGGCTTCGGGATGCACCGAATACATCTGAATAAGCCTGCCTAGCTTCTGGACGTCGATATGGCGGACTTTAGGTTCGTTAGCGGGTGGTGTGGCAGTGGCGGTCATAGCACCTCCATTTGTTAAATTTAGTTAACCAATCTAGCTGTTGCGCAGTTGGCTGTCAATGCAACCTAGTGGGTAAAAAGAGCCGTAATTTCAAGATGCGGGCTAAATACAAACTGGTCAACAGCTTGCGCCGATTGCAATTTGAAACCGGCCGATTTCAGGATTTTGGCGTCCCTGCTGAAGGTGGCAGGGTTGCAGGAGACCATGGCCACGGTTTTTACCGTGGATTTTGCTATATGCTCGCACTGTGCTTTGGCGCCAAGGCGCGGCGGGTTGATGATGGCCGCATCAAAACGATTGAGTTCGAAGGCAGTCAGCGGGGCTTTGAACAAATCGCGCTTTTCTGCGGTAAGTGAGGTTATGCCGTGCTGTTTGATACTTTTTTGCATGGCCGCTACCATGGTAGCATCGCTTTCCACCGCGTGGATTTTTACTTTGCGGCTGGCGGGGAAGCTGTAAGTGCCGATGCCGCAGAATAAATCCGCAACCGATTTTGCACCCTCGCAGGCAGCAAGGGTAGCCTCGGTGAGCAAAGCTTGCCCCTCAACACTGGCCTGCAGGAAAGCATCAGCGGGTAGTGGAATAGCATACCCCCCCAGCGTCATTTCAACGGGTGTTTGTGTGTGTAATGTTCTGGTAGCGGCATCGTCACGGTTACGGGCGCTGATGCGTGCGATCCCAAGCGATTTGCACAAGCCTTCCATAGGCGGCAGGGTGGCAAGGTCAGTGTTTCGGAAGGTAAGCAGCATATCGATGCCTGAATCTGTGAGTGTCAGGCTTACGGCGTAAAGCGTTGCTGAAAATGCCTCAGCGGATAGCGCCTCGGAAATTGGAGCGATGAGGGCCTGCAACTCGGGGCGCAGGATAAGGCACTGGTCAATTGCAACCGGCGTGTGGCTGCGTGGCTCGAGGAGGGCGAGTTTTACGGCATTTCCCCCATGCGCCAGCTTAAATTCCACACGGCGGCGCGTAGCTGCCGGCAAGAACACGGTTTTTGCATTTGCTGCATTATACCCTGCATGGGTAATTGCATTATAAAATATTTTGGTTTTGAAGGCCTGATAAGAAGATTCGCTCAGCTGTTGCAGGCTGCACCCGCCGCAGCGGTCAAAATACCCGCATGGGGGTATAATACGGTCTATACCCCAACCCAGTATCTCATCAATTTGCGCCTGCGCTCCATCACGGTTTTCATGCACAATACGCACGGAAAGCCGGTCTCCGGCGCAGGATTTGGGGATGAACAGGGGTTTATTATTATGTGTGGCTATCCCATCACCCAGCCCGCCGAGCGATTCTACGGTGACTTCAAAAGATTCGGAAATGGCGGATGGCTGCAACGGCGAGCCTAATAATCAGGCGGTTATATCGGGATATACAACTTGTTCAAGTCTCATGATTTCATCGCGCATGGAAAGCTTCAGCTTCTGGTAGCGCTTGCGGGAAAGCTCATCGAGCGCTTCCTGTTTAATCGTTTCATCGAGTTGGCGGTGTTCTGCACGTAGAGACTCTAACCGCTTGATCATTATCAAATCTTCGTTCATGGCCCGTTATATTTTCCATACGTTAGGGGCAATAAACACCATACCGGGGGTGCTTTGCCCAAGTTTTTTCAATTTCAAAAACGAAGGACATTATAACAAAAAATGAAGACAACGCCTACAGCTTTATACAAAATTAACCATTTTACCGGCGCTTACGTCAAGTATTTGTATTGTTTGATTAACTAGCTTCCGGTCACGCCTTCCCAGCGTTTAACCATTGCGTGTTCGATATCAAAAAGGTCAAGAACACGGCCTACCGTGTGGCTCACCATGGCTTCCAGCGATTCAGGTTTACTGTAAAAGGCAGGCACCGGCGGGGCGATGATGCCGCCCATCTCGGAAACCAGAAGCATATTGCGCAAATGCGCGTTGGTCAGCGGCGTTTCGCGCACCATCAAAACTAGCTTGCGGCGTTCTTTGAGCGTAACGTCGGCGGCGCGCGTAAGCAGGTTGCTGGTGTTGGCGGTGGCGATTTCCGCAAGGCTGCGCATGGCGCACGGCGCTACCACCATGCCGCGTGTTTTAAACGAGCCGCTGGCAATGGCTGCCGACATATCGGCCACGGAATAGAAATGCGAGGCCAGCGCCTGCACCTGCGGCAGAGAATAGGGTGTTTCATGGGCAATGGTAATTTGCGCTGTTTTGGTGATCACAAGGTGCGATTCCACACCGGCGCTTTTAAGCGCCTTCAGCAGCTCTATGCCGTAAATAGCGCCAGATGCGCCGCTGATGCCGACGATGATTTTGTTGCTGCTGGTCATGCGATTGCCTTTGCTATATCTAGCGCCGCATACGTCAATATGGCGCGTGCGCCCGCGCGTTTGAAAGAAAGCAGCTGCTCCGCCATCACCGCATCCGCGTTTATCCAGCCATTGTTGCCCGCTGCCTTTATCATCGCGTATTCACCACTCACCTGATAAGCGAACACGGGTACAGGAAACGTAGAAGCGGCGCGGTAAACAATATCAAGATAGGCGATACCAGGTTTGACCATCACCATGTCGGCGCCCTCGGCGATATCGAGCGCGATTTCGCGCAGGGCTTCGTCGCTGTTGGCAGGGTTCATCTGGTAGCTGCGCTTGTCGGCGCTGCCAAGGTTCTTGGCCGAGTCCACGGCGTCACGGAATGGCCCGTACATGCTGGAAGCGTATTTGGCGCTGTAGGCCAGTATAAGGGTGTCTTTCAGGTTCTCCTGCTCTAAGGCTTTGCGGATAGCGCCTACGCGCCCGTCCATCATGTCAGACGGGGCGACGATGTCGCAGCCGGCCTTCGCCTGTACGACGGCCTGCTTGCATAATATATCGATGGTCAGGTCGTTGATGACCTGTCCGTTCTCAAACACCCCGTCCTGTCCGTGGTTGGTGTAGGGGTCGAGGGCTACGTCGGCAATAATACCCATGTCCGGCACGGCGTTTTTTATCTCCTTGATGGCACGGCAAACGAGGTTGCCGTCGAACAGTGCCTCGTCGCCGTACGGGCTTTTGAGTTCGCTTTTAACCAGCGGGAAAAGGGCCATCGCCCTAATACTAAGTTGGTTAGCTAACTTTATTTTTTCAACAAGTAAATCCAATGTGATACGGAAAACGCCCGGCATCGAGGCAATCGGTGTTTCGGTGTTCTTTCCTTCCTGTATAAACACCGGCCAGATAAGGTCGCTGGGATGCAGATGATGCTCGGCCACTAGCTCGCGGCACCAGCCCTGCATGCGCGTGCGGCGCAGGCGGGTAGTGGGGAATTGGCCCCAGGATAGTTCTGGTTGGGCGTGGTGGGTCATAGGCGGCGTAAGCTAGTCAAAAAACAGCCGTTAGGCAAGGCGGATTCAGCGCTTCAGATGGTGCAGGGGCAGCACAGCCGTGCAGTTAAATGGCTGTCATGCATTTTTACTACTGTACAGGGGTAAAAAAGCCTTTTATGACAATGCCTCTTACGTCGCAAGGAAGGGCTATGAAACGCATATTGTCCGGTGTCCAGCCGACAGGCAACCTGCATCTGGGTAATTACCTCGGGGCTATCCGCAACTGGGTGGCGCTTCAGCGCGACTATGAATGTTTTTTCATGCTGGCCGACCTGCACGCCATCACCGTGCCGCAGGAGGCCGATAAATTGCGCCAGCATGTGCGCGAAACCGCCGCCGCCTACATTGCCTGCGGCATCGACCCTGAAAAAAGCGCCATCTTCCCGCAATCGAGCATTTCCGGCCATGCCGAGCTGATGTGGATTCTGTCATGCCACACGCCGCTGGGCTGGCTGAACCGCATGACGCAGTTCAAGGAGAAAGCGGGCAAGGACAAAGAAAACGCCGTGCTTGGCCTATACTCCTACCCGGTATTGATGGCGGCGGACATTATCCTCTATAAAGCCACGCATGTGCCAGTCGGCCATGACCAGAAACAGCATGTGGAACTGACCCGCGACATCGCCGGAGCGTTCAACCGCTACTATAAAACCGAGTTTTTCCCGCTGCCGGAGCCGGTCATCATGGGCGAGGCGGCGCGGGTGATGTCCTTACGTGATGGCAAGAAAAAAATGAGCAAATCCGACGAATCCGACTATTCGCGCATCAACCTCACCGATGACGCCGACACCATTGCCCTTAAGTTCCGCAAGGCCAAATCCGACATGATAGAGGGTATATCGTATGATGCAGAAGCGCGGCCGGAAGTCAGCAACCTGCTCAACCTCTACGCGTCGTTCCGCGGCATCACTCGCGAGCAGGCGCTGGCCGAGTGCGAAGGCAAGAATAATTCCGCCTTCAAGCAGATGCTCACCGATGTAGCCGTGGCGCATTTATCGCCAATAACCAGCAAAATGCGCGAGCTTCTTAAAGAAACAGATTATCTGGACAAGGTACTGGCCAGGGGTGTGGCGCGCGCGCATGCGGTTGCCGACCAAACCCTGAAAGAAGTTAAGGAATTGGCGGGTTTTCTTAATCTAAAACATTAAGTTCGCATTGGGTTGCCTCCGGCAAAACCGCATGGTAAAAATACGCGCCTTATAGCAACCTAAAACAGCCGTTCATGCACAACAAACCAGTTATATCGTTCAGCACATTGCTCAAGACGCTCATGGTGGCGTCTAGCCCTGCGCTGCTTGTGCTGTCGATTTTCGCCATTACCGGCGAGCTGGACTTCAACTATTTCATTTACGGCTATGTCGCCATCGTGGTGCTGTCCATGGTGTTTGTCGTTCCGTTCTTGTCCAATATCTCGGCGCTCACGCAATATGTGTATGACCTTGCCATGGACAAGCGCATGCGCTCGCCGGATTTGAGCTTCCTTTCCAACGTCGGCGAGTTGTCGGGCGCGCTCAGCCGCCTGCAGCGCTCGTGGGAAAACAAGCGTCAGGAAATGGAAACGGTGATAACCGAGCGCGAAATCCTTGTCGATACGCTGCCCGACATCCTGATTATGACCAATGACGACAAAACCGTGGTGCGCACCAACCGCGCCGCGCGCAACATCTTCGGCCAGAACCTCGCTAACCGCCATTTGCATGAAATCATCCCCAACGAATCGCTGATGAAAGCCATCAACGCCGTGATTGAGGATTTGCACGGGCAGGAGGTGGAGTTTTTCCTTGAAGACCCGTCACCGCGTGATTTCCACGGCATTATCGAGCGTTTCCCCATCCCGTCCGAAGGCGGCATTTCCATCGTGATTACGCTGACCGACATCACGCAGCAAAAACGTGTCCAGCGCATGCGCGCCGACTTTGTGGCCAATGCCAGCCATGAAATTCGCACACCGCTAGCCTCCATAATCGGCTTTATCGAAACGCTGCGTGGCCCTGCCAAGGACGACGCCGTAGCGCGTGACGAGTTTTTAAAAGTGATGGCCGACCAGGCCGAGCGCATGTCCAAGCTGATTAATGACCTTCTGTCGCTGTCCAAAATCGAAATGAACGCGCATAGTGCGCCCACTTCCAAGGTTGACCTCCTGCGCATTATCCGCGCCGAAAAACAGCATTTCGAGTGGGCGTGCCGCCAGAAGAACGTAACATTGCGGCTCAAGCTGCACGACAATTTGCCATCGACGCGCGGGGACGACGAGGAATTGGCGCAGGTAGTACGCAACCTGCTTGGCAACGCCATCAAATACACCAATCCTGATACTGACGTAGTGCTTAGCGCCAAACTCACCTCGGCACTGCCTGATGACCAGAGCATGCGCAACCTGACGCGCGCCATTTGTTTTTCGGTGGAGGACCATGGCGAGGGCATCTCGCGCGAGCATATCCCGAGACTGACCGAGCGTTTTTACCGCGTGGATACGGCGCGCACGCGCAAAGTCGGCGGCACCGGTCTTGGCCTTGCTATCGTCAAGCATGTACTTAACCGTCACCACGGCGCGCTCACGATTGAAAGCGAAGTAGCCGAGGGCAGCACGTTCAGCGTGTACCTTCCGGTGTATGATGATATCGCTTCTGAAAGCGAAAAGGCACGCAATTCTGCCGATAACGATGAACTCAGTGAGGTAATACCATGATTGTCGCTTCGCGTAATGTCCGCAGCAGCGCCAGTGGCCGCCGCTTGGGTGAAAAAATTATCCTTGGCGCGTTGTGGCTGGCCGCTGCCACATCCATTATCATTACGCTTGCTATTGTGTTTTCTATATTACTCGAGTCGCTGCGCTTTTTCCAGATGGTGCCTGCTTTTGATTTTCTGTTTGGCTTGCACTGGAGTCCGCAAATGGCCGTTCGTGCTGATCAGGCGGGCAGCAGCGGTGCATTTGGCGCTATCCCGCTTTTCATCGGCACTATTCTTATCATGCTGATTGCCATGCTGGTGGCGGTGCCGGTGGGGCTGCTGTCGGCTATTTACATGGCGGAATATGCCAGTAGGAATACGCGCAACTGGATGAAACCGGTGCTGGAAATGCTCGCAGGCGTACCCACAGTGGTGTACGGCTACTTTGCCGTGGTGCTGGTGGCACCCTTCCTGCGCGGCATGGGCGCCATGGTAGGGCTTGACGTTGCCTCGGAAAGCGCGCTGGTGGCGGGGTTGGTGATGGGTATCATGATTATCCCCTTCGTTTCCTCCTTGTCCGACGACATCATTACTGCCGTGCCGCGCCACTTGCGCGAAGCATCATACGCGCTGGGCAGCACTCAGTCGGAATCCATACGCAAGGTGGTGCTGCCTGCGGCGTTGCCGGGCATTATGGCGGCGGTCATGCTGGCAGTATCGCGAGCTATTGGCGAAACCATGATTGTGGTGATGGCCGCGGGTATGGCCGCTAACCTGACACTTAACCCGCTATCGTCGGTGACCACCGTTACCGTGCAGATTGTGGCCCTGCTGGTGGGCGACCAGGAATTTGACAGCCCGAAAACGCTGGCAGCATTTGCGCTGGGGCTTGCCTTGTTCTGCATTACGCTGGCGCTTAATATCGCGGCGCTCATAACCGTCAAAAAATATCGGGAGAATTATGAGTAGGCATATCGACAATATGGAATGGCACAACAAACGGATGCGTGCGGAAACGCGCTTCCGCTGGTATGGGCGTATGGCGCTCGCATCGGCGGTGGCCATGCTGGTGGTATTGTTTACCAGCCTTATCAGCACGGGTTATCAGGGGTTTTTGCAATCGCATGTGCGCCTGACCGTTACGTTTGATTCGGCGGTGCTTGGCATTCAGGAAGGCACGACCGTGTATGATGTTGGCCTGTCCAGCTACAACGCGCTGGCGCAAAATGCGCTCAAGTCTGTGTTTCCCGAGGTGACCGATACGGGCGACCAGCGCGCGCTGTTTAGTATTATCAGCATGAACACCAACCAGACGCTGCGCGCGGCGCTGCACGACAATCCCGTATTGCTGGGGCAGACGGCGCATGTATGGGTACCTGCTTCCAGCACGGTAGACTTGTTCCTCAAGGGCAAAATTTCAGGCGATGTGCCGGAGTCCGAGCGCAAAATCAGCGATAAGCAGATAGCGTGGCTTTCTGCCCTGCAACAGCAGGATGCGGTAAAAACGACATTCAACACGGCCTTTTTCACCGAAGGCAACTCGCGCCAGCCGGAGCGCGCCGGTTTCCTCGGCGCTATCATGGGTTCGGCACTGACCATGATTATTTGCCTTGCCGTGGTGTTCCCGCTGGGCGTGATGACGGCGGTCTATCTCGAGGAGTTCGCCCGAAAGTCGCGCTGGGTGGATATCATCGAGGTCAATATCAACAATCTCGCGGCGGTGCCGTCTATTGTCTTCGGTTTGCTTGGCATGGCGGTGTATATCAATGTCATGCACATCCCGCGTTCGTCGGCACTGGTGGGGGGTATGACGCTGGCCATGATGACGCTGCCGGTGATTATTATCGCCACACGCTCGTCGCTGAAGTCTATTCCCGGCACCATTCGTGATGCTGCGCGTGCGGTGGGCGCATCGCCCCTTCAGGTGGTGTGGCATCACACATTGCCGCTGGCGATGCCGGGCATCATGACCGGAACTATTCTTGGCATGGCGCGCGCTATCGGCGAAACAGCACCGCTTTTGATGATTGGTATGGTGGCATTTGTGGCGGATTTGCCGACCGGACTCACCTCTCCCGCCACGGTAATGCCGGTGCAGATTTACTTATGGGCCAACAGTCCTGAACTTGGTTTTGCAGAAAAAACCTCCGCTGGCATTCTGGTGCTGCTCGTGTTATTGCTGGCGATGAACGCGCTGGCGATTTGGTTGCGCAAGCGTTTCGAAATTCGTTGGTAGCTCCTTATGTCAAAAGTATCAGCACAAAACATCAATGTGTATTACGGCGCCAAGCAGGCGCTGTTTGACGTCAATATCGATGTTCCGCCCAATCAGGTGACTGCACTTATAGGTCCGTCCGGTTGCGGCAAGTCCACTTTTTTGCGCTGTATGAACCGCATGAACGATACCATAGAGGGGTGTCGCGTGGAGGGCCGCATCATGGTGGATGGCATGGACATCAACGCCCGCGAGCAGGACGTGGTATCGCTGCGTTCATGGATTGGCATGGTGTTCCAGAAACCCAATCCGTTCCCCAAATCGATTTATGAGAATGTGGCGTATGGCCCGCGCATTCATAATATGGTGAAATCAAAATCCGAAATGGATGCACTGGTAGAAAAAAGCCTGAAAAGCGCAGGACTGTGGGAAGAGGTCAAAGATCGCCTTCTGGAATCCGGCACGGGGCTTTCCGGCGGCCAGCAGCAGCGCCTGTGTATCGCGCGCACCATTGCCGTTAATTCGGAAATCATCCTGATGGACGAGCCATGCTCGGCGCTTGACCCGATTGCCACCGCCCGCATAGAAGATCTTATTAATACGCTCAAGCAGGATTTCACCATTGTCATTGTGACACATTCCATGCAGCAGGCTGCCCGTGTTTCCCAGCAGACCTGTTTCTTTCATATGGGCAAAGTGGTGGAATCCGGTGCTACCAGCCAGATGTTCACCAGCCCCAAAAACCAGCAAACTCAGGATTATATCACCGGCCGCTATGGTTGATGCATATCCGCCACACAGTGTTTTACTCCCAAAACAGGCAGGATTTGAGTAGGCCAAAAACCCGAAATATGCTACAATTACAGATAGATAAAATTTTAATAAACATCTATTTAGTTTACCCGCCAGGGTGGGGGCATATATATGAGTGTGAGAGAGCCGTTTTCCATGCAACATAATACCTCTGAGTCGCTGATGTTAGAACGCCGTATTACCCTGCGCCTGCTGGGTTACTGGGAGAAGCTGCGCGGCACCCGCCCGATGCCCCGCGAAGAGGATATCGACCCTGATGACCTCCATGATTTGTGGGATAATTGCATGCTTGTGCATGTCAAAGACCTCGATAAACCCGACTATAATTACACCTATATGGGGCAGGGCATTATAGAGGCCTACCAGTTCGGTATGCCGGCCTCTGAGGTGGGTGCCGGCTCGCTGTCGGCGCTTAATGCTAACTTCTTGATGCGCCGTTGCAAACAGATAATAGAAACCCGTAAGCCATTGCTGGATGAGGGCGAATTCCGCAACATGCATAATGAGTTGGTCAAATACCGCCAATGCCTCCTGCCATTGGGTGAGGGCGATAGGGTGGATGCCATCTTCGGCGGTATGCGATTCAAGATATTCTAGGCAGCTGTTTCAGTGTGCTGACCAAGCGGCTTCAAAAGCTGCTAATCCGTTGATTATCCTTTTTACCTTATCTTTGACCGTCAGTGACTGTCCGGCTGGCTTTAGTGCCTGTTTACGGGGCATATTTTGGACCATATTTTTTTGTTACTTTATGGTTGACTTAGGGTACGCCTTACAATAGATTCCAGCTCCCTTTTTATGGAATTTTAGTTCAGGACATTAGTGCGTTTATGCAAACCTACTCGGCAAAGCCCGCTGAAGTAAAAAAGAAATGGCTAGTTATCGATGCAGAAGGCGTCGTGCTTGGCCGTCTTGCTTCAGAAGTGGCGAAGATTCTGCGTGGCAAAAACAAGACCATTTTCACTCCGCACATTGATACGGGTGACCATGTTGTCGTTATCAACGCGGACAAGGTGAAACTTACCGGTAAAAAACTCAAAAACAAAATCTACTACCGTCATACAGGTTTTGTTGGTGGCATCAAAAGCGCCACGCCGGAATTCATCCTGAACGGTGCGCACCCAGAGCGCTTGGTTGAGAAGGCCGTTGAGCGCATGATGCCGAAGGAAAGCCCTTTGGCACGCAATCAGCTCGGCAAGCTGCGCGTCTATCCGGGTGCCACACATCCGCATGAAGCGCAAAATCCAGAAGTGTACAACTTCGCCGCCAAGAATCCGAAGAACAAGAGGTAATAGTCGTGGCAAAAGCAAAAGCAGAAACAACCAAGGCCGCTCCGGTAGCTGTGAAAACCACAAAAGCTCCGAAAGAGAAGGCGTCTTCTTCCGACAGCAAGGAACTCATCACCTACGGCACCGGCCGCCGCAAGAATGCCATTGCCCGCGTATGGCTGAAGCGTGGCCATGGCAAGATCACCATCAACGGCAAATCGTTTGAACAATACTTTGCGCGTCCTGTATTGCGCATGATCATCAACCAGCCATTCGCTGCGGTTGATCGTATCGGCAATTTTGATATCAACTGCACCGTTGTTGGCGGTGGTCTCTCCGGTCAGGCGGGTGCGGTACGTCTCGGTATCAGCCGTGCGCTCGATGTGTATGATGCAATTTTCCATAAGCCCCTGCGTCAGGGTGGTTTCCTTACACGCGACAGCCGCGTTGTTGAACGTAAGAAGTACGGCCATAAGAAAGCACGCCGCAGCTTCCAGTTCTCGAAGCGCTAAGGCTTACTGGTATCTCTTACAAAAAGGCGCCAGTTGGCGCCTTTTTTTATATCTTTGGAGTATGTATGACAAAAAAAATAAATGTAGCGATTCTGGGTGCAAGCGGATACACCGGCGCAGAACTTGTACGCCTGCTGTTGCCGCATCCGTATGTCAATCTTTCCGTACTTACCGGTGACAGTCAGGCAGGTAAGGAGATGGCGGATATTTATCCGCATTTGCGGTTTAGCGGCTTACCTAAATTACTCTCGCTGGAGCAGGTGGACTTCACTGTTGTTGACCTTGTATTCTGTTGCTTGCCGCACGGCACGACGCAGTTGGTAATTGCAGGTCTTCCCAAGCATGTGAAGGTGATAGATTTGTCGGCAGACTTCCGTCTTGTTGACCCCGAAGCTTATGCCAAATGGTATGGTCATGCGCATCAGGCTGTTGAATTACAAAAAGAGGCAGTTTACGGACTTACTGAATTGGCGCGCCCGCAGGTGAAAAATGCACGGCTGGTAGCGAATCCCGGCTGTTATCCGACATCGGCTTCGATGCCGCTGGCACCATTGCTTAAAGCAAGGGCGATTGATGCCACTGGCATCATTATCGACGCAAAGTCCGGCATTACCGGAGCGGGCAGGAGCGCTAAGCAGGCCACCTTATTTTCCGAAGTCAATGACGGTATCAGCGCCTACGGTATTGCGTCACACCGGCACGCGCCGGAGATCGAGCAAACGCTTGCAGATGCATCAGGTGAACAACTCACTGTTACGTTTACCCCGCATCTTATGCCGATGAACCGTGGTATTCTTTCGACTATCTATGTCGGGCTTGCGGGCAAAAACACAGTGGCCGACTTGCGCGCCATTCTGGAAAAAGCGTATCACGATGAACCATTCGTGCATGTGTTGCCGGAGGGTGTGATGCCCAGTACCCATCAGGTGCGCGGCACCAATGACTGCGTGATGAACGTGTTTGCCGACCGTGCGAAAGGCCGCGCCATTATTGTGTCAGTCATCGACAATCTGGTGAAGGGTGCGTCGGGTCAGGCAGTACAAAATATGAACGTGATGTATGGCTGGCCGGAAACGACAGGCTTGCAATTGACCGCCATTTTTCCGTAAACTGCACGCATGAGTAACAAGCCTTATATCCTTCCGTACCGCGGCGATTATTACCCCAACGGCGTATCTCCGAAAATTTCGCCCAAGGCGTTTATTGCACCGGGCGCTGCCGTGATTGGCGATGTGGAAATCGGCGCCGATACCGGCGTGTGGTTCGGCTGCGTAATACGCGCCGACGTGCAGGTGGTGCGTATCGGCGAACGCACGAATATACAGGACGGCACGGTGATTCATGTCACGCGGGATACCGGCCCGACCTACATCGGCTCGGGTGTCACCATCGGTCACTGTGTGCTGCTACATGCCTGCACGCTCGAAGACGATTGTTTTATTGGTATGCGTGCTACTGTCATGGACGGTGCGGTGGTAGAATCCGGCGCCATGGTGGCGGCGGGGGCGCTGGTGACACCAGGCAAGCGTGTGCTTTCCGGCCAGCTCTGGGCGGGCAGCCCCGCCAAGTATTTCAGGGACTTAACGCCTGAGGAAAAAGCCTTTTTTGCCATATCTGCTGACAACTATGTGAAGCACGCACGTGAATATTTGGCCTTAAGTCTTTGATGTTACTTGGTAACATTGTCATAAATACTTCATACATGTTTACAACCTTTACTGTAAAATATTACGGTGGAGAAAGGTGTTAAATGGACCCTAGCCAATATAACCGTATTGCGCATAACGCAGTGAGCGAGAGCCGGCATTTCCTTGCCAAAAATACGGGCATGGCGGTGGCGAAGGGCGGTCTTACCTTCCTCTATAACGGTGGACATACACTTACACATCAGGCAGGCGGCCTGATGCATGGCGTGAACCAGATGGGTACAGGTATGGGCCTGACCGGTGGTGCGGCGGCTGTCGGCGGTCTTGGCGGATTGGTGGCCATGGGCGTACTCGGTGTTATCAGTGCGGTAGTAGCGCAGATGGATTATCGCCACGGCATTCACAAGATGCGCGAAATATACAAACATGAGATCGCACATAAGCTCGACAAACCGGTCAAATCGGTAACGGATGAAGATTTGTACCTTCTCGCCGAGGGCGATAAGGAAAAAGGTATTGAACCTAACGGCGTACTTGCAAAAGAAATTTCTCAGAAACGTACCGACCGTGTTATCAGCATTGCGCTGTCGGCTGCTGCTTCCATGGCCACATTTGGTATCATGGGCATCGTGGGGTCCCTGGCCGTTGCCACATTGCCGGTAGCCGCACCTATTGCAGCTGCGCTTGGGTTATCAGTAGCGGCGGTTGCGCCCGTAGTGGGGCTGCTTGCGGAAACACTGATTGGTGTCGGCTTGTACAACGCCATCAAAGAGCCGCTGCATTGGGCAACCCGCAAAGTCTTCAAGCTAGACGAGAACACCACACATGACCGGATCGAGAAGCTCAATAACACTCTGGCTGCTGGAAAATCCGTCAGTCAGCAGCAAGTGCTGGACGTATTTGTCAGCGCTGATAAGGAGCTGGATAAATATATCACCAACCAGTACGGCAAAAGTTTTAACCGGATGAACAATGTCGAAAAGCAGCAGGTGGCCGACGACCTCGGAAAACAGCAAGTTCCTATTGCCGATCTGACAGACAGGATCAATAGCGGGAAATACGACATAGGCGAGCTTGCTTTTGCCGCTGAAGGAAAAGCATCAGGCTTTGCGATTCAGGCCGGAAAAATGGAAGACACCGGCCAAAAGCAAGGCTTGCTTAGTGCCATATGGTCAGAATTAAAAGAAGCCTATGCAGACATTAAGTCAGCCCTTGGTATCAAGGATAAAAAACCAGTGCAGCCGCAACAGACGGGCGAAGTTCAGTCTGTCGCGTCACTGCGTGAGCATGTTCAGCATAGTGGCCACAGTCAGGATGCACAGTGGCATCCGGCGAATGAGCAGGTAGGCAAAAAATCGTTTGAAGAGCGATACGCTTCGGGTAGCCGAGCCAAGAATCTTGGCACCGTAGAGCGATTGGAAAAAGCACGCGCCGAAAGCCCTGCTATGGGACTAAATACCTAGATATTATTCACCCGTAAACGCAGTTACTGTATGCCCGTGTCCGAGCGGGCCATGGCCTTTGCCTAGTTTTGGCGCAGCGGCGATGGCCTTGAGTACGTAGGCGCGCGCGCGCTTTACGGCAGGGGTAAGTGCCATTTTCTGCGCGAGACCAGTGGCGATGGCGGACGCCAGCGTGCAGCCTGTGCCATGGGTGTGGGGGGTATCAATACGCGGCTGGCTGTAGATTTCATGGCCTTCGCTCGTCACCAGTATATCCGTCACTTCACCACCTGTTTCCAGATGTCCGCCCTTGAGCAATACTGCGCGGCAGCCCAGTGCCAGTATGTGTTTGGCGGCCTTCAGCATATCGTCAGTCGTGTGTATTTTCATTCCCGACAGATATTCGGCTTCCGGCACGTTGGGCGTGATGATGGAGGCCAGCGGAATCAGTTTTTCTTTGAGCGCACTTAGGGCGTCGGGCTGCAATAGCGCACTGCCGCCCTTGGCGAACATGACGGGGTCGAGTACGAAATGCGCATTTTTAATGTAGGGTTTCAAGGCACCGGCTACGGTATCGATAACGCTGCTTTTGTGCAGCATTCCGGTTTTGAAGGCATCCACGCCGATATCATCGGCTACCAGCGTTATCTGCTTGCGTATGAAATCATCCGCGACGTTGTGGATATCAAATACCCCTTGGGTGTTTTGTGCTGTAAGCGCGGTGATGGCGGTGGCGGCATAACCACCCAGGCAGGTAACGGTTTTGATGTCCCCCTGAATGCCCGCGCCGCCGCCGGAATCGGAACCGGCGATAATAAGCACGCGGCCCACACCTTCAAGCCCAGGCACATCAGGCATTACAGGCCTTGCGTACGGATTCGCAGATATTGTCCACCAGCTTGCAAATCTGGGAATTGTCCTCGCCTTCGGCCATCACGCGGATAAGCGGCTCTGTACCGGATTCACGGATAAAAAGGCGGCCATTGCTGCCGAGTGTTTTTTCGGCGGACTCAATGGCCTTTTTGACCTGCGGATCGGCCAGTGGTGAATGTCCTCGGTAAGGCACGTTTTTAAGCACCTGTGGCAGGGGCGAGAATAGCTTGCCGCATTCGGACAGCGGCTTGGCCTCTTCCTGCATATAGGCAAGCACCTGCAGGGCTGCAATGATGCCATCGCCCGTGGTGGTGTAGTCGGAAAGGATGATATGGCCGGATTGTTCACCGCCTACATTGTAACCGTGCTTGCGCATATGCTCGAGTACATAACGGTCACCCACCCTGGTGCGCACCAGGGTAAGCCCGATAGAGTGCAAGTAACGCTCCAGCCCGATATTGGACATATGGGTGGTGACGATACCGCCACCGCGCAACACTCCACTGCTCTGGCAATGGGTGGCGATAATTGCCAGCGCTTGATCACCATCAGCGATATAGCCGTTTTCGTCGCATATCAGCATACGGTCGGCGTCACCGTCGAGCGCAATACCGATATCTGCTTTTTCGCGCACGACTGTTTCACACAACGCTGTCGGTGAGGTGGAGCCGCAATTGAGGTTGATATTGAACCCGTCGGGCTGCACGCCGATGGGTACCACTTCTGCGCCCAGTTCCTGCAATATTAGTGGCGCAACGTGGTAAGCCGCGCCGTTGGCGCAATCGATGACGATTTTCAGGCCTTCCAGCGTCAGTGTTTTGGGGAAGGTACTTTTGGCGAACTCAATATAGCGGCCCTGCGCGTCGTCCAGCCGCTTGGCGCGGCCAAGCTTGTCCGGCTTGGCTAGTACTTCGCTGCGGCCACTGGCCACCAGTTCTTCGATGCGTTTTTCGCAGTCGTCAGAAAGCTTGTAACCGTCTGGCCCGAACAGCTTGATGCCGTTATCGTGGTAGGCATTGTGCGAGGCGGAAATCATAACACCCAAATCAGCGCGCATGGCGCGTACCAGCATGGCGACAGCAGGTGTAGGCATCGGCCCCACCAGTACCACGTCCATGCCCACGGCGATGAATCCCGCTGTAAGGGCGGGTTCAATCATATAACCCGAGAGCCGCGTATCCTTGGCGATGACGACGCGGTGTCGGTGGTCGCCGCGCAGGAATTGCTGTCCGGCGGCCATGCCCACCTTAAGGGCGACATCGGCTGTCATTGGGTGGATGTTGGCTGTTCCCCGTATGCCATCAGTGCCAAAGAGCTTCATAGTCCGAGCCCTTATGCGCTGGCGGCGGTATCGCCGTCATCTTGCTTGCGGCGCGATGAGGGTAGGGACGACTTGGCCGCTTTTGGCTTGGATGATTCCATATCGCTGGCACGGCGGATTTCCTCACCCCTTATCAGCGCCTTGATTTCCTCGCCTGTCAGCGTTTCATATTCCAGCAGTGCTTCGGCGATGCGCTTCAACTCGTCGCTATGCTCAGTTAATATTGCCTTGGCGTGTGCGTGTGCATTCTGCACTATCAGCTTCACTTCGCTGTCAATCAGCGCGGCCATATCATCGGATATATGCTTGGAGGGTTGGCCCATGCTGTAGCCGAGGAATACTTCCTGCTGGCCGCCATCACCATAGAATATTGGCCCGATTTTTTCACTCATGCCCCATTCCGTCACCATGGCGCGTGCGAGACCAGTTGCGTATTTGATGTCGCTGGAGGCACCACTGGAAACGCGTTCATAACCAAAGGTCAGCTCTTCGGCCACGCGCCCGCCCATGGATACGGCAAGGTCGGCATACATTTTTTCACGCAGGTAGGAAAGCTTGTCGGCTTCCGGCAAGCGCATCACCATACCCAGTGCGCGGCCGCGCGGAATGATAGTCGCCTTGTGGATGGGGTCGGAGGCGGGGCAGTAAAGTGACACCAGCGCGTGTCCGCCTTCGTGATATGCGGTCATGCGTTTCTCGTCATCGCTCATCACCATCGATTTGCGCTCAACACCCATCATCACCTTGTCCTTGGCGGCTTCCAGCTCGCGCATGGTCACCACTTTTTTGCCAAGGCGGGCGGCAAGCAGCGCTGCTTCATTGACAATATTGGCAAGGTCTGCGCCGGAGAAGCCGGGTGTGCCGCGGGCAATCACCCTTGCGTCCACGTCGGGTGCTTTGGGTACTTTGCGCAGGTGTACTTCCAGAATATGAGCGCGGCCATTGATATCGGGGTTAGGCACTACAATCTGGCGGTCGAAGCGGCCAGGGCGCAATAGCGCCGGATCAAGCACGTCGGGGCGGTTAGTGGCTGCTACGATAATCACGCTTTCATTAGCTTCGAACCCGTCCATTTCCACCAGTAACTGGTTGAGGGTTTGCTCGCGTTCGTCGTTACCGCCGCCGAGGCCAGCGCCGCGGTGACGGCCTACGGCATCGATTTCATCGATAAATATAATACAAGGCGCATTTTTCTTGCCCTGCTCGAACATGTCACGCACGCGGGATGCGCCTACACCCACAAACATTTCCACGAAATCCGAACCGGAAATGGTGAAGAAGGGTACTTTCGCTTCACCGGCGATGGCACGCGCCAGCAGAGTTTTACCTGTACCCGGAGGACCTACCAGCAAACAGCCGCGCGGGATTTTACCGCCAAGGCGCTGGTATTTCTGCGGGTCTTTGAGAAAATCTACGATTTCGTGCAGTTCGTCTTTGGCTTCTTCGATACCCGCCACGTCTTCAAAGGTGACGCGTTCGGTGCGCTCCGTCAGCAGGCGCGCGCGTGATTTTCCAAAGCCCAGTGCGCCACCGCGTCCACCGCCGCCTTGCATTTGGCGCATGAAAAACACATACACGCCAATCAGCAGCAGGATGGGAAACCACGAAAGCAATACACCCCAGAACGAATCCATTTTACCGTCATCGGTGAAGGCGGCTATTTTTACATTCTTGCTTGCAAGGCGATCTACGAGGTTTGGATAATCGGGGGCCTGCGTGACGAAGGCGGTGCCGTCTGCGTTATGGCCGGTGATGGTAGCGCCCTTGCCAAGGCTGCTGCGGATGGTTACGTCGGAGACCTGTCCCTGATCCACTTTATTCAGAAAGTCGGAGAAGGCGACGCGGTTGTGGCCGCTGGTTTCCATACCGGATCCAAACATGTTAAACAGGGCAATCAGCAATACGCCGACAACCAGCCAGACTAAAAGGTTTTTGCCGTAATTAGGCACGGTGGGAGTACTCCTTCAAAGCGATAATTCATATGATATCTCAGGCTACTCTATTCATACTGAAAAACGCAGGTGCAGCAAGTGCTTTCGCGGGGTGAAAGCGTGCAGAACACTGCGCCTGCCGATAGTCAGGGTGACAATAACCTATATGGGGTACGGATACCAGTGTTTCAAGATGCCAAAAGGCCGGAAGGCAGCGTAAAATAGCCAGTTCTGGTAGGCTATGACCTTTGGGTAAAAGATTTTTTACCATTGTACTTCCTCCCGCTTCGAGGGCTTGTACGGTAAGCGGAGCATTGTAGGTATGATTCAGTGTAAATCGGTCATCCCACAACATGGGGTTATGGGGGGAAACTGGCATGGCTTGCCCCACGGCGTTTGCTTCGCGGCAGATGTAAAACTGGCCGGATTTTTCTTTCCATATAAGCTGTAAGCCTCCCAATGTACGCCGGCGGGTGATTTGTCCCTGAATTATCTCGTCATACAGACGCAGGGTTTGCTCACTGCGTAGTGGATATTCGTGTCCGCCAACGGTTGCCAGCATCGCCGAAAGCGCCTTTAAACCATATTCCCTTGGCAAGCGCTTGAGTGCTGCTTTATGGATAATCCCGTAGCCTTCCGGATAGAGGGAGACGGACTGAGTCAAATAACTGGCTATCTTGTTTTCCATATGGTTGCGGATGATACCCAGCCTTCCCGCGAGGTTGGCGGCTTGCTCGTTGATTACCTGCGCATGACCGGTTTCCTGAAGCTGCTTACGCAGAAAGTTACGGGTGTAATCCAGTTTATTATTTGAGGGGTCTTCCACCCATGGCTGGTTAGCGGCTTGCAACGTTGTTTTCAGCCGTGCCTTGGTAATATCCAGCAATGGCCTGAGAATGCGCACATTGTTTGTAACTGACACACGACTCATGCAGGCCAGTCCGTCCAGCCCGCTGCCGCGCCCAAGCCGAAAAAATAGTGTTTCCGTCTGATCGTCCTGATGATGGGCGGTCAGCAGGTGAAGTGTATCATGGGCTTTGCACCATTGGGCCAGCAAACGGTAGCGCGCATCGCGCGCGCTGGCCTGTACGGCGGATAACGGCTTTGCAGTTGGACGCCACGTGAGCATATGGTGATCAATGCCCAGTTTTCTGCAATACATCTGAACACGCATTGCCTCGTTTTTTGATTCTGGCCGCAGGCTATGGTCAACAGTCAGTGCAACCAGCTTGCCGCCCGTTTGCTGCGCCCAGCTATGGGCGAGCAGGGCGAGGGCCATGCTGTCGATACCGCCGGATAATGCAACGGCGATAGTGGCATTTGCTTCAAACGGCGCAAACGCACTCATGGCTTGTGTGAATTCAGCTTGAGAAACGGGCAAACAAGGCATGGCCTGACCCCGAATGGGTTACAAAGGATTGGCGCCGACTACTGGGACTTACAGCCTATGCGTTTTTGTTCCTGTGATGCACGATCTGCAATGGCATTTGATTTCTTTTTGAAGCGGGTGGAGATTTGCTGCAGTACCACGCAGGCCTCCTTGTCACGCTTCAGTGCGCTAAGTGACATGGCCAGCTTTAGCAGGTTGTCAGAGGCTTTCGGGCCATCGGGCAGGGCTTCAAACCCTTGCCGGAACATATCTGCAGCGTTTACATAATCGCGGCGTATATAGAAGGTTTCACCCATCCAGTAATAGGCATTGCCGACCAGCGGGTCCTTGGGGTGGGTTTTTGTGAATTCGGCGAAGGATTCGGCGGCCTCAGAGTATTTGGTCTGGTTCAGCAGGCGGAACGCATGGTTATAATGCTCGCGCGGGGTAGCAAAATTGCCATCTTGCTCGGATTCCTCGTCGTCAGCGCCGGCATCTGCTTCTTTGGAGCTGGTGGCTGCAGGCTTGCTCGATGGTTCTTTTGGAGACTTGGCCGCATCTTTGGTTGCAGCATCTAGCTCATTTAAGCGCAACTCCATATCGCGCTGCATTTTTTCCATATTTTCGGAAAGCTTGCGCACCTGAAACTCGGCTTCTTCAGTTTTGCCGCGCAGATGGCGGATCTCGTCCTCGATATTGCCAAGACGTACTTCCAGTTGCGAGCTGTTGGCGATTGGTTCACCGGAGTCCCCCGTGGTGATGGTGCCGCCGCGTGCTAACTGGCGCTGTATAACCTGCAGGTCGTTTTCAAGGCGCTCCATGCGTTGCACGGCCTGGCTGTCGGTTTGGGCAAATGCGGTGCTGCACAAAGCAGAAGACAAGAGCAAAACAGAGACTGCGAAGGTAGTTTTTTTCATACAGACCATGGACAGAGTTTAGAGGCGATTGGCATGAGAATAATGGATTTTATAAAAATTTCCAGTGACTTCTGTGGTTTGAGATTACCTTAAAAACAATTCGCCCCGCTTCAGGAAGCCCGAAGCGGGGCGAATTAGCATTTATGCAATGCCGACTATTTTCCGGTTACAACCGAAACAGCACGGCGGTTCTGGCCCCATGAGGACTCATCCGAACCAATAACAGCCGGACGTTCCTTACCATAGCTGATGGTTGAAATGCGGCTGGAGCTTACGCCCTTGCCAACCAGGTACTTCTTGGTAGCGGCAGCGCGGCGCTCACCCAGCGCGATGTTGTATTCGCGGGTGCCGCGTTCGTCGCAATGGCCTTCCAGCGTAACGCTGATATCGCCATATTTCTTGAGCCATTCAGCCTGACGGTCCAAGGTACCCTGCGCTTCGTTAGAAAGCGAGGAACTGTCGTAGTCAAAGAATACGCGGTCGCCGACATTCTGTTCAAGGTCGCTCTGGGTGCCGGGGGTTGACGGACCGCCGGACATGCCACCTTTACCGTCCATACCACCTGAACCGCTCATGCTGTCGCAAGCGGTGAGCAGGAACACTGTTGAAAGAACAGCGAGAGATTTAGTCAAAAGATTCATAGGTCACTCCTAAAGCCGATGTTACATTGCGTTTCCGAAGATGCCATGCATAACGCCGAGTAGATATTTTTAATGTAAATCAGCAGATTGCCGCTAATTCTTAAAAATACGCATGATACACCAAGGGTATAGCTACATGAGTTATCGGAAACAGGTTATAAATCAATCACAACTTAAGCGAAACCCCACAAAACCACCCCGTTGTGTTATAACGGCAACAGTGGCGACCATGCTGGATCGGAAGCATCCATCGGAGTAATGATTTCGCGCAGGTTATAGCCTGTCAGGTCAACGGAATACATGCGTACATTGCCTGCCTTGCCGCGGCTGGAGGGGAACTGGCGGTGGAATACGATAACGCGGCCGTTGGGCGACCAGCTTGGGCCTTCGTCCATCCAGCTTTCGGTCAGCACGCGCTCGCCGCTGCCATCCGGACGCATGACGCCAATATAGAAGCGGCCACCCTGCATCTTGGTAAAGGCAATCAGGTCACCGCGCGGGGACCAGACGGGGGTACCGTAGCGGCCTTGACCAAAGCTGATGCGTTTTGCGCCTGAGCCGTCGGCATTCATGACATAGAGTTGCTGCGAGCCGCCGCGGTCGGAATTGAAGGTGATTTGCGTGCCGTCTGGCGAAAAGCTGGGTGATGTGTCAATGGTGCCGTTGCCGTTGGTCAGGCGTATAAGCTGGCGAGAGCGCAAGTCCATTTTATAAATCCACGTGCTGCCGCCGCTGGCGATAGACATGACAATCGATCGGCCATCGTTGGAAAAGCGCGGTGCGAACGACATGCCCTCGAACGTGCCTAGCGATTCTTCGCGGCCCGTTTGCAGGTCGCGCATGAATACGCGCGGCTGTTTGCCGGCATAGGACATGTAGAGTATCTGCTGTGAAGTGGGCGAGAAGCGCGGGGTCAGCACCAGGAATTTGCCGTCGCTGAGATATTTATGGTTTTCGCCGTCCTGATCCATAATGGCGAGGCGCTTGATACGCTTGGTGTCCGGACCGCTTTCAGCCACATACACGATGCGCGAATCAAAATAGCCGTTTTCACCGGTCAGGCGCTTGTAGATTTCATCGGCCATGATGTGGGCGATGCGGCGCCAATTGCTGCGCAGGGTGTTATATTCCTTGCCGGCAATCTGGGTTTCGCCGGTGACATCCCACAGGCGGAAGGTAACGCGCAATTTGTCGTCGCCAATGGGGGTGACGCTGCCGGTAACCAGTGCCTGCGCGCTTATCTGGCGCCAGTCGCCAAAGCGGGGAATGCCGGTATCGGCGGTGATTTTTTCAATAAAGGATTGCGGGTTGATGGGGCGGAACAGGCCAGAGCGCTCAAGGTCGGCTGAAACGACTTCAATAATGTCTTGTCCGGCGCTGTCACCTGCCATTTCCGGCAGGGCAATCGGCAGCGGTTCAACATTACCCTTGGTGATGTCAATTTTCAGCACCGCGTGTGCAGGTGCGCCAAAAGCAAGGCAGGCAACCAGCAACAGCAAAACATGGCGGGCAAGGGAGAACGGCTTCATGATACGCATAAATTTATCAGTCTCTGTAAGTGTAAAAATGTTGAAATGTGAAAATGTTGGCAACTGGCCTAGAAAAGCATTTCCCTGGGGTTGAAGGTCAGTTCCATCTCACGCCAAGTTGCATACTTGTCCGGGGGCAGGTTTTTCAACGGACTGCTTAACTTAACGGCGCGGATGGCGCTGTCAGCGGCGGCCCGAAAAAACGTGTCCTGACTGTAGCGCGGTTTGCTGGCGTTGGCTAGTTCAACTTTAAGTACTTCGCCATCCTCACGCAGCTCAACATTTACTATCACAACCAGCTCATGGGCATCCTTGGCTCCGGCAGGTACGCTCCAGTTCTTGGCTATCTGGCCCATGATGGCATCCCGTTCGCTAAGCGACATCGGCAGAGTGGGGTCGTAGGTCTGGGAATTGTTCTTGGTGGCCTTGTCTTCCTTCTGCTCGCCGTTATCGGCCAGTTCTTTCTTTTTCTTATCCGCTTTTTCGTCTTTCTGCTGCTTTTTGGCCGTGTCTTTCACGGCTTTCAGGATGGCGGCAAGGTCATCTTCCTTTTTCTTTTTTCTTCTTTTTTCTTTTCCTCAGGCTTTTTTTCCTCGGGCTTTTTCTCTTCCGGTTTCTTTTCTTCCGGCTTTTTTTCATCAGGTTTGGGCAGCGGTTTTTCCTCTTTCTTTTCCTCAACGGGCGGGGGAGGCGGCGTTGGGGTGGCGTCGGCAGTTACGATGGGTGGCGTTGGCTTGGCTTCCTGCTCGACGGGCGGGGTGGGTTTGGCTTCCGGTTTAGGCTCCTCCTTAGGCTTTTCGGCCTCCATCGGCTTGACGTTGGTGATGCCGGTTACGGGCAACACTTCCACGGTGATAATGACCGGTTCCGGCGGTTTGGCATCCAAAAAATTCGGCAGGCCGAAGGCGACAGCAATCAGGACGCATAAGTGCAGCATCACCGAAAGGGTTACACCCCGTTCGCGTTCGTCCTGATAAAACTTAGACAGTCTGCGCATCTATCGTCGTTTCTAAGGCTTTCCTTTGTTTGCAGGTGCCGGAGCGCTGGCCACGGTTTCCGTAATCAGTGCAACCTTGTTGTATCCGGCAGCGTTGATTTCACCCACTGCCTGCATCACCTTGCCATAATCAACGGCGCGGTCGCCGCGCACGAAAATACGGGTGTCCATTTTTTCCTTGGTCACCAGCCGCAGCTTGACCTGTAAATCCTTCAGTTCTATGGGGGTTTTTTGCAGGTAGATTTTACCGTCGGACGCGATGGTGACTGACAGCGGTTCATCCTGTCCGCCGATGGCCGATGCGTTGGATGACGGCAAGTCAACCGATACGCCGGTGGTCATCATCGGGGCTGCGACCATGAAAATGACCAGCAGCACCAGCATGACGTCCACCATGGGGGTGATGTTGATTTCGCAGAAGGGCTGGGCGCGTCCTTTCCTGCGTTTGGTTGATATTGCCATAGGTGCTACCCTTCCAGCTGGCGTGACAGGATGGTATCGAATTCCGTGCTGAAATCTTCCAGCTTATTGGAAAAACGGGCTACTTCGCTGGAGAATTTGTTGTAAGCGATAACCGCAGGAATAGCGGCGAACAGGCCAATGGCGGTGGCGAACAACGCCTCGGAAATACCGGGCGCGACCGCAACGAGCGAGGTGTTCTTGGACATGGCGATGGCCTGAAAGCTGTTCATGATGCCCCATACCGTGCCAAATAGCCCGACGAAGGGGGCGGCGGCACCCGTAGTGGCAAGAAAGCCAAGGCCGCTTTCTACATGTTCCATTTCGCGGTTACGCGCTACCTGCATCACTTGCACGATGCGCTCACGTAAGGACAGCTTGATACCCTGCGCGTCCTGATTGTTACTGTTTTTGGAGCGGAACCATTCTTCCATGGCGGCCACGAAAATAATGGCCATGGGGTGGTTGGCGCGCTTCTTGGTTTTTTCATAGAACTTGTCCAACGCCTCGCTCGACCAAAATTCGTTTTCAAAGCGGGTGGCTTTTGCTTTTACCTTGTTGAACAAAAACCATTTTTCAAAAATAATCGCCCAACACCAGATGGAGGCAAAAATCAACAGTATCATCACGCCCTTGACTACAAAATCGGCGTGCATGAACATTCCGATGATGGAAAAATCATGGGAGGCTACGCTGCCTGCCAATGTGGCGGAATCTACGCCCTGCACAGCGGTGGATACTACGGGGTCGGCCATGGGTTTTGCCCTATCTTTCTTTAGTGATTAAATATTCTCAGCATTGCCTTGCGAACGAATTCCGGAAGCCTTGTGAGCTTCATGCCTTCGCCGACAACAGCCAGTTTCACGTCGAGTGTTACCAGTGTTTCATCGCCGCGCATGATGGTCTGGCGCATGTCCATGCTGACCTTGCTTATATCGTGTAAACGGGTCTGTATTGTCAAGAGGTCATCGAGCATGGCAGGCTTTAAAAAGTCAGCGGTGCAGCGGCGCACCACAAAGCCGATTTTATGCTCGTTCATCAGGTCAGACTGATCGATGCCTGAAAGCCGCAGGGCTTCGGTGCGGGCGCGCTCGGCAAAACACAGGTAATTGGCGTAATAAACGATACCGGCGGCGTCGGTGTCCTCGTAATAGACACGCACAGGGAACGTGTGTACGCCCTTGGCGGGGTGGCTGTCTTTTCTAGTCGGCGTTTTCGGCATCGGCGTCCAGAAGTGGCAGTTCTGCTACCTGAACCGGCGGTTTCAGGCCTAAATGCTTGAAGCAGGAATGGCTTAGCATGCGCCCGCGCGGGGTGCGCTGGATAAAGCCGATCTGCAGCAGGTACGGCTCTATGGTTTCCTCGATGGCGTCGCGCTGCTCGGACAGTCCGGCGGCAATGGTTTCCACCCCTACGGGGCCGCCCTGATAATGGTCGGCGATATAGCGCAGGTAGCGGTGGTCGGCGGAATCCAGCCCCAGCGTGTCCACTTCCAGCCTTTTGAGGGACTGGTCGGCCAGCGTTTTATCAACTGTGGTTCTACCGGCGGCATGGGCAAAATCACGCACGCGCCGCAGCAGGCGAATGGCAATGCGCGGTGTGCCGCGCGAGCGGCGGGCGATTTCGTGCGCACCGTCGGGCGTAATCTCGATTTTAAGCAGCACGCTGGCACGCTCGATAACATGCTGCAGCTCCGGCGTGCTGTAAAAACGCAGGCGCAGGGGAATGCCGAAACGGTCACGGAGCGGCCCTGCAATCAGCCCTAGGCGTGTGGTGGCGCCCACCAGCGTAAAGGGCGGCAGGTCGATGCGCACGGTGCGTGCCGCAGGGCCTTCGCCGATCATCAGGTCGAGTTTGAAATCTTCCATGGCGGGGTAGAGTATTTCTTCCACGGCGGGGTTCAGGCGGTGGATTTCGTCCACAAACAGCACATCGCCCGCCTGCAAATTGGTCAGCACGGCGGCAAGGTCGCCTGCCTTGGTGAGGATAGGGCCGGAGGTCGGGCGGAAGCCGACGCCCATTTCCTTGGCCACAATCTGCGCCAGCGTGGTTTTACCCAGTCCTGGCGGGCCGTAGAGCAGTACATGGTCGAGTGCGTCCGAGCGTGATTTGGCGGCCTTGATGAACACGCGCAGATTGTCGCACACTTCCGGCTGGCCGGTGAAATCATCTAGCGACAGCGGGCGTATGGTTTGCTGCGCAAGGTCTTCCTCGCTTAAGGCCGGTGAGGTCAGGCGGTCGTCGGTCAGTTCTTCGGCCATACTCACTCCTGCGTCTCGTTATGCGGTGAGCGCATCAGCTCTTTCAGGCACAGCTTGATAAGCTGGTCAAGGCCGGCTTTGCCCTCGGTGGCGGTATTGGCTTTCAGTGCTGCGCCGTAGGCTTCGCTGCGGCTGTAGCCGAGATTGACCAGTGCCGAAATCGCATCGTCAACATGGTTGGCGGCGGGTGCGGCTTCGGTTTTCTTGCCTTTCTTACCGCTGACGATGGCGGTGGCTGTATTGCCGCTTACGGGCTGGAAGCTGCTTGTGGGCAGTTTGGTTGCCTTGTCTTTGAGTTCGGTGACGATGCGTTCCGCCAGCTTGGGGCCGACACCGCTAATGCGCGAAAAGGCGGTGGTATCTTTGGCGATGATGGCGTGGGCCAAGGCCTGCGGGCTGTGCGCGCCGAGGATGGTCAGCGCCATTTTATTGCCTACGCGCTGCACGGTGGAAAGCAACCTGAACCAGTCGCGCTCGACGGTGTCGGGGAAGCCGTACATGTGGATATGGTCTTCGCGTACATGCATCTCGATGATCAGCTGCGCCGCTTCGCCCACCTGCGGCAATGCGGCAATGGTGCGCGAGGAGCAAAACACATGGTAGCCGACGCCGCCGACATCGAGGATAACGCTGTCTTCCAGTATTTCGTCGAGTTTACCGCGTAATCTTCCAATCATCAGCGCACTCCCGCTTTTATCTGGTTCACCGTGCGCTGGTGCGCATGGCATATCGCAATCGCCAGGGCATCTGCTGCATCGGCGCTGCGCATTCCCTCGTGGGGTTTGCAGGCGGGCAGCAACGTGCCGACCATCATGGCGATTTGCGCCTTGTCGGCATGCCCTGAACCAACCACGGATTTTTTGACCATGGTTGCACTATATTCATACACTGGCAGGCTGTTTAACGAAAGTGTTAAAATCAGTGCGCCGCGTGCCTGCCCAAGCTTGAGCGTGGAGCTGCCGCTGACATTCACAAAGGTTTCCTCGATGGCGGCTTCCGCAGGTTTGTGGCGTGCGATGGCGGCGGCAACGCCGTCATGCAACTGCTTCAGGCGCTCTGCCATCGGCAGCTTGGCGTCGCTTTTGATGGTGCCGCAATCAACAAAGGAAAGCTGGTTGGATTTGGAAATAATCACTCCCCAGCCTGTGCGTTGCAATCCCGGGTCGATGCCGAGGATGAGGGTCATGCGCTCAGCTTGGAAATCAGCGCTTCGGAAATTTCAAAATTGGAGAAGACTTCCTGCACGTCGTCATGGTCTTCCAGCGCGTCGATAAGTTTGAGTATCTGGTTGGCGCTTTCGTCGCTTACGGCCACTGTGTTCTTGGGCAGCCATGTCAGTTTAGCTGAAGAAGGAGCGCCGAATTTCTTTTCCAGTGCGTCGCGTACAGTGCCGAAGCTTTCTAATGTACAGGTGACGATATGGATGCCTTCATCGACAGCGCAATTGTCAGCGCCTGTTTCGAGCGCTGCTTCAAACATGGCTTCTTCGCTGGCAACAGAAACGGGGTAAGTGACCATGCCGACATTGTCGAACATGAAGCTGACACTGCCGGTTTCACCCATATTTCCGCCGCCTTTGGCAAAAATCGAGCGTATGTCAGCGGCGCTGCGGTTACGGTTGTCGGTGAGTATCTGCACAATAATGGCGGTGCCGCCGGGGCCGTAGCCTTCATAACGTACGGACTCGTAATTGTCGGCGGCGTCCTTGCTGCTGGCGCGCTTGATGGCTGCTTCAATGCGGTCACGCGGCATGTTTTCCTCGCGCGCCCACTGGATGGCACTGCGCAGGCGCGGGTTGGAGTTGGGATCCGGCATGCCGGTTTTGCAGGCAGAAATAATTTCGCGTTGCACCTTGGTTAGGACTTTCGCTTTTTTTGCGTCCTGCGCACCTTTACGGCGCATGATGTTTTTAAAATGGGAATGGCCAGCCATGTGTTTACCGCTTGTGCGACCTCACATCATAGAAAACATCGTAGCGTTACACCGAATGTCAGTGTGCGGCATGTTATTCCTCGTCTTCTTCCTTGGTGCTTTCGACAAATATGTCAACACGGTCAGGATCGCCACCCGGGTTTTTGCTGCCCTCTGCCTGCACATTGATGCGCAGGCTATTGATACCCGCATCAATCAGGTGGGCGCGTACCGAAAGGGCGCGCGACAGCGACACACGACGCGCCGTGCTTGACTGGTCACCGATGCTGGACGCATAGGCCATTAGCACTACCCGCTCGTTGGTATTTGCTTTCAGGCGCTCGGCAATTTTATCGAGGTCCGGCTTAACTGTAAGGGGAATGGCAGTTTCCGTTACCTTGAATCCAATGTGCAGTTCAGGTTTTTTGGTGCCATCGACTTTGCCTTCTGGCTTTGCGAGAGGTTTGGCCAATTCTTCCTCAACTTGCTTCACAGCGGGTGATTCTTCCCCAGCTTTTTTCAGGTCAACAGGCTGAGCTGGCACATCACTCCCTTCCTTAGGAGCTGCCGGTGGAGGAGGTGGTGCGCCCTTAATAGCCGGAGGCGGCGGAGGAGGCGGTGGCGGTGCAGCTTCCTTCTTCTCGGCCGGAGGCGGCGGCGGAGGAGGCGGTGGCGGTGCAGCTTCCTTCTTCTCAGTCGGAGGCGGCGGAGGAGGCGGTGGCGGTGCAGCTTCCTTCTTCTCGGCCGGAGGCGGCGGAGGCGGCGGTGGCGGTGCAGCTTCCTTCTTCTCGGCCGGAGGCGGCGGAGGAGGCGGTGGCGGTGCAGCTTCTTTCTTCTCAGCCGGAGGTGGCGGAGGAGGCGGTGGTGGCGCAGCTTCTTTCTTCTCGGCCGGAGGTGGCGGAGGAGGCGGTGGTGGCGCAGCTTCTTTCTTCTCGGCCGGAGGCGGCGGAGGAGGCGGTGGTGGCGCAGCTTCTTTCTT
>JAGVLO010000008.1 GCA_020049775.1 Alphaproteobacteria bacterium | reverse complement strand
GATTTCGCCGATCGCCATGGAAGAAGGCCTGCGCTTCGCTATCCGCGAAGGCGGCCGTACCATCGGCTCCGGCGTTGTTGCCAAAATTATTGAGTAACCTTACTTAATAATAAAATTACTCAAAGGTGCAGTGGGCGAAAGCTCCTGCGCCTTTGTTGTTTATGGTGTGTGTTAGAAAAAATACCACAGCGAAAATTATCTGAAATTACGCCCGTATCGCATACGATTGTCTATACGATACCGGGGCAGGGTAACCATTGGTTACATAATGTTTACACTATAGTTCTTGCACGCAAAAATGCCAGTGATAAAAAAACATGTGCCACATGTGCGCAAAATCTTTTGCATGCAACCATATGCCGTGCTTTATGCTTCGATAGTTCAACCCTGACGATAAGGATAGATTATGCTGAACTATTGCAAAAACCGACTTTTCATGACCTGCGCTCTTGGCGCAGCATTTGTATTCACATCTACCGTTGCTGCCGAAGCGCGCGACCAGATTCGCGCTGTTGGTTCTTCAACCGTATATCCCTTTACCTCTGCCGCCGCTGAACAATTCGGTGCAGAAGGCAAATTCAAAACCCCTCTGGTTGAATCCACCGGCACAGGCGGCGGCTTTAAACTGTTCTGCGCTGGCGTGGGCGAAACCCATCCTGACATCAACAATGCTTCGCGCCCTATCACCGATAGCGAAAAGACGCTGTGCAAACAAAACGGCGTTGAAAAAATTGTAGAAATAGCGATTGGTTATGACGGTATCGTAATTGCCAATGCCAAAGGCGGCCCTGCTATTGACCTGACCAAGAAACAGCTGTTCATGGCGCTGGCTCGCGAGTTGCCGGGCAAAGACGGCAAGCTGGCGGCAAACACCATCCAGAAATGGAGCGATATTGATGCCAAACTTCCTGCGCAGACCATTGAAGTGTACGGACCGCCACCGACGTCTGGCACACGCGATGCGTTTGTTGAGCTGGTGATGGAAGAGGCATGCAAGGAGTTTCCGGAATTCGCAACCGCTATACCGGATGAAAAAGTCCGCAAGAAAACCTGCGCCCTGTTGCGTGAAGATGGCCGCTACATCGATGCCGGTGAAGACGATAACCTCATCATCCAGAAGCTGGTCAGCAACCCGAATGCTGTCGGCATTTTCGGTTACAGCTTCTTAGAGGAAAACAAGGCCAAGGTTCAGGGTAACAAGATTGGTGGCATAGCTCCCACGATGGAAAACATCGAGAACCAGAGCTACAAAATCTCGCGCAGCCTTTATGTGTATGTGAAGGGTGAACATCTTGGTAATATTCCGGGCATCAGCGAATTCGCGAATGAAATGGTCGGCGATGCCGCTATCGGCGCCAATGGCTACCTCATCAGCAAGGGCTTGCTGCCGTTACACGCGAAAGATTTGACCGCAGCACGTGCTGCTGCTGCGTCTCTGAAGACAGCAAAATAAGTCTGAAGTTGATATAGGGAAATTAGCATGAAACGGGCGTTGCTGGTGAGTACAGGGCTTATTGGCATACTCGCCGGTGCGCCCGTTTATGCTACGGATACGAATGCCGTGATGGCGCAGCTGAAGGCCATGCAATCGCAAATGGCGCAGATGCAGGCTGAAATGGCAGCGCTCAAGGCAGAGCTGGAAAAAACCAAGGCACAGGCCAAGTCGTCGCAGAAAATTACGGATGAAATCAAAGCCGCCAAACTTTCCGTAAAGCCGGAAAACGACGTCAAGATAAGCATGGTTCCTGCACCCAAGTTTGAAACGGCAGACGGAGCTTATAGCTTTAAAGTGGGCGGTTTCGCGCAGGTAGATGGCGGCATGTTCAATGACGACAGGAGGGATCATCCCGACGGCACTAACATGCGCCGCGCGCGTCTGTCGGCAACGGGTACTATCGCCCATGATTTCAAATACAAACTTGAGTATGACTTTGCCGGAACGGCTGGCCCTGCAGGTATTACGGACACATATCTCGAATATACCGGCTTGAAGCCCCTATCGTTCATGGTTGGTCAGTTCAAAGAACCTTTCGGACTTGAAACTCTTACCAGCGACTTGTTTACGACCTTTATGGAGCGTGCGCTTCCGCTTGCCTTTGCGCCCGACCGTAATCTCGGTATTGCTGTTGCCACCAGCGGTGATTCGCCGCTTGGCGCTTACACGGCATCTCTTGGTGGGTTTGGCAGCGGCACAGGCACGGCCAGTACCGACGATGAATCCAAGGACGTTACCGCCCGCCTGACGCTGGCGCCGTTTTCTGTTGGCCGCGAAATCCTGCATTTCGGTGTTGCCGGATCGCACCGGATTCCCGACAGCGCAACAGATTCGTTCCGCTTTTCCTCACGCGCGGAAAACCGCCTGAGCAGTTCACAGGCGGTGGATACGGGCGCTATTGCCTCGGTGGATAATGTGGACCTGCTGGGGCTGGAAGCGGCCGGTGTGTATGGCCCGTTTTCGATGCAGGGCGAATATATGATAGCTGAAGTAAACCGTGGCGCTGGACTGGCGAACCAGTCCTTTGACACCTACTATGTCGAGGCCTCCTATTTCCTCACCGGTGAAAGCAGAAACTATGTTGCCAAGCAGGGCAAGTTTGACCGCGTGAAGCCAAAATGGGCGTTTAAGCCTTCGGAAGGCGCATGGGGCGCATGGCAGGTCTCTACCCGTTATAGCGCGCTTGACCTTAATGACAGCGTTATCCTTGGCGGCGAGGTCAATGATCTGACCTTTGGCCTGCGCTGGATTCCGCAGGAAAATGTCAACTTTACGGTCAATTACATCATGGTCAATACGGACGGCACCGCCACCACCGCCCATGATGACCCGGAAATCCTGATGATGCGCGCCCAGTTTGATTTCTAGGCCATATTGCCAAGGAATAATAGAATGTTAACGGGTAACGGCAGCGTTGGGAATGCTGACGCCCATATTCTGCGCTGTGAACTGGACAAAGCCATTTTCTCTGTTAAGAATGGCCGCCCGTAAGAGGCAAATGTAGGGGTGTAGCTCAGTTGGTAGAGCGGCGGTCTCCAAAACCGTAGGTCGCAGGTTCGAATCCTGTCGCCCCTGCCATTATTATCAAGGGTTATTCACGGATAATAATGACTCTATATATTGATATATAAATATATTTTCCTCATCACGCCCTGTTCGCCGCCCCAGAATATTTAACATAGATTAACTATTTTTCTTTAAGATACACCATAGCCGCTGTTTGGCGGTGGCTGGCCGTTACACACTAGGTGAATGGAACATGTATGGGTACAAATACAGAAACACCGATGGTAAAGCTGACGCGTCAGGATATCGAAAAACTTTTCCTGCCGCTGCCGCGACAGGTGGTGATACCAGCGCCCGAGGGGCGCTTCCTGCTGCATGTGCCGAAATTTGATGACGGGCTGGGGCCGATACGCACCCCGAACGTAAAGCATCTTGTCATTGATATGGAAGGTGGCCGCGAAGGCACGGTTGACCTCAAGCGCTGCGAATCAGAGCCGCAAGCGGTTAAAACCGATGGCACGCAGGTAATTGTAATCAACAAAATTGATAAATATGCGGCGCTGGCGCTTCAGGCCAAGCTTGAAGACCTTGAAGAGGAACATGGCGGCCGGACGCGTACGGCCATTGAAAAATTCATGAATTATGTGCGTGGTTTTGAGTTTAATCCGGAAACGGGAAAAGCAAAATTGGCGGTTGAGCGTATCGGCTTTAATCCGGATATCTATTTCCAGAGCTTGGGGATTGCCCAGAAGCTACACTACAGCCCCAAGGACCGGTTTCGTGACCTCATGGAAACTCCGGAGGCGATTCCCGCAGGCCGCTATGTAAAAAAGCCTGTCCCTACCACCGCTGTATATATCGACACGCCGGTTGCTTATGAAAACCAGACGTTCAATAACGGCGTAATGCTGCAGATATCTACCGCAGGTGAGAATGGCAGGCGTTCCATCAGCTTTATCGACCCCAGCGACATCGAACAATGCTACACATGGCTGGATGGAAAATCGCTGGTGGATGAATCGGGCAATGTCCAGTTGCCGCATTACAAAATCAGTCCGGAACTGGAAGTGCAAACAGATAGCAAGACGCACGCCTATTCAAAAGGCGATGTCCAAGACCTTGAGAGTATCAAGGTTAAAACGCAATCATCGCGCATCTATATCAAGCCCGATGCCCGATTCTTTGAAGGCAAGGAAGAAGTAAGCTTCTGGAATGAGGCCGATCAGGTAAACCAGAAGCTGAAAGCCGATGACGGTGTGATTATTGCTGCCTTTAACTACCGTGTTAAAAATGATGATTACCAGCTGAAGGCCGATAAGTTCCAGCGCGGCGTTGAGAAGGCGCATTCCGAAGCGAAAAACTTTGAGGATCTTATTAAAAAAGTATCCGCTCTGTACCGCGACCTCGATATAGGCACTCCGGATATTTACACCTCGACGAGGGAAAAAATGAAGCTTACCGGCCTAGAGGGCGTAAGCAATAAGGTGGCTGTAAAGGAAGGGCAGGCGGAGTTAGTGCGTATCAGTGCGCCGGGCGATGTTCTGAGGTTTTACAGCAATTCCGAACACAGGGGCGCGGCGCAGACCTATGCCGGTGAAATGTTTGTGCAGATAACGGATCGCGGAAACGAAAAATACGAAAAATTCCGTGGGGTGCAATCGCAGTTTGCCGCCATGGCATATGAGACGGAAGCCGGAAAACCATTGTTCATCGACCATATACCAAGCCATCCGGCAGCATCGTTGGCAGGGCCGGAAGGCGTAGCCAAAGGCACGGCAGAGGCAATGAGCGTTAAAACGGCCTCTGTAAGCAAGCGCTGAGAAGCCGATGTCATTTGCCGCAAAAATCAAGCAATCACGCAGGCACGACATTCATATCATCAGGTGCAAGGACATTAAAAACCGCGACTGCTATTATGTGGTGAAATGTCCTGTGCTGACACTTCGAAAAATCATCGAAAGCACTGAAGATATCGAAGATCTGAACGCGGTTTCAGAGATATTGGCAAAGGGTTTCGGTGATGAGCCGGACGCTAGCGTCTGGGCTATGCTGGAAGAAAAATTCTCTATCAAAAAAGAAGATTTCGCTTAACGCGAAAAGCCTCCGGTTTCCCTGTCCTCGTTTCCTAAATCATCGCTTCGGCCATCCGGCCGTTTTTTCTTCAGGGAAGAAGGTGGGTTTTTTCGTAACCTAACTGCTGTTTCTGCAAGTTGCCGGAAGAATCGTACATTTTCTGTATCAGGGTTGTACTCGGTGTCGGCGAAAATGGATTTAAGATGATCATCAATAATATCTAGCGCTTCGGCGACCTTGGGGCTATCGTTTCCGTTAGTTATAAGCGTATTGATGAAGAGCAGCATGCCTGTTTCCATGTCGATGACATGTTTCAGGTCTTCATCTGGGTTTTCAAGATTATGCGGGTACATAGCGGTCCTTTTGTTTCCGGTGGGGTAAAATAAAGTGGCATATTGCAATCTGCAAGTATTTACTGCCTGTTAACCAGCCTGCTGTAGCCTCGCGCTGGGTATGTGTAACCAGTGTTGGAAATAAGATGCGGAAAAAGCTTTATATAAACGACTATCTGGCGCTGGCGCTTATCTGCTTCACCATCATTGTCTATCAATTATCGCTGACCAAAATGCTCAGCGCCGTTGCCTGGTATCATTTTACGTTCCTTACCTTGTCGCTGGTGATGCTGGGTATGGGGGCGCCGGGCATCTGGCTGGCCACGGTGAAAAATCCTGCGCGGCTGTTGCCGTATTTACTGTTTCTGGGCGGTGTTTCGCTGGTCGGCTCTGAAATGCTTATCATGCATTCTATATCGCGTATTGCCGAGGAGTTCTCGCGGGCGCTGATGCTGGTGGTGTCTATCCTTGTGCCGATGTTTTGTCTGGGCGGCTGCGTCTGCATCTACCTGATGAAGGCCGAGGGAAAGAATTTCGGCAAAATGTATGCCTGCGACCTGTTTGGCGCATTTACGGGCGCGGTGCTGACTGTACCTGCCATCATGCTGATTCCGGTGCCGCATATCATTGCTTTGCTGGGTGCGCTGATTTTGTGTGTGCTGATAGCCAATACCGGAAAGCTGAGATTGCTTGCTGCGCTGGGGCTGCTGGGCATCGCCAGCCTGTTTGTGATAAAAGAACCGCTCAACCTCACCCATTCCAAATACGAAGAAAGCGGGCTGGGGCGTGTGTATGAAAAATGGACGCCGGTGACGCGCATCACCGTGTTTGACAATATTTTCTGGTCATCAGACCCCGACAAGCCGGTGGACCCTGACCACGGATTTGCCTGGGGCGCTGGCACAAAATTCCCGCTGCAGAAAATCAAACAATATTGGATAGAGCAGGATTCGTCGGCAGGCACACCGATTACCGAATTTGACGGTAAGAATCTCGATAAGCTCGACTACCTGCTCTATGACGTGACCAGCTCGGCCTACCTGCTGCGCAAGCCGCGCCATGTTGCCATTATCGGCGGTGGCGGTGGCCGCGACATATTGACGGCGCTGAAGGCCGGTGTTGAAAAGGTCAAGGTCATTGAGTTGAACAAAACGATGGTGGATGCCGTCTCCAATGAATTCAGGGCGTTTTCCGGTGATATTTATCACCATAAGCAGGTGGATGTGGCGATTGCCGAGGGGCGCAGCTACCTTGCCACCAGCGGGCAATCCTACGACCTGATACAGATTTCGCTGATCGATAGCTGGGCCGCTTCCATGGCGGGCGCATTTGCGCTGGCGGAAAACAACCTCTACACCAAGGAAGCCTATAAAACCTATTTCTCGCGCCTGAACGAAAATGGCGTGGTAACGACCAGCCGCTGGCTTAATGTCGCGGCGTCATCGGTCTCGGCCTATGAGGTGCAGCGTCTTGTCCTCCTGATTTATGAAGCACTGGCCGACATGGGCGTGAAAAGCCCTGAAAAACATATAGCCCTCATCAGCAGTAAAATGGTGGGTAACGTCATTGCCTCAAAATCGCCCTTCAGCGATGCCGATATTGCCACCATGCGCGCTGTTGCCGCCAAACACGGTTTTACCATTTCCTACCCTGTGCAGCCCGGCAGCAAACCGGAGCATGACTATGCAAGGTTGCTTTCGCCGGAACACACGGCGGTGCTTGCCGAGCTGGATGCCAAGGGCATCGACATATCACCGCCTACTGACGACCGTCCGTTCTTTTTCAATGTACTCAAGCCATTTCCGCTCAAACTCAGCGTTATACTGACGGATGTTAAGAACAACGCCGCTGTGCAGGTGATGCAGAATGCGGTGATTATTGTTATTTTGCTGACGATCGTTCTTTATTTCGTGCCGTTTATTGATAATTATAAACTGCGGTTGCTGCCCTACCGCGATTTGCTCAGCTCCAGCATCTATTTCGCGGTGATCGGTTTTGGCTTCATGGCGATGGAAATATTCATGATCCAGAAATTCATTCTCTATATGGGTAATCCTGCCTATTCGGCCTCGGTGGTGCTGGGATGCCTGCTGCTAGGGTTGGCGGCGGGGGCGTATGCCAGCACACGTACCAGCACCAGTGCCTATCTGCGCGCGGCATGGCTGATGCCGTGCCTGCTGGTGGTGATGGCACTGGTGATGCAGCCATTGTTCAGCGGCACGCTGCATTACGGCTTTGTGCTTAAAATAGCGGTGGCCTTTATAATCCTGTTCCCCTGTGCCTTTGTCGGCGGGTTTTTCTTTCCGGCGGGGGTGGCAAGGTTCGGTGATGCCGGAAAGCCGTGGTTCTGGGCGATTAACGGCAGCTTCGGCGTGTTCTCATCGGCCATTGCCCTGCCTGTGGCGATGGTGTGGGGCTATTCCAGCATTATCTGGGCGGCTGTGGCCGCCTATCTCATTGCGGTGCTGATTATTTCCCGCGGTGGACGATGCAAAGTCAGCCAATAGCTCTACAGCCCCGCAATAACGCTCTCTAATTCGCCCTCGGCGGCCTGAAGCTGTTTCTGTAATTCGGCGTAGGTAACGTTCAGATCCTTGAGCTGTTTGGCCGCATTATTTGCGCAGGCGTTGGCGATTTCATTTTCCATAGCGTCCTTGCGCAGTGTGAGGTCAGCGATTTTCTGTTCTAGCTTGGCCGCTTCTTTTTCGGCCTTTGACAATTTGGGCTGGTCTTTATTTTTGGCGTCGGATTTCTGGTTGCCTCCTTTATTACGTTTGGATTCCTGCTTGGCGGCTTCGCGCTCGCGCTTGCGCTGACGCACGACCAGCTGGCGGTAGGCATCGAGATCGCCGTCATAGGGCTTGCAGCTGCCATCGGCCACCAGCCACAGGCGGTCAGCCACGCACTCCACAAGGTGCGGGTCGTGGCTGACGATAATCACCGCGCCGGTATAGTTGTTTAGCGCCTGCGTCAGCGCTTCGCGGGCGTCGATGTCGAGATGGTTGGTTGGTTCGTCGAGCAGCATGATATGCGGCGCGTCAAAGCTCATGATGCAAAATAGCAGCCGCGCTTTTTCACCGCCAGACAGGTCGCCCACCTTGGTATCGGCGCGGTATTTATCGAACCCGAACTTGGCCAGTGCCGCGCGCACGCGCGCTTCGGCGGTGGCTTTCATGGCGCGCTTCATCACCTCGTAGGGGGTCTGGCTGATGTCGAGTTCGTCGGTCTGGAACTGGGCGAAATAACCCACGCGCAGCTTGCCGGATTTATGCATCTCGCCGGATAACGGGGGCAGGCGGCCGGAAATCAGCTTCATCAATGTCGATTTGCCGTTACCGTTGGCGCCCAGCAACGCGATACGGTCGTCGGCGTCGATGCGCAATTCAAGGTTTTTGAGTACCGGCTTTTCCTTGCTGTAACCGGCATTGATATTTTCCAGCACAATCATCGGCGATTTTTCTTCGTCCGGCTCGGGGAAGGTAAAAGACGTCACGCGGTCGGCCATGACTGCGTCGACAATGTCCATCTTTTCAATCATTTTCAAGCGGCTTTGTGCCTGCGCAGCTTTAGCAGCGCTGGCACGGAAGCGATCAACGAATTTCATCATGTGCGCTTTTTGCGCCAGCTGTTTTTCACGCAGCGCCGCTTGCCCCATCATGCGCTCGGCGCGCTTGCGTTCGAAATTATCGTAATTACCTGTATAGAGGTTCAGTTTTTGGTTTTCCAGATGCACGATATGGTCAACAGTCTTGTTGAGTATGTCGCGGTCGTGGCTGATGATGACCAGCGTGTGCTGGTAATTTATCAGGAAGTTTTCCAGCCATACCATCGCTTCGAAATCAAGGTGGTTGGTCGGTTCGTCGAGCAGCAGCAGGTTGGGTTCGCGGAAGAGTGCCGCCGCAAGCGCTACACGGGCGCGCCAGCCGCCGGAGAAAGACGAAATGGGGCTGTTCTGTGCGCGGTCATCAAACCCGAGGCCGGCAAGGATGGTGGCGGCGCGCGCCGGTGCGTCATAGGCGCGGATCTCGTCGAGTCTTGTATAAATATAGCCGATACGGTCGGGGTCGCTGGCGGTTTCCGCTTCCTCAAACAGGGCGGCGCGTTCGGTGTCGGCGGCAAGGACGATGTCAATCAGCGTGGTGTCGTCATCGGGTAAATCCTGCCGCACCATGCCCATGCTTGCGCCCTTGATGAGCGAAATTTCCCCGCCGTCCGCCAACAGTTCGCCGGAAATCAGCTTAAAAAGCGTGGACTTGCCCGTTCCGTTGGGGCCGACCAGTCCGACACGATGACCGGCAGGAATAGTCAAAGTGGCCTTGTCCAGCAAGGTCCGTCCGGCGATTCGGTAGGTGAGGTCTTGAATGAAAAGCATAAATTCCGGTGTGTATAACGCTTATATCGTTTTAGAGAAGCCGCGCACGCTAATGCTTTGCCGGCCTTGCGTCAATTGGCTTCCCTGCGCTTGGCGCAAAAATCCCTTGAAAACATTTTTTCTTACTATATAACCCAGCTCTTCCCCCGTATTTGAATCACCATAGAAAGAATCGACGCCACCAATGTCTAAAGTGAACCCCGCCAAATTTGTCCGCGAAGTGCGGCAAGAAATGGAAAAGGTAACCTGGCCGACGCGCAAGGAAACCATGATATCGACCGGCATGGTGCTGCTTCTGGTGGCGGTGGCGGCAACGTTTTTCGTGTTTACGGATTGGATTATAGGCACACTGATCTCCATCATTCTGGGAATCGCATAAGGAGTTAGTACAATGGCATTTCGTTGGTATATCGTTCACGCATATTCAGGCTTTGAAAAGAAAGTGGCACAGGCCATTCGTGAACAGGCGGTGCAGAAAAACATTGCACACCTGATTGAAGAGGTGGTGGTTCCTGTTGAGGAAGTCATCGAGGTTCGCCGTGGTAAAAAAGTAGCCGCCGAGCGCAAATTCTTCCCTGGCTATGTCATGGTGAAAATGGAACTCACCGATGAGACATGGCATATGGTGAAAAACACCGCAAAAGTAACCGGCTTCCTCGGTGGCGGTGGCAAGGGCCGTCCGGTACCGATTACTGACAAGGAAGCGGAAGTAATATTCGCACAAGTGCGTGATGGCGTTTCTCCCTCAAAGCAGACCATCAGCTTCGAAACAGGCGAAAACGTCAAAATCATCGACGGCCCGTTCGAGTCCTTTGTTGGGCTGGTTGAACAGGTGGATGATGAAAAGTCGCGCGTGAAGGTCTCCGTGTCCATTTTCGGCCGCGCAACACCTGTGGACCTCGAATATTCGCAAGTAGAGAAGGTATAGTAGGTATAAAAAACACTACCTACTACAGGTAGATGGTTTGATTCCTAAGCATTTATCTGAAAAAAAATCATTTTTTTATTTGCGCTGGTAGAGTTCTTCGTCTATAAATCCGCCTCCCTAGTGAAAGAGAGCTTCACGTTATTTTTGGGAGCCAGCGTTGCCGACGAGGCATTCTGCGGGCGTTAACACCAAACCGGAAGTATAAATATGGCAAAGAAAGTTGTTGGCTATATAAAGCTTGAAATTCCTGCCGGCAAGGCGAATCCCTCGCCACCAGTAGGCCCTGCGCTTGGCCAGCGTGGTTTGAACATCATGGAATTCTGTAAGGCATTTAATGCCGCCACTCAGAAAATGGAGCCGGGCGCTCCGATTCCTGTGGTTATCACCGCATATCAGGACCGTACCTTTACCTTCATTACGCGCCTGTCGCCGGTATCTTACTACCTGAAAAAGGCTGCTAAGATCCAGAGCGGCTCGCAGACCCCGGGCAAAGGCGCGACCGCAGGCAAGATTACGATGAAGCAGATTCGCGAAATCGCGCAAGAAAAAATGAAAGACCTGAACGCAAACGATGTCGATGCAGCAGCACGCATGATCCGCGGCTCTGCCCAGTCGATGGGTCTTGAAGTAGTGGAGGCATAAGCACATGGCTCGCGTAAACAAGAGAAGGAAGGCCCTGCTCGCTAAAGTGGATGTATCCAAGCGTTACACCTTGAGCGAAGCGGTAAAAATCGTGAAATCGGCGGCTAATACCAAGTCCAACGAAACGATTGATATTGTAATGAACCTTGGCATTGATGCCAAGCAGACCGACCAGACGGTGCGCGGCATGGTGTCCATGCCCAACGGTACCGGCAAGACCATCAAGGTTGCCGTGTTCGCCCGTGGCGAAAAGGCTGCTGAAGCCCTCAAGGCAGGCGCTGACTATGTTGGAGCTGAAGACCTGGCTGAAAAAATCAATGGCGGCCTGACTGATTTCGACCGCTGTATCGCCACTCCTGACATGATGGCGACCGTAGGTAAACTCGGTAAGGTACTTGGTCCAAAAGGCCTGATGCCAAATCCGAAACTCGGTACTGTTACCCCGAACGTGGTGGAAGCCGTAAAGGCTGCCAAGTCCGGTCAGGTAGAGTTCCGCGTTGACAAGGCTGCAATTGTGCATGCCGGTATCGGCAAGGCCAGCTTCACCGAAGAACAGCTGACCCAGAACATCAGGGCGTTTATCGATGCGGTCCAGAAGGCAAAGCCGTCTGGCAGCAAAGGTAACTATATTAAGAAGGTTGGTATCTCCTCGACTCATGGTCTGGGCTTGAAAATCGATCTCACAGACCTGCAGGCAGCGTAAGGAGAACAACCTATGAATCGTGCAGAGAAAAAAGCATTAATCGAAACCGTCAACACCAAGTTCAAACAGGCAGACATTGCGCTGGTTGTTCATAACAAGGGTTTGACCGTTGCGGAAATGAACCAGCTTCGCCTCAAGATGCGTGAAGCCGGCGCTGAATTTAAAGTGTCCAAGAACCGCCTGACCAAGCTGGCAGCCAAGGATACCAAGTTTGAGCAAATCGCTGACCTGCTCAAGGGTCCGGCGGCTATTGCTACCTCGATTGATCCGGTTGCGGTTTCCAAGGGTATCGTGGATTTTGCTAAAACCAATGAAAAACTTGTCATTATCGGTGGTGCTTACGGTGACAAAAAGCTCAGTGTCAAAGACATTGAAGCCCTGTCCAAGCTGCCGTCACTTGACGAACTGCGTGCCAAGATTGTTGGCATGCTCAAGACTCCTGCCACCCGGATTGCCGGTGTGCTGCAGGCTCCGGGAGGTCAGATCGCCCGTGTTATCGCCGCTCATGCCAATAAGGGGTAGGTGAGAAAGACTGATCGGATAGTAATGTTTAATTGTTTATTTATTGATAGTTGGGAGTTTTAACATGTCTACTAATCTTGCTAAAATCGTCGATGATCTGTCGGCACTGAGCGTTCTGGAAGCTTCTGAGCTCTCCAAGATGCTCGAAGAAAAGTGGGGCGTTTCTGCCGCTGCTCCGGTTGCGGTTGCCGCTGCTGCTGGTCCGGCTGCTGGTCCTGCCGCTGAAGCACAAACCGAATTCAACGTCATCCTGGCTTCTGCTCCGGCTGACAAGAAAATCGGCATCATCAAAGTGGTTCGCGAAATCACCAGCCTTGGCCTGAAAGAAGCCAAGGACCTCGTTGAAGCTGCGCCGAAGCCTGTTAAGGAAGGCGTCAACAAGGACGAAGCCGAAAAAATCAAAAAGGCTCTTACCGAAGCCGGTGCAACCGTTGAGGTTAAGTAATTTACCGGTATTGGTTTCCGATACGGAGCGCTGCCCTGCTTTTAACGAAGCAGTTGGCGGCGCTCCCTTTTGCTATTTGTAGTATTGGTTTGTTGTCTATAAAGCAGTTCACACTCTAAGGGGTTCCCATGGCGCAGGCTCAGCAGTCACGTCTGTCATTTACCGCACGCAAACGCATTCGTAAGAGTTTTGGTCGTATTGAGACCATTACCTCTATGCCAAACCTGATCGAGGTGCAGAAAAATTCCTACGATCATTTTCTGCAGATCAACATCACTGCGGAAAAACGCACCAACACGGGCTTGCAAAGCGTGTTCAAGTCGGTATTTCCGATTAAGGACTTTGCCGAAACCTCGACGCTGGAATTCGTCCGCTTCAATTTCGATGCTCCCAAGTATGACGTGGATGAATGCCGCAGCCGTGGCATCAACTTCTCCGCTCCGCTGCGTGTGACCCTGCGTCTTATCGTGTGGATCGTCGATGAAGAAACCGGCGCCCGTGAAATCAAGGACATCAAGGAACAGGACGTTTACATGGGCGATATCCCGCTCATGACCGGCAACGGCACGTTCATCATCAACGGCACCGAGCGCGTGATTGTCTCCCAGATGCACCGTTCGCCCGGCGTGTTCTTTGACCATGACCATGGCAAGACCCACAGCTCCGGCAAATTCCTCTATTCCGCCCGCATTATCCCTTACCGTGGTTCATGGCTTGATTTCGAGTTTGACGCCAAGGATCTGGTGAACGCGCGTATCGACCGCCGCCGCAAGATCCATGTGACCTCGCTGCTGCGTGCGCTGGGCATGGATAACGAAGAAATTCTCAGCACCTTCTACAGCAAGACTGTATTCAAGAAGCAGAAGAAGGGCTGGTCGGCCAAGTTCAACCCGGAACAGTACAAGGGCATCAAACTGGCGCATGACCTCGTGGACGCAAAGACCGGTAAGGTAGCGGCCGAAGCAGGCAAGAAAATGAACGTCCGCATCGCCAAGAAAATGATGGAAGACGGCCTGAAGGAATATCTGGTCACCGATGAACAATTTGTTGGCCGCTATATTGCCACCGACATCATCAACGAACAGACCGGTGAAATCTACATCGAAGCTGGTGAAGAAATCAGCGCCGCTGCCGTTGCTATGCTGGAAGAAGCAGGCGTGAAAGATGTAGCCGTGCTTGATATCGACCATGTCAATGTCGGCGCTTACATCCGCAACACGCTGATTGCTGACAAAAACAACACCAAGGAAGAAGCGCTCATCGATATCTACCGCGTGATGCGCCCGGGTGAACCGACTACCGCCGAAGCAGCGGAAACATTATTCAATTCTCTGTTCTTTGAAGATGAACGTTACGACCTTTCTGCCGTAGGCCGTGTGAAAATGAATGCACGCCTCAACTTGGATTTCCCGGAAGACAAGGGTACGCTGACCAAGGATGATATCATGCAGGTAATCCGCCTGCTGGTGGGCCTGAAGGACGGCGTAGGCGAAATCGACGATATCGACCATCTCGGCAACCGGCGCGTGCGCTCGGTAGGTGAATTGATGGAAAACCAGTTCCGTATCGGCCTGCTGCGCATGGAACGCTCGATCATTGAACGCATGTCATCCGTGGACATAGACACCGTTATGCCGCATGACCTCGTGAACGCAAAGCCGGTAGCTGCCGCCATCCGCGAATTCTTTGGATCTTCACAGCTGTCGCAGTTTATGGACCAGACCAACCCGCTGTCGGAAATCACCCACAAGCGTCGCCTGTCGGCCCTTGGGCCGGGTGGTCTGACCCGCGAACGTGCTGGCTTCGAAGTGCGCGACGTACACCCGACGCATTATGGACGTATCTGCCCGATTGAAACGCCGGAAGGCCCGAACATCGGTCTTATTAACTCCATGGCGACCTATGCGCGCGTCAATAAATACGGCTTTATTGAAAGCCCGTACCGCAAGGTGGTAAACAGCCGCGTGACCGATGAAGTGATTTACCTGTCGGCTATCGAAGAAGGTAAATATGCCATCGCACAGGCAAACTCCAACCTTGATGAAAAAGGTAAGTTTCAGGACGAGCTGATTTCCTGCCGCCGCAATGGTGACTTCGTACTCGTGTCGCCGGACAGCATTGAATATATCGACGTAGCTCCAAAACAGCTCGTGTCGGTGGCCGCTGCGCTGATTCCGTTCCTCGAAAACGATGATGCGAACCGTGCGCTCATGGGATCGAACATGCAACGTCAGGCCGTGCCGCTGCTGCGCTCAGAAGCGCCGCTTGTTGGCACCGGTATGGAAGAAGTCGTAGCCAAAGACTCAGGTGTAACTACCGTTGCCCGTCGTTCCGGCGTGGTCGATCAGGTGGATGCTACCCGTATCGTGGTGCGCTGCTCGGAAGCTTCCGAAGATGGCTCGCCGGGTGTTGACATCTACAATCTCGTGAAATTTACCCGCTCAAACCAGAACACCTGCCTTAACCAGCGTCCGCTGATTAAAGTGGGCGACGTGGTGAAGGCTGGCGACATTCTTGCAGACGGCCCAAGCACTGACCTCGGTGAACTGGCGCTCGGCCGCAACGTGCTGGTCGCGTTCATGCCATGGAACGGTTACAACTTCGAAGATTCTATCCTCATTAGCGAGCGTATCGTTTCTGAAGACGTGTTTACCTCTATCCATATCGAAGAATTCGAAGTGATGGCGCGTGACACCAAGTTGGGCGCGGAAGAAATCACCCGCGATATTCCCAACGTCGGTGAAGAAGCGCTTCGCAACCTCGACGAAATCGGTGTGGTGCATATCGGTGCGGAAGTAAAGCCGGGCGATATCCTTGTTGGCAAGGTAACGCCGAAATCCGAATCGCCGATGACGCCGGAAGAAAAACTCCTGCGCGCCATTTTCGGTGAAAAGGCTTCGGACGTGCGTGATTCGAGCTTACGTCTGCCTCCGGGCGTGGCCGGTACCATCGTAGGCGTGCGCATTTTCAGCCGTCGCGGTATCGAAAAGGACGAACGTGCGCTCTCCATTGAAAAGGCGGAAATTGAACGCCTCGCCAAGGATCGCGACGACGAACGCAGCATCATTGAACGCTTTGTGTATGGACGCCTGCAGGAACTGCTGATGGACAAGAAAGCCACCAGTGGCCCGAAGAACTTCAAATCTGGCAGCCCTATCAACAAAGCCGCTTTCGAAGAATACAGCAAAGGCCAATGGTGGCAGTTTGCCGTGAAGGAAGAAGCGGTAATGTCCGAAATCGAACAGCTGAAAAAGCAGATGGATTCCGCACTGGGCCGCATCAACCAGAAATTTGAAGAAAAAGTAGCCAAGGTACAGGCTGGTGACGATCTGATGCCGGGCGTACTGAAGATGGTAAAAGTGTTCGTAGCGGTAAAGCGCAAGCTGCAGCCCGGCGACAAGATGGCAGGCCGCCACGGTAACAAGGGGGTTATCTCCAAGATTGTTCCTGTGGAAGACATGCCTTACCTTGAAGACGGCACCCCTGCCGACATCGTGCTTAATCCGCTTGGCGTACCAAGCCGCATGAACGTGGGCCAGATTCTGGAAACCCATCTCGGCTGGGCATCGGCAAGTATCGGTAAGCAGATTCGCGGCATGCTCGAAGAAGTGCAGCACCAGAACGCCAAGGCAGCGGAAGTGAAGAAGCTCCGCGAATTCCTTGCCGAACTGTATGGCGACAAGCTCAATGTCAAGGAAATCAACCAGATGGGCGACGACGAAGTGCTTGAGCTGGCTGGTAACCTGAAGAAGGGTATCCCGTTTGCTACACCGGTATTCGACGGCGCCAAGGAAGAAGACATCGTTGTCTGGCTGAAGAAGGCTGGTCAGGATACGTCTGGTCAGGTGCAGCTTTATGACGGACGCTCCGGTGAGCCGTTCGACCGCAAGGTGACCGTGGGCTACATCTATATGTTGAAGCTCCACCACTTGGTTGACGACAAGATTCACGCACGCTCTATCGGGCCGTATTCGCTTGTTACCCAGCAGCCGCTGGGCGGTAAGTCGCAATTCGGCGGACAGCGCTTCGGGGAAATGGAGTGCTGGGCACTTCAGGCTTACGGCGCTGCTTACAGCTTGCAGGAAATGCTGACTGTGAAGTCGGATGACGTGGCTGGCCGCAGCAAGATCTACGAATCGATCGTGCGTGGCGACAACAGCTTCGAATCCGGCATCCCTGAATCGTTCCACGTTATGGTGAAAGAGCTTCGCTCTCTCGGCCTGAACGTCGAGCTGATTGAGAAAGAAGCGTAAAGAAATTACGGGGGTGGTTCGCCACCCCCGCTACTGCAAACACCTATCAAATAATGCTTTTATAAGGGCAACATTATGAATGAAGTGATGAGTTTTTTTGGTCAGCAGCTGAGCGCTACCAAACAATTTGACGAAATCAAGATTTCGATCGCCAGCCCGGAAAAAATTCACTCCTGGTCGTTCGGCGAAGTCAAGAAGCCGGAAACCATCAACTACCGCACTTTCAAGCCGGAGCGCGACGGTCTGTTCTGCGCCCGCATCTTTGGCCCTATCAAGGATTATGAATGTCTGTGCGGCAAGTACAAGCGCATGAAATACCGCGGCATCATTTGCGAGAAATGCGGCGTGGAAGTAACAACCTCCAAAGTGCGCCGCGAGCGCATGGGGCACATTGAGCTGGCTTCGCCGGTTGCCCATATCTGGTTCCTCAAGTCGCTGCCAAGCCGTATCGGTATCCTTCTCGACATGACGCTGAAAGATCTGGAAAAGATTCTTTATTTCGAATCATATGTTGTGGTTGAACCGGGCCTGACCCCGTTCTCGGTTGGCGAACTGCTGTCCGAAGAACAATTCTACGATGCTCAGGACAAGTATGGCGACGGCACTTTCACCGCCCAGATCGGCGCGGAAGCCATCAAGACCATGCTGTCTGCGGTTGACCTGAAAAAAGAAAAAGAAACGCTGCGTGCCGACCTCGCAGAAACCACCTCGGAAGCCCGCCGCAAAAAGCTGGTGAAGCGCCTGAAGCTCGTGGAAGCTTTCCTTGAATCCGACAATAAGCCGGAATGGATGGTTCTCGATGTTGTGCCGGTAATTCCGCCGGAACTGCGCCCGCTGGTACCGCTGGATGGTGGCCGCTTTGCGACCTCTGACTTAAACGACCTGTACCGCCGCGTTATCAACCGTAACAACCGCCTGAAGCGCCTGCTTGAGCTGCGCGCTCCTGACATCATCGTGCGTAACGAAAAGCGCATGTTGCAGGAAGCTGTGGATGCATTGTTCGATAACGGTCGCCGTGGCCGCGTCATCACCGGCGCTAACAAGCGCCCGCTGAAGTCGTTGTCCGACATGCTGAAAGGCAAACAGGGTCGCTTCCGCCAGAACCTGCTCGGCAAGCGCGTGGATTATTCCGGCCGTTCCGTAATCGTGGTAGGTCCGGAACTGAAACTGCACCAGTGCGGCCTGCCAAAGAAAATGGCGCTCGAACTGTTCAAGCCGTTTATCTACGCCAAACTCGAAATTTACGGCATCGCCACCACCATTAAAGCTGCAAAGCGTATGGTGGAATCCGAGCGTCCAGAAGTATGGGATATCCTCGAGCAGGTTATCCGTGAGCATCCGGTATTGCTGAATCGCGCACCGACGCTTCACCGCCTTGGCATTCAGGCATTCGAGCCTGTGCTGGTGGAAGGCAAAGCTATCCAGCTGCATCCGCTGGTTTGCACCGCGTTCAACGCAGACTTTGACGGTGACCAGATGGCCGTACACGTTCCGTTGTCTATCGAAGCACAGTTGGAAGCACGCGTTCTCATGATGTCAACCAACAACATTCTGTCACCTGCCAACGGTAAGCCGATCATCGTTCCTTCACAGGATATCGTGCTTGGCCTGTATTACATGTCGCTGGAATCTGACGCTGAAGCAGGCGAAGGCATGATTTTCCCGAATACTTCGGAAATGCAGCATGCGCTGGATAACAAGACAGTGACCCTGCATAGCAAGATCAAGTGCCGTTTCAAGGCGATGGACGAAACCGGCCAGCTGGTGACCCAGCTGGTATCGACCACCCCCGGCCGCATGCTGATATCGGAAATCCTGCCGAAATCCATCCATCTACCGTTCTCGGTTGTCAACAAGCTGATGACCAAGAAAGAAATCTCGAACCTGATTTACGAAGTGTACCGCCATTGCGGCCAGAAGGAGACGGTAATTTTTGCCGATCGCCTGATGGGTCTTGGTTTTACACAGGCAGCGAAAGCGGGTATTTCCTTCGGCAAGGACGACATGATCGTGCCTGACACCAAGGAAAAACACCTTGCCCACACGTTTGGCGAAGTGAAGCAGTTCGAGCAACAATATGCGGACGGTCTCATCACCACCGGTGAAAAATACAACAAGGTAATCGACGCCTGGTCGAAATGCTCTGAACTTGTTGCTGACGACATGATGAAGCAGATTTCATCGGTCGGTAAGGACAAGAACGGCAAGCTGAAGGCTCGCGCCATCAACTCGATTTACATGATGGCCAACTCCGGCGCCCGTGGTTCTGCTGCACAGATCAAGCAGCTCGCCGGTATGCGCGGCCTGATGGCCAAGCCGTCGGGTGAAATTATCGAAACGCCGATTATTTCCAACTTTAAAGAAGGTCTGTCGGTACTCGAATACTTCAACTCGTCACACGGCGCTCGTAAGGGTCTTGCCGATACGGCGCTCAAGACCGCTAACTCCGGTTACCTGACCCGCCGTCTCGTGGACGTTGCTCAGGACTGTATCGTGATTGAAAATGATTGCGGTACCCAGCGCGGTATCGTGGCGAAGGCTGTTATCGATGGCGGTGACATCATCGTGCCGCTGGCTGATCAAATTATGGGCCGCGTTTCCTCTCGCGATGTACATCACCCGGTAAGTGACGAAGTAATTGTGGCTTCCGGCCAGATGATCGACGAACTGGTTGTTGCCAAGGTTGACGAAGCCGGTATCGAAGCCGTGATGGTTCGCTCGGTGCTGACCTGTGAAAGCAAGGCGGGCATCTGCGCTAACTGCTATGGCCGTGACCTTGCACGCGGCACTGCGGTGAACCTTGGTGAAGCTGTGGGCGTTATCGCCGCGCAGTCCATCGGTGAACCGGGTACCCAGCTGACCATGCGTACGTTCCACATCGGTGGTGCGGCACAGCGTGGTGCGGAAAATTCCAGCGTTGAATCATCGCATGATGCAACCCTGACTCTGTCCAACAAGAACATCGTGACCGACTCGAAGGACCGTCTCGTGGTAATGAGCCGTACCTGCGAAATCGTACTGCGCGATGAAATGAACCGTGAACGCGCACGCTTCAAAGTGCCTTATGGCGCTCGCTTGCTCGCTAAGGAAAATGACAAAGTCAAGAAGGGCCAGAAGCTTGCTGACTGGGATCCATATACCTTGCCGATTATCACGGAACGTGCCGGTATCTCGCATTACCGCGACCTCGTGGAAGGTGTATCCTTGCGCGAAGTGCTGGACGAAGCGACCGGTATTTCCAACAAGATCGTAACCGACTGGCGCCAGCAGACTCGTGGCGCTGACCTGAAACCACGCATTGCACTGCGCGATAAGAAGGGTGAAATCATCACCCTGCCGAACGGCCTGGAGGCACGTTACTTCCTGCCGGTAGGCGCTATCCTGAACGTACAGGACGGCCAGCCCGTGCATGCAGGTGACGTACTGGCGCGTATCCCGCGTGAATCAAGCAAGACGCACGATATTACCGGCGGTTTGCCGCGTGTGGCCGAGTTGTTTGAAGCGCGTAAGCCGAAAGACCACGCTATCATCAGCGAAATCGAAGGCGTGATTGAGTTCGGTAAGGATTACAAGAACAAGCGCCGCGTTATCGTACGCTCCAAGGACGAAGCGGTTGAACCGGTGGAATACATGATTCCAAAGGGCAAGCACATCACCGTTCAGGAAGGCGACTATGTGCAGAAGGGCGACCTTCTGATGGATGGTAACCCAGTGCCGCACGACATCCTGAAGGTTATGGGTGTGGAAGCTCTGGCCCGTTACATGGTCAACGAAGTGCAGCAGGTTTACCGCTTGCAGGGTGTAGGCATCAACGACAAGCACATTGAAGTAATCGTGCGCCAGATGTTGCAGAAGGTGGAAATTGACCAACCGGGCGAAACCACGTTCCTTGCTGGCGAACAGATTGACCGTGAAGAGTTTGAACGCGTCAATAGCAAGGTTATCGCCGAAGGCTACAAGCCTGCTAGCGCATCCCCTGTATTGCAGGGTATCACCAAGGCAAGCTTGCAGACGCACTCCTTCATCTCGGCGGCGTCCTTCCAGGAAACCACACGCGTACTCACTGAAGCAGCCGTTTCCGGCAAGGTGGACGAACTGTCCGGCCTCAAGGAAAACGTCATCGTGGGGCGCCTGATTCCGGCGGGTACCGGTGCGGCGGTCATGCGCCTGCGCAAGGTTGCGCATGAGCGTGAAAAAGAAGCCGTTATCGAGGCTGAAGCGGCAGCAAGCAACGATAATCCGGGCTTGCTGGCATCGACCGGAAGCTAAAGGTAAAAAAAGCCGGAAGATAACTTCTTCCGGCTTTTTACTTTGAGTCATTAGTTATGAAACCCCAGCCCCTTTACCTGTTCGGCAAGCACGCGACGCAAGCGGCGCTGTCTAACCCCATGCGCAAAATCAAGCGTGTGCTGGTGACCAAGAATGCCCAGAAGGAGATGGAAGATTCTCTTAAATCGGTGCGTAACCCGCAGGTGATTGAATCGCAGAAAATAGAGCATCTGCTGCCTCCCGGCTCCGTGCATCAGGGGGTTGCCGTAGAGTGCGAACCATTGACGCAACCGTCACTTTCCGATTGGCTGGATCAAGCGCACGACAAGCCGATATTACTTTTAGACCAGGTAACCGACCCGCATAATGTCGGCGCTATCATGCGCTCGGCGGCGGCTTTTGATGTCGGGGCGGTGATTCTCACTGACCGCAATGCCCCGCAGGAAAGCGGCGTTATGGCCAAGGCAGCGAGCGGTGCGCTGGAAGCCGTGCCGCTGATTACGGTCACCAATCTTGTGCAGGCGATAGAAACAGTCAAGAAATCAGGTTACTGGGTATGCGGTCTGGACGGCCACGCCAAGCAATTCATAGCTGACGCCAAACTGGATAAAAAAACGGCATTGGTATTAGGGGCAGAAGGCTCCGGCCTGCGCCGACTGACAGGAGAACATTGCGACTTTCTAGTGAAATTGCCGATTCACGCGCAAATGGAAAGCCTCAACGTGTCCAACGCGGCCGCGGTGGCGCTGTATGATATTTACCGCCGTTTCCAAGGCTAACTGATTTCCACCTGCCTTAGCTCGATGCCGAGCGCCTTTTCCAGAGACTCTTCCCTTATGGTAAAAGCCACCAGACCTGTTTCCCGGCCATCTTTTAGCGTATAGTTCGCTACCGTATAATCCTGCCCTTCTGTAAGGCCAATATCCTCCAACCGGCTGGCAGGAAATACGGGCGATGCCACGACAAGGTAATGACCTTCACCGCCGATACTGCCGCGGTCGAAGCGCGTCAGGTCGAAGGAAAAATCCAGTCCGTAGTCGGGGAATCGTTCAGTCAGCGCATCCAAAACACGCTGTTCGCGACTGGCGGTAGAGAGTTTGCGCTCTGCTGCCAGCGCCTTGGGGTCTTTCTTATCACGTCCTAAAAGCCAACTCATGATACCTCCCAATGATTGAATCGTCATTGATCGTGTTCACGGTATTCGCGGCCACCCATATGGCCGTTAGACTCTAAAACATAAAAGTTAATATTTGATGACTGACAAGAACTTGCGCACCGCACAGCACATAACATGAATTTTCTCTTCACAGTTGCTTGCGAAGCATTCCACACTGTTTCATAATTGCCTGCCTATGAAGCGCTTCCATATTTCCATTGCTGTTCCTGATTACGCTGCCGCTGTCACCGATTACAGCAAAAGGCTGGGCGCCAGCCCGTGCGTTTCGCTGGAAGGCCGCTATGCGCTGTGGCGCACGGATTTGCTGAATTTTTCTATCAGCTGCAAGGTGGGCCAGCCAGCAGGCGTGGTGCGCCATATAGGGTTTGAGGATGATGCCATACAGGGTTTCCGCGAGGAAACGGACAGTGCCGGCATAGTCTGGGAATATTTTACGAAAGAAACACAGATGGAAGAAATACACGAAAAATTCCCCAAAGCCAAATTTTCCAATACGACTGTTACGGGGGCGTGATGAAAAATAAAGTGACCTATCGTTTTATGACCGTAGAAGACGTGGCGCTGTACCATGAACTGCGCCTGCGCGGACTGAAAGAACATCCGGAAGCATTCCTTGAGGCGTATGAAGAGGCTATCAAATGGCCGCTGAAACGCTTTGAGCGCTTTTTTGACAATGGCTGGATTGTAGGCGGGTTTGTGAATGGCGAACTCAAGGGAATGTCTGGTCTGTATCGCCACCGCGGTATCAAGCTGGAGCATAAAGGCACAGTGTGGGGCGTGTATGTGGCGCCGGAAGCACGCGGGCATGGCATGGCGCGTCACGCAATCAATATGCTGATAGAAGAAGCACAGAAAAATGGCATCGAGCAGGTGCATTTAAGCACGGATATGAATAACGAGATCACTGTCTCGCTTTATAAACAGCTTGGTTTTGAACCGTGCGGTACGGAAAAACACATTCTGAAACTGCCGGACAAATATGTGGACGACCTGCTGATGGTTAAATTCCTGAACTCACAGGCCGCGTAAAAACATGGCTTACAGCTCCCTTCGCGATTTTATAGACAAGCTGGAAAAAACCGGCCGCCTTGTGCGCGTGAAGGAAGCGGTTTCACCTAAACTGGAAATGACGCAAATCGGCAAACGGTTGATAGAAGAGGGCGGGCCTGCCGTGCTGCTGGAGAATGTGCGCGACGGCAACAAAAGCTATGACATGCCTGCGCTCATCAATCTGTTCGGCACAGTAGAGCGCGTGGCGTGGGGCATGGGGCGCGAGCCGCATGAGCTGCGTGAAATAGGTAAAACGCTGGCTTTCCTGAAACAGCCCGAACCGCCGGGCGGCTGGAAAGAAGCCATGGAAATGCTGCCGTTGCTCAAAACGGTGATGACCATGAAACCCAAAACGGTGAGCAAAGCACCCTGTCAGGAAGTAGTGCTGACGGGAGACGACATCGACCTGTCACGCTTTCCCATACAGACCTGCTGGCCGGAAGATGCCAGCCCGCTGATTACATGGCCGCTGGTGGTGACTAAAGGACCTAGCGATGCCAAGGAAGATAACTTCAATCTCGGCATTTACCGTATGCAGGTGCTGGGCAAAAACAAAACACTCATGCGCTGGCTGAAACATCGCGGCGGTGCGCAGCATTATGCGCGCTGGGGCAAAGAAAAGCGTGAACCATTACCCGCCGCAGCAGTCATCGGCGCTGATCCGGCTACCATTCTGGCAGCGGTAACGCCGGTACCCGATACGATGTCGGAATATCAGTTTGCAGGCTTGCTGCGTGGAGCCAAAGTCGAACTGGTGGATTGCAAGACCGTGCCGCTGAAAGTGCCTGCGCAGGCCGAAATTGTGCTGGAGGGCTATGTCAGCCTTGAAGAATATGGCAACGAAGGGCCGTTTGGTGACCATACCGGCTATTACAACTCGGTAGAGCCGTTTCCTGTCTTTACCATTTCTGCTATCACCATGCGCGAAAGGCCCATTTATCTGACCACCCACACCGGCCACCCGCCGGACGAACCCTCGGTGCTGGGTGAAGCGCTCAACGAGGTGTTTATCCCGCTGTTGCAACAGCAATTTCCTGAAATTGTTGATTTTTATTTGCCGCCGGAGGGTTGTTCCTACCGTGTGGCGGTGGTGTCGATCAAAAAAGCCTACCCCGGCCATGCCAAGCGCATCATGATGGGCATATGGTCGTTCCTGCGGCAGTTTATCTATACCAAATGGGTGATTGTGGTAGATGACGATATCAATATCCGCGACTGGAAAGACGTTATCTGGGCCATTTCCACCCGCATGGATCCGGTGCGCGATTTAACAATGATTGAAAATACCCCGATTGACTATCTTGATTTTGCTTCACCTGAGTCAGGGATTGGTGGTAAAACGGGCTTCGACGCCACCAATAAATGGCCGGGTGAGACCAGCCGTGAATGGGGCAAGAAAATAATTATGGAACAAGTTGTTATTGACAAGATAAGCTCCATGTGGGAGCAGATGGGCTTGTTCGGCAACAAGAAGAAAATGGATTAATTGATGTTTATTGGCCGCAATAAATCAGGTGATAACAACGCTGCCCCCACAGAAATGTCTGATACCGGGCAGGAAACCAAATTCGCCAAGCAGGCCATAGGCCTGATGCAGAAATCCGGCATCACGCCCAATCCGGAAAATTATGCGCTCTGGTATCATTACGTCGCCGCCCAGAACAAGGAGTTGATCCGCGAGATTGACGCCATCGTCAATAATTCGCTCGAATTTACCCGCGATACCAGCCTGTACCTGTACAATAAATACATCGTGGCTGATGCAACGCAGAAGGCGTTTGAAGATTCCAGCCTGACAGCGCAGAAGGTGCTGATGGATGTGCTAAAGGTGGTCAATGAATTTTCTGACGAGACCAAGCACTACAATAAGGACGTGGACACTTATCTCGAAAAAGTGAGCCAGGATTTCGGCGAAAGTTCGGTAAAAGATATCCTTAAACAGATTATCGAGGCAACCGTGACACTCAAGCAAAGCAGTAGCAGCATGACGCGCAAACTTGAAGAGTCGAAGGAAGAAATCAACGACTTGAAGCGCAACCTGCAGCAAGTGACCAATGAATCGCAGCGCGACTTCCTGACCGGCGTGTTTAATCGCAAGACCTTCGAGCGGCTGGTGGACGACCAGATAAAGCAGGCGCAGGAAAAGAAAACGGCGCTTTGCCTGCTGATGATCGACATCGACCATTTCAAGAAATTCAACGACCGCTTCGGCCATTTGCTGGGTGATGAGGTGCTGAAAACCGTGGCGCGCACGCTGATGGATATCCTCAAGGGCCGCGACGTGGTGGCACGCTTCGGCGGCGAGGAATTTATCGTTACCCTGCCGGAAACACCCGTAGAGGGTGCGATGAAAGTGGCCGAGATGGTGCGCACCAGCATCGCCAGCAAGCAGCTTAAGCGCAAGAATACGGGCGAAACCTACGGCACGATTACGGTGTCGGTGGGCGTGGCGCATTTCCGCCATGAAACCGATACGCTGCCTACCCTTATCAAGCGCGCGGACGATGCGCTGTACCAGTCCAAGCATAATGGCCGCAACAAGGTGACCAGCGAGTAGGTCTCGCACAGTTTAGCGCTTGCGGATGCCCCGTTATTAACCATTTATTTTCCTTCATAAACAGGGCGTTGCCAACCGCGTCGCTAAATGATTGACTTTTGGCTGCAGGCAGCCTAAAACCTTGGCTCTTTTGATGTTTCTCACATCTGAAAGGGCTCGTAGCTCAGGTGGTTAGAGCGCACGCCTGATAAGCGTGAGGTCGGAAGTTCAACTCTTCCCGGGCCCACCATTTTCTAAAAACCCCAGCCAACTTCATTTTTGAAAGATTCCACCTTCTCATAAATATTTAACAAGTGGCTTTAAACAGTCTGTGTTTGCATGGGGTTTACAAGCTCATTGGAGATTAGGCTGTGCCTTGAACTAGGTTCAGAGCACCTCGGTAAATAAAGGGCACCCAATACTTTGTTGTGCTTTCTTTACGGAAAAATCCTATCTCTGTAAGTTTGTCCGCCATTTCTACAGCTTTGTCGTGGTTTGTTTTCCAGAGTTGAGCTAATGAATCTCCGGTGTGGAGTGTTTTTCCCCCTTCAAGTTTATCAAGATAGGGTTTCAAAGTAGGGTATTCAGCACAAAGTGTTTGTGTATATCTGGCTTTTGAAACTTCAGGTAGCGCAGCTTTGATTGCTTGTTTATCAAAGAGATTTTCCAACGGCGGTTCCGCATTGCCAAGTTCATATAACTTAAGCTGCTCGTCGCGCGACGCCGATAAAAGATGGATAAGTTCTCTTGGAGCCCTACGATCTGAACCATCTGCAATTCGAGAAAGCAACCATTCAAGTGTTTTTGGTTGTTTTTCTCCTACATCGATCTGTTCTGGAAATATTCGATAAAAGATTTCTTGCTGCAATTTTGCATCTTGCAATACGGTCTCTTTTTGTAGCGAATAAAACGTACAAATAGCATCATTATGCACTAAGCGCCGGACTATTAAGTTTAACAGCGCTTGTTGGTTCCATGATATTGTTAGACATCTTGTTATATGACTTGCTTCTCTAAACCCATCAACTGAGATTGCCCGCCATATATCGTCACGAAGAAAAACTTTTGCGGATATTCTTGAGTATGAGACTATATCAAGATAAACGCGAAAAAGTGATCGGAGTGCATTACATTCCAGTTGTGATGATTCGGTGAAAGCTGCATCAAGCCTATCTAATACAAGCCATACAGTAATCTTGACAGACTCAAGCACAGTATTAAGTTTATTAATCAAGTCATCTGCAGATATTATCCCTATTTTGCGTTGTTCAATGCTAGGCTCTGATAAAGTAATTTTCCCTGTATATATTTGAATGCCGGTAGCGGGATCTATTTGTACAGTGCCCTCTGCGCTTTTAGGCATACGCTTACGCATATACTCCAAGACGGCTTTTAATTTTCCTATAAGAGTTGAGCCCTGAGCGAGAATATTATTTTCAATCAATATATTAATTACTTCGGCAGCGGTCGAATGGCTTGTTTTTGTAACATCAAAATGATGGCGAAGATATTCAGCTATTAAGGTAAGAAAGTATAGCTTCCATAACCCCTTAAACTCCTCCTCTGTAGTAGGTGGGTCTGCTGAAAGCTCTTGAAACGCCGCCGTGCCTCGTGGATGTTCTGCTGGTATTATTACTATTCTACGTTTTGTTCGTAGGTCATCTTTAGATTTTACAAGAAGCGAGTAAATTGCACTTTACCCAGATCCTTTTGGTCCATATATAATATCTACCTCGCCAGCTAAAACTTTTCTCCATTGCTCAGTTTCGACGAAATATGAACTAAGTGCTTCACCTTCAAATTCAGCTACGCGATTCCCAAAAGTAGAATTTGATAAAAGAGTACGCTTATCCATTTCAGGTGTCTTTCAATTGTTAAGATGGCCGAGATAATTGATGCCAGTATATTTGCCGCATTAAATTGTCGCAAGAGCTAGATTTTTCTAGCTTTTGGACGTTACAGCCTTCGATAAGCGTGAGGTCGGAAGTTCAACTCTTCCCGGGCCCACCATTTTCCTCCCTACCATTGTAATTTTAAACCCATATACACGGCTCGCCCTTCGCCGGGGAAGAACTGGCTCTGGTCAGCGCCCATGGCATTGGGGATAGCGCCGGTGCTGGCGATATAGGTGCGGCCAAGCAGGTTATGCCCATCGATATACAAAGCCACCTGCGTGCCGGGAATGTGGTAGCGCATTCCAAGGCCGAAGATGGCGTAAGGGTGGCTGTGGAGCGTATTGGCGAAATCCACGGGGTAGCCTTTGGGCGTCCATTCCATGTTGGGCGAAATGCTCAGCCCCTTGCTGATTTCATATTCCAGCTTTAGCCGCACATAATGTTCCGGTATGGCGGGAAGCGTATTGTCGCCGAACATGGCGTCATCATCGAGGCGCAAATGACTCCATGTATAGGCAAGCTGCGCCGACAGGTTTTTGCTTAATGCCTGCGCCATGCCCAGCTCCAGCACATCATGCAGCGTGCGCTTGGCATTGACGCTGGACGTGCTGCCGTCGGGAAAACGGTAGGTGATGAATTCATCTTTTACCCATGCACGGCTGAAGGCGGCTTCCCACTGCGTGTTGCCGCTTGTGTGGCGTGCGCCAAGCTCGGCGGTGGTGGCGCGCTGGGCATGCAGTCGAGAAAATCCAGGTGTGTTGCCAGCGGATAATTCACTTAAGGTCGGCGGTTCGAAGCTGCGGCTGATATTGGCGAAGAGCTGTGTGGCGCTATCCATGTCATAACGCGAGCCGATACGCGGGCTGATGCCGAAATAATTGGTGCGCTGCGCGGCGGTGGCCGGAAATATTTCCACGATGCGCCGCATGGCGTAAGCGCCTTGCACGCCGCCGATGAGATGCAGGTGATCGCTCAGCGCACGGTCGTATTCAATGAAATGCTCGGCGGTGAGCGCCTCTTGGTCGCGAGTAACGACGAGCGTACCGCGCTGGCCATTGTTATTGGCGTTGCGCACCTCATCGCTAATGCCGTATTGCAGGTTGATGCCGGTGCGCCACTGGTGGGGCGTTGCGTTGGATATATAATGCAGACGCTGGCCGACATCATGCGCGCTACTCAGGATATAGGTGGTGGCGGGGCTATCGAGGTTGCGGTAGCTCCAGAAGCTGGTGGACTGGTACTGGCCGTTGCTTGCCGCCCATGCCGTTTTGTTGGCGAGGCGCATGATGTCCAGCCCGCGCGCAAAATCACCGGCAAGGTTGGGCGCATTGGCGGCTTTTGGGTCGGCCAGCAATTGCGCACGGGTGAGTGATCCGGGTATCTGCGCATCGGTGGAAACATAACCAAGGTAAAAGCGCGTTTCCGTATCCGCATCTATTTTTCTTCCGGCATTGCCGGAAAAACGCAGGCTGGCCTGTTCATTGTGGTTACGGAATCCGCCCTGATAAAAGCCGGTGATGCTGGCATGGCGATCATAGCCATCGCTTGCATCTCCTGCCGAGTACATGAGGTGCGATGTTTCAAAGCTGCCCGCCTCCGCACGGAATTGATTGTTTTGTTCGTCCAGCCCTGTGGGTGTGACCATATTGATGGCGCCACCCAGTGTGCTTGCGCCGTAGACAAGCGCATTAGCGCCCTTATAGACATGCATGTAGCGCACGGCCCACGGGTCGATGGACTGGAAATCAAAACTGCCATCGGCTGTGTTGACGGGGATTCCGTCCTGCATCAGCATGATGCCACGGCCCTGAAATGTACGGCTGATACCTGAACCACGGATGGAGATGCGCTGCGCCTCCGCTCCGTTGCGCGGCTGTATGAAAACGCCGGGTGTGAAATCCAAAGCGTCCTTTAGCGTGGTTGCTTTTTTGGCCTCCCACTGTGTGTTGCTGATAACGCTGGTGGCGCCCGACTCACGTTTCTGTTCGGCAATGGCGGCTTCTATGGACGGCGAAACAAGGCTTTTTGACAATTTATAAATGGTAATCGCCAGATTTTTATCTTGGGAGCCTGTTTCATAAGGGAACAGTTCGGGCGTTGCCTGCGCATACACGTTGCCGGAAAAGCAGGAAATGGCGGCAAAGGCTATAAATCGTTTCATTAATCTGCCTGTCCCGTGTTATTTTATGCGCTACACTACGCATAGTATTATTCGCATGAAATTCGGTAAGCTAGCAATTCTTCTGGTTACACTTGCGGCCGCCGCGGCGTTTGTTTTTCCGCGCGAGCTGTTGGTATTGCAGGGCTACCACGCCGACAAGCAAAAATTTTCGGTCGAATTAGTCGCCAAAGGTCTCAGTCATCCGTGGGGGCTGGCCTTCTTGCCGGATGGCCGCATGCTGGTAACTGAGCGTGGTGGTATTCTCCGCTTGATCAGAGCAGATGGAGTAATCTCGTCGCCGCTTCTAGGCGTCCCTATTATTCATCATTATGGGCAGGGCGGGTTGCTTGGGTTGGCTCTGGATCCTGATTTCAAAAACAATAAAATTGTCTATATCGCATATTCAGAGCCTGAATGGAGAACATCAGGAACTGCGGTCGTCAAGGCGACTTTGGAAGAATGGGGTCTTGTAAAACATCAGGTCATCTTCCGTCAGCAACCAAAAGTTAATGGAGACGGGCATTATGGCGCAAGGTTGGTTTTTGCAAAAGATGGTACATTGTTTATAACGCTGGGTGACCGCCAACAATATGCCGATCAAGCACAACAACTTTCAAGCCATATGGGTAAAGTTATTAGGATTAATAAAGACGGCACTGTTCCAAAAGATAACCCATTTATAGGAATCGAAGGAGCAAAACCTGAAATCTGGTCATATGGCCACCGTAATATTCAGGGCGCTGCATTGCATCCCGATACAGGAAAATTATGGCTTAACGAACATGGCCCCCGTGGTGGAGATGAAGTGAATATCGCCGAAGCTACCAAAAATTATGGCTGGCCCAATGCCTGTTACGGCTCGCATTATTCTGGTGAAGAAATACCGGATGCGCATGCACCCCATGGTTATATAGAGCCAATTTATTATTGGAATCCTTCGATAGCGCCCTCCGGCATGGCGTTTTATACGGGTGATGCATTTCCGCAATGGCGCGGCTCAATATTGATTGGTGCGCTGGCCGGAGAATATCTGGCCCGGCTTGAACTGGACGGCGAAAAAGTCCGGCATGAAGAAAAATTACTTAGCGGTATGGGTAAGCGCATACGTGACGTAGTGCAGGGTCCGGATGGATTTGTGTACCTGCTTACCGATGAAGAAAACGGCCAAATATTGCGGTTGGTGCCACCGGCAGAAAAAGGGCAAAATCCGGAAGTGCGTTAAGGTCGCAACTGTGCTTCAAAGGGCCAGTTCGCCATTGCCGTTACGGTTGATGCGGCCCTGACCCTTGCCCAGATTTGCCTCGGCCCGTTCGGCCAGCGTGCTGGGGTCGGTTTGCAATTCATCGCGCAGCTCAACGATGCCTTTTTTCATGATATTATATGATATAAAAAGCTACCAGCGCGGCGACAGGTTAACCAGCATTTGCTTGCGTAATGACCGCGTACCAGCCGAGGCCGTCATATTCCTGATAGCCTATGGTTTTCGAGAAGGCGACCAGCGTATTATTGTCAGTAAAATAATAGCCCTTTTGCTGGTTGCGGTGTTCCAGTTTAAATGGTGCGAGCAGGTCCTTATCGTCTGATGCTGCGATGATGCGCAGGTTATTGTCTAGCAGCATAACGCGGCTGCGTTCCCATTCTTCGGCAGAAAGGCTGGGTTCGTTCTTTACAATAACCCTTGCCTGGTCTTCCCAGTCAAAGAATACGCCCAGCGCGCCAACGACTTTGCCATCTACCTTGCCGCCGCTGCGTACGGCCGTGGCATAAACCGCTACCATTTTATTGTTGTGCATAAAGTCGCGGTATATTTCATCGACCACGTACTGGTCGCCGCTGGCGGTAGCGAGTGCTTTTTGTACCCACGGCACATGAGCAATATTGGTGCCGGTTGCTTTTGGGAACAGTGACGGCTGCGAGCAGGCAAGTACCTTACCTGTCGGGTCAACCAACACAAGATTGAGATACACCGAATAGAAGCGGTTGATGAGTGCCATGCGCTCTATCGCATAGTCGATGTCTGCCTGCGCCATGGACTCCAAGCAGGTGTATAAAGCGGTATCAGTAGCCCACCAGCGCACGTCGGCAGTGCGTTCGTAGAGGTTACGCACAATCAGCTGTACAAGCGTTTGCGACATTTCTGACAAGCGCCCAAATTCCTTATCATCGAACTGGCGCTGCAGACTGGTGGTTTGGGTACGTATTTCTTTGAGTACAAGAGTGCGCAGTTCTTTAGAGTTTTCTGCTGCTTGCTTGGCGAGGTTTTTCACCTCGCCAGCAACAACGGCAAATCCTTTTCCTGCTTCGCCGGCACGTGCGGCTTCGATGGTAGCATTCAGGGCGAGCAGGTTGGTCTGCGCGGCGATCTTCTCATTGATTGAAGCAAATTTTTCAATCCTGGTCTGAATATCGCTGATAATAGTTGAAATGCTTACATCGTTACTCATAACGCACGTTCCTGGACAAATGATTTAGCTGTAGCTCCTCCTGTCATGGAAGCGCGATACTTCACCATGAACGGCAACATCAAGGCCAGTGCTTTCCTCATTTTCAGGAACGCGGATAGGTGTGATGACGTTGACTATCTTGATGAGTACGAATGTTACGACAGCGGTGAAAATGGTAACCGCAATTACACCCGTTATGTTTGCGATGAAGAGACCGGTTTCGCCGCTTACCAGTAATCCTTCCGTAGCAATGGCAGGATTTACGGCTTTAGAAGCGAACATACCTGTCATTATAGCGCCAATCATACCGCCAACGCCGTGGCAGGCGAATACATCCAGCGAATCATCGAGGTGCGTTTTGGTTTTGATAAAATGGGCAAACAGGTTACAGAATGCGCCGGAGAAGCCACACATGATAATGGCCGATTCTACCGTTACATAACCTGCGGCAGGGGTAATGGTAACCAGACCCACTACAATACCGATGGCGGCGCCAACAGCACTTGGTTTGCTGTGCTTAATCCAGTCAACCATCATCCATGTCACGAACGCGGCAGCAGCACCGATGAAGGTGGTGACAAACGCATGGGCAGCAAGATGGCCGGAAGCGATAGCTGAGCCGGCATTGAAACCAAACCAGCCAAACCACAGTAACGCAGCTCCAAGCATGATCATGGAGACGTCATTGGGACGGCTTACTTCACCAGCGTTGATGCGGCGGCCATACATCATGGCGGCGACCAGGCCGGCAACACCCGCAGTAATGTGAACAACGAGACCGCCTGCAAAATCAAGGCCACCGTCAGCTGCAATCCAGCCCTTGGCGGTCCATACCCAGTGAGCCACGGGTATGTAAACGAACAGACTCCACAGGGCAAGCATCAGCACCCATGCCTTGAAATTTACGCGCTCTGCAATGGCGCCGGTAATCAGGGCGGGGGTAATGCATGCAAACATCATCTGGAATGCCATGAAAGCATAGTGCGGCACTTTAGCGTCGCCATACGGCTGATTCATCATGCCGCTGAGCATAAAGAAATCCGTGCCGCCGATGAAAGCATTGCCTTCACTGAAAGCGAGGCTGTAGCCGACCGTTACCCACAGCAGGCCAACAACAGCCAGCGCCACATAATTTTGCAGCAGGGTTGATACAACGTTTTTACGGTTGACCATGCCTGCGTAGAAAAAAGCAAGGCCGGGCGTCATAAGCATCACCAGCGCGGAAGATACCAGTAGCCAGGTGGTGTTACCGGAATCGATTACAACGGGTGCCGCAGCATCCTGTGCTATTGCCGACCCCGCCGACATGATAAGCGCAAATGCGAAGGCAAGTAATGTTTTCATAGCAGTATCCCTAAATTTTAATCCAAGCACAGAAATTATCATGCAGGACAGAGTGTTAAAGAAATTTTTGAGAATGGATGTATAGAACTAATCACTACTATTAGCAGTATTCTATTAATAGCCGCCTAAGGGAACCATTGATACATAAATCATTTTTATAGGTATCATTATTTTAATTAACTTGTATTATCGGCGTGCGCTCAACTTAAGGGGGGATGGCTGTATGAAGGCCTCTGTTCATACCTCGTTAATCGGGGTCAAGGCAAAGCGCGGGACAAAAAATAATAATAAAAGTGCAGCAGAAAAATGCACGAAAGATTCGCCTGATTACGGGCGCAGGATTGTTCAGGCGCTGCGGCAGATATCGCAATGCATGGACATAAATTCGCGCTATTTGCACGTATATGCGCAAACAACAATGCCCCAGTTGGCTTGCCTTGAAGAACTGGTAATTCATGGCCGCCTAACCATAAGCGCTTTGGCTAAAAAAACTATATGTCAGCAGTGGCGCCATTGTAGGAATCATCGACAGGTTGGAAGAAAAAAGCATGGTTACACGCGTACGCAGCGCCAGTGATCGCCGTGCCGTTTTTGTTGATATCACTAAAAAGGGCCGCGAATTTGTGATCGGCAATCCGCATATTTTGCATAACAGGCTACGAAAAACGCTGGATAAATACAGCGACGCCGAACAGATACTGATGGCCAATGCTATAGAAATGGTGCTTGGCGTGTTGCGCGAGAGCGACGCACGCATGAATTCGCCTGACTGGGAATAAGGGCCAGTTTATGAATGAGCGGGCAGTGCTTTGGTACCCTGCGTTGCCGGGAAATTTTTAAGCGCCTTATTATAGCAGATCTCGTAAAAATCGGGCCATTGCATACGCAGGTCGAAAATGCCGATATGCTCCTGCTCCATGACGTTATCGAGCCGCTCATGGCGGAAATCATCGAACTTACCGCCAAGCTTGCGCAGGATAGGCATCAGCGCACCCTGAAAAAGGATGAAGATATCGCCGTCGCTGCAATGGTAGATGTAGCCGTCTTCGTCTGCCAGCAGGTCTGAGGCAATGCGCAGCACAAATGATGAACGCAATGGTTGATTTTGCTCTGTCGATGGGCATTTCAGGTGAATGCAGCGCCAACTGTCCGGCCTCTCCTTGCCAATAGACTTTGCTTTTTCATAGAGCATCGATGCCGCATTATTTTTAAGTGTTTTCATGGGTAACCCCTTACAGTTAATATAAATTAATATGCAAGGGTCGTGCCAAAGGTCTGAGGCATTTATTAATATATAAATCAATATATTATGTGACTGATACCCGAAGATTCAGGCAAATTCGGTCCTGTGTTTTGCGTAAAAGGGCATGAATTACCTAAACATAACCTTATGTTTTAACATGGGTAGGGTCAAATTACGCTGGCCTGGCTTTGGGCTGGAATAGTGTTTTGCGCTTTCATTTTTGGCCAAAATATCTTAATCTTTTTGTCAGGAAACAGGAGATAATCCCCCGCCAATGTCAGCATCGCCCAGCGACCGTTTCAGGCAGATTGCCGCCAGCGTGAAATCCCTCGGGCTTTCGGCGAAGGAGTCGCTCGATCTGATTTTAGGGCTGATGAAAGATGCCGGCCCGCAAGTGACGGATGCAGCGATTGTGCGGGCTTCGCTGGATGTACACCAACTTAATGAAAATGGTGAAGCAATCAAAGATACGGTTTCTGGTGCTGGCGCAAATACACTGGAGCATGTCAGCAAATGGCCGAGGCAGGCATCCGGCTCTACCGTATATGCTGCTGCCAAGTATAACGGCGAATATCATGTGCTGGTGGCGCAGCAGCCTAAACGTCCTGATATGGTGATTTTCCCCGGAGGCTATAAAAAGCCGGGCGATACATCGCTAAATGATACGGCGCGTCGCGAATTTGCAGAAGAAACAGGTATAAAGGCGTCGCCAAAAGACGTACGCGTGGTCAATACCGACAGCCGTCATGGTATCTCGAATACTCCCGACCTCGATACCATTAACCAGCATACGCTTTTTGACTATGGCGTGATGAATGAGTTGCCGATAGCAAGCGGTCAGGATGATGTGGCATGGGCCAAGTGGGTTCCGGTGTCGGCATTCAAACGCAATCCTGACGTTACCCAGCCGCAAATGTTTGGTAGCCAAGAATCACGCTTCCTGATTACCATCGATGGCAAGACCAGCATTGTTCGTGATGATCATGGTGAGAATCTGGAGCGCAGCCTGCAAATCTTGCGTGAAAATGAACTAAAGGCCGTGACCTCTTCGCGCGAGCGTGTGGAATCCATCGCACGTCTTGCTGAACAGAAGGCCGAACTGCCCATGGGTGCGCTACTGCCGGTACGTCCGGTAAGTGAGCTTGGGCCTGAGGCGGAAGCCTACCAGAAAAAGGCATTGCAGATTGCCCAGCTCGATATGGGTGCGACCATTGTGGCAGGCCGTGCCGATGTGAATGTAGTTGACTTGCTGCTACAGGAGTACCGCAAGGAAGTGGGAGGCCAAGGTAGTTGGCAGGCACGCGTGGGCGGCAACACCGGTCCGTCGCGCACATTGCAGTAGGCGTTGCCTAGAAAAGAATTTTTCCGCCTAGCTCGAAATTGTGCGAATCATTGGAATACGTTCCCGTAACAGGGAAGTGCTTGAAATCCTGCTCGGGGTCTGCGCCGGTGAAATAACGGTAACCTGCATGTACAATGAAAGGATTTAAGCCTCCGGTGTCAATCATATAGCTTACGCCAGCCATGAACTGGTAGGCCGGTGTGTACACCGATAGGAATTGGCCAAACCCATCATACTGCACCGGAGCTTTTACAAATGCCAACCCAGCGCCCAGCCCCAGATAGGGCGTAAAGCTGCTGGAGTTGTGGAAGTCGTAATAGCCGTTGAGCATATAGGCCAGTGATTTATGCGCTGAATATTCACCCTGGTTTAATTGCGGCGCTTGGCCGTTTAGCCTGTCAAGATCATTGAAGCGTGCGGCCAGTTCAAACTCCGCACGAATGTCCGGCGTCACGAAATAACCAATCTGCGCTCCAAAGCCAAACCCGAAATCGGTGGTGTATTGGTCATCATTGCTGCCCAGCACAAGGCTGGATGATTCCAGCGTAATACTCACATCCTGCAGGAAAACGATAAAGCCGCTAAGGCCTGCATACCAGCGCGGCGCACCACCAGCGCGACAGCAAGGTTGTTCATTCCTGGCACGGGCCGTGGTATCGCTTTTTTTTGGCGGAGGCTGCTGAGAAGGGTCATATACGCCATATTGATATGAAGGTACGCGGCGCGTTTCAAAATGCTCGGCATTTTCAAAGCTGCCCGCATACACAGGAGATAGACTCGCAAACAATAATAGCAGTGAGAAAATAATGGCAGGCACTGGCGCGTTCCACGGCAATCGATGTTCTACAGCCGCGAACTATACCCATTTATGAGTTAATAAACAATAAATCAACTATGACAGATGGGGGGGATCGCTGGGGCGCTCGGCATGATCAATCGGGGATTTAGGCGCGTCCGGACGAGGGCGCGTGCCTGCTTGCGAGACAAATTTCTTGTAGTCAGTAGGGTCCATAAGCAGGCGGTCGCGTACAGGCTGGCGGCCAAGCATACGTGACGCAAGGCAATTTTCGATGGCGCGCTCGGCAAGGGCGCGCATACGTTCATTATGAGTGCGATCAAGATTTGCTTGACGCTGCATGTCCTCTACAAACAGCGTACGTTCAAGCGCTGCATCATTCCATACCGCGCTGGTTTTGTTGCGCTCAACAGGAACCCCCTTTAAATTCACGAATAGGGCCGTTTCATTAGTGCGGTTGCGCACGCGCTCAATCATATCATTGTCGGCGACGCCATTATCCATGGGCTGGCAGTTGAATACGAAATTGGCCTTTGGCAGCATTTCTTCCATGGCTTCCTCATAAGGCATACAGGTCACAGCACCTTTGAGCTTTTTCTCTTTTTTCATAGTGGTAATACCCGCTACCAGCTTTTCATATTCCGCCGGGTCGGGGTGTGTCATGACGATGCCGCCGATTTGTGCTTCTGCAGCTGTTTGTGTGCGGAAGGCGGTATCGATGGTCTTGAGGGTATTAAAGGAGATACCATCCTTTTCACCGATTATAAGTATCCGATCGACCGGTTTGATATCAAGCATGTTGCGGGCGGCCACCGCCGGTTCACTGCTGACGGGTCGCAGGTAATTACCACCTACACGGTCTTCAAATACCTTTGCGCGCACGGCCTTGCTGTCGGCGAAAAGGGCTTGCATGATATTGCCGAATTTCTGTTTACGCGCCAGCTTCTCTGCGTCTTCAAAACTGTTGCTCTCGGTAAAGTTATGCCAGTTACTGCGGATGCCTTCGATGGTTTCTTTTTCGCCCAGCTGTTTGTCCAGCATACCCACGGCTACATTGACTAGATGACGGTAGGCATCCGGTCCTTTTTCAATCATAACGGCAGTGCCGGCCTTGGAATCTTTTGGGCGTACAGCGACTGACCTTATGCCCTCGGGGATATGCCCTTCATCTTCCAGTGTGCCAATGAGCAGTTGGCGGTCGCATTCTTCGGCGGGGAAGAACGCGCCTTTTTTCCATGATAAATCCTTGGTCGGCACGCGGTCGGCATGTGGTACGTCAACAATAATAAGATCTTCAATATTCATAATAAATTCAACGTATAATGGTTGTTGCGCATAGCCGCCACCAAGCGTCATTATAGCGGGAAAATGCTTTTAAAAAGTTAAGAATACATGACGAATTTAGGAAGCAGGCTGGTCCGCCAGACTGGCATTGGGCGCTTTTTCATTGGCAAATGAGGGGCTTGTCGCTGCATCAGGCACAGATGCCTTGGGTTGTTTAGGCTGGTTATGTCTGCCCCAGCCTGGCCAGCGGCGCACGTACATGTAATTTTTGACTCGCGTATTGGCTACAATTATCAAGAGGTCGATAGACAGCAGACACCATACTGCTGGCCACTCATTAACATTGTCAGTGGTTAGGCGCGCAAGGAACGGGCCGGTAAGGAGATGATATATCGTCCAGCGCCACGAACCGTAGAAAAAAGGCATCATAAAGGCGGCAAGGAAATACCATGAAAAACGGTCATAGCCGATATCGCTGATGGGCAATGCCCATGCGATGTGCCAGTTGCCACTGAATGCGCACAGTGCTTCGCCGCACATGGGCCGCACCCCTGCAACACAGCGCGGTGCCCACTCAAACGGATAGAGCTTAATCAGCATCATGATTGCAGCAACAAAGCACACTCCGTACGCAAAAGGCGCTATTTTACGCGCCAGCCGCTTGGGGATGAAATACAGGGCCACCATGTTGGCAAAGAACGGCTGGAAACAAATATGCAGGTAGCCTAGCAATGTTGCTATCTGGTTCTCAGGAAGGCCGCATTCGTCGATGACGGAATAAGTATAGGCCTGCAGTGCTTCCATGAGTGAAAAATAGGCTAACGGCAACCACAATAGCTTGGATTGTTTTTTATGGATTGCATAACCGGTGCTTGCAAACCCGAGTGCAGCCAACGCTGCCGATGCTTCACCACTCCAGCACATATATAACGTCAATAACCTAAGATTGTTGCCCGATTAGCCGTTACGCTGTGTAAAGAAATTAGACAGAATTGTCTAGTAGTTAATAATGGGATTTAGGGGCTAAGAAGCGCGGCCAGCTTATCTTTTAAGTACTGAGCCTGTTGTACCGGGGGTGGTAAGCGGAGGGGCGGACAGTGCCTCTACACCAACATTTTTTATGCCAGTAACAGCGGTTCCGGCCATTTTGCCTGCGGTATTTGCGGCACCTTCCGCGGCAGTCCCCGCCACTTTCATAGCGTGCAGGAAGGGGTTAGGGTCATCACCCGTGTCCATGGCCGCCTGTGCGGTGTTTACGGCAGTAGTTACGCTGCCTTCTAAGCCGTCCACTATCACTTGCTTGGTGGCGTCAGTTGCTGTGCCTATGGGATCGGCCATTATTGCCTGCCTCCGCGATTGCGGTCATTGTCAGGGTTTTTCGGGGCATTGTTGCTTATATTGTCTATCAGGCCCTTGCCACCTTCTACTGCGCTATTAAACGTTTTTGAGGCAAATTCCGCACCCTGCTTGAGAAGCTCACCGATTTGTTCAAAGGCGTCCTGCGCCATGCGTGAAAAATCTGTGTTGCTGGTTTTGGAACCTGTCATATCCTCATAGCCTTTGGTCACCGTTTTCTTGGTGCTGCTATAGGCGTTGCTGACTGCATCCACAGCTTTTTTGCGTGTGTCTTCGCTGATAATATTATTGACGTTGAACTGGTCGGCCATGGCTAGTCCTTTTGCAAAAAATATCCGGCCAGAAATATCCAGCCAAAAACACCTGGAATTTGCTTAACCCTATGTTTTAATGGTAACAAATTTTTTATCTGCGGTCACAATAATTTTGTGAAGAGTCTATGTCAGCCGGATAATATCAACTTATTGTTTTCTAGAAATATTATTTTCTATCATAGGGCTTGCCGGCAGGGCCGAGAGCTGGTGATAGAGATGTACCATGGCGGCAATACCCCAGAAGGGGGCGATTAGGTTGAGGAAGGGCAGAGTTGCCATGATGGCCAGAATAACACCGGCAATGAATATATTGCGCGAGTGCTGTTCACGTATGGCGGCGGCGGCACCGACGGACACATAGCGCTTGGCTACCATCATGAAAAATTCGCGCCCCAGCAGGTAGCCGTTGAGCATATAAAACGGTATCAGGTGCAACCCCGGCATTAATAAATAGAGCGGCAGGATAAGGATATTGAGTCCAATCGCCATCGCAGAAAATTTTGCATCATGTTTCAGCTCTGCCCAGAAATCAGTAGGAGCGGCGGGCATCGCGGTCGGGTAGTCGTGTTTTTCGATGATGGTGGCTATACGGGTATCGAAGAAATTGACAATAATCGGCATGATGCCCGGGAATAAAAACCACGCCAGAATGCCGGAGCCGAAACCGCCGATCCATGGCAGGAAATATTTCCATGCGTTGTCGTCGCTCATGAAGCTTGCCATCACGCTGAAGATGGTGCTGGTAAGAAATATAAAGGCAATGAGCGCGGCAACAGTAATCAGCACCGAGCGGATAAAAATACCGAACATGCCGGGCGCAAGCAAAGAGCGCAGCGCACGTAACAGGGCAATAATTAGGGGTTCCATCATTTACCTCGCATTGAATTTGACGCCGGTTTCCTGTAGCGACGGGCTGGCTAGCGTAACAAAAATATCGGTGATGTCTTCCGGTGCCGGCAATGTCATCGGGTCTTCACCGGGGAAGGCAGATGCACGCATGCGCGTGCGCACAGCACCAGGGTCGATAAGATTTGCCTTAAGCGGGGTCTTGGCATTTTCTGCAGCGTATATCTGAACCATCATTTCCAGCGCCGCCTTGCTGGTGGCGTAAGCACCCCAATAGGGATGCACACGCTTGGTGACGCCTGAGGTAACAAACATGGCGCGCGGCGCATTGCTTGCTTTCAAAAGCGCGTCGAAGCAGCGTATCAGTTGCCAGTTGGCGTTGACATTGATGGCCATGACTTTTTCCCAATCGGCGGGAGCTTGATGTGCTAGCGGCGAAAGCTCGCCAAGCAATCCGGCATTACCTATCAACACATCGAGCCTGCCGAAACGCTGTGCAACCTGTGCGGCCAGCATCTCGACTTTCTCGTAATCGGTGAGGTCGATTTCTACTAGTGTGGCGGCGTGGCCCTGAGCGCGTATAGCGTCGTCGGTGGCTACCAGCCCTTTCATATCGCGACCGGTGAGGATGACATGCATGTTTTCGAGCGCGAAGCGCTTTGCCACAGCGGCGCCAATACCTTTTGAAGCACCGGTAATCAGGGCAATGCGCGTGTTAGCCGTAATCGTCACTTCTGCCCCGATACCAGCGTAATGAGGTCTTTCTGCTTACTGGTGTTGGTGGATTGTCCGTCAAAATCAGTCAGCGGCACCGGATATTCACCGGAGAAACAGGCATCACAAAATTGCGGGGACTTATTATTGCGCTTAACGTCGGCCACGGCACGGTACATGCCGTCCAGTGAGATGAAGGCAAGGCTATCTACATGTATCAGCTTTGCCATTTCCGCTACGTCATAACGTGCGGCCAGCAACTGGTCACGCGTCGGCGTATCCACACCATAGAAGCAGGAATGAGTGGTTGGCGGGCTTGCGATGCGCATATGCACTTCTTTGGCACCGGCGTCACGCACCATGTTGACGATTTTTTTCGAGGTGGTGCCGCGCACGATACTGTCATCAACAAGGATAACGCGCTTGTCCTTGAGCATGGCGCGGTTGCCGTTATGCTTGAGCTTTACGCCGAGGTGGCGCACCTGATCGCTCGGTTCGATGAACGTGCGGCCTACATAATGGTTGCGGATAATGCCAAGTTCAAAGGGAATGCCCGACTGGTTGGCATAACCGAGCGCACCGGGAATGCCCGAGTCTGGCACCGGCACTACCACATCGGCATCTACCGGTGATTCCTGCGCCAGCTGTGCGCCGATGCGCTTGCGTGTTTCATAGACGTTGCGGCCTTCGGTGGAGGAATCCGGACGGGCAAAATAAATATATTCAAAGATGCAGAAGCGTTTTTGTACTTTGGGGAACGGCTTGATAGAGCGCATGCCCTGCGCGGTGATGATAACGATTTCTCCCGGTTCAATATCGCGTACGAATTCGGCGCCACAAATATCAAGCGCGCAGGTTTCGGACGCAAGCAGGATAGTGTCGCCCAGCTTGCCCATGACCAGCGGTCGGATACCCAGCGGATCACGTACGCCAATCAGCATATCATCTGCCATGGCGACCAACGAATATGCACCTTCAACACGCGTCAGTGCGTCCACCAGCCGGTCCTCGACCGAGGTTTTCTTAGACAGGGCGATGAGGTGTATAATCACTTCTGTATCTGAGGTGGATTGAAACAGGCAGCCATTTTCGATGAGCTGCTTGCGCAGCGTCATGGCGTTGGTGAGGTTGCCGTTATGCGCTACCGCTAGCCCGCCGAAGGAAAAATCACCATAGAGAGGCTGCACGTTGCGTAGCAGCGTGTCGCCGGTAGTGGAATAGCGATTGTGGCCGACGGCGATATGACCTTTGAGTTTGCCAATCACATCAGCGGAATTGAAATTGTCGCCTACCAGCCCAAGCGCGCGGTGGGTATAAAAATGCTGGCCGTCATAGCTGACGATGCCTGCCGCTTCCTGCCCGCGGTGTTGTAGTGCATGTAAGCCCAGCGCGGTGTGCGCCGAAGCGTCGCTATGGCCGAATACGCCGAATACACCGCATTCTTCATGTAGCTTGTCGTCGTCGAAGGGAAGGTTGCTGATATCAGTTGCAGTCATTGTTATTGTTCTTCTTATGGTTTGGGTGTTTCTGCGGCAATGCTATTGCCGAGGCTTACGGCGCTGCCTGTTGTACCGGAGGCCGGCTTATTTGCGTTATTGAGTGCGGCGTCTAACTCGCTGCTGCTTATCTTGGGTCGGTTAGCCTCGTCCTGCTGCAGTTTTTTCTGCAACGACGAAACTTCGCGCAAATACTCCGGCGCTATCTTGGCCAGCATGGCCGCACTCCTTTCCACATACGGATAGGTGTGGGCTTTCTTAATTTCGTCGGGGTATTTTTTTTCGTCCGGCTCGACGATTGTGTAGAGAAAAAATGCCAGCGCGATAATCACACCGCCGCGGAATGCGCCAAAGAAAAGCCCAAGCAGATTGTCGAGCATGCCGACATCACTACCGCTTTTGATGAATTTGAGGATGATGGTATTGATAATGGAAAAACAGATAAGCGCCGTGGTGTAAATACCCAGCGTACCGACACCGGCAGCGCCGATGGGGTTTTTGAAATGCGGGCGTATTTTTTCAGCGACCATAGGGAAATAATAAATGGTGACGATGGCAGCACCAATCCATGCACCCAGCGAAAGCACCTCACGAACGAAACCACGGAAAAACGCAAAAAGACACGAAAGGGCAAGCACAGCAAAAACACTGGCATCAAATACACTCAGTTGCGCTTCAATCATAGGCGGCCACCTCGGTTGCTTGCATGGCTTTCTTTCTGGCCTGCGCGCCAAATAATTCTCGCGCCAGAGCGGATACAGTTTCTACATGTTTTAGCGGCATCGTCAAACCTTTAAATGCGCTGGTTTTTGGAATGTAAGCGACTTTAAATCCTAGCTTTTCAGATTCTTTCAATCGTGTTTCCATGCGTGAAACGCTGCGTATTTCGCCCGACAGCCCGATTTCACCAAACATAACGGATGATGTCGGCAGCGGCATGTCGTATAGCGCAGACAGCAACGCTGACGCTACTGCGAGGTCAGCAGCAGGCTCATTCACGCGGATGCCGCCTGCGATGCTCAAATAGACTTCCTTGTCAGAAAAACGGATACCGCAGCGCGTTTCCAGCACGGCCAGCACCATGGCAAGCCTGCCTGTATCCCAGCCGACGACGGCGCGGCGCGGGGAACTCATGTAGGACGGTGCTACCAGTGCATGCACTTCCACCAGCAGCGGTCGCGTACCTTCCATGCCAGCAAAAACACAAGCGCCGCTGACCGGATGTTCATGGGTGGAAAGGAAGAGCGCGGACGGGTTTGGCACTTCCTTCAGCCCGCCATCTCCCATTTCAAATACGCCGATTTCATCGGTGCCGCCGAAACGGTTTTTGACTGCGCGCAGGATGCGGAACTGGTGGCCGCGCTCGCCTTCGAAATACAATACGGTGTCAACCATATGCTCCAGCACGCGCGGTCCGGCTATCTGCCCGTCCTTGGTGACATGGCCGACGAGGAACAGGGTGATGCCGCGCTTCTTGGCCAGTTTTATCAGTTCGTGGCTGGCGGCGCGCACCTGACTTACCGTGCCGGGCGCGGCGTCGAGATTGTCGAGATACATGGTCTGCACGGAATCGATGATAACGACATCGGCCGGATTGGGTGTGTCCAGTGTAGCGATGATGTCGCGCACTGAGGTGGCCGCTGCAAGCTGCACATGCTTGCTGGCAAGGCCTAAGCGCTTGGCGCGCAAACTCACCTGCGCCACGGATTCCTCGCCGGAAACATAAGCGCAGCTCATACCTTTACCGGCGATGGTGGCAACCATTTGCAGAAGCAGCGTGGATTTGCCGATACCCGGATCGCCGCCAATCAGTACGGCGCTACCGGCCACCAGTCCGCCGCCGAGTACGCGGTCGAGTTCGCCGATGCCGGATGAATTCCTTGCGGCTTCCTGCGCGTCTGCTTCCAGTGCTACAAATTCGATTTTTTTGCCTTTGCCTGAGCTAAGTCCCTTGGGGGTGGCTTCGATGGCTTCTTCCGCGATGCTGTTCCAGCTGTTGCAGGCGTCGCACTTGCCTGACCATTTAGGGTGGACAGCACCGCAGGACTGGCAGATGAAATTGGATGTGGGCTTTGCCATAACCGCAGTATAGAGGCTTGCGCGCGATTGTCCAGAGGCTAACGTATTGAAAACAAAAGCAGCATCTTCCAGCCAGCGTTAGCAAGGTTGACTTTACGCCTATTTGAAAGATGTTGGATAGCCATAAAGCATAAAATACACATGATACGGGAGTAAGAGATGGGATTTCTGGATAGTTTGCTTAAAAGAAAAAAACAGCCTGACCTTAATGATTATCCGGTCATTGCAGAAATACCTTGTAATGAGGGTTTTTCGATTGTGGTGCGCGCCTATGATTCAAACATGGGTGTCAGCGGCGAAGATTTGTTCTGCCGTCGCTATCCGCTTTTCCTGAAAATGCCGGAAGGTATTACGCCGCAGGAATTTACGCTCAAGCATGGCGGCGATGCCCGTGCGATACAGGCAGATGGCACGATTGCGCTGATTAACATTCCTGGCGAAGGCATGGTGATGTCCGACTGGCTTCGCAACTTTACACAGGATGCCAAAAGATTCGGCATAGAGTTGCCTGCGGACGCAATTGCCGAGGCGATGTCCAAAGATATGCACGCGCAGGGTGATAAATACTGGAAGCCGGTGGCAGTTGAGAAAAAGACTGCCCGCTCGCGCTAAAAAAATCCGCAAAAATCCATAAAAACCTTGGCCACAGCGTGTGTCTGCGGCTATACTGCCAATCTTCGATTTATGATTTATATATTTCAATAGGTTATGAGTAAATTTCTAGAATTTATCGATTCGCAGGTGCTGCTCATGGACGGCGCCATGGGTACGCAGATACAAGGCGCTGACCTGCAGGTGGAAAAAGATTACTGGGGGCAGGAAAACTGCTCGGAAATCCTGAACCTGTCGCGCCCGGATTTTATCCGTGATGTGCATATGAAATATTTTGCCGCTGGCAGTGACGCCGTGGAAACCAACACGTTTGGCGGCTCTACGCTGACGCTGGCTGAATTCGGCCTTGAGGATAAAACACTGGAAATCAACCGCCGCGCCTGTGAGTTGGCGCATGAAGCGATTGCCGAATTTGCGCATGACGGACGCCAGCGTTTTGTTATCGGCGCTATCGGCCCGGGTACCAAGCTGCCCAGCCTCGGCCATATTCATTACGATGCACTGGAAGCAGCATTTATGCAGCAGGCAGAAGGTCTCATCGAAGGCCGCGCCGATGTTTTCCTGATTGAAACGGCGCAGGATCCGCTGCAGATAAAAGCTGCTGTAAACGGTGCTAAGCTGGCCATGAAACAAAAAAACATTACCATGCCACTTATGGTGCAAGTGACAGTGGAAACTACGGGTACTTTGCTGGTGGGCAGCGATATTGCGGCAGCCGCCACGGTTGTGGAATCACTGGGTGCGGATGTCATGGGGCTAAACTGCGCCACCGGCCCGCAGGAAATGGCAGACCACATACACTGGCTTTCCAAAAACTGGCCGCGCGGGCTTTCCGTGCTGCCTAACGCCGGATTGCCTGAAATGCATCAGGGCAAAGTGCATTTTCCGTTGTCGCCAGATGAAATGGCGCGCTGGATGGAGCGTTTTCTGAAAGAGGACGGCATCAACATTATCGGTGGCTGTTGTGGTACGAATGAAAACCATATCGCTTCACTTAATGCCATGCTCGAGCGGCAGGCCAATCTTAACAATAAAAATGTGAGTAAACGCCGGCCCGCTCCTGCTGCACGTACACATCACTGGGTGCCAGCGGTAGCGTCGTTGTTTCAGCAGGTGGAACTGCGTCAGGATAACGCTATCCTTGCCATCGGCGAGCGCTGCAATGCCAACGGTTCCAAGAAATTCCGCGAAGCGCAGGACAATGAAGACTGGGACGCTTGCGTGGATATGGCCAAGGAACAGATACGCGAAGGCTCGCACACGCTGGATATTTGCACAGCCTTTGTCGGCCGCGACGAAGTGCGCGACATGAGCGAAATGGTTTCGCGCCTTCGTGGTTCAGTTACGGCGCCGCTGGTGATTGACTCCACTGAGTTGATTGTTCTTGAAGCAGCACTTAAGCTCTATGGCGGCAAGGCGATTATCAACTCCATCAATTTTGAAGACGGGGAAGAGCCGGCGCACAAACGTATGCAGCTTGCCAAAAAATACGGCGCGGCAGTAATCGCGCTGACTATTGACGAACAAGGCATGGCCAAGGATGTAGAACGCAAGGTTTCGATTGCCCACCGCCTGCATAAATTCTGCTGCGAGGGTTACGGCTTGCCGCCGTCAGACCTGATGATTGATCCGCTGACCTTCACCATCTGCACGGGTAACGAGGACGACCGCAAGCTTGGTTTGTGGACGCTGGAAGCTATCGAGCGCATTCACAAGGAGCTGCCGGATATCCAGATTATCCTTGGGCTTTCCAATATTTCCTTCGGGCTTAATCCGCCGGCGCGTCACGTGCTGAACTCGGTATATCTTGACCATGCCAGCAAACGCGGCATGACGGGCGCAATCATCCATATCTCGAAAATTGCGCCGCTTCATAAAATTCCTGCGCATGAAGTGGCCGCAGCCGAAGATCTGATTTATGACCGTCGCAGCCCGGAAGCGCAGGTAGCCTAACTTATTTAATGAAGGATTTTGTCATGCAAAATATCCTAAGTGACAGCAGTGTTGCATTGTTCAGGAATGAAAGCAGCAAACAAAAATTCTGCAATGCCACAGAATTTCCCCATGTGGTTATCGATAATTTTTTAAATACAAAAACAATTGAAGAATGCTATGGCGATTTTCCAAAACTGGATGGCGAGCATTGGCTAAATTATCTGCATTACAATGAAAAAAAATATGGGATGACTAAAATTGAGAACATTCCCGGGGCGCTTAAAATGGTTATTCAATACCTAAATTCACCCGAGTTTGTTTCTATGCTTGAGAATATCACGGGTATTAAGAATTTGATAGCAGACCCAGGTCTTGAAGGTGGCGGACTTCATCAGATTCCTAAGGGTGGTTTTTTGAATATACATGCGGACTTTACTGCTCATCCTCACCACCGTAATTGGCGCCGGAGAGTAAACGTGCTTGTATATTTGAACAAAGACTGGCGCGAAGAATATGGGGGGCATTTAGAGCTGTGGCGTCGGGATATGAGCGAATGTTTTGAAAAAGTGCTGCCTGTCATAAACCGCTGCGTTATTTTTAATACCGACAGAGATTCTTTCCACGGGCATCCTGACCCGATTATATGTCCGGACGGATGGACGCGCAAATCGATTGCCCTGTATTATTTTACAGAAGAAGAAAAACCCTTGAAGCGAGCGACTAATTATCAGGCGCGGCCAAATGAGAGCTTGCTTAAGCATATGTTGGTGAAAATCGATAAATGTATGCTGATAGTTTATAATCAATTGAAAGGCATATTGCGTATTAATGACGACGCTGTAAGCAAGTTGCTTAAAAAGCTTAGCAATAAAAAATAGTTATTTTATGAAACACGCTGCCGCATTTTTAAAACTGGTGGAAGAGGTGATGCCGCGTATCCGCGAAATTAGTGCGGATGATGTACTGGCTTTACTCGAAAAGCGCCATACCTTCACGCTGATAGATGCGCGTGAAGACCGTGAATGGCAGGCGTCGCGGATCAAAGGAGCGGTGCATATGGCCCGTGGCATCATCGAGCGTGATATCGAGAATGCTATTCCCGACAAAGGTACAAAACTCGTGCTGTATTGCGGTGGCGGTTACCGCTCGGCGTTGTCGGCGGATAGCTTGCAAAAGATGGGTTATACCAACGTATTTTCCATGGCGGGTGGCTGGCGCGAATGGTGCGAGAAGAATTACCCTAAAGAATAATTTTTTAAAAACTTGCATAAAAAAAGAAAACCCCTGGCGCTTGCCCGGGGTTCATCTTTTACTGCTTACTGCTCACTGGCTGTTTGTGCATCAACCGTAGTTGACCAGCCAATTGCCGAACGGGTCGATCCATGCCTGCAGCTCTTCGTCCCATCGCGGGGCGTAGGGGCTGGGCCTGGCGCGGTCTTCCTCCTTCCACTCTTCCTCTTGCATGTTGGCCGGTTTGACGACCTTCACGCCGGCCTCGAAAGCTTGTGCGGCATAAGCTCGCACGGCTTCGGTTTGGGCGGTGTCCAGCGAAATGCTGTCCACTTCGAGGATGAGGTAAACGCGCATGGCGTTTCTCCGAACAAGGCGCTCAATCATGAGGTGGCCTGAAACTTCACTGTGAAATCCCAGATCCCACAAAAAAGTACCTTGGCCAGAATAATCTCATACTGGTTAGTCTAAGTCAATGCGGTTATTAACAACTATTAATTTATAATATTGTTATATTACAACATTGTATATGGGTGCGCGGCAAATTTAGGCTGCTGTTTAAATCGAAGCCTGCCTGAAACAGGTGAAATAGCACTAAAAGCGCAAAATTTCGATGCAAAATTACAGCTTCTTGCGATATAGCTAACGCCCATGACTGACGATAAAAACAATATCCTCCCAAAGCCTGCAGGTACGCCGGATGACCCGTATGATCCGCTGCAATATTACATTGCGTTATTCGAAGGGCGCAAAGGAATAGCGGCGGTAAAGAAGCAGCGTGCCGACACCATCGAAGGCGTACTCAAAGACCGCATTATTGACGGCGATAAAAAAGGACTGGAAGAAGACTTAGCCGTCGCGCTGAAAACACACCAGCCGATTCATATCATCAACAACATCTTGCTTGAAGGTATGAAGGTAGTTGGCGAGCTGTTTGGCGCGGGCAAGATGCAGCTTCCCTTCGTGCTGCAATCGGCAGAGACGATGAAGAAAGCAGTCGCCTATCTTGAGCAATTCATGGAAAAAATTGAAGGCCAGCAAAAGGGTACTATCGTGCTGGCGACAGTAAAAGGCGATGTGCATGACATCGGAAAAAATCTGGTGGATATCATTCTTACCAATAACGGCTACAAGGTTGTCAATCTTGGTATCAAGCAGCCTATCAACAGCATTATCGAAGCGATTAAGGAATATAAACCCGATGCGCTGGGGTTGTCCGGCCTGCTGGTGAAATCTACCGTGGTAATGCGCGAAAATTTGGAAGAACTCACCGTGCTTGGTTACGAACTGCCGGTATTGCTTGGAGGGGCTGCGCTCACACGCGCCTACGTGGAGGAAGATTGTGTAGCGGCGTATGGTAGCGGCCGTGTGGCCTACGCGCAAGATGCGTTCGACGGGCTGGATTTGATGAACAAGCTCGCCGACGGAAAATTTGACGACTACCTTACCGAGGTCAAGAAACGCAAACATAACCGCCCGAGCAATGCCAAGGCCAAGCAGCGCTGGTCGCAGAATGACGTGATGGGCGCTGAGCAGGCAGCCAAGGAATTGCGCCCCATCGAAGTCGAAGCCATCAAGCTCAAACGCGCCGAACTCGCCAAGCAGGTGGACGTGCCAACGCCGCCGTTCTGGGGTGCAAAAATCATTGATAACGTGCCGGTGAAGGCCCTGATTCCTTATCTCAACGAACAGATGCTCTACACGTTCCACTGGGGTTTCAAGAAGGCGGGCAAGTCGCTAGATGAATATTGGAAATGGGTGGATGCCGAGGTAAAACCGATTTTAAAACGCCTGCTTGAAGAGTGCGAGCGCGAGAATATTCTGCAGCCCAAGGCGGCGTACGGCTATTTCAAATGTGCGGCGCAGGGCAACGATATTGTGCTGTTTGATGAAAGTGGCAACAAGGAAGTAGGCCGCTACCGCCTGCCGCGTCAGGACAAGGACGGCGGCATCTGCGTGGCGGATTTCTTCCGCGATATTGATTCCGGTGAGCGCGACGTCATCGGGTTGCAGGTGGTGACCGCCGGACAAAAAGTAGCTGATGTGGCGCGGGAGTGGTTTGCCAATAACCGCTATCAGGATTATCTGTATTTGCATGGACTGGGCGTTGAAATCGCCGAAGGCATGGCAGAATATATCCATAAACGTATCCGCTCCGAGCTGGGCTTCGGCCATGAAGATGACCGCGAAATGAAAAAGCTGCTCAAGCAAGGCTACCGCGGTTCGCGCTACAGCTTTGGTTATCCCGCTTGCCCGCGTTTGGAAGACCAGAAATTGCTACTGCAACTGCTGGGCGCAGAGCGCATCGGCGTGGAGCTATCGGAAGAATTTCAGCTGCATCCTGAACAATCGACGTCTGCTATTGTGGTGCATCATCCGCAGGCCAAATATTTTAATATCTGATTTCAATATTTAGGAGAATATAAAATGAAAAATGGTTCAGGCGGCACGGCAGGCGCAGGGTTATTTATAGCAGTCGGGCTTGTGGCCAGCAGCTTTGTGCTGGGTACGTTTGTACTCAAATATAAAAACATGGACCGTTATGTAACCGTAAAAGGATTAGTCGAGCGCGATGTGCAGACAGACCTTGCCGTGTGGCCGCTGCGCTTCAGCGTGGCAGGTAACGACCTGCCTGTGTTGCAGCAGCAGGTGGAGCAGCAGCAGGCGGCGGTAAAAACCTTTTTGCAAGCAAGCGACATCAAGCCCGAAGACATCACCAATTCCGGCCTGTCCGTATTTAACCGCGAAGCGGTAGAATATGGCAACACCAACGTGGGCCAGCCGAAATACAATATCAAATCCACCATCATCGCTCGCAGTAATGATGTAACTGCCATTCAACGCGCCAGCCAGAAAACCAGCGCGCTGGTAAGCCAGGGCATTGCGCTTGAGCAGGAAGGCTGCATCCTCGGCCCTATCTATTCATTCACCAAACTCAATGAAATAAAGCCGGATATGCTGGCCGAAGCCACCAAAAATGCGCGGCAGGTTGCTGAACAGTTTGCTGTCAGCTCCGGCAGCAAGGTGGGTGAAATACGTCAGGCGAATCAGGGTGTGTTTTCAGTGGTGGACCGTGACCGCGCGGCAGAAGGCGCTGATGACGGCGCTTGCGGTAAAACCTCGGACATCAACAAGCGCGTGCGCGTTGTAACCACGCTGGATTATTATTTGAATAACTAAAGCCTAGGCTGTTGCGCGCGCCAGCGTCAACACATTTACCTGCATAGCACCTGCGGCAAGCAGTGCCTTGCTGCACTGGCTGGCGGTGGCGGATGTGGTCATTACATCATCTATCAGTAAAATGATTTTTCCTTTGAGCTCCTCGCTGTGGCGCGGGTTGGTGCGGAAAGCCCCTTTGACATTGTCGTAGCGCGCCCGTCGCGAAAGCCCCGTTTGCGGTGCGGTGTGGCGCAGGCGGATGAGTGCATCGGGAATTACGGGCAATGCGCATTGCTTATGCAGCGCGTAAGCCAGAAGCGCTGACTGGTTATAACGCCTGCCAACAAAGCGCCAATAATGCAGCGGCACGGGAATAATCACATCCGACATGGCCACCAGCTCCGCGCCTGCACGCGCCAGCCATGGGCCGTAAGTGGCGGCAAGCTGCGTCTGGTCGGCATATTTAAGTTTCAGCACCAGCCCCTTGCTGTGTTCGTTATAGCGCAGCGCGGCGCGGCCTTGCGCGAAGGTGGGCAGCTGCTGTATGCATTCGGCGCACAGCGCGTCCTCGCCCATGGCAAAATCAAAAGGCAGGCCGCAACAGCGGCAGAATGGCGGTGTAATGAAATGCACCTGCTGCCAGCAGGTCTGGCACATCGTGCCTTGCGCCGTAACCATGCTGTCGCAGCTTAAGCATTGCGGCGGAAAAACAATATCTAATATCTTGGTAAGCATGACCCCATCATAGAAGGATGGCGGCAAAAATAAAACCGTTATAAGCTGCCACTCATGAATGAAGTACCACAGATATTTGACCGTAACCGCGTGCGAACTCACAGAATGCGCGCCGTAAAGGCAAGCGATGCACCGGATTTTCTGCTGCGCGAAATGGCCGAGCGTCTGGCCGACCGCTTGCTCGATATGATGCACACATTTCCATTCGTACTCGACCTTGGGGCGCATCACGGTATTTTGGCCGAATATGTGAAGGGCAGGGCAGGTATTGAGCATGTCGTGCAGGCCGAATTGTCGCAGGCCATGCTGGCCAAAGCATCCGGCATGCGCGTGGTGGCCGATGAGGAATACCTGCCCTTTGCCGATAATAGTTTTGATGCTGCCTTAAGCGTCGGGGCGCTGCACTGGGCCAATGATTTACCGGGTGCGCTGGTGCAAGCACAGCGCGCGCTTAAACCTGACGGCCTTTTTTTGGCCATGCTGCCGGGCGGCCAGACGCTGAAGGAACTCCGCCATTGCTTGGAAAAGGCCGAGATGGAAATAAGCGGCGGCGTTAGCCCGCGCATATCTCCCTTTGTGGATGTGCGCGATGCCGGAAGCCTGCTGCAACGCGCAGGATTTGCGCTGCCGGTGGTGGATAGCGAATTGCTGAACGTGTCTTACGCGCACCCGCTGAAGCTGATGCATGATTTACGTAATATGGGCGAGGCCAATGCGCTGGCACAAAGCAGTAAAGGCTTTACGCCCTGTGCGGTGATGATGCTGGCGGCAGATATTTACCTGCGTGAATTCTCGGATGACGAGGGGCGCATTCCTGCCACATTCGAGCTGGTGACCATGACAGCGTGGAAGCCGCACCCGTCGCAGCAGCAACCGGCAAAGCGCGGCAGCGGGAAAGTAAACCTGAAAGACGTATTAGGTGGCGGCGCGTAAGCTGCTTGCAAGACGGGTTATCAGCTCGGCGTCGGCTTCTATCATGTCCAGCTCGTGCATTTTTGACGGATGTTTCCATGTGATGGCGGCATGTTCCACGGCGCGCGGCGTGTCCTTCCATGTGCGGCAGAGATACACTGGCATCAGAAGATGGAAGCCGTAATCTTTCACGTAATCATGTGATAAAAACCAGAACGGCTCGAGGTCGTTCACGGCCACGTCGATATCCAGCTCTTCCTTGATTTCACGCGCCATGGCAGCTTCCGGCGTTTCGTCGTTTTCCACCTTGCCGCCGGGGAATTCCCACTTTCCGGCAAGCCGCTTGCCTTCCGGCCTTTGCGCCAGCAGCACTTCATTTTTGCTATTTACCAGCGCAACGGCAACAACCAGCAATATTGTCATAACGCTCCCCGTAAGATGCAGCCAGTAGGCTGCCCAGCCCTGAGCCCTGTTTCATTGCGGAGGTCAGCAGACCGAAGCAGGAAACAATAAATCATGTGCGATAGCTGCCGTTGATGTCGATATAGCGGTGGGTGAGATCACAGGTCCATACGGTGGCCTTGCCGCTGCCAATGCCGACATCGGTTTCAATCAAAATCTCGCGGCCCTTCATGTGGCCGGTGATTTGTTCTTCGCGGTAGCTGGGGTCGGCTTCGCCGTTTTTTGCCACCACTACGCCGCCGATTTTGATGGTGAGTTTGTCGCGGTCGGCCTGTTCGCCCGCTTTGCCCACGGCCATGACGATGCGCCCCCAGTTGGCGTCAGACGCGGCGAGTGCGGTTTTTACCAGCGGTGAATTGGCAATGCTCATGGCAATGCGCTTGGCGGCATTATCAGACGCAGCGCCCGTGACGGTGATGGTCACCAGTTTTTCTGCGCCTTCGCCGTCTTTTACCACATGCAAGGCGAGTTCCTTCAGCAAGCTTTCCAGCGCTTCGGCGAACCCCGATAGCGAGGGGTCGGAAGCATTTTTAATGGCGGCATTGCCTGCTTTGCCGGTGGCGAACAGCAGCAGTGTGTCGCTGGTGGAAGTGTCGCCATCGACGGTGACGCAGTTGAAACTTTTATCATTAGCCTTTGTGAGCAGTGATTGCAGCACGGGCGAGGGGATGGCGGCGTCGGTGAACACAAACGCTAGCATTGTTGCCATGTCGGGCGCTATCATGCCCGAGCCTTTGGCGATGCCGTTTATGGTGACCTGTTTGCCGCCGAGCATGACTTTGCGCGTGGCCATTTTCGGGTAGGTGTCGGTGGTCATGATGGCGTGCGCGGCGTTGCCCCATGACTTTTCGGAAAGCGCAGGAACAAGTTGCGGCAATGCGCCGGTGATTTTTTCATATGGCAGTTTTTCGCCAATCACGCCTGTGGAGGCCATGTAGAATTGTGACGGCTTGCATTTAAATACATCACAGGCGGATGCACATACCTGTTCGACTGCATGCACACCGGATTTTCCGGTAAAGGCATTGGAATTTCCGGAATTGATTACCAGCACGCGGGCGCTGCCGTCTTTAAGGGCTTTGCGGCCCGCAAGTACGGGGGCGGATGCGGTCAGGGAGCGGGTAAAAACGCCTGCCGCTTGCGTACCTTCGCATAGCTCTACCACCAGCAGGTCGGTGCGTTCCTTGTAGCGTATGCCGCAGGAGCTTGTGGCAAGCCGCACGCCATCGATGGGCGGTAACTCGGGGTAAGATGTGGGGGCAAAAGGTGAAACCTGCATGGCGGATAAAAAAATCGCCCGCCTACGCATTAACGCAAGCGGGCGGTTTTTTACTTTCAGTGATTAGTTAGCCACCGCGCCGTCAGTCGGCGGGGTCAGCGAGGTGGAAAAGGGCTTTTCCTTACCATCAGCGCTGAAATATTTGATGTTGGCGGCCTTGAGCATGCCTTCCAGATAGTTCTGGATCATCTTGTTGGCTACATCGCCTTTCAGGCTTTCCTTCAACTCGTCAAAGCTGCCGATTTTTACCGCGCGGCGGTCTTCAATTTTGATGACGTGGTAGCCAAACGGCGACTTCACAGGGCCGGAAATTTCGCCTTTTTGCAGTTTGAAGGCGGCTTCGGCAAATTCAGGCACCATCTTGTCTTTGGTGAACCAGCCGAGTTCGCCGCCATTAGTACCTGAACCCTTGTCGGTGGATTTTTCTTTGGCCAGCTTCGCAAAATCAGCGTTCTTTTTGGCTTCTTCAGCGATTTTCTTGGCTTCTTCCTCGGTCGCAACCAGAATGTGGCGGGCGTTTACTTCTTCCTGACCCTTGGCGGCATTGAGTTTTTCGTTATAAGCGGCCTTGAGCTGGTCATCGGTTACCAGTTCTTTTGCTTTCTGGTCCATGAAAGCCTGCATGATGACCTGCTTTTCCAGCATAGCTAGGCGTTTCTTCACTTCTTCGTTTTTGTCGAAGCCGCCCTTCTGGGCTTCCTGGAAAATCAGTTTTTCGGAAACCATGCCGCGCAGCACGTTCTGGCGGATGTTTTCATCGAAATTGTTGAAATCAGGCGCAGCGCCACCCGGAAACAGGCCCTTCCAGATTTCCACTACTTCGGAATTCCTGATTTCATCGGCGCCGATTTTGATGATGGTGTAGTCTTTGGCAAGCTCTTCAATTGGCTTGGTAGCGGCAGCGCCAGCAGCAGAAGGAGCGGCTGCAGCTGCTGTTTCTGCGGTTGGAGTTTGCGCCGGAGTTTCAGCGAAGGCGCTGGTGGCAAGTGGCAGGCTGATGAGCGCGGTGGCGGCAAGCAGCTGGGTGCGGCGAGCTAATCTCATGATGTGTATCCTTTTTTGCTGGCTAATGTTGCTTGAAATTGCTGTAATTCTGCCTTATGGCATATTCTTTGAACATTGGCAAGTGCTGCCATTGACTTACAGGGGATAAAGCCTTATCTCTCGGGTGCCTGTTCCGTTATGGGCTGCGGGCATATTTGACCGCCATATTCGATCACTTTTAGAAAGACCACGCCTAGAATGTTAGGAATGCTTGCCAAAAAAATCTTTGGCTCTGCCAACGACCGCTTTGTCCGTACATTGCATGGAAAAGTGGAACAGATCAATGCGTTAGAGCCGCAACTGCAACGCCTCTCCGATGCAGAGCTGGCAGGCCGTACAACGTGGTTGCGTGAAAGGCTGAATGGCGGTGAATCACTCGACTCACTGCTGATTGAGGCATTTGCCACGGTGCGTGAAGCGGGCAAGCGCGTACTCAATATGCGCCATTTCGACGTACAGCTGGTTGGCGGTATGGTGCTGCATAAAGGCATGATCTCGGAAATGAAGACCGGTGAAGGTAAAACGCTGGTCTGTACGCTAGCGGCGTACCTGAACGCATTGTCCGGTAAGGGCGTGCATGTGGTGACGGTTAACGACTACCTCGCCAAGCGCGACTCTGAATGGATGGGCAAGCTGCACCAGTTCCTTGGCCTGTCGGTTGGCTGCATCGTGCATGGTATGGACGATCAGGAACGTAAAGCAGCTTATAACTGCGATATCACCTATGCCACGAATAACGAATTGGGCTTTGATTACCTGCGCGACAACATGAAATTCGTGCGCGATTCAATGGTACACCGTCCGTTCAATTACGCGATTGTCGATGAAGTGGATTCTATCCTTATTGACGAAGCTCGCACACCGCTGATCATTTCTGGTCCTACCGAGGATAATTCCGAGCTGTATAATCAGGTGGACCGCCTGATGGGAAAGCTGGTTGCAGAGGATTATGAAAAAGAAGAAAAGCATCGTTCCGTCTCGCTGACAGAAAGAGGCGTGCATCATGTGGAAGAATTACTGCGTGCTGCCGGCATGATGACTTCTGAACACACATCTCTCTATGACATCGAGAATGTTTCGTTGGTGCATCATGTCAATCAGGCGCTGCGCGCCCACACGCTGTTCACTAAAGACGTGGACTATATTGTCAAAGACAATAAAGTGATCATCATTGATGAATTCACCGGCCGCATGATGGAAGGCCGCCGTTATTCCGACGGGCTGCATCAGGCGCTGGAAGCGAAGGAACACGCCCGCATCCAGAATGAAAACCAGACGCTGGCCTCCATCACCTTCCAGAATTATTTCCGTATGTACCCGAAACTCGCGGGCATGACGGGTACTGCCATGACGGAAGCAGGCGAATTCCACGATATCTATAAGCTGGAAGTGATCGATATTCCTACCAACGTGCAGGTGATGCGTACTGATCATCAGGACGAAATCTACCGCACCGCCAACGAGAAATACCGCGCCGTTATCCGCGAAATCAAAAAAGCCTATGATCGTCAGCAGCCGGTTCTGGTCGGCACGGTGTCGATTGAAAAATCCGAATATCTTTCCGCATTGCTTAAGAAAGAGAACATCCAGCATCAGGTGCTGAATGCGCGTTACCATGAGCAGGAAGCTTATATTATTGCACAGGCAGGCCGCCCCGGTTCGGTGACTATTGCTACCAACATGGCAGGCCGCGGTACTGACATCATGCTCGGCGGCAATGCGGAAATGCGTATCCTCAAGGAAATCGGCGACATGCCGCCGGGTATGGAGCGCATCGCAAAAGAAAATAAAATCCGTGAGGAAGTGGCGCAGGCCAAGCAGGATGTGATTACCAGCGGCGGCTTGTTCGTCATCGGCACAGAACGCCACGAATCACGCCGAATCGACAACCAGTTGCGCGGCCGCTCCGGACGTCAGGGTGACCCGGGCGCGTCGAAATTCTTCCTGTCACTGGAAGACGATTTGATGCGTATTTTTGGGTCCGAGCGCATTGACGGCCTGCTGCAGAAACTGGGCATGAAGGAAGACGAGGCGATTTTCCACCCGTGGATGACCAAGGCGATTGAACGCGCCCAGCAGAAGGTGGAAGCGCGCAACTACGAAATCCGCAAAAATTTGCTCAAGTTCGACGACGTGATGAACGACCAGCGCAAGGTGATTTACGAGCAGCGTATCGAGCTGATGGAAGCAGAAGAAGTGGCGGAAACGATTGTGTCCATGCGCGAGGAAATCAACCACGATATGGTCACACTTTATATTCCGCCGCACTCTTATGCTGACGCATGGCAAACGGAAGATTTGCAGAAAGAACTCTTCCGCGTATATGGCCTGCACTTGGCTGTTGAGGACTGGGCAAAGGAAGAAGGCATTGCCGACGAGGAACTCATCAAGCGTATCAATGGCACTACTACGGAGCATTTTAACGCTAAGGTAGAGCAGTATGGCGAGCCGCTGATGCGCATGGCGGAAAAGCGTATCCTGTTGCAAACGCTTGACCAGTTGTGGAAAGAGCATTTGCTGGCGCTTGATTACCTGCGCCAAGGCATCCACCTGCGCGGCTATGGCCAACGCGACCCGCTCAATGAATATAAGCATGAAGCCTTCACGCTGTTTGAACAATTGCTTTCACAGCTGCGTGAACTGGTGATAAGCCGCCTGTCGCATCTTGAAATCCACATTGAAACACCGCCGATGTTTCCGCAGTCGGGCGCGCCTAAAAAAATGTTTGAGACTCGCCAGGATCCGGCACTGGCCACAGGTGAAGAAAAACCGCAAGGGCCTGTCAGTGCTGGTCAGAAGACCGGTCGCAATGATCCGTGTCCGTGTGGGTCGGGGAAAAAATTCAAACACTGCCACGGCGCTTTAGCGTAATTTTCTACTGGGCTGGCTGACTTACTTGCCATGCTGCGCTTCCGCGCTTCATGTAGCGTTGCTACACTCCAGTGCGGTTCTCACATGGCTTCGCATTCAGCTCAGTCCAGCGAAAATGCCAGCATATTTATAGGAGTATTTAGAATGGCCGATACTAAATTGTCAGAAGATTTACAGCCCATTTTAGAGGAATTGCAGGAAGATTATAAAGCTGCTTCAAAAATCCATGCTCCAAATTATAAAGGCGGACCCAATAAGGGTATCTTGTCAGAACTCATCCGCATGGGGTGGCGAAAGAAAGATTAGAATACGCTAATCACTACACGCCCGCCGTAATCGGGCCTTCGGCGCGGCCATGCACAAACTGGTCAACATGCGGGCTTCCGCTATTATCGATGGCCTTGGCGTCGCCCTGCCAGATGAGCTTGCCCTTATAAATCATCGCTACGCGACTGGCGATTTTGCGCACGCTGCTCATGTCGTGCGTGATGGTAACGGTCGTAGCGCCCAGCTCTTTCGAGCATTTGACAATCAGATCGTTGATGACGTCGGCCATGATGGGGTCAAGGCCGGTGGTCGGTTCATCAAAAAAAATGATTTCAGGATTGGCGGCAATGGCACGCGCAAGTGCTACGCGTTTCTGCATACCGCCGGAAAGTTCTGATGGTGACAGTTTGGCGACGTCCGGCCCAAGGCCAACGGATTTGAGTTTTTCCACCGCCAGTTCCCTGGCCTGCGTGCGGGTGACGAGTTTGTTTTGCAACAGCGCAAAGGTGATGTTCTCCCACACGGGTAAACTGTCGAACAGCGCACCGCCCTGAAACAACATGCCGAATTTGCGGATGATGGGCTGGCGCTGGCGGAAGGACAGGCCAGTCACTTCCTCGCCATCCACCTTGATGCTGCCTCTGTCGGGCGTGACAATGCCCAGCACACTTTTAATCAGCACCGATTTGCCGGAGCCGGAGCCGCCGATAACCACCAGCGATTCGCCTTTTTGCACCGACAGGTCGATGCCCTCCAGCACCTTCTTGGGGCCGAACGCTTTATAAACACCGTTAAGTTCAATTTTCGCGGTCATTTGGCAAACAGCACGGCAGTGAGGAAATAGTTGGCAAGCAATATGAGTATCGAGGCGGAAACAACCGCATGGGTGGTGGCCGCACCTACGCCCTGCGCGCCGCCGCGCGAGTGGAAGCCGTGGTAGCAGCCCATCAGTGTGATGATAAAGCCGAAAGCCGAAGCCTTGATAAGGCCGGAGACGACGTCTTTGGTCTCCAGAAAATCGAACGTGCTTTTAAGATATGGTCCGGGTGCAAAATCCAGCACATGGATGGAAACAAGATAGCCGCCGAATACGCCGATAATGTCGGCAATCAGCACGAGGCAAGGCAGCATCAACAGGCCAGCCAGCAGGCGCGGCAATACAAGATATTTATGCGGGTCGGTGGACAGGGTGGTCAGCGCGTCGATTTGCTCGGTGACGCGCATGGTGCCTATTTCGGCGGCGTAGGACGCGCCGATGCGTCCGGCCACCATCAGGCCTGCCATGACGGGGCCAAGTTCGCGGGTGATGGAAAGCACGACCACAATGGCAATCGAGCTTTCGGCATTAAAACGTGAAAAACCGGAATAGCTTTGCAGCGCCAGAACCGCTCCGGTGAACAGGGCGGTAAGGCCTACGACCGGCAGCGAGTAATAGCCGATTTCAATCAGCTGGCGAAGCAGCTGCTTGGTGTAAAAAGGCGGGCGGAAAAAGCCGTTGAAACATGCCCATACGAACAAAACCACGCGGCCAACAGCCGCAAGGAAGCGTAAAAACACACGTCCGATAGGGGCAAAAAAATTCATGCGCCCAGTTTTACGCTACCCGCGATTAAATGTAAATGGTCTCGTAAGCTCAAATGGTAAGCCGCTTAACTCGTGCTGCCAGCAAACCTGCCGATGGTGCGATCAGCCTGCAATTGTTCAAGTTGCGAATTAAAACGTTGGTACAGGCCCCTATAGTAATCCTGTAGCCTCGTTGCCTCGCGGCCGAAGCTGACAAGCTCCATGGGGGTTTGTGTGCCTTCCTCTGCTACCTTCGGATATTGTGCCTGCAGGCGGGTGGCAAAACGCTTCATTTGCTCTGGTACATCCATATTTTTCTTTAGTTCATGCGGCGTAACCATTTCATCCAGCGAATCGCCGTTATTCAGCGACCTTATCTCCCCGTCGCTGCGGACGCCATGCTGCAGCAGCCAGCGCTTGGCTTCACCGAGGGCAAATTTTGTGTCGATGCCTGCGCGTGAATGGTTGAATACATGATCGCGCAGCCCATCAATGGCCTCGTTGAGGCGTACAAGATTTTCCCTGATACGGGTGGAGCCTATATTATCCAGCACCTCGTCACTGACTTTATCAAAGGTCAGCGGGCGCAGCATGCGCACCAGTTTTGGGTGCAGCGTACGCACCGGGTCGGGAGCCATGGTGGCTTTGCCGCTGATGCCAAAGGCACGGTCGGCAAGATCGGTGCGTGCGCCGTTGTTTTCCTTCCCGTCTTCAGAAGGTGGCGGCACAAGATTCATATCGGTAAAGACACGCATATAAGCTTCGGTGTATCGCGTGACCGGATCGGTAAGATCTATTCCGGGTGTCTTGCGTTCCGTATGTTTTCTGGGCGCAAGGCCAAGGTTTGCCGCCAGACTTGGGGGAGTGGTGGGTGTGGCGCCGACGTCCATAGTAATGTCGGTAGCATTGACTGGAATAACCACTACATCATTTGCCTCATCCGGCATGGGTGTGGTCGCAACGCTTTCGGTTACAGTGACAACATTTGTGTGGGTAGCGGTTTCACGCAGTTTTGCATAGTTGCGGTCGAAATCTTTTGCTTCGTGCGTTTCCAGCATCTTGGTTTCTTCTAAGCCTTTTCTCAGTAAGTCGTAGAGGTCGGGTGATGGCAGTGCGCCTGCTTCAATAAGGTGCATATGCTCGGCGGTGATACTTCCGGGGATGAGGTTGATAATCTGCAAATCCTGCGAGGTGCTATTGCGGCGCAGGGTGATGCTGTAGCTTTTGGTTGCAACCGGTTGTGACGCGGCATCTGCTTGCTGGCGTGCGCTTGTCAGTTCTTCATTCAGCTTATCCGGTGATGCGGCGGCGACAAGAGCCGTTGCCAGTTGCGGGCGGCCAATATCGCGGTCGTCCATCAAATCTTTCAGCAGAGAGCTGAATTTGTCTTTTTGCGGCTTATGGCCTTTTTCCACCAGCTCGTTCAAACGTTCGGCACGTTCACGCAGCTGGTCGATTTCATCGGTGGTCAGGGTTTTATGGCTGTTAAGCACTTCTATAATGGCGTTGAGCGCTGTGGGGCTGACGTTGGCGTCATCTTCTTCCCAGCGGCGGATATCTTTTGCTGTGATGGTTTTGAGAGCCTCGGCATCTTTCTTTGCCTGCTCAAGTTCTTCTACGCGTTTGGCTGCTGCTGCGCGGCTACGTTCCATTTCCTGCTGCAAACCGACGCTTTCACGCTGGCCAATGGTGTTTAGTGCGTTTTTTAATTGTACGCGTGACAGCTCGCGGGCGTCCATCGCGGATACTAGTGTTGCACCAAATCCGTATGAAATGTCATCAATTGCTGGCAGCATTGCAGTACTCCTGAAATAGGGTAAATGTAAATATGCAGGCCAGTATAATACACAGGCTGTGTGTGGATTGTTAAGATTGTATTAAAAAATGGTTAATGACCTGTGGAGAAAAATATTAACATATTGTTTTATATTTAATATTTTCTTTCAACGCGCCGTCCCAAACGAGTAAAAATTTCGTAGCCAATTGTATTGCAGACCTTGGCAATGACATCTACCGGTTGCTGGAGATTGATGAACTCCGCGCGTGCGTTTTCTGCCAGCGATGCCTCTGGTAATACACTCACATCCAGCGCGACCATGTCCATGGAAATACGCCCTGCCACTGGCGCACGCTGCCCGCATATATAAGCGTAGCTGTTATTGCTCAGGCAGCGCATCCACCCATCGGCATATCCCAGCGACGTGATGGCAATGCGACTTCCTTGTTTGGCATTGTAGGTAGCTTCGTACCCGATTGCTTCGTTGCGATCTAAGGTGCGTACCTGCAGCAATGGCGCAGACAGGGTGGCGACATGCTGCATCGGATTTATGTGTTCTGTCGGGTTGATGCCGTACAGTGCGCAGCCGGGGCGCGCGAGGTCGTAATGAAAATCAGCATTCAGAAACAGGCCGGATGAATTGCACAGGCTGCCACGTGCCTTGGGCAATAATTTCTTTGCGTCTTTGAAGCGCTCCAGCTGTTCGGCATTTTTGTTATGCGCTGGTTCATTGGCGCAGGCGAGATGGCTCATCAGCAGCGCTACGCGCTTCGAAGCAAAATCGCCGTGCTTTTCGACAAAGGTTGCCAGCTCCGGCTGGGTGAAACCAAGGCGCGTCATGCCGGTGTCTATATGCAGGATGGCGGGCGCCGAGTCAGACGCTTTCAGCCAGCGCTCGGCCTGCCCTGTGTTGTTGAGTACAGGGTAGAGCTTATGCTCGATGAATGCAATTTCCTCGCCTGCGGGCAAACCGTTGAATACAGCAATGGTCGCTTGCGGCAGGATTGTGCGCAGCTCGGTGGCTTCTACGAGGGTGGCGACAAAAAATTCGCGGCAGCCTTCCCTCCATAATGCCTTGCTGACCTCGGCAACACCAAGGCCGTAAGCATTGGCTTTTACGACAGCGGAGCAGGATTGACGCTCGTGCCGCGCGCGTAGCAAGCGGTAATTAGAACAGAGTGCTTTAAGGTCAACAGCAAGTGTGGGCTGCATCAGTGTGGTGAATAACCTTCTGCAAGATTGTCGAACTGGGTGAGGTTGCTATCGAAGCGCAGTTTAACGTTTCCGATGGGGCCGTTACGGTGCTTGGCTACGATTACTTCGGCGACGTTATGCACTTTCTCCATATCATTTTGCCATTCGGTATATTTGTCGGTGCCGGGCTGAGGTTCGCGGCGTGACATATAATATTCCTCATGGTAAATGAACATCACCACGTCGGCATCCTGCTCAATAGAACCTGATTCGCGCAGGTCCGACAGAAGCGGGCGCTTGTCATCGCGTTGTTCTACGGCGCGTGAAAGTTGTGACAATGCAATGACAGGTATATCAAGTTCTTTGGCAATGGCCTTCAGGCCTTGTGTGATTTCCGATACTTCCTGCACGCGGTTGTTCATCGACAATGATGTGTTGCCGCGTACGAGCTGCAGATAGTCAACCACCAGCAGCTTCAGGTTATGCAAGCGCTTCAGGCGCCGCGCGCGGGTACGCAGTCCGGAGATGGAAAGGGCGGGGGTATCATCGATGAAAAAGGGAAGCTGCGACATTTCATTGCTGACGCGCACCAGATGCGCGAAATCGTCAGACGAAATTTTACCGTGGATAATTTTGGCGGAATTAATGGCGCTGGCACTGGAGAGCATACGTGTGGATAATTGTTCCGACGACATTTCCAGCGAGAAGAAACCAACGCTGCCAGAATCCTTGGCATTTATGTTTTTGTCGCGCGCTTCTTTGGCTAGTGCAAGGCAGGCGTTATAAGCGATGTTCACGGCCAGTGCTGTTTTACCCATGGAGGGACGTCCGGCGAGAATCAGGAGGTCGGAGCGCTGCAGTCCGCCCAGCAGGTTATTGAGGTCATTCAAACCGGTGGTAAGGCCGGAAAGACCGCTGTTGCGGAAGGCGTTTTCTGCGTTCTTGATGGCATTGATGACGGAATGACGGATGGCTTTGAAGCCTTTGTCGCCCGTGCCTTCCAATGACAGATTGAACAGCTTTTGTTCGGCGCTTTCGATTTGCTCCTGCGCCGGAATATCAATTTTATGCAGGTAGGCGACGTTGACCACTTCTTCGCCCAGCATGATGAGTTCACGCTTGAGTGCGAGGTCATAAATCATTTCGCTGTAGTCAGCGATATTGAACACGGTGATGGCAGCGCCTGCGAGCTTGGCGAGGTAGGCGCCGCCGCCGATATCTGCCAGCGCTGCATCCTGATCAAAATAATGTTTGAGCGTAACAGGGTTAGCGATAAGGCCCTTGTCATTGAATTTCTGGATAGCTTCAAAAATGCGCTGGTGCAACGGTTCGTAGAAATGCTGCGCGCGCAGTTTGTCACCGATATGCTGCAGGGTGTCGTTATTCACCAGCAATGCGCCGAGCAGCGCCTGTTCGGCTTCGATATTGCAAGGCGCTTCGCGATACGGCGTTTCAATGCCTGCATCGTTTGCGAGCAGTTCGGGGTTAGCATTCATAAGAAGGGATGTCATAGCCCAAACAAATTAACAGGGTTTAACGGGCGGGGCAAATTTATATTTCAGATGTGTATTTCAGGGGCGTAAGGCTTTAGATTAACGGCCTTTACTGTGACTGTGTATGCCGCCACGATTATTCATGCCACTATGGCCTTCGGAACATTCGCTAAGGCTGTGGCAACCGGAGTACGCAGAAGAGTCCGCGTAACGCATACGGTTCCAGTCGATGGCGGTGGTTTGCTCTGCGCACGCTCCAATCGCGAGCATCAATAATAAAATTGCGGGTAGGAAATAAAAACGCATTATATTGTCCAAAATAAAAAAGACAGCCTTGCAGCTGCCTTTTTGTATAATATTTATTACATTATGCGGCTTCGGTCTCGAGACGGACAACGTTTACAGCAACCTGTATGATAACTTCAGCGTGCATAGTAATGCGCACAGTGTACTCGCCAGTGGTCTTGATGGTGCCGGACATAACAATCTGGCTTCTTGGCACTTCGTGGCCTGCTTCTTCCAGTGCATCGGCAATGTCACGCACGGTAACAGAACCATACAGCTTGCCTTCCTGACTGGCCTGGCGTACGAGCGTTATTTTAACGCCTTCCAGCTTCTTTGCCTTAACTTCTGCTGCAGCTTTCGCTTCAGCATTCTGCTGTTCGATAATGTGGCGGCGTTCTTCGAACACCTTTTTATTAGTTTCGCTTGCACGCAGCGCTTTTTTCTCCGGGATAAGGAAGTTGCGGCCATAGCCATCGCGAACCTTAACTACATCGCCTACGCCACCAAGACGGGCAATCCGTTCAAGCAAAATTACTTCCATGGTCTTTACTCCTGATTATAAGGGCTTTTGAGGCCAAAATTTAAGGGAGCTAGTTATTAGACGAACTTCCGCCCTGAGGCAAGCGTTTGTTTAGGTTTTTAACCTGATAACCAATGCCAACTGCGGCCATGGCCAGTGCCGGCCAAAGCTGGCTGAACATCATAAAATACAGAAAAAACAGGAAAAATTTACGGCTGGGCCATTTCTGGCTATGTCGGTGCGTAAGTGCCGCTCCTAAGAAAAAATAAGGCAAAAGCAGGGTAATAAGGCAGGCTTTCCCCAAAAACTGCATGGACGGGCTGCCAATCAGCGAGGCCAGCGCACTAAGCGCCAGAAGGTAGAGCATCCAGCCGGGCATGGTAAATACATGAATGGCGAAATCGGGCCGCATATTGAGTTTGTTTTTTGCCAGCAGGCGGTTGGCCAGCCACGCATGCACAAATAACCCGATGGCCCACAGCCAGATAGTGACAGGAAACACGAAGAACGACCAGTCGCGTGCCATCAACTCGACGACATCGGCATATTCATCCCCGAGATCCTTGAAGGTTTCGCGGATATTTTGGCCCATGATTTCAGGCAGGCCACCGGGGGTTCCGGAATAATAAAGTGTAGTGATAGCGATGAAGGCAGCAGCATAGAGCGCAAGGTTAGTAAAGATATAGGCGACAGGAAACCAGTCTTTGTTCATACCGTCTTCTGTGGGTCGCCAGCGCATACTTAGGTTGCTGATATGGCAGGCGGGCAGGGCAAAAAACAGGAAAAATACGATAGCCGATGAAATGCCGATCGTGAACAGGATAATAAGCGTGGCAATTGCAGTGGCGCGCAGCGGAGCTTGCCGGATACCCTGTAGGCCAAGGTAGAAAAGCGGCAAGGTAGGCAGAAACATAAAGACGACGCCAAGGCCGAGCATCAGAATGCAAATGAAGATCAGCGCGGCAAGAATACCGGCAATAAATACGGACTTCAGTTGCTTGGACATAAAACGTCCTTGATGGTGCTGCCTGATGGCACTAAGTTTGGCTTGCCGGTTGGCAGACGTGCGCGAACCCGCTTTTACTTAGTAACGAAAGGCAACAATGCGAGATTGCGGGCGCGCTTAATAGCGGCGGCCAACACGCGCTGTTTCTTGTGTGATACGGAAGTAATACGGCTAGGCAAAATCTTGCCACGCTCGGAGATGAAACGCGAAAGGAGCTTAACGTCCTTATAGTCAATCTTCGGTGCGTTGGTGCCGGTGAGTGGGCAGGTTTTCTTGCGGCGGAAGAAAACTTTGCGGCCTGGGCCTGCGCTGTCCTGTGCTGCTTTTTCCATGGGGATATTTCCTATTAATTGATGGTTTCTTCGCTAACGACGACGGGTTCGATGGCTTCGATATCCGCCGACGGGTAGCCTTCATCGCGTGAACGTGACTGCTGCATCATCGCGGATGGCCCTTCCTCGATTTCTTCCACACGAACGGTGAGCGAACGGACCACATCTTCATTGATGCTCATGTTGCGTTCCATTTCCTTGATGGCTGCGGCGGGCGCATCAATGGCCAGCATGGAGTAATGTCCTTTGCGACTCTTGTTGATGCGGTATGCAAAATTGCGCAGACCCCAATATTCGTTCTTCACGACCTTGCCGCCGCCCTGCTCAATGATGGCAGAGAAATTGTCGGTCAGCTTGCTGATGTCCTGACGGGACAGATCCTGACGAGTGATAAACGTGCTTTCATACAACGGCATATTCTTGTAAACTCCTGATTCAAGCCACTGAAAAACAGAAAACATTCCGGTGTGGCTTACGTTAACCGGCCTGTGACCCCTTTAAAAAGGGCTATAACTAATATCCGCTTTTGTAGCGAAAGCAAGCATAAATTCACCACTGTTTTACGCCCCAAGATATAGAGCAGGGGCAGGCATTTACCTAACTATATGACCTATATCACATCCTTAGACCGCATTAAGTGTTTGCCAAATTAGTAACTATCCGTTAATAATCTGCCCTTTCTGGGATAGCGGATATGCAGTCAAAATTACCGCAAGGTCAAGGCAACAAGGATAGGAAAAAAATGAAAACAGCAGTTTTATTCCCCGGTCAGGGGTCGCAGGTGGTCGGCATGGGCAAGGCGCTGGCCGAACAATTCTCCGTGGCACGCAAAGTATTTGAAGAAATGGATGCCGCGCTGGGCGAAAAACTCTCAACCATCATTTTTGAAGGCCCGCAGGATGTATTGACACTGACGCAGAACGCGCAGCCCGCCATTATGACGACCTCGATTGCCGCGCTGCGTGTGCTGGAAGCGGAGGCCGGGTTCAAAATAGCTGACGTTGTGTGCGTGGCCGGTCACTCGCTGGGTGAATATTCGGCATTGTGTGCCGCTGGTGCGCTGAGCCTGACCGATACCGCACGTCTGCTGCGCGTGCGCGGGCAGGCCATGCAGGCTGCCGTACCGGCCGGTCGCGGTGCCATGGCAGCGCTGTTGGGCGTTGATTATGATGTGGCTGCTGAAATTGCAAAGGCCGCCGCGCAGGATGAAGTATGTGCTGTAGCGAATGATAATGCTCCGGGACAGGTGGTGGTTAGCGGCACGAAAACGGCCGTGGAACGCGCCATGGAAATCGCTAAATCTAAAGGCGCCAAGCGCGCCCTGATGCTGGATGTGAGCGCGCCTTTCCATTGCCCGCTTATGGCACCGGCGGCGGGTATCATGTCAGAAGCGCTATCGGTGGCGAAAATCAATGCGCCGTGCGTTCCGGTAGTGGCTAACGTCACCGCCAAGATGGAATCTGATCCGGCGACCATCCGCCGCCTGCTCGTTGAACAGGTGACGGGCATGGTGCGCTGGAGGGAATCGATTCACTATCTCAAGACGCAGGGCGTTGCGCGCGTGGTGGAAATCGGCGCCGGCAAGGTGCTTTCCGGCCTCAACAAGCGTATTGAGCCAGAAATGCTCACGGCCAATTTTGGCCAGCCTTCCGACCTCGAAGCTTTTACACGTGTTGAGTAATGCCGATGTTTAATCTTGCAGGTAAGAAGGCGCTGGTGACCGGCGCAACCGGTGGTATTGGCGGTGCGATTGCCAAAACATTGCATGATGCAGGCGCAACGCTTGTGATTTCCGGCAGTAAACAGGAAAAGCTGGAAGCGCTTTCGGCCAGCAGCTTCGACGGCAAGGCCATTGCTGTTGCATGTGACTTGAGCAAACTTGATACGGTGGAAGAGCTGGTAAAACAGTCGGAAGAAAAATTGGGCGGGCTGGATATTCTTATCTGTAATGCTGGCGTTACCAAAGATAATCTCAGCATGCGCATGAAAGATGACGAATGGCAGCAGGTGATTGACGTTAACCTCACCGCCAGCTTCCGCATGACACGCGCTGCTATCCGCGGCATGCTCAAGCGCCACTATGGTCGCATTATTTATATTACGTCGGTGGTGGGCTGGTCGGGTAATCCCGGACAGGCCAATTATTGCGCGTCCAAGGCGGGTCTTACAGGTATGAGCAAATCATTTGCGCAGGAATTCGCATCACGCAACATCACCGTTAATTGCATTGCTCCGGGTTTTATCGCCACCAGCATGACCGAAGTGTTGACCGATGACCAGAAAACACGCATTAACCAGAATATACCTCTAGCCCGCATGGGTACGCCGGACGAGATTGCGGCGGGTGCATTATTCCTTGCCAGCGGCGAAGCAGGATACGTTACAGGCCAGACATTACATATTAATGGTGGCATGCTGATGATATAAACAGGCTGCTAGGCAATTATAATATGAAGGTTTTTCTGGACATATGTATTTTTCCTGTGCTACCACCATCGAACTGCTTGACCTTTTTAAAAGGGGCACTATTGTTCCCCGCTCTTACCCGTATCCAGACGATACGTTACTAAACTACTTATAGGATGGACATCATGAGTGATATTGCTGAACGCGTGAAGAAAATCGTGGTTGAACACCTCGGCGTTGACGAAGCCAAGGCTGTACCCGAAGCTAGCTTCATTGACGATCTCGGCGCAGACAGCCTCGACACAGTTGAGCTGGTCATGGCGTTTGAAGAAGAATTCAATATCGAGATTCCTGACGATGCGGCAGAAAAGATCCTGACCCTCCAGGATGCTATCAATTATATTCAACAAAACGCAAAAGCTGCGTAATTCGGCGCACTTTACTCAGACAATCACCTGTTCTTTATGAGACGAGTTGTTGTTACCGGTATGGGTCTGGTTACACCGCTTGGTTGCGGTGTGAAGACGGCGTGGGACAACTTGCTTGCCTCGCGTTCCGGCGTATCCCCGATCACGCGCATTGACGTGTCGGACATTCCGGCGCGTATCGCAGGGCAAGTTCCCCGTGGTACTGAAGCCGGACAGTTCAACGTCGATGAATGGATTGCCCCCAAAGAGCAGAAAAAAATGGATGACTTCATTCATTTCGCTTTTGGCGCGGCGACCATGGCGGTGCAGGACTCCGGTTGGATGCCCGAAGACGAAGAATCGCGCCAGCGCACCGGTGTGCTTATTGGCTCCGGTATCGGCGGCTTGCAGGTGATTGAAGAAACCGCCTTGCTGCTAAAGGAAAAAGGCCCTAAGCGCATCAGCCCGTTCTTTATTCCCGCCTGTCTTATCAACCTTGCCTCCGGCCAGGTGTCAATCAAGTTCGGCTTCAAAGGCCCCAACCATGCCGTGGTGACTGCCTGCTCGACCGGCGCACACGCGATTGGTGATGCCAGTCGCCTGATTCAGTATGGCGATGCTGACGTCATGGTTGCCGGCGGCGCTGAATCCACCATTTGCCGCCTTGGGCTTGCCGGTTTTGCCGCAGCACGCGCACTTTCCACCAGCTACAATGATGCTCCTGAAACGGCTTCCCGTCCGTGGGACAAAGGCCGCGACGGTTTTGTTATGGGTGAAGGCGCAGGCGTAGTAGTGCTGGAAGAATATGAGCATGCCAAAAAGCGCGGTGCAAAGATTTATGCTGAAGTCGTGGGTTACGGTTTATCAGGTGACGCTTACCACATCACCGCCCCGTCGCCGGAAGGTGATGGTGGTTTCCGCGCCATGAAATCCGCGCTGGCGCATGCAAAACTCAATCCGTCGGATGTTGACTATGTCAACGCGCACGGCACATCAACACCGTTGGGCGATGAAATCGAGCTGGGCGCTGTAAAGCGCCTGTTTGGTGATGCTGCCTATAAGCTTTCCATGTCGTCCACCAAATCGGCGATTGGCCATTTGCTTGGCGCCGCCGGTGCTGTGGAAGCAATTTTCTCGATTCTTGCCATCCGCGACAATGTTGCGCCGCCGACACTTAACCTGAATGACCCCTCTGATGGCTGCGATATCGATCTTGTGCCGCACAAACCTAAGCAGCGTACTATCAATGTGGCGCTTTCCAACAGCTTTGGCTTCGGTGGCACCAACGCCTCCGTTCTGTTCAAGAGGGTATAGTTGACGGCCCCCCCGCCATCTCCCTTTGCTATCCCGTCCATGATTGATTTTGCCGACGCTATGTCACAGAGCTATACGCACTGGACGGGCCGCAACATCATTTTTCCGGAAGCGGAAGGCTATGCGTTGGCCGAGCGGCTTTACCATGCGCCTTTTGTACTGCTGTCGCATGACGGCAAAATCGACCCCATGTTCCGCTATGCCAATCTCTCGGCGCAGCGCCTGTGGAGCCGCAGTTGGGATGATTTTACCCTGCTGCCTTCACGCCTTTCTGCCGATGCACATGAGCGTGAAGAACGCCAGCGTCTGCTGGATAAGGTGAACGAAAAAGGCTATGTCGATGACTATCAGGGTATCCGCGTGACCTCTGACGGAAAACGGTTTAAAATCCGTCGTTGCACGGTGTGGAACGTGATGGATATGCGTAATCGTGTCATCGGTCAGGCGGCGATGTTTGACCGCTGGGAATGGATAAGGGATGAAGGAATCTGATGGTTAAGTGGCTGTCACGTTTCTGCGGGTTTATTGCGTTGCTGGTAGTGTTGGCGGCGGGCGCTTCTTATTATCTGGTTGACCAGTACCGTGCGCAAGGGCCGCTGGCTGCCGCCAAAACCATCCATTTTCCGCGCAAGCAGGGTTTTGTTGCTGTGGTGCTGCACTTGCACAAGGAAGATGTTATCCGCGATCCCTACACGTTTGGGTTTATGGCGGTGGTGTTGAATAAATACCGCCGCTTCAAGGCGGGTGAATATGAATTTTCTCCCGGTATGAGTGCGCAAGAGGTGGTGGATTTGCTGGAATCCGGCAGGGTGATGCAACACAAGGTGACATTGCCCGAGGGCCTCACCGTGCGCGAGGCGCTTGCGCTGATTGAAAAACATCCTGTGCTGGAAGGCGAAATTTCCGGTGACATCAAAGAAGGCAGTTTGCTTCCGGAAACCTACCTGTTCATGCGCGGTGACAAGCGGCAGGATATTGTAAAGCGCATGCAGGCCGATATGAAAAAAACCATAGACCAGTTATGGCCGAATCGTGCCGCTAACCTGCCTATTTCTACGCCGGAGCAAGCGATTGTGCTGGCATCTATCGTGGAAAAAGAGACGGGCGTTGCCCATGAGCGTCCGCTGGTGGCGTCGGTCTTCGTCAACCGTTTGCGCAAAAGCATGCGCCTGCAGTCCGACCCGACAACTGTTTATGGTATCGAGCAAAAGCTGGGAAAACCTATGGAGCGCGCACTGACCTATGACGATTTGGAAAGCGTGACGCCCTACAATACGTATGTGATTGACGGCTTGCCTCCGGCGCCGATTGCCAACCCCGGAAAAGCCTCTATTGCCGCTGTGCTAAACCCGCCGCAGAGCGATTACCTGTATTTTGTAGCAACCGGCACGGGAGGCCACCGCTTTGCCAAGTCGCTCGATGAGCATAACAACAATGTGCGGCTTTACCGCGCCGTGATGTCCGGCAAAAGCAACTAGCGCAATTTTTTCAGCGCCAGCAATACGCGCAGGTATAAATCTTCCACTACTTTCTGCTGCGCCTTTCCAAGGTCAGCGTAATGGTCCAGCCCTGGTGCGGCGTTGACTTCCAGAACATGGTAATCTTTGCAGGGTTTGGCGATGTCGCCTTCTGTCATGATGTCCACGCCGCATAACCGCAGCCCCATGTCGCGCGCAATATTGGCGGCCAGTTTTTTATAGTCATTATGCATAATCGCAGTGACATCCACGGCGTCGCCTCCGGTGGAGAGATTGCAGTTATCCAGCAGCACAACATGCTCCTCGCGTGCAGGGATGCTGGCAAGGGAGAGTTTCTGGCGTTTGAGTTTTGATGCAACGCGTGGGTCGGCGGGGTTGATAACGGTGTCGCGCCCACTTTTTTCAAACCATGCTTGCTTGTGTTTGAGCAAGAAAAGAATGGAGGATTTTCCGTCACCGATCACGCATAGTGGCAGGCGCCGGTAGGCGGAAATGATTTCTCCGTCGAGTACCACGACGCGGTAATCGCTGCCTTCCACCACGCGCTGCACCAGAAAGGCGCGGCAGCGCGCAGGGATAGCGCTTGCGGCTAAGCGCAATTCCTTTTCGCTGTACACTTTGCAAACACCGATGCCCTGACTTAAATCATTGGGTTTAACGACGACCGGATAGCCAATTTTTTTTGCGTATTTGCAAGCCTCCAAGAGGCCGTTTTTGCTTTTGATAACTTTGCACCAGCGCGGTGTAAAAAATTCGCGGCCTTCGATAGTAGAATATCCCATCGCCTTCATAAAAAAACTGGCATAGGCTTTGTCGCGTGCGATTTCTGCAGCACCCACAGAGTTCAGGTCAATAAACGCGCCTTTGAAATAATGCCGCCTGCCATCAGGAAAAATGATTTGCCCTGCGTATTGATACTTGGGTTCGACAAGGATTTTTACACCGGCTTTTTTTGCGACCTTCTTCAGTACCGGCGTGACGAAGGAGGGCTTCATATTATTTAAGCGCGGCAACGCAGGCGCGGTAGGTGTTTTCCAGCAGACAGGCAATGGTCATCGGGCCGACGCCGCCGGGTACGGGCGTAATAGCGGAGGCAATACCAATGCACTCACTTGTTGCGACATCGCCGACCAATTTGCTTTTGCCGCCTTCCAGCGGCAGGCGGTTGATGCCGACGTCGATAACAACTGCGCCGGACTTTATCCACGAACCTTTGACCATTTCCGGCTTGCCGACAGCGGCTACGACAATATCAGCGGTCTTTACCATGGCAGATAAATCCACTGTTTTGGAATGAGCAATAGTAACCGTACAACTTTCTTTGAGCAGCAGTGCCGCCATGGGTTTGCCGACAATATTAGAGCGGCCGATAATCACGGCATGTTTGCCTGACAAATCACCGAAATGATCTTTGAGCATCATCAGACAGCCCAGCGGTGTGCAGGGTACAAGGCCGTCTTGTCCTGTTGCAAGCTTGCCCGCGTTTATGACATGGAAGCCGTCGGCGTCCTTAGCGGGCGAGATGGCGTTGATGACGGATTCTTCATTGATGTGTTTTGGCAACGGCAGCTGCACCAGTATGCCATGCACGTTTTTGTCGTTATTCAATTCATTCACCTTAGCGAGCAGGTCAGCTTCGCTGGTATTTTCCGGCAGGGTGAACTCGTAGCTGTTCATGCCTACTTCTTTGGTCTGTTTGGCCTTGTTGCGTACATACACTTCGCTGGCAGGGTTATTGCCGACAAGTACAACCGCAAGCCCGGGGGTGACGCCGTTGTCGGCTTTGAGTTTTGCTACGCGCTGCGCGATGTCAGCACGCAGTTTTTCGGCAAAGGCTTTACCGTCGATCAGTTTGGTGGTCATGCTGTTTTACGCTCATGCGCCGCTGAGGCTGAAGGCGCTCCCTTGCTGGTCGAATATTCAAAATGCAGCGCTTCGTTCGGATGTACCAGCGCATAAGCTGCGTGGCAGGCCATGGCCGTTTCCGAGAAACCGCAGAGGATGAGTTTAAGCTTGCCCGCATATGAGGCGATATCGCCGACAGCGAAAATGCCTGCCGTGCTGGTCTCGCAAGTGGCGGGGTTGACGGTGATGTGGTTATGTTCGAGGTTAAGCCCCCACTGCGCAATCGGCCCCAGCTCCATGGCAAGGCCGAAGAAGGGCAGCAGTACATCGGCTTCCAGCTTACGCGTTTCACCTTCCATGGTGGCAACCACGACATGTGACAGCTTGCCGTTTGTTCCTTCCAGTCCCGAAAGCTGGTAGGGAATCACCAGCTCGATTTTGCCGCTGGCGGCAAGTGATTTAAGCTTGTCGGAGCTTTCCGGCGCGCAGCGGAATTTATCGCGGCGGTGGATGACGTAGAGTTTTTCTGTGAGTTCAGAAAGCGAAATCGCCCAGTCAACGGCGGAGTCACCGCCACCGGCAATCACCACTTTTTTGCCGCGGAAATCTTCGCGCTTGCTCACTAAGTAAAATACGCTTTTGCCTTCGTACGCTTCAAGGCCTTCCATCGGCGGGCGGTTGGGCCCGAACGCGCCGCATCCGGCAGCGATGATAATAGCTTTGCAGGAAATAACCGTGCCTGCCGAAGTGGTAACGTTAAAGCCTTGCGCAGATTTTTCGACCTTCTCTACGCGCTGGCCGAGATGATAGGTGGGGGCAAAAGGCGCGGCCTGTGCCGACAGTTTTTCCACCAGCTCTGCGGCCATGATGGCGGGGTAGCCGGGAATATCGTAAATCGGTTTTTCGGGGTAAAGCGCCGCGCACTGGCCGCCGACGGCTTCCAGCGTGTCAACGACATGGGCGCGCATTTTCAGCATGCCTGCCTCGAATACGGCAAACAGTCCCACCGGTCCGGCACCGATAATCACAATATCGGTAACATGTTGTGAATCAGACATTTCTTTCCCTCTGGTAACGAAAAAGTAATTTGTCTGTGGCATACTCGAAAAATTGTCAACCAGCAAGGAAAACTCCCCAAAAGGATGTACTGCCATGACCGATAAAACCACCGCCGTAATCTGCGCTTATGCCCGCTCACCCTTTACACCGGCCAATAAGGGCGAGCTGGCGAAGGTGCGCCCCGACGACCTGCTGGCGCAGGTAATTAAAGGGCTGCTGGCGAAGGTCAGCCTGAAAACCGAAGACATCGAGGATTTGCTGGCAGGATGCGCATTTCCCGAGGGAGAACAGGGACTTAATATTGGCCGCATGGTCGCATTGATGGCAGGTTTACCGCAAATGGTAGCTGGCGCCACGGTCAACCGTTTTTGCGGCTCATCTATGGAATCCGTGCATATGGCTGCGGGTAAAATTGCCTGCGGTGCAGGGGAATTATTTATTGCCGCCGGCGTGGAATCTATGTCGCGCATCCCGATGGGCGGGTTCAACCCGTCGCCGAATCCTACTTTGTATGGCTCGATGCCTGCGGCTTATATGTCTATGGGGCTGACGGCTGAACATCTGTGCAAGAATTTTGCCATCAGCCGCAAGGAACAGGAAGAGTTCACACTCAAAAGCCACCAGAAAGCGGCGGCGGCAAATCTGGCAGATGAAATCATTACCATTAAAGCCAAGGCAGGTGATGTTACCAAAGATGGCTGCATACGCGCCGATACGACACTTGAAGCGATGGCAGGTCTTGCGCCTGCGTTTGATGCTAGCGGCATGGTGACGGCAGCAACGTCTTCGCCGATTACCGACGGTGCGGCAGTAGTGGTGGTGGCCAGCGAAGCCTATGCCAAGACAAACGGCCTGCCCATACTGGCACGTATCAAAAGCTTTTCGGTGGTGGGGTTGGCGCCGGAAAATATGGGCCTTGGTCCGGTAGAGGCATCTAAAAAAGCCCTCAAGCGGGCAGGCCTTGACTTGAAAGAGATCGACATTTTTGAACTCAATGAGGCCTTCGCTATTCAGTCGATGGCGGTGATTAAAGAGCTGGGGCTGGACGTGTCCAAGGTCAATATCGATGGCGGCGCGCTGGCGATCGGTCATCCGCTGGGTGCATCGGGTGCGCGCATTACCGGCAAGGCGGCAGCGCTGCTGCACAAGCACGGTAAGCGCTATGCGCTGGTCACACAATGCATCGGGGGCGGGCAAGGCATTGCCACAGTACTCGAAAAAGTGGGATGAACGACGAACCGCTTTCCCTGGAACAGCAACCAGCCGAAGACGATATCGGGCTGGCGTTTAAAGCACTTCAGGATGCTATACGCAGTAATGATGCCGAAGAAGTTACAGCGTGGCGTCAAAAGGCGCTGGGCGATATCGGCAATATTCACTACATGGTGCAGGAATACCGCGATGCCATGGCGCGTGACGCCAGAAAAATGGAAGCTGGGGACGTGCTGTACAAAGACGATCCGCCGCTTAACCGGTTCAAAAAAACGCCCAAACGTAAAGCAGGCTTTGTCGATGCGGCGCATAGTGCCGAACAGCAGGTGGGCCACCGCATGAACGCATTACTCACGCATATTGAGAAATCTCCTGACGCGGGCTCTGAAGCGCATTCGCAGGTGTTGCAGTCATTCCGTGCATTGGCAGAAGTGCTGGACGACCACGGGTTGTACCTCGATCAGGGACGCACCTATGCGCCCAAAAAAACCATGCCCGCGCCGGATGGCGAAGACCTCGTTACTTCACGCGTGCATAAAAGCGGCGGGCTTTTCGACCGCCTGAAAAACCATGATAGCGGCGACAAACAGCGCTGACGTAAGAAAATACTGTTCATCTCCCTTAATGCCGAATATGAATAGACTATCAAAAATAGCCAACAAGGAGGCTTGTAATGGATATTAGAAAAGTTGCCGTGCTCGGTTCGGGCGTTATGGGCAGCGGTATTGCCGCGCATGTAGCCAATGCTGGCATCCCCGTGGTGCTGCTCGATATCGTGGCAAAAGATGGCGGCCGCAATGCGCTGACTGAAAAAGGGGTTGAGCGCCAGCTTTCCAACAAGCCACCGGGATTCACCCATAAGAACAACGCCAAGCGCATTACCTGCGGCAACCTTGAAGACAGCCTCGGTGAACTCAAAGACTGCGACTGGATTATTGAAGCCGTGCTGGAAAAACTGGAAGTGAAGCAAGATGTGTATCGCAAGATAGACGCCGTGCGCAAAAAAGGCTCGGTGGTATCGTCCAACACTTCGACGCTGCCTATCCATGAGCTGGTCAAGGGTTTACCGGACGCGTTTGCCAAAGATTTCATGATTACCCACTTCTTTAACCCGCCGCGCTTCATGCGCCTGCTGGAAGTGGTGAAAGGCGAAAAAACGCGCGCCGACGCGTTTGAGGGTATTTCAAAATTCGCTGACGTAGCACTCGGTAAGGGCATCGTGCATTGCAAGGATACGCCGGGTTTCATCGCCAACCGTATTGGCGTGTACTGGATGACGCTCGGCCTGCTCGAGGCCATGCGCCTTGGCATTTCCGTGGAAGCAGCCGATGCGGTGATGGGCAAACCCGTAGGTATTCCCAAGACGGGCGTGTTTGGCCTGTTCGACTTAATCGGTATTGATCTGATGCCGTTGATCGCGCGCGAAATGATGGGAACGTTGCCCAAAGACGACGCTTTCCGCACGCGCTATAACGAGCCGGAACTGGTCACCAAAATGATTGCCGACGGCTATACCGGACGCAAAGGCAAGGGCGGCTTCTACCGTATCAACAAGCAAGGCGACAAGAAAATCAAGGAAGTCATCGACCTCAAAAGCGGTGAATACAGCACGCAGGGCAAGAAGGTAGAACTGGCAAGCCTTGATGCCTCCAAGGCAAATGGCATGCAGGCGCTATTGTCGCACGATGATATTGGCGGCCAGTATGCATGGGCGGTGTTATCAGGCACGCTGCATTACGCGGCATCGCTGGTGCCGGAAATTTCCGATGGCATTACGGGCATCGATGATGCGATGCGCATGGGCTATAACTGGAAATACGGCCCGTTTGAAATGATCGACAAAATTGGTGTCGATTGGTTTGCTGATAAGTTGAAAGCGGAAGGCAAAACAGTACCCGCTCTGCTGGAAAAGGCGCGTGGCAAAAAACTCTACCAGATAGACGGCGGCAAGAAACAGGCCTTCGGCGTGGGTGGTAATTACACACCGATTATCCCGCCGGAAGGCTCATTGATGCTGGCCGATATCAAGCTCACCAAAAAGCCGGTATCCAAAAACGCATCCGCCTCGCTGTGGGATTTAGGCGATGGTATTGCCTGCCTTGAACTCACCTCCAAGATGAACTCGGTGGATATGGAAATCCTTGCGCTCATCGAAGAATCGCTGCTGCTGGTGAAAAAAGATTTTAAGGGTTTGGTGATTGGCAATGACGGCGATAATTTCTCCGTGGGCGCTAATCTCGGGCTGATGCTGATGGCCGCCAACATGGCGGCATGGGCGCAGATAAGCGACATGATACGCCGCGGGCAGGTCGCCATGATGGGGCTGAAATACGCGCCGTTCCCTGTGGTGTCGTCACTGACCGGTATGGCGCTGGGCGGCGGCTGCGAAATCATCCTGCATAGCCACGCCGTGCAGGCGCATATCGAATCTTACCCCGGGCTGGTGGAAGTGGGCGTTGGCCTGATTCCCGGCTGGGGCGGTTGTAAGGAATTGCTGGTGCGCGGCATGGCAGGCAAGGAATCCAAGGGCGGTATGATAAGCAACCTGATGGCTACCGGCGGTGCGATGCCTGCGCTTTCCAAAATATTCGAGACGATTGCGATGGCAAAAATCGGAGGCTCTGCCGACGAAGCGCGTGACCTGAAAATCCTGCGCGATGGAGATGGCATTACCATGAACCGCGCCCGTGTGCTGGCGGATGCAAAAGCGCGCTGCCTTGCCATGTCCAAAGACTATAAGCCGATGGAACGGCAGACGGTGCATCTTCCCGGCCCGACGGCGCGCGTTGCGCTTTCCATGGCGGTGGATGGTTTCGTTGCCGCAGGCAAAGCCTCGCCGCATGATGCGGTGGTGTGCAAGGCGCTGGCCAACGTGCTATCCGGCGGCGATACCGACATGTCGGAAGAGCTTACCGAACAGCAGTTGCTTGACCTCGAGCATGAAAACTTCATGGAGCTGGTGAAGACCAAAGCGTCGCTAGCGCGCATCGAACACATGCTGGAAACCGGTAAACCCCTCAGGAATTAATTTCATTTATGCAATATTTCGTCGTCTCTAATATCGTTACTGCCGTTGGTTTGTGGCTTGCCTATCTGTGGGCGGGCTGGGAGGGCTTCGGCATTGCCGTGCTGCTTACCATCATGGAAGTGACGCTGTCATTCGACAACGCCGTGGTCAATGCCGTGGTGCTCAAGGACATGAGCAAGAAATGGCAGGACCGCTTCCTGACATGGGGTATATTGATTGCCGTGTTCGGCATGCGCCTGCTATTCCCGCTGGCGATTGTATCATTCGCCACCGGCCTTTCGATTATGGATGTCGGGCATCTGGCACTGAACTCGCCGGATGAATATAGCCGCCATGTGCTCAATTCACATATCGATATCGCAGCCTTTGGCGGCATGTTCTTGCTGATGGTGTTCCTGCATTACTTCTTTGATCATGAAAAAGACATACACTGGGTGAAATGGATTGAAGAACATCTGGTAAAAGTCGGCAAGCTGGAATCGGTGGAAGTGATATTTGCGTTATCGTTGATGTTGACGTTGCAATACTGGCTGCCGGAAGCCGACCGTGCCCATGCTGTTACCTCGGGTGTGATTGGCGTGGTGCTCTATGTGGCCATGACCGGCCTGACCACACTGATGTCGGGAAGCCATGATGCGGGACATGATACTGCCAAGGCGGCTGCTTATTCCGGTTTCATGGGGTTCATGTATCTGCAGGTGCTGGATGCCTCTTTCTCGCTCGATGGCGTGATTGGCGCGTTTGCCATGAGCAAGGACGTGGTGGTTATCATGCTGGGTCTTGGTATTGGTGCGATGTTCGTGCGCTCGATGACGATTTATATGGTACGCAAAGGCACGCTGGATGCTTATATTTATCTTGAGCATGGCGCGCATTATGGCATCGGTGCGCTGGCAGTCATCATGCTGTTCAGCATGTTTGTGCATGTATCAGAAGTTATCACCGGATTAATCGGCGTCACCTTCATTGGCTTGTCGCTGCTTTCTTCCATGCAGCATAACCGCAAAAATGGTCGCACAATAGCGGGTTAGCAGGGTTTAAAGTTTGCTGAAAACAACGCGCATTAACCAAATCTTAGCAAGGCGCATGCTAAGATTCTGGTATGCCTCAATATAAAGCTCCCATTCGCGATTTCCAGTTTCTGCTGCAGGATTACCTGAAGATTGAGCAGTATAAATCCGTACCCGGTTTTGCCGATTGCGGCCCTGAACTCATGACCCCCGTGCTTGATGAAGCCGCCAAGTTATGTGAGGAAGTGTTGTTTCCGCTCAACCAGAGTGGTGACAAGCAGGGCCTGCGCTATGACAATGGCCGCGTTATTATGCCTGACGGCTTCAAGGAAGCCTACGACACCTATGTCAATGGCGGTTGGCCGTCCTTCACCTGCGATCCGGAATATGGCGGGCAGGGGCTGCCAGAAGTACTCAACATGCCGCTGATGGAAATGGTCTGTTCGTCCAACCTTTCCTTTGGTCTGACACCGGGCCTCAGCCATGGCGCTTACAATGCCATCATGCTGCATGCCAATGACGAACTCAAAAAGAAATACGCGCCCAAGATTGTTTCCGGTCACTGGTCGGGCGTGATGTGCCTTACCGAACCGCAGGCAGGCACTGACCTCGGGCTGATACGCACCAAGGCGGAAGCCAACACAGACGGCAGCTATGCGCTGACCGGCGGCAAGATTTTCATTTCCTCGGGCGAGCATGAACTCACCGAAAACATTATCCATCTGGTGCTGGCGCGCCTTCCGGGCGCTCCAGCAGGAATCAAGGGCATCAGCCTGTTTATTTCGCCAAAATTCCTTGTCGATGACAATGGCAAGATTGGCGAGCGCAACAAAATACGCTGTGAAGGCGTAGAGCATAAAATGGGGCTGCATGCGTCGCCGACCTGCGTGATGCAGTATGATGGGGCAACCGCATGGCTGGTAGGTGAACCGCATAAAGGCATGCGTGCCATGTTCACTATGATGAATGCCGCCCGCCTGTATGTGGGCGTGCAGGGTTTGGGTGTGGCGGAAATTGCGTACCAGAATGCACTGGCCTATGCGCGTGACCGCGTGCAGATGCGTGCTGTTACCGGCGCTAAGTTCCCTGACAAACCCGCCGACCCGATTATTGTACATGCCGATGTAAGGCGCATGCTGCTTACCATGCGCGCGTTTTGTGAAGGCGGGCGGGCGCTTGCGCTGGAAATGGCACTGATGAATGATTTGGCGCACCGCCATCCGGACGCAGAAATGCGCGAGCAGGCGGATGATTTCGTGCAACTGATTACACCGATTACCAAATCCTACCTGACGGACGGCGGCTTTGACATGGCTAACCTCGCTGTGCAGGTGCATGGCGGTTATGGCTACATCAAGGAATATGGCGTGGAACAGTATGTGCGCGATGCGCGCATCACCATGATTTACGAAGGCACTAACAGTATCCAGGCGCTGGACCTTGTTGGTCGCAAGCTGCCGTATCGCACAGGCCGCTACCTGCGTGCCTTCTTTCATCCGGTGGATGCCTTTATAACCAAACATAAAGACAATGCCGAGATGCAGGAGTTTATCAAGCCGCTGTCCAAGCATGTTGAGTATTTACAGAAAGGCACTATCTGGCTGGCGATGAATGGCCTGAGCAATCCCGATGATGCGGCGGGTGGCGCCGTGGAATACCAGAAACTCTTCGCCCATGTTTTGCTGGCTTATATCTGGGCGCGTCAGGCGGCAATAGCGCAGGAAAAACTGAAAGCAAGTGGCGATAAGGAATTCTTTGAGGCTAAAATTACCACTGCGCGTTTCTACATGCAGAAAATACTTCCCTCTACTATTTCGCTCCTTTCGTCATTGACGGCTGGCAGCAAAAGCATGATGCAGGCGCATCTCTAATCTGCTAGCCTGACATTGTTTCTCAACCATCTGTGACATTATGTTTATTTGGGAACTGCTAATTGTAGTTGTTGCGGGGCTGTGTTTTGGCAGCTTTGTGACTATGGTTGCGCACCGCCTTCCGCGCGAGGAACGCATGGGTTTTTCGCGTTCACGCTGTCCTTCCTGCAAAACAACGCTTGCCGCGCGTGACCTTGTGCCACTGCTGTCGTGGCTGTTTTCAAAAGGCCGCTGCCGCCAGTGTAATGCCGCCATCGGCATGCGCTACCCGCTGATAGAAATATCTACAGCTTCATTATTTCTTCTCGTTTATTCGCAGCACGGGCTGACATTGCCTGCGATGCCGCTGTACCTGATGGCGGTGACGTTGATGGTAATGGTAGTGGTGGATGTGGAACATTACATTATCCCTGATGTCATCCATGTAGCACTTCTGTCGTGTGCGCTGGCGTATCATGTACTTTCAGGTACGTTCGATGAGCAGGTAGCATACGGCTTTGCGTTGGCGGCGCTGCTTGGGCTGGTGCTGCATCACGGCTACTATGCGCTGCGCAAGCGCGACGGGCTGGGATATGGCGATGTGAAGTATTTTGCGGTGGCAGGCGCATGGCTTGGGCCGCTGGGGCTGGTGGTGTTTTTATTCATGATTGGCGTTTTCGGCGTCATGACCGGCCTGCTGTGGCGGGCGTTGGGCAGGGGGCCGGAATTCCCGTTTGCACCCGCGCTGGCGGCTTCACTGCTACTCTGTGTTTTATGGCCAGATCTAGCTAACATTTTAAGAAATAATGGTAATTGATAAATTTACACAAAATATTTGTGTATAAATGTGAAATTACACATGAAAAATGTTGAAAATGTGTCATACTCCGTGTAAGCAGGCATTTCTGAACTACTTACCACGGAATTTCCACCATTATGACCGATTCAACCACAGCCGCACCTAAAAAGCACTCCGGACAGGAAGGCATCAAGCGCGAAAGCCAGCATCTCAAGGGCAAGATTGCGCAGGAATTGGCAGATTTGTCTACGCCGGAAGTGACCGATGAAACGTACGAGCTGCTGAAATTCCACGGCAGCTATTTCGGCTATGACCGTGATTCGGCGACCGAGCGAAAAAAGCAGGGGCTGGATAAAGAGTGGGAATTCATGGTGCGTATGAAATGCCCGGGCGGCCGCCTGAACGCCGCGCAGTATATTGCCCTTGATGCGCTGGTGGATAAATACGCCAACGGTACGCTGCGTATCACCACCCGCGAGACGTTCCAGTTCCATTGCATCAAAAAAGTGGGCATGAAACTGCTGATTGCCGATATCAACCGCCTGCTGCTTTCCACGCTGGGTGGTTGCGGTGACGTGGTGCGCAATATCATGACATGCCCCGCACCTGTTAAAGACAAGCTGCATGACAAGTTGGAGCAGGACGCATTTTTGCTCGCACGCCACTGCGCGCCGAAAACCGGTGCTTACTACGAAGTGTGGATGGACGGCGAAAAAGTGCATGACTATCCGTTTGCGCCTACGTCAAATGATTCCGGCGTAGCCGAGCCGCTTTACGGCGATACGTACATGCCGCGCAAATTCAAAATCGGCATCAGCACGCCGGAAGATAACTGCATCGATGTGCTGTCGCACGACCTTGCCATTTTATCGCTCTTCAACGGGCAGGAGCATGCAGGCTATAATTTTGCGCTCGGCGGCGGCATGGGGATGAAGCATAATTCGGCTAAGACGTATCCGCGCGTTGCAACACCCGTCATGTATGTGCCGTCGGAACTATTCATTCCGGCTACCGAAGCCGTCATCAAATTGCAGCGTGACCACGGTGACCGTGGTGACCGCCAGCACGCACGCCTGAAATATGTGGTGCAGGAAAATGGTACTGAATGGGTGAAACAAACACTCGAAGGCTATCTGGGTCGCAAGATGGATGCCCCGCGTCCGATGGGAAAATTCGGCGTAGAGGAACATACCGGCTGGCATGAGCAAGGTGACGGCAAATGGTTTCTTGGCATTCCCGTTTCCAGCGGTCGTATCATCGACCGTGGAAATGAGGCTATCCGCACCGGCCTGCGTGAAGTGATTATGGAATATGGCATGGATTTGCGCTTAACTGCCGACCAAAATATCATCCTCTGCGATATTGAAATGGGCGAGAGAACTGCCATTGAACAGAAACTGCGCAAGCACGGCATCAAGCTGCGTGAAGATGTGACGGCCGCTTACCGCAACATGCTGGCCTGCGTTGCCTACCCCACCTGCGGCAAGGCCTTAGCGGAAGCAGAGCGCGTGAAGCTGCCGATGCTGGATGGCATTGAAAAAGCCATGCAGCGTCAGGGAGTGCTGAGTGATAATATCGCCATCCGCCTTGCCGGATGCCCCAATGGTTGCTCGCGCCCTTACGGCGGCGATATTGGTATTGTCGGCCGCACCCCCGACCATTATGCGCTCTATATCGGTGGTGATTTTGAAGGCACGCGCCTGAATGAAAAAGTATTTGAAAAAGTGCCGTATGAAGCCATATCTGAAGTGCTGGAACCTATGTTTGCACTGTGGAAAGAAAAGCGCCGCATGGGCGAAAGTTTTGGCGATTTCTGCCAGCGTTACGGCGTGGCTGCGGTAAAACAGAAAGCTGTTGATGCGCTTTCAGGTAAGGATTGGGCGAAGTAGTTTATGTTACCCGTAGCGCTCAATCTAAAACATATACCCATTCTGCTCGTAGGGCAGGGAGATCTGTTACTGCGCAGGCTTGCGTACCTCGATGAAGACGCAGCAGCACATGTGCGCGTATTTTCTGCCCAGGCTTCAGCCGAGCTGAAAGAAAAAGCAGGTGACCGCCTTACAGAACGAATGCCTACACAGGCGGAAGTCAGCTCGGCAAGTATAGTGCTTGCCGTTGCATTAGAGCGCGCGCAGGCCGAAGAAATTGCCCGCTGGGCGCGTGCTGCCGGTAAACTTATCAATGTCGAAGATATCAATGATTTGTGCGATTTTTATTTCACCGCCAATGTGCGCCGTGGCGAGCTGGTGATTGCTGTTTCCACTAGCGGTGCTTCACCGACACTCGCGCGCAAAGTACGCGATGCCATAGCCGCACGTTTTGGCGTGGAATGGGCGGGCTATGTGCGCGAACTGTCGGAACTACGCCTATCGTTGAAATCGCGTGGCTCCAGCATGAAAGAGGTTATTGACGCCACTGAAGCACATCTTGCTGAAAAAGGCTGGCTTACCGATAAGGATAAAGCGGCATGAGCGAAGTATCACTCACACGCCTGCAAATGTTTTACGGCGAGCTGGACGCCCTGCCGCTGCTACGCATTATCCTGCGCGAAGAATTCAAAGGAGAAGCGGCGCTGATTTCTTCCTTTGGTGCAGACGCAGCACTGATGCTTTCGCTGGTGGCAGAAGTGGATAAGGCTACACCTGTACTATTTCTGGAAACACAAAAACATTTTCCTGAAACACTCGATTATGCGCGTACGCTTACCAATAGTCTCGGGCTTACGAATGTTCACTGGCTGACGCCGGATAAGGAAATGCTTGAGCGTATTGATTCAGATGGTGAGCTATGGAAAACCCAGCCCAACCGCTGCTGCTGGTTGCGTAAGGTTGAACCGCTCAACCGCGCCGTTGCGCAGCTGTGCATCAAAGCGTTGATTACCGGACGCAAGCGCTACCAGACTAGTGAGCGCGCAAAGATGGAAACCATCGAGCTGGATGAAGAAGGCATCTTCCGCATCAATCCGGTGGCACTGTGGGACAAGGAGCGCCAGAAAAAGGAAACTAAAGACCGTGGTTTGCCGGAGCATCCGCTGGTAGCTAAAGGGTATCCCTCCATCGGCTGCATGCCATGCACCAAGCCGGTCGCTGAAGGGCAGGACGAACGCGCAGGCCGCTGGGCGCATACGATTGGTATTGAAAACGAGCAAAAGACAGAGTGCGGGATTCATCTGTCCAGCGATGAAGTGAGTAACTGGAGCGTATAATGGATCATCTGGATAAACTGGAAGCACAGAGCATTTACATATTCCGCGAGGCGTTCCACGCTATCGATAAGCTCGCTATGCTATGGTCATTCGGCAAGGACAGCAATGTGATGATTCACCTGGCACGCAAGGCGTTTTTCGGGCAAGTGCCGTTTCCGCTGATTCACTGCGACACCGAGCTGGAAATGGAAGAGGTGTATGCATTCCGTGACCGCTATACCAAGGAGTGGGGTATCAACCTCATAAGTTATCTCTGTCCGCCGATCGACGCAACCGACGCAACACTGCCGCATGCTGCGCGCGTTGCAGCTCGTAAAACACTGGGCCTGAAAGAGGTGATTGATAAGAACGGTTATGTCGGCATTATTGCCGGTATCCGCCGCGACGAAGAAGCAACGCGTGCGAAGGAGCGCGTATTTTCACCGCGCGGTCAGGAAGGTCAGTGGGACGTAAAAGAACAGCCACCGGAGTTTTGGGATCAATACAAGACCGATTTTGCGCCCGGCACCTCTATTCGTATCCACCCGCTGCTGCACTGGACGGAACTCGACATCTGGCAATATATACAGCGCGAGAATATTGCTATCGTGCCGCTCTATTATGCCAAGCCCTATAATACGCTGGAAGGCCGAGATTTTGGTGGTAAAATGATGCGCTTCCGCAGCCTTGGTGAAAAAGGCATCACCTGGCCGATTGAAAGCAAAGCTGCCACTCTGGATGCCATTATCGAAGAACTGAAAACCACCAAAGTGTCTGAGCGCTCCGGCCGTCCGATGGGCGCCGATGAAGATGAATCAAGCTTTGAGCGCTTGCGCGCCGACGGCTATATGTAATACTGGAATTTAAAATGACTAAAACACAGGCAAAACCTAAAGCAGAAGCAATGAACCAGAGCCGCCAGCAGCTGAAGATTGTGATTGTAGGCCATGTCGACCACGGCAAGTCTACGCTGGTCGGCCGTCTGCTGCATGACACGCACTCATTGCCGGACGGCAAGATGGAAGCGATTCAGGCCAGCTGCAAAAAACGCGGCATGCCGTTTGAATGGTCTTTCCTGATGGATGCGCTGCAAACCGAGCGTGATCAGGGCATCACCATCGACACCACCCAGATATGGCTGCGCACACAGCAGCGCGATGTCGTGATTATTGATGCGCCCGGCCACAAAGAATTTCTGAAAAACATGATTACCGGCGCTTCGCAGGCCGATGCCGCACTGGTGCTGATTGATGCCCATGAGGGCATACGTGAACAGAGCAAGCGTCATGGGTATTTGCTACACCTTCTTGGCGTGCGCCAGATTGCCGTGTTGGTCAATAAGATGGATATGGTTGGCTACAGCGAAAAAGCCTTCCGCGATATTGAGAAAGACTACCGCGAATATTTGTCCAGCGTCGGCGTTACGCCCAGCTGCTTTATCCCGATTTCCGCGCGCGAAGGCGATTGCATTACCGCTAACTCTAAAAACATGCCGTGGTACAACAGCGAATGCGTGACCGATATGCTTGACCATTTCAAGGTCGCTGCTGCGGAAACCAGTCTGCCGCTGCGTTTTCCGGTTCAGGATGTATATAAATTCGACGAGCGGCGCATTATTGCTGGACGCATTGAAAGCGGCAGCCTGAAGGTAGGTGATACGCTGCTTTTTTCACCTACCAATACGCAAGTGAAAGTTGCCAGCATTGAGGCGTGGCCGGATAATAATAAACCTACAGAAGCATATGCGGGCCAGTCGGTAGGTATTACGCTGACCGACCAGATTTTTGTTGAGCGCGGGCATGTGGCAAGCCACATAGAAAAAGCACCGATGCTGACCAACCAGTTCCGCGCGCGTATTTTCTGGCTTGGCCGTAAACCGCTGGAGACAGGCAAACGCTATAAGATAAAGCTCGCGGCCAGTGAAATCATGGCTGAGGTCAAAACCATCGAGCATGTGATTGATTCAGACACGCTGGCGCAGGTAAAAGCCGAGCGTGTAGAGCGAGGCAATGTGGCAGAAGTGGTGCTGCGCGCGCGTGGTATAGTCGCTATAGATGATTTTAATAACAATCCGCAACTTGGCCGCTTTGTCATCGTGCAGGACTATGACGTGGCTGGCGGCGGCATCATCAGCACTGAAGGTTTTTCTGACCAGCGCGCCAAGAAGCCATCAGAAGTGAAATCCACCAATATTTTTGGTGTTGATTTTGGTGTTACAGCCGAACAACGCGCACTGACCAACGGACATTTTGGTGGCGTGTTGTGGTTTACCGGTCTTTCAGGATCAGGCAAATCAACCATGGCCAAACTGTTGCAAAAACGCCTGTTTGATAAAGGCTATAATGTGTTCGCACTTGATGGCGACAATGTGCGTAAAGGTTTAAACCGTGACCTCGGCTTCTCACCTGAAGACCGCAGCGAAAATATCCGCCGCGTGGGTGAAACCGCGGCGCTTTTTGCGCAAGCAGGGACTATTGTGATTACGTCCTTTATTTCACCTTATCGCGAAGACAGGCGACGTGTGCGCTCAATTGCACCGGAAGCATTCCACATGGTGTATATTAAGGCATCATTGGAAGCATGCGAGAAACGTGATGTCAAAGGTTTGTATAAAAAAGCGCGTGCCGGAGAGATACCAGAATTCACGGGCGTCAGCGCACCATATGAAGTACCTGAAAATCCCGACCTTGTGATTGATACAGAACAATATGACATTGAAACATGTATCAACCAACTGGTTAGCTATGTCGAGCATCAGCTGGTGGTTCCAGCCAAAAATCTTGCTATCGAAGGTGATGACGGCGTGCGCGATTATACGGGAACGGGCATCTGATGACTGCTTCGTTTGGCTTTGGCATTAGCTTTGATCAACTTTACCAGCGTGACGGTTTAGTATCGCTGGATTCGGCATTTGTTGAGGAACTGAAAAATGCGGATGTAGTGCTTTTCAACCGTTTGATGGCTGCGCGCGCTGATAGCAGTACGCTTTCGGATAAAGACCATTCGCAACTATTGCTAGATCTTGCACCACAAGTGGAACAATTTATCGGCAAGCTGTTTGGTATTGAAAGCGAGATAAAGCAGCTGGCGCAGACACATCAGAAACTTGCGCCGCTCTATGCCTGCAAGCGCCTATTTGTACAGCGCCGCGCGGCTAAACTGCTGAAGCCGGAAGAAGTGCAGCGCGTCAGCGGAGAAGCGTTACTTGGCATGCTGCCGCTGCCGCATACGCATGAAGAACATGCTGGCCTCGGCTTTGAGCTTTCTTTTGCCACTATGGTGATGGGCTGGCTGGAAAAAGAAGATGACCATAAATCATTACTGGAAATCGCCGGACGTTATGCCGCATGGGCATTATTGAGCGATGATGGTCGCAAAAAACATGGACACGGCCTACTGTTCAAGCAGCCCAGAAAACCGGAGCCGGAGAATCTCGTGGCGGTTGAAACGGAGCTGCGTGATGGCGTGCAGGTGATGCGCCTGCACAAAAGTCACTATCGCCACCGCGAAGGTTTTGCGCTGACCGATGACGCCGGCGTGCTGGCGGGTGCGCTGGATAATGCACATTACTGCATCTTTTGCCATAATCAGGGCAAGGATTCCTGCGCCAAGGGCCTGAAGGAAAAAACCGGAGAATTTAAAAAGAACACGTTGGAAATCACGCTGGCTGGTTGCCCGCTGGAAGAAAAAATCTCCGAAATGAACATGCTCAAATCCGAAGGCGTGCCGCTGGGGGCGCTGGCGGTGGTGACGGTGGATAACCCGATGTGCGCAGGCACGGGTCACCGTATTTGCAACGACTGCATGAAATCTTGCATTTATCAGAAGCAGGATCCGGTCAATATCCCATTGGTGGAAACCCATACTCTGCGCGATGTGTTGCGCCTGCCATACGGCTTTGAAATTTACAGCCTGCTTACGCGCTGGAATCCGCTGAACCTGAAGCGTCCGCTACCCAAGGCTGATAAGGGTTACAAGGTGCTGGTGGCTGGTCTTGGCCCTTCGGGCTATACGCTAGCGCATCATTTGATGAATGACGGCCACACGGTGGTGGGTATTGACGGGCTTAAAATCGAGCCGCTGCCTGAGGCTGTTTCCGGCGTGACACCGCTAGGTGGTCGCGTGCCGTTTGAACCCATTAAAGACATCAGTCAGCTCTATGAATCGCTCGACGAGCGTGTGCTGGCGGGCTTTGGCGGTGTAGCGGAATACGGCATTACCGTGCGTTGGGATAAGAATTATTTGAAAGTTATTCGTCTGCTGCTTGAGCGCCGCACGCAATTTTCCATGATTGGCGGTGTGCGTTTTGGCTCAACGATTACTTATGAAAAAGCGCATCAACTCGGTTTTGATCATGTGGCGCTGTGCATGGGCGCGGGCAAGCCAACCATACTTGATATTAAAAACGGGCTGGCGCGTGGCGTGCGCACGGCATCTGATTTCCTGATGAGTTTGCAGCTGACGGGTGCTGCTAAAAAAGATTCCATCGCCAATTTGCAGATTCGCCTGCCGGTAGTGGTGATTGGCGGCGGGCTGACGGCCATAGATACGGCCACTGAATCGCTGGCTTACTATCCGGTGCAGGTGGAAAAATTCCTTGCGCGTTACGAAGCGCTGGTGGCCGAGCGTGGCGAGAAAATTGTGCGCGCCAGCTGGAGCGAAGAAGATACACAGATAGCCGAAGAATTCATTGCTCACGGGCGTGCTATTCGCGATGAGCGTAAAAAGGCCGAGAAAGAAAAACGCACGCCGGCTGTCTGGTCATTACTTGATAAATGGGGTGGTGTTAAACTGGTGTACCGCAAGCGGCTGATTGATGCGCCCAGCTACCGTCTGAACCATGAGGAAGTGGAAAAGGCATTTGAAGAAGGTATTTTCTTCTCTGAATTATTCGAGCCTGCGCATGTAGATGTTGATAGCTTCGGCCATGCCAGCGCCATTGGCCTGAAGAAAGCAGGTACGCAGGACATTATTACACTTCCCGCGCGTACGATTTTGGTGGCAGCAGGAACGAATCCCAACACCGTGTTACAACGCGAAGATCCGCTGCATTTTGAGTTAGACGGCAAATACTTCAAAGCCGTGGATGAAAACGGCCAGCTGGTAAAACCGGAACGCAGCACCAAGCCAAAAGAAGTGCGCGTGCTGCTTTCAACGGGAGACAAAGGTGCGTCGGCGAGTTTCTTTGGTGATTTGCACCCATCATTTGCCGGTAATGTGGTCAAAGCCATGGGCAGCGCCAAGCTGGGCTATCCGGTGGTGTCGCGCGTACTTGCCAAAACCCCCCTGCAAACCAACCAACCTGCCGATGCTTTCATAAATACCATCAATGAACAATTGCGCGCGCGCGTTCATCAAGTAAATCGCCTGACACCCAACATAGTGGAAGTGATTATCAAAGCGCCGCTGGCGGCGGGTGGGTTTGAGCCCGGACAGTTTTATCGCCTGCAGAATTTTGAAGCCAATGCCGTGCGTGTGGCGCATCACGGCAGCCCGACGGTGCTGGCCATGGAAGGTCTTGCCCTGACGGGCGCATGGGTGGATAAGGCACAAGGCCTGATTTCGGTGATTACGCTCGAGATGGGCGGTTCTTCGGATTTATGCGCGCATCTGAAGCCGGGTGAGCCGGTGATATTGATGGGTCCGACAGGTACGCCGACACATATTCCCAAGGGTGAGCAGGTGATGCTTGTGGGCGGCGGGCTGGGCAATGCCGTGCTATTTTCCATCGGCAAGGCGATGCGCGAACGCGGGTCAAAAGTACTTTATTTCGCCGGTTATAAAAAAGCGATAGACCGCTACAAGATTGAGGAAATCGAAAAAGCCGCCGATGTTATTGTCTGGTGCTGTGATGAAGCCAGCTTCACCCCCGGCAGGCCGCAGGACAGGGCTTTCCACGGCAATATCGTGGAAGCCATCCGTGCTTACGGCGAGGGCAAGCTGGGTGAGGCAAACATTCCGCTTTCTACCATCCAGCATATTATTGCCATTGGTTCCGACCGCATGATGCAGGCAGTGGCCGCTGCGCGCCATGGCGTGTTGCACCCGCATTTGCGGCCCGACCATGTGGCCATCGGTAGCATCAACTCGCCCATGCAGTGCATGATGAAAGAAATTTGTGCGCAGTGCCTACAGAAACATATTGATCCGGTAACCGGCAAAGAGACGTATGTTTATTCCTGCTTCAATCAGGACCAGCTACTCGATACCGTGTCTTTTGCGCATCTGGGTGAGCGGCTGAAACAGAATTCAGTGCAAGAAAAGCTTACAGCACAATGGATTGACTCGTGCCTGAAGCATCTGCAATGGCGCCAGTCCGCAGCCTAATTTGTTAATCAATATTAATTTTGTGTTGATAAAATCTGCTCCATTCTTCATGGCTGTGGAACGGTGGCGCTCAGCAGAGTCAGAAAGCGTATTTTATGTGGCTCATTCTGCACCAGTGGCAAAACATTAAAAACTTGAATGTTCAACACTTTAACCCAAAATCAATCTTTTCCGGGTAATACTGGAATGGGCCATTGTGTGTGCCTGTAACAGTCTGCTGTAGGAATACGAATTACTTATTGCCATGCTGACCAATAAAACAACACCTGAAAATAGTGATGCTGCGTCTGCTGCTACGGAAGCGAAAACGCCGCTGGTGGCTGACGATAAAATGCCTGCCGCTGACACGCAGGAATCTGCTGCTGAAGCGGCCAAGCCAATGCGTCTGGGTGAACGCCTGTTGTCGCTTGGCCTGATTTCTTCCGACCAGTTGCAGGTGGCGCTAACCGAACAGAAGAGCGCGAAGAAACTGCTCGGTGCCATTATGGTAGAAATGGGCTTCATCACCGAAAGCGCGCTGGGTGAAGTATTGGCGGAATCATCCGGTACGCGCAAATTCGACCCCAAATCAAGCATGCTCGATTCTGCCGTGGTGCGTATGGTGCCTAAGGAAGTGGCCCTGCGCTACAAGGTGATTCCCGTATCATTTGAAGATAACAACCTGCAGCTGGCCATGGCGGATGTGTATAACGTGCTGGCCATTGACCAGGTGCGCCGCCACATGCCGCGCGGCAGCAAGATTGTGCCTATTTACTGCACCGACAGTGAAATACTTGAGTTGATAGACCAGTATTACGATTATGAAATTTCCGTAGATGGTATTTTGCGTGAAATCGAAACCGGCATACGCGACAACGCTAAGCTAGACGGCAAGCAGGAAGGGTATGTCAACCCGACGGTACGCCTTGTCAATGCGCTGCTGGTGGACGCCATCAAGTCCGGTGCATCCGACATCCATTTTGAACCGGAAGGTTCATTCCTGCGCCTGCGTTACCGCATTGACGGGCAGATGGTACAGGTGCGTACTTTTCACCGCGATTACTGGTCGGCGATGGTGGTGCGTATCAAAATCATGTCCGGTATGAACATTGCCGAATCGCGCAACCCACAGGATGGCCGCATCACCTACAACGTGCTGGGCCGCGAGGTGGATTTCCGCGTGGCGACACAACCGACAATCCATGGTGAAAATATCGTGATGCGCCTTCTCGACAAAGCAAAGTCGCTGGTGAAGCTCGAAGACCTAGGCTTTACTGAACATAATATCACGCTACTTAAAAAACTGATTAAACGCCCTGAGGGTATCATCATTGTTACCGGTCCGACCGGCAGCGGTAAAACGACCACGCTCTATTCGGTGCTGGGATATATCAACGCGATTGATACTAACATCATGACGCTGGAAGATCCTGTGGAATATCAGCTGCCGCTGATTCGCCAAAGCGCAGTGCGCGAAGGCACCGGCCTTGATTTTTCCAACGGCATACGCTCGATGATGCGTCAAGATCCTGACATTATTTTCATCGGTGAAGTGCGCGATGAAGACACGGCGCTGATGGCCGTGCGTGCATCGCTGACCGGACATCAGGTTTATACCACGCTACACACCAACGACGCGCTGGGCGCTATCCCGCGTTTGGGTGATATTGGCGTGCCGGCACATTTGCTGGCCGGATCGCTGATTGGCTGCCTTGCGCAAAGGCTGACGCGCAAATTATGTACGCACTGTAAGCAGGCGCATACGGCGACGCCGGAAGAATGCAAGATACTAGGTGTGAACAGTTCCAAGCCGCCGACGATTTATAAGCCGGCCGGTTGCGAAAAATGTAAACAAAAAGGCTACAAAGGCCGCATGGCGATTATCGAGGTACTGCGCATTGACCGCGGCATGGATGAGCTTATTGCAACACGCTCTACGCGCAAGCAAATGATGGATTATGCCTTGGCCAACGGTTTTGTACCCATGCAGCAAGATGGCATTGACCGTGTGCTGGCGGGTGAAATCGATCTTGAAGAACTTATCAGCGTCGTTGACCTGACAGACAGGCTCTAGGAACAGACCATGGCATCGTATAACTACACAGCAATCGACCAAACTGGCCGCAAGAGCAGGGGTCTTATCATTGCTGATAACGAACTGGACCTAGAGGCACGGCTCAAGCATATGGGGCTTGATCTGGTGGATGCCAAGCCGGTCAGGGAACGCCGCGCTTCGCGCTTCTCTGCTATTCGCCTGCGCGATTTAATTGTACTTTGCCTGCATCTTGAGCAGCTGGAGCGCGCCGGTGTGCCATTACATGATGCGTTGGCGGATGTGCGCGATGCCAGCGAATCCATGAAACTGCGCGACGTGCTGTCCGGTGTGTACGAATCCGTAAAAAACGGTAATATATTGTCAAAGGCCTTTGCGGAGCATCCGCGTGTTTTTAGCCATGTGTTTATAGGGTTGGTGGCGGCAGGTGAAAAAACCGGCAATCTTGCTGATTCTTTCCATCATCTTGCGGAACATTTGAAGTGGATGGCTGATATACGCCGCAAATTGAAAAAAGCGACGACTTATCCATTGGTATTATTGGCGGTGATTGCCGTGGTTATCAGCGTGCTGATGCTATTTGTCGTACCCAAGCTGATTGATTTCATCATGGCGCAGGGCTTCAGCCTGCCATGGCATACACGGGCGCTGATTGCAGTTTCCTCGGCATTTGAGGACTACTGGTACTTGATACTTGGTGCGCCTGCAGCATTTATAATGACGTTGCTGTTCCTGTACCGGACATCTGATTTATTTGCCTACCAGATAGACTGGGTTTTGCTGCGCCTGCCACTTATCGGGCCGGTGCTGCGCAAGATAGACATGGCGCGTTTTACGCATTTCTTTGCCATTATGTTCAATAGCGGTATCGATATGCTTGAGGCGCTGGACGCGGCAAAAAACGTGGTAAGCAACCGCGTGCTTAAGGATGCGATCACTGCCGTGCGGATTAACGTAACGGAAGGCAGCACGCTGGCTGCATCGTTGCGCGTGTCCAACCAGTTTCCCAACCTTGTCATACGCATGTTCAAGGTCGGCGAAGACAGCGGTAATATGACCGAGGCACTGGAGAATGTGAACTTCTTCTACAACCGTGAGGTGGCAGACGCGGTGGACGCCATGTTGGGTGCAATCCAGCCGATATTGACGGTAATTATGGGTATTCTGGTATTCTGGGTTATTGCGGCAGTATTCGGTCCGCTCTATGAATCATTCAGTAAAATAAAATTTTAGGTGTAAAAAAAATATGTTACAACTAACTCTGATAACAATAAAATAGGCGCACATGGATATTCCGCGGCCCTTACGAAAACTTCAGAAAACGATACTGGATACGGTTGCCCGTAAAAAGGCGCAATTCTTTCCAACGGGACCGAAATTCGTTCTTTTTATTGGCGATGAAGGGGCTATTCTCGTTTATATCAAGGACGGCGTGGTCAAGAGCCGCCAGTTTGTAGCTGATACCGAACCGCAGCGACTCTCCGAGTTGCGCGATAGCTTTTCCAGCGATCCCAAGGCAGCACTGCTTGTCGTAGTCGATACGATTGACCAATCTTACAGCCAGCAAACATTGCCACCGGTAAGCTCTCTTAGCATTAAAAAGCTTATCAAGCGTAGGCTGGACCGCGATTTTGGCGCTAACGATATCAAGGGCGCCGTTGTACTGGGACGTGAGGCTTCAGGTCGCAAAGACTGGAATTTCATGATGATATCGCTGGAAAAGACCCCGCTTCTGGCGACATGGGTTGAATTTATCGAGTCACTGCCTAATCGCTTTCAGGGTTTTTATCTGGTTGCAGCGGAAGCCGAATATATCATTAAAGGGCTGGACAGGGCGGTTGTTACCGGTCACGCGGAATGGAAATTCCTTGTCAGTCATAACAAGGTCAGCGGTTTCCGTCAGGTGATATTACGCAATGGCAGGGTGGTATTCACCCGTATGGCGCAACCGGTGGGTGAAGCGACGCCGGAAGTGATGGCAGGTAATATCGAGCAGGAAATGCTCAGTACCATCGAGTATATGCGCCGCCTGTCCTTTGATCCGCAGGCAGGTCTTGATATCTACATCGTTACTTCGGCAGCGATACGCAGTGTGCTGGACACATCCAAAATGAATGTGGCAAAGAATATCAATGTATTTACGCCCTACGAAGTGGCACAGTATCTGGACATCGAAGGTGCCACACAGCCGGCAGACCAGTTTGGTGATGTGGTGCTGGCTGCCTGTATCGGCAAGACCGAGCAACATATACTCACGCTGCATACCGCTGAATCAGGCAAGCTCAACCAGCTATACCAGATGATGCAGGCGCAGCGCGCCGTAGGCGCGTCAGTTGCGGTAGCAGGCGGGTTGTACGGCCTGTTTGTGCTGCTTGCCATGTATGCCACGTATCTCGATGCCAGCTCGCAGGAAGAACGCAAGACCACGCAGCAACAGAAACTCAATTCTGTGCGCGTAGCTATCCAGCAATCAGCCATGGATGTGGAAAAAACCAATGACACTATCGATCTCTACAGCCGTTTGCTGGAAGAGCGCTATACGCCGCTACCGCTGCTAAATAAAGTACAGGAGGCGATGAAGCCTTCTATTGTGGTAAAGGGCGTTGAAATTGCCTATGAGGACCGTGCCAAAACAGATCCGAAGGCAGCGGCGCCACGCGCCGCTGAAGTTACCTCTAAGGCGAATGAAAAACTTGCTCCATTGATGCAGGTGGTAGCTAATTTTACAATTGAATTTTCCGGTGTTAACACTCTTGAATCCTTCAAACCCATATCAGGCCAGTTGATAGCAGATCTAAAAAAATCATTACCGGGATATGAAATATTCTTTTCGCGATTGCCCAGTATTTTTTCAGAGGATGAAAAGCTGGACATGACATTTGGAGCCAGCAAGGCAACCCCACAGAATCCGGTGGCCAGTCAGTCCATGGATGTTATTCTGACCATTAAGGGCAGTGCTGCAATTACTGCGTCGCTTGCGCCGTCTGCTGCTATGCCGGCTGCATTGCCGCAGGCCGCCCCGGTTACTCAGGGGAGCGTGCCATGAAATACAATGAGCTGATGAAGCGTGTTGTCACAGAAAGCGGCCTTATTGCGGGTACCACACTCATTGCATTTGGTGTACTCTATTTTCTTTCTGGCATGAAAGAGAATTATGAAACGCAGATAGGTGTACTTCGCCGTGAGGCAGATGTGCTGGAGCAGGAAACTACGTCACTGCAGGAAAAATTCTCAAAAGTGCAACAGAATGCCGGCTTATATCAGGAAGCGCTAGAGAAGCAATCGCAAGGCAGTCTGTCCATTACCCGTCAGGGCGTGCGCGATAAGTTCAACCAGTTGAACGAGGAATATTTTCTTGGCAATTTGCGTCTTACTATGTCCGGAATCGAGCCACTCAGTGGCCCCAATTACCAGCGGACAAACGGCACCATTGTAAGCAGTGATGTCAGTGTTAATTTTGAGGCGGTGTCAGACGAGCATATTTATGAGATGATTAATGCCATGATGCTGCAGTTGCCGGGTACGGCTAAGATTACACGTATCAGCATGCAGCGTCAGAGAACGCTTTCGGATGATATTTTACGTGTAATCAGCCAGAAAGGGTCATTTCCTCTGGTGGTTTGCGAGGTGAGATTCCAGTGGTTTGGTATCAGATCTCCGGAAGGGGGTGCAGCTAATGCAGCAGATACTTCCCGCTAACAAGCCCGCCTATTTTCGCCTATTTCTTGCCATGCTGACATGCATCGCGGTGGTAATGTCTGGCGTGCCTTACGCGCTCTATGCGCAGGCGGTACCTGATAAGAAAACACCCACTATAGCAGCGGGTGGCGCTGGTGTATTGCAGCCCGACCAGCCGGCAATTGAAACACCTGCGGGTGCGCCGAGCGTAATGATTGGCGGCAAATCGCTGGTATCGAGAGCAGACAGGCCCTCAACAGCTCCAGATACACCGCAGGTAAAAAGTTTGTTCTTTACACAGGAAGAAATACTCTCCATGCGCAAAGCCCTTAATGTATATGCAAAAGTCATGTCCGGGGAAGGGGAGTCCAACGAAGCCATGGATTTCTTGCGCCGTTTGCAGGGCGGGGATAAGCCCAAGGCAAATGTACGCTATTTTGTATATCCACAGTTCCACCTGGAATCGCTTGTCTATAATAACAGCGAAGACTGGAGCGTGCGCATAAACAAACAGAAAATGACGCCCGCAAGCCCTGAAGGAAAGTCGAATATCAAAGTAACGTCGGTGGACAAGGACAAGATTACGGTTGAGTGGATTCCCACTGATATGCAGAAAGTCGTGGAAGTGTGGAGCGTAGCACCTACAGATACGATTGAAGTGAACACCAAAAGCAATCTGGTGCGTTTTACCCTGCGTCCCAACCAGACATTTTCGTCTTATGTCATGCGTGTACTGGAGGGCAAAGTCGTACCGATGGTGATAGACCTTGCCAAGGGCAGCGATAAAACGGCAGCAGAAAGTATAGACAAGGCAGTGCCTAAATCAGCAGACAGTAATCTTCTGGACGAACTTATGGGCAAGGTGAGTAGCACCCTGCCATCCAAAAAGTAAGTAGCGATGCAGGAAATGCTTCGCGTAGAGCATGTATCAAAATCATATGGCGAACATAAAATATTGTGCGATATAAGCCTTGCGCTGGCGCAGGGAGAAGTATTCGGGCTGATAGGACTGAATGGCACGGGAAAAACTACACTTATAAAAGCGATACTTGATCTTGTACGTGTTGATTCCGGCAGCGTGTATTGCATGGGCAAAAGCACGCATGAGCCGGATGCACGCAAACACATCATTTACCTACCTGAAAAATTCCAGCCTTCACGATATTTGAAGGGCAGCGAGTATCTGGATCTCACCTTGTCCTATTATGGCAAGGCATATGACATGGCGCGTGCAGAAATGCTGGCAAAACGGCTGGATCTTGAGCCGCACGTCCTTAGCATGCGTGTAGGAAACTATTCCAAGGGTATGGTACAAAAGCTGGGGCTACTTGCAGCGTTTATGACAGATGTTCCGCTGCTTTTGCTGGATGAACCGATGAGCGGGCTGGACCCGCGATCGCGTATTCATTTAAAACATATGTTGCTTGAGGAAAAACAGGCTGGTCACACCATCTTTTTTAGTTCGCATATACTTTCGGATGTTGAAGAAGTGTGCAGCCGCATCGGCGTCATCCATAACGGGAAAATACTATATACCGGTGAGCCAGCCGAATTCAGGAAGCAATACCGGCAGGCAGCGGACGATACGCTGGAAAAGGCGTTTTTACACGCTATTGAAAACGAACCCGCCTAAGCTTTCTTGTTGCGGTTGTTTTGTGCGTCAATCTCAAGCCGTTTGATGGAAAGGCGCACGCTGGCGGCATTGTCTGATTCGGCAAGTGCCACCTCTTCGGAAATCACATTATTTATGAAAAGGTCTGAGCAATGCTGATCGAAAGTACGCATACCGGCGTCTAAATTTTTTTCCATGCATTCTCTTATTTCACGGATACGACCCTCCTGAATCAGGTTGCGTATCAACCCTTGGTTTAGCAGTATTTCAATCAGCATGGTGCGCCCGCCCTTGCGGTTGCGAACCAGTCGTTGCGAGAGAATAGCTTTCAGGTTAAAGGAAAGATTGAGCAGAATCTGCGGGTGTTTTTCTTCCGGGAAGAAATTGATGATACGCTCAATGGCTTGATTTGTATTGTTGGCGTGTAGCGTGGCGAGACACAGATGTCCTGTCTCGGAGAATACGATGGCATGTTCCATGGTCTCGCGGTCACGTACTTCGCCTACCACAATCACGTCCGGCGTCTGACGCAGGGCATTCTTTAGTCCGATGCCAAAAGAATAAGTATCAATACCCACGTCGCGCTGGGTGATGATACAATTCTTGTGATCATGGATGAATTCTACCGGGTCTTCGATAGTAACGATATGGCCGGAACCATGCAGGTTACGGTGGCCAATCATGGCGGCGAGCGACGTGGATTTACCTGAACCGGTCGGGCCGACAAGCAGTACCAATCCGCGTTTTTCCATGATCATGTCGGCATAAACCTGCGGCAGACCCAGCGATTCGACAGAGGGTATGTCGGAGCGTATGCGGCGTATTACTGCGCCGGGAAATTGGCGCTGACGGAAAATATTGATGCGGAAACGCGCCTTGTTGTTCCAGTTGACGGCGGTGTTGAATTCCAGCGTGGATTTGAATTCTTCCATGCCTTCCTGACTTATCAGGGTATTAAGGATAGCGTATATATCGGCTTCTTTCAGCTTATCGGTGTTGTAGTGCTTGATATTGTCGCTGATACGGAATGATGCGGGTGCATCGACAGTAAGGTAGAGATCGCTTGCCCCCAGCTCTACGAATTTTTGTAAAAGCGCGCCGGGTTCGATGCTCATGCGAGATGCCTAGAATCCACCGCTGGTTGCAGCGGTTGCGGCAGCCACGGCTGCGCGGTTGCGGTTGAGCAGGTCTTCTGCTTCGTCACTGGTGCTAGAGCTTAGCGCCGAGCGGGCGGTTTGCTCGGCGATTACGCCATCGTCCAGAAGCCTGCAAATACTATCGCGCATGGTGATCATGCCCTGCCTGCTGCCGACCTGAATCAATGAATGCAGCTGCGGGATTTTGCCTTCGCGTATCAGGTTGCGCACGGCAGGCGTACCCAGCATGATTTCATACGCCGCTACGCGACCGCCTTCTTTCTTTTTAAGCAGCGATTGCGTGATAACTGCTTCCAGCGATACGGAAAGCATGGCGCGGATCATTTCTTTGTCGTCACTGGGGAATACGTCGATGATGCGGTCGATGGTCTTGGGCGCCGAGTTGGTGTGTAGTGTAGCCATGACAAGGTGGCCGGTTTCCGCCGCCGTCAGTGCCAGCTGGATGGTTTCGATATCACGAAGTTCGCCTACCAGTATAACGTCAGGATCTTCGCGCAGGGCGCTTTTGAGCGCTTTGGAGAAGCTGCGGGTGCTATTACCCACTTCGCGCTGGTTGATAAGGCATTTTTTTGATGTATGCACGAACTCTACGGGGTCTTCGATGGTGATGACGTGCTTGCTAACATTCTCGTTGATGAATTCCACCATGGCGGCAAGAGTGGTGGATTTACCGCTGCCGGTGGGGCCTGTTATCAGCACAAGACCTTTATTCATCAAGCAGAGTTTTTTCAGCAGCTCCGGCGATTTGAGTTCGTCGAGCGACTGGATATGGTTGGGAATATGGCGCAATACGGCCGCCGGACCTTTGAGTGTGTTGAAGGCATTGACGCGGAAACGCATATTCTCGCCGAAGGAAATGGCAAAATCCAGCTCCAGCTCACGCTCATAGTCAGAGCGCTGTTGCTGGGTCATGATGGAATATAGCATCTGCTTAATATCATCGGCGGTCAGCGGATTGGTTTTATAAGGCAGCATTTCACCGTTGATGCGCAGGATAGGTGGATTCAGCGTGGAGAGGTGGAGGTCCGACGCGTTGTTCTTGCGGGTGAAAATGAGAAGGTCGGTTATTTCCATTCCAAAGCGCCTTATGTCTGGGAGAAGATTATGCCTTAAGGCCTATTAGAACTGATATATGTTAATCTTTGCTGAATCTGCTGTACATTGCCGGGGATGGTTTCGCCGCGATGGTAGGCTTCGATAATCTGGCGGTAGAGCTTTCCAGCTTCATCATACTTTTTCTGCTTATCTAGCATGATCGCGAGATTATAGCGGTAAACCATATTTTCCGGCGAGAGATCAACGGCACGGAACATTTTCTCGGTGGCTTTATCGGGGTTACCCAACTTTTCATGGATGATGGCCATCTGTGCAGGAATAGGGCTGAACTTGGGATCGCGCTTCTCCAGCTTTTCGAGTTGTGTGAGTGCGGCTTCCGGCGCTTCGTCTGCAAGCAGCACAAGGAAGTTATTCAGTCCGTCACGGTTTGTCGGGTCAATGGAAAGCAGCTTGGCGTAAAGCTTGCGGGCGCTGTCAATTTGTCCGGCGCGGTGATAAAGCGTGCCGAGGCCAAAAAGTGCGTTCTTGTTATCCGGATCATTGTCCAGAATGTTTTTGTATATGCCAATGGCGGTTTCGCTTTGGCCTGCGGTCATGGCGTTATAGGCTTTTTCAAGTTCATAGCTGAGGTCAAGTTTAGGAGACTTTACTTCAATCTTTATGCCCATGGCTTCATGCTTTACGCTGGCGGGCGAGGATGCGTTGTCCTTGGCGGTGTCTTTGGGGGCAGACCGATCTACAGCGATTGGCTCAACAGATTTTTTTGCCGGCGTATCTATATTAGCCGGTATTTTGTTGAGTATATTCTTGCTTTCGTTGGAAAGAGTGGCTTTTGGCTCAGAGTTTTCTGACTTATTGGCCTGTGTTGCTGATTTTTCTACAACAGCGGGCTTTACATCAGCCGTTTTTGCCGCCGGTTTGGTCGCCGGAGCAGCAATTGCAGGGGCGGGTGCTGCCGGAATTACCGGTGTAGGCGCCGGAGTTGTGGTAATGACAGGAGCTGCCGCAGGCTTGGCAGGAGGTGTTTGCACCAGTGCCTTTACGTCAGCGGCAGGAATAGCGGGTTTTGTTTCAGCTTTTTTATCAGCAGGCGCCGCGTTCTGTGCAGGCAGTACCGGTGGTGGCACATCAGGCAACTGAATCAGTGGGCCACCGGTGCCACTAGATGGATTAAGAGATGCCAGCTTGATTTCTGTTTCAGTCAGGTTGGGTTGGAGTGTTTCCTGGCGAAATGATTCCCTCTTAATGACTACGCCTGGTGATTCATAGGCGGCAACGGGTTCGCCGGCCACGCTCTTGTCACCTTCGCCTTCGGCCAGCGGCTTCATCAACTGGGTCAGGACAGAAGTGAGTCTGTTCGGGTTTTGTACGGGGTCGAGTTCGCGGCGTTTGGCATAAAGGGCTGGACTGTTGTCGGGTTCACCATGCACCGGATCGATATGTGCGGGTTCTGCTGTTGCGGTGGCAACGGGTGCAACCGGCGCAGCCGCAGATGCCGTAGCTTCAGGTGCAACCCATTGCGGGGCTGCCTGCTGGGCTTGTGGTGCGTCAACTGGGTGCGTCAACGGTGTAGCAATGGCCTGCTGGTTATTAGCGGGCATCTCTGCTGTTTTGGCTGGTGGCTCGATGTCAAGTTCCTGACGGGCGGCAAAAAGCGCAGGGCTGCTGTCAGGATCGCCCAGATCATGTTCGGTGATGGTGTGTCCGGCGCTGGCGGATTCCTGAGCTACTTGCTGGGCAGGCGCTGCGGCTGGAGCGGAAGGCTGTACAGCATTTGCGATACCGGAAAAGACACCAGAGAAGAAATGGCCGGAAGAACTTTTAACGGAAGAATCTTGATTGTCTTCTGCAGCAGCGGCTTGTGTGGGCGCCTGCGTTTCAATTGCAGCCTGCGGAGCGCTATTCAGCGTGGTGCCAAGGCCGGAACCCTGCTTGCTTCCAGGGAAGCGGGCAGAGTCTGCATGTACGGGAGCGGTAATCAGCAAAGTGAATGCGCCGCAAAAAGCAAAAGTTGCTGCGCAGTTGTGAAGCTTGCTGATCTTGTTTATAATAACCTTGTCTCTCATATAAGACTGCTTAGTGGTTAACGTGTTAACAAAGTATTTTTTTGTGTAATATTCCAACATTCCATACTCAAAACCTACGCTACAGAGATTAAGAAAGAGATAAAAAAGCGGCGCAAAGCCTACGTTTTTGTGGTCTGCGAATTGCTAAAGAATGGATAAAATCAGTGCGAGTGTATTAATGCGTTTTTACCTGTTTATTTCTTTTCTTTTAATTTCCGTTTATGCTTCTTCATTAAAAGCATCGGATAAACCGCAACATATTGTGGAAAGTGCCGGCGACACTCCCGTATTTATGGCTTTGGATAAATATCGCCACAATTCACCCATGAAAATAGGTGCTACGCAGTTTTTTCCGTTAAAACCTCGTGAGGGGGGCTTGCCGCTACAGAGAAAAACCGCTGTTGCCTTCGGGCTGCAAGCAGCGACCCCGCGGGTGGACAACCGTGACGGGAATAAACCGCCGCCAATACCTGCCCAGCGTAGCTCATCTTCAGTCATGTCATCAGAACAGGCCCAGCAAATACTTTCTATTTATGGCGCCCAGCGCTAAAGTGGTACACCACGAATGACTGAACCCATGGCTGACATCTACCCGTATCTGCGCCCGCTGTTGCATTTGCTGCCTCCCGAGGCTGCGCATAATCTCGGCCTGCTTACCCTGCACTACCGTTTGTGGCCGCGTGTAACCATGCCTATACGTCCGGAGCTGGAAACAGAAATATTTGGTCTGCGCTTTTCCAATCCTGTGGGTCTTGCGGCAGGATTTGACAAGAATGCGGTAGCGGTTGACGGGCTGCTGGCGCATGGCTTCGGATTTGTAGAAACGGGTACGGTGACTCCGCGTCCGCAAGCAGGCAATGCAAAACCGCGGATTTTTCGTCTGCCGGAAGATGAAGCCGTGATTAACCGCCTTGGCTTTAACAATGGCGGGCTGTTTCATTTCATACAGAATTTCAACCGCCGCAGCCTGCATATGGGTATTGCCGGTGCCAATATCGGAAAAAACAAGGATACGGAGGACGCGTCGGCGGATTATGTGGCGGGTCTTCGGGCCGTCTATCCGTATGCTGATTATATCACTGTCAATATTTCTTCGCCTAACACGCAAGGACTGCGCGCGCTCCAGCAAAAAGAGGTGCTGGGCGGCTTGCTTGCGGCGTTGAATACGGCGCGTAATGAGAGTCAAAAATCACATAACCGTCGCGTGCCGCTGTTGCTTAAAATAGCACCGGATCTTGAACAGCAAGGCCGGGAAGATATTGCAGAAGCTGTACTAGCACACGGCATTGACGGTATTATTGTCAGCAACACCACAATATCACGCCCGTCATCACTCAAAAGCGCCTATTGCGCTGAGCAGGGGGGCTTAAGTGGCAAACCGCTATTTGCGCTCTCCACCGATAATCTGCGCCAGTTTTACCGGCTGCTTGGAAACAAAATACCGCTGGTTGGCGTCGGCGGAATTTCGTCTGCGCAGGATGCATATGAAAAAATACGCGCAGGTGCGAGCCTTGTACAATTATATACGGTGCTGGTCTATCAGGGTTTTGGTGTGGTGCGCCGCATATGCGACGGCTTGCCTGCGCTTTTGGCGAAAGACGGTTTTTCCAACATCCGGCAGGCGGTCGGCGCCGACGTAAAATAAATCAGGGCGCTTTTGTAGCGGGCTTCTTGGCATTCTTTTCTTTATCGGCGGGTGCTGCCGCACCCGGCTTTCTTTCTGCAGGGGGAGACTTTTCATGCACATCGTCGGTTATGTGTACTTCCGGATCGGCGTAGAAGTCACAGGACAGCATGGTAATATCATAGACCGGATGTTCCAGGCCAGAAAGGCCGGGGCTTGAGGAAAATATCCAGCCAAGGAATATTTGCTGGGGGCTTTCACCAGGCTTCATTTCCCACACTTCTATCAATCCGGCATTTTCCGGCCGTTCATCAATAGGCGAACGCCAGCAGCGGCGTGCAATAAGCTCGATTTTACCAAAACGCATGACTGTACCCAGTGGCGCCTCCAGCCGTGAAATCCGGCCTGTAACCTTGTTCAGTCCTTGCAGTGTGACGGTGTTTGGTGCCGGTCGCTCGTCGGGTTCATCTATTGGCGTGGTCGTTTCTGCCTGTGTATTGCTAGTGTCGGCGTCTGTAGCGGGAATGTCCGGCAATGCCTGAGGTGGCAATGTTTCTATAGGTGCTACGGGCGTTGCTTCAACGGCTACCGGCGGCGGTTCGGTAATGGTAATCGAACTGTTGTCGGTGGCCAATGCTACGCCTGCCAGCAGGGAAGCAGCAAGGAAAAGTGGGACACGGACAGGAAGTGGCATCAGAGGCCGCCAGCGTTAGTTGCTGCCGGTTTTTGCGTCGTTTTTTTTATCTACGCCGCCGCCGCTGAACATGAATTTACCGATTAGTTCTTCAAGATTAACAGCAGACTGGGTGAATTCAATCCTTCCACCTTCTGACAGCATTTTTTCATCACCTCCCGGAGTGAGCTGGATATATTTCTCGCCCAGCAGGCCGCTGCTGACAATGGAAGCAGAAGAATCTTTTGGCATGGCCGTGCCTTGGCGGATCTGCATGTTGATAACAGCGTCGTAGGTTTTGGAGTCAAGGGACATGCTGGAGACCACCCCTACCTTGATACCGCCCACGCGCACGTCGCTGCCCAGCGAGATGCCGGAAGCATCGCTGAAGCGCGCGCTGACCGTATATCCTGATTCCACGCGCATCTGGCTACCCTCATAGGCAAAGTAGAGGAAGGCTGCGGCAACGATCAGGACTACTGCGCCCATTAATGTTTCAAGGATGTTTTTTTCCATAATAGCAGTCCTATCTTTCTTTTTTACTTGTGTCCAAAGCCATTCAATAGCAAAAAAGAACAGTTTCTGAAATAAAAAAACAGATTGGCAGTATTATGCCTGATATGCGGGGTTCTCTGAAGGTGTGCCGGAGTTTCTGGGAAAGGCGGAAACTGGACATTGTCTTTATCAGCATTTATGTGCTGCTGTCTATTTATGCCATGCTGCATTTTATGGAGGTTTCCTATCTTGGGGACCGCTATTTCAAGACTGTTTTTGACGGCATGTATTTAGGGACTACGGTCAAACCCTTCGTGTATCGCCAACTGGTACCCTCGCTGACGCGTGCCATTGTTTGGCTTACTCCACAGACGGTAATTGATGGCGTGAATACGTGGGTTTCAGTCATACAATATAATTATGAAATGACCAAGTTACCGGTGGCCCTTACTTTTATAACCCGCGCCTTTCCTTATGCAGGTGAGCATTACCAGCGTGTCGTGACTTCATGTATTATTTATGGGTGCTTGTGGGGGTACATCTGGGCCTTGCGGCGCTTGGCGGCTGAACTTTTTCCGGGTAATGCCGCGATTACATACATGGCCCCTGTATTTGGGGTGCTGGCCATCTCTTCATTCAGCTTTCCGTTTCAGTATATTTATGATATTGCAGTGCTTTTTCTATCTACCGCTTGTTATTACTGTTTGGCTGCCCGCAAGTGGAAGACCTATTTTGTATTTTTCTTTCTGGCATGCGTAAATAAGGAAACCGCGATCTTTATATTCCTGTTTTCCACCATCTGGTTTTTTCGAAAGATGGAATGGAAGATGTATGTAAATTTCTGGGTAGTACAATATCTTATTTACACCATTGTGCGTATTTTTCTGCTTTATGAATACATAGACAATGGCGGTGAATATCTAAGGAACCATCTGTTCAGGGTGTTACCAGGTGATTTGATGAGTATATCGAAATATGACCGGATACTGACATTGTCTTTCATTTTTATTATGTTGTCCTATAAATGGCCGGACAAGCCCGATTTCCTAAAATGCGGCCTTTGGCTTATGCCGCCTATGTATTTGGCCTACTTGCTATTTGGCATGCCAGGGGAATACCGTGTTTTCTTTGATATATTGCCATTGCTTGTGATGCTTGGTGTGCATACGCTGGTTGCTGCTTCTGGTATTGACCGTGCCAGCCTATTTAATCAACCTGCGTCTGCAAGGAGTATCCATGAGAACAGGTAAAATCATATGTTAGCCGCGATTCGCCTGCTTCGTCCCAAGCAATGGATAAAGAACGGCTTTGTATTCGCGCCGCTGTTTTTTGCCCATGTATTTACCCAGTATGAAAGCTGGCTTCGCTCGTTCGAGGCGGCGATGGCCTTTATTTGTGTTTCCTGCGTGGTGTATATCATCAATGACATACGCGACATTGAGGAAGACAAGCTACATCCCAAAAAATCCAAACGTCCGCTGGCCGCAGGTGAAATGACGGTTTCGCAGGCGCTGGTCATGGCAGTTGTTATTGCAGCTGGTGGTGCGGCGCTGCTTACGCTTTTGCCATTTGAATGTATGGTTATCGTGGCTGTCTATCTTGTGCTGAATTTTTTCTACACGCTGGTACTCAAGCATATCGCGCTGCTCGATATTTTCTTTATTGCCTCCTGCTACGTGCTGCGTGTGCTTATGGGCTGTTATGCCCTGCAGGTGACTGTGTCACCGTGGATTATCCTGACTACGTTCCTGCTGGCGTTGTTCCTTGGCTTTGGCAAGCGCTATCATGAGATGGGTTTTGAAGAATATGTCAGCAACAAGGCCAATCTCCAGCAATACAGCCGCCCACTGCTGGACAAGCTGGTGGTGATTACCGGCGGGTCGGCATTGATGGCCTATGCTATTTACACCACTGAGATTGCGCAGCAGCTTGGGCGCGTCGAAATTGTTTATACGCTGGCGTTTGTGGCGTTCGGCCTGTTCCGCTACCTGCAGATGATTTACGTGTATGATCAGGGCGGGGAGCCGGAAAGCGTGATACTCAAAGACCGCTGGCAGCTGGTTAATGTGCTGCTGTGGCTAGGTGTGACGCTGGCAATTATTTCCTGAAGTCAAAATAAATCTCGGGCAAAGCCCTGCGATTGCATTTTAGACGATTACGGCTTCCATGCCTCGTAGTCAGCGGTGGCAGGAGAACGCTGTCCGCCTTTTATCAAATGGCCGGGTGGCACATAAGCACCGCTGGTGCCGGTCAGGTTGGGTGTGTGCATCTGTTCCCACGCATGCGGGGGTGCCGAGCGCTCGGTAGGCGGGGTTTCCAGCGTGTAATGCAGCCAGCCGTGCCATTGCGGGGGTACTTTGGAAGGTTCAGCCATGCCCTTATAAATCACCCAGCGCTTGCGGCGGTGGTCCTTAGGCTTTTTCTTTTCCATATAATACTGGTTACCGAACTGGTCACAGCCGACCAGCTTGCCGGAAAACCATGTATATAGGCGTGTGGTGATGGTCATGTGTGGCCTTAGTAGTCGAGGAAGCTGCGTAGTTTGCGCGAGCGGCTTGGATGCTTCAGCTTGCGCAGTGCCTTGGCTTCAATCTGGCGGATACGTTCACGCGTTACCGAGAATTGCTGGCCGACTTCTTCCAGCGTATGGTCGGTGTTCATGCCGATGCCAAAACGCATACGCAGCACGCGTTCCTCACGCGGGGTGAGGGAGGCCAGAATGCGGGTGGTGGTTTCGCGCAGGTTAGACTGAATGGCGGCATCCAGCGGCAATACGGCGTTCTTGTCTTCGATAAAATCGCCGAGATGCGAGTCTTCTTCGTCGCCGATGGGGGTTTCGAGCGATACCGGTTCCTTGGCGATTTTCATCACTTTGCGTACTTTATCCAGCGGCATGACAAGGCGTTCCGCCAGTTCTTCCGGCGTTGGCTCGCGGCCCATTTCATGCAGCATCTGGCGGCTGGTGCGCACAATCTTGTTGATGGTTTCGATCATGTGGACAGGGATGCGGATGGTGCGCGCCTGATCGGCGATAGAGCGGGTAATCGCCTGGCGAATCCACCATGTTGCATAGGTGGAGAATTTATAGCCACGGCGGTATTCGAATTTATCCACCGCCTTCATCAGGCCGATATTGCCTTCCTGAATCAGGTCGAGGAACTGCAGGCCGCGATTGGTATATTTTTTGGCGATAGAAATTACGAGGCGCAGGTTGGCCTCGATCATTTCTTTCTTGGCGCGGTTGGTTTCGCGTTCACCTTTTTGCACGGCCATGATCATGCGCTTGAATTCGCCGATATCGAGGCCGGCGGCGCCGGCCATCTGTGCGATTTCAGCGCGGATTTCGTCAATCTCTGGCTTATCTTTGGTAACAAATTCTTTCCAACCCTTATCGGTGCGTTCTTCCATGCGCTTGAGCCATGTTGGATCAAGTTCATTGCCAATATAGTTTTCCAGAAATATTTTGCGGTTTACTTTACGGTTTTCGGCAAGGCGCATCAGGCGGCCTTCCAGTGTCATCAGGCGCTTGTTGATGTCGTAGAGTTTAAGAATCAGCAGCTCCACACGGTAGATAGTGAAACGCATGCCCATCATCAGCTCCACCAGTTCGCGGTGAAGTTTCTGGTAGGCCTTTTCATCATCTTTGCTGTAGCGGCCTTCACCAAATGAGCGTGTCAGGCGTTTTTCCTGCAGGATGCGCATTTTTTTGCTGATCTTGGCGAACTGGTCGAGTGTTTCCAGAATTTGTGGCTTAAGCGCATTTTCCATCGCGAGCAAGGAGATAGAACCATCGTCTTCTTCTGGATCTTCTTCTGCTTCGGCGGTAGTGCCTTCTTCACCCTCTTCGCCTTCCTCACCGTCTTTGCCTTCTTTGCTTTCCTCTTCTTCTTCCGCCGCTTCAATTTTTTCTTCTATTTTGGCAACGGGGCGGTCGCTGGCAATCGGCATGCCTACGCCGGAGAACTCGCCATTTTCATTGCCTGCGCCGTAGGTGGCGTCGAGGTCGATGATTTCGCGCAGCAACAACGTGCCGGCATCCAGCTCATCGCGCCATGACAGAATTTCTTTCATCACCAGCGGGCTTTCGCACAGGGCGCTGATAACGGTTTCGCGGCCTGCCTCGATACGCTTGGCTATCTCGATTTCGCCTTCGCGCGATAACAGTTCAACATTGCCCATTTCGCGCAAGTACATGCGAACAGGGTCGTCGGAACGGCCAACATTTTCTGTTTCTTCAGCGACAAAACCTTCCGGGCTTTCCACCGGATCCATGGGCGTTTCTTCTTCTACTACGCTGATGTCGGCCGATGCCAGCGCACCAATTGCGGCATCAATCACTTCTGGCGAGAATTCTTCGGCTGGCAAGATGGCGTTTAATTCATCATAGGTGATGTAGCCGCGAGCCTTGCCCATAGCGAGCAGTTTGCGGACAATGGCCTGCTGTACCTGCGCGTCTTCCTTGCTGGTGGCGGCGTCTTCCTTTTTAGTATTTTTAGCTCCTTTGGCGGCAGCTTTTTTTTCAATAGCGGCGCTTTTTTTATCCTGTTTTTGCGGGACAGGCACGACGGCTTTTTTAGCGGGCGCGGCTTTTAGTTCAGGCTTTCTCACCGAGGTTTTAAAAGCAGATGATTTTGGCGTTTTAGCGGGTGCCTGCTTTGTTTTTGCGGGTGCTGCTTTTTTTGCGGGCGCTATCTTCGCCTTGACTTTCTTTTCACGACCCTTGTTTTTTGCAGATGCTTTTGCTGGTTTTGCCGATTTTGTGCCGCGTTTTTGTGCCATTGTCGCCGTACCTTTCATTTTTTGATGTCAAAAAGCCCACCTTGCCTTAGGATAACCCAATGACAAAGAAGGATTTTTGGTCGCAAGCCCTACAGGCTGCCCTACCGATATGCTAGAGATAAGGCATTTTTTAATTTTTTCAATGGCTTTTATTAGGGTTTTCCTAGGAAAATCTGCCTGAAAAAGGCAGGGTAGCCACACATAGCTATGCCATATCGGGTTCGGAACGTGCAAACTGGCGGTTGTCCTGTGCTTTCCACAAGGCTTGCTGCAACTCGGTCAGGCGCTGCAGGGAGGCCTCATTCATAGACTGGCCAAGGCTTTCCTGCACTTCTTCTATCTCAAACTGCAAATGCGCCACCTCATAGGCGGACACGGTTTCGCTCCATAGCAGTGCGGCATCGTCACCGGTTAAGGTATTGGCATACGGCAATTTGAGGCCGTTGCCCGAGGCTGAAATGGGAAGTGAGCCATGGAAATGCTGCTCAAGATATGCGATGAACTGTTCCGGCTGGTCGATATTCGACTGGGTAATGGCCGCAATCATGGCGTTGCGCAGGGCGCTTAAGACATTGCTCTGGATGTCGAGGCGCGACAGTGTTTCTTCCACATGGCTCTTATGCAGAAGCTGGGGAAATTTGAGCAAAATGGTCAGCAGGCGCTGCACAAGCATTTCAAGGGCAACGGAGTGATTGCGATTGATGAGATGCTCCACCTGCGGCGAGCGCTCCTGTGTTGCGGCGCGTGCGGCCGTTGAGGTCTTCCCAGGCATGGTGGTCTTGAGAGGGCGCGCCCACAATTGGCGCCGGAAATAGGAGAGATAGTGCTGTTTGACGGTGGTATCTGGTATTTTTTCCGCAAGGTTTTTGAGGATATTTTCCAGCTCGGCCCGGCCCTCGGGTAGTTCGGTATTGTACTGTGGCGACAGATCTTCCCATAGCACTTGTGACAGCCTGCGTGAGGTGAGCAGGATTTTTTCAAAGCTGGTTTTGCCATTTTTCTGGATATAGGAATCAGGATCTTCGCCTTGTGGCAGGCGCGCAAAGCGTAAGCTGAAGCCGGGTTTGAGTAGCGGCAACGCTACTTCGGCGGCGCGCATCATGGCGCGCTTTCCGGCTTCGTCACCATCCAGGCAGATGACAGGTTCTTTAGCAAGTTGCCACAAAAGCCTCAGATGCTCAGGTGTGACGGCGGTACCCAGCGTGGCCACGGCATAGGGTACGCCCGCCTGCGCGGTGGAAACTACGTCCATGTAACCTTCCATGACCACCACGACATTGCCGTCGCGGGCGGATTTTTTGGCAAGGTCGAGGTTATAGAGCAGCTCACCCTTCCTGAAGACCGGCGTTTCGGGTGAGTTGAGGTATTTAGGCAGGCTTTTGTTGTGGGTATTGGAGGCAATCAGGCGTCCCCCGAACGCCACCACCCTGCCATTGGCATTGCGGATGGGGAACATGACGCGGCCACGGAAACGGTCGTAAGTGGGGCCGGTCTCCGGTACAATAATCAAACCGGCTTCGGCCTGCAGCGCCGGAGAAAAACCAGCGGTGGTCAGATACTGATTGAGCGCAGTGCGCTCGTCCGGAGCGTATCCGGCGCGGAAAGTGCGTATGGTCTCTGATTTCAGGCCGCGTTTTTCGAGATAGTCGCGTGCCACTGTTCCTGAAGAACCCATGAGCTGGCGCTCAAACCACTGGGTGGCGGCCTCCAGCACGTCGTATAATGTTTTTTCTACTTCGGCCTTGCGTGCCTGTTCAGGCGAAACTTCCGGCAGCGGTATCCCAGCATCACGCGCCAGGCTTTCGATGGTTTCCGCATAGGATAATTTTTCAAAGCGGCGTACGAATTCGATGGCATCTCCATGCGCGCCGCAACCGAAGCAATGGAAAAAATTCTTTTCGTTATTGACAGTAAAAGAAGGAGATTTTTCCTTGTGGAAAGGACACAGCCCCTGATATTCGCGGCCATGCTTCTTGAGAGACACGCGCTTGCCTACTACTTCTGACATCAGGAAGTGGGAGCGAAGACGTTCTATGAAAGAAGGCGGAAATCTCATATATTACACTTTATGAAAAAACAGCCATTGCATGTTACATCCCATTTTATTGAGCTTTGTGCGGGCGAAAACACCCGCCGTATGCCCATTGTTATCCGCCGGCACAGGTCATCGAGGCGCATGACGCTACGGTATCAACCCTTGCAGCAACATTTGCTGCTCACCTTACCCCGATATGTGAGTATCAAGCAAGGATTACATTTCATAGAAGAGAAAAGAAAGTGGATTGAAAAACAAATTGATGAAACTGTGCAACACTTTCCCTTTGTCGATGGCCAGTTATTACCCCTGCTGGGCAAGGAAGTGTGTTTGCGCCATGTCGGGGGAAGGGGCGTTATTACACTTAGCGGCAGTGACATGCTTGTTCCCGGCGAAGCGGAATTCATGAGCCGCCGCGTGCAGGACTGGCTCAGGCGCTGCGCGCGCGAACATCTCAATGGGCTTGCCCGCAGCAAGGCGCAGATAATAGGCAAGCAGGTTAGGCAGGTTACGGTGCGTGATACGATTTCGCGCTGGGGTAGTTGCAGCTATGACGGCAATCTTTCTTTCTCATGGCGTCTTGTGCTTGCGCCCTATCCCGTACTTGATTATGTAGTTAGTCATGAGGTTGCGCACCTGAAAGAGTTCAACCACAGCGATACGTTTTGGAGCGTGGTAGAACAATTGTCGCCGGGACATGTGCAGTGGCGCGACTGGTTGGGTAGCAACGGCCACATACTCTATGGATACGGGAGCAGTAGTAGTGACTAATGCAGTGAATTCGATTTTCAGCGTAATTCAGAAAGCACTAGTCTGGCTTGTGCCTATGGAATGCCTGCAGGACAGGCGGTTTTGGTGGTTGATGCTGTTTCCGCTTACCGTACTGGGCTTCCTTGCCGTAATTTTATATGGGGTGTATGAAGGATTCTGGGGTGATACGAGGCTAACAGGCATTATTGTCGGAGGTGAGCGCAATGAAGTGTCGCTCAGCAACCGGTTGATGGTATTGCTAGTGACGCTTATATTGCCGATGGCATTATTTATCCGGCTGCTGGACCGCGAATATAGCATACCTTTTGTCATGAGGCACCGGCTGAAGCCTTATATTATCACTATGCTGTTGCTGTTGGGGGTATTGCTGGCGGGAAGGCACGGGGTGGGGCCGGTGGCATGCCTACTTGCCATACTTGCGATGATGGCTTCGTTTTTTGTTCTTGTGCCTTACCAATCGTTTGTAAAGCGCTTGCGGAAATATCCGATTCCGGCGGTGATTGCGCTGATTGCAACCATCAGTCCTGCGGCCTATATGATATTTGCAGAAATCATCTGGGTACGGTTGTATGGGGCAACCGTATTTTCGTTGCGGATGATTTTGCAGCTATTCGACATCCAGGCGTGGGCAGGTTTCAAAGATGGTATTGGTGTATTGATGTCCAATACATTCGCCATGAATATTTATCCGGAATGCAGCGGAATAGAAGGCGTTTTCCTTTTGTTCTACCTATTCTCGCTATTTCTTCTTATTGACTGGAAATTATTTGCCGGCAAACCGTTGCTGGAATGGTACCTGATCGGCATATTCTACATGCTTTTTGTGAATGTGCTTCGTATGTCCACTATCTTTCTTTATGGCGAATATTTGCTCAGGCATGAAAGCGAAAGGGCGGTAGTAGAAAAAACAATGGCTATGTTTCATTCAAACGTAGGGTTTGTTTTTGATACAATAGCAATAGCACTATTTCTTTGGTGCCTTTATGCATGGACCAGCCGTAAAAAAGCAGCCGACCAAGCCTAAGGCCTTACACAATAACTATGATATGATTTTTAGGCTCTCTTTCGCACGTTTACGGGCAGATGCACCCATGCGTCCTGCAATCAGCAATAAAGCAGGCACAAGTATTACCGGAAGTTCCGGTACTACAACCGTAGTGGTAGCAGTCGAAGCGGTAAAGGCTTGCGCCTCACCCTTGTTAAGGGAACCTTGTGGCCCGATACCAGGAAGAAAACAAACAGCCATCAAAGCGCATACCAATCCTGTGCGGACGGTTACTCTCAGATACCTGCGAAATTTACCCTTTGCCATAACATTCCCTAACAACTGCTATATACCATGGTAGATATATAACCCTAACATTTCTATTGGGTTTATGTCAATCGGTGAGCGACACGCAGAGGAATGGTCAATAACAAAACAACATATTGTATTATATGTTTATCTTAGGAGTTTGTCCCAAAAAGAAGGGCCAAGTTTGAGTTCATTGCCCTGCCCTTGCCTGATGGGCTGTGAAGGCTGCTGCGGGTATTCTGGCGCAGAACCCTGCCATGGCAGAGGAGCGTCACCCGTATCAATGTCTTGAGTTGGGATGCCTTGTGCTGGCATATTGACCATGGCTTCAGCCATGAAACTTTTCCATATGCGCGCAGGTATCATGCCGCCGGTGACTTTTTTCATCGGTGTGTTGTCGTCGTTGCCGACCCATACACCGGTAATCAGGTTAGGGGTATAGCCCATGAACCATGCGTCTTTGTAATCAGAGGTGGTTCCAGTCTTACCGGCGACCGGCCTGCCAAATTGTGCGCCGCGGCCGGTGCCGCTGGTGACCACGCTCATCAGCATATCATTCATCATACTGACTACGCCACCGCTGAGCGCGCGGCCTGTGCGTGTGGGCTGGTAGCGGAACAATAATTTACCATCGGTATTGGTGATTTCGGAAATACCGTAAGGTGTAACCAGCGCGCCGTTGGCCGCAAGATGGGCATAGGCTGTGGTTAGTTCCAGCAGCGATACTTCGGTGGCGCCAAGTGCAATACTGGGTACGGGGTCTAAGTTACTGGTGATGCCAAGGCGCCGCGCCACATTGATAACGCGGTCAACGCCTGCCATTTCGCTGACCTGTACGGCAACGGTGTTAATGGAATCAGTCACGGCTTCGCGCAATGTGATAGTGCCGAGGTGTCGGCCTGTATAGTTTTTCGGCTGCCATGTGCCGCGATGGACGGGAATGGAAATCGGCGCGTCTTCCACCAGCGAGTTCGGTGTAAGTCCGGCTTCCAGTCCTGCCAGATAGACAAATAATTTGAAGGAAGAGCCGGGCTGTCGCAGCGACTGGGTGGCACGGTTGAACTGGCTTTCGCCGTAAGATTTGCCGCCTATCATGGCGCGTATGGCACCGTCAGGTGTAAGCGAGAGCAGGGCAGCTTGCTGTATGTTATATGTTTCGCCTTCTTTTTCCAGCGCCTCACTGATGGATTTTTCCGCCAGCAGTTGCCAGTCGGTGCGCAGCGTGGTGGTGACGACAATATCTTCTTCGACATTGGCGATATATTCCGGCAGCTGGTCTAAAATCCAGTCAGAGAAATACAAGGCGCTTTTGGCATTCTTCTTACCAGAGTTCATGGACTTTGTTAGCTCTTCACGCGCCTTGTCGGACTGTTCCTTGGTCAGGTATCCTGCGTCATGCATATTCACCAGCACCTGGTCGGCACGCTCGCGTGCCAGCGTCGGGCTGTTGGTAGGCGAGAAGCGCGAAGGAGCTTTAAGCAGGCCAGCGATGATAGCCGAATCGCTCAGCGTCATTTCATGGGCTGGTTTTCCGAAGTAACGCTTTGAGGCTGCGTCTATGCCGTAGCTGCCCGCGCCGAGGTAAATACGGTTCATGTAAATACTCAGGATGTCGTTTTTACTGAAACGCCACTCCAGTTTAATGGCCAGCAGCATTTCCCGTATTTTGCGCCCCATGGAACGTTCCGGCGTGAGGAATACGTTTTTGGCCACTTGTTGCGTAATGGTGCTGCCACCTTGTACCACTCTGCCTGCAGAGATATTGGCGGCAGTTGCGCGGATGAGGCCGACGGGATCGATGCCGAAATGATAGTAGAAATTACGATCTTCGGTCGCGATTACGGCATCAATCAGCGACACCGGTAATTGTTCATAGGTCACATAATCGCCGTAAATATCGCCGGAACTGCCAATAATCTGGCCGTCTTCAGCTTTAATAAGGATGCTGGGGGCCTTGGTGAATTTATTGAGATCCTCAATATTCGGAAGACCCCATGAGAACCATGCTAGTAATACGATAGCGGCAATAATTCCATAACGCACCAGACTTCCGATAAAAGCAAAAAAACTCGCGCGCCTCCCCTTACGGTAACGGGGGTAAACGGGCATTTTACTTTTGACCCTGGTGCTGCGTTTTTTTGTATCTGCCGAGGCAGTATGTCCACCAAAAGTAGGGTGGTGTTTTTTGTCGTGACGCTTGGATTCCAGCACGGGCGGCTGCCTGCCCTTGCGGCGTTTCTTGCGGAAAAGGGAGGACCATAACGACATGGTTTACGAATCGCCCTTCTTGGCCATAACATACTGTAATTTGCGCACTGCAAGCGCGGCCAGCTCTCTGCGGGATGCCCCCCGTGCGCCAATAATCGATACTTCTCTTAGGGTGACAGGGTCCATGGCAGTCACTTTGACGGACTTCCCCACAACAATAAATTCAATGATGTATCCCTCTTGGCTGTCATCTGTCATTCGCGGCTGGCAGTATATTACGCACGGCACGCCTTCGCAAGCACATCGCGTATGATATCCGGATTAACATCTTGGGTCACAAATGCTTTTCCTATGCCGTGCGTTAGTATGAAGGTTAGCTTTCCGTCTTTGGCCTTTTTATCACGCGTGAAATGGTCCATCAGCCGGTCTATATCCCATTTTACAGGCAGGCTGGCGGGCGCTGATGGCAGGCCGGTGGCCGCGTAATGCACCAGCACTCGGTCCACGTCTTTTTGCGGGCATAGACCCATGGCCACGGAAGTATGCAGTGCCATTACCATGCCGATGGCGACAGCCTCGCCGTGCAGCAATGTATCGCCGTAGCCGGTTTCGGCTTCCAGCGCATGGGCGAACGTGTGGCCGAAATTAAGCAGCGCGCGCCTGCCTTGTTCCTTTTCATCTTCGGCAACAATGGAAGCCTTGGCTTTGCAGCTGGTGAGGATCGCCTGTGCCTGCAGGCTGGCATTACCCGCCAGCATCGCTGCGCCATTTTTTTCCAGCCATTCGAAAAAGGTGGTATCGTCAATCAGCCCGTATTTTACGGTCTCTGCATAACCTGCCAGTAATTCACGTTTAGGCAGAGTGGTGAGTGTGGAGACGTCAGCCAGCACCATTACCGGCTGGTGGAAGCTGCCGATAAGGTTTTTGCCCCAGCGCGAATTGATGCCGGTTTTTCCACCCACGGAACTGTCAACCTGCGCGAGCAGGGTGGTAGGTATCTGTATAAATTCTACACCGCGCAGCAGCACGCTTGCGGCAAAGCCTGTGATGTCGCCAACCACACCGCCGCCAAGCGCCACCAGCGTAGTGTTTCGGTCGGGTTTAAACTCAAGGATATTATCCATGAGTTGTCCGAAAGACTCGAAGCTTTTGGTGCCTTCGCCGGATTTCACAATCACGCAGCGATAGCCGATGCCTTGTTCTTCCAGCGCATTGGTCAGGCGGTGCAGGTAGAAGCGCGACACCTTGTCGTCGGTTATGATGATGACCTGCTTGCGTTTGAGCAAATGGGCGATATGTGCGCCCGCTTTTGCCAGAAGCCGTTCACCCACAAGAATATCATAGCTGCGCTCACCCAGCTCTACGCGTAGCGTTTCAGCCATGGCCCAGCTTTTGCTTAAGGGATTGCAATATATATTCCACCACCACGTCATGCACGCCAGCGTTGCTGTCGATGGTGAGGTCGGCCTGTGCGTAAACGGGGTAACGTTCTTCCATCAACTTCCTAAGGATAACGCCTTTGTCGCCGCTTTTAAGCAGTGGCCGTGTGTCACGGCGCGAGACGCGCTCCAGCAGCACTTCAAGGTCGGCCTTCAGCCAGATGGAAATGCTTTTTTCTTTGATGATTTCGCGCACCGCTGGGTTAATAAATGCGCCGCCGCCGGTGGCAACCACACACGGCTTGCTGCCGACAAGGCGCGTGAGTACGCGCTGTTCAAGGTCGCGGAAAATCGTTTCGCCGTAGCTTTCAAAAATATCGGAAATGCTGCAACCGGCCGCTTCCACGATTTCCTGATCGGAATCGATAAAGGAAAGATTGAGGGTGGAGGCAAGGCGGCGGCCAATGGTGGATTTGCCAGCGCCCATCAATCCCACCAGTACAATTGGTTTGGTGAGGGGAAGGGCAGAGGCATTGATGGCGGGTCCGGCCGTCATTTTTTCTTGTATTATCCTTGCAGGCGATTACGATACTTACATAATTCAAGAGTACATAAGTAAAGGAAATACGGAATAATGCAACAGAAGCGACGCCGTTCAAGCAGCCAAATAGTATGGCTGGTGCCTGTTATCCTACTGTTAGGGGGTATGGTGGCGCTGATGATGGTGGATATTCCAGCTGATTCCAAGCCGGTGGAGCAGGTGCTCGATGCCAAAACGTTCCTTGAATCCAAGCCTGCGCAATAGCGACAATCCCTGTATTGACCAGTTCATGGAAATGATGGCCGCTGAACGGGGCGCATCAGCCAATACGCTGGCCGCTTATCGCCGTGATTTAGCTGATTTTATGGTGTTTTTACAGCGTACGGGCCATACGGTCCTTGGAGTTGGCCGCGCTCAGATAGAGGCGTTTCTTGCCACCATCGGCAAGGCAGGCATGAGTCCGCAGACGGCTGCACGAAAGCTTTCCGCCCTTCGGCAGTTATTTCAGTTCCTCTATAGCGAAAAAATGCGCGCTGATAACCCCACGGCTACGCTGGAAACGCCGCGCCGTGCCAAGCGCCTTCCCGGTACGCTCAGTGTGGATGATGTCAGCCGCCTGCTCGAGGCGGCGCGTGCCGACGATTCGCCCAAAAGCCTGCGCCTGCTTGCCATGCTGGAGATGGTCTATGGCGCGGGGCTGCGCGTGTCGGAACTGGTGACGCTGAAATTCTCGGCTCTGCAGATAAAAGAAGGCAGTAAGTCCGTAGAAGTGGATTTTCTACTAGTGCGCGGTAAAGGCAACAAAGAACGCCTCGTGCCGCTGCATGGCAAGGCGCGCGAGGCGCTTAACCGCTACCTTGCCTTCCGGCAGGTGTTCTTGAGTGACAACCAGCCCACGCCGTGGCTATTTCCCTATCACCGCGCGGAAGGCTATGTTACGCGTCAGCAGTTCGGTGTCATGCTCAAGGAACTTGCAATCAAAGCAGGGCTTGACCCTGAAAGTCTGTCGCCGCACACGTTGCGCCATTCATTTGCCAGCCATTTGCTGGAAGGTGGTGCGGACTTGCGTGTCATTCAGGAATTGCTCGGCCATGCCGACATTTCCACCACCCAGATCTATACCCATGTGGCAGGGGAGCGTTTGAAAAAACTCGTTCAGGAAAATCATCCGCTTGCACGGCAAAAAACAAAAATTTGAACAGGGCATGCCTGCCTTCCTAAAAAGCACTTGTCAGCACGCGTTTGGGCGACTAAAAATTAATAAAGCTTAATAAATTTATGCAGAGCGAAGACCATGAGTAAACTCAGCCGCAAGTTCGGCGTGGCGGCATCGCCGGTGGAAGCTTTCCTGAGTAATCCCATTTATGTGGGTGGACAGGAAATGACCTATGAGAGCTTCCTTTTGCGCCACATGCCCGCCCGCCTTGCGCGCGCCGACAAAGCCAATCAGCAGTTCAAAGACAGCGAGAGGTTCACGCAGGATAAAGCACCCTATGCCATGGCGCAGGCCAGTATCCACGAATTGCAAAAAGACCTTGCCGATATGTCAGTGGTGGTAAAGGCGCTGTCCAAGGCACGCTCCATGGCCGATTTCAAAGGTGATACAGATGCCGATTATGATGATCAGGCCATACAAAAAAGCGGTGGCGTACCTGCAAAGCTGACACCGGCGCAGCTGCAGGCGCAGAAGCGCACGCTACAAAAATTGGAGCGCTGGTTTGAAGAAGAAGCGCAGCGCAAGCAAAAACTCCTGCCGGAAGTTGTGGACAAAAAACCGATAATGGCAGGTGCAGAGGTGCAAGAAGCATTCAATCCCTATGCCCGCCAAGATAAATTATGGGCGGGCGTTGCCGAGCTGAATGAAGTGGCGCGTCAGGTGCGCCTGATGGCGCAGTCCTATGAAAAACTGATGGGCAAGCTGGAGCAGCAACCCAAAACATTCCTTGCTTCCAAGATGCAGGCTTATCGTGAATTGACGGATCCGAATCTTCACAGCGAGCGGCTGAAAGCATCGGCTGGCAAGCTGCGCCAACGCGGTTAAGCCAGCAGTTTTTTTCTGCGCAGGAAAAACCCTACCATGGCGGGAAGTGTGGACCATGCCATTTCGCTTACCGCTACAAACAGCACCACGTCCGGCCCAAAATGCATCAGCGCTAAACTTACGCCGAGAATGGCGTTGTTGAAAGTGGAGCAGGTGGTAAAGGTGATGCGTTTTATATCCGGCAGCTTGCGCGAGAAATGCCAGCCGAACAGCATGTAAATCACATAACAGCCAAGCGATACAAGGAACGCGATTAGAAAGCCTGTGCCGTCGCTGAGTATGACGTCGCGCTGCTTGGCGATGGCGAGCGCAATGATGAACGCAACCAGCAACGTAGAAAGCCACTTGGTCTGTGCGTAGATGTAATCGGCGCTGCGCTTGTGATAGCGCGTTACCATATAGATCGCCATCGGCACGAAAATGCACCACACCATAGTGATGAATAAATTTATCGGCGGCGGGATAACTTGTGTTTCCGGCACAAAGCCTGCCTCTCTCAGCCATGCGAATTGCAGGGGCAGCATGAAGGGCGTTGCCATCTGGCTGAGGATGACCACCACAAAAGCCGAAGCCACGCCGCCGCCGTAGATATTGGTGATGGCGGGGCTGGACGTGGCAGCGGGTAGCGCCGTGAGCAAAAGCACGCAGATGGCGTAATTCGGGGCGATAAGATACGTGATAAGCCACAGCACAAAGGGTAGCAGCACATAACGCAGCACATAAAACGCCGTGACACTGCTCCAGCGTATGGCCTTGAAATCACCGTCGCGCAGGCGGTAGCAGGATACGAACATGAGCAGCGCCAGTGTGATAATCGCTGTTTCATTCGGCAGCAGCGGCAGGCCGGGGACTACCAGACCTGCGACACTCGATAGCAGCAGCACAAGGCTGAAATGCTTTTCTATCAGCAGTCGTAAGTATTCAAACATACAAAATGAAACCTAAAAAAGAGAAAGGCAGCGACGCGTTCGCTGCCTTTTCAACTCATGAATTGAACTTCAGCCTGTGCTGTGGACACACAAACCTATTTCTCTATGAATGTCTCCATCTACTCTAGACGTTTTCCAAGTTCTGCTTGCTTCTAGCAAATTGTTTGGCGGTCTATATTTCTCTTCGAATGACACTCAAGTAATAATCTAACTCATTAAATAGGCTATGTCAAATATACCAAGTTAAAATTATTCCACCAGCGCCTGCACCGACGCGCAGTCGAGCTTGTTGCCAAACTGTTTTCGAAGGGCAAGGTAGAGCTGTTCGGTACCCTTGACCTTGCTTTCCCAATCGTCCCCAACGGCTTGTTTCAGTGAGCTGGGGATATCAAATTTCCAGCGGCCTTCTTCATCGCTGAACACCAGCCGCAGGAAGCGCATTTGCTTGTTGATGGTAGTTTTGGCGCGAACAATCGCCTGTTCCTTGGAGCGTTTTTCCGACACAAAAGTAATATCGTCTGGCAGGCAATTGACCAGTCCGTAGTCGTCGAAACGGTCATAGAGCGTTACCGAATCGGCGGTAATGTCCTCGCGGCACTGGTGCAAGGTTTCCGACTTGATGCATGTGCGCAGGAGCTTGAAGGTGTCGTGTGCCGTCGGCTCCAGCGACAGGGCGGGTGCGGGCAGAAACAGGGCAGTAAAAAGAAAGGCGGAGATTGCTCTCCGCCTTAACCAGCCCAAAGGGGAACTGTTATGAGCAGCCACTCGTGCCGCCGCATGTATCGCACTTCATGCAGGTGCCGTTGCGCACCAGCGTGAAATTACCGCACTCGGTGCATGCATCGCCTTCATAGCCTTTGGCTTTGGCTTCGCGGATGCGCTCACTGATTACGACATTTTCATTGCCCTGTACCGACACGCCGACCTTGACGGTGACTCCGTCAGTTTCGGTTTGCAGGTATGCCTTGGTTTCCGTAACGCTGCCCGTGGCTACGGCCAGCGCACCATGCGAAATCATATTCTGCGGCGTTCCTGCGGCGGGTTTGTTGTTGGACACGACATAAAGCTTGCCGCGTACAAAGCCAGTGCTGGTCACTTTATTGAACAGCTGGGGCAGCTCCGGCTGGTCGGTAGGGCGGGTGGAATCACCTGCGCCGCGGCCAATGGTATCGGAGCGCACATCGCCCATTTCCACATGCGCGAGGTCGTTGCGGCCAAGGTAGGAAATAGCCAGCTCGCGGAAGATGTAGTCTAGGATGGATGTGGACATCTTGATGGCTTCGTTGCCTTCCACCATACCCGACGGCTCGAAGCGGGTGAAGGTGAATGCGTCCACGAATTCTTCCAGCGGCACGCCGTACTGCAGGCCGATGGACACTGCGATGGCGAAATTATTCATCAGCGAGCGGAAGGCTGCGCCTTCTTTGTACATGTCGATGAAGATTTCACCCAGCTCGCCATCTTCATATTCACCTGTGCGCAGGTAAACCTTGTGGCCACCGACAGATGCTTTCTGGGTGTAACCCTTGCGGCGTTCCGGCAGCTTGCGTCTCTGTTGGGCGATGAAGCGTTCCACGATGCGCTCGGCAATGACCTGCGGCTGGCGAAGTGCCTGCATCTGGGTCTGTTTGTCATCATCGTCGTCGGCTACATCCAGTTCTGCAGCGATGGCCGCATTGAGTGGTTGTGACAGCTTGGAACCGTCACGGTACAATGCATTGGCTTTCAGGCAGAGCTTCCATGACAGAAGGTAGGCGCTTTTGCATTCTTCCACCGTTGCCGTGTTGGGCATATTGATGGTTTTGGAAATAGCGCCGGAGATGTAGGGCTGCGTGGCGGCCATCATGTGGATATGGCTTTCAGCGGAAAGATAACGCTTTCCGGTTTTGCCGCACGGGTTGGCGCAATCAAACACCGGAAGATGGATTTCCTTCAGGTGCGGTGCGCCTTCCACCGTCATGGTGCCGCAGCAATATTCGTTGGCGGCATCGATGTCGGCTCTGGAGAAGCCAAGGGCGGACAGGATGTCAAAGCTGTAGTCATTCAGCTGCGCATCGGTGAAGCCGAGTTTCTTCTGGCAGAACTCTTCACCCAGCGTCCATTTGTTGAAAGCGAACTTGATTTCAAACGCTGCGGCCAGCGATTTTTCAATCTTGGCCAGCGTATCATCATCAAAGCCTTTGGCGCGGAGCGCCGCATGATTGACACGCGGCGAATCTTTCAGTGTGCCTCGGCCCACTGCGTAATCCACGATATCCTGAATCTGCTTTTGCGTGTAGCCCAGCGTCTTGAGTGCTTCGGGTACTTGCTGGTTGATGATTTTGAAATAGCCGCCGCCAGCGAGCTTCTTGAACTTCACAATCGCAAAGTCCGGTTCGATGCCGGTGGTGTCGCAATCCATAACCAGACCAATCGTTCCCGTGGGGGCGATGCAGGTGGTCTGCGCATTGCGGAAACCATATTTTTCACCGAGCATGATAGCCGTTTCCCACGCTTTTTTTGCTGCCTTGACTATTTCCTTGTCATGGCAGTTTACGATATCCAGCGATACCGGCAGTATCGAAAGATCTTCGTAGCCTGTGGCTTCGCCGCGTGCAGCGCGGCTGTGGTTGCGGATAACGCGCATCATATGGTGGCGATTTTTGTCGTAGCCGTCGAACGCGCCGAGTTCCTTCGCCATTTCAGCGGAAGTGGCGTAAGCGACACCGGTCATGACAGCAGTGATAGCACCGGCTATGGCGCGGCCTTCTGCGCTGTCGTAAGGTACGCCGGTTGCCATCAGCAGGCCGCCGATATTAGCATAGCCAAGCCCGAGCGTGCGGAAGTCATAAGATAGCTGGGCAATTTCCTTGGACGGGAATTGCGCCATCAGCACAGATACTTCCAGCACTACTGTCCACAGGCGTGTGGCATATTCAAACGAGGTGACGTCAAACGTGCCATTGTCGCGCTTGAACTTCAGCAGGTTGATGGAGGCGAGGTTGCACGCCGTGTCGTCGAGGAACATGTATTCCGAGCAAGGGTTGGATGCACGGATACGGCCGGACTCAGGGCAGGTGTGCCACTCATTGATAGTGGTGTCGTATTGCAATCCGGGGTCAGCACATGCCCACGCGGCATAGCCGATTTCGTCCCACAGTTCGCGGGCAGGAATGGTTTTTGATACCTTGCCGTTGGTGCGGTTAAGCAGGTGCCATGGCTTGTCTGCCGCCACTGCATCCAGAAATTCGTTGGTCACGCGCACCGAGTTATTGGAGTTCTGTCCGGAAACGGTGAGGTAAGCTTCGGAGTCCCAGTCGGTGTCGTATTCGGGGAATTCGATATCGGTGAAACCCTGTTTTGCGAATTCAATGACGCGCAGCACATAATTTTCCGGCACCAGCGCCTTGCGCGCTTCACGCACAGCTTTTTTCAAGGTCGGGTTATCGGAGGGTGAAAAGCGCGATTCACTTTCACCTTGTTTGCAGGCGGCCATGATGGCGCTTAAGTGCTTGCTGCACACCTTGGATCCGGTGACCAGCGCTGCTACTTTCTGCTCCTCAATCACTTTCCATGTAATAAATTCCTCAATATCCGGATGGTCGATATCCACTACCACCATCTTGGCGGCGCGACGGGTAGTGCCACCGGATTTGATAGCACCTGCGGCACGGTCGCCGATTTTGAGGAAGCTCATCAGGCCCGAAGATTTGCCGCCGCCGGAGAGGTTTTCACCACCGCCGCAGGTCGGAAAAATTACTTCCGGTGCCGGAACCATATTTAAAGAGGCGCGCTTCGCGCTCCCACAGATTCATGATGCCGCCTTCGTTGACGAGGTCGTCACGCACGCCTTGAATAAAGCAGGCGTGGGGCTGCGGGCGCTCATAGGCGCTCTTGGACTTGGTCAGTTTTTTGGTGTCGGGGTCAACATAATAATGTCCCTGGCTCGGGCCGTCGATGCCGTACGCCCAGTGCAGGCCGGTATTAAACCATTGCGGGGAATTCGGTGCCGCCATCTGCAGCGCCAGCATCATGCGCATTTCATCATAGAAGGTGCGGGCATCGGCTTCGGTATCGAAATAGCCGCCTTTCCAGCCCCAGTAGGTCCATGCGCCGGCTAAGCGGTTGAACACCTGCTTGGCGGATGTTTCGCCGACATAACGTTCCGCCGCCGGAAGTTTTTCCAGTGCGTCTTCGTCTGGCACGCAGCGCCACAGCCATGACGGGATGGTGGCTTCCTCGACTTTTTTCAGGCGGGCGGCAATACCTGCCTTACGGAAATATTTCTGTGAGATGACGTCGCAAGCGACCTGTGACCAACTTTCAGGCACTTCGGTGCCGCGGGCTTCGAACACGATAGAGCCATCGGGATTTTTCATCACCACGTCTACCTTGCGGAAAGGAATAGCATTATAGACCGCTTCGATATTCTTTAAATCCGCTTTGGTGAAATGACGCTCAATATGCATGCTATCTGCCCCTGTTTATAACTAAGTATTATTAACTGAAAATATTCAACTTCAGGTGTGTCCCAAAAAATCAGCGTAAAAATCCTACCCCCTTAAAACGCAACCCGCATTCCGGTGCTATATGTATAGCTCAAAGTTTGCAGTCTATTTTTCTAAGGCAGGGCGAAATTTTCTACGGTTTGTATGAAACGCTCCTTACAAAAAATCTAACATTACAAATTTGTAATGACAACTAGATATTGTGCTTGACACTGTTCTTACCACTACATCCTGTGGATATGTTACAGCTACCAGCCCTGTGAAAACTGGGGATAAAAACTGGGCGCAACACAAAATATGGTGCAGTACGCATGCCGGCCTGTGGATAATACAGTTGGATAAACAGTGAATAACTTGCGCAATTTTTTTGTGGCGGGTGATTTTTTAGCGCCACTTGCTTTCGCAGTAAGGGCAGCAGGTCTGCTCTATATAATCGGGATGCGCGCGGTCCTCCGGCGTGAGGGCATGGCCGCAGGCGGGACACTGGCTTGCACTTTGCGACGCGGCAAGGCCGTGTCCTACGGCTATGCGATCGTCAAACACATAACATTCGCCGTGCCATTTGCTTTCGGACGCGGGCATGTCTTCGAGGTATTTTAATATGCCGCCCTTGAGTTGGTAAACATGCTCGAATCCTTGATCCAACATCCATGCCGAGAATTTTTCGCAGCGTATGCCGCCGGTGCAGAAAGTGGCGATTTTTTTGTGCTTCTTCGGGTCAAGATGCGTGCGCACATACTCGGGTAATTGTTTGAAGATGCGTATGTCCGGATCGATGGCGCGGTCAAACGTACCCAGATGCACTTCGTAGCTGTTGCGCGTGTCCAGCACTATCGTGTCCGGATCTGAAATAATAGCATTCCATTCTTTGGCCTCTACATAATGGCCTGTCTTTGGAGATGAAACATGCTGCGGCGACACTGGTTCGCCCAGCCCGATAATCTCTTTTTTCAGTCTTACTTTGGTGCGCGCAAAAGGCTGGGTTTCACACAGTGACTCTTTGTGCCGCAGTGGTGCTTTGATGATTTCACGGTTGAGGTAGCCAAGGATGCTGTCGATGGCGCTGCGCGTGCCAGCCAGCGTTCCGTTGATGCCTTCCGGCGCAATAAGTAAAGAACCTTTAATGTTTAGGCGCATCATTTCGTTAAGAATTGGCTGGCGGGCCTGCGCAAAGCCCGCGAAATCGAAAAAATGGTAGAATGTAGCGACAACAAAAGACATAATACAGCAAATCGTTACCTAATAGAGTGTTGCTATGACCATCCAAATCAATCCAAACCGCGTCAGCGTATCTTCGGGCGGTACAGATAAAACTGGCCGCCGCCGCCAGCAAACGGCTGAACGTGGTGACGTTATTATTCCTAAACGTGCCGATGTCAACTACATACCCGGCCCGGAATCGCTGCAAACGCTTGTCAATAGCGCTCTTGAAGCTTTTCGCCGCGGTGTGATATGGGATCGTGGCACTATCCTCAACCTGCTGGCCTAACTCCCCTTGTTATATAGATAGGTAATTCCATGCCAATGAACTGGGAAGACCCCCTCCTGCTTGCGGAGCAATTAACCGAAGATGAGCGCATGATTCAGGAAACGGCGCGTACCTATGCTCGTGAAAAACTGATGCCGCGCGTCATTGAAGCCAACCGAAAAGAACATTTTGATACCGCCATCATGCGTGAGATGGGCGAGTTGGGATTGTTCGGCGCCACCATCGAAGGTTACGGTTGCGCGGGTGCAAGCCATGTGGCCAGCGGCCTGATATGCCGCGAAATCGAATGGGTGGACAGCGGCTACCGCTCGGCACTTTCCGTGCAGTCCAGTTTGGTGATGCACCCGATTTATGCGTTTGGCTCGCAGGCGCAGAAAGATAAATACCTGCCCAAGCTGGCACGCGGCGAATGGATTGGCTGTTTCGGCCTGACCGAGCCTGACCATGGCTCCGACCCCGGCAGCATGGTAACGCGGGCCAAAAAAACCAAAGACGGATTCCTTCTCAGCGGCTCCAAAAACTGGATTACCAACTCGCCGGTAGCTGATGTGTTTGTGGTATGGGCAAAAGTGTACGGTCTTGAGGGTGTAGAAGACGGCACTATCAAGGGCTTCATTCTGGAAAAGGGCATGAAGGGGCTTGCTGCGCCAAAGATTGAAGGCAAATTCAGCCTGCGTGCATCCATCACCGGCATGATAATGATGGATGAAGTACCGGTGCCGTTGGAAAATATGCTGCCGACAGTGGCTGGCCTGAAAGGCCCGTTTTCCTGCCTGAACAAGGCACGCTACGGCATTGGCTGGGGCGCGCTGGGCGCGGCGGAATTCTGCCTGCAGGCGGCACGTAACTACACCATGGAACGCAAACAATTCGGCAAGCCCCTTGCTGCAAACCAGCTTATCCAGAAAAAACTCGCCGACATGCTGGTGGACATTGCGCTGGGCATGCAGGCATGCCTGCGCGTGGGCAGGCTGATTGACGAAAATAAATCCGTGCCGGAAATGATTTCCATCATCAAGCGCAACTCGGCAGGCAAGGCGCTCGACATTGCGCGTGTAGCGCGTGATATGCACGGCGGCAACGGCATTGCCGACGAATACCATGTCATTCGCCATGTCATGAATTTAGAGAGCGTCAATACCTATGAAGGCACGCATGACATTCATGCACTCATCATCGGCCGTGCCATCACCGGCCTGCAAGCCTTCAAGAGCGATTGATGAAACCACTCTGGATTAAATTATTCGCAGGCATCGTTGTGCTGGTTGCCCTGTATTTTTATTTCGGTTACCCGCCGGGTGTACAGCGCCGCAACATGGAGTCGCGGTTGCAGGATATCGCCAACCTTGTTGCCACTGCCGATTATTTGCAGATACGCGATAATGTGATGTCGTATTTTGCAGATAATGCACACATAAAGCTCGATGTCAGCTATGCGCAACCGGAAGAAGAAGACAAGGTGGAGTATCTCACCAAGAAAACAGCGGTGGTGCATGAATTCGGAAAGCCCCTATTTACTTCGTATCTCGGCAATATTCTTTACTCGTTGAAGAAATATAATTTTGGCGTGGGTGTTTCGGACTTCAAGATGAGTGACGACTGGCAGTCGGCAGATGTTGTGCTGGCGTCGGTGGGCAGTGCCGAGGGCGAGTCGCGCTTTGTGGCCAAGCAGATGCGCGTACGTTTTTTGTATGAAGCGGTGTGCGAAGTGAAGCTTAATTTCAGTGGTTCTGCGAAAATAGAAAAACTGGATTGCAAAATCCACCTGCCGGTACCGGTGCCGGTAGAGCAGCAGTAATAATTTTAGGCGACGAGTGCGCGGATATCCAGCGACGAACTTTTTCCTAACTGGTCAAAGTTGTTGTTCAGCCAGTCAGTGGCTGTCTGCACGCCGATGTCATGCAGGTAGATAAGGAAGTCCCAGTCGGCTTTCAGCTTGCTGGCGCGGCCCAGGCTCGTCAGCATGTCCTGCGCCTCGATGCGGTGCAGGAATACCGGATTCTGGTCGAGCGCGCCGCTTTCAATCATACCGTTATAGAGTTCGATGGTTTTCATTTCATGCAGTAGCACGGAGTGAAAACTTATTTCGGTAGCGCGGTCAAGAATGTCTGCCGCAGTGGTCGGCGTTTCATCGACAAATGACGGGTGGATTTGTATCAGCACAATATCACCCGGTTCATCATGGTTGATGAGCGGGGCCAGCGCTGGGCAGCCGGAGAAGCTGCCATCCCAGTAGGGTTCGCCGTCAATTTCTACTGTCTTAAAAATAAAGGGCAGGCAGGACGACGCCATCAACGCATCCAGCGACAAATCACCGGGCTCAAAGATCCTGCTTTTGCCGGTGCGGGCATTGGTAGCGTTGATATACAGCCCCACAGGGCTTTTTTTATTCAGTACATTAAAATCCACCACCTCTTCGACAATGCCGCGCAGCGGGTTGATGTCGAACAGGTTGAACTGGTAGGGCGAAAAAATCTTGGTCAGGTAATCGAGCGCCATGGACGAGGCTGACAAATCGATACCGACATGGCCGAGGAACTTATCCACAACATTCATGCGCAGCGGCATCAGGCTGGAGGCAATACTTATCTTGCGCCAGAATTTCAGCAATGCGTCACGCGCGCCTTCGTTGCCGCCGTCATGCAGGCCTTGTGCGAGTACGGCAGCAAGAATAGCGCCGCTGCTGGTGGCGCTGATGGCTTTGATGTCCAGCCGTCCGTCGAGCAGCAGCTGGTCAACGACACCCCATGTAAATGCAGCATGGGCACCGCCGCCCTGCAGGGCGAGCGAGATGGACTTGTTACCTGAACTGTTCTTACTTCCGGAAGCCGGTTTTTGTGGCATTGTGCTGCACCATGTATTTCAAAAGGCCGAAGTTATATTATCCCTGTTTTCTATTCTCCGGTAAAGGTCGGTTTTCGTTTTTCATTGAAAGCGTTAATGCCCTCATACCTATCGTTGGTTGTAAGAAGTTTATTGTAATACGTCAACTCACATTTTATGGCCTCTGGCAGGGGCAGGTTAAGGCCTTGCTGCGCTGCCTGTTTAGTGGCTCTGACCGCCAGTGGCGCGTTGGTGGAGATAGTGCGTGCGCAGGCAGTGGCATCCGTCATCAATGATTCCGCACTGCACAATTTATTGACCATGCCCCAGCCATGGGCCTCGGCTGCGCTGAGTGCTTTTCCGGTAAATAGTAATTCCTTGGCGCGGCGGATACCAATGGCGCGTGGCAGGTTTTGTGTGCCGCCCATGCCGGGGATGATGCCCAGTGTGGTTTCGGTGAGTGCAAAACGTGCCGTGTCGGACGCATAAATAAAATCGCAGGCCAGCGCGAGTTCCAGTCCGCCGCCGAAGGCTGCACCGTTTACGGCGGCAATCACTGGTACGGAGCATCCGAGTATGGCGTAGAGCGCTGCTTCAAACGCATGGTGCTGTTCGTGCCATTGCGCTTCGGTCATGCCTTTGCGTTCCTTGAGGTCGGCGCCAGCGCAAAAATGTTTGCCTTGTCCGGTGATAATGACCGCGCGGCAATCAACAGGCAGCGAGGAAAAACAGGCCATCAAATCCATTCCCATGCGCTTATTCAGCGCATTGGCGGCGTCGGGGCGATTGAGCGTCACCAACGTAATGAATTTTTCCGGCTGGCTGACGAGTAATGTTTCGTAGGATGTGGTCATGGCGGAGAGTGTATGTAAACGGCGATGAAAAAAGAAGCCCTAAATAAAACACCCGCCCAGAGGCTACGCTTGCGCGCGCCGCTGGGCAGGTGTTTTTACGATTCAGACGCGACTGTTACATCACTCGCCCGTCAGTTTCGTGCTCGGCTTGACGCCGTTCTTCGTCTGGCGGGTGGGGGGCTTCTCGAACCCCGTCTTCATCGAGTACTTCTCCGCCTGCTGCGCCGCCACCATCTTCTGGAAGTCGGAGCGCAGGATCGCCCAGCGCATCACCTCCTGACCGCCCTCGAAGAACTTCTTCCGCGAGGTGTGGATGTGCTGCGTCTGGAGCTGCGCCTTGAGCTTGCCGAGGTCGATCCCCAGCTGGCTCGCGGCGTTCTCGATGCTGATGTACAGCGCCTTGGTCTGTTCGAGGGACATTGCTGTCCTCCTAACGACTTCCTTTCGGCAGTCTGTAACCTTGCTGGGGTTACAGAAATAACCGCAGAAAGGTAAATCACTATAAATATAGCGCAAAATTGGAAGTGCAACAAGGCTTGCGACCTTGTGAAACAAAAATTTAATATAGGCATAATAATTTATAATCAATATCTTAAGTTCTATGGCAGAGGGTGTTCTTAACCCTGTGAAAAACGGCATTTTTGCTGTTTTGGGGCGGAAAAGGCTTGAATATTCGCGCAAAACCACTAAACCAGTCCTCCTGCATTATTTACGAATCACAAGGATTACGCCCATGACATTGCCATTGATGCCTAAAGCAACCGCAGTATGGCTGGTTGAAAATACGGCACTGAGCTTTGAACAGATTGCCCAGTTCTGCGGCCTGCACCCGCTGGAAGTACAGGGTATTGCCGATGGTGAAGTATCCGGCGGTATCCGTGGCGTTGACCCGGTTGCCAGCGGCCAGCTGACCATGGACGAAATCAAGCGTTGCGAGGCAGACGCCAAACTGTCGCTCGAAATAAAGAGTACAGCAAAACAGTACATCATGCAGAAAACCAAAGGCAGCCGTTACACTCCAGTGGCACGCCGTCAGGACAAGCCGGACGCGATTGCATGGCTTATCAAAAACTTCCCTACCATGACCGATGCGCAGATTGCCAAGCTGATTGGCACAACCAAAAACACCATTCAGGCGGTGCGCACCAAAACACACTGGAACAGCGGCAATATCAAACCGCGTGATCCTGTGCTGCTTGGTCTATGCACGCAGACACATCTTGACGCCGCGACTGTCTCCATCAAGCAGGAAGCTGAAAAGTCAGACGCGCAGAGCAAAGAAGCGGCTTCAAATTAAGCCATTGCAAAAACTGGTTTGTAACCTTTTAGTAAGGTTTGCTTGCTAGTCTTCGCAGGTTGTAGCTATGAAAAATCAGGAGCTGTTTGTGCCTATGAAATTCCGCACCCAATCAAAGCGCCGTCAGCAGGGTTTTACCCTCATCGAATTATCCATCGTGCTGGTGATTATCGGCCTTATCGTCGGTGGCGTCCTCGTGGGGCAGGATTTGATTAAAGCAGCGGAGATCCGCGCCACCATCAGCCAGGTGGAAAAATACAATGCATCGGTCAATACCTTCCGCACCAAATATAACGGTATGCCCGGCGATCTTACGGCTGATAATGCCAATGCCTTTGGCTTTGTTACGCGCACAGGCAGCCCCGGCCGCGGTGACGGCAACGGGTTGATTGATACTTCCACAGGCTCGGGTACTGTGTTTGGGCAGGAACCGGCGCTGTTCTGGAATGATCTTTCTGTCGCCAATCTGGTGGATGGCAGCTTTACCGGCATCGATTCCGCGTCGCCCATAGCGACTACTACCAGCACTGTGTCCACGGTTATGCCGCCGGCCAAGCTTGGTCGCGGCAATTATATAACGGTAGGTTCAACCGGTGGCCTCAACTACTATCTTCTGGCCGGTATCACCGGCACTTCCGCATCGTCCGGCGCGTATCAGTTGAACATGAACCTGACGCCGATTCAGGCCTATAATATTGACGTTAAGCTGGATGACGGCTTGCCACTCACCGGCACGGTGCAGGCGCGCGGCACGGCGGCCAGCGGCACTTCCGCCTTTACTGACGGCACGACATGGTCCTCTTCCAGCAATCCGCAGCCCGGCGATTGCGCAACCACCGGCTCTAGCGGTGTTGACCCGGTCAATACCTATAACCGCGGTCTTAATACAGGCGGTAATGCTCCGGCCTGTATCCTGCGTTTCCGCTTCAACTAATTACTACAAGACTGCGGCGGCCTAGCGTAATTAGCGATTTACAGAGAAATTTTAAGAATTGCGCAATAGCAGGTAAATCCGCTATGACTGTGCCAATATGCATGTCCCAAACACAATCAGGAGTGGTTATGGCAGAAGCCGCACGCGCAGTGAACGACACCCTTAAAATCACTGGCAACATGAAGCCGGAATATGAAGCAATATTAACGCCGGAAGTTACCGCGTTTGTAGGGGATTTGATCGAGCGTTTTTCAGAACACCGCAGCACACTACTGGCAAAGCGCCGTGACCGTCAAAAGCGTATTGATGCAGGCGAATTCCCCGATTTCCTGCCGCAGACAAAATCCATCCGCGAAGCTGACTGGAAAGTTGCGCCGATTCCAGCAGCACTGCAAGACCGCCGCGTGGAAATCACAGGGCCGGTGGACCGCAAGATGGTCATCAACGCGCTGAATTCCGGTGCCAAGGTATTTATGGCCGATTTTGAGGATTCGCAGTCGCCGACATGGGATGGCATCATGGATGGGCAGGTCAACATGCGCGACTATGCCAACGGCAACATTAGCTACACCAGTCCGGAAGGAAAACAATACGCGCTGAACAAAACCATCGCCACACTCATTGTACGCCCGCGCGGCTGGCATTTGGAAGAAAAGCACGTGCTTTACAAGGGCAAGCCGATATCCGGTTCGTTGTTTGATTTTGGTATTTATTTTTACCTCAACAGCAAGCAGCTGCTTGCGCGTGGCAGCGGCCCATATTTTTACATTCCCAAACTGGAAAGCCACGAAGAGGCAGCGCTGTGGGCAGACGTTTTCGCGTTCTCGGAAGAACGCGTAGGCCTGCCCAAAGGCACGATTAAGGCAACCGTATTGATTGAAACGATTCTAGCCACTTTCGAGATGGATGAAATACTACATGCTCTGAAAGACTACTGTGTGGGCCTGAATTGCGGCCGCTGGGATTATATTTTCAGCTTCATCAAAAAATTCCACAAGCATAAGGCTTTTGCCATGCCGGAACGCGCGCAGGTTACTATGACCACGCATTTCCTGCGCAGCTATTCACAGCTACTTATCAAAACCTGCCACCGCCGCGGCGCATTTGCCATGGGCGGAATGGCGGCCTTCATTCCTGTAAAAGGCGATGAAGCAGCCAATGACAAGGCATTTATGGCTGTGCGCACGGACAAAGAGCGCGAAGCCGGTGACGGTCATGACGGCACATGGGTGGCACATCCGGCGCTGGTGCCGGTGGCGATGGAAGTGTTCGACCGCCTGATGAAAGGCCCTAACCAGGTGGCACGCCAGCGCGATGATGTGAACGTGACGGCCAAAGACTTGCTGGCCGTGCCGCAGGGCAGCATTACGGAAGCAGGCCTGCGCAACAATATCAGCGTGTCGGTGCAATATATGGCATCATGGCTGAACGGGCAGGGCTGCGTGCCTATCTTCAACCTGATGGAAGATGCGGCGACGGCGGAAATTGCACGTTCGCAAATCTGGCAGTGGATTCACCATGGCTGCAAGCTGGATGATGGTCGTCAGGTGACGACGGACCTCTATAAGCAGCTGCTTGCTGAAGAGCTGAAGAAAATACATGACCAGCACGGCAAAGCACTGCCATATGACAAGGCGGCGGCGATGGTAACGGAGCTGGTGTCAAAAGATGAGTTTGCCGAATTTCTGACGCTCTCGGGCTACCAGCAACTGGCCTGAGTTAAAAAAAATGCCCGGAGTTACCCGGGCATTTGAGTTTAGAGCGGGAGGGGTAAACTCAGTGACCGCCGATAAGGTTGCTGACGGTATTCAGCGGTACTGAATACGTAATCATCAGGGTTTCCTCACCGGGGTTGCGATCATATATGCTGGCGTTTGAAATGTGGTTCAGTGCCACGCCAAGCTGGTGGGCATTGGGGAACTGGTAGGCCAGTTCGATGCCCGAACGGAATTCAAGAGTGCCGCCAAGGTCTTTGCCGTCATCACCTTCACTATAGGCGCCGATCGCAAAGTTGGGGATAATGTAGAGCTGCTGCGGGAGTATTTCTACATCCCAGTTAAGGCCGGCATAACCATAAACACTGCCTTCGCTGGTGAAAAAACCGCCAGCGATGGGGCGGATATTATAACCGAGATATTCACCACGGTATTCCGCGCCAAACTGGGTGGCGTCATGTGTGTCATCAAAGGCATCGAACTTGCCGATGTTAATGGACATATAATCACCGGCATGGGCGGGCAATGCTGCCGCGGCGGAAGCCAGCAGGGCGAACAGTCCAACAAGTGAGTTTTTAGCGTTCAACATAAGTTATATCCTAACAAATCATCTTTTCTGCATTGCACTATATTCGGTCAAGGACCTTACCGATAGTGCATTAATTTCTAAAAGCCTACAAGATATTGCATTGGGAGTATTAATTTTGTCTTAATAACGTGAAAATCTTTATCGTGCAACCACAAGATGCTATGAAAATTAAAAAACAATAAGTCTGATGCCCCCATGGGGCATACCGGACAATAAGAACAGGGACGCATGACGGAACCAAATAACCCCTTAAAAAACAGGCGTGACTTTTTAAAAGACATGGCAGCGGGTCTTGCAGCATTTACTGCTGTCGGTATTGGTGGCGCTCGGGCAGATGAAGTACGTTTAACCGATGCGCAATTGCTCGACAAGGTACAGCAGCAGACGTTGCGGTATTTCTGGGAGCATGGCCAGGCGGCGAGCGGCATGGCACGCGAAACCAGCGATGACAATTCTGTTTACGGGAAAAACATAGTCACCACCGGCGGCACCGGTTTTGGTGTCATGGCCATGGTTGCCGGTGCTTCACGTGGGTGGATTGGACGTGAGGAAGTACAGAAACGTATTGCAAAAATAGTCGGTTTTCTCAAAGGCGCTGAACATTACCACGGCGTGTTTGCGCACTGGCTGGATGGCAATAGCGGAAAGACGTTTGCCTACCCCGGGTCAAAAGACGATGGTGCGGATCTGGTGGAAACATCATTCCTGATGATGGGGCTGCTTACGGCACGGCAATATTTCTCCGGCCAAACTCCTGAAGAGAAGGCGCTGCGCGATGACATCAACCAGCTATGGGAGCGTGTCAACTGGCAGCGGCACACCAAGGACGGGAAGTCGAAAGAACTGTACTGGCACTGGAGTCCGAATCACGAATGGGGCATGAACGTACCCATCAAGGGTTGGAACGAGAGTCTGGTTACGCATGTGCTGGCGGCGTCCTCGCCCACGCATCCCGTGTCGCCGGATGTGTATCATGAGGGCTGGGCCACGGGTAATGATTTCACGACTGCGCAAACCTGTGAAGGCATAAAGCTTCCGCTTGGCCCACGTATGGGCGGCCCGCTTTTCCTGTCGCAGTATTCTTTTATGGGATTAGATCCCAATGGCCTCAAGGATAAATATGCCGATTATCTGGAACAGAATAAAAACCACACGCTCATCAACCGTGCTTATTGCATTCGCAACCCGAAAGGTCATACAGGTTACGGCCCGAAATGCTGGGGGCTGACATCAAGCAAGGGTGACATTAGCTACAGCGACCATTCACCGACCAATGACCGGGGCATTATTGCGCCTACGGCGGCGTTGTCGTCATTTCCCTATACGCCGGAATATTCCATGGAAGTGCTGAGGCACCTGTATGAAGAGCGCCCGCGCGACAAAATCTGGGGGGAGTCTGGATTTTATGACGCCTTTCGCTCAGATGGTAGCTGGTATTCAAAAGAATATCTGGCAATCGATCAGGGGCCGATAGTTGGAATGATCGAAAATCACCGCTCCGGCCTTTTGTGGTCATTGTTCATGAGTTGTCCGGAGGTGCAGGCCGGCATGAAAAAGCTGGGGTTTGAAAGTCCGCGCTTGGTAAACGCCGCTGGAAAAAAAGAGGAAAGCGGAGCTATTGAAAATCATGCGGACAGGCTGCGCAAGAACCGTGTACCTAAAGAAACGCCTCCTCAACTATAGGCGCTTTCTGCTTTTCAGTAATTAGGCCGCGGCAATTCTTTCCATGAACGCATCTACCTGTGCATTCAATTTCTCGGCCTGGCGCGAGAGTTCCTCTGACGCAGCGAGCATTTGTGATGCCGCGCCCGAAGCTTCGGTAGATGAGGTATTGACTGAACCAAGATTATCTACAATGAGCTGAGTACCCGAGGCTGCCGTTTGCATGTTTCGGGCAATGTCATTGGTCGTCGCGGACTGTTCTTCCACTGCCGAGGCGACCATGGTGGTGGCGCCTGAAATATCGCTTACGGAACCGCTGATATCTGCCAGCGCCCGGGCGATATCTTCAGAGGCGCTGCGCATTTCACCCATTACTGTTTGAATTTCTGCTATTGATTTATCCGTTTGGCTGGCGAGACTTTTGACTTCGCTTGCCACAACAGCAAAGCCTTTACCTGCTTCACCGGCGCGTGCAGATTCAATGGTGGCGTTAAGTGCCAGCAAGTTGATCTGGCCTGCAATGCTTGAAATCAATTCCATCACGTCATTAACGCGGGCAGTGGCAGTTTTGAGCGATGTGGCCAGCCTGTCTGCATTAGATGCTTTTTCGTTAGACTGGTTCACAAGGTCGGAGGTGCGCTGCAACTGGGCAGAAATATCGCGAATGGATGCTGACAATTCTTCTGATGCGGAGGCAACAGATTGTACGTTCGCAGTGGTTTGTGTTGCCGCATCGGTTGCGGTGGATGCAAGGTCGGCGCTTTTCTGCACAGAACCTGCCATTGCCCGCGCCGTTTGCGATAGCTGTGTTGCGGCTGCGGCGACCATGTTCACAATGCCTTTGACATCACGTTCAAAGTCATGCGCCAGCTGCTCTTTTGCCGAAATAATATTCCACGTAAGCATGGCGCCGATATAATCACCGCCCTTGGAGCGGATAGGCGATGACATCATATCAAGTGTTTCAGAGCCAATGAGAATTTTTGAGCGGTGTGGCAGCTTGCTGGGGTCGGATACAATATGACGCTCGTCTTCAAATGTGCTGTGTATTTTGTCCATAGGCGCACCCAGAATGTTTACAGCTTTGGTTGAAAGAAACTGCTCCAGAGAAACAAGGGTATTCTTGGCGGCACCGTTCACATAGTTGATTTTAAAGTTATCCTTTACATCAACGGTTACCACGCTTGTGGGCATGTCCTGCACCATCTGCTGTAAGAGGAAGGCTTTGGTAAAACTATCCTTGAGCTTTACGGCGATGTTAAACAGCGTGCTGATTTCATCTTTGCCGGACTTTTCGTCGATATCAACCAATGTGTCGCCGTCGGCGAGCTTACCAAGCTTGGTCGAAAGTTCGCGCATGGGTGATGCAATACTGTTGGAAACAAGCATAAATGCAATCAGTGCAAATCCTACCAGTACTGTGTTGGCGGCAAGGCTAAGCAAAATCTCGTTTATCAGGTCGGCTTCACGCATTTTTAGAAGTTTATCCAACTCGTCCAGAGTGGAACGTGCGAAGTCAGCCGTGCCATCGTGGAATACATCCGCAACCTCAATAAATTGCGCAGGCGTCATGGTTTGTCCATGGGTGAGGCTTTTCATGGCCGTCAGCATAGCAAGGGCATGTTTCTCGTACTCGGCGGTCATCGGCTCAAGCGTTGGCTTAAGGCTAGGACTTACGCCGTTGAAAGCCGCATCACTTCCAATTGAGGTCCCGATGCTGGCTTTTACACGCGCCACCATGTTATTTTCAACATCATACACATCAGAAATTATTTTTGCTTTGAGGCTTTCATCTGCAGGAAGCATATTGTCGTTGTTACGTAATGCGGCGTAAACATAAGATTTGATGGTAGCAATTTTGTGCAAGACACTGGGCATTGCCGCGATGCCTACATCGACGAGATAATAGCTGTCAAGCACAGGGTCCAGAATGAGATTGGAGCTGTTGCCCGCATGTGCGATGAGTGCGGTAATTCCACCTAATATTTTTACATAAGCTTCACTATTTTCAGGCGATGCGGCAATAGACGTCCATTGCTTTGCTATTGCATCAACTGTTGGTGTCTGAACATTATTTTTGGCCATGGCTTCTGTAGAGGTGGCGAGCATTTCACTATATTGCTTGTCTAGGACTGCAAGATCTGCCAGTGCAGCATTTATTGCCTGCTCTCCCTCTTTCATGTCGTCGGCTGCGTTTCTGTTGCCGTCGCGTGCTTTCATTGCAGTTATTTGGTAGTCAGCCACCTCATCCAGCAATGTCATTAATGGCTTGGTGTAGGCAACACCTGCCTGCTCCTTTTTAAGGAATTTTATATCCTCATACAGGCTAAGACCGAACTGGCCGCCAATGATAAAAATAGGCATGCCTAGGATAATCAGCACCAGCAGCATGCGCGTGCGGATGGAAAGTTTGTTCATATGAGCTCGTGGAGAATGAGTTAGACACCAAGATAGAATTTAGGGCGCAAATATCTAATAAACAGTAAATGCCTGACGGAAAACAGCGTGCTTGCTAGTTTTATTACATGCTGAATATTCGTGTTAACCAATCGCCTAATTTAGGAAAAACTAGATATCTTTCTGTATTAGCTGCGATTCCCTGATTAGTGATTTCCATTTTTGTCCCGGTTGCTGTCTGTAAACCGTAACGCTGTTATACCAATAGTTAGACGTGCTGCCATTGCCCCAGTGCCATGCGCCATAGGTGGAAAGGAAAAGTGAAGTGGGAGTACCAAGCGCTCCCGCAAGATGAGTGCTGGAATTCTGGATGGTAAGTACTTCGTCCATGGCGGCGTGCTGGGTGGCCCAAAGGTCGATGTCATCAATGGGAATAAATGAAAAATCGGTATGGATTTGCTGGGTGTTCTGTTGGTTGAAATGACCTGTGTCTCCCAGTTGCTGGTTATATTGCAAGGCGATGCATACAACTTCCGGGTCGTTTATCAGCGGGTGGAAAAGTTCAATGGGGATATTCCTTCGCCATCCGGTTTCGACCACACTATGCCACGACAGGCCGACAATTTTTTTTGCGGTGGGTTTTAGCGCGAGATATTCAGCTCTTTTTCGGGCTACGGCTTCTTTATCGGCAATCAGGTAAGCAGGTCGCGATGAGGGCTTATAGTGGGGCAGGGTATATTCCATCAAATTACCCATGGGGCATTGGTAATCGTATCCCGCTTCATGGGTCGTCTTGGTCAAGGCCAGTGATTTTTCAACAATAGCAATAGCAGGGAAGCTGCGCACAAAAAGCGGCATCATCCGGCGCGATACGGCACAGGTGACATTTGCGCCCTGTTCAACCAGCCATGGTAAAAGTCCCCCCCACATGGTGATGTCGCCCACGCCTTGCTCCGCCCAGACGTAGATTTTTTTGCCCGCCAGTGGCTCACCTTTCCACTGTGGCCATGGGATGTATGGTGTTTCGGCCTTGAATCGGGGAAGGTTGAACCGGTGTTTGTATGGCTCAAAACCCGACGAAAGGTTAGAGGTCACCATTTCTACCAGCCCGAGGCCAAAATAAAGCGTGTCATCAGCGGGCATGCGCTTTATAGCGTCGCGATAGATAGGTAACACCTCTTCGTGCCTCCCAAGCATCTGGATGGATTCTATCAGGTTATGCACAATGCCCGGGCTTTGCGGATATTCGCGTATTCCATTTTCTAATAACTGGCAGCAAAGCTGGAGGTCCGCTATTTGCTCTGTGCGCGGCAGGATACGTCCGGCAGCGTTATACATATCTTCTGTCTTATGGCCGTCGCAGCGAAAAAGCCCACGGATATTGGCAGCGGCTTTCTCAAAGTTCCTTTGCCGCTCATAAATATCGGCAAGGATGGCGCATAGCCGCAGCGATGGTTTGTTGCGTTTGGCCAAAGCGGAGAGGTGCTGCTCAAGTATATCAAGGCGGTTATGTTTTACGCCAAGATCAAGGAACGCCGACAGCGCTGCTTCGCTGGCTGGATGTTGCTGCAGCACATCAAACAGCGCCTGGAGCTGACCGGCAACGGGGTCTTGTACGCTGACTGCTGGTTTCATGCTTTTCCCCTTCGATGCAATGGATGCATCACAATTTAGGGGAATTTATGATAAGGCGCAATCCATATGGGGTTGTGGCAGGAAGATACTATTTAAATGACAGCATAACATACCATCTTCCTGCCTTGTGCCGCATTAGAAATGCAAACTTATACCGGTAATTACCGACCATTCCGGCGTTATCTGTACACCATTTACATATTGATATACCGGTTTCTGGACAAAGCTGTATAACTGTACAGTCTCAGTAAGGCCATAACTGATACCAGGACTTAAAGAAATACTATGGCCACCGCTGTCACGGGCTTCTGCATCCTGACCGCTGTCATGGTCTTTATATTGATTGTTGAGTTGTAGCATGAGGCTTAGGCGCTGGCTTATATCATACCTGTATCCGATATCGAGCGATATGCTTTCTCCGGGTTTATATTCATCGCGTTCATTAAAAGGCTGTTGTAAAATAGCTTGCATAAACCATGATGATTGCGATTCAGGAAAATTCTGCCGAAGGTAAAAACCGACTAATCCGTCAATCGTTCCTGTGCCTGGCTGCAATGTACGCTCTGCACGATCTCCCGCGCGATTTTCAATCGTGAACTTACCTGTAGGCAGCTTTGTACCGAAATACAACCCAAACACATAAGGTTTGTTCCAGTCTTGAAGCTGGTAGCGTCCCATGAGCTGTGTGTCTCCCATTTCTGTGAAATCCCATTGCTCAATAAACTGGCTTCCCCCATGGTTATGAATATGCGTATGCTCACGTTTAGAAAATGGCAAAGCAACACTTACGCCCCAGCGGTTAGAAAATCCATAGTCCAAAGTGGCCAATAGATTTTGATTGATAGTACGGACTTCATCGTGGTGCCGCCGGATTTGGCCGACAGCAATACGACTGTCCTGTGTACGTGGTTGCGTTTGTGGAACAAATTCGTAGCGCAGGTCAGCGCGCCAGCCCGGCTCAGTCCAAATGCCCTGGGTATTCCACTGGGTGTTTACCGGGCAGTAGGCTGCTCCGCAACTGGCATGAGCTGGTGAAGAAAATATAAAGAAAACAGCCATAATAGCTGCAGGCAGGCGGTATCCGCCTGTAGTAAAAACATACATTATCAGACTCCATTATTGACATGACAACAGCCCGCCGCGCGCAAATGCATGGCAGGAACATTGGAATTTAAGAATTAGCCAATAATGGAATGGGGTGGAGCGCGTGTATGAAGGGATGATTGCCGGTGGAAGGCAGGCGGGTGATAGGAGTAGGGCAGCACACCTGTATTGCCTTGCAGAAAACCATAACCAACCGCAATGGTATTTGGCGCGGTAACATATTTGAGGCCATGCGCCGCCAGATAACAAAGCGCGCATTTATAGTCAGGGTGCGGTGTCTGATCTTCTTTGCCGTTCTGCAGGTCCTGCCATGTAACCCATTTGAAGCCGGTGGCTGTGCAGATAAGCACCTTCTCGCCAAACATTTCCGACATCTGTTTGGCGTAGGAATGTTCTGCCTTGACATTATAAACAGCGAGAAAAGGCAGCGCTAGGTTCAGCAGGAACGCAAGCAATACAACGCAGGTAACGTATTTATAGCGACACTTCATCTTGTGCAGCAAAATACAATGTGAATATTATTAGGCAACTATATATTTGTGTAGGTGGAGCGGGTGAAGGGAATGACGTTCGCCTGCTGGCTTCACGCCGTCAAGCGGCGGCTCGCGCCTTGCGCTGCGCCGTCAATTTTTGCTTCCTGCAAAAATTACGAACCCTCTTTCCGGGTTCTTTCCACTCATTCCATTAACCCAAGCCAAAAAATGGCTTTGATTAATGGAGCGGGTGAAGGGAATCGAACCCTCGTATGCAGCTTGGGAAGCTGCCGTTCTACCATTGAACTACACCCGCGTATCTAAAGTACAAAGGGTTAGGTTGGTCTAAGAAGGCAAGGCTGGAGGTTTTACTTAGGATTTTTTGTCCAAAAGTAGAACCAGAGTAGAACCAGCTTATGACCAAAAACCGCTTTAATTTCACAATCAAAACTATTTCCAATCTAACCAATTCCAATGCCAAAAGTAGAACCAGAATCTACTTCTACGACACTGAAGTACGAGGGCTAGGCTTATACATTACTCCTACACCCGCGCCTGAACATAATCAGCACTGCGCAGTAAAGCCTATACTTCGTTATTTTTACGAAAATCGTCGTTCGCCGCGCTGGGCTTGCCATAATCATAGCTGTCCCATGTACTTTCGCGGCGAAACAGGCGGGTAAAGAATTGAAGCAGTGATTTCATAGGGCTTATTTAGCAGATGTGCGAAGTTTTTCAATCGTTCTTAATCCGCCCAACCCCAGCATACCCATCAATACCGTAGATAGCTCCTGCATCTCGAATGTGGGTAGTTTGGCATTACCGCCGCTATTGTCGATAATAAATGCAAGCAGGGGCTGCAATATAAAATGATAGGCAAAGGCCACGCCGCACACCCAGCCGATAAAAGGCCGCCAACCGCTGACAAACAGGTTAGCATGTCCGGCTTCCTGCGTGTTGATGGCGGTTTGTAGCTGGTCGGCGCTAAGTGCAAGCCGCAGCGATTCAAGATCGCTTTCGCGCTCGGATTTTAGCAACTCTGCTTGCGCGCGGACACGCGCATCCGGATCGGGGATGATCTTATCGAGCAGTCGCGAAACGGGGTCAATCAGTAAGGGCCATGCAGACATAGGCACTCAGTATGGGACAGGCAGGCATGCACCGGAAGGGGTAAATGCTTAGCGGTTTTCGCGTGTTTTCAGGAATTCGATATCCGGCCAGTCCTGCTGGATGCGTTGAAGATGCCATGCGTTGGGTGCGAGGTAAGCGAGCTGGCCGCTGGCGTCTTCGGCGGTGTTGTATTTATTTTTGTCGCAAAATTCCTGCAATTTATTTTTGTTGGCGCATTTGAGCCAGCGTGCTGTGGTGTATTGCACGGCTTCAAAGCTGCCCTTCACGCCATATTCGCTGGCAAGGCGCGAGGCAATTACGTCGAACTGCAACGCGCCGACTACGCCGATAATCCAGCTTGAGCCATCAAGCGGCTTGAAAATCTGTGATGCGCCTTCTTCTGATAATTGCTCAAGCGCTGCCTTCAGCTGCTTGGATTTCAGCGGGTCATCCAGACGCACGCGCTGAAACAGTTCAGGCGCGAAATTGGGGATGCCAGTGAAGTAAAGCTGTTCGCCTTCGGTTAGCGCATCGCCGATATGCAGATGGCCGTGGCCGGGAATGCCGAGAATATCGCCCGGCCATGCCTCTTCTGCCAGTTCGCGCTCACGTGCAAGGAACAATACCGGATTATTGAGCGCAAGCGTTTTGCCGGAGCGCACATGCAACACTTTCATGCCACGCGTATATTTGCCGGAGCAGATGCGCACGAAAGCAATACGGTCGCGGTGGTTCTTGTCCATGTTGGCCTGAATCTTGAACACGAAGCCGGTGAATTTAGGCTCTTCAGGCTTAATGGCGCGCGGGTCGGCGGCTTGCACACGCGGCGGCGGCGCGAGGTCGCACAATGCTTCCAGCAATTCGCGCACACCGAAATTATTGATGGCGCTGCCGAAAAACACAGGCGTTAAATGCCCCTCCAGATAGGACTGTTTATTGAAGTCCGGATAAATGGCTTTGACCATGGCCACTTCCTCGCGGAACTTAGCCAGCTCGGCAGCGGGAATATGTTCATCGAGCGTTGGGTCGTCTGCACCCTTGAACTGAATGGCTTCGACAATGCGTGCGCCGCTATTGTCATCGAATAAATAGAGCGTGTCTGTCATCACGTTAAAACAGCCACGGAAGCGCCCGCCCATGCCAATCGGCCATGTGATGGGGCAGACATCGAGCGCCAGCGTTTTTTCGATTTCGTCGAGCAGTTCGAAGGGTTCTTTGGTGTCGCGGTCCATCTTGTTGATGAAAGTAATCACCGGCGTGTCGCGCAGGCGGCAGACCTCGAACAATTTAAGCGTCTGTTCCTCGATGCCCTTGGCGCCGTCGAGTACCATAACGGCAGAATCGACAGCCGTCAGTGTGCGGTACGTGTCTTCCGAGAAGTCTTTGTGGCCGGGTGTATCGAGCAGGTTGATGGTGTGGTTGTTATATTCAAACGTCATCACCGAGGCGGTGACGGAAATACCGCGCTGCTGTTCAATCGCCATCCAGTCGGAGCGGGCAGACTGGCCGCCTTTTTTTGCTTTTACCGCGCCCGCTAAATGAATCGCGCCGCCGAACAGCAACAGCTTTTCGGTCAGCGTGGTTTTACCGGCGTCGGGATGCGAGATAATCGCAAAGGTACGGCGCTGGGCGATGGGTGCGGGCGATGTGGCGGTTAGTGCGGACATGCTGGGTTAATAGCTGTTATAGCTGCTCATGCAACCGCTTTTTGTTCCCAGCCGCCGCTTTCCGTCTGGCGCATATAAGTAACTGAATGGCCATTATTTTTATATAAAACCCAGCGTTGGCGTGCCTTGGCCAGCGCTTCCGCGTTATTACCGTCGAACATGTCGAGAATGCGCTCGAACGATTCGGCATTCTCCGGCGTGCTGCCGTCGGTGATCACCAGTACGCGCGCATTATTGGGCGATTCGCTGGTAGTGGAGATAAAAATCGGCTGGGATTCGCCATGCCCGTCCTTGGCGCTGCCGTGTGGCAGGAAGCTATCCTGATTATAGGTCCATAGCAGTTGGTTTAAATGCTCTGCATGTTCCTCGGAGCTGGTTACCAACAACACCCTGAAGCCAGCGCCATAGGCTTTTTCGAGCAGCTTTGGCAGCGCACGATCGAGCGGGGAAGTCAGCAAATGATAAAATTGTACAGCGGTCATCGGCTTATCACATTTTCTCTTTTTTCGTCCGGTATGCTATTTAATATATCCTTAAATTCATTTAGTCCTTTAAGATACACAATACCTCCCAGCGGATCATTGTCATCGTGGTGATTTTTAATTATGTCATGATTTTTTTCGCCAACGATAAAACGTTGTATGCCGTCGCTACGGGCGGCTCCGGCATCATCCGAATGGTCGCCGACATACCATAAATTACCAAGCATCAACTTTTTTTCACCGCGCGCCAGTCTTCTATTATTTGCTTCATTGAGTGCCTTTTCGATAGGATAGAAGCTGGGTTTCCTGTTTTTACGTTCGTCATGTCCCCCGACAATTGCTTCAAAATAGTGGCTAAGTCCGAAATGCTCTAATTCCCGATGGAGTATCTCCGGTCCTTTATTGCTGACCATCAATATTGGAATCCCTTTGCTTTTAAGGCTCTCCAGCACTTCGATGGTGTCGGGAAACAACACCAGTCTTTCTTGCGGCATTTCTTTCATGAACTTGCCCCAGACTTTTAAAACATCATCAGGCGTATGACCAGGAAAATAGGTTTTGCAGCACAAATCTTTGTTTTTGTGCCAAAGTGCATTCATTTCTTCGACGCTTGGATGTGGTTTTTCCCCAATAGCATCCATTAGTTTTATCGAAAGTTCATGAACATAATGCGCATGATCAAACAGCGTATCATCCCAATCGAACAGCACGGCGTCAGGGCGCTTCTGGATAGGCCTTTTCAGCAAGTGTTCAATGGACGGCATTGCCCTTACTTCATCTCATAATAATCAGCGACCAGCTGGTTTAGCAGGCGCACGCCAAACGCGGTCGCGCCTTTGGGTACGGTATCGGCGTCTTTTTTGCTCCACGCCACACCGGCGATGTCAAGATGCACCCATGGTGTTTTGTTGACAAAGCGTTGCAGGAACTGGGCGGCGGTGATGCTGCCCGCTTCGCGGTCTTTGCCGATATTTTGCATGTCCGCGATGTCGGAGTTGATTTGCTTGTCATAGACATCACCGAGCGGCAGACGCCATACTTCCTCGCCGGTTTTTTCACCGGTTTTATAAAGCTGTTCTGATAATTTGTCGTTATTGGAAAACAGGCCTGCGCGCGACGTGCCAAGCGCCACGATGATAGCGCCTGTAAGCGTTGCAAGGTCGATGATGAAGCGCGGCTTGAAATGTTTCTGTGTGTACCACAGTGCGTCGGCCAGCACGAGTCGGCCTTCGGCGTCGGTGTTGAGTACTTCGATGGTCTGGCCGGAGTATGAAGTAACCACGTCGCCTGGACGCTGCGCGTTGCCGCCCGGCATGTTTTCCACCAGCCCCGCCACACCCACGACATTGGCTTTTGCCTTGCGTCCGGCGAGGGCTTTCATTAGGCCGATGACAGTGCCTGCGCCGCCCATGTCCCATTTCATTTCTTCCATGCCGCCAGCGGGTTTGATGCTGATGCCGCCTGTGTCAAACGTCACACCCTTGCCGACAAAAGCGAGCGGCGGCGTTTTGGAACTTTTGCCAAGTCCGTTCCAGCGCATGATGACCATCTGCGATTCCTTGGTTGAGCCTTGCCCGACGCCAAGGAGTGCGCCAAAGCCCAACTCATACATATCTTCTTCGCCGAGAATCTGCACGTCCACGCCCAGTTTTTCCAGCTCAAGGCATTGTTGTGCCAGCGTTTCCGGATTGATGATGTTGGCAGGTTCCGACACCAAATCACGGGTGAAAAATACGCCGTCCGCCAGTTTTTCCAGATCGGCATAAGGTTTGGCAACGGCCTTGGCATTGGCCACTGCAACGGTCAGTGTATGCAATGTCGGTTTTTCGTCGGCAGTTTTCTTGGTGTGGTATTTGTCAAAACGGTAGCTGCGCAGGTAAGCGCCGTGGCCCATATGGGCGGCGGCTTCTGCCATGCCCATCGGCATACCCTTGATGGTTTCGAAAACAACCGTAGCGGTTCCGGTGCGGGCGGCGTTGAGGTGCGGCACGATGCTGCCGCCAATGTTTTCCAGTGCTTTGGCATCAAGGCTTTTGGCGCTGCCGATGCCGGCGAGGATGATGTGGTTGCTTTTCATGCTGGCGGGGGCGATAACCGTCACGCACTGCCCGCGTTTACCTGCGAATTTACCGGCAAATAATGCCTTGGCGAGCGCGCCGTTTGCCTGTTTGTTTACGGCCTGGGCGGTCGCGCCCAGCTTTTTGTCTTCACCTACCAGAAAGACGATGGCAGCATCAGGTTTTGAGCCTTTAAGGGTGGTTTGGGCGGCAGTTATTTCCTGAAACTGAATCTTCATATGGGCTTCCCTTTGTCTTCGTTAGGCGCTATCAGTAATTGTTATGTATCGCTACAGCAAATATATAGCCAAGCACTTGGTGCATTCGACGCTGCTGATTACGTTTAGCCTTACCAGTATCGTTTGGCTGACGCAAGCGCTGCGCTTTATCGATTTTATCGTTAACCAGGGCATTTCTATCATCGTTTTCCTGAAGCTCACCTTGCTGCTGGTGCCGTCTTTGCTTTTGATGATACTGCCTGCAGCCATGTTCTGCTCAATCCTGTTTGTGTATAACAAGCTTAAAAGTGATAGCGAACTGGTGGTGTTGCAGGCGGCGGGCCTAAGCTATTGGCGCCTGAGCTTGCCCGCTATACAGGTGGGGATGGGGATGATGGCGCTGGCTTATCTGATTTCCATGTATCTGCAGCCGGTCAGCTATAACCGCTTCAAGGAAATGCAGGCATTTTTGCGCAATAATTATGCCTCTATTCTGCTACAGGAAGGCGTGTTTAGTAGTCCGGTGCAGGGGCTGACTGTATTTATCCGCGAGCGCGACAAGGATGGCACGTTGCACGGCATTTTGGTGCATGACAACCGTAACCTGCTGGCGCCGGTGACCATGATGGCGGAGCAGGGCAAGCTGGTGGAAACGCCGCAAGGGCCACGTTTTCTGCTTTACACCGGCAACCGGCAGGAAATGCGCAACAGCAGGATGGCCTTCCTGAATTTCGAAAGCTACACACTTGATTTATCGCTTTACGCCAAGTCGATTGCCCGTACAAATATCGACGTGCAGGAACTGTATCTCGGTGAATTGCTAGCCCATAATGAATCGCTTTCCAAAGAAGAAAACCAGAAACGCTTTGCCGAAGCCAACCAGCGTATCATCTGGCCCGCCTATGTATTTTGTCTCACTCTGGTGGGTCTGGCCGTCATGTTGCTGGGTGAATTCAACCGCCGCGGCCACTGGAAACGCATATTGTTGGCGGCTGTCATCGGTGCGGTGATTTTATTTAGCGCCGTAGGCCTGCGTGGGATGATGGCTATACATCCCATGACCATTCCGCTCGCCTATCTCAACCTGCTGGTACCAATGGCTGCGGCGGCATGGGTCTTAAGCGACCATATACGCAGGCAGCGAGAAATGCATAAAACAGAAGCGCTGGAAGGTCAGGCAATATGAGGCTGCCGTGGACTCTGTCGATGTATATTGTGCGCCATTTCCTCCTCTCTTTCCTGATTGCGCTGGCTGGCCTAATGGCGATTACCACGCTGATTGATGTTGTAGAGCTGATACGACGCGCATCTGGCAAAAGCAATGTACCGCTGTCGGTGGTGATTGAGTTGGCGGCGCTGCGCATTCCTTTCCTTGCCACCAAGCTCGCGCCCTATGCGGTGCTGATTGGCAGCATGATGGCGCTGACGCGCCTGACGCGCACGCATGAACTGGTGGTGGCGCGTTCGGCAGGTGTGTCCGTGTGGCAGTTCCTTGCGCCAGCGGTGGCGATGGTGATGGCGCTGGGCATATTCATCACCACGGTTTTTAACCCGCTGGCGGCGGTTCTGCTGCTGCGTTATGAGCATGTTGAGGGGAAGTATCTGACGGGTCGTCCCAGCCTGCTTTCGATTTCCTCGTCAGGTCTGTGGTTGCGCCAGATAGAAGCCGATGAAGGCGATATCAGCGAGCATATCATCTATACCATGCATATCTCGCAGAACACCATGCAGTTCTCCAACATCATTGTTTTCAGTTTTGACAAGGCCAAGAAGTTTGTAGAAAGACTGGATGCCGAGAAAGCAGTACTCGATCCTGGCAGTTTGCATTTGCATAAAGTAACGCGCTCTGTTCCAGGCAAGCCTGCGGAAGCTATTAATGAGGTAAGGTTGCCCACAACACTTACCTTGTCGCGCATTCAGGATAGCTTTGCCTCGCCAGAGACCATGTCGTTCTGGCGGTTGCCTTCGTTTATTACCATGCTTGAGAATGCAGGTTTTTCAGCCCTGCACCATAGATTATATTGGCATAGCTTGCTTTCTGCTCCGTTCCTGTTGGCGGGTACGGTGCTGGTTGCGGCAGTGTTTTCGCTGCGCCTGCCGCGGCGTGGCAAAATCGGCGTGTTGGTGGTGGCGGGTATTGTCAGCGGGTTTTTGCTGCATTTCTTTACCGACATTATTTTTGCGCTCGGTTCGGCAGGCACGCTGCCCATTATGTTGGCGGCATGGTCACCGGCGGTTGTGGTCAGTATGATAGGAGCGGCATTATTGCTGCACCTGGAAGACGGCTAGGTATAAAAAATTTATATAAATCAGTATATTATACAATGGCCATTTTTAACCCGATACCAATCGCCAAGGTTTACAGAGGTTTAGTGTAATGCTATGAAGGATGCCTGAGGCAATACTGATATTGCCGAATCGATAGTACAGGTATCACACTTCATTATGCGCAGCGCCAAAGTAGAACGTAAAACCAAGGAAACCAGCATCACCGCAGAACTTGCACTGGATGGTACCGGACAATACAAAGTGTCCACCGGCATTGGCTTTCTCGACCATATGATGGAACAGCTCTCACGCCACAGCCTCATGGATTTAGCCTTAAGCGCCAAGGGTGATTTACACATTGATTTTCACCACACCACCGAAGATACTGGCATCACCATCGGCGAGGCTTTCACCAAGGCACTGGGTGAGCGCAAAGGTATTATACGTTACGGCCATGCTTACATCCCTATGGATGAAACGCTGACACGCGTAGTGATTGATTTATCCGGCCGTCCGTATTTTGTGTGGAATGTGGAATTCACCAAACCCAAATTGGGCGAAATGGATACGGAACTTTTCCGTGAATGGTTTCAGGCTTTTGCTTTTGCCGCAGGTGCGACGTTGCATATAGAAAACCTCTACGGCGTCAATAATCACCATATCGTTGAATCCTGCTACAAGGGCTTAGCTAAGGCATTGCGCATGGCTATTGCCATTGACCCACGCAAGAGCGACGACATTCCATCTACCAAGGGAACGCTCGGGGGTAAGGCATGAATTTTTTTTCGCCCATGAAAATCTATCTGGTGTTCATCCGCGCGGGTACGGCACATGCGCAGGAACGCCCTATTATGGTCAGGGAAGGCTTCAATATTTTTGCTTTTGCGCTTACGTTTTTCTGGGCGCTGTATCACCGCATGTGGAAACCGTTATTTTATATTTCGGCTTTTAATATTGCGCTGGTAACGGCAAACAACATGCAGCTGTTTACGCAGCCTAGCCTTGCTATGGTGCAGCTTGCTTTTCAGGTGGTGGTGGGTTTTATGGCCTGCGACTGGATGCAAACCAAGCTGACAAAAGATGGTTATATCCTTGCTGATATCTCGGCGGCAGACCATATACTGAAAGCGGAACAGCGCTATTTCGAACGGATGCTGGCGGCATCCCCCCAGTGATTACGCCGCGATGACCGTTGCCATCATTGATTACGGTTCTGGCAATCTGCGCTCGGTTGCAAAAGCCTTCGAGCATGTTGCGGATGCAAAAAAAGTGCATATCACCGATACGCCGCAGCCGCTGGCAGAGGCAAGCCATATCGTGCTGCCCGGCGTAGGTTCTTATGGCGATTGCATGCGCGGCTTGAAGGCCCTGTCCGGCATGATACCGGCGCTTTGCGAACAGGTGCTGGAACGCAAAAAACCCTTTCTTGGTATCTGTGTGGGTATGCAGATGTTGTTTGAGCGCGGACATGAACACGGAATCCATGAAGGTCTGGGATGGCTAAAGGGTGAAGTCGTGCCGATAAAATGCGCGCCGCCGCTTAGGGTCATGCACATGGGATGGAACGAGCTGGATATCAGGTCTGCTCACCCGCTGTTTCACGGGATTGGCAAAGGCGACCACGCCTATTTTGTGCATAGTTACCATGCACGCTGCAGCAATGCTTCCGACCTTCTGGCCAGTGTGGACTATGGACAAAGCCTCGCAGCAGTGGTAGGGCAGGACAATATCATGGGTACACAGTTCCATCCTGAAAAAAGTCAGGCAACGGGGCTGCAATTGCTTAAAAATTTTCTGGGGTTTTGATTATGGCTGCACGCGTTGAACGTATGACGGAATTCCGCCATGCCGACCTCACCGAACTGGTGCAGGCCACCGAGGATGCCATCAAGGAAGGCATCGGTTTCAATTGGGTGCTGCCGCCGGGTAAGGATATACTGGAAACTTACTGGAAAGGCGTGCTGGTGGTGCCGGAGCGCGTGCTTTTTGTCGCGCGGCTGGACGGCACGTTGTCGGGCAGCATTCAGCTGCTCAAGCCCGGCCCAAGCAAAGAAACATCATCTTTTGCCGCATCGATGGAAGCGCATTTCGTAGCGCCGTGGGCGCGCGGGCATGGGCTGGCGAAAATGTTGCTGGAAGCGGCAGAGCGTGAGGCGCGCGCGCAGGGCTTTTCCATCGTAAAGTTGAGCGTGCGCGAAACACAGGACCGCGCCATAAAAATTTACGAAGAGCATGGTTACATTAAATGGGGCGATTTGCCTTACTATGAATTCGTCAACGCGCAGATGATTGGCGGCCATTTCTATTATAAAAACCTTGACCCGATTACATCGCTGATTTGATGAAACACATATGATCCTCTACCCTGCCATAGACCTGAAAGACGGAAAATGTGTGCGCCTGCTACGCGGTGAGATGGACAAGGCCACCGTGTTTTCCGAGTCACCCGCCGATCAGGCTTCCGCTTTTGAAAACGCAGGCTTCTCATGGCTGCACATTGTGGATTTGAACGGTGCGTTTGAAGGCAGGCCGGTGAATGAATCAGCGGTGAAATCGATTCTGGCGCGTGTAAAAAACATGCAGGTGCAGCTGGGTGGCGGCATACGCAATATGCAGATGATTGGCGACTGGCTGAACGCGGGCGTATCACGTGTGATTCTGGGCACGGCAGCACTTCGTAATCCCGTGCTGGTGAAAGAAGCCTGCCGCCAGTTCCCCGGCCAGATAGCGGTCGGCATTGATGCCAAGGGCGGGCGCGTGGCCATCAATGGCTGGGCGGAAGTGTCGGACCAGCTGGCCACCGATTTTGCCAAGAAACTGGAAGATGTGGGCGCGGCCGCGATTATCTATACCGACATCAACCGTGACGGTGCCATGGAAGGCCCTAATGTCGAAGAAACGGTAAGGCTGGCCGAAGAAATCACCACGCCGGTGATTGCGTCGGGCGGCATGAGTACGCTTGATGACATCCGCCGCTATAAGGAAGTGGAAGCTTCGGGCATCGAGGGCATTATCATTGGCCGCGCCCTCTATGACGGCGCTATCAAACCGGCGGATGCGCTGAAACTATGCTGAAAACCCGCATCATTCCCTGCCTTGACGTCAAAGACGGCCGCGTGGTCAAGGGTATCAATTTCGTTGAGTTGCGCGATGCCGGTGATCCGGTGGATCAGGCCAAGATTTATGACGCGCAGGGTGCGGATGAGCTTTGCTTTCTCGACATTACTGCCTCCAGCGATAACCGCTCCATCCTCTGTGATGTGATAAGCCGCGTGGCAGACGTATGCTTCATGCCGCTTACTGTTGGCGGTGGCGTGCGCACGCTGGCGGACATTCGCGCTTTGCTGCTGGCGGGCGCGGATAAGGTTTCTATCAATACGGAAGCGGTGCGCCGTCCGGAGTTTGTAGCGGAAGCGGCGGAGAAATTCGGGTCGCAGTGCATTGTGGTGGCGATTGACGCCAAGCAGATCGCGCCTGGCAAGTTTGAGATATTTACCCATGGCGGCCGCAATCCCACAGGCATAGACGCGGTAGAATGGGCCAAAAAAATGGAAAAGCTCGGAGCAGGGGAGATATTGCTTACCTCCATGGACCGTGACGGCACCAAACAGGGCAGCAACCTCGAGCTGACGCGAGCGGTATCGGAAGCTGTACGCATACCGGTGATTGCTTCGGGCGGCATTGGCACGCTTGAGCATTTTGTTGATGCAATAGTGGAAGGCAAGGCAGACGCGGTACTGGCTGCCTCCGTCTTCCATTTTGGTACTTACAGCGTGGCACAGGTAAAAGATGCTTTAAAAACAGCCGGAATTCCGGTAAGGATATAAGCCTATGGCAGCTGCTAATGATACTTTAGAACGCCTTTATAAACTCGTACTGGAACGTCGCAAGGCAGATCCGGATAAATCGTACATCGCCCGCCGCCTGCAGCAGGGTACGGCTAAAATTGCGCAAAAAGTAGGCGAAGAGGCGGTGGAAACTGTGATTGCCGCCATGCGTAAAGATAAAAAAGAACTGATTGGCGAAAGCGCCGACCTGTTGTTCCACTGGCTAATACTGTTGGCGGATGCTGGTGTACCGCCTGCCGATGTTATGGCGGAGCTGGAACGCCGCGAAGGTATTTCCGGTCTGGATGAAAAAGCAAACCGTAAACTGAAAAAGGAAGGCTGATATGTCCACCGCTATAAAAGGAAACAACGAAATGGCCATTGCTGATGACAAGAGCCTTGATATGATGTTCCGCAACGCCCGTACGCACAGCGCGTGGCTGGATAAGCAGGTCGATGATGCGCTTCTGATGCGCGCATTTGACCTCGCAAAAATGGGGCCGACCAGCGCTAACTGTTCGCCTATGCGCGTTGTATTTGTCAAATCCAAGGCAGCCAAAGAAAAGCTAAAGCCATGCCTTTCAGAGGGCAACATGGAAAAAACCATGGCCGCACCGGTTACCGCCATTATCGCGCATGACATGGAGTTCTATGAAAAACTGCCCAAACTGTTCCCGCATACCGATGCGCGCAGCTGGTTTGCCGGTAATGATGCTGTAATCCAGACGACGGCGTTTCGCAACGGATCGCTTCAGGGCGCTTATTTCATGCTGGCAGCGCGCGCGCTTGGGCTGGATTGCGGCCCGATGTCTGGCTTTGATAATGCCAAGGTAGATGCGGCATTTTTTGCAAGCACAAAAATCAAATCGAATTTCCTGTGCAATCTAGGTTATGGTGATGCGTCCAAACTTTTCCCACGCAGCCCGCGATTCGAGTTTGCCGAAGCATGCAGGATTGAGTAGGTAATGGCTTACGACAAAAATAATATTTTTGCAAAAATCATGCGCGGAGAGATTCCCTGCAAGAAATTGTACGAGGACGAGTTTGCATTTGCGTTCGAAGACATTGCTCCCGCCGCCCCCGTACATGTTCTGGTTGTGCCTAAGGGCGAATATAAATCGTTTGATGATTTTTCTGCCAATGCTCCCGCACCGCTGATGAAAGGTTTTTTTGCGGCTGTTCAGGCGGTCGCGGTAAAAATGGGCTTAGCCGACAATGGCTATCGTATTATTAGTAACCATGGTGCGGACGCATCGCAGACAGTACATCATTTTCACATACATATTTTAGGCGGGCGCAGCCTTGGGGGATTATTACCATGACAGAAGTCATTTGCATAGGTGGTGGACCTGCCGGTCTGACCGCAGCATATGAACTCAGTAAGCAGGGGCGCGACGTACTGGTGATGGAGGCAGATCCGGACTATGTGGGCGGTATCTCGCGCACCATTCAGGTTGATGGATTCTGCTTTGATATTGGCGGCCACCGCTTTTTTTCCAAATCGCAGGAAGTGGTAGCGCTGTGGAATGAGATACTTGGGCCGCAGATGATAACACGCCCGCGCAAGTCGCGTATATTTTACGGCGGTAAGTTTTATCCCTACCCGCTCGACCTGAAGCAGACGCTGGTAAATCTTGGTTTCGTAGAATCTGCACTAGGCGGCTTGTCATATGTGTATGCCAAATGTTTCCCAAAGCGTGACCCGAAAACATTTGAGGAATGGGTAACCAACCAGTTTGGCGCACGGCTGTTCAATATTTTCTTCAAGACCTATACGGAAAAAGTCTGGGGTATGTCGTGCAAGGAAATATCGGCAGACTGGGCGGCGCAGCGCATCAAGAACCTGTCATTGTTCTCCGCGCTCAAAAACGCATTCATGCGTATGCTGGGAATTAAAAGCAAAGGCAATAAGATAAAAACGCTGATTGAAGAATTTCTCTATCCGCGCAAAGGCCCGGGTATGATGTGGGAAGCAGCCGCCGAGCAAATACGCCAGCGTAATGGACGCGTGGAGCTCGGCCGTGCCGTGACGTCACTTTCCTACGATAAGGATGCGAAATTGTGGGAAGTGCAATACCGCGATATCAAGAACGGAAGTACGGCCATAGTACACGCAACGCACGTTATCAGCACCATGCCGTTGCGTGAACTGGTGCATGCGGTAAAGGATGCGCCAGAGAAAGTACGCGCAGCAGCAAATAAACTTAGATACCGTGACTTCCTGACAGTCGCGCTCGCTATTGTTGACCGCGAAAGATTTGATGACAACTGGATTTATATCCATTCTCCGGAAGTGAAAGTAGGCCGCATACAGAATTTCAAATCATGGTCACCGGAAATGGTGCCTGACCAATCATTGACCTGCTACGGCCTGGAGTATTTCTGCTTTGAAGGTGATGGTTTATGGAACTCGTCTGATAGTGATCTGGTAAAGCTTGCTACGAAGGAACTCGAGCAAATCGGTCTTGGCTCAGCTTCTGATGTGCGCAAAGGCTACGTAGTGCGCCAACCGAAGGCCTATCCGGTGTATGATCAGGAATATCAGGACTATGTGGATATTATCCGCGATTGGTTGGCTGCTGCGTGTCCCAACCTGCAGATTGTTGGCCGCAACGGTATGCATAAATATAACAATCAGGACCACTCAATGATGACCGCCATGCTGGCAGTAAAAAATATTATTGCCGGTGAAACAAAATACGATGTGTGGTGCGTCAATCAGGATGCGGAATATCATGAAGCCGGAAGCAGCGGCGCAACAGGTGAGCGGCTTGTTCCTTCACAGGTGAAGTAGGCTTCTAGAACATCTTCAGGAAAAACAATAACGAGAACAGGGCGAATATTCCTGCTGCCACGATGCCGGTGGCAGCCATGAGCATTCTGTTTTGGGCTAGGTTTTGCTGGATGGCAAAGCCAATTAGCCCGCAGAATGAAGCAATCGCCGGATAGACATAACGAAAGTCCTGCGAGCAGGCGATAGGGTGGAGAATGCGGTTAGCGGCTAATCCGGCCAAGGGTATTATGAGCGTAATCAGGAATATCAGCCATTCTGCCTCTCTGGGCAGATGCCGGTATCCCATAGCTATTGTTGTAGCAATATAGGCAATAATAGCCAATATAATTATGTTTAGATACACGGCAATCCATCCATTAGGGAAAGAAAATTCGCCGTACATAGAAGATTTGATTGCAGTTATCCAGAAGTAATGGCGCCCACCTTTATCCCACCAGACATTGAAATAAGGCGGTGCAATGTACTCATTAAAATCAAAGCTGACGTAATGATCCAATGTATTGGTTATGCGCAACCCTCGTGCAATGGAAGCAAGATAACCGGCATTGGCAACGATATAATCATGATTGCGCTTGCTACCCATATGCTCATAGGCTGGACGGCCAAAATTTGCAGCGGTGCCAATCAGAAGCACAAGTATTCCTATCAGTACTGCACGTGACCTCAGGCAGGAAAACAGGTACCAAAAATTTACCCTCTTCCATTGATATAAAGCGGCTATACCTATAATGGGTAGTAATAGAAGTGCGTTAGATCGTGTAGCCATTGCAAGGCCACACATGGCAAGCGCATAGCCTAATTGTCGGTATTGCCTATTCTCTAGCCAGCAGACAGTAAAATAAATACACCCCATATACAAAGGGTAGAATAGCAAATTGCTGTCCATGCGGACAGAAATGACGCCACTGCCCGGGTAAAACACAAGAAATATGAGTGCTGTATAATACGCTATATTATTTTTGATATATTTTCTTAATGTTGCACTTGCGAAAATCAGAAACGCCATAAAGCACGCGACATTAAACATACGCATTACAGAAACCACCTCAAAACTACCTAAAAAATTTGCTAATAAGATTACTATCGCCTGAAGCGTATAGTACAGAGGGGGGTGATAGGTCAGGAATCCCTGTGTAGTGCTTGGCCATCTAAGGTGATTAGCTATAAACGCCGCATAATCGAGATGCTGCGGCATATCATATTTTTTCCACATAAACGTGGTATTATTCAGTATGTAAAGATACAGAAGAAATCCACATGCAATGATGCACGCTGCAATATGATCATGTGTAAGCTTTTCTACAAAACGTATAATAGTCAGAAAAGCTACGGCAATAAGAAGGCCGCCCAATATGCTAGATAAGCCAAAATCCTCCCCAAATATCAAGGGTCCCAACACCAGCTTCCAGCCATCTTTGACAACAATAAGTGTATTCTTTCCTTCCTGAAGGTAGTCTTCCAGGTCAATAGTCAGCCCCATCTCAAAGCTACAGTGAGAAACCATAGGGTATGGTATTGGGTAGCCATTGAGCGTGACACGTGACAGGCAGCCTTTGGGATAGAAGTGAAAATTTGTTTGCTGGCCTGAACGGTGTTCTATTGCGTATTTATAAGTTACTTCGCCATATGCAGCGACACTGTTATTATTGGTTACTCCAATATCAGCAGGCATCAGCGTAAGTGTGTCTACAACTTTGCCATTAATCTGTTTCTCAACCAGTTCCATTTTAGGTAATGCAAACCAGTGCATCGCTAGGACCAGCGTACATAGCAGGAACAGGCAATGCTTTAGCTCTATAGATGAAATAATAGCTACTGGTTTTGGTGCCATTTCAAAGCTGTCTGGATAATGGCCTGCATATTTGACCACTCAGGTTTCCATCGTAATGTTTTTTCAAGCAGTGCAGCATCCGCAAACAGCCAGGCGGAATCGCCTTCGCGACGCGATTGCAGCGAAGAGGGAACATCCATTTTTGCCTGAATTTTCACAGCATTTATTAGGTCATAGACAGAGGTTGCTACGCCTGAACCTAGGTTCAGGATATGTGACGGGCTTCCTTCCCCCAGCAATTTGCCGGCACGAAAGAATGCCTCGGCGATGTCCCACACATGTACATAATCGCGCACGGCGGTGCCGTCAGGGGTGGGGTAGTCGTTACCATAAATATAAATGGCCGGCCTGCGCCCGAGCATGGTGTCTATGACAAGCGGAAGCAGATGCGTTTCAGGATTATGGCGTTCGCCAATGTTGGCCTCGGGATGTGCGCCTGATACATTAAATATACGGAATGCCACAGAGCGTATGCCGTATTTACTATCATATTCGCGCAGCAGCACCTCGCAATCGCGTTTGGATTCTGCGTAGGGACTTATTGGCCCAATTTCATCGGTTTCTCGCAGTGCAGTCATTGTCCTGGCGTTAGCATACACGGCACAGCTGCTGGCGAAAACCATGTGCTTGACTCCATGTTTGCGCATGGCATCAAGGATATTGCGTGTGCCGGTAACATTGACACGGTGGCAGTCATCAGGTCGTTTGCTGCATTCACTTAAAGTCGCCAGCGCTGCAATATGAAACACCATGTCTGGCCTGAATTGTGCAAATGCGCCGTCTACAGACTCAATCTTGCTGATATCGCCTTGCATGAAAGGGTTGTCGCCAATAAATTCCTTATGGCCGCTGGAAAGGTCATCAAATACCAGTGTCGATATTTTTTGATCACATAATTTTCTTAGCACATGGCTGCCAACATATCCGGCGCCACCGGTTAGTAATACTTTCATGCCCAGTCGCTTGTTTGTTGTTAATTTCTATTCAATTACAATATGTTTATAGGCGATAAATGCATAAATCGCCACCGCTATTTATTTTTCCCGTTAATATAGGTTAGGCTTTGAAACATTACAAAATTTAAAGATGTAACTTTTTTGGTTTGGTGATACGAATATCGTCGCGGGTTGGGTAGTTAACACCCGTAACTCTTGAAAACTATATAACTTCTATGGAGATAATTTTATGAATAAACTGCTTCTTTCCGTTGCTCTCGCGGGCGTTCTGGCGGCTGGTATTGCTCAGGCCGATAATCATGCAGCTGCTGCTGAAAAAGAAAAGTGCTATGGCATTGCCAAGGCTGGTAAGAATGACTGCAAAGCAGCCAATGGCTCGCATGCATGCGCTGGCCAGGCAAAGCAGGATGGCGATGCTGATGAATGGAAGTATGTAGCTAAGGGTACTTGCGAAAAAGAAGGTGGCAAGTTAGAGCCAAAGACCAAAGGCTAATAGTTTTTGAGATGGAGAGGCCCGCCGTGAGGCGGGCCTCTTGCTTTTTGGAGACCTTATGTCAAACCGATTTAGACTACCACAGCTGGGATTCGGGCTTGGGCTGAGAGCCGATCATTATGACTGCGTATTGTCTATGATGCGCGAGGGCAAGTCATCCACTGTTGATTGGTTTGAGGTGATTTCAGAAAATTTTCTGGAGGCGCACAAGGGGTACTGGGAATTTCTGGGAGACGTGCGCAAGCATTATCCCATCGTGATGCACGGTGTGTCGCTGTCGATTGGATCCAGCGATGATTTGAACAAAGATTATTTAAAGAAGCTGAAAGCACTGGCAGATTTCCTGCAACCTCCATGGGTCTCTGACCATTTATGCTGGACGGGCGTACAGGGTAAAAACACCCATGATTTATTGCCTGTGCCATATACGGAAGAAATGCTTACCCATATTGTATCAAGGGTAAAACAGGTGCAGGATATTTTGCAGCGCCCCCTAGTGTTGGAAAATCCCTCAAGCTACCTCGAGTTTAATGAATCAACACTGTCGGAGTGGGATTTTCTCGCTCGCCTTTCCGAAGAAGCTGATTGCGCTCTGTTGCTGGACGTAAACAATGTCTATGTCAGCTCATTCAATCACGGATATGACCCAAAACGTTATATTGATGCGCTGCCAGCTGAGCGCATTGTGCAGGTGCATCTGGCGGGACACCTCAATCTGGGTACATATATCATAGATACGCATGACCACCACGTAATACCTGAGGTGTGGGATTTGTACGCCTATCTGGTACGCACAAAAGGCATGAAAACCACCATGGTGGAATGGGATGATCACATCCCTGCTTTTGATGTGCTGCAGCAGGAGATTGGAAAAGCACGTCAGCTTGCACGTCAATCAGCAACGCAGGCGGCGTGACCATGCAAAAGCTGCTGGAGAAATTTCACCACACTGTCATTACCGGCGATACGTCACCAGTTGTTACATCGGTAAAAAAACACCCAAGGCTTACACCAGAACAGCAGCTGGCCATTTACAGCGACGGTTACATATTGCGTCTGCTAGGTGCCATACGTGCGGATTATCCGGCGTTGCTGGCATTGCTGGGGGCGCCTGCGTTTGATGGGCTGGCACAGGAATACGTCCGGCAGACGCCGTCAGTATATTACAATCTCGATTTTTACCCGCATGGTTTTGCGGATTTCGTGGCAATAAGTCAGCAGCCGGATTTTGCTCGCGAGGTGGCACAGCTTGAACGGACGATTTCGCGTGTATTCATGATGGAGGAAAGTACACCACTTTTGCCCGCTGCACTGGAAGGGCTGACCATAGAAGGCCTCGCTGGACTAGTGCTGAAGCCGCGAGCGGCTTCCCAACTGATTGCGTTTTCCTATCCGGTAAGCGAATGGTTGGACAGGCAGCGTACGAACGGAATAGTAGATGCGCCATTGAAACAGGCGAGTTATGTATATGTCTATCGCCACAACAATGAAGTGCAGCGCACCATGTTGCAGGAGCCGTCCTATTATCTGTTGCAGGAAATTATCAGTGGAAAGAGTGTTGGTGATGCGCTTGACGCGGTGGTGGAAAGCCATTCCGACATGGTTGAACCCATAGCTGCCGGGGTGCAGGGCTGGCTATCACACTGGATAGTGGACGGGTTTTTTAGCTGTCGTGAGAAATAATCTTTGGCTGTGCGATAACTGCAATCTGATAGGCAAACAAGCCTTTATGGATAGCTATCAGCAAGCTGTTTATATTGATACAGAGCGTTGCTAAGCTCCTCCATTTGATTACCAGCGGGAATGGCGCAGGAATACCCCGCACATGGGTAATTTTATACCCTTCACTCTTAAGCATGGCTACTATAGACGAAAATGTAAAGAACCGTAGGTGTGTGTGATCCATGGTACCTCTGGATCCATAGTTGAAGAAACCAAAGAGTAATTTTACACGGACACTGAAAAAAGCTACGTTTGGCAAAGTAATTATTAGTCTGGATTCGGGGCGCAATATATCACGCAGATGGTGAATAAGGCGCTCAGGCTGCTTGAGATGTTCAAGTATATCGAGCAATAATACAGTATCGGGTTTTATATTCAGTGAAGTAAAGTCAGCAAAACTATCCAGATCTACTTTTACATAATGAGTATAATTTTTTCTGGTTAGATCATCTGCTTCCCGACTGTCCAAACCATGCACTTTTTTGCCTTGTTCATGCAATACTCCGGCAACATGTCCGCTTCCGCCGCCTATATCCAGTAATAGGTCACTGCTTTGTGACTGTTCAATTGCAAAACGATGGCTGCTATAGAAGTCTGTCTTTGATTGATATTCACCATACCCCTTGTCATATTGCCGAAGGTAGCAAAAACCAAGCTTATGCATTCTGAATGCAAGGGTTTTCCTGACTACCCGAAGTGCATATTTGATGCCATTAACGTTGCATTCTTCATCGCCGTAACGGGTCGCAATAGGAATTTCACCGATGGGATGTTCTGCATTTATATGCTGTATAAGTATTTCGGTATCAAATACGTATCCATCGCTATTGTAGCGATAGTTTATGTTAGACAAACTTTTTGTCGAGTAGGCCCGTAACCCCGTATGGAATTCTGCCAGCTTACTACCGAGCATGTAATTTTGGAACTGGGTAAGCGTTATATTGCCAATAAATTTATACCATGGCATCCGGCCCTTGAGTGCATCTTTCTTATGCATCATCCGCGACCCCAACATGACATCAGCTTTTCCATCAAGTATGGGATCAATCAATGCCGGTAAATATTCGGGGCCATATTGTGCATCGCCATGAAGCAGCACGACGGCATCATAGCCATTGTGTATGGCATGGTCGTAGCCTAATTTCTGATTTCCGCCATATCCCAGATTATGCTTTGTCCTCGAGACTTTGATGGAGTGTTTTGACCCATCAATATAACGCTTACATACGTCAACGGTATCGTCAGGTGAGCAGTCATCAGAAATGAGTACATCAAATTGATAACGGTCATTGGCCCAACATTCTTCTGGAATGCGGTTCAAGACCTCTTCAATAAAGCGAGAGGCGTTATAGGTAACTATGTAGCACAGTACTTTAATCTGAGATTTAGAGCGCATCTACGTTATAGAATTATGTTGCAGGGATATTTAGCGTAATTAGAAAACTAATAGTTATGAATATGATAGCAATACATAAAATTAGAGTTAATAAGGCCAAGGAAAAATAATGCATGATTCTAGGTAGGCATTGTAATTTTATCAATATATCTCAATAATATATAAAATATTACGCTTAGGAATGTATAAGCTATTATTTGACGTTAGCCTTGCAAGCGGTTACTGATGCTGGGAAACACTAGGTAACCCATGCAAAACGATAAAGAACTGCTTCACAATCTCTGGTATGTAGCGCTGCCTGGTCATCAACTGCGCGTTGGCAAGATGCTTGCAAAAAAAATACTGGGACAGGATGTGTTGTTGGGGCGCACCCAGGAAGGCAAAGTTTTTGCGCTGCGTGATTTTTGCCCGCACCGGGGCGTACCCCTGCGCTATGGCAAATTTGATGGCAAGGAAATTGAGTGCTGTTATCATGGCTGGTGCTTTAACAGCGAGGGTAAATGCACTAAGATTCCTTCGCTGACGCCTGAAGACAAGACAGATATTTCACGCATTAAAACACAATCATTCCCCTGTCGTGAGGTGGACGGCAATATCTGGGTGTTTGTGCCGCCGCCAAAATCACGTGTGCCTGAACAATTGCCGGAAATACCGTCCAGCCCAATCACAATGACAAAATTCAGCTGGGTCGATTCCGTAACGTTCCCGTGCAATATCGACCACGCTGTTATTGGCCTGATGGATCCGTCGCATGGGCCGTTTGTGCATGCGTCATGGTGGTGGCGCAGCCAGCGTTCGATGCATCTGAAGGAAAAGAAATTCGCTCCGGTGGGGTATGGCTTCAAGATGGTAAATCACAAGCCTTCATCGAATTCACGCGCCTATAAAATTCTCGGTGGCGGTGAAAAAACAACGGAAATTTCTTTCCAGCTTCCGGGCCTGCGCACGGAACATATCAGCATTGGTAAACATCATATTGTACTGCTGACGGCGCTGACGCCGATTGATGCCGATACAACCGAGTTGCACCAGTTCATGTATTCGACCATACCGCTGGTCAACATCCTCAAGCCGTTGCTGGTATTATTCGGCAAGGCTTTTATCAGGCAGGATCTGGAAATTGTCAAAAAACAGCAGGAAGGACTGAGCGGTGACCACCCGAGCCTGATGCTGCTTGGTGATGCTGATGCGCAGGCGCTCTGGTATTACCGCCTGAAAAAAGATTTCCTTGAGGCGCAGCAAAACAACATGCCATTTGAAAACCGGCTGCCGGAAAAGACGCTGCGCTGGTGCAGCTAGTTTTTTGGCAGGTGTTTCTGGATTTGTGCGACGGCTGCATTGATTTTAAATAACAGCAACTGTTTCCCATAATTGGCATTCGCATCAACAGGGCTGCCCATCGCTCCCGTGGCCTCAAAGTCTTTTGCATCGTAAGGCTTGAGCTTTCCCAATCTTATGGCGCTGCTATTTATGGCCATAGTCTCAGCTGTATCCATGAAGCCGCCGTGTGCTGCGGGTTCTTTTGTCATGGGCAATGTTGATGCCACCCATTGTTCAGAACCGTTATTGGCGTAGTAGTCACTGACATGCAGCACTGTTATTCCCTCTTTTTGCCATTCAACTGAAAGCTTCTGGGCTATGTCTGACTGTATTTTCTGGTTTGCGCCATTATCACCGATGAAACATATTGTTCTAAAACCCGCCTGTTTGAAGCTGCGCGCTGCGTCTTCCAAAAGCATGGCGAATCCTTCTTCACGCAGGGAAATAGTACCGGAAAAACGCATATTGCCTTCCGGTGGTGAAATCTTTCCCTCGGGTACATAAGCAATAACGGGTGCAACCAGCGCATTGCCAAGTTTTTTTGCAATTTCGGCCGATGTGTGGCGTACAATCCAGTTATGTTTTCCGATGGCGATATGGGGGCCGTTCTGCTCTGTGCCGCCGCTGGGTACCAGAATGATGTTTGTACCCTTATCAATATTTTCCACCACTTCCTGCCAGGTGAGGTCTTCCAGAAAAACGGAAATATTGTTTGCGGCAGCGTAGGCTGGCAGCGCAAAGCAAAGGCCCGATAACAGTATAAGGAGTTTTTTCACCTGTTTTACCCTTCGGCATGTGGAGTTGATTCCAAATCCTTCGTAAGCACTATAGCAATATATACATTATATAACAACAGGATATATTGTTCCAAGTTGCGACGCTACCGGCAAGGCTAGTCATTGACACAATACTAATAAAAGTTAATAAATAGAGTGTGGGATTTTAGTATCAATCCTGCGTAGTTTGTACAGTCAGGTCCGTTCAATGAAAGTTCTCTACTACGTTGATGAAAATTGCCGGGACCTGCTTGAGGTAATGCCTGCGCTGCAGGCTATCCATGCCCATGAAAATGGCGATGAAGTAAAAATTCTGCAAACCGCCAGCGAATTTTTCCACAATACCGGCTTCAGGCCCGAAGATAAGGACATGTATTTTGGCGCGCGGCGCGATGTGGACAACCCGTCGGGCTATTCGTTCTTTATTCGCAACAAAGATATGGTGGAGTTGCTGCCGCCCACGAATGAAAGCAGCAAATTCCAGTCCCAGTTCATGCATCATATAGGGCGCTTTCTTGCGCCATCCGCCAGTGAGAAGTTGCCACAGCATATTGAAGTCGAGATACGCCACAATGCTGCTTATATTATGAAAAAATATGCACCGGAATTGGTGCCGGCGGATAAAGAAGGCGTAGAACTGGAGCGTGCCGTTGACCTATCTATCGATATTAATAATCCTGATAAAGCGCAGCACAATGCGGTGATTATTGCCGCCTGTATGCGTTCAGGAAAATTGGAAAAGTTTATTAAGAAGCATGACGCTGCATATGACGATCTGACGTTCAATCTTGCCGATGACGAGATATGCACACATATCAAGCGGCAGTTCAGGGCGCAGACATCAGGAAGCGCAGAGAAGGTTCGTTATGTGATTATCAGCAATGACGAACCATTTAAAAAGAAGCTACAACCCTTGTTCAAGGGAATAGGCAAAGATTCGGCGTACATGAGTTCAGGTGAGTTCAAGGTATTTTGCGCCGAAACGATTGAGCGGTTACGCGTAAAAGCGGCGAAGATTTCACCCAACACTTTGCCTCTGGCAAAGAAGGTTGAAGTGGCAGAAGGTGTAATTACCGAAGCAGTTCCTGCAGTTATAGATGCAACTATATCGGATACAGCAGCGACAGAAAAGCCAGAGCCAGCTACATTAACCCCTGACACTCAGGCAGTTCACGATGCTCCGAAAGAAGTTGCTATAGCCAAAGGCAGGAAAGAACAAGTCAACGGGGAGAGAAGGAAGCTAAACCAGCTTGCTGCCAACTTGATGCAGGCATGTATGGAAATTAATGATGGAGAGCCATTTGCACTTCCCAGAAAGCTGGATGCCGAATTCGTACCGATACTAAAAGTGGATGCCAAGGAACCGAGGCAGGATAAAGAGCCTGATGTAGATTGGGAGCAGGAACTGGAAGAGATGCGTATTGTTGCGCTTGCTAAGGCAAGGGAGCGGGCTTCGGCGCAAGGTAAAAAGGGCAGAACGGCAGAAGCAGCAGCTGCGGCAGAAAAAGCTAACACGCCTGTATCCCATGAACCGAATATTGACAACCTCAGTTTCTGGGATTCACTGCAGTATATAAAATCACTGCCGCAAGACCAGCAGCAGCAATACAAAAAAAATAGCTCACGGCTCAATGCATTCAGAGAGAAAGCCTCTTTCTCGTTTGTAAAAGCTTCAGGTGGCCGTGTTGTGCCTTATCTGGTGCTTTCTTCTAAAATCAGAACATCAAGCAATCTTCGTAACTCGCAAATTATTGAAACAGCGCGTGACATTGTTCAGGCAACGCTCGGACTTACCGATGAACAGGTGAACCTTATGTCACTCGAAAAAAACGGTTCCTATTATATAATTGCCATACCTGACTTTACCTATGTCTATGATGCGCAAAGCGGTGATCCTAAAGTTACAGCAGATGAATCATCAATCACAGAAACCCTGTCAGCGCGCGAAGCAGTTACCTATCTTAGCAAGGAACTGGATATACCCTTGCTCAACAGCTATGAAACGCCAGTCAGCGAACATGATATAACTGTAAGGGAAAGAAACCTGACGGAGCCACCGGCTCCTGCCAAAAAAGAGACTCAGCCTGAGGAAGGCCCTGACTTAAGCCGGCTTCCTTTCTTGGAAGCCATGCAGTTTGTATGCCGCCTGCCGGAAGTAGAGAAAAAGCAGTATATGGGCGAAATACCTGGCATGAAGCTTATAAAAGATAGAGCGGCGCTGTATTACTCTTCGGCGGGACTTGCGGGCAAGCCAGAGCTTCACCTTTTCCTTCCGGCAGAAATAAAAGATGCGCTTGGGCCAAAAGACAGCGATGTGCAGGACGGCATGCGCAACATATTGCAATTTGTTCTCGGGCTTAAGGATGAGCAGATGAAGCTTATTGAGCTGGGAAAGGTTGCAAAGGGACAGGCGGCAGGCACGTATAAAATAAAAATTCCGGAAATAACCTATAGCTACGATGCTGACACGCAAAGCCCCGAAACGGAAGATGGCAAAACCATTGTCAAAGAAACATTATCAGTGGAGCAGGCGGGTGCGCATATATGCGACATACTCGACATACAGCTTAAAAATACGCGTGAAACAGCGATATCCGAGGAAAAAGTAAAACTTTCGCCCAAACAAAAACCGGCCAAGCTACTTATTGTGACACCAACGGGGCAATCGCACGCGGCCGATATAAGCCGTCTGCCATTTCTTGATTTGATGCGACACATACGCAGCTTGCCTAAAGATGAGCAAAAAGAATATACCGGTGAGAACCCAAGACTGACCGAACTGAAAAACAAAAGCGCAATTTTTTTCCTGCGTCATGGTGAGAAGAGCGAGCCTTATCTTTTTGTATCACCGCAGATGAAGAACAGTTTTTCACTTAGCGACGCCGACATACACGAAACAGTCCGCGATATATTACAGTTTGCATTGGGCCTGCATGATGGACAAATGTCAGGCTTTGCCATAGAAAAATGCAGCAGTGGCCTTGCAAAGGGGTTATTCAAGGTAAAAATTCCGGATATCACCTATCAGTATGATGCAAAGACCATGGACCCGGAACTCACAGAAGACGCACCAACAGTAACAAAACATTATACGCCCGCACAAATAGCAGAAATACTGCATAAGGAACTCGATATCGCTTATGGCAATAAAGAGAACAGGCCAGTGCAGCAAGACCGCGTCCGCTTGATAACGCGCACCACGGGGCGTTTTTAGTATTATATTAATGCATTGTATTTAATGAATATATCCATAATTCCTTGACCCCTTCACCCTAAAAAGTTAATATTTATATACATTACTGCTCCCAAAAGGACGGTTAACTCGAGGCATAGTGACAGGGTGTACCTGTTGTGTGCCATGAGCGTGTGCTCACCACGTGTACGGTGAGCTGGAGGAAGTTGCCATGACTGCGGCCAACGCATTCTGGCGGTTCTACATTCTGGTCTGCTGTGCGTTCATGCTGACGTTCCCCGTACTCTACATCGGGGCGGAAGCGGAGAAGAGCGCCAGCGAGGCCAAGGCGTCGGGCAAGGACCAAAAGTCCGCGCCCGCGAAGACCGAGACCACCGGCGGCTACAACCGGCCGGAGTGGGATCGGAAGTCAACGCCTGACACTCAACCGCAACCGACGGTCGTTCCTTCCCCCGCGGAAGGGTACGCGACCGTGGCGTTCGAGTGGCTCAAGTCCCCGTCCTCCCTCTGGGGCTGGATGCGGGCGATCGAAACGATGTTGGTTCCGGGTATCATCTACCTCGGATTCCTCCTCGTGGACGTAACCCGTGCGCACCTCAAGCGGACGGCTGGGTAGTGATACCCACATAGTTCGAAGGACTGGACAGGGAAAAAGGAGGAGGCGGAGCCGCTTCCTTTTTTCTTTTGTGCATAAAAAACAACATTTTCCATATCATTTAAATATGTCTGTTTGTCATGTGGCTGAACCCAGATGTCACAAAACCGTCAAACGGCCTTGCGGGAATATGCTGTATAATCTGGATATATAAGGCACATACAGGGCGTTCTAACGTGGTGGACGATACACAGCAAAAAACAGTTTCTGGCAACGTGACGCGGCGCGGCTTTTTCAGAAAGCTGATAAAGGCCAGCGCGGTAGGTTTGCCATTCGTATCCGGCCACCAGAACCGTGACGAAATACTCATACCACTGCCAGAGCATGAATTCAAAGTACCGGAAACCGTATCGGTGGATTTTCGCCCGCGCTATGAAGCCGCTTTCAAACAGCTGGAGGAAGCCATCAAGGAATCGGGAAGAGAAGCAGCGTGGATGTCGAGCCAGTTTGGTTTGCTTGACTTGCCCAATGTTTCCAAAGGTGTAGAAATTACATTTGTACCGTCCAATGCTAACAGTGATCCGGCATTTGGTGTACAGCTACGCGGACAGCGCACCAAATACGCCATGCCTGCCACAGCGCGTGTGTTACAGCTGTGCATGGATGTAGAGCGTCTAAATGAACAATGCCCGCAGCCTGTCGCTATTGAATTTGACAATGTAGCTGCAAAACTCATCAACCATTATCAGGTGGCTAGCAGGAGTGGTGTGGAAGATGCGCCGCATATGAAAAACGAAATAAGCGGAATATTGGCAAGAATGGTGGAGACCAGCCGGCAGGCGGTGAGTGATCCGCCAGCCATACGCTCGCGCTCCGTGTCGCTTGACCGCACATTAAATACGGTGCTGGGTAATTACACTATTCCCATTGAATTCACCGCCAAAAACCCTGCGCTTCAGCAACACCAGCAGGAAGGCCGCCGCATCAACACCGAAAGTCGTTTTGCCAGCCGGTAAAATGGCCTCTTGTATCTGGAATTTTTATCACCATTTCTACGGATGTGGCAGCTAGCACCACGGAAAGAATTGCAATACAAAAACTTATGGATTTTCAGACATTTCAATTACCAACCATAAGTTAAGAAATTAATATAATTGAAGCCCTGATTTACGATAAATTAACTGGTTGTGTGCTATAAATATAGACTGGCTCCTGCCATAATCATTTATTCGCAACCAACTGTTTTATGGAGATATTAATGATTTTTTCCCGCTTTGGAAAATGGATGGTTGTATGTGTTGGCCTGCTGCCGTTGTTGACGGCAAATAGTTATCCGGTTTTTGCCGATGAAACAAAGGTGGCTGTTTCTGCGGACACGGTAGAGATGGAAGAAGAGAAGAGGGATTTTGTGCGCCATATGGCTCAGGATGCCCTAAGCATATTGCATGATCCGAAGAAGAGTTTTTCTAACCGCAAGGAAACGCTCGAAAACGCATTTATAACGGTGGTTGATATCCAGTGGATTGCGCGTTTTGTACTGGGCAGGAACTGGAATAACGCTACTGAGGAACAGCAGCAACGCTACACCAGCCTGTACCGCAAATACCTGACAAAAGCCTATATATCAACTTTCAATGAAGACCCCAAACGCAAGATACGCGATATTCGCATTATAAGTGTGAGTGACACGGAGAATGAAAAATTTTCGGTGCGTACGGAACTTCATCTGGTGAGCAAAGAAGTGGTAAAAGTGGATTATGTAGTGCGCGACAAGGATAACCGCTACAAGGTGATCGACATTGCCATACAGGGTGTAAGCCTGCTCAACAGCCATCGCGAGCAGTTCACCGACATCGCCAGTGCCAAGGGCGTCGAAGCCGTCATTGGCGAACTGGAGCAGATGATTGGCCAGACCAAATACGCAATGGCTGCGCAACTCCAATAATCAGTGCTTTATCAGACTAGTCATTGTAATATGGCGCAACGTGTGTGAAATGATACGGAGATTGCCATGGACCTGCTGATGCCTGACCAATGCAGTGAACTCCTACGGTTTGTTCCCGAAATAAAACCGACCATCAAGCATTGGCAATATGTCAAGGTGCGCGTGATGTCAGATGCTGGCCAGCAAATCAATATCCAGCAGATAGCTGCCGGTATTTGCGATATTTATAAATTCAAGCGCGGCAAAGCCTATATCTGTAACGACCATGAAATATTGATTCTGGTGCGGCTGGGAAAAGACATGGATCACCATGCCGTGACCGACAGGATAACGCGTTCCTTTCCCCAATACAGCTTTGAAGTATTCGTGGACAACATCTCGAAAATGGGCTTGCTCAAGCTGGAATTTATCATACAGGGCATCAATGACCCGGACAATATGTCCAAGGATGCTTTCTCGCGCTTAAGGAAAAGCAGAAACCATAACTGTATTATCGTTGCCGACGACGATATGTATATACGTACACTGATAGAATCGGCACTCAAGGGCCGCGGCGAAATTCACAGCATTGTGGATGGAAATACGGTACTCGAAGAATACAATCGGCTGGCACCTGACATTATATTGCTCGATATTCATATGCCTGGTAAATCCGGCCCCGAGCTGGTGAAAGAGATTCTGGAGATTGATCCCGAGGCTTACATTGTCATGCTGAGTGCTGACAGCTCACGGCTGAATGTGATGCTCACGCAGAAAGAGGGCGCTTCGGGTTTCCTTACCAAGCCTTTCGACAAGGTCAAGCTCATGGAGTATGTCGAGAACTGCCCAACGCTACGCTAGTGGTGTCTTAAGCATCGAATAGTCTCAGGTCAATCAGCACCTGCACAATGCGTGCATATTCTTCTTCAATCATGCGAAACTGCTTGATGCGCTCTTCTGGCGTTGCCTCATGGCTGCTTTGCGCTTTGTCACATAAGGTGGCGAGCTTTCTGGCGCCGATATTGGCGGCCGTACCCTTGAAGGTGTGTGCGGTTTCTTCCCATAGCTCTGGCGTGTTGACGTGGCAGGCATGATGCAGCTGCACAAGTGATTTCTGTGCCTGTGAAATAAAGACAGATACAAAAGTTCTCTCCGCCTCGATATCACCGGCGGAGAAGCTGCGTATAATGCTTAAATCCAGCATTTCCGATTCAGCAGGTGCAGTAGTGGTGGTTTCCTTACTGTCCATGCTCGCATCCGAGAAGCGACCCCACTGGCTAAGTGCCGTTTTGAACAGGCGCACATCAAGAGGTTTGCTAATGTAATCGTCCATACCGTAGCCGAGGCATTTTTCACGCTCACCGGGCATGGCATTGGCTGTCATTGCAAAAATGGGAATATGCCTGCCGGTTTCTTTTTCATGTTCGCGTATCTGGTGTGTGGCCTCGAAGCCATTCATTTCCGGCATATGGCAGTCCATCAATATCAGGTCGCACTCATTGCGCCTATATGCTGCCAGTGCGGCGCGGCCGTTTTCTACCATGGATATATGTTCAAAACCGAGGCGCTCCAGCAGCTTTGACAGGTAAAGCTGGTTCAGCGGGTTGTCCTCTGCAATCAGGATACGCATGTTTTCCACCGGCATAATTCCGCAGGTGGTCTGCGTATATTTATTGGCGACGAAGATTTCGTCGCCATCATAGCTCTCGTCTGCGATATCAAACGGGATAACGAAATGGAAAGTGGACCCTTTGCCAAGGCGGCTGGTGACGCCGATATGACCGCCCATCAGTTCCACCAGTTGCTTGGTAATGGCCAGCCCGAGGCCGGTACCACCATAACGGCGCGTGGTTGATGTGTCGGCCTGCGCAAATTTATCGAAAATCATTTGCTGTTTTTCCGGTGCGATACCGATGCCGGTATCCTTGATTTCGCAGCGCAGCTCCATTACGTCGTCAGATGTCTTGTGATAGCTCACGCGTGCGTGGATACTGCCTTTGTCGGTATAGCGTATGGCATTACTGATAAGGTTGGTAATAATGCGTGCAAAGCGCGTGGGATCACCTAGCGCTACGGGTATATCAGACGCAATGCTATGGTCGAGCTTGAGCTGCTTGGCACTGGCCAGTGGTTTTAGCAACGCAATGGTTTTGGAAATCACGGTTACTGGCTGGAAACCGATATGTTCCAGCGTTACCTTGTTGGCTTCAATTTTTTCGATATCCAGTATATCATTGACGATTTCCAGCAGGTTCATTGAAGAATTATACACCGTGTCGGCAAGTTCGCGTTGCTCTGGGTCGTGCAAGTCGTCCAGCAACAGCTGCGTCATCCCGATAATGCTGTTGAGAGGCGTGCGTAATTCATGCGAAATATTGGCAAGGAAGTTACTCTTGGCCAGGTTTGCGGCATCGGCACCTTCTTTTGCGCGCTGCAATTCATGCTCGCGCTCGCGTTGTTCGGTAACGTCGCGTTCGATGATAACAAAATATTGCGTCATGCCTTTTGGATCGGCTACGGGGTATATATTCATCAGCAGCCAGTGTTTCTGGAAATCCTTTCGATGGGTTACGATTTCCAGCGATGCAGGTGCATTGGATTCGTGCGCCTGCCGCAGTGCCTTCATACGCTGACGGCTGATTTCGTTATTCTGCAGGAAACGCGCCGAGTGGCCGATGACCTGTTCGCGCTTATAGCCGCTGGCGTTTAGGAAGGCGGGGTTGGCATAAACAATTTCTGGTCCCGGTGCTTCAAAGTCGGATTTGGTGATAAGAACGGAATCCTGCGTGCGCTCTACCACGGATTTAAAAATATAGGTGCTGCGGGTGCTGACGCGTAAATTAAGCTCGCTCATGATGATTTGCGCCAAGTCTTGCAGTGATTTTGCATCTTCTTCGGAAAAATTGCTGCGCGACTTGGTGTCCATGATGCAAAGCGCGCCGATATTAAATCCCTTTTCTGTCCTAAGCGGCACTCCGGCATAGAATTTTATATCTGGCATTGCCTTCAGTATCGGGCCGCTTTTGAAGCGTTTGTCGTTGCGTACGTCGTTTACAACAAACGCGCCTTCGCCGAGGATGGTATAGTTGCAAAAACTGTCGGTGCGCGGCGTTTCCTTTACTTCAATGCCGTGACAGGATTTGAACCACTGACGGTGGCTGTCTATCAGCGAGATGATGGCTACCGGCGCGTTGCACAGCCGTGCGGCAAGGCGTGTGATGCGGTCAAAATTTTCCTCGGTCGGGGTGTCAAGAATCTGGTAACGCGCTAAGGCCCGCAGGCGCAACAACTCATTCTCTGCGGCGGGGGCAAAGGCAGGCTGGCTAATGTCTGGCATTTCACTTGCTATCATCGGTTGTCACAGCAAAGGACTCAACTACCTGTTATTATAAGGTAAAGCCCAACCGCAACCCATCATTGTTTTGTTACATAACAAAACAATTTTAAATAAATACAATGGTTTATCGGTAGCTGGCCACCGATATCAGGCTATTTCAGTTGCTTGCCGAGCGTTTGGCCTGACCGGGGGCGCTTAAGCGTTCTGCCAGCTTGTCCATGAACTGGTTGGTGGTTAGCCATGGCTGCTTGTCACTGATCAGCGTGGCAAGGTCCTTTGTCATGAAACCCGCCTGAACCGTGTCCACGCACACGCGCTCAACACGGTCGGCAAATTCGGCGACATCAGGTGTGTTGTCGAATTTGGCGCGGTAGGCAAGGCCGCGTGTCCATGCGAAGATGGACGCAATTGGGTTAGTTGAGGTTTCCTTGCCTTGCTGGTGCTGGCGGTAGTGGCGGGTGACTGTACCGTGCGCAGCTTCCGCTTCGATGATTTTGCCGTCGGGTGTCATCAGTACGGAGGTCATTAGGCCGAGTGAGCCGAAGCCCTGCGCCACGGTGTCGGACTGCACGTCGCCATCATAGTTTTTGCACGCCCACAGGAAGCCGCCTGGCCATTTGAGCGCCATGGCCACCATGTCGTCAATCAGGCGGTGTTCGTAGGTCAGGCCTGCCTTGGTGAATTGCGGCGCAAATTCCTTGTCGTAGATATCCTGAAAAATATCCTTGAAGCGGCCGTCATATACTTTGAGGATGGTATTCTTGGTGGACAGGAACACCGGATAATTGCGCAGCAGTGCATAGTTGAAGCTGGCGCGCGCAAAACCGCGGATGGATTCATCGAGGTTGTACATGCCCATGGCAACGCCGCTGGATGGCGCTTCGAACACTTCATAGCGCGTAGGTGCGCTGCCGTCTTTTGGAGTAAAGACCATCTCCAGCTTGCCGGCGCCGGGAATCAGGAAATCGGTGGCACGGTACTGATCGCCGAATGCGTGACGGCCAATGACAATAGGCTGTGTCCAGCCCGGCACAAGACGCGGCACGTTGGTACAAATGATGGGTTCGCGGAATACCGTACCGTCCAATATGTTACGGATGGTGCCGTTGGGCGACTTCCACATTTTTTTGAGGCCGAATTCCTTCACACGTGCTTCGTCGGGCGTGATGGTGGCGCATTTCACGCCTACGCCATATTGCTTGATGGCATTAGCGGCCTCTACGGTGATTTTATCTTCTGTCTCATCGCGCTTCTGGATGGAAAGATCATAATATTTCAGATCAACATCGAGATAAGGGAGGATGAGTTTGTCCTTGATCATCTTCCAGATGATGCGAGTCATTTCGTCGCCATCGATTTCAACCAGCGGGGTTTTGACTTTAATCTTGGCCATGGTGATTCCTCCCTTATGGAATTATGTACTAAGTCTTTACACCTAAATACGGGCAGGTAAAATGGAATTTATAAATGTTGCTGAAAAGGCATGCGTTTACGGCGGGCGGCCAGCTGCGTGGCGAACTCATAATTTTCAGAAGCCACCGCTTTTTGCTGCCAGCTTGCGATATCGCGTTCGTTCAAATCCACATGGTCGAGCAGATTATGCAGAATCTGCGAGGTGACGCTTTGCGGGTTGTCCAGTGCGCTGTGATAAAGTGCCACATTCTTAAGCCCCAGCAGCATGGCTCCGTCTTCGCTGTCGGCTAACTTGGAAAGCGCGCCTTTGGCCATAGCCTGCCATGCGCGCCGGTTGATGATAACCATATGCTGCACCAGAGAATTGCCATCGAATGCGCCACCGGACGTAAATAGCTGGTTAGGTACATCGAGGTAATCCTGTATGGCTACTCCCAGCATGGTAGCGGTGCGTGAGCCAAGTAGCGCATCGCCGTACGTTTCTTCAAAATGTCTTGGCAACAGAAGGCCTACCGTGCCGGAAGGAAAAGCATCGCTGAAATTATACAAGCCCATTTTTTTTGAAAGCAATGTACCCATCTCGCTGCTGAAATCGGTTGCATCAACTTCACGCAGTATTTTTTCAGGTTCTGCGGGTGGACAGCGCAATATTTCACGTGCAAGGTAAGGGTTACGCAATGCATCACGCGGGTCGGAAGGTGGATTGTTAAACGGGTTATCCAAATCGTCAGCAGACATGGCAGAGCCTCCATAATGGAGACCCAGTATAGCCCATTATTTTCAGGATGCCAGCTTGGAGCTTTGCATCTGTTCGAATGCTGCCCATACGCCGCCTTCGCCATGCCACTGGCCGCGGGTGGCCGCCTTGGAATATTCAGTAGAGCGTGCCTCGAAAAAGTTAGCATGTTCAACGCCATTAAGCATAGCCGACAGCCAGGGCAGGGGGTGTTCCATGGACTGTTTATATTCGCCGGAACTGCCCGTGAAATAGCCGTAAACTGGCGTCAGTTTCAGCTGGGTCAAGCGCCAGTCGCAGATATAGCGGATATAGGATTTTATGTCGTTCGGACTCATGCCCTGCACATCGCCCAGCTCGAAGGCGAGGTCGATGAACTTGTCTTCCAGACCCACCATGGTCTTGCCGACTTCGGTGATGTCTTCGGCTACATCTTTGGTAACGGCACCGGTTTCGCGCGCCCATTCATGGTAGAGGCGGATGATGCTTTCGCAGTGCAGCGACTCGTCACGCACTGACCATGACACGATTTGTCCCATGCCCTTCATTTTGTTGAAGCGCGGGAAATTCATCAGCATGGCGAAGCTCGCAAACAACGACATGCCTTCGGTGAAGGCGCCGAACATGGCCAGCGTGCGCGCCACGTCCGAGCAGGTCTTGGTGCCGAAACTGTGCATGTAATCTACCTTGGCGCGCATGGAGTCGTAATCGCGGAAGGCAGCAAATTCGGTTTTGGGCATGCCGAGTGTTTTCAGCAAAAGCGCGTAGGCGTCGATATGCACCGTCTCCATGTTGGTGAAGGCGGCCATCATCATCTGTATTTCCAGCGGCTGGAAAATGGGGATATAGCGCTTGAAGTAATTGTCGCTCACCTCCACGTCGGACTGGGTGAATAAACGGAAAATCTGCGTCAGCAGATGGCGGTCATTTTCCGAAAGCCTGTTGCCTTGCCAGTCTTTCACGTCTTCGCCCAGCGGCACTTCCTCGCCCATCCAGTGAATCTGCTGCTGGCGCTTCCATGCGCTGTAAGCCCACGGGTAGCGGTCAACATCGTACGTGCCGGAATGTTCCAGCAGCCCGATTTCACCCTTGCCCTGCAGTTCAAACGGACTTTTGTTGGCGTATTGTGTCATGGGTATCTCGCAGTACAAATAAAATGGTTTTAGTGATAACGCCTATTGGCAGGCAAGGCACTCTTCATAATCGGTGCGCTTGGCCTCGATGGTTTCGGCTGCCTTTGCTGCCTTGTCGCCACCCGCATATTCCGCGCGCTGGATAGATTTGCTGCGGCAGTAATACAGGCTTTTTACGCCCTTTTCCCACGCCGTCCAGTGAAGCATCAGCAAGTCCCACTTGTCAATGTCGGCGGGCAGGAAAACGTTGATGGATTGCCCTTGGCAGATATAGGGGGCGCGGTCTCCGGCAAATTCGATAACCCAGCGCTGGTCGATTTCAAACGCGGTCTTGAACGTGTCTTTTTCATCTGGCGTGAGGCAATCGAGATGCTGCACCGAACCTTCATGTTCGACGATGGTCTGCCATGTGGCGTCGTTGTCCAGATCCTTGGCTGCCAGCAATTTTTTAAGGTACACATTTTTCACCGCAAAATTGCCGGATAGGGTTTTGTGCGTATAAATATTGGCGGGAATCGGCTCGATACAGGCCGAGGTGCCGCCGCAAATGATGCTGATGGAAGCGGTGGGCGCGATCGCCAGCTTGTGCGAGAAGCGTGCCTTGATACCACGTTCCTGCGCGTCGGGGCAGGCGCCGCGTTCTTCGGCAAGCTGTACGGATGCTGCATCAGCAGCTCGGCGGATATGCCGGAACATTTTCATGTTCCATGATTTGGCCATCGCGCTTTCAAACGGTACGCCTTTGGATTGCAGGAAAGAATGGAAACCCATGAGGCCGAGGCCAACCGAGCGTTCACGCATAGCGGAATATTTGGCGCGGCTCATGCCATCGGGTGCAGTGTCGATGAATTCCTGTAGCACGTTATCGAGGAAGCGCAGCACGTCTTCTATAATCAGCGGATTTTCATTCCACTCATCCCACTTTTCCACGTTCATGGACGACAAGCAGCATACGGCGGTACGGTCCTTGCCCAGATGGTCGGGGCCGGTAGCCAGCAATATCTCGCTGCACAGGTTACTCATGCGCACCTTTAAGCCCAGTTCGCGCTGGTGTTTGGGCATGGATTTGTTGGCGGTATCGATATAGATGATGTACGGTTCGCCGGTCTGCAGGCGCATCTCCACGATTTTCTGGAAAAGCTGGCGGGCATTGACATGGCGCACCACCTTGTCGGTATGCGGGCTGCGCAGGCCGAATTCAGTATCGTTGCGTACGGCTTCCATGAACTCGTCGGTGATGTTGATGCCGTGATGCAGGTTCAGGCTCTTGCGGTTGAAATCGCCGGAGGGTTTACGGATTTCAAGGAATTCCTCGATTTCCGGATGATGGATATCGATATAGACAGCCGCCGAGCCGCGGCGCAAACTGCCCTGGCTGATGGCGAGCGTGAGGGAATCCATCACGCGGATGAAGGGGATGATGCCCGAGGTCTTTCCGGCGCGGCCAATCGATTCACCCACCGAGCGCACAAACCCCCAGTAGGTACCAATGCCGCCGCCGTTGGAAGCCAGCAATACGTTTTCATTCCATGTGGATACGATACCGTCCAGGCTGTCCCCCACCGTGTTCAGGAAGCAGGAAATGGGCAGCCCGCGCTTGGCGCCGCCATTGGAAAGGATGGGTGTGGACGGCATGAACCACAGGCGGGATATATAGTCATAGAGGCGCTGGGCGTGGGCCACGTCGTCGGCATAAGCACAGGCAACGCGGGCGAACATGTCCTGATAAGATTCGTCAGTTAGCAGGTAGCGGTCATCGAGTGTTGCCCTGCCGAAATCGCTGAGCAGTGCATCGCGCGAGCGGTCAAGCACAAGGGCGGAGACAGGAATTTTTGGCTTTTCCGTAGGCGTTGCCTGCTTACGGTAGAGTTCCTTTTGTTCTTGTGTCTCGGGAAATTGTACAATTTTACGGGTGGGGTCGAAGTAAATCAGATGACCGTGCTGGTCAAAATCATAGGCATTGGTCAGCATAACACCCTATAGAATCAAGTAAGTTTCAGGACAATCCACCCCGTTGATAGTTCCAATTTGTAACACTGCATACATTTTGTAGATATCGGTCGCTATCAACACAACATATGGTAAAAAAAATGACCTGATTAGTCAAACACAACTTCAATTTTTTTACAAAGCGAGCAATTCCAAACGCTGGATAGCCGTGCGATTCAGGAGAAGGGCGGTATGCATGAATTACGTCAGTACGGTCACTGAAAAAGACTGGAAATACCTGCAACCAGTGCAATGCAGCAATGGCTGGCTTCAGCCGTCGGTTGCAACACTACATAAAATTTACTGGGAAGAGTATGGTAATTCGGCGGGCGAGCCGGTGCTTTTTGTGCATGGTGGGCCGGGCGGTGGCACGACGCCGGTGATGGCACGTTTCTTTGATCCGAAGCGCTACCGCATTATCCTGTTTGACCAGCGTGGCTGCGGCAAGAGTACGCCCAACGCATCGGACAACGACCCCGCGGCGGCTCTGGCGGATAACACAACAGCACATTTAATCAGCGACATGCAGGAGCTGCGCAAGCAACTCGGTATCAAAGGTAAAGCGCATATATTCGGCGGCAGCTGGGGCAGCACGCTGGCGCTGGCCTATGCGATTGCTCACCCCGATTCAGTACAGACGCTGATACTGCGCGGCATTTTCCTGTGCCGCCGCAAGGAGCTAGATTATTTTTATCAGGGCAATGCAGCCGCTTATGACAAGAATCCTTACGACATGTCGCTGCCCGGAACGTACCAGTGCTATCCCGAAGCATGGCGAAATTATGTCGAGGCGATAGACGTTGCCGAGCGCGGCGACATGATAAAAGCCTATGCGAAACTTTTTGCCAGAAAACCGGCAGGCGACAAGGAGGCAGAAGCATTGGTGGCAGCGGCCAAGGCATGGTCGGTGTGGGAGGGCATCACCAGCTATCTCGCACCGGAGCAATCCGCCGTGGATAAATTCGCCGATGCGGATTTCGCCAAAGCCTTTGCCCGTATCGAGAATCATTATTTCATGAACGGCGCGTTCCTTGGTGGCAGCGGCGAGGGCAACCGCAATCAGGACTACATCCTCTCGAATGTGGGCAGGATAAAAGATATCCCCGTGCATATCGTGCATGGCCGCTACGACCTTGTCTGCCCGCTGTTTCAGGCAGACGAGCTGGTGGCGGCGCTGCGCAAGGCAGGGGCGGCAAACATCGATTACCGCATCACGCCTGCGTCACACAGCATGATGGAGCGCGAGAACGCACGTGCGCTCACCGATATCATGGATACATTGCCCGCCTGTTAATCCTCAACCTTAACAATATAACGCGATAATTCGATAATATCCATTCCGCTGCCACGACCAATATCAAGTACCGTTAGCTCATGCCCAGTTCCAGCTTTTGAAAAACCTATAATATGGCGCGCGGGAACTCCTTTAAACTCTAGGGGAGGCATTTTAATATCTGAGATGGCAAGCAGCTTCCCTGACAAATCATACTCGCTCATATGGAAAACCAATGATTCCGTATAAGGCCTGTTGTATGTGAAACTATACACTTTACCATCCCGACAAAAAACCTTGGGAGGCAATCTGGGCGGTAAAGTGCTGAGAAGGGCAGATGAAACGCGTTCTCCATTATTAGTGAATATAATACTATATCCTTTGAGTCCTTTGTCATAGTGCGGTTTAACTGTTACCGCACCACCACATTTATTAAGTTCACTATTAAGAAGCGCGGTAAATTCTGAGTCTTTGTACGATTGGCCACTGTGGGTTTCTGATATGAGTTTTGCTGAAACCTGTTGTCGGGGCAGGGAATCTGATTCAGGCACTACCTTGACTGCTTTAGCAAGAAATTGCTTAAGTGGCGGTTCTGAGATGATGGTACGATCATCCAGGAGATAGTTCCAAACATTATGCTGCAACAAATAAAGAATCCAATATCGCAGGTTATGCTGTAAGCCGGAACTGTTCTTTGAGGTATCTCCTGAGAATGTATCCTCTAAAAAATAGTGGCTACGAAAGCGTCCAGTATAGCTTGCTGTTTTTTCTTTCCCGTCCCATAACTCTATTGAGAGGTTGGTTATTCCGCCTGTCTGTGTTTTGTGGGTAGTAAGTTTTTGTCCGGTGTCTGAATTTTTTCCTTTCGAGTAACGCAGTCCACTGGATAACATGCTCTCAACAAATTGTTCTTCTAGTCTTTTCGGAAAAACCCAGTAGGTACACATACAACCTTCATCGCCGCCAATTGATAAAGTTTCATAAGGATATTTGCGGAACACTATATCGTCGGCATTGCCAATGACTGATAGAGGTTGAGAGTCCGTTATGCTCAAGACTCTAGTTACTTCCATATGTTCTGTTTCTGAGTACCGATCTGTCAACATTGATGGAATGCGTACATTATAGCCCAACAACATCGATATTATTATGAATAAAGGAATTTTGAGGAATCAATTTATATTTACCCGTCTGACGAATAAGAGGGTTACAATAAGGTTGAATGCTGTCCCCAACCAATCAATCACAAAAAATACGGCAGCAATTATGATGATAAATATTGTAATGAAAGTTGTCAGCATATGATCCCGAAAGAAAACCTAGCCTGATATAATCTAGTGTGAAGCTGGGATAGAGGCCAATACTAAAGCTACGATCAAAATTTTTTCATTTTGGCTTCTGCCGATTGCTGGTTATGACAATTAACCCCAGATAATCAGGGATAATCACAATTAGCCATAAAAAACAACATAAGGATTGACTTGAAAAACATTTCGTAACGTCGCATACATCCATCATTCATTTTACGGAGAAGAACCATGCGTACCAAGAATGCACTGACCGCTGACGATGCCAAGAAAATGGTGGATGCTTGCAAGGCAGAAGCCGTGAAAAATAGCTGGAAGGTCACCATTGTGGTGGTGGATGAGGGCGGTTATCCCATCCATCTGGAACGCATGGACGGCGCACCGCTGCCAAGCCCTATGATTGCAGAAGGCAAGGCACGCGCCGCAGCTTTGGCACGCGTTACCACCAAATTTCTAGAAGACACAATCAAGGAGCGTCCGGCGATGCTGAGCTTTCCTGACCGCGTGGCTGTGCAGGGCGGCGTGCCGCTTATGCATCAGGGCGAATGTGTCGGCGGCATCGGCGTTTCCGGCGTCAAATCCCATGAAGACGAGCAGGTGGCGCAGGCCGGAGCTAAAGTGCTGGCCTAGTGGTTCTGCCGTTCCGCTAGCTAGTTAATATAAAAAAAGAATTGGCCGCCTCGTTTATTTTCTATAAAAAATATATGTATTACAGTCTATTGTGTTAATGCAACAGTGGCCGCATGTCTGCGTACCATTAACTGAATCTTCTTACTCTTAACACGTTAAATTAACCAAAATACGTAAATATAGTAGCCGGTTAACCATATATCCGCTAAGCCGGAGTCCGTGTTGGTAACGGTTTTATATATGGTTACCATATTGAAGTTAAGAGTGGGACTATTTTACGGTCATGAGTACGATTACAGATAACCGCAGACGATCGCCTCGCATCAGAAACCTGATTGCGTTTAGCGCTATGATCATGCTGTTGTTCTGCGTCATCGTTGCCTATCAGGGTTCGCGCGCATACAAACAGGCGATTGCCAACGGCCAGCAAGATGCGATGCGCTTGTCGCGTATTCTGGCTGACCATGTAGAGCTGACCTTCCTTGGTGTGGACCTAAGCTTGCGCCGCGCTATCGAGCGCCAGTATTTCAATTCGCTGTTTGGCAACAACCTGCCGGAATACACCGAGCAGAATTTCAAAATATGGCTGAACGAAACACCGCAAATTGTTGCTCTTGCGCTGATTAACGAAGATGGTGTGGTGGAAGTTGCTGCGCACAAGAAAAGCTATGACCACTGGCTGGATTACCACAAGACACTGGTAGGCCAGAAATTGTTCGAACACATGCGCGAGTCCGACGACACCTATGTGTTTATCGGCAAGCACTACACGGAAGACGGCCGTTCGCTGATTATCATGAGCCGCCGCTATAACAAGCTCAACGGCGAATTCGGCGGCATTGTGGTTGCGGCAATTAATCCGGGCTATTTCATCGATTTCTATAATTCGATTGCCAGCGGCACGCAGCGCTTCATGTCGCTGATGCTCTCAGACGCCACGCTGCTGGCGTCAGGCCCTTTCAGCAGTGCGGTTGACGACGAACTGGTCAAGAAGTGGATAACCGAGCAGGGCGCGGTGGACGAGCAGCCACGCAGCAAAAGTATCGTTATAGATGGTAACATCAAAATATTGTCGCTGACGCAAATCAGGAATATGCCGATTGTCGTATCGGTGATGCTGGACGAATATGATTTCTTATACGACTGGCGTCAGTCGCGCATGAAAGACGTGGGCTTCCTTGCACTATTTACCGTGTTTGGGTCTATATTGTCGTTCTTTGCTGTGGCCATGGCAAAACAGATTGTGCGCGTGGAAGAATCTGAGGGTGCGGCTATTCTGGCATCGCAGGCAAAATCGGAATTCCTTGCCAACATGTCGCATGAACTGCGCACACCGCTGAACGCGATTATCGGTTTTTCGGAAATGATAAACTCCGGTTATTTCGGCCCGCTTAATGCCAAGCAGAAAGAGCGTATCCACGACATTAACCTGTGCGGAAGCCACCTGTTGCAACTTATCAGCGATATTCTCGAATTCTCCAAAGGTGATGCAGGCAAACTCGAGCTGGTGGAAGAAAAAGTGGATATTGAAGAAATCGTCAATGAGAGCGTGCGCATCATGAGCGGTAAGATAAAAACCAAGGGCATCCATATGGTGGTGACCATTGAGCCTAACCTGCCGTGTCTTTGGGGTGACAAACGCAAAATCCGCCAGATACTTATCAACCTGCTGTCCAACGCCGTGAAGTTTACGCCGGAAGACGGCACTATCACTATTGCTGCGCGCCTTGACCAGCACCATAACCTCAACCTGATTGTCGCTGATACCGGCATTGGTATCGCTGAAGGTGATATTGCCAAGGCGCTTTCTGTGTTCGGACAGGTACACCGCAGCAAAAACCATGAAGGAACCGGCCTTGGTTTGCCGCTATGCAAGATGTATGCGGAATTGCATGATGGAAAATTACAGCTGACCAGCAAGGTCGGCGAAGGCACGACTGTGCGCGTATTGCTGCCGCACCAGCGTGTATTACCACAGAAGAAGGAAGTGGTGGTAAACGAGTAGTTCCAGTCTAAAATTTTGGCCTAAAACCCTAAAACATTTTTCATGGAATAAAGGCCGGGCTTCTTTTTGGCAGCCCATAGCGCTGCGCGCAGTGCGCCGTTAGCATAAATCTCGCGCGAGAAGCCCTGATGACGGAGAGTAACCAGTTCGCCGGGGCCTGCAAACATCACGTCGTGGATGCCGACGACGTCACCGCCGCGCATGACGCTAAACCCAATATCTCCACGCTTGCGCTCACCCGTGATGCCATCACGCGCGGTAACTTTCTTGTTTTCCAGTTTCACCTTGCGCCCGCGTGCTGCCGCGCGTCCCAGCATCAGCGCCGTACCGGACGGTGCGTCTTTTTTGTGGCGGTGGTGCATTTCCGATATTTCAATATCGTAATGGTCATCCAGCCGCTGCGCGGCCAGCTCAACCAGTGCTTCCAGCATGTTGACGCCGGCACTGAAATTTCCTGATTGCACGATGCAGGCTTTTTTTGCACATTGCTCGATTTCTTTTTGCTGGGCGGCTGAAAAACCGGTGGTGCCGATAATATGTATTCCGCCTGTTTTAGCCACGGCTTTTGCCACGGAGACACTTGCTTCCGGAGTGGTGAAATCAATGATGGCTTTAGCCTGTTTTGCCATCACTGCCGGGTCATCCGTCACCATGAGTTTTTTGCAACCGGCGGCAGCGAGCTGTGCTTCTATTTCAGATTTTTTGAAACCCTTGCGCTCGCTTCCGGCAACCAGTGAAAAATTAGGACGCGACGCAGCAGCGCGCACCAAGGTGAGGCCCATGCGTCCGGTGCAACCGGCAATAGCAAGCGCCAAGGAATTTTGATTCGTTTTCATTCTTTCAAATCTTCCCAGAAATCTTTTACCTTGCTGAAGAAGCCTTCTGCTTCGGGACTGTGGCCGCCGCCGGATTTTTCAAATTCCTTGAGCAGTTCTTTTTGTTTTTTATTGAGCTTTACCGGTGTTTCGACATGAGTATGGATATACATGTCGCCGCGGTTGGAAGAGCGCAATATGCTCATGCCCTTGCCGCGCAGGCGGAACTGGTGGCCATTCTGTGTGCCTTCCGGCACGGTGACTTTGACCTTGCCGCCGTCAATGGTGGGTACTTCGATACTGCCACCAAGAGATGCTGTGGTCATTTTAATGGGGATGGTGCAATGGATGTCGGCGCCATCGCGCTTAAAGAAACGGTGTTCCTCAATGGTCAGGAAAATATATAAATCACCCGCCTGTCCGCCGCGCATGCCTGCTTCGCCTTCACCGGCAAGGCGGATGCGCGTGCCTTCCTCAACGCCGGCTGGTACATTGACCGCCAGTGTTTTTTCCTTGCGTGTGCGGCCGGTGCCGGCACAGGTACGGCAGGGATCTTTAATAACCTTGCCCATACCCTGACAGGTGGCGCAAGTGCGTTCCACCGTAAAGAAACCCTGACTGGCGCGGATGCGTCCGGTGCCGTTGCAGGTGCTGCAATTAACTGGCTTGGTGCCTTTATCGGCGCCGCTACCTTTGCAAGGTTCACAGGCAACAGAAGTGGTAATTTTGATGGTTTCTTGTTTGCCCTTAAACGCTTCTTCCAGCGATATGCCCATGTTGTAGCGAAGGTCGGCGCCACGGCTTGCGTTGTCACGCCCGCCGCCCTGCCTGCCGCCTGCTGCTCCGCCACCAAACAGGTCTTCAAAAATATCGGCAAAGCTGCCGCCAAAATCAAACCCGCCTGCGCCGCCGCCAAATCCGCCTTGGCCTGCACCACTGGTAAAAGCGGCATGGCCATAGCGGTCATAGGCTGCGCGTTTTTGTTCGTCTTTCAGTATGTCGTAGGCTTCGCTGATTTCCTTGAATTGCTGCTCGGCTTTGGGGTTGCCGGCATTGCGGTCGGGATGGTGTTCCATTGCCAGTTTACGATAGGCTTTTTTCAGCTCGTCCTGACTGGCAGTACGGCTTACGCCAAGGACTTCATAATAATCTTTATTGGTAGCCATAGGTGTTTATATCGTAAAATAAAGCAGTAGTCAGCTATACTGACTACTGCTTTATGCGGATTGGCACAAACTTAATTTTTCTTCTTTGACTCGTCGATTTCTTCATAGGTAGCATCGAGTACGTCGTTGTCGTTGCTGCCTGATGTATCGTCTGATGCGGAAGCGTTACCGGCATCAGCATTACCCGAGGCCTGCTGCGCCTTGTAAAGCGCTTCACCCAGCTTCATGCTGGATTGGGTGAGTGCCTCGACCTGTTGTTCAATGCGGCTTGCATCGTCAGAACCCATGGCGTCCTTGAGCGACTGGATATCCTTTTCGATGGCTTCCTTGTCACCGGCAGGAATCTTGTCACCATGTTCCTTGAGGTTCTTTTCCGCAGAGTGAATGAGGCCGTCGGCCTGATTTTTCACATCCACGAGGTGGCGGCGTTTCTTGTCTTCCTCGGCGTGTGCCTGTGCGTCTTTGACCATCTTCTCGATGTCGGCATCGCTAAGGCCGCCTGAGGCCTGAATACGAATTTGTTGCTCTTTGCCGGTGGCTTTGTCACGGGCAGATACATTCACAATACCGTTGGAGTCGATGTCGAAGGTCACTTCAATCTGCGGCATGCCGCGTGGTGACGGCGGGATGCCCACCAGATCAAACTGGCCAAGTGGTTTGTTGTCGGCAGCCATTTCGCGCTCACCCTGGAATACGCGGATGGTAACAGCGGTCTGGTTGTCGTCGGCCGTGGAGAAAACCTGACTTTTCTTGGTCGGGATGGTGGTGTTGCGCTCGATAAGGCGAGTAAACACGCCGCCAAGCGTTTCGATACCCAGCGACAGCGGAGTAACGTCAAGCAGCAATACGTCTTTCACATCGCCCTTGAGTACCGCGCCCTGAATGGCAGCGCCCATGGCTACCACTTCGTCCGGGTTCACACCCTTGTGCGGTTCTTTGCCAAAAAATTCTTTTACTTTTTCGACTACTTTCGGCATGCGCGTCATACCGCCCACAAGGATAACTTCGTCAATATCCTTGGCGGTAAGACCTGCGTCTTTGAGCGCATTTCTGCACGGTTCGATGGTCTTGGCGATGAGGTCGTCCACCAGACCTTCGAGCTTGGCACGCGTCAGCTTAATGTTTAAGTGCTTCGGGCCTGACTGGTCAGCCGTGATGAACGGCAGGTTGACATCGGTCTGCAGCGAGTTGGAAAGCTCGATCTTTGCTTTTTCCGCTGCTTCCTTCAGGCGTTGCAGGGCCAATTTGTCATTGCGCAGGTCGATACCCTGTTCTTTCTTGAATTCGTCAGCGAGGAAATCGATGATGCGCTTGTCGAAGTCTTCACCGCCGAGGAACGTATCGCCGTTGGTGGCTTTTACTTCAAACACGCCATTATCAATTTCAAGTACGGATACGTCGAACGTGCCACCGCCAAGGTCATACACGGCGATGGTCTGACCGGTTTTCTTGTCCTTGTCGAGGCCGTAAGCTAGCGCAGCTGCGGTAGGTTCGTTTATGATACGCAGCACTTCCAGACCCGCAATACGGCCTGCGTCTTTGGTGGCTTGACGCTGCGCGTCGTTGAAGTAGGCGGGAACGGTGACGACTGCCTGCGTCACTTTTTCATTGAGATAGGCCTCGGCTACTTCTTTCATCTTGGTGAGGATGAAAGCGCTGATCTGGCTGGGGGAATATTTTTCGCCGCGTGATTCAACCCATGCGTCGCCATTTTCGGCTTTGACGATTTTGTAGGGAACAAGGCCCATATCTTTTTTCACCAGCGGATCGCTGAAATTGCGGCCGATGAGGCGCTTAATTGCAAAAAGTGTGTTTTCCGGATTGGTCACTGCCTGACGCTTGGCGGAGTCGCCGACCAGACGTTCGCCGCTGTCGGTGAGTGCCACGATGGACGGCACGACGTTGCGACCTTCCTGGCTGTGAATGACTTTTACGGTGCTGCCTTCCATGATGGAAACGCAACTGTTGGTGGTACCAAGGTCGATGCCTATTACTTTACTCATAATCTGTACTCCGCTTTCTAGGTAGAAATAGCCATGATGTTATGCCCTTCCCGAGCAACCAGACATGGCGTAATTCTTGAGTTGATGTTTCTGGGTACAGATATAGGTGCGGATAAGAGAATAGCAACACCCTGGGGCAACTTTTTTTCATTTTAGGATAATTGGGATAAAAACCATATAATTATTAAGATATTAAATCGCTAATTAACAATAACTATATATTATATATTGATAATATTGATTGTTTTGGAATATAAAAAAATGGGATTTATCCATATTTATTAACCAATATTTAATTATTAGCCCTTATTAAGATGTACTCCCGAGCGAGGAATCGGTATGGATATGGAAACGGCAAACATAGTGGATGCGGCAAAAACCCTGCTCAGGTCGGCAGGCTATTGCGTAGATAATTTATGGCATGTCGATGATGTGCATTTCATTTGCGAGCAGCAAAATCTCCCAAGAATCAGCAATGCGGAAGCCATGGAGGTGTTTTCCATTGCTGCCGGACAATTTGACGGCGAGATGGGGATATCGTGGCCGCAGCTGGAAAAAGCGCTGCGCGCGCACCTTCAGCGCATGACTATCCTGAAGCGCGTGAATGAAGAGTGTCTCCAGCCGGCTTGATAATGCCCAGCGCCTTGCCCACTTTTTCAAAGGTGGTCATCGCCGATTCAATTTGCTCATCAGTCAGCGCCGCACACATTTGGATACGCAGGCGTGCTGTACCTTCCGGTACTACGGGATAGCCGAATCCGGTGACAAAAACACCTTCCTTCAGCAATTCCTGACTCATGCGGATAGCAAAGGCCGTATCGCCGACGATAATCGGGATGATGGCGGATTCACCGTCATGCGGGTTGAAACCGCGCGCTTTCAGCCCTTCGCGCATTTTAGCGGTGATAGCATGCAGACGCGCTACGCGCTGCGGCTCGCGTTCCAGAATTTCAATCGCTTTCATGGCGCTTGCCGCAATGGTAGCAGGCAGGGCGTTGGAAAAGAGCTGCGGACGCGACACTTGCTGCAAATAACTGATAAGCGTTTTTGATCCTGCGACATAACCGCCAGCAGCGCCACCAAGCGCTTTACCTAGTGTGCCGGTGATGATGTCGATCTGTCCTTCCACACTGAAATGCTCAGCCGTGCCACGGCCATGCTTGCCCATGACGCCAACACCGTGCGAGTCATCAAGAATAATGGCAGCATTATATTTTTTGGCGAGCGCAACGATTTCCGGCAGGCGGGCGATATCTCCTTCCATGCTGAACACGCCGTCTGTGATGACGTAAATGCGGCGTGCAGATTGTGAATCTTTCAGTTTCTGCTCCAGATCCTTCAGGTCGGAATGCGCATACACAAGGCGCTTGGCTTTGGACATACGGCAGCCGTCGATGAGTGACGCGTGGTTGAGTGCATCGCTGATAAGCACATCTTCTGCACCTGCAATGGCGGGCATCAGGCCGGTATTAGCCGCCCAGCAGGACACATAAGTAAGCGACGCTTCGGTGCGGTGCAGCTTTGCAATCGCTGCCTCGATTTGCTTATGGATAGAAAAAGTGCCGCAGATAAAACGCACAGACGCTGTTCCCGCACCGTATGCCAAAAGAGCATCCTGAGCTGCTTTAATCAACTCGGGATGGTTGGCCAGCCCAAGATAATTGTTGGACGAAAGCACCAGCACCTTGCCATGCTCTTCCATAGTGACGCCCGTGTCCATGGGTGATGAGAGATAATGATGTTGCTTGAGCGTACCCGCTTTTTCCATGGCGGAGAGTTCATCACGCAAAGAGGTATCGACATTGACGGCCATATTCTAACTCCAGTCTAAAACTACTTTTCCGGATTTTCCTGAGCGCATGACATCAAAGCCTTGTTCAAAATCACGGTATTGGAAACGGTGGGTGATGATGGGTGCAATCTTCATGCCGCTTTGCAGCATTGCGGTCATCTTGTACCATGTGTCAAACATCTCACGGCCATAGATGCCTTTGATGGTCAGGCTTTTGAACACGACGGCGTCCCAATCCACGCTGGTGTTTGGTGGCTGTATGCCAAGCATGGCAATCTTGCCGCCATGTACCATGGCATCTACCATCATAGATAGTGCCGATGGGTTGCCTGACATTTCAAACCCTATATCAAACCCTTCAGTCATATGCAGGCGCTGCATTACATCCTTGATATTTTCCTGTGCAATATTGACAGCAAGGGTAGCGCCCATGTTTTTTGCCAGCTGCAGTCGGTATTCATTGACGTCGGTGATAATGACGTAACGCGCGCCCATGTGGCGTGCCATAACCATGGCCATGATGCCAATTGGCCCCGCGCCGGTAATCAGCACGTCTTCGCCGACTAAATTAAATGAATCTGCCACATGCATGGCGTTGCCCATCGGGTCGAAGATGGCGAACATTTCGGTGGGTATATCGGGGCTGCACGGCCAGATATTAGCGGCAGGCACGCTGATATACTCTGCAAAAGCGCCGTCGCGGTTGACGCCAACGCCCACGGTGTGTGCGCATAAATGCCTGCGTCCGGCAAGACAGTTGCGGCAATGGCCGCAGACAATATGCCCCTCTGCGCTGACCAGATCACCCTCCTTGAAGCTGCTGACATTGCTGCCGACGGCGGTGACGCGGCCTACAAACTCATGGCCTGCCACGGTTGGTACTTTGATGGTTTTTTGCGCCCATGCGTCCCAGTTGTAGATATGCACGTCTGTGCCGCAGATGCCGGTCTTGAGGACTTTGATAAGTACTTCATTAACGCCGTAGGATGGCTCAGGAACGTCGGTGAGCCAAAGGCCTTGTTCGGCCTTGAGTTTAACCAATGCTTTCATAGTGTGTTGTTATCCTGCCTTTTGTTGTTTTACAGGGTTTGCTGCGGCTACTTTGCCGGGAACAAAATATGCGGTAAAATGCCGCAGGAACGGTGCCTGCTTGGTAATCTTGTGTGATGGGATTTCATGGCGGTGTTGCCAGACATGGTCGAGTACCTCAATCACATAATCAAAGTGGCTCTGCGTATATACGCGGCGTGGGAAAGCAAGGCGTACCAGCTCGCGCGGGGCGGTGGTTTCTTCTCCGGTTTTTGCATTCACTCGGCCGAACATGACGCTGCCCAGCTCCACCGAGCGGATGCCGCCTTCGAGATAGAGCGCATTGACCACACCAATGCCCGGATAGTCCAGCGGCTTTAAATGCGGGCAGAAACCTGCGGCATCAATAAACACGGCGTGTCCGCCGGCAGGCTGCACGATGGGTATTTTGCGCTCAATCAGGCGGCTTGACATGTATTCCACGGTGGCGTGGCGGTAGCGCTGGTAATCATATTCCAGCGCTTCACGAAGGCCGACGGCAATCACTTCCAGGTCGCGTCCGGCAAGGCCGCCATAAGTAGGAAAGCCTTCGGTGAGTATAAGCAAATTGCGGAAATCTTCTGCCCACTGGTCGTTATTGCAGGCAAAGAATCCGCCGATATTTGCCAGCCCGTCTTTTTTGGCGCTCATGGTGGCGGCATCGGCCAGGGCAAACATTTCCTGTGCGATGTCCATCAGGCTTTTGTCCTTATAGCCCGCCTCATATTCCTTGATGAAATAGGCGTTTTCAGCAAAGCGGCAGCAATCAATCACCAGCGGGATATTATGCTTCACCAGCAGCTTTTTCATAGCTTTCATATTGGCCATGGATACGGGCTGGCCTCCGCCGGTGTTATTGGTGACCGTAATCATGGCGAATGGAATATTCTGTACGCCTTTTTCGGCGATGATGCGCTCCAGCTTGCCAAGGTCGATATTGCCCTTGAAATGCTTGGTCGAATAAATGTCTTCGCCCTCCGGTGTCAGCAAATCTTCTGCTGCCGCACCAGCATATTCGATGTTTGCACGCGTAGTGTCGAAATGGCTGTTGCTGGGTACAATATGGCCGGGCTTCAAGCGCGTGGCAGCAAGTATGCGCTCAGCGGCGCGGCCCTGATGCGTAGGGAAAATATGCTTGAGTCCTGTGATGTCGCGCACGGTTTTTTCAAAATTATGCCATGAGTGGCTTCCGGCATAGCTTTCATCACCCATCATCAGTGCTGCCCATTGGCGCGCTGACATGGCACCGGTGCCACTGTCGGTGAGCATGTCGATGGTGATATCTCCAGCGTTGAGAAGGAACGCATTGTAATGCGCTGCAACAAGTGCCTTTTCACGGTGGTCGCGTTCAGTGATAGGCAACGCCTCAGTCATTTTGATGCGAAACGGTTCAATGATGGTGCGCATGGGCAGTCATCCCTTATTGATTGCCGATTAAAGAAAGAGGCACTTTACCGCAAACCCAGCCTTGTGGGCAATATCGCAATAATATCACTGTCTGTGACAGGAATAATAAGTAAAATCAAGGTAATAATTAAAAATCACAGTTGTTGTTAGCTGAGGATATAGTGTATCTTGTCGCTTACTATTTTTTTTAGGGCGTACATTTCTTGGTTGTTAATGTTAGCTCAGGTAGCTTTGGTTTCATGGAATTTCATTGCCTATGGATACTCCTAAGATATGGCATGGTTTATCGACGACAGACGTATTGCGAAAGTTGGCAAGCAATTCGCGCGGACTGACTCAGAAAGAATTTGAAAACCGCCTGATACAGTTCGGGCATAATATACTGCCACTTGGAAAACTGTATTCGAAGCTACGTTGCTTTCTGCAGCAGTTTAATAATATCCTTATTTACATACTGCTGTTTTCTGCAGCAGTTACAGCACTATTGCAGCATTGGACCGATACGGCTGTCATAGTCTCCGTCATTATGATTAATGCAGTCATCGGGTTTATTCAGGAAAATAAAGCAGAAAAGGCACTGGCAGCGATACGCCACCTGCTTTCACCGCATGCGAATGTGCTGAGAGATGGCAAGCAAAGCATTGTTGATGCACAGGTGCTTGTGCCTGGGGATATTGTGTTATTGGCAGCAGGAGACAAAGTGCCTGCCGATTTACGCCTGCTGCACGCACATAGCCTGCGCACGCAGGAATCAATCCTGACCGGCGAATCGCTGGATGTGCATAAAAACGCGCATGCGGTGGCTGAAGAAACCCCTCTTGGTTCACGCACCTGTATGGCCTATAGCGGTACGCTGGTTACTGCGGGGCAGGGTACAGGCATTGTGGTTGCCACTGGCACTAATACAGAAATTGGCCGTATCAGTGCTATGCTCGGCGCATTGGAATCGCCGCAAACACCCTTGACCAGCAAACTTACGGTTTTTTCGAAATACCTTGCAATAATCATCGTAATAATTTCAGTATTGGTTTTTGTTTTTGGTGTTTATATACGTGGCTTGCCTGTCGATGAAATGTTCATGGTCATGATTGGGATTGCCGTGGCATCCATACCGGAAGGGCTGCCAGCCGTGATGAGCATTACGCTGGCGATGGGTGTGCGCGCCATGGCGCGGCGCAATGCGCTGGTGCGCTACCTGCCGGTCATCGAATCCCTTGGCAATACCACAGTTATATGCACTGACAAGACAGGCACACTGACGCGAAACGAACTTTCGGTAAGTCATCTGGTGACGGCTGGCCATTCTTTTACAGTCACTGGTGTGGGTTATGCGCCGGAAGGAAAATTTCTTATTGATGCCGGTGAAATCAAGCTGTCTGCTTACGAAGCCAGCCACGAAATGTTGCATGGTGCTGCGCTTAATAATGATGCGGTATTACAGATGAAAGAAGGCGTTTGGGAACTTAATGGCGATCCGACGGAGGGGGCGCTGATAGCGCTTGCACTTAAGGCAGGGCATCGGCAGGAGCAGCTTAATGAGCAGTTTCCGCGCCGTGATGTTTTACCATTTTCTGCTGAAGAACGTTATATGGCGACACTCCATGACTATGGAGGTAACCAGCGTGTTACTTATGTCAAAGGCGCACCGGAAAGAATTTTCACCATGTGCAGCCAGCAACTCGGAGCCAATGGTGAGTTGCAGATAGTACAAGCGGGTTATTGGGAGGAACAGGTGCAGGCAATGGCGCGCAATGGTGAGCGCGTACTGGCAATCGCACGCAAACACCTTCCCCTGGACTATGCACAGCTTAAGCGCAGCGATGTGGAATCAGGGCTGGTATTGCTTGGCTTGTTTGGCATCACCGATCAACCACGTGAAGAGGCAAAGCCTGCCATTGCAGCATGCTACCGTGCGGGTATAGCTGTCAAAATGATTACCGGTGACCATGCGCTTACCGCCAGCGCTATCGGGCGGCAGCTGGGTATCCATGGCAGTGAAAAAGTAATCAGTGGTGCCGAGCTGGATAATATGACTGATAGTGCCTTGCTAGCTTCAGTAGGACAGGTGAATATTTATGCTCGCATGCATCCGGAACATAAGCTGCGGCTGGTTAAAGCCTTACAAAAGCAAGGCGAGATTGTGGCCATGACTGGTGACGGTGTGAATGACGCGCCAGCACTTAAAATGGCGAATGTAGGTATTGCCATGGGTAAGCAGGGTACGGAAGTGGCCAAAGAAGCTTCAAGCCTTGTGCTTGCGGATGATAACTTTACCAGTATTGTACATGCGGTGGAGCAGGGCAGGAACATTTACCGCAATATACGTCGTACCATTCAGTTCATGATGGTAACCGATTTTTCTGAAGGACTAGTGCTGTTGGTGGCGACTTTGTTGGGAATTGTGCTGCCGATTACACCGATTCAGATTTTGTGGGTTAATCTGGTAACGGCGGTAACGCTTTCGCTGGCATTTGCCTTTTCACCCCATGACCCAGAGGCTATGCGCAGCAAGCCATTTGCTGTGGATGCTCCCATTTTTTCAAAGCGTGCCGTAGCAATGCTTTTAGAACATACGCTGCTTCTCACTTTCGCAACTATGGGAGTTTTTCTATATGCCACAGATTTGGGTTACGATACGCCGGTGACGCGTGCCATGGCTATAAATACCCTTGTATGCCTGCAAATAGGGTATTTATGGTGGTTGTTTCCGCGTGCAACAAGGATTGGAAAGAATACACCCATTCATTACCTGCCTGCAATTATTGGAAGCCTGGGGGTTATTGTATTTCAAATTATTTTCACTTATACTCCATGGGCGCAGTCGGTCTTTTCTGTGTCGCCGCCGGATATAACGGCATGGGCTGCAATCCTTATAGTGAGTATTGCCGCCTGTGTCTGGCTGTGGTTAGAACATTATCTTTTAGGCAGAAGGCATGGAATCGAATAATAACGCTGAGAAAAACTCAAGGAAACGTACTAGTCATCTCCTGCAAGAAATAGCGAATGCTCCTGATCACGGACATATCTCTATAGGACAGTTTGTACAAATGCTGGGTGACCGCTCGTTTGCGCTTTCCATCCTGATTTTTTCTATCCCAAACTCACTTCCTATACCTGGCATTCCTGGATTCTCAACCATTACCGGAGTCCCGATATTGTTAATAGCGCTACAAATCGTATTTGGGCGGAGGTCAATATGGCTTCCCAAAAAAGTGGCGGAAAAACGGTTTTCTCATGCCGTGATTGTAAAAATCATTAAAAAGTCTCTACCGATAATTTTATGGATTGAAAAATTTGTGCGTCCGCGCCTTACACCTGTTTGCGAGTCTTATGGTGAGCGCCTGATTGGTGTGCTGATGGCTGCAATGGCGGCGATTCTTTCATTACCAATAGTGGGCGGGAATTTCCTGCCCGGATTTTCCATTTCCCTGATGGCATTGGCACTGCTTGAGAATGACGGTATTTTTGCCATATTCGGCATGTTCTTTACCGTCGGAAGCATCTACATTATGTTCAAGATCATTGCCTTCGTAGCGCTGGCAACTGTTGCCTGGTTCACTGGCTTGATATAGGCTATCTTCGGTAAAGCAGGTCCTCAAAAAATGCGCCTGCGGGCAGGGTTTTGTGCTTTATCTGGATTTCCAGAATCCATGCGCCGTTATCTACAATGTTGGGGAAATGGTTGATGCCGCGCTTCCAGCCACGATGCGGGAATGCACCAATCAAATGGCCTGCCGGATCAAGATTCCAGACAACACCCAGCTTATCGGCAAGGCTGAATATATACTCATATAAGGCTATGCCATTGGGGTTATTGCGTTGCCAGTAAGCCGTGGCGTCATTGAAGATAGACAGACTGGCGTCTACGAGCAGTTTATATTCCAGATTATTACCAAAGGAAACGCTGCGGCCTGCATCACCTTCGATGCCGTCTTTAACAATGCCAATATCGATAAAAGCGATATCGCTTTCCTGTAAAATACGGTCTTCAGAGGCTTTGTCCCTGAAGGTAAGTAGCGTATGTTCACTAAAGCGCACATAAGGCGGGTGCCATGTACGCTCTATCTGATGCTCAGAAAATAGCTTCAGGGAAAAGTCTTTCACTTCGCTTTCGCGGATACCGGGTTTTACGATGTCGATAATTTTATCAAGCAGTTCATGCGCCATTTTTGCAGCGGCAATCGCCTTTGCAACGTTTTGCTCCGATACGTAACGCTCGGTTTTTGCAATGCGTTCAGAAATATCTTTTTCACTGAGTTCTGCAAGCTGTGTCATGTCAACTTTCGACTGTTGCCTAGAAGTTATTCATGCTAGTGATATTTTCATCTTCATTCAACGCAGAATTGTAGAGGTGCCGAATGTCCACCTACAATGCCGTATCCCCAGATAAGCGTGACACTACCATAGACATAGTGCGCGGCCTTGCTATCATGATTATGGTTGGAGCTAACATGGGGCCTATACTGGAAGAGCCGCATGGCTGGTTCATGCGTATTGTTGGTTCGCTGGCCGCCCCCATGTTTGTGCTTCTTGCGGGCATGATGGTCACCAAGAATGCAGGCAAGCCAGTCGGCAATCTGTTGTGGCGCATTTTATTTCTGCTGGGGTGCGCCGCCTTTACAGATATGGCGGCGTGGGGCATACGCCCTTTTATCGGCATGGATGTATTATACCTGATTGCCATAGGTACACTGTTCACCTATGTACTCTGCCGTCTTCCGGATACGGTTATTGGCATTATCATATTTGCCTTTTTAATGACCATGCCTTGGCTGCAGGCTACGTTCGGATATGCTGATTACCCTACCGAACTGGAGCTGCTGACCGGTAAGATAACGGTAGAGGTAGAAAACCAGACGAATATATTGCATCATTTTTTCATCGATGGCTGGTTTCCGCTTGTGCCGTGGCTGGCTTATATGCTGGCGGGGGCAATGGTAGCGCATTATCGCTGGGGTCCTGCATCCGTGCGCAAATTTACTAACAAAAAATTTGTGTTGCTGGGTGTTTGTATTCTGGTTCTGGGTGTGGGCTGGTGGTGGGTACATCCCGGTGCCATGCTTAGCCGCGAAGGTTTTAGTGAGATTTTTTATCCGCCAACGCCTGGGTTTTTTATCGCTTCGCTTGGCATGACCATGCTGCTGCTCGTATGTGCTGAAGCCACACAATCACTGAAATATTGGTCGCCTGTTCGATTGCTGGGTAGTTGCTCGCTATTTGTCTATGTGTTGCATTCTGTAGTAATTGGGCGCGTTTTTGTAAGCCTGTGGGGAGAAGAACAGATAACATCAGCGGCTGAATTTATAACGCTCTACGCAGGTTTTTTGCTTGGACTTTACTTGTTTGTTGCAGCATTCAATAGACTAATGCATCGGCAGTCTTAACATAACCATGACACATGCTTTGCAAATACCACTTCACGAGCGCCATGAATTTTTCCAGAAGCGTACACGTTATTGCTTTATCACGGTCATATGGAATGAGGGCGAGCGCATCCGCAAACAGCTTTCGCGCATGAAAGAGCGCGCACCGCTTGCTGATATTATAATTGCTGATGGCCGTAGTAATGATGGATCTACCGATGTCAATTTTCTAAAATCTATGGGAGTACGCGCGTTGCTGGTTACGGATGAACGCGGTTTATGCACAGCGACACGTATGGCATTGGCTTACGCGATGGAGCAAGGGTATGAAGGGGTGATTACAGTGGATGGCAATGGCAAGGACGGGGTGGAAGCGTTGACGGATTTCATTGCCGCGCTAGATGATGGTTACGACATGGTGCAGGGTTCACGTTTTATGAAGGGTGGTGTGCATAAAAATACACCTCTGGAGCGATATATCGGCATACGTTATGTAGTAGCGCCGGTGATAGCCAGCGGCGGATTTTGGTACACTGACCCGACGAATGCCTTCCGTGCCATGAGCATGCGTTTCTTGAGAGATGATCGCGTACAACCGATACGCAACATATTTGTGCGCTTTAACTTACAACTATATCTGATATGGAATGCGGCAAGGCTTGGTTTTAAAATAAAGGAAATCCCTGTGATTCGTACGTATCCGGAAGATGGCAGTATTCCAACTAAGATTGTAAGCCGGCGCACCAAACTACTCTTCCTGAAAGAGTTGTTTCTTACCGTGTTGGGAAAATACAACCCGCGCTAATTTCTATTTTGGACCCATGCGCAGTGCGCCATCGATGCGCACTACTTCGCCGTTGATGGCTACATTTTCCACCAAATGTTTCACCAGTGCCGCGTATTCCTGCGGCTTTACCAGCCGTGAAGGAAAGGGGATGGTAGCCTCAAGGCTTGCGCGTACATCATCGGGCATTCCTGCCACCATGGGTGTATCCACCGGCCCGGGAGCGATGGCATTGACGCGTACACCGATGCGCGCAAATTCACGCGCAGCGGGAAGCGTCAGGCTTACAATCGCGCCTTTGGATGCGGCATAAGCCGCTTGTCCGATCTGCCCTTCATACGCGGCAATGGAAGCGGTGTTGATAATTACGCCGCGTTCTTTGGCATCGCCCATTTCCGTTAGTTTTGCCATGGCATCGGCGGCAAGGCGCAGCACATTAAAACTGCCCGCGACATTCACGCGCAGCACCTGCTCGAAAAAGGAAAGCTCCATCGGCGCTTCGCGGCCAAGTATGCGGCCTGCACCAAGGATACCGGCACAGCTGACGACAATGCGTGCCTCGCCATGTGCCTTTGCGGCGGCGGCTAGCGCGGATTTGACGCTGTCTTCGCTGGTGACATCGCACTCAATGGCAATGCCTTTTATTTCTTTCGCGACTGCATCAGCGCCCGCGAGGTTGCGGTCGAGCAGCGCTACCTTTGCCCCGCCTTGCGCAAGCAGGCGTGCTGTTGCCGCGCCGAGGCCAGAGCCTCCACCAGTGATAATAACAGGAGTATTTTTGAGTTCCATGATAAATCCTATAATTAATTTCTGGCTATAATTTCTGGCTGATGACAATTCGTTGTACGTCGCTCGTGCCTTCATAAATCTGGCAGACGCGCACATCACGGTAGATGCGTTCTACCGGAAAATCGCGCAGATAGCCATAGCCGCCTAACGTCTGGATGGCAGCTGAACAGACGCGCTCGGCCATTTCCGAAGCAAAGAGTTTTGCCATGCAGGCTTCTTTGAGGCAGGGCGTTCCCTCGTCGCGCAGGCGCGCCACATAGAGCAGCAACTGGCGTGCTGCTTCCAGCTCGGTGGCGCTGTCAGCAAGTCGGAATGACACCGCTTGATGCTCAAAAATGGGCTTGCCAAATGTTTTGCGTTCTTTGGAATAACCGATGGCGAATTCCAGCGCAGCACGCGCCATGCCTATACATTGGGCGGCGATGCCGATACGCCCGCCCTCCAAATTCGACAGGGCGATTTTATAGCCTTCGCCCTCTTCGCCAAGGCGGTGGGTGGCGGGGATACGCATATTGTCAAACACGAGCTGCGCGGTGTCCGACGACGTCTGGCCCAGCTTGTCTTCCAGCTTGGCGACGCCGTAACCCGCCGTTTTGGTCGGCACGACGAATGCAGAAATGCCTTTTTTGCCTGCGCTGCGGTCGGTGACGGCAAAGACCAGCGTAATATCGGCATGCTTGCCGGAGGTAATGAATTGCTTGGTGCCGTTCAGTACATAGCTGTCGCCGTCGCGCTTGGCACTGCACAAAAGCGCCGACGCTTCAGAACCTGCCTGCGGTTCGGTGAGCGCAAAAGCGCCCAGCATATCACCTTTGGCGATGGGTTGCAGGAACTGTGCTTTCTGCCAGTCATTGGCGAATTTAAGCAAGCCAGCGCCAACCAGTGAGTTCTGCACGCTCATGACAGTAGAAATTGCGCCGTCAGCGGCGGAGATTTCTTCCAGCGCAAGCGCCATGGACACATAATCAGCACCAACGCCGCCGTAAATTTCCGGTACTAGCATGCCCATCAGCCCGAGCTGCCCCATCTCCTTCACTTCGGCATGCGGAAACAGGGATTTTTCGTCACGTTCGGCAGCGCCAGGCGCAAGCCTGCCTTGCGCGAAGTCACGCGCGGTGTCGCGAATCATGCGTTGGGTTTCGGTAAGTTGCATTGAAACTAAATCCTTTCTACTGCTAAGGCCACGGCCTCGCCGCCGCCAATGCATAGCGATGCCATGCCATGCTTTAATTTATGTTTTTCCAACGCCGCCAGCAACGTAACCAGAATGCGCGCGCCGGACGCGCCAATCGGATGACCTATGGCGCAGGCGCCGCCGTGTATATTCACTTTGTCATGTGGTAAATCAAGATCGCGCATGGCCGCCATGGTGACGACGGCAAAGGCCTCGTTGATTTCAAACAGGTCGAATTTTTTAAGCGCGATGCCGGTTTTATCACTGAGTTTCTGCATGGCGTTGATGGGTGCGGTGGAAAACCATGCCGGTGCGTGCGCGTGGCTGCTATGGCCGAGTATGCGAGCCAGAGGTTTGATGCCGCGCTTTTCTGCGTCGGACGCACGCATCAGCACCAGCGCCGCTGCGCCATCGGAAATGGAGCTGGCGTTGGCGGCAGTAACCGTGCCGTCGGCGGCAAAGGCGGGTTTCAGTGTTGGAATTTTAGCAATATCCGCTTTCTGCGGTTGCTCATCAATGCTGATTACGGCATCGCCTTTTTTGCTTTTGACGGTGACGGGTGCAATCTCTGCGCTAAAGCTGCCATCATTGGCAGCTTTTTTTGCGCGTTCCAGCGAGGTGATGGCAAAATCATCCTGCGCCTTGCGCGTAAACTGGTAGTGCTGGGCGCAGGCTTCGGCAAATGCACCCATAAGCTTGCCCTTGTCATAAGCGTCTTCCAGCCCGTCGAGGAACATATGGTCGTATATTTTGTCATTGCCCAAACGGTAGCCGCTGCGGGCTTTCAACATCAAATGCGGGGCATTGGTCATGCTTTCCATGCCGCCCGCCACCACAATACCGGAAGAGGCCGCAACAATTGCATCATGTGCCAGCATCACGGCTTTCAGGCCGGAGCCGCAGACTTTGCTTACGGTCGTGCAGGCAGTAGATTGCGGGAGTTCGCCACCGAGTGCTGCCTGCCGCGCGGGCGCTTGCCCAAGCCCTGCGGAAAGCACGCAGCCCATGTAGGCTTCGTCTATGGCGTCACCGTTCAATTTGGCACGCTCGACCGCCGCCCTGATAGCGATGCCGCCAAGCTGTGTGGCGGAAATATCCTTGAAGTCGCCCAGCAATCCGCCGATGGGGGTGCGCGCAGCGGCTACGATAACGACGGGGTCTTTGCTCATGCGGTGCTCCCTGAAATTTCAGGGATAATCTAACCTAGAAGCCCGTTTGCGCAAGCCTGAATTCAGTGTGGTGCAAGGGCATGGCTCAGGAGCATAGATTTTGTGCAGTGCAATAGCAATTTAACCATCATTAACATCATCATTCGCGCTTTGACAAAAGCTGGGGTTAAGCTATAACCCATGTCATTATAAAGCCTGCTTAGGGGCTCATAGATTTGCAGGAGACCGCCTGATGTCAAACGCTCAACGACAGACAGCTTCAACACCTCAAGGGGACACTATGAATTTTGATTTGCCTGAGACGCACAAAATGCTGCGCGATACCGTGCGTAAATTCGCTGAGTCGGAAATTGCGCCGAAGGCAAAAGAGCTGGACAAAAAAGAGCAGTTCTCTGAAGAGATCACCCGTAAAATGGGCCAGCTCGGGCTGTTTGGTATCATTGTGCCGGAAAATTACGGCGGGCATGGCATGGATTATCTGGCCTATGCTGTTGCCTGTGAGGAAATTTCACGCGTGGACGGTTCACAAGCGGCCACCATTACTGCGCACAACTCGCTGGGTATTGCGCCACTGTATTATTTTGGCAATGACGCGCAGCGCAAAAAATATATTCCTCAGCTCTGCACCGGCGAAAAACTCTGGGCATTTGGCCTGACCGAACCGGGCGCAGGCTCTGATTCGCGCGGCAGCAAAACGACCGCTAAAAAAGTGGATGGCGGCTGGAAGATCAACGGCTCCAAAATTTTTATCACTAATGCCAACCACATGAACGCCGGTATCACCGTGCAGGCAGTTACCGGAAGCAAAGGTGAAGGCAGGCCTGAACTTTCCTGCCTTATCGTAGAGGCAGGCACTAAGGGCTTGACGGTGAAATCCATGCACGGAAAGCTGATGTGGCGTTCATCCGATACCTGCGAAGTCTATTTCGAAGACGTATTCGTGCCGGACGCCAACATGCTCGGCAAGCAGGGTGACGGTTCGAAGCAGATGCTATCTACACTTGACCGCGGCAAAATTGGCATCGCTTCCATGGGTGTCGGCTGCGCGCAGGGTGCGTATGAAAAAGCACTCGCCTACGCCAATGAACGCAAGCAGTTCGGCAAACCGATTTCTGGCTTCCAGTCGATTGGTTTTGCGCTGGCCGATATGCATATGAAAATCGAGATGGCGCGTACCTACCTTCACAAGACCTGCTGGCTGGCCGACAACGGCAAGCCGTTTTCCAAGGAAGCAGCGATTGCCAAGCTCTACAGCTCGGAAGTGGCGGGCGAGGTTACCGATATGGCCGTGCAGATTCATGGCGGTTACGGCCTGATGGAGGAATATGACGTGGAGCGTTTCTGGCGCGATCACCGCCTGCTGCGTATCGGCGAAGGCACATCGGAAATACAACGCCTGATTATTTCACGGCAGATCGGGTGCGCCGATTGACTTCCATTTTGCTAGCCTGTCACTCTCACAAACTGTTGGGTTTTTTCTAAATGTCTACACTTACCGCGCATGCCGATAGCCAATCAAAAACCTTTGCCGACAATGCTGCGCATAACCGCGCACTTGCAGAAGACTTAAAAAAGCGGCTTGCAATCGTCGCGGAAGGCGGCGGCAAGAAAGCAGTCGAACGCCATCATGCGCGCGGCAAGCTGCTCCCGCGTGAGCGCATTAATCGTATCCTCGATCCCGGATCTCCGTTTCTAGAACTGTCGGCACTTGCTGCGTGTGACATGTATGAAAACGAAGGTGGCGTGCCATCAGCGGGCGTGGTGACAGGTATTGGCCGTGTGCATGGGCGCGAATGCCTTTTTGTTGCCAATGACGCTACCGTCAAAGGCGGCACGTATTTCCCGATGACAGTGAAGAAGCACTTGCGCGCGCAGGAAATCGCTTATGAAAACCGCCTGCCATGCATTTACCTTGTGGATTCCGGCGGCGCATTTCTTCCCATGCAGGATGAAGTATTTCCTGACCGCGATCATTTCGGGCGCATTTTTTATAATCAGGCGCGCATGTCGGCAGCCGGTATTCCGCAGATTGCCGCTGTCGTCGGTTCGTGTACAGCAGGCGGCGCTTATGTGCCTGCTATGTGCGACGAAAGCGTGATTGTCAAAGGCAACGGCACTATTTTCCTTGCTGGCCCGCCGTTGGTAAAAGCAGCCATTGGTGAAGACGTAACGGCAGAAGAGCTGGGTGGCGCCGAGGTACACACCATGCAATCCGGCGTGGCCGACCATTACGCCGAAAACGAACCGCAGGCGCTGGCTATGGTGCGCGATATTGCCGAACATTTGAATACCAAGCGTGCCAATGCGCCCAACACTATGCCGTATGAAGAACCACTTTATCCGGCAGAAGAGATTTACGGCATCCTGCCTAAGGAATCCACGCGCGTGCAGTTCGACGTGCGTGAAATCATTGCACGTATCGTTGACGGTTCGCGATTCCATGAATTCAAGCGCCGCTTCGGCACTACTATTGTCTGCGGCTTTGCCACTATTCATGGTTGCCGTGTAGGCATTATCGCCAATAACGGTATTCTGTTTTCGGAATCGGCACTGAAGGCGGCGCATTTTGTCGAACTGTGCTGCCAGCGCGGCATTCCACTGGTGTTCCTACAAAACATCACCGGCTTTATGGTCGGCAAAAAAGCGGAAGCGGAAGGCATCGCCAAGAACGGTGCTAAACTTGTCACTGCTGTCAGCAACGCTCAAGTGCCTAAATTCACGGTAGTGATTGGCGGCTCATTTGGCGCAGGCAATTACGGTATGTGCGGTCGTGCATACTCCCCGCGTTTTCTGTGGATGTGGCCGAATGCGCAGACGGCGGTGATGGGCGGTGAACAGGCCGCCGATGTACTCACGCGCGTGCGTCAGGACGCGCTGGTGAAAGATGGAAAGCCTGTGCTTAAAGGCAAGGAGCTGGAAGCATTCCGCGATCCTTTGCTTGCTAAATACGTTAAGGAAAGCAGTTCCTATTACAGCACGGCGCGCCTGTGGGATGACGGGGTGATTGACCCTGTTACTACCCGTGATGTGCTTGGTCTTGCGTTGACCACAAGCCTGAATGCTCCTGTCGGCGAAACGAAATTTGGCGTGTTCAGGATGTAGCCATGCATTATTCGCTGCTGACACTGGATATCGACAAACGCGGCGTGGCAAAAGTATGCCTCAACAGGCCGGACGTGCATAATGCGTTTGATGATCGGCTTATTAGTGAACTGACGCATGCATTTGGCGCACTCGAAGCCAATGACAAGGTGCGCTTTGCCGTGCTGCTTGGCAAAGGAAAATCATTTTGCGCAGGTGCCGACCTGAACTGGATGAAGGCCATGAAACATTACACTCAGGAAGAAAACCTTGCTGACAGCTCGCGCATGGCAGAGATGTTTGCTTTGCTTCGCTACTTCACCAAGCCGCTGATCTGCATTGTGCAGGGCGCGGCGCTTGGCGGTGGAGCAGGCTTGGTGGCTGTGTGTGATTATGCACTGGCCGCAGAAGAAGCAAAATTTGGACTCACCGAGGTGCGCCTTGGGTTGATTCCAGCGGTGATTTCACCCTATGTTATCGAGAAAATTGGGCTGTCAGCGGCGCGCGCCTATTTTACATCCGGCATGATGTTTTCAGCACAGGCAGCGCGTGAAATGGGGTTGGTGCATCGCACGGTTGCACGCGAATCACTGGAAAAAGCCTCGGAAGAGGTGATAGAAGAATTCCTGAAAGCCGGGCCTTATGCCAGCCGCCGTGCCAAGGCGCTGATAGCAGAAGTTATGCATTTTTCTTCCGAAGACCGCGAGGCACGCACCAAACATACGGTGGATGCGATTGCACAGATGCGTGTGAGCGAAGAAGGGCAGGAAGGCATGGAAGCCTTGCTTGGCGGGCATAAACCTTCATGGGCAGGTAATGCATGAGTAAACAAATCCGCACATTATTGATTGCCAACCGCGGGGAAATCGTTTGCCGCATTATTTCCACCTGCCGCGCCATGGGCATCCGCACGGTTACGCTGTTTGCTGCTGATGACCGCGCGCTGCCGCATGCTATGGCCGGAGATATCAATTGCCAGCTTAGCGGTGAATCGCTGGCGGAGACGTATCTCAATATAGAACAGATTATTGCTGTCGCTAAAAAAACGGGCGTAGACGCCATTCACCCCGGCTACGGGTTTTTATCGGAAAACTCGAAATTTGCCGACGCGGTAGAAAAGGCAGGCCTCATATTCGTCGGGCCTCCGGCTTCGATCATTTCACGCATGGGCGACAAGGCCGCATCGCGCAAATTATGTGAAGAAATCGGTGTGCCGGTGATTCCCGGCTATCACGGTGACAACCAGGACAACGCGCATTTAGCCAAGCAAGTTAAGGCCATTGGTTTTCCGGTGCTGATTAAGGCGGCGGCAGGCGGCGGCGGTAAGGGTATGCGCGTTGTCGAGCGCGAGCAGGATGTAAATGCCGCTCTGGAATCGGCGCGATCAGAAGCACAAAATGCATTTGGCGATGGCCGCCTGCTGATGGAAAAATATTTGCAGCAGCCGCGTCATATCGAAGTGCAGGTATTCTCCGACACCAAGGGCAACCACCTGCATTTCTTTGAGCGTGAATGCTCCATACAGCGCCGTCACCAGAAAATCGTGGAAGAAAGTCCAGCTCCAAATTTACCGGAGAAAATAAAAAAAGCGCTCTATCAGGCTGCGCTTAAAATCACGTCCCATATCAAATATGTGGGCGCGGGTACTATGGAATTTATTCTCGACAGTACAGGCGAGTTTTATTTCCTTGAGATGAATACGCGCCTGCAGGTGGAGCATCCGGTAACGGAGATGGTCACAGGGCTGGATCTTGTACGCCTGCAGATAGAAGTGGCGGAGGGAAAGCCCTTATCTGTCGTGCAGGCGGACGTAAGCTGCACCGGTTATGCGGTGGAAGTACGCCTGTATGCCGAAGACCCGCAGCGCGAATTCCTTCCGGCACCGGGTGATCTCTCGCATTTCAGCCTGCCGCATTTACCGCAGGTACGCTGCGAAAACGGGTACTCCAGCGGGGTGCGCGTTTCCTCGCGCTATGACCCGATGCTGGCTAAACTGGCAGCCTTTGGCCATACGCGCAGCGATGCCATAAACACTTTACTGGATGCGCTGGCGCGCACATATATCGGTGGCGTGACCACCAACCGCGCATTCCTGATGCGTGTGCTGGATTCCAAACCGTTCCGTGACGGCAAAACCAGCACAGATTTCATCCCCCGCCACAAGGCAATGTTGTTTGACCAGACGCTGCCGGATGAAGATGTGGCGAAGTCAGCGGCTATTTATTTCCTGTTTGGCGGCAGCAATACGCAGGCCGGAGCGACCGCGGATGGTGTGGAGCATTCTGCGTGGACCAATGAAAAATTGTCGGGGTTCAGATGAGCGCTACGCTGGTTATCAACGGTAAAACCGTAGAGATGGAAGTGACCGAACGCAAGGGCCAGTCCGTACGCTTTACTTACGCCGGCAAGCAATATCATTTTACCGGACAGCGACTCAGCGACGGCAGCTTTGTGCTTGAGCATGAAACATCGCCGGATGTCTGGGAGCGCACGGGCAGCTTTGGTTTTTCTGCTGGCAAGGCGGGGTATAAATTGCAGCTGGGCGCGCTGGATGTCGTGGTGTCCGAGCCACGTGCGCATGCATCGGCTGGTACAACGGAGTCACGCTTGGCACCAGTAGCGCCGATGCCGGGTATGGTGCGTCAGGTGCTGGTGAAAGCAGGAGAGATGGTCACGGAAGGCCAGCCGCTGGTGGTGCTGGAAGCCATGAAGTTGCAACTTACGCTTTCTGCGGGTGGCGATGCGCAGGTAGAGGCCGTGCTGGTGCAGGCAGGGCAAATGGTGGGTGAGGGCGCTGAGTTGGTGAAGCTGGTGCAGCCCGTATCCGAGGCAGCGTGATATGCCTTCTGCGCAGCGTATAGAAATTGTAGATGTAAGCGCCCGCGACGGGCTGCAAAATGAGAAAAATGCCGCCAGCCTTACGGCGCAGGACAAGGTATATTATATAGAAAAACTCATGAAATCCGGCCTCAGGCGCATTGAGGCGGGGAGTTTTGTAAAGCCCGCTGCCGTACCTGCCATGGCTAATTCCGCAGAGGTGGCGCAGCTGCTCGAGCCTGTGCAGGAAAACCATCCGGAGATTATTTTTTCCTACCTTACGCCCAACCAGAAGGGCTTGCTGCGCGCCAAGGAAATAGGCGCAAAGGAAGTAGCCATTTTCCTTGCCGTGTCCGAGCAATTTTCCAAGGCGAATATCAATCAATCTGTGGATGCCTCATTTGCGGCGATTATGCCGGTGATTACCGAAGCCACGGATTGCGGCATACGCGTGCGTGGGTACTTGTCCACTGTATTTGGGTATGATGATATGCCATTTAATCCGCAGGCGGTAGCTATGCGCTCAAAGCAGTTGCTGGACATGGGGTGCTACGAAGTATCACTGGGCGATACTACGGGTATCGGCACACCCGAGAAAGTGGAAGAACTGGTTGCTGCACTGAAAAAACAAGCTGTGCCGTTAGATAAAGTGGCCATGCATTTCCATGATACGTTCGGCACGGCCATTGGTAACGTCGCGCGTTCTTATGAGTTGGGCATACGCACCTTTGACGCCTCTACCGGCGGGCTTGGCGGCTGCCCTTATGCCAATAGCCCCAAAGGCAACCTTGCTATGGAGCATCTTGTGGAGTGGTGCGCAAGAGAGGGTATTGGCTGTGATGTAACTAATGCTTCATCCCTCGCAGAAGCTGCGGCTTACATGCGCCAAAAATTAGGAAAATAATTAATTAGGAATATTCAGCGCTGCTGATCGTCCTGTGTGCGTTGTATGATGCGCGAAGAATGCGCCCATAATGCTTCCGGCAGTTCCGTACCCGGCTTCAGGCGTTCGTCATCCAGATGCATGCCGCCATGGCACTGCGACAACATATCGTGGAAACGGCGGTCTTCCAGTATGTCTTTTGCGGCCTTGTCGCGTGCCTGTTCGTGGCGTCCGCGGCGTGTTTTGATAAGTTTTTCACCTGTTTCTTTGCTGGCGACCGTAAGCGTGATGCTGGCATTATGATCAGAATGTTCTGCAGCACCATCAAATTCATATTGCTCGGTGACCGAAAAATTCTCGCCGCAGATTTTCTTGAGTGTTTCGAAGCGACTGCCGCGTTTGACGCGTGCGCGCTCCAGCGCAAGATCAATCAGCTTTGGGGTGTAGAGCGCGTCATGGTGGTAGAGGTCGCCGTAATGTCGGAAAAAAGTAAGTATGGCTGCCTGTTTCGCATGTTCCGGTGTGTCTGCCGTATCAATAATCGGCGCTGAATAATCCCCGCCGTTATTGCTGAGTACCACCAGTGCGGCGGGGTAGGGCTGCTTGTTGTCATCCAGAAGTGTGGCCTCAAGAATGTAGGTATCGGTTTCATGCCTGCCCTGCATGAAGGTGAATACTTTCTCGCCGAGTGTCGGATCGCTCTTGATGCGCTGGAACGCCTGTTTTTTCAGCATCTGCCAGTGACCGTCTTTGTAGCGCTCGGAGACTACCAGCAGCGTGTGCAGGTTTTGCACCAGCGCATCTTTGTCACTTGGGCTGTCCAGCCGCTTGAGTACTTCCTTGGCAAATATTTCGTTGTTATCTCCTCGCCGTGCTGCGGCCTCCAGCAGGCGGGCAAAAGACCCCGGACTCCATGATAACAATTTCTTAGAGTCAGTCTCCGGAAAGACGGCATTGAGCCATGCTTCGGTTTCGCTGTAGCCGATTTCACGGCGCTGCAGGCGGTTTTTCTCGAGTGTGCGGTTCAGGTCGGTGGCAACATTTGTCAGCTCTTTTTTGCTGTAGGGGAGTTCTATGGCGTCAATCGCTGCCAATGTCTTTTTGGCAATTTCAATGCTAGTCACACGGCCAACGCCTGGTACGGCATCGGCTATTTCGGCAATGGTCTCTTCAAGTCTTTTACCCACCACTTTTTTTATGCCGCCACGGGTTTCGCGGAATTCAGCGGCATCTCCGAGCAACTGTGTGGCATGTTGCCAGACATGATGAGCGATACGTTCCCTGTCCCATGCGTCGCTGGCATGGCGTTTGTCTGCCATAATCTGATCTACGGCGGCATCCACCACATCAATTGACCAGTGTATCATGCGCTGGTTGACAAGGTCGGCATAACGGCGGATGGGTGAGGTAACGTGGGAATACATCCGGGCGTTGAGTCCGTAATGGCCTTTGCACTCGGGATTGTATTCGGCCTTGTTCTGTATGACTTTACGCACATCTGCGCCGGAGCCTTCCAGTGCGCTTTTACTGTAAAACATGGATTGCGGAATATGCTTGGCGGTGTAGCTATGGTTACGGAACAGGAAATTGCTGTCGCGCATGATGCCTGAAGATGCTTCATTGGCGGCAATCATGCAGCCCTGCACGGTCATATAGGCGTTCAATTCATCAATATTGATGTGCCGCGTATTACCTTCCGAGTCGGTATACATACCGGTGGAGGCGTCGTAATAAGGCAGGTCGGTGGCGGTGCTTTTTTGCTGCAGTATATGTTTAGCTAGCACGGAAAGCTGTTGCAGCGGGTTGCCGTGGACGGCGATATCTTTTACGGCATCCTGATAGCTTTTGCACTTGGCACGGATGACGGTGCGCGCGAATTCCGTATGCACCACATCGGCATTCTGGTTGAAAGTTACGGAAATGGTGACGCCAGGGCGCTCCTTGCCGTTCTCCAGACTCAGTCGGTCCTGTAGGCGGCGCGGCAGCATGGGCGCAACACCGTAAGAGAAATACAATGTTTCGCCGTTGGTATGTGCTTCCTTATCCAGCGTTGCCAGCTTGTCATTAGTTTCCCTGTGCGCGCCGCGCGGGCAGGACGAAGCAACGTCGGCGATCGTGACATGCAGTACTGTGACCTTGCCATGTACGGGGTCGGTTTTGTGTTCGATATCGATAGCGTCATCGCGGTCCATGGGAGTGTCAGGATCAGCGCTGTCGATGGCAAATCCCTCAATGGGCTTGCGGCCTGCAAGGTCAATGGGTTCTTTACAGATGGCATAGGCTGCTATTTGCGCGGATGCGTAGGTGGGCGTTTTACGCCTGATAAATGGCGGCGGCTCTTTCATGTCACGTCATTCTGCCTGTTTACCTAATACTGTGGTGACAATGGGTTAACTGCACTCTATCTTATACCATATATTATATATGCACATTAACAGAATTAAATAGGATTTTCTAGTCCGACGGAGGCCATGTGTCTGATAATAATATCATTTCTGCTGACATAAGTGAAAATGGCAAAAGCGTTTTTTCAGTGTCTATTTCTGTGTCCGGTCATGAATTGCTGGGGGATGAGCCGGTGTCGGCTGGCGGCGCTGACCTTGGCCCTGCGCCGTATGATTTGCTGTTGGCAGCGCTTGGCGAATGCACGGCAATGACCATCCGCTGGTATGCGCGCCGCCAGAACTGGCCGCTGGAACGTGTCAGCGTGCGTATGACACATAGCAAGCGCGAGGTGGTGGATAACCTTGCTGCTGAAGGGCGCAGTGGCAAGGTAGATGTGTTCACCAAGGAAATTACAATTCATGGCGATGCTTTGACTGAAGAACAGCGCGCCAAGCTACTGGACGTGGCGGCGAAGTGTCCGGTACAAAAAACCCTTCTATCTACGCCGATTATCCGCACGAACGCGGCCTGAATGGTTTTGTGCAAGTGAGCTATGCAAAAAAGTCGAGTTGACTGATCAGTCAAATCTGATATGCATCTCGTATGCAGACTGTCCCTAAACAAAAATCCACCCGCGACCGTATACTGGAAGTCACCATCGAGCTGATGTGGCGGCAAAGCTACAGCACCGTCAGCGTGGATCAGATATGTCAGGTGGCAAAAATCCAAAAGGGCAGCTTCTATCATTATTTTCCTTCTAAAGTCGATGTTACGGTCGAGGCGTTTGAAAAACTCTGGCAGGATAAACGCTCCTTGTTCGACAAGGTGTTTTCTCCCGCTCTCCCACCGATGGATCGCCTGTCTCAATATTGCGATTTAGCCTATGAACTGCAAAAGGGCCTTGCCGATAAATACGGTAAAGTGCTGGGTTGCCCATATATGAGCTGTGGCAATGAGTTGTCAACACAGGAAGAAAAAGTCCGGATTAAAATTGAGGAAATGTTCAACCGTTCCGCCAAATATTTCGAGAGCCTGCTGCGCGATGCGGCTGTGGAGGGGTTGACTGCCACCAATGACGTAGTAAACGCCTCCCACGAAATGCTGTCATACATATGCGGCGTTATGTATCAGGCCAAACTCAAAAATGATGCCGAAATAATAAGGCGCGAGCTTAAGCCTGGCCTGCTGCGCCACTTCAATATAACGGCGGAACTGCCTGATAAGGCTGTTGACCGTTCGGTCAAATCCGCTGCTCATTACCAGCCAGAACACTGCTAAGGAAACAACGTATGGCAATCACAAAAACAAAAATCATTCTTCTTACCGCTGTTGCCGGTATTTCTTACATCGCTTACGGCAAGTTCATGCCGCAAGGCCCGGGTGGCTGGGGCATGGACGGCGCAGCACCGGTCAGTGTGGCTGAGGTGGTGGAACGCAATGTGCAGCAGTGGCATGAATTTTCTGGCCGTTTGGTGGCGGTGGAGCAAGTGGATATCCGCCCGCGCGTGTCGGGTACGATTGATGCCATACATTTCAAGAACGGTGCGCAAGTGAATGCGGGCGATATGCTGTTTACCATAGATCCGAAACCGTATGAGGCGGCGCTTACGGCCGCTGCTGCCCGCGCTTCGCTTGCAGAAGCGGAGCTACGTCGCGCACAAAAGTTGCTTGCCGATAAGGCTGTTCCCCAGCGGGAATATGACCAACGCAAGAACGACGCTGCCATTGCGCGTGCGGACCTGACAACGGCTACGCTTAACCTGCAATACACAAAAATCATGTCGCCCATTTCCGGAAGAGTTGGCCGTGCGGAAATAACGCAGGGCAACCTTGTCGAGTCAGGCGGCGGCGCGCCTGTGCTGACGACGGTAGTGTCCAACAGTCCCATTTATGCTGACTTTGAGGTGGATGAAACCACCTACCTGCAATATATACGTGCTACAGGCGCAGCTATGGATTCCAGCAAAATGCCGGTGGCGATGGCGCTGGCGAGTGATGTGGACTTCCCGCATCAAGGAAGTATCGAATCATTCGACAATCAGCTCAATAATGCGTCCGGCACTATTCGTGTACGCGCCAGCTTCCCCAATAATGAAGGCAATCTCGTTCCCGGCCTGTTTGCGCGTATTCGCCTTGGTGATGCGGGCGATTCTAAAGCATTGCTGGTTACCGACCGTGCTATCGGCACCGACCAGAACAAGAAATTTGTGCTGGTGGTGGGTGCTGAAAACAAGGTGGAATACCGTGAAATCAAACCGGGAAATCTTTCCGACGGCCTGCGTATTGTAAGTGATGGCCTGAAGCCGGGTGAAAAAATTGTGGTTAACGGCCTGCAGCGCGCCCGCCCCGGCATGCCCGTTGTGCCTGAAATGGTGCCGATGGATGGTAAAGAAGCGCCGCAGGCGGATAAACCAGAGAACGCCGAGGCGCAAAAACCGTCATGAACATTTCACGCTTCTTTATCGACCGGCCCATTTTTGCGACCGTATTGTCGTTGCTGATTTTCATTGCCGGTTTTATCTCCCTGTGGCAGCTGCCTATTTCCGAATATCCAGAAGTAGTACCGCCATCGGTTGTGGTTGCTGCCCAGTATCCCGGCGCCAACCCCAAAGTAATTGCCGAAACCGTTGCCGCTCCGCTGGAAGAACAAATCAACGGCGTGGAAGGCATGCTCTACATGTTTTCGCAGGGTACGTCCGATGGCATGATGAACCTGACGATCACCTTCAAGCTGGGTACTGACCCTGACAAGGCGCAGCAGCTGGTGCAGAACCGTGTGAATCAGGCTTTGCCGCGCCTGCCGGACATCGTACGTCAGTTTGGCGTTACCACACTTAAAAGTTCTTCTGACCTCACCATGGTTGTGCATCTGCTTTCGCCCAAGGGCCGCTATGACATGCTCTATCTCGGTAACTACGCCACACTTAATATAAAGGACCGCATCACGCGTCTTGATGGCATAGGTCAGGTACAGATATTTGGCGGCAGCGATTATGCTATGCGTCTGTGGCTTGACCCTGAAAAAGTGGCTGCGCGCGGCATGGGCGCAAATGATGTTGTGGGTGCGATACGCGAGCAGAATTTGCAGGTGGCTGCCGGCGTTATCGGTGCTGCGCCCAGCAAGGCGGGCACGGATATGCAGCTTAACGTCAATACGCAGGGGCGCCTGAATTCAGAAGAAGAATTTGCCAACGTTATCGTCAAGACAGAACCGACAGGCGCTATCACGCGGCTGCGCGACGTGGCGCGCGTAGAGCTGGGTAACGCGCAATATTCGCTGCGCTCATTGCTTGATAATAAGCCGGCGGTGGCGCTTGGTATTTTTCAGGCCCCTGGCTCAAACGCGCTGGAGATTTCTGATAATGTTCGCGCATTGATGGAAGAGTTAAAACGTAATTTTCCTGAAGATGTGGACTACGCGATTGTCTATGATCCCACCAGCTTCGTGCGCGATTCTATCCGCGCGGTGGTGCATACGTTACTTGAGGCCATCGCGCTTGTGGTGCTGGTGGTTATCCTGTTCCTGCAAACATGGCGCGCGTCGATTATTCCTTTGGTGGCGGTGCCGGTGTCGATTGTTGGTACGTTTGCACTGCTCAATATGTTTGGCTTTTCAATTAACGCGCTATCGCTGTTCGGGCTGGTGCTGGTCATCGGTATTGTGGTAGATGACGCCATCGTGGTGGTGGAGAATGTCGAGCGTAATATTGCCTCTGGCCTTTCCCCGCGCGAGGCAACCTATCAGGCCATGCGTGAAGTGAGCGGACCAATTATCGCCATTGCACTCACCCTGATTGCGGTGTTTGTTCCTATTGCATTCATCAGCGGTCTGACGGGGCAGTTCTACCAGCAATTTGCGCTTACGATTGCCATTTCCACCATTATCTCCGCATTCAGTTCATTGACGCTGTCACCCGCTATGGCGGCGATGTTGCTCAAAAGCCATGATGCTCCCAAGGACGGCCTGACCCTGTTCATGGACAAATATTTTGGTGGATTCTTTGAGCGCTTCAACCGGTTTTTTAAGCGCAGTTCGGATTCCTATTCCGATAGCGTGCAAGGCGTATTGCAACACAAAGCCCGCTCATTTGTAATTTATCTTTTGCTGATTGGTCTTACCTATCTGGGCTTTTCCAGTGTGCCTACCGGCTATATTCCGGCGCAGGACAAACAATATTTGATTGGCTTTGCGCAGTTGCCGGACGGCGCATCGCTGGATCGCACCGAAGACGTTATTCGCCGCATGTCGGACATTTCCATGAAAACCCCTGGCGTTGAACATGCGGTGGCTTTTCCGGGGCTTTCCATCAATGGCTTCACCAACAGCTCTAGCGCTGGCATCGTGTTCCTGACGCTCAAGCCCTTTGATGAACGCAACTCCACTGATTTGTCAGCGGGTGCGATATCACAAAACATCAACATGCAATTCGGTGCGATTAAAGACGCATTTGTGATGGTGCTTCCACCACCACCCGTGATGGGGCTTGGCACCACCGGCGGTTTCAAGCTGCAGATACAGGACCGCGCCGATCTGGGTGATGAGGCATTGGCCGGAGCCGTGGGCGCTATTATGGGCAAAGCCTACCAGACGCCTGAACTGGCGGGCGTATTTAGCGGTTTCCAGATCAATGTGCCGCAGCTTCATGTCGATATTGACCGCACACGTGCCAAGCAGCTCGGGATTCCGCTGACCAGCATATTCGAGACCATGCAAATTTATCTTGGCTCGCTTTACATCAATGACTTCAACCGTTTTGGCCGTACCTATCAGGTGATAGCGCAGGCCGATGCCGGATTCCGCGCCCATGCCGAAGACATTGCCAAGCTCAAGGTGCGTAGCCTTTCTGGTGAAATGATTCCACTGGGTAGTATACTGACCGTAAAGCAGAGCTATGGCCCAGAGCGCGCCATGCGCTATAATGCGTATCGCACGGCAGACATCAATGGTGGTCCGGCACCGGGTTATTCAACGGGGCAGGCGGAAGCCGCGATTGAGAAAATCGTCACCGAGATACTTCCCAAAGGCATGAGTTTTGAATGGACCGACCTTACTTACCAGCAAATTCTGGCGGGCAATTCGGCCATGTTGGTTTTCCCGCTTTGCGTGTTGCTCGTGTTCCTTGTGCTTGCTGCGCAGTATGAAAGCCTGACCTTGCCGTTGGCGGTGATTCTGATTGTACCGATGTGTTTGCTATGCGCCATTGCCGGTGTGTGGCTGACAGGCGGTGACAATAATATCTTCACCCAGATAGGACTGATAGTGTTGGTGGGGCTGGCATGTAAGAACGCTATTCTTATTGTCGAGTTCGCACGCGAACTGGAAATCGGCGGCGCAACACCAGTGCAGGCAGCCATTGAAGCGGCGCGCCTCCGCCTTCGCCCCATTCTGATGACGTCATTTGCGTTCGTCATGGGTGTGTTGCCGCTGGTGTTTTCCAGTGGTGCCGGTGCGGAAATGCGCTACGCTATGGGTGTTGCGGTATTTTCGGGCATGTTGGGCGTCACTTTCTTCGGTCTGTTCCTGACGCCTGTCTTTTATGTCGGTCTGCGTATGATGGTTGGCAAGCGCCTGCATTCGGCCTCTGAATGCGCTATTCACAGTCAGGAGGCAAAACCTCATGCATAAGACGTCTTTATGGACATTGCTGCTGGTTGGCAGTGTGCTGGGCGGGTGTAGCCTTGCGCCGGATTTTGCATTGCCGGAAACGAAATTACCCGCTGCCTATAAAGAACAGCTGCCGGATACACAGGCAGAGGTTGCGCAAGGTCAATGGAAGCCTGCCATAGCGATGGAAGCCGCTGACCGTGGCAAATGGTGGCGCATTTTTGGTGATGAGAAACTCGACCTGCTCCAGCATGAAGCGCTGGCGGCTAACCAGTCTCTGCGGGCTGCTGCTGCACGCGTTGAACAGTCACGGGCGCTGGCAGAAACAAAAACTCCCAGTTTCCTTCCTGACCTTGATATTGGCGGCAATGCAGTTCGCGCTCAACCTTCCAGCGCTGGTGCAGCGGCATTTGGTGGCCCTGCGAATGCGCAGCTGAAGCCTTACACCTTATATATGGGCGAAGGTGTGTTGTCTTATGAAGCTGATCTGTTTGGCCGTGTGCGTGACAATTATAAAGCCTATGTCCATGATTCAGAAGCTGAAGAATCCTCATACCAGTCCACGCTGCTGATGCTGCAGGGTGATGTGGCGCAGCATTATTTTAACCTGCGTGCGCTGGATACAGAGCGCAAGCTTCTGCGCGAGACGGTTGCCATACGCACGGAAGCGTCGCGCATTATGCAGAAGCGGTTCAACGTTGGCTCGGTCAGCGAAGTCGATACCACACGCATACAAAGCGAACTGGCACTGGCAAAAGCGGATTTAATCGCACTGGATGCGCGCCGCGCACAGCTAGAAAATGCGCTGGCTGTACTGCTTGGCAAGATGCCTTCCGAATTTACGTTTGCGGAATATCCGCTGGAGGGGGTGCCGCCGGTAGTGCCATCTGGGTTGCCCTCTTCGCTGCTCGAGCGCCGCCCTGATGTTTCAAGAGCCATTGCCGCCATGCAGGCGGCTAATTCGCGTATCGGCGTTGCGCGAACAGCGTTTTTCCCACGGCTTTTGCTGACGACATCGGGCGGTTACCAATCGTCCGTGTTCTCGGAATTATTCGACTGGTCCAGCCGCACATGGGCGTTGGGACAAACGGCGGGGACAGCGCTTACCATGTCTATTTTTGACAGTGGCCGTAATTTTGCAAATCTAGATGTATCAAAATCCGCTTATGAAGAGGCGGTAGCTAACTACCGCCAGCAGGTGCTGGTGTCTTTCCGTGATGTGGAAGACAACCTGACATTCCAGCGCCTGCTTGAAGAACAGTCACGCGCACAGGATGCCGCTGCTGAAGCGGCAACACGCACAACACAGCTTATTGAGAAGCGCTACGAGCAAGGCGATGTGGACTACTTTCAAGTTGTTGATACACAGCGCCTTTCACTTGCAGCAGAGCGTGCAGCCGTACAAATCCGTGGTCAGCGCTTTCTGGCAACCATTGGTTTAATACGCGCGCTGGGTGGTGGCTGGGATGATGCGCAGCCACAAGCCGCAGTGCAAGAACCCGATGCATCCTTACCGCAGAATAAAACGCCAGTAACCCCTGATCCAAAGCAGTCTGCTATTCAAGAAAAACCAGAGGAAAAATCTGCAGCTGAAGTGACAGCACCGGAACCACAAAAACCGCTTCTGGAAGAAAAATCTGAAGTAATTTCTGAACCAAAACAAGAGCAGGCCGTTCCGTCAGGCAGCATACCCACCCGGAGTAACGACAGCGGGGATATAAGGGGTACAGTATTGGAAACCACAAAACAAAAACAGGCGGCACCGGAGACAGCGAAGCCTATTGAGGTTGATGGTGGCAAAGAGGACATCTGGCTTGATGTCGATTTAGGAATGGATAATGTGGAATTAGAGATAGTACCTGCAGGTGAAGCATTGAATAACAGTTCCCCGCGTTCTTTGATTGGACATAGCAGCGGGGAAGGTACTGAACTGCAAACTAAATAGCTATTGTTCCACAAGGATAAAAAGGCTTCAGCCTTTCTTTATTAATATTTCTTTAACTAATTGGGCGCTTATATCTGAGACCGATAAATTGGTTGTAGCATCTGAATTACGGTCGGTTTGTCTCCAAGTCTACTTAAGTTATGAGAATGTAAGTGAATTTGCTGACAAATTGCGCTATACTTACCCATTACTTCACCGTCGTACAATAAAGAACCAACGCATTGCTGAAGCGACATGTTTTTCAAAAAGCGCACGCGTAATCTGATTTCAGGAAGCGCAACACTCACACTTGTAGTGGTGGTGATGATGGTTGCCGGCCTTCTGCTGATCGTGGTGATGGCCGGAAAAGAAGGCAGCCAGGGCAATCAGGATTTAGTCGAAAAAATGCGCAAGATTGCGATCATTAAGCAGGCATATGTTAACTATGCCTCTGAAAAATCCAAGTATCCACCTGTTGTGCCTTTGAATTGTGCTATTGACAGTGACTGCTGGGGCAGAGGGCATTATGCATCTACAGACCCTGACCTCACACACACGCCACGCAGTGACCAGGTGCTTCGCACTGCAGGTACATACCCCGTGCTTATTGGTGGGGTTCCCAATATTGATTTAAATATCGGTGAAGAATTTACACACCATAACGGCCAAAAAATTATTGTGGCGGTAGTAGAAGACGCTACTATTGATCGTACAATCTGCGAGGCCTTACAGGAAGAGGCGCTGACAAACCCGGGAATAGCGCCTATCCACATTAGTGATGGTACTGGCCAAATCAATACCGTGTTTCTTGTCATTTATATTCCAGATGGCGGGCATGGTACGGTATCAGTCAGTGGCGGCACATGGGACAATTTAATCAATGCCGGTATTACCGATGTAACGACGCTAGCCAATACAATTGACCCTGATACGGTAACATCAGCTACTTCAATAACCTTTGTTGATAAACCAGAAACTGCTACGTACCGTGGACTTGTTGCCTATCTGGAAGATTACCCTCGTACGTGCTGCCCTTTATGTACCTCGAGCATTGCTAACCAGCCGGGCTTTCATTTGCAAGCGCCTTCCGGCGTGTTTTCTGGGATTTCGCAGGCATCAGGTGACGTCAATGGCGACGGTAAACTTGACCTTGTGCTTGGCTCTCCTTTTGAAAATCGGGCGTACGTGATACTGGGCGTCAATACAACCTATTCGACGCCTGTAATGCTTAACGATTTAAATGGGCTGAATGGATTTATTGTATCAGGTAACTTTACAAGCCCTGCCGCACATCTTTTCGGATGGGATGTCGAAGTGGCTGACCTCAATGCCGATGGATTTGCTGAAGTCATCATTACGGACCGCAATCCCTTTACCGCTGTGTGTCCGCAGCCTGCGGGCCATTATGTAAGAGTATTATTCGGACAGGCTGCCCCGCGCATTGGCGGTGTTATTTTCACGGATACCGGTGTAAGCGCAGGCGCGGTAGCAGCATTTGTAGGCGGTACGGGATTGCAACCTAATTATGGCTGGGCCGTGGCGGGGGCAAAGCTGAATAACGATAATTATTATGATCTGGCTATTAGCGACTTGCGAGGAACGGTGTATGTGCTTTATGGCAAGGCGTCTGCAAACTGGACATTTGTAAGTGAAGGTATCGAAGACGTGAACCTGATTGGCACCAGTGTGCCCGGGTTCAGGATTACGGCAGACAATACGTCAACCTACGCGGAAGCGCCTACGGGTACACAGAATTTTGCCTACTCCCTTGGCCGACTGCCCGCCGATCCCGCTGCCGGCTTTGGAGTCGCTGGCGCTAACCCGTACGACGGGTTTATTATCGGCATGCCCGCATTATCCTATACTGGCCTTAGCCGTGCAGGTGGTTTTTATGTGATACGCAGCCCGGAAAGTTACGTGGATTTTCCTTCCGTATTTTCACTGAATGCATTAGGTGCTAGCGGCCATTTGTTTAGATATACGACAGCGAATGCACATGCGGGCGTATCGGTCGCAGGCGGTGATATTAATGCCGATGGTTTTAGCGATGCTGGTGCAGGTGCTGTTGGCCAGCATTCCTTACTTACGCTTGCTACATCCGGCACTACCGGATCGCTTTATTGCTGCTCTGCCTATGCTGGCTCTGTTGGTATTGTATTAGGTGCAAGTGGCGGTTTTGCTGCCGGTGCAAGTGATGTATCGTACTTTATCAACGGCACTGCCGGCCAGAGCTTTGGTACATCTATTGCAATGGCTAATATTAACGGCGACAGTGTCGGCAATTACGGGAAGGATGACATTATCATTGGAGCTCCGACAGCCGGTGGTGGTAACAGGGGCAAGGTATATGTAGTATATGCTCCCAGCAACGGCCTTGCGGTAAATGCAGGTACGGTAGACGGTGTGGTATCCGCAAGCTTTACCGGTGATGTAGGTGACTATCTCGGTTTTACCGTTGGCCGCGGCCTATTCCTTAACAGTGCGACCTATGATTCATTATGCATGACGGCGCCGGGTAAGTTCACCTCGTCGGGTGCGGCAACTGTTGCGGCTGGCGGGCCGATTCCCACGGCATCTGATACGACTATCGATTCTTTTGATTAATTGGCTAGGTTTTCTTGCTGAAGCGTTCGCGCACTGCTTCCAGATATAAATAGATAACGGGTGTGATATAGAGCGTAAGTATCTGCGAGGTAAGAAGCCCGCCTACTACGGCAATACCAAGCGGTTGCCTCAGCTCGGCACCTGCACCATAACCGATGGCAATCGGCAATGTGCCGAAAATCGCGGCCATAGTGGTCATCATGATAGGCCGGAAACGCAGCATGCATGCCTGAAAAATCGCCTCTTCGGCGTCAGTACCTTGCTTGCGCGCTTCAATGGCAAAATCCACCATCATGATGGCATTTTTCTTTACGATACCAATAAGCAGCACAATGCCGATGATGGCAATCACGCTGATATCCATACCGAACAAAATCAAGGCGATGATAGCGCCAAGGCCGGCAGAAGGCAGCCCTGAAAGAATCGTGATGGGGTGTATGAAGCTTTCATACAACATGCCGAGGATGATATAAATCACCAGCACGGACAGTAAAAGCAGCAAGCCCTGGCCTTTGGCTGAGTCCTCGAATGCCTTGGCGACACCCTGGAAATTGCTTACGATGCTGGCGGGTAATTTTTGCTCGTTCTCGATTTTACGGATGGAATCCACGGCATTGCTGAGCGAATAACCCTCTTCAAGGTTAAAGGAAATAGTGACGGCGGGTAATTGTCCCTGATGGTTTACCGTAAGCGCCCCTGTGCCTTGTGTGAGTGTTGCGACCGCATCCAGCGGCACCAACTGCCCGTCCTTGCTGCGCACATAAAGATTGCGGATATCTTCCGGCGATTGCTGGCTTTCAGAATTGACCTCTAGAATGACGGGGTAATCATTGGACGGTGTGTAAAGCGTGGCAACTTGCGCCGTGCCGAAGGCGGAATAAAGCACTTCCCTGATATCATCATAGGTGATGCCCATGCTGGCTGCTTTTTCATGGTTTAGCTTCACGCGGGCCTCAAGGCTTTTAAGCTGCAGGTCACTGGTGACATCCAGCATGCCTTTTTGTTTGGCGATGACTTCTTCCAGCTTTGCTGCCCACACATACAGTTCTTTCAGGTCATTGCCTTGCAGCGTATATTGGTACAGACTCTTGCTCAGGCGTCCGCCTATCTGGATATTTTGCACGGGCTGCATGAAGACATTGAGGCCTTGCACAGCAGCTAGTTTCTTGCGCAGCCGCTGGATAACCTCGGATGCATGCGGACGCTCGGAAGGCGGTACCAGTCCAAAAAATATGCGTCCGCTGTTAAGTGCGCCGCGCCCGCCGCCGATAGCATAAAATACATTTTGCACGGCAGGATCGCTGCGTACAATTTCTGCCGCCTGTTTTTGCTTCTCCAGCATGCTCTCGTACGAAATATCCTGCGCGGCTTCTGTGGAGGCAAAGATAAAACCATTATCTTCGAGCGGGAAAAATCCTTTCGGTGCATAAGCAAAGGCAAAAATGCTGGCAACTAAGCTTGCCAGCGTAACCATGAGGGTGGCAAAGCGGTGGTTCATGACAATGCGGAGTGTCTTTTCATAAAAAGCCAGCGTCTGATTAAATACATGTTCAAGTTTACGCGCGAATTCCGATTCTTCTTTTTCTTCTGATGCCGACTTCAGCCAGCGGCTACATAACATGGGGGTCAGGGTAAGCGACACAAAGCCGGACACCAGAATGGCAATACTGATGGTAACGGCGAATTCATGGAAGAGACGGCCGACAATGCCGCCCATGAACAACACAGGGATGAAAACGGCGACCAGAGAAAGTGTAATCGAGATGATAGTAAAGCCGATTTCGCGCGAGCCTTTGATGGCTGCCTCGAATGGAGTCATGTCTTTTTCAATGTAGCGCACTATATTTTCCAGCATCACGATGGCGTCATCCACCACAAAACCAACACATAAGGTAATAGCCAGCAGTGATACGTTGTTGATGGAAAAGCCCATTAGCGCCATGCCGCCATACGTGGTAATGATTGATAGCGGCACCGCAATAGCGGGGATTAACGTGGCGTTAAATTTACGCAGAAAAAGGAAGATGACCAGTATTACCAGCACAATAGTCAGCTTGAGTGTGAACTGCACGTCTTCCACCGAATGTTTGATAGATACCGAACGGTCGAACATTGGTGTCAGTTTAATGGCTGGCGGCAGCTGCGAGCGGAATACAGGCAGCAAGTCGCGCGTTTGCTTTACAATATCTATTGTATTGGCGTCTGGCTGGCGCTGTATGGCAATCACGACTGATTTCATGCCGTTTATATTGCCCGTAGCACGCAAGTCTGCCACCGAGTCGGTTATCTTGGCTACGTCCTGAAGCCTCACGGGTGCGCCGTTGCGCCATGTCACGATGAGGGGGCGGAAGCCTTCGGCATTTTCCGGCTGGCCGGTGACTTTCAGGTTGAACAGCTGTTTGCTGCCGCTGATGAGACCCATGGGCTTGTTGGATGCCGCGTCGGAGATAGCGGCCTGCAATTCAGGAAAGCTGAGGTCATGGGCAGCCACGGCTTTTGGGTCGGCTTGAATGCGCACGGCGTATTTCTGCTCGCCGAATATCTGCACCTGAGCAACGCCGGGTAGTGTTGAAATACGCTGGCCAATGACGATATCGGCATACTCATTAATTTGTGCGATGGGGATGGTGTCTGACGATACGGCAATAAAAAGAATGGGCTGGTCGGCCGGGTTGATTTTGCGGAAAGACGGCGGCGTGGTCATTTCCGGCGGCAGCCTGCGCAGGGTCGCGGAAATAGCAGTTTGCACATCAAGTGCCGCGCCGTCAATATCGCGGTCGAGATCAAATTGAAGCGTCACTTGCGTATTGCCAAGGAAGCTGTTGGAGGTCATGGACTTGATGCCGGCGATGGTAGAGAACTGGCGCTCGAGCGGGGTGGCAACAGACGCGGCCATGGTTTCCGGACTTGCACCCGGCAGGCTGGCGCTGACCTGAATGGTTGGAAAATCGATACGCGGCAGGGCGCTGACGGAAAGCGTGCTGTAACCGGCCAACCCGCCTACTACCATTGCCAACATCAGCAAAGTAGTGAATACCGGCCTGCGTATGCAAAACTCTGACAGATTCATGGTGCTTTACTGTCGCTGCCGGTGCTAACACTATCGGTAATTTTCACACTGCCACCATCTGTGACGCGTAGCATACCATCGGTAATAACCATATCGCCTTCAGACAAGCCATTGGTGATGACCGCCACCTCGTTATTGTTCAGCAATATTTCGACAGGTGTACGCAGTGCTTTTTGCGAGGTTGTATCCACTTTAAATACAAAGCGCGAATTTTCGTCACCCTGAATGGCCACGGCAGGAACGGTCAACGCATTTTCATTCACGCCCAGATCCAGCGTGATGGATACGAACATACCCGGCCACAACGTTTCATCCTTGTTCTCAAAGCTGGCGCGTGCGGCAAAAGTACCGCTGCTGGTGTCGATGTTGTTATCGATATATTCCAGTGATCCTTCCACAAGATTAGTGGATTCGGCATGTTTTGCCCGCAGCGACAGACGGTTGTTTTTTGTCATCGCGTTCTTAACCTGGCTGTAGTAGCGTTGAGGAATGGCAAACTGAACGCGGATCGGGCTTATCTGGTTGATGGTCACCAGCGGCTGTGTATCATTTGCCTTCACATTGTTGCCACGTGTGACGTTAATGGTACCTGTGCGGCCGCTAATCGGTGCGGTAATGCTGGTGTAGCTGAGTTGCACATTCATGTTATCCAAATTTGCTTTTGCCGCTCCGACCTGTGCCAGTTGCCCTTCATAGGTAGCTCTGGCGGTATCAACCTGCGCTTGCGATACGACATTGGTTTTCACAAGTTTTTGCGCGCGTTCATATTGGCGATTGGCATTGACCAGTTGCGCTTCTTCTTTTACCAGCGCTGCCTCGAGTTGTTTTATCTGTGCCTTGAGTTCACGGTTATCGAGTTCGAAGAGGATTTGCCCTTCTTTCACAAAATCACCGTCTTTAAAAAAAACGCCTATGATTTGTGAATCAATGCGGGATTTGACTACGACCGATTCCCGTGCGACTACCGTTCCTACCAGCGGAATCTGTATCGGCACGTCACGGCGTGTGGCAGCAGCGGCACTTACCTCGGTGGGTGGCGGGCCTTTTCCTGAGTCGCCGTCAGCACCATAATAATTGCTCCATAACCACCATGCGGCAACAAGAGCCACAAGTGGGTAGAACCATTTTTTATGCCATTTTTTATGAATGAGTGATTGAATCTGTGTTTGCATTACGGTTATTCATTACTAGCCTATGTTAGTTGGTCTATACCAGATGGGATTTATTTTTAGTGAACATAGGCAGAATAAACCATAAAAGCCAATAATGCGAACGATTATCAGTGAATGGCCATTCGCGATATTAGCTGGTAAACCAAGAAAAAACTGCTTTTTATTAAGGCATTACTTTGACTGGCGCTGACAAAAGGGTTATAATGTAATCAGAAAAGCCACTTTGGGTATTTATAAATGATTACAGGCAGTTATGCGATTCCTTCGCAAGGGGTGATAAGGTCACGGATTCGCAGTGCGTCTGTAAAGGCTGCTATACTCACCAGTATAGTATTAGCAACCTCAGGTTGCCGTCCGTTCTGGGTAATGACCGTGGACCCGCAAGGTCCGCCGGAATACCAGCTGGGATGGCAGGATGGCTGCGACAGCGGCATTTCTTCAGAAGGCGAGTGGAGCTACAAGCTCATGCACGGGTTTAAAAAGCGCCCTGAGATGTCGGCGAGTGACCAATATAAACAAGGCTGGAACGAAGGCTTCACCTATTGCCGCTTTGCCTACGCGTCTTCCAAGACTGGTAATGACTGGTCCGATGTAGGGTTGGGCAGCGGCTTTTAAAATAAAGAGGAATTCATGAAGCAAGTGCTATGTGCCGTGCTTGTAATGCTGCTGGTGAGCGGTTGCCGTCCTTTCTGGCTGCTGACTGTAGATCCGCAAGGTCCGCCGGAATACCAGCTGGGATGGCAGGATGGTTGCGACAGCGGTATTTCCGCAGAAGGCGAGTGGATGTACAAGCTCATGCACGGGTTTAAGAAACGCCCTGAGATGTCGGCCAGCGATCAGTATAAACAAGGCTGGAACGAAGGTTTCACCTATTGCCGCTTCTCTTATGCTGCAAGCAAGCAACCCGGCAATTGGGAAGACGTTGGGCTAGGCTCGGGATTCTAATTAACGCAGCATTTACAATTGCCGTGTTACGTTGGGATAAACACATCACAGCCTGACATGACCTCACAAACAAGTATCAATCCCGCTACTGGCGAAAACCTAGAAAGTTATCCGTTGCATGGTGCCGCACAGGTGCAGGCAATGATAGCAAAGGGACAAGCTGCTTTTGTTAATTGGCGCAAAACTCCTTTGTCTGAACGTGCAAAGCTGTTGCTGACAGCCTCCGATGTGCTGCTTCGCAAGAAAGAAGAATACGCAAAACTTATCGCACTCGAGATGGGCAAGACTATAAAAGAAGCCATCGCAGAAGTAGAAAAATGCGCTCTCTGTGCGCGTTTTTATGCGCAGAATGGTGAAGCGTTTCTGGCAGACCAGACTGTTGCCACCGAATATCACAAGAGCTATGTCACGTTTCAGCCGCTGGGTATCGTGCTGGGTGTGATGCCATGGAACTTTCCGTTTTGGCAGGTGTTCCGCTTTGTTTTCCCATCGCTGATGGCGGGCAATGCCTGCCTGCTGAAACATGCATCCAACACACCGGGTTGCGCCCTTGCCATAGAATCCGTTTGCCGTCAGGCGGGCTTTCCGCAGTATCTTATGCAAACCTTGCTCATTCCGGGCAGCCGTGTTGAAGAGGTGATATCTCATCCGCATGTCTGTGCAGTTACACTGACCGGCAGCACGCCTGCGGGTAAGGCAGTAGCATCGCTGTCTGGAAAACACCTCAAAAAAACCGTGCTGGAGCTGGGCGGCAGCGACCCTTATCTTATATTGGAAGATGCTGATATTGCGCATGCCATCAAAACCTGCAGCAACAGCCGCATGGTAAATTGCGGCCAGTCTTGCGTATCGGCCAAGCGGCTTATTGTTGTCGAAAGCATCCGCCAGCAATTCGAACAGGGCATCGTAAAAGCGTTCTCAGAACAGCGTATGGGTGACCCGCTGGATGCGTCTACTACAATTGGCCCTATGTCGCGTGCTGACCTGCGTGACGAACTGCACGATCAGGTGCAACGCAGCATCAAGGCTGGCGCGAAATGCCTGCTGGGTGGGAAAATTCCGGGCGGGAAGGGCGCGTTTTATCCGCTCACGGTGCTTTCAGGCGTTACCTCTTCCATGCCCGCATACAGCGAAGAAATGTTTGGTCCGGTAGCGGTGATTATCCCTGCTCGTGATGAAGAAGATGCCATACGCATAGCCAATGACACTGTCTTTGGTCTTGGTGGGAGCGTATTTACACGTGATCTGGTGCGCGGTGAAGAAATCGCGCGTAACCGTATTGAATCAGGGCTTTGCTTTGTGAATATGATGGTGCGTTCCGACCCACGCCTGCCATTTGGCGGCATCAAGGAAAGCGGTTATGGCAGGGAGCTGGCTGCTTTCGGCATCCATGAATTTACGAACGCCAAATCCATCGTGGTAGAAAAGCCTGCCTAGGCTATTTGATGCTGTTAATGGTAAAACCTGTAGGCCCTTTGCCATTTTTAACTTCAATGACCACATTATTGGCCCCAACCTTTAGGTAGGGCTTAAGATCGATGTTGAAGCCGTTCTGCCAGTTACAGCGGTTTTGCTGGTACTCACCCTCACGATCTACCGGCTTGCCGTTGATTTCAAATTTTTCAACACAATCATCCGGTACTATTTGATATATGGTTTTAGCATTCTGTTGGTGCTGCAACGTAAGGCTATATTCCAACCTTACATCATCCATATTTTCTTTAATTGCATGCGGTAATTTTATTTTTTCTGGCTGACTTCCTGGCTTGGAAAGAATTTTCAAGTTAATATTTTCAATATTCTGGGCTGTTTTAGCAAGCTGTGGGGCGATTGCTTGCTGCGCAGGCGTCTCTTTTGCAGGTGGTTTATTCTGCTGATTTATTGATAAAACCACTATCCCAATAATCACAATCGATGTAACAGCCAGAATATACGGGAACCAGCTGATATCATCCTGCTCATTGTCTTTATCCTGGGCCATTGGAACTCCATTCATACAGATTTACACAAAATATACATTTACCGACAAGCATATTTCAAGAGAATTGATTGGAAATAAATATATTTCGCAAGGTATTAAACTATTTACAGCAAAGCAAAGAAGTAAAAAAAGAATTAATTTTTGGGATTCATGTTTTTGTAATCTTTTTGGCGTATAACGATAACAAATATCATATATTTAAGACTGATTTTGTCTATGGCCCTTCAAAATAAAAAGAACTCAAAGAAATCTAAAAAGCGTCTGGCGACCGTTCAGGACCCTACACTCGAAGCAATTGTCGAAGGCATGTTCCGTTTTGCCTCTGAGTCGCAGGCGGTATCGCTGATGCAGCGCTTATCAGAGCAATTTCAGATCGCTAAAGATCAGGACCCAGTAAAGCTCGGTGAATGCCCCTCGCTTACGCTGTGGATTCGAGATTACAGCGTAAGTAAAGATGAAGAAGCTAAGGGTTATAAGGGAAATTTCGCGCGTATTAGCGTAAAGAAGGTTGCTGCAGATAAAATGACTCTGGTTGCCGAGAAAGTCAGCCTGCCAATCAATAAGCATCCGGCAAGTGAACGCCCGAAACGCAGGCACCCCAACAATGGGCATCCGGTGATCAGGGCCGCGCAGCGAAATAAAGTATATCCCAATATCGAACAGCTGCGTACAGAGCTACTAAAATTGCACGAGGAATTTCCTGAAACATCCATTCCCGGGCGCGATAAATTGCACTTGCTGATATATAGCCGTCAGGTGAAGCCACCGATCCAGAAGGTAACGCTCAAGATTGTGCCGGTGCCTGAAAAAGGCTATAAATTTGAGCTATCGGAAAATATCAAAAAAGAGCCCACGCCAATACCGAAGGTGGCGCAGGCAGAAGCTGCAGACAAACCAGCAGCTCCCATGGTTGACGGTAAGTTCACATCACTGGTAGCGTTGCAGCGTAAGAAGAAGCCGGTAAAGCCGACAAGCGGCGGCAAGAAATAACACACCCGAGAACAGCACAATTATTCGCGGTCGTAAACATCCTCAAAGCGTTTAATATCCGTTTCGCTCAAGCACTCGCCTGTCTGCACCTCAATCACGATTAATTCGTCTTCTTCCCTGTTTTCCAGCCGGTGTGTTGCGCCCGGCGGGATATAGGTGGACTGGTTTTCTTCCAGTAAAAATACATTTTCACCCTTGGTTACCGTGGCTCGCCCCTTAACCACCACCCAGTGTTCTGCACGCATGGTGTGTGATTGTAGGGAAATGCTGCTGCCGGGTTTTACGGATAACTTTTTTACCTGATAGTGGGTGCCTGAGTCTATTTTATAGAAACTGCCCCATGGTCTGTGTGAAAAACAGGTAAGCATGCTATCGGGAAGATTTTGCTCGCGCATGGGTTTAAGAAGCATTTTAATATCCTGCATGCGATTTTTTGGGCCAACCAGAAGTGCGTTATCATTTTCAACAATTACAAGATTATCAACACCCAAGGCGGCCACCAGCATTCGGTCAGAGCGGATAAAGCAATTATTTGTATCAACCAGAATAGCGCGCCCTGAAACAGCATTTCCACATGCATCTTTATTGCTGACATCATACAGAGTGGCCCATGAACCTAAATCCTGCCATTTTATCGATACAGCAATGACGGCACCTTTTTTGGTCTTCTCCATCAGTGCATAATCAATCGAATTCGAAGGGCATCGGGCAAAGGCCTCTTTATCTGGCCAGATATAGCGCGATGATTTTTTGTGTGTTTCATAACTATTGCGGCAAGCTTCTAGCATGGGTAAGTCATGTTGTTTCATTTCTTCAATCGCAAGCGTTGCTTTTAGTAGAAACATGCCGCTATTCCAGACATAGCGTTTGTCCCTGATATAAGACTCGGCAACGGATTTCTCCGGCTTCTCGGCAAAATGGCCAATTTCATGAATGTTGTGGTACGATGAAAGTTGCGCACCCATTTTTATATAGCCATAACCCGTTTCAGGTGCTTCAGGAGTAATACCAAAAGTCAGTATAAAGCCATCATTTGCCGCCTGTGAAGTTTGTTTTACTGCTTCAAAGAATCCTGCGGTGTCACCGATTTTTTGGTCGGAAGGTAATACAAGCATCAGGTTGTTATGCGCAGCATGGCAATGCAGCGCTGCCAGCAGCAGCGAAGGTGCCGTATTTCTGATGGCAGGCTCCAGTATAATCGTTGCGTCCGTAAGATGTATCTGACGCAGTTGTTCGCTGACAATAAAACGGTGTTCTTCGTTACAGAGAATCACCGGTGGGGTAAATATGCCCCTGTCGCTTACACGCTGTATGGTTTCCTGAAACAGGCTTTGGCCGGAAACACCCAGAGATACAAACTGCTTAGGATAATCTAGCTTCGACAGCGGCCATAACCGCTCACCAGAACCGCCTGCCAATAATACGGGAACAATTTTCATATTAGCTCTGCATCAACTTAACTAGGAAGTATGTCCTTGACGGTTTCTGAAGGGCGGCAAAGTTTTGCGCCAAGCGGTGTCAACACAATAGGTCGGTTTATGAGTATGGGTTGTTTGATCATCAAATCCAGCAATGCATTGTCATCCCATTTCGGGTCGTACAGCCCTAGTTCCTCATAAGGTGTTCCTTTGCGGCGCAATACATCACGGACTGGTACGCCCATTTTCTTAATCAGCATCTCTAAATCGCTGTGGGAAGGAGGTGTTTTTAAGTATTCGATAATGGTTGGTTCTACTCCGGAGTTGCGGATAATTTCCAGAGCATTTCGCGAAGTGCCGCAGGCAGGATTATGGTAAATGGTAATACTCATGTGGATTGCCTTGATTACAATATGGTGAAAATAAAAGAGTCGCGTAAATCTGTATTGGCTTTGCACAGGCAGTAGGCACGCCATTTTACTCGGTAGCGCCCGGGTTCAAGTGCAGGCAACGGCGCAGATAATATGTCTCCATCAGCCTGTACGGGCATTTCGTTCACCTGCATACCAAACATGTTATAAACCCTGATATAACTTTTCTCTGCCCTAACATTCTGAGAAAAAGTAAGGGTAATCTCACTAGGTAGCTCTGAGAGTTTCTGAGTGTCATAAGGCTTGGCAGACATCAGCCGGAAATCCATGTGCTGCCCGCCGATAATTATATTCTGGATATAGATGTCCACAGCTGCGGCGGGTGTGCTTATGCAAAAACCAGCGCAAACTATAAAGGCGGTACGATAAATTATTCTCAGCAAGCTCATGATGTCTCAAAATGAACAACAAAGATTTGATTATTGGCATCTGGCTCGCATTTGCAATCATTATGGATAGGAGACATTGCGTGCGTATTGCGTAACCACATATTATATAAAAATAAATTTATGTTGCTGATAAATACCAAGTCACTAAATATTCATATAATACCAGCCTAAATACCCCTTGGGTATGGTATAGTTACTTATTAGTTGCCCGGGTTTTAAGAGGCAAAATTAAGGAACAGCGGGAGGGGATTATGGTTGATGACGCAATCTCTGCAAGTCAGGCACCGGAGTGGAAGCAGCGCATTGATGACGCGCTGCGCACAGGTAACTTTCAGGATTCAGGTCTGGACGAAAATACTATTGCCGTGGTGCGCCAGATTCAAGCGGGTACGGACCGCAGGACAGACCCAGACCTAGATAATAATATTGATGACATTACCTATTCAGAAGCGCCTGGTATGGGCGCTGCCAGGTATGCGGTTATCTCGGCCCTTAGCAGGCGTGGTGCTGCGGAAGGCATGGACGATATCAGTCAATTGCAGGAACAGCGGCTGGAGACTCTAATGGAAGCTGCGCGCAGCGATGTGCAAGGCGACCCGTTGCAGACATGGCAGGAAACGCGCCTGCGCGAAGATTTGCGTGGTGCCATTAAAAATGGTGACAGGGATGGAATGGAAGAGCGGGTACGCGAGGTATTCGATAATAATGGACTAAGCATACCTATAGGCATGTCGGCCATGCTGGCGCCGCGCCGCGCCGCTTCTGATGAAGTTGATTTAGCTCCTTCACTTGATGGCGGATCGGGTATAGCGAGCGCTTCTTCAAGTGATGTGCTGGGCAATGTGGGTTTTGCATCTCCTCCTTCAAATCGTGTATCCGTAGAGTTCACTACTGGCGACGAAAGCTGGGTGGATTTAGGTGGTGGCGGTGGCCGCATTATAATGGACGATCGCATAGTTGTTGGCGGCAGCTCAGTGGACCTTGCCGGCAATGCGGGCGGTACTCCGGAAATGGACAGTTTCTTGCGACGGATACAGGAAAGAGACCGTGGCAATGCCGCCGCGCCGGATGCAGATGAAGGCAACAATGTGAATATAAGTTTTACTGAGCGTGTAGGCGGAACAGATAGCAGCCGTAATGCAGACGGTGATGCCATGGATAAATGGCAGCAAAAATTTCTTGATCAGGCATCACAGGGTGTGGAGGGAAAAGATGTACCCTTTACGCAACGTGTAGGCGGCGACAGCGGCGCCGGGAAAGCCGGTGACGACTGGCTGGATAGGATGCTTGGTGAAGACCGTGGTTCATCCAGCGATATTGGTCGCAAATAATTATATCATCTTTCCAATATAGGCTTCGCGCGGGGGCGGGTCGGTTTCTTCTTTTTTCCAATACGCGGTGTGTTCAAACTTCTGTTCTTGTTCCTGCTTGTCCGGTACCTTCTCTTTTTCAGCTTTCCTCTGCATATCTAGTGCTATTTCTGCTTCGCTTACGCTATCCGGATAGAAGGTCGCTGCAATAGGCGTTATGGAAGGTTCTGTTCTTTTGCTGTCCAGTGGTCTTGCCATGCGCAGGCTGACCGGTTTTGGCCCGGCCTGCAGCCGGTCAACATTTGCCTTCAGTTGGCCCAGGTTACTCACCAAATCGTTGGCGCCAAGCGTGTTATAACAGGTGATGCTTGCCTTGCCATCTAGGGGCAGGCGGGAAACAATTTCGATTTCCTGCACTGGACCGCAGCCAGTAAAGCCGCGCGTCGAACCGATGAATTCTGTGGTTTCGCTGCGCGTGATATTAAATTCCTGCAATGGGCTGGTTGTGGCTGCCGGTATGCGTATCTTGATGCCGTTTGCGATCATGTAAATTTCTTCACGCTCAATATCTGGCGACGCTACACAGCCCTGAATCACTACGTTACCAAGGTTTGCCGCGCGAGGTAGCCGAAATTTATAGTGATACATGCCGTCGCTAGTCGTTGCCATCTCGCTGAGCGAAATCCCGGCTTTTATGGTGGTAGGTTTCGATACGGCTTGCGGATTGTGCATACTGTAAATGACTGCCAGTTGCAGGCTTTCATCTGCACGTTGCAGGGCCGTCTGTGTCACCTCGCCAAATCCATGTGTTGAAGGGTCGTAGAAATATTGTGCATGGCGTCCTGGCATGGTGGTGGAATGGTAACGCGCCACTTCGTTTGTCATATATGCGCTGGCGAAGGTGTTTCCTGATGCCTGTGCCTGCAATAGCTGTAGCGCAAGCCGGTCTTTGGTTGTTTCTGCGACCGAGTGGCAAAGAATAGCAAATATCTGCTCTTCTGATAGATAATTGCCGTAACGTTCCATCAGCGCCGAAAATTTTGCCGCTGCCACAGGTGAAGAATTTGACGTTCCGCCCCAGCCATGACTTACGGGGCCACGACCATGTTCATCTACCACATCATCGTCGGCAGAAGAGGGAAGCAGCGTGAAGCGCGACTCCATGGATTTTATGCGGCCTGCGGTCGCAGGTTCAGCATAAAACACCGGGCCACAGCGCGAGGAATATCCGTAAGGCGCCCCAATTAAAACGCTACGCGGGCCGTGATACACGAGGCCACCTGGCTGCGACTGGAAGGGTTTAACGTCAATCGAATCACCAAGATTGCCTGCCGCATGGAATATCCATGCCTTGTATTGACTTACATCGCGTGTTTGGTCGAGCGAGCTGATACACACACTGTTATTGACCACGGTCTTGCTGTTTTTCAGAAGTTCAATGTGCGGACCGTTGAATATCAGGCCCTCTGTCACTAGTCCGTCGATAAATTTTACGTCTGCATCACGGTCCAAAATTTTGGACAGTGTATCGTGAAAGCTCGCCGAAACTCCTTGTCCGTGGTAAAGGTTGGTGTTCATGCGGCTGAGCGCTTCGCGAAAACTGATTTTTTCGCCATGCAAAATAAAAATAGGAACGTCTTCACCGTTTGGTTCCATGACATAGTTATTGATGCGTGCTGGTTGCAGCACAGATTCAGGCAATGGCCGGGCATCGATACTATCGGCAAATTTTTTATCAGCGATGTGACGGTAGGGCCGTTCGCGTGACTGGGCATCTCCCAGCATTGGAATAATGCCTGCATGTTGCAGGCCGCATAGCAGGTCATGCCCTGGCGTATCGCGTATGGGTGAAGTTACTGCCGTCAGCAGCGCAAGTTTTTTGGTGACTTGCCAGCCAATGCTCCGCACCTTCTGGAAAATAGTTCGTTTTTTTTCGGTGGGCGGTTCTGTGCCGTCTTTTTTCTGGGGGTCATTACAGGGAGCAGAAAATACATCTCCTTCGCCAGTGCTGTTTGGCGTTGCTACTTCCTCAGACGGTTTTACCTGCTCTTCGGACATAGGCTACCCTTACGGTATGATGCCTGTGACTATAGCAGGTCTGCGACGCCTGTTTAGCAAATAATCAATAGGGTAAATATGCCACAGGAAGATACAGGAAAATACAAATAACTCATGTATAACAATGAAGTAATTTGATGCACATAAAGCAAATATAAAGGAATTGTCTAATTATCTTAATAATTCATTCGATTCTTTTGGGGTATAATTCTAGATGGTCCACAGGTTTTTGTTACCAAACGGAGTTTCCATGAAAGGCTTTGATGAATTAGTAACCGGTTTGGAACAGCATGCGAGCCATGTGACCAATCCCATTAAAGCTGAAAAAATCAAAGGCTGGATCGATCGTTTCCGCGACCTGATGACCTATCCTGATTGGGCGAATTCACGTGGTAATGCAGAAGTGTCATGCACATGGCGTATTACCGCCTGGTTGGAACGTTTCCGCCAAATAAAAGATAATCCTGATTGTGAAAACGCCCATGATCTGGGTGTTGAATTTGCTGCGCGTGATTCTCAAGAGAGCAGCAGGAATGATTCAGCTCCACACTGAATCAATACAATCCGCATAAGAATTTCCAGAAATTTTGCAGATAATAGTTGTGCGATTTTTTATCGCAGATGAAAGCTATGAAGAAATTTATAGTGGCTAAGAATGAGGATATTACTCGGATACAAGGCCACCGCAAATTATGTATGCACCGTTCAGCATTGCTTACCCTAGACAGAATATATTTTGCTGATGTATAGATAACGCGTGATTTATTTAGGAAGTGCGATGACTATAACAGATGCAATAAATGATAATGGTTGTGATATTGCGCTGAGTGGCCGCCTCACATTCTCAGACACTTCTGAATTCAGGAATGTCATCAACACTATGTTTGAGCAAAACCCGAAATCGCTGAAGTTCGATCTCACCGATCTAGCCTTTATGGATTCATCTGGTTTAGGCATGCTGATTGTTACACATAACGAGTGCCAGCAACGTGGTGTGGCGATGAGCATCTATCATCCAAAAGGAGATGTAAAAGAATTGCTCAGGGCAACCAAGAGTTATCAGCGTTTTCAGATTATCGACTAATATACTCAAGTTTAATCGCGCCATATTATTAAAAAATAACAATCTATAATTGTATTTACGGCTCATCTGGTGGAAATGCAATTGGTAAATGTGTATTGCATAGAATCACAACCAATATCATGATCGACATGCAGCGAACATCATTCATCATACTGATAATAGTGAAAACTATATCTTTCCGCTAGATTTTTCTTCAGAGAATGAAACTTCTTCCCATTAAACATTTATAAACTGCGATTGCTGTACAGAATTAGGTGCGCATATAAATTTATTTCAATCTAAAAGTGTATCACATGGAGCAGCAAAATCTTATACCTGCACGCGCTGATGCTGCATCAAAAAGGCTGCAGTCATTGTGCAGTGTGCTGAAAATACTATCTTTGTCTGCCATAGCAGGAGCAATTATCAAAAGGAGTTTTGTATGAGCAGTTCAAATCAAACCATGCCGCGTACCAGTGAGCATAGCAACATGCGGTCTGCAAAGAATAAAGTTTTCGATTTGTGCATTGAAATGATCTGCAACGCCATATCCAATTCCGCGGGGCAGGTCGAGAATTCTACGGTTGAGCTCAGCAAGAATTTTATGCACCTGTCAGAAGCTTCCGGCCAGCAGGGAGGTATCCTTGACCAGCTTGTTCAGACTATATCACGGCTGGAATACAAAGGCGGATATATTTCATTGCAGGAATTCACAAAAATGATGAGCAACCACATTGAAAAGACCATCGATAAAATAGTGGTGATTTCTGAGAATGCCATGACACTTGCTTTTGCCATGGAAGGCGTTCTGGACCAGCTTGCCCATATTGAAAATTTCCTCAAGCAAGTAAATAAGATCAATAAACAGACGCGAATGCTGGCGCTGAATGCCACTATAGAAGCGGTAAAGGCAGGACCGGCAGGGCGTGGTTTTTCTGTGGTTGCCAAGGAAGTCAAGCAGGTATCCAGCCAGATCGACGACATGGCGCATGAGATGCAATCGACTATTTCCTCCATGTCGCAGACATTGCATAAAGGCAAGGAGACATTGGGTAAGGTCGCAGACATTGATATGTCCGACAACATCCGTGTGCGCAATGACCTGGATGAATTGATGATGGTGCTGGTGTCACAAAATGAAGGTGTCGCACACATCATGAAGCAGGCATCTGTGTCCGTAAAAGAAATTTCTTCAAAAATTGGTCATATCACTATAGGTGTGCAATTTCAGGATCGAAACTCGCAGGTTGCCACCAATGTTATAGCACTTCTAAAATCCATTGGTGCAAACATGGATAATGATAACTTGCCTGTATCGGAAAACCCGGCGGAGACACTCGAGAAATTTGCTTCCGTATTAACTCTATCGGCACTTAAACAACAATTATTCATGATTGCTTCAGAGCGTGGAATTAATGTGGCACAACTTGCCGGCGGCAGCGTGATAAATATGTCTGCTTCTACAAAAAATGCCTCATCAAGTGATGATAGCGAGCTTTTTTAGACTTCTGATACATAAATTACAACAGGTTGGCTAGCTTCGAACCAAAGGTTTTTTTAACCTTTGATCCGTATATTTAGCATAAAATACTGGATTAGCAGATTAGCCGAGAAGCAGGCGTGGATTGTAACGACGAAAATTGTAGCCACCAACACGCAGCCGATAGCAAGCATACGGTTGTGCTGATTGATAACAACAGCGATCACCGTCAGGAGGTGATGGATGCGTTGATGTCGTTTTACAATATTCTCCCCTACGATAGCATTACTGCCGCGATGGATGCGATAAAGCGCGCTATGCCGGGTGTAGTGCTGGTAGATGAGGATGCCCCACCGCAAGGCGGCTATGAGCTTGTAAAGCAGCTGCGCTTACAGGAATATGTTAAAGATATTCCGGTTATAGTGCTGCTTGCCTCAGATAGCCGTGAAAAAATTGCAGCCGTAACAGAATGTGGCGCGGATAGCTGGCTGGTAAAACCTTACCGCAGAAGCGAGCTGATAAAGAAGATTTCACAATTGCTTAATGCAATGGTTGAACGGCAGTGGGATGATTTGCCTCCACTGCAGGCGAAGGTGTTAAGAGGAACGGTGGAGGTATTCAACAATATTGCGGATACAATCGCTAGCGGTGAACCCATCGCCTACAAAGATGTGAGTGAGGCCTGTGTGCCGCTGATTGAGGCGGTGAATACCGATAATTTTATGGGTATTCTTCATGGTGTGAAGAACCACGATAACTACACGTATGTACATTCTCTGCGCGTAGCGACGATGCTTACGCTGTTTGGTCACGCCATCAATCTTCCTGTTCACGAACAAAAGATACTTTCAACAGGTGGATTGCTTCACGATGTGGGTAAGATGCAAATTCCTCACGCTGTGCTTAATAAGCCAGGCCGCCTGACCACCGAAGAATTCGATGTGATGAAAAGTCATGTTACACACACGGTATATTGTCTCAAAAAAGATGATAGCATTCCCAAAGGAATTATTACGATTGCCGGTCAGCACCACGAAAAGCTGGATGGCACGGGTTATCCTTACGGCCTAGAGGGCGGTAAGCTGAATGACCTAGCGCGTATGGCGGCCATTGTGGATGTGTTCAGTGCCCTTACCGACCGGCGGGTGTATAAGCCGCCCATGCCACCTGAAGAAGCATTAAAAATTATGACGGAGCAGATGTCCCAGCATCTTGACCTCCACCTGTTAAACATGTTTCGTCACCGTTTTCTGGACGCTCTATCGACTTTTTGATGCTACTGTAAAATCTACGGCAGCTTTAAGTGGTTTATGGTCAAGATTGTACTTGTTAGCTTTGGCTAAAGTGCTTAAACTCAAGCGCCTATAAATTTTTCTTTTCCAAATTCAATGTAAATCATACTTTATGTGAGGATATTATGTATAAAACTTCAGCTATTATTTTAGCGTTATCTAGTCTGCTGCTGGCTACAAATGCGTTGGCTACAGATGCATCCGCTCCCGCGCCTGCACCTGCTGCTGCGCCAGCTGGTAAGCCCCCGCGTGAAATTATGCGCCAGAAAATGGAAGAAAGACTAATGGAAATAGACACCAATAAAGACGGTGTTATTTCCAAGGTGGAGTTCATGACGCAGGCGGAAGATCGATTTAAACGTATGGACAAGAATAGCGATGGCAAAATTGATAAATCAGAGCGCGATGCCATGCATGAGCAAATGGACCAACGTCGTGAACATCTTGGGTCTATAAAAGAAGCAAAGCCGACAGAAAAGGCAGCTCAATAACTGTCGCGGATAGCACACTAAAAAAGGCCGCATGCGCGGCCTTTTTTAGTTTCTGGAATAAATTTATACTGGTATAAACTTGAAACCACAGGTTTGTACAATAACACATTGTTTTTAAATGAACAAAATTTTGTATTTTAGGTTCTGGACAATAGTTGTTTCATATTTTATAAACCTATGCTCTTCCGTGTTTTTTTCAATATGCCCAGATAGCTCAGTTGGTAGAGCAAGGGACTGAAAATCCCTGTGTCGCTGGTTCGATTCCGGCTCTGGGCACCATTACCTCATTTCACAGCGTCTCACGGTATCTCAAATACCCCAATAAAACCAAGAAAATTGGTCGATTTCATGGCCGAGGTCATCCAGATTGATTTGGTGACATCCCGAACTTATAGGGGTGCTTTTTGGGGTATCAGAACAAGATACCCTTGCAGATAACTTGCCAGACAGATATCTATTGTGCATTGCAGGATGGAATTGCAGTAGAATTAGCTTCCAAAAATGTCTATTCCATGGTGTGTTAGCGCGCAAAATACGATCACCACCGCAGGAACAAAAATGGCGCAGGCCGCACTCAAGCTCAAAGACGTTGCACTTGACGATAAATTTACGCTCGAAGCCGGTCAGGCATTCATGTCCGGCCTGCAGGCTCTTGCACGTATTGCTATTGTGCAGCGCCAGCGCGATAAGGCCGCCGGACTCAATACGGGCGGGTTCATTTCCGGTTACCGCGGCTCGCCGCTGGGCGCGCTTGACCGCGAGCTGGCACGTGCCAACCGCTATTACAAGAACCTCGATGTCGTTTTCTTGCCTGGCGTCAACGAAGATCTAGCCGCCACCGCCGTGTGGGGAACGCAACAGGTGGGACTGCTGCCGGGCGCGAAGAAAGACGGTGTGTTTGGCATATGGTACGGCAAAGCCCCCGGCGTTGACCGCAGCATAGACGTGATGCGCCACGCCAATGCCAACGGCACGGCGCCTCTGGGTGGTGTGCTTGCTATTGTCGGTGATGACCATGGCTGTAAATCATCTACGCTTTCCTGCCAGAGCGACCATGTACTCTATGCCATGCAGATGCCTACCCTCTATCCCTACAGCCTGTCGGAATTCGTGGAATATGGCCTGCTCGGTATTGCCATGAGCCGTTATTCCGGCTGCTGGACGGCACTTAAAGTCACCACGGCGACGGTGGAAACATCGGGTACGGTTGACCTCGACTGCGAGCAGCGCGACATTGTGCAGCCTGCTGATGACGAATTCACCATGCCGCCTGGTGGCCTGCATATCCGCCTTAACGACACCCCCCGCGATATCGACTGGCGTTTGCAAAATTACAAGGTGTTTGCTTGCCACGCGTTTGCCCGCAAAAATAAAATCGACCGTGTGGTGATGGACTCTCCCAAGCCGCGCTTTGGTATCATCACCGCCGGCAAATCGTATGGTGACGTGCGTCAGGCGCTCACCGATCTTGGTATCACCGATGATGTTGCGCGCGATATCGGCCTGCGTGTGTACAAGGTCGGTATGACATGGCCGCTTGAGCCGCTAGGCATGCGCGCCTTTGTCGAAGGGCTGGAAGAAGTGCTTATCGTGGAAGAAAAGCGCGAGTTCATCGAATACCAGCTCAAGCAGAACGTGTATAACTGGGAAGCGGGCCGCCGCCCGCCGGTTATTGTCGGCAAGTATGATGAAAAAGGCGACCGCTTGCTGCCGCTGGAAAACGACCACAGTGTAGGCATGGTTACGCACGTAATCGCCAAGCGCATACGCCGCTTCTACCATAATGACAAAGTAGAAAAAGCGCTGAAATTTTACGACGATTTCAATGCCCGCGAAAAAGGCTACCTGCCGCCTTCCTTACGCAAGCCGTACTACTGCGCCGGCTGCCCGCACAACACCTCGACCAAAGTGCCTGACGGTAGTTTTGCCATGGTCGGTATCGGCTGCCACTACATGGTGCAGTGGATGGATCGTAATTCTGCCCTGTGTACACAGATGGGCGGCGAGGGCGTGCCGTGGGTGGGTGCTGCGCCGTTCAGCGAAACAAAACATATTTTCGCCAATCTCGGTGACGGCACGTATTTTCATTCCGGCATACTGGCTATACGCCAGTCCATCGCTGCGAAGGTGAATATTACTTACAAGATTTTATATAACGACGCAGTGGCGATGACGGGCGGTCAGGCTGTGGACGGCGAAATGCCCGTGTATAGTGTGGCACAGCAGGTGATTGCCGAGGGTGTTTCCAAATGCTGGATTGTAACAGAAAATCCGGAACTTTATAAAAACCGCCGCAATATTCCCGACGTTGTTCCCGTGCTGCACCGCCAGTGGATGGAAACGATCCAGAAGGAAGCGCGCGACACGCAAGGCACGACGATTATTATTTACGACCAGACCTGCGCTGCTGAAAAACGCCGCCGCCGCAAGCGTGGCAAATATCCTGATCCGGCCAAGCGCCTGTTCATCAACAAGGCCGTTTGCGAAGGCTGCGGCGATTGCAGCACACAGTCGAACTGCATGGCCGTGCAGCCGCTGGAGACCGAATATGGCCGCAAGCGCACAATCAACCAGTCCATGTGCAACAAGGACTTCAGTTGCCTGAAAGGTTTTTGTCCGTCCTTCGTTACCGTACTCGGCGGCGAGCCGCGCAAGACCAAGGCGCAAGGCACAGAAAACATGTTTGGCTCTCTGCCGGAACCCACCGTGCCGGAGCTGGGCGCAGAGGCCTATAACATCATGGTCACGGGCATTGGCGGCACAGGCGTACTCACGGTTGGCGCGTTGCTCGGCATGGCCGCGCATCTGGAAGGAAAACATTGCCGTGTGCTTGACCAGACAGGTTTAGCGCAAAAGGGCGGCGAGGTGCTTTCGCATGTGCGCCTTGCCAGAAGGCTGGAAGACATCAGCACCGGCCATATCACGACCGGCGGATCGGATTTGCTGCTGGCGTGCGATGTAGTGGCATCTGTCGGCAAAACGGCACATGAAACACTCAACCCCGAACGCACAAAGGCCGTTATCAACACAGACAACACACCCGTCGCCGAATTTGTGACCAACAACCGCGTGGACTTCCACGGCAAACAGGTGAAGGGTGAAATTCTTTCTGCCACCATCAAGGGCGGCCAGTATTTCGTACCCGCGTCTTCCTATGCGATGGTGCTGATGGGTGACGAAATCGCTACCAACGTGTTCATGCTCGGTTATGCGTGGCAGCTGGGGCTGGTGCCGCTTACGCGCGAAAGCATCGAGCGTGCCATCGAGCTGAACGGCGTGGGCATTGCTTCCAACAAGAAGGCCTTTAATTTCGGGCGTCTGGCCGTGCATAACCCGCAGAGCATTGAGAAAATGATGGCGGATGTGCGTGGTGATGCGCAGGAAGAAACGGTTGCGCAAACGCTGGACGAAATCATTGCCAAGCGCGTTTCATACCTGACTAGTTACCAGAATACGGCTTACGCGCAGCGCTACACAACGAAGATTGCAGATATCAAGGCCGTTGAGGAAAAGCTGCAAACGGGGGCGCTTGCCGTCACCGAAGCGGTTGCGCGCTATTACCATAAACTGCTTGCCTACAAGGACGAGTATGAAGTGGCGCGCCTGTTCACCGACAGTCATTTCATGAAAGAATTGAAGGCGACGTTTCAGGGCGATTATAAAATCCGCTTCAACCTTGCGCCGCCCATCATGGAGCAGGAAGACCCCGCCACGGGCCGTCCGAAGAAGCGCGAATTTGGTGCGTGGATGCTTCCGGCTTTCGGCTTGCTGGCGAAATTCAAATTCCTGCGTGGCACGGCGTTGGATATTTTTGGCTATCACCATGACCGTCGCGCCGAACGCCAGCTGATTGCCGATTACGAGGCAGATATCGCGCTGGTTGCGGCGTCTCTGCGTAAAGACAATATGGATACGTGTGTAAAGCTACTCTCTTTGCCGGACGAGATTCGTGGTTATGGCCCAGTGAAGGAAGCCAGCCTTAAAAAAGCACAGGCAAAACGCATTGAGCTGCGCGCCATGCTCGAGGGCGGCGGAACAGAAAAGTTAAGGAAGATTGCTTAGCAAAAACAGGAGGTGATTATGCCTATTCTGGCGCGTGTATTTAATACCCGCATGAGAGGACTTTCTTTTAGTTCCGATGCCGATCATGATCAATATGTCCAGCAATGCGATAAGCAGATGCAGGCATGCGCGGCATGGTTTGCGCTGCATTCCATTCCGCCGGAAAAAAGGTCGGCGCTCGGCGATCTTTCCGGCGCGCCTGAACTTAAAAATTCCCTGACTCTTCCCCTGCAAACAGAAGTGCCGCAGGTGTTGCTTGGCCGTGATTCGGTGGCATTGCGTGCGGCCAGAGGTGACAGCACGCGGGCATTCGTGGACGCGCTCTCCAGCCTGACGGGAAAAGAGATAAATACAGGCGGGGAAATGCCGCATTATGTGTATGCCGAGCAGGCGCTGACGGGTAATTCCAAAACCGACACGCTGATGATAGATCAGGCAAATTCGGGCGAGGGGCGTGCCATGAAATCCTTAGGCATACTGGTGGAAGATGCAAAACAGATTTCCCCCGAGTCTTCACAGAGCGTTGACCTTACTCCCGGAAGGGGGCTGCTCAGCCGCCAGCTTATTCCGGCGCGCTCTGCCATTAAACCACTCGCCATGCTCGATGTAGATGAGAAATTCGTGGAATATTATACGTCAGACGCGCTGCTCAAAGCCCTGAAGGATAATCAGGCACACATGACATTTGCACCCGCTGAACAGCGCAGGGTAGCGGGTAGGGGGTAGCAAGAAGATATGCCACTTTCATTGAAATGGTGATTTTTAGATGCGGAATTATCAAGTGATATTACTGACACATCGAGGTACAATTTTTTTGATGTGTTTGGCGATTAATTTTGGTGGGGCAGAAGCCAAGGCAAATACAAAAGGAGTTGAACTGCCTAAGGCAATGCAAAACAGCAAATGGGAGATTACCGAATCGCGCTCTGCAGGAAATATTTGGAGTGGTAGCGAGGAGATGCGTGCAAACCAAAAAATTGGCAAGACCATTTTACTTCATATTAGTTCTGGAACATTAGAAAATAGCAAGGAATGCCCAATCAAGAGCATTGAGGCTGAGCAGCTTAGAGATGGTAACGCGGCGTTTGGCACTGGCGGTGGTAGCTGGTCAAAGCTTGGTTTCGTTAGAAAGGATAGAGTGTATCCGGTGATACGCATCACGTTTGATTGCGGAAAAGATGATTGGCCGCACAAATCCATTATCTACTCAGAAGAGGATGGAGTGTTTGTGCGGGACTCTGCAATGGCACTAATGCTGAAGCGAAGAAATTGAGAGTTCTCAGGAAGATGCTGTCAGCGGCATTACCACTTACAAAAAAAGCCCTATGCGGGGCTTGTTTTATAAGTGGTGACCCCAACGGGATTCGAACCCGTATTCCCGCCGTGAAAGGGCGGTATCCTAACCGTTAGATGATGGGGCCATTGTAAAAAGGAAGCGTAATATCTGAAACCCCGCCCCTTTAGTCAATAGAAAACTGAAAAACCTGATTTTATTAGGGAATTTGCCCTGTATTCCTAAACAAACCTTGATTTTCCACCATAAATTCTTAAGAATCCCCACTTTGGTACATATCTGCAAAACAGGATTTACCCGTGCTCGCGATGCAATACTCCATACAGCTGCCCGTAAATTACGACGTGGCCCTGATACGCGAACGGGTAAGCACCCGCAGCAAGCTGTTCGACGATCACGCGGGGCTGGTGCACAAGTCATTTTTATATAACGAAAAAGACAAGCTCTACGCGCCGTTTTATGTGTGGCGCGATGTGATGGAAGCGCAAAAATTCCTGCTCGATGATTTGTTCAAGGGCGTGGTGGAAACCTTCAGCCGCTGCCGCGTGCGCAGCTGGTTTGTGCTGCACATGGCGTATGGCAACCGCGCGCTCACCCCCGGCTTTGCCCTGCGCGAAATAGACAGTATCGCGCCGGAAGAAAAGATGGATAAATTCCTGCAGAAAGAAAAGGATGCGCAGTCGGAAATGCTCAAAGACAGCAACCTCTACATGCATCTGGTGGCATTTGATTCCGACCGCTGGGAAGTGGTGCGTTTCAGCCTGTGGAAAGACAAGGCCAGCGCGCCCAAATCCTTCAGCGATTCGTATATCCCTTATGAAGTGCTGCATGTATCCGAGCCAAAAAGCTAATAAAGGAAACATTTTATGAATCCGTTTCATCTGGCCATTCCGGTGCATGATCTGGAAGCAGCGCGCCGCTTTTACAAAGATATGCTTGGTTGCAGCATCGGTCGCGAAAGCGAAAAATGGATTGATTTCAATTTTTTCGGACACCAGCTTTCGCTGCATCTCAAGCCCGAGGAAACAAGCGTTGTGGGTGCTAACGCGGTGGACGGCAAACAGGTGCCGGTGCGGCATTTCGGCATTGTGCTGCCATGGGAAGAATGGCATGCGCTTTCAGCGCGCCTGAAATCTGCAAATACAGAATTTGTGATAGAACCCTATATACGTTTTGCCGGTGAAGTGGGCGAGCAGGCAACCATGTTTTTTACAGACCCCAGCGGCAATGCGCTTGAGTTCAAGTCGTTCAAGGATATATCGCAATTATTTGCCGCTTAAAGCCTAGCGGCGTGTGTCTAGCGTGCCAGCTTCTTCCTGCCTGTTGAAACGGCCGATATTGCCCAGCAACTGTTCCATGATACCCATGGAGTGGCCTTCGGTCGGCGTGGTGCGCTTGACGAGGTCAAATTCCTTGCCGTCTTTTTTGCTTAGTTTTTTGACATCGCTGACAATGCCGCTGTCGTTGAACTCAACGCGGATAACTTCCTGCTCGACAATATCAGGGGTGAAAAACGCCACGGCCTCGGTGTGGCCGGAAATATAATACCATGTTTCGGTGCCGAATGTGGACTGGGACGAGGGGGAACCAAGTTTTTCGCGCACATCGTCGCGGCTGGACTGGCCGATGATGACAGCCTCGGTGATTTCGGCCTCTTTTACATAGCCGGTCTGGTTGGTTTTGGTGACGCAGGCGGCGGCGGCTAACAGCAGGCAAGGGCCAGCAACCCGTAGAAACGATTTAATCATTTGATTTTTAAACATAAATAAACAGATTTAACAAAATACGCCTTACGTTAGCTGATAACTCAGGCAAAGGCAAATGTCTTGCAATCAGTATCTTGGGCAGTATCTTGGGCAAGAACTCGGGAAAATGTTGGAAAATCGTATGCTTTTCACTTTGATTTTTCTGTGGTTGCCTTTAAAACATCAGGGCTTGAAAGCGCAATTGTTGCGCTGCGGTAATTGTGTGTATCAAAAATCGCTGGATAGGTAAGGGAGAAACTCATGGGAATCATGCCGGATAGCTGGATTCGCGAACAGGCGAAAAAGGGAATGATCGAGCCGTTTGTGGAAAGCCTCAACCGCGAGGGTGTGATTTCCTACGGTGTGTCGTCTTACGGCTATGACGCGCGCGTGTCGGATGAGTTCAAGATATTCACCAACATCGATTCAGCGACTGTTGACCCGAAGGCATTTGCGAATAACGGATTCGTTGACCGCCAGGGGCCGGTGTGCGTCATTCCGCCGAACAGCTTTGCGCTGGCGCGCACGGTGGAATATTTCCGCATCCCGCGTGATGTGCTGGTGATTTGCGTGGGCAAAAGCACGTATGCGCGCTGCGGCATCATCGTGAATGTCACGCCGCTTGAACCGGAATGGGAAGGCCATGTGACGCTGGAATTTTCAAATACCACGCCGCTGCCGGCAAAGATTTATGCCAATGAAGGCGCGTGCCAGTTTCTTTTCCTGAAGGGTGAATCGATGTGCGAAGTGTCGTATGGCGACCGCAAGGGAAAATATATGCACCAGACCGGTGTAACGTTGCCAAAAGTTGAAATGATAAAAGCAGGATAAAAATATGCCTAAACCAAGTTACAAAGAGACATTGCTTCCACAAACCGGCGAAGACAAACAGGTCTTCTTTGACCGTATTAATGCGGCGCTGGCGGCAAAGCCGGACGCCAAAGACCGTGCGCTATTGCTGGCCAGCAAAGCAGCAGCTATGGTATGGAAAAGTCTGGATGGCATGGAAAACCCGTTCCAGTCCGTTGCCAAGAATGATCCGCAGAATGATCGTGACACGCTGGAGATTGCCGTTATCCTGATGGCAGATGCCATCAAGGCCGTAGCTCCCAAGCTTGACCAGATTAAAGAACCGCGCGACGAAGTGGAAGCAGCCATCAGGAAATTTGGTGGTGCATTGGGCCAAGGCAAGGCATCTGCTGTTAAGTCCATGGTGATGAACCAGCTGAAATTGAAATACGAGAGTGACGTGAAGGGTGTACTCAACGAAGTCAAAGGTCCGTTTGACGCATTGATGGAAATGGCGCCGGATATGGCCGAAGGCTCTCCTGAAAAGGCTGTGGCCGATGATTTGAAAAAAGTTCACAAAGACTTCAAAGAAGCGCGCAAGCAGCTCTATCCTGACAAGGGGCGCAAGTAACCGTTCATGGATAAAATCCGCATTATAGGCGGCACGCCGCTTAAGGGAATTATTCCTATCAGTGGGGCAAAGAACGCTGCCCTGCCGCTGATGGCGGCTGCCCTGCTTACGGATGAAACGCTGACGCTTTCCAACATCCCCTATCTTGCGGACATCGTGACCATGGCCAACCTGCTGGCGCAACACGGCGTTGATTTGGGCATGGAAAGCAACGGTAAGTCCAAGGGTGACGTACAGGCCGGAAGCATCAGCGGCGGGCGTGTACTCACCATGAATGCGTCGCAGGTCAACAACCTTACCGCGCCGTATGAATTGGTGCGCACCATGCGTGCATCTGTGCTGGTGCTGGGTCCGCTCTTGGCGCGTTACGGTGCAGCTAAAGTATCACTGCCCGGCGGTTGTGCTATTGGCACGCGCCCGATTGACATGCATCTCAAGGCGCTAGAAGAAATGGGCGCAGAGATTGAACTGCGCGACGGCTATATCCACGCCAAGGTCGATGGCCGTTTGAAAGGCGCAAATATCCGCTTTGAAAAAATATCGGTTGGCGCTACGGAAAATATACTGATGGCGG